>NZ_JAUETB010000032.1:0-1003 GCF_032484495.1 Bradyrhizobium sp. SZCCHNS3052 | reverse complement strand
ACTTCGCTGATGGGGAAGAAGCAGCCGTCGATGCACCCCACCCGGAAGGTCGGCTATGGGCGAATTGCGGACGTGACCGGGTCGCCGGACCGTACCCTGAATGGCCCTGGAGGCTGCCGACTTGCGGCGCTGCATCAAGTCGGCAACTATCCGAGGTACACCGGCCGTGACGCTAGCTCGTTCGGGACGGCAGCAAGTGACCCATAACGTAAGATGGTCAACGTCCTTGAGGCTTCGCCACTCGATCATACCAATACGTTCCTAGTGCCTCGACAATAGCATTATTCACGATATAGCCGTAATCTGGCCGATCTCGCAGTGCTCGCCATTCAAGATAATGAACGATCGCGACAGCCTGGCGGTGATCTAACAAGCTCCAGCGATTGCGAGCACATTCAGCCTCGAGCTTTTCGCTTTGTGGCTTGGCTCTCTTGTTGTGTGATCGGGGGGCAAAGCCGTGAGTGAGTGCAAAGATTGGGTCGACCATCCGCAGCTGGGTGGTCATATCCGCAATAATGTAGGCAGGTATGTAGAAGCAAATCGCTTCATCGGTCAGAAAGCTCAAAGCTGACCCGAGGCCGCTTGGTACCTTATCCAGCCATTCGGGCGCGAGTGTTGTCCAGTCATCCTTATCGTCAAATGCCGCGATGACCCGCAATGGCTCGTCGCCTTGGGCGCTGTTGACCAGCGGAAGGAACCGACCCTGCCGCCGTGCTGGGAAGGCCTGTCGTATTTCTTCGATTAGAGCCTCGACGGATACTGTCATGCTTTCCCTGCAAGATGCTCAGAGACGCGCCCAGTCGACGCGTCAAGCCCATGTCTCAGCTTCAACTTAACCGCCAGGCGCCCAGTGGACACATGAGGCTAAGAGACACGATTAACGCATCGTTTCTAGGGGCTATTTGTTGGCGTTCGACTTCCGGAATTGGCCCATGGCTGCCGACTTGCGGCGCTGCGGCAAGTCGCCTGTTATCTGGGGTACACCGGCCAAAGCGCCACCCCA
>NZ_JAUETB010000031.1:0-1004 GCF_032484495.1 Bradyrhizobium sp. SZCCHNS3052 | reverse complement strand
CAAAGCAGACATTGCTTTAGTCGCATCGCGCCGCAGGGTTTATGGGTACACGGCCTGGCCGTGAGTGAAAACCGGATATCCATTGACGTAACGAATCGGCCGTGATTCGATTCGCGGCACTGGCCGCTACAGGCCAGGCAAGCGGCCCGCACAGGTGCTGAAGACACCTGCACGAGCCTAACCCTCAACATGGAGAGTGCCATGTCTCAGGCTGATTCTGCCTATACCACGAGTCGTTCAATCTTTCCTGCCAGCCCGGCCGTTCGGCGCCGGCAGTTTGTCACCGGCGGCGGCGCCATCCTGGCCGGGGTCATCACGGCCTCACGGGCTGAAAGTGTTGGCGTTTCGACCTCGCCCGACCCGGTCCTCGATGCCATCGAGGGCCACCGCCGAGTCTTTGAGGAACTGGGGCGCCTGCTCGCCGAGCAGGATGCTGCCGAGCGCGAGCTGCGCGGTGCGCCCTGCGGCAGGCGGGCCGAGCTGGAGGCCAAGTTAAGTGGCCTCTGCGCGGCTGAAGGCGCACTCGGTCGGGCTGAGATGAAGGCCTCGCGTCAGCTCGCCGGAGTCGTGCCGGGAAGCCTCAAAGGAGCGGCCGCGGCGTTAAAGTATGTGCGCGAGTGTTATGAAGTTGGCCAGTACCCCCTTTACGAGGAGGATGGCTACCGGCTGCTGCTGCTCTCGACTGAACGCGCGATTTGTGCGGCCGTTGGTCTCGCTATTCCGCATCGTGTTGTTGATCCTCGCTAACGATTGCGCGTCTTCCTACGAGCGGGATGTGGAAACGAAGTCCTGGTCGAACCGCGACGCACCCCCAGACGAAGGCGGTGGAACGGATATCTGCGACCTACGACCATCGTGCCACATCTCGGCTCCACAAAAGGACGAAGAACAAGATCAACGTGAAGGCAATCCGGGTGCGCCTAGACATGACGCAGGAAGAGTTCGCAGCTCGCTTCGGATTCAGCGCTCAATACGCTATGCCATTCGGAGCAAGGTCGCGACAG
>NZ_JAUETB010000030.1:0-1075 GCF_032484495.1 Bradyrhizobium sp. SZCCHNS3052 | reverse complement strand
GGCACGGCAGCCGACCGGCGCGAAGCCGAAGTGCCGGCAAGGACCGTGGCGCAAGATCCCGAAGCGGAAGCCCGTCGCGTGCGGACCCGGGCGCTGGTGCGCCATGCTCGTGCCGTGGATGCGATCTTCGCGGCGCATGAGACGGGCGGCAGAGCGAGCCCCGAACAGGTCAAAGAGCTACAGACCGCCCGCCAGGCCTTCGAAAAGGTGCGTCCCTATGGCTCCCACGACGCTGAGGCCGCCTACAAGAAGAACCCCGAGCTGGTCCGGGAGGCCGCCGGCGGACGCCTCAACCGCGCCGTCCGCGCGCTCCAGCTCGAGACCGAACTGCGCATTGATCCGAGCCGCCGCGCCGACCGCTTCGTGGAGCGCTGGCAGAAGCTCGATCACACCAGCCAGCGCCAGTACCAGGCCGGCGACAGGTCCGGCTATAGGGCGACGCGCGCGGCGATGGGCGACATGGCCAAAGGCCTCGAACGCGATCCACAACTGGAGTCCGTCCTCGCCAGCCGCAGGAAAGACCTCGGCATCGCCTTCGAATCAGGTGGCCGGCTCGGCCAGCAATTGGCCATCGCCCATGGCATAGGCTTTGGAAGAGACCGAGGCCTCGAACGTTGACCCAGCCTGTTTGCCGCCGTCTGCACGCCACAGTACGACGCCTTGAAAAACGCCCTTGCGCGCGCGACTGCTTGCTCTGTGTAGATCAGGAGCAGTCAGCAGGAGGCAGCGCAGCCATGCGCGAACCAGATCGGATCGTCCGCCTAAAAACCGTTCTTGCCCGTACCGGCCTGTCCCGATCCACCATCTACCGCAAGATCGGCGAAGGCACATTCCCAGCCCAACTCAGGATCAGCGTCAACGGCGCAGGCTGGCGGGAATCCGACATCAACCGATGGATCGCCGATCCCGCGGCGTGGCGTCCGACATGCCTGTCCGTCGCCTGCACGGGCGATGTCCGCTCCGGGGGCCAACCGGAAGTAGTGCACGGCAGGACCGAAAGGCGACATCTGACCCGAAGCTGAATCTTCGATCAAGTCAGCAGCGTCCCCTTCCAGCCCATTACGGACGTGGAGGG
>NZ_JAUETB010000029.1:0-3004 GCF_032484495.1 Bradyrhizobium sp. SZCCHNS3052 | reverse complement strand
TGGCCCATGGCTGCCGACTTGCGGCGCTGCGGCAAGTCGCCTGTTATCTGGGGTACACCGGCCAAAGCGCCACCCCATTTCGGAGGACAGCCCATGGCCCGGCAGAGAAAGGCCGTCAGGGCCATGCCATGTCGGTTATTCGAGGTTGTGCAGAAGAGAGTCACTCGGCATAAGAATTTCAGTCTTTGACCCGAAGCTGACCTCGACACCAACTTGGAATCCCCCGACAACCCGCTCGGTTGATCTCGCTACGAGCGGCGGTGAACCTCGAACGACGCCATCAAGTCAAGGATACGCTGCTGCATCCTCTGCCAATTGGGCACGTCCTCCGGCCGATGACGGAAATAGAAGTGTCGGCCCTTGTTGATGAAGCGGTGCTGACAGGACTTCGGAACAGCCTCGGACGGCGTGCCGCAGCCTATTATCGTGGTGTTGACGCCATGACCGTCATCATAAGCAAGATAGCCATTTCCGACGTACTCCTTGCCGTCCTTGCCATGCGTGATGGTTTTGGTCTTCACGAGACCAAACTCTCTACTTTGCTCGACAATTTCTCCGCCGGGCGGATCTTTCATTAGACTTAGCATCCATTCGGGGTCCCACGTGACGAAGACCGAGTTGCTGTCAAATTCCGCCGGCATCAGACGGCGGTCGAGTGGTTGGAAGTCGGGAGCGGTCGTCGCAAGCAGCAAGCTCGGGCTTGACCCGCCGCTCCACTCTGCTTGCCAGACGGTTGGGATGAGATATGTCTCACCTCCAGAATACCTGATGTAATAGCTGTCCGGCGACACGGGGATCAGTGCCAGCCGCTTACCCACGAAGTCACGCACCTGCAGGCAGGTAATCGCCGGCCCCCGACCCTCAATATGCCCGTTTATTACGCCCGGCTCGAAGACGCGGTGGAGATACGACCAGTGATATAGGCGCACATTGGAGGGTTCGCCGACAACGAGGATCGCGTGGTGCTGCATGTAGAGCAGACCATCGTGCCTGGCCCTCATTTTGAAGATCGACAGGTCGAACCATACGCGTGCGGGCCGGTAGTCGGAGGCCCCGTCAGAAATCTGGATGCAATACGGCTCAGATCCAGCGATCTCTTCAGCGCCATGAGCTACAAGGAGCGATGTCGCCGCGCCTGCGGCGACAAAGAGCAAGGTCACAATTAGAGCCAGACCAACAAGCATTCGTAGCGAAATCAACTCAATCCCCGCCGTGCCACACATTCTATTTCGACCGGCGATATTGGAGTTTGCGCGTGGGGTCGCAGCAAGCACCGTTTATCGGAAAGTTCGGCAAATGGCCGGTGGTCGCGTACGGTATTGTACTTGTTCGTCCGCCTCCCAGAGTGAGAAACGTCAGCGTCTGGCCCAAGGCTGCCGACTTGCGGCGCTGCGGTAAGTTGCCTGTTATCTGGGCTACACCGGCCATAGCGCCACCCCATTTTGGAGAACAGCCCATGGCCCCGCAGAGAAAGGCCGTCAGGGCCATGCCATGTCGGTTATTCGAGGTTGTGCAAGAGATTTGCGCGGCATGAGAATCTCAGTGTTTGACCCATTGCTGACCTTGAGAAGTCTTGGCATCGTGTCGCGATTACTAGCGATCAGGGTGCGAATGTGCGTACATTGAAGATGACAGGGCTCGGCGCGCTTTGCTTGATTGCTTGTCTTTTATTCGACCGAGCAGAGGCATGCGCGGTGGCGAGCGCACAGACTGGCGTGCTCTTCGACCATATCCCTGCGGAGCTCGATGCGCCCGTCATCGTAGAGGTGACGATCGTTGGCAGAGAGGCCGATATCAGTTCTCAGAAATACGGCCGTTTGGCTGTGATGGATGCTCGGGTCGACAGGGTTGTCAAGGGGACACCCGATCTTGACGCGTTGAAGGTTGTTACGTCCATCAGCACCTGCACCCGAATTGGCGTCGGACATGGTTTTGTTGCCGGTGCGATTGATCACGATGCCCGGATCGGCCTCGAGCTGATTGCGATACAGCGACCCTATCAAACCCTAACGCAAAGACGATGAACTCGACCGGGCTTATCAAAATGTGCTTCGTAAGGCTTCCTGTCCCGTTCACCGCGCCGACGTGAGCTTCGTTCAGCGACGTTGGCATTCATGCAATCTTTACTTGTATTCCGGACAACTCCGCTGAATGCCCCTAGAGGCCTTGGCCGATGGCGCCGGAGTTCTGACGCACCCTATGAGCCTCGTATGACATTTATTGGCCCGAGAGCCCTTTTTGGGATTTTGCTGTCTTCGTTGATAGCTGGATGCGATCTCAATCCTCAACTCCGTCCACTGCCCGTGCCAGCCGACCAGGCAGCGTTTCAGAGTGCGTGGAACGCTGGCCGCAGCTACAGTACTCTCACCAACTCGTCCAGCTACGATGGTCGTGTGGAAGAGAAAATGCCAAGGAATCTGCGTAATTGGACCGGGAAGGTGCTCATCAAGAAGACGGTGCGCGGCAAGGTCGATTTATTTGTAATACAGGTCGCCGATCAAGTTGCCGTCGTCGCCTACAACGTCGATCCGGCGCTTCGCGCTGATCTGGCAGATCGAGATAACTACGTTCAATTCAGCGGAGTTCGACCGGAACACCCGTCGCCAACATTTCCTTCGGACGAGCTACAGGTCTCCGGAATATGGGTACTTTTCGAAATGAGACTGGACAAGGTCTCAGTCCCTAATCACCGGCAGGGACAAGGCATATAAAGAATCCTTCAGAGCACGTTTCGAATGTTGGCGCGAAGGCGAATTTCACGCGCAGTCTGCGGAAGTCAGCTTTTGGCCCATCGCGACGAAATCCGCCTATGGCCTGCATGGAGGCTCTGAGGGAGTAGACCGGACCTGCCAGAGATCGGGCAAAGCCGTCGCGATCGACCCATCGCGACATATTGCGGTTCTGCACGAAGTCGGTCGCTATAGGGACAAAGCAGACATTGCTTTAGTCGCATCGCGCCGCAGGGTTTATGGGTACACGGCCTGGCCGTGAGTGAAAACCGGAT
>NZ_JAUETB010000028.1:0-3290 GCF_032484495.1 Bradyrhizobium sp. SZCCHNS3052 | reverse complement strand
ATGTGCCTTTCCAGCGAGAACTCATAGAACAACGCAGCCTGTTCGACTTGCCGATGCCCCATCATGACCTTCAGTCCCGCCAATTAGACAGACTGAATCACCGATATCTCTGCGCCGCAACTGGCGACTTTTTCAACGAAATCGGCCCATCCCGGACTTCCAGTCGACGCGGGCGATGTCAGCTCCCGGGGCACAACCGGAAGTAACCCACGGCGGGACCGAGAGGCGGCTTGGGACCCGAAGCGGACTACTTCCGTGGCTGCATCGTCCGGACTTCAAGTTCCCCTTTCGGGGCATTGTTGAGTTGTTTAGCCAGATCGATCACTTCTTGATCCGTCCAATCGCGATCACTGATCTGCCAGGTCCCGCCTTCCATGGGCTCTCGAATGACCGGGGTCAGAAGCGTCCGTCCCGCAAGACGAAGCTCAAGCGGCTGACCAAGATTGCTGTTGCCAAGAATACGCAGCGTTTCCTTGGACGTCTCCGCGAAGATCAAGTTCAGGATGGGCCTTCCTGTTCGCTCATCGTGACCTGCTTTTGCACTGCTGAGCACAACCACGAGTTCATCCGCCACGCATCCCGAAATCAACACAAACGTGGTGACAGCAATCAGTAGTGATCGGCATCTCAACGACTTCATTGCCCGGCTCCAAGGTCCACGCAGATCTGGCGTCTGCGTCATTGTAGACGAGAGCACTCGCGTCGCCTACTGGCCCGTTTGAGACCTCTGGTCGGCGTCAAGGACATCGGCTCGCCGGGCCAGAGCAGAAGCCACATCCCAGGTCGATAAGGCTGGTTTTGACCCAACTGAGACGTCTCTGAGACACAAGCTGGTCGGTAAAGTGCATAGTAGCTTGACCGCTAGAGTTTGAATTTGATAGCCTCAGGATACGCATGGAGGCCGCGGGCCAGTGGATACTTCGTCCTAAACAGAGACTTTGGGCTTTCGCCTGAAGGCCCGCCTTGGGTAGCCCGCGCGATAGTGTCGGCCGCCGTTCAAGCGTCTGGACGAACATGCACGTCTCGAAAATAGTACCCGAAGCTCGCCTCGATGACGTGCGCGCTGCTCTTAAGACCGTGTTCGGTACTTGGAATGTAGCTGCTCTTCGGCCCCTGAAGGGCGGAGTTTCGGGAGCGCTGATCCTTCGCTTTGAAGTAAGAGAGCGAGATTATGTGCTGCGGATCGAACCTGAACGCGTCGCACTCCAAGATCGCCAGAGAGGCCTTTCATGCATGACCACAGCCGCCGCGGTCGGCGCTGCGCCTGCCGTACACTACTCAGATGCGGCGACCGGCCTGTCGGTTATGGATTTTGTACCAAACAGACCACTCGCGCAGCATCCTGACGGACTCGCAGGAGCGGTACGCGCTCTCGGCAAGCTCACGGCGCAGCTACAGTCGAGTCCACCGTTTCCGATCATGCTCGATTATCCAGAGCTGATTCAGAACATCATGATTAAACTCGTAAAGTCAGGACGCTTCGCGTCCGGTCAGTTGGACCGTCACGCTGAGGGGCTTGCTCTGATTCGCGCAGCGCTTCCGTGGGACTCGTCCTCATTGGTTTCAAGCCACAATGACCCAAACGTGCGAAATATCCTCTTCGACGGCAAGCACGTTTGGCTTGTCGATTGGGAACTCGCTTGGCGAAATGATCCGCTGGTTGACCTGGCGATTCTGACCATCGAAGTGGCGGAATCGGCGGAGCTTGAGGCAATTTTACTGGAGACGGCGTTTGGTGCAGTCCCCGATCGCCGCTTGCGCGCTCGACTGAGCGTTATTCGACTGCTTACGCGACTCTTCTACGGTTGCATCGTTCTCGATAGCCTTTTGGGGACACTGCACCGGTCGGCATCCAACGAAGATCTTGCAGGAATGACACCCATAGAATTTCGCGCCGCCGTAGCGGAGGGACGTTTGGCGTCTGGCTCACCTGATGTGGCTTACGCATTTGCGAAGATGTCGCTCACGGCCTTCATCACAGGGTTAGCGGCGCCCGGTTTCAGCGAAATGCTGGAAGTGGTGAAGCAGGGTTGACCAACTGACCATCCAGTGGAAGCAGGGCGCGACCCAGTTACATGGCACGCCGGAAGGTCTGCTGTTGGCCCGGAACGTAAGTGCCGGGCCGCACGGGGCATTTCCGGAGCTGGGGGAAGTCCGGCTGTGTCGTCCGCCTGCCGCCGACAGCCGTCCTTGACCCACTTCGGACATTGGCACCCGGTCGCGGCATAGACAATCGTCCGCTAGAGTTTGATTGTTCCTTCCATGACATCGACGCAGCCGCCGCCAACGCGTACGGTCGGATGGTCACTCGCTTGGCCGTCCACTAGAACCTCGACCAAGCACGGCCGTCCCATATCGACGCCTTGTGCGACACGCACCGGACCAATTCGGGGAAACTCTGCGCCTGCCTGACAGGCCAGAACGACGGCAGCCGCCGTAGCACTACCAGTTGCCGGGTCTTCTGGCAGACCGTCCCATGGTGCGAACATGCGTGCCGATAGATTGATGTCTTGTCCATCTTTCGGCGCGACGTCGTGGGTATAGATGTAAATGGCATCAGCGCCGTCCCTCGGAAGATACCGCGCAAAAGCGGCCGCGCGGGGGGTGGCGTTGGCCAATGCTTCGCGGGACTGAACCTCTGCGATCAGAAAGGGCAGTCCGACAGATGCGATGACCGGACCATGGCGCTCGACACAAATATCCGTCGCATCAAGCCCGAGGCAATCAGCGATTGCGTCGGCTCCGAACTTCGATGAGACGGAAAGTGTTTGCGGAGCAGTAAGCTCTGTGCGGACAACTTTCCCTTGGCTACGAATAATGCGCGTCGAAACAAGTCCCGCGCGCTCTTCGAAATGAAGTACGTCCTTGTCGGCATATTCGGGAAACGAGGCCAATACAAAAGCCGTGCCGATATTTGGGTGACCGGCGAAGGGGACTTCAACGGTGGGCGTGAATATCCGCACCTCCGCCGTGTTATGATGATCCTGTGGGGGACACACGAAGGCGGTCTCAGAGTAATTGAACTCGCGTGCAATGGACTGCATCTGAGAAGTGGAGAGGCGCCCGGCATCCAGCACCACAGCAAGTGGATTGCCGTGGAAACGAGTTCCTGTAAAGACGTCCACCGTCTTGAAGGGCAGTATCACGATTGGTCCCCGGCCACATATGCTTCAGGAGACCCACAATATCGCTGCGGATCAGAATGGCCGCAAGTGGCCCATGGCTGCCGACTTGCGGCGCTGCGGCAAGTCGCCTGTTATCTGGGGTACACCGGCCAAAGCGCCACCCCA
>NZ_JAUETB010000027.1:0-4683 GCF_032484495.1 Bradyrhizobium sp. SZCCHNS3052 | reverse complement strand
GCCGCACGTGACCGTCTTCGACAAGTCGGCCCGCACCGACGGGACCTTCTCGCGTGAGGCCTTCACCTACGACCATAGCAGGGACGTCTATCGCTGCCCCGCTGGCAAAACCCTCACCACTACAGGGACGCTGGTGAACAACGATACGACGGTCCTCTACCGTGCGAGCAAGCACGATTGCCAAGCATGCTCTCTCAGAAGCAGGTGTTGCCCCAACACCCCGGCCCGAAAAGTGCCGCGCTCGGTCTACGAGGGCGCTCGCGACATGGCACGCGAGATCGCAAGCTCACGGGAAGGCCGCACTTCACGCCGGCTCCGCAAGAAGATCGAGATGCTGTTCGCGCATCTCAAGCGCATTCTCAAGCTCGATCGCCTGCGACTAAGAGGGCCGAACGGCGCACGCGACGAGTTCATCCTCGCTGCAGCCGCTCAGAACCTTCGCAAAATGGCCAAGCTGATCCCGATGCCCGCACCGACGCCCGCGTGACCCCCACCAAGCCAACTCATCCGATAAACGGCAGTCGTTCACGACGAAACTACAGCCTACTTTTTCAACGGAATCGACCATAAGCGGACATTCACAGTCTCTTAAGGCCTTGAGGACCAGCGCCGATTGGGCGTATTCACAAGATAGTGCCACTTTGATACTCCTCGCGGCATTGAGCAACTCCATAGGGATTTGACTTCGATCTCTGCCTGCGGGTGCAAATGTGGTTCAGAAGAAAGTCGCCCCTCGTCTTTTTGTGATATTTGCGCGTGAAGCACATGAAGCCGTCATCTTCCGTCGGGGTCCGTCGGACTGGTTTCATATCATTCGCTGGGACACCAAGGGCGATAAGTTCTATCCGGGCGCCTGGCTGAAAGGGCGCATCTATCCAGAAAAATGTGATCTTTCGCCTGATGGCGAATTGCTGCTGTCGTTCATCCACAAAGGTCGTGGCCTGAGAACGGACTACACCGATGCATGGAGCTCGATCAGCAGGAGTCCGTGGCTTCATGCTCTTGGCCTGTGGCCCCAGGGAACAACGTATGGCGGCGGAGGACGATTTACAGATAATCGAAGCGTTGTCCTCAGATTTTACCCGGTAGCAGCACATCCAAATCATCCGGGTACCGGGATCAATGTCAGCTTTATTGCGTCTGACACGAGTTTTGCCAGAAAGACCGATCTCGCACCTTTACATCGATCGACCCAAGAAATTTCGGGAGCCGAGTGGACCGGCCGAGATCAGCGAGGCAGATTGGTTCACGCTGCTAATGGCAAGCTCATGCGCGCAGGCACAAAGACACAGCAAGCTACTTGCCTGGCCGACTTCAACAATCTCGTTCCGGACCCGCAACCGCCCCCTTTCTCCGCGACGGTGCCGCTCGGAGCGAAGAAGCTTCAGAGACGTGTCGAACGTAAACAATGATAGCAGCGCCATCTGGACCTGAGATCGTATATCAACGCGGATGGAATCTCTTTTCTCTTTTGGTGGAAGGCGCATCCCAGTAGCTCGTTCGCTATTGTCCGCTCTGGGTCAAAATGTGAAAATCCGACCTGAGCAATTCTGGTCCGTTGACCACCCCAGAGCGGACCTCAACCCGGCGGCTCGCCACTTCGCTGATGGGGAAGAAGCAGCCGTCGATGCACCCCACCCGGAAGGTCGGCTATGGGCGAATTGCGGACGTGACTGGGCCGCCCGACCGTGCCCTGAATGGCCCCGGAGGCTGCCAACTTGCGGCGCTGCACCAAGTCGGCAACTATCTGAGGTACACAGGCCGTGACGCTAGCTCGTTCGGGAAGGCAGCTCGTGACCCAAAGCCGACACACCTGTTACCGCGAAAACAGGCAACGATCGGGATTTTACGGAGAGGGTTCAGAGTACTGGCTCGCAATCTCCAACAACTGATGTAGCGCCGGGATCAGCACCCCGTTGACGACTCGGCTCTTCAAGCGATCCTCAGGGAATCCAACTATCGCATTTATAGCCTGCGCGGATTGATCGGCAAATGCGGCGAGGTGACTCAGTTGGCCCGCGAGCAGCGGTAATAGCGGCTCACGTGTGATCCATCCGTCCGGACCGTGGAGCCACAAGTTGAACTGGCGACCGTCACAGTGAATGTTTGCGTGCGCGCCGCGATGACCCAGGGCGTCCCGCAACTTACGAAGATTCCAGAACCACCTAAAGTCAGATGATAGCACTGCTCCAATGGAGGGACGCACCCGCGATGGATTCTGCTCCGACCACCGAATGAGGGCACGCAAGCTATCTCGCGGCACTTGCCCCGGCTTTTCCGACGCATATTGCGCCAAGGCCGCGGCGATGACGTCACATGCAGATCGTACAGTGAATATGAAAGCTTCGGTCATCCCACCAACAATAACAACAGATGGCGGTTGCCGAATACGTGATGGCGCTAGCCAAGCCAAGATCTCGTTCGAGTAGGTCGCCAAATTGACGATGTCGTGGCCGAAGGCGTCGGCGGCAGCCGAAAGTGTAGCATGATGGTCTTCTAGTCGCGGATCAATCGACTGCCAATGGTCCCAGTAGTCGAGTAAGCCCGAATAGAAATCCGAAGGCGTCAGCTCCGCACCAGACCATTCAATGATTGTACCCAGCGCCTTTATTCGCATAGTCTTTGACCCATAGCGGACAGGAGGCCGTCGCTCTAGATAGATCGTAGTAAATTCGGTTTGGGATTGATAGGCGCGACATTATCCCGAGGTTGGGGAGAGCGATGTGAGGAGAGAAGTTATTCTGATTGGCCCAATGGGAGTCGGCAAGAGTACGCAAGGTAAACTGCTCGCAACATCGCTTGGTCTGCCACAGTTGTCGATGGATCAGGTCCGATGGGACTACTATCGCGAGATTGGCTACGATGCTGAAAGACAGCGGGCGATTGGAGAAAACGAGGGATTTGCGGGGATCTACCGTTATTGGAAGCCTTTTGAGGCTCACGCCGTGGAACGGTTGCTGGCTGATCATCATGACTGCGTCATTGATTTTGGCGCTGGGCATTCTGTATTTGAAGATGCCGGACTGTTTGAGCGCGTCCGGAGGGCGGTAGCACCATTTTCGAACGTTGTTTTGTTGCTGCCGTCGCCTGATCCAGAAGAATCTCTCAGGATATTGCACACTCGAAGGGGCGGCAGTCCTCCGCCAGGCGAGTTCGACGTCAATGCCCACTTCATCCGGCACCACTCGAACTATGATCTTGCAAAAATCGTGGTCTACACGGAGGGTAAGACGCCTGAAGAGACGCGCGACAGCATTCTATCGGCCATAGCTGAGAGGACTTAGGACAGTATCGGTTGCACATCAAAGGCCGATGCCGCTCGCTGTGGCTGTCCGCTGCACTTCCGCTATTGGCCCATGGCTGCCGACTTGCGGCACCGCGGCAAGTCGGCAGTTATCTGGGATACACCGACCATAGCGCCAACCCGTTCCGGAAGGATCGCCTATAGGCCCGGCAGAGAAAGCCGTCAGGGGCATGCCATGTCGGTTATTCGAGGTTGTGCAGAAGAGATTTGCTTGGCGTGAGAATTTCAGTCTTTGACCCGAAGCGGACCATTGCCACGACATGGCAATATGGTATCCCGATGCTGGTCAAGGGCCATTTTCAAGCCGGGGGTTACGCAGTGATCAACCGAAGATACTTCGTGGGCGGGCTAACGCTCGTGGCGACCTCGCGCCCTCTGTTCGCAGCACCTCCTGAGGAGCTTACTGCGATGAGTGTGGAGGGCTCCATCGCCCTGAAGCGCTACAGTCCAGAGTCAACCGGAAAGCGGCCAGGAGTCGTAGTCCTGCATGGCGCGAGGGGCATTGAACTTAAGCCGCGTGCCTATGAGCGCTATGCTAATGCTTTGACTGCGGCAGGCATTGATGCCTACCTGATCCGCTACTACAGCCACGCAGACGAACAAGTGCTGGACAAGCTAAGCACACAGGAGGAGCGGGAAGCATATCGAACGGACCGGTTCGATATATGGGCCGACCGCGTATCTTCCGCTCTGACTGGCATCCTAGAAAGGCCTGATAGCTCTGGACGGGTCGGCCTGCTTGGGTTTTCACTCGGCGGTTACGTGGCTGCGGCAGCTGCGGCGCGAGACGACCGAGTCTCAGCTTTGGCCGTGCTCTACGGCGGGATGCCAAACAAAATGGTATCTCGCGTGAAGCGTCTGCCGCCTCTGCTCGAACTTCACGGCGACGCTGATCACAACGTTCCGCTTGCGCAAGGCGAGGCGTTGGTCAAACTCGCAAAATCGGTGGGAGCACAAGCCGAACAGGTCGTTTATCCAGGGAAAGATCATGGCTTCGACTTTTCGGATAACGATCCCGCGACAACCGACGCGATAGATCGAGTGGTTCGGTTCTTTCGATCCGACCTACAAACCGGGTAAGTCTCACTACGTCGCGCTTGGTTGGTCTGCCTTTGGCCCATGGCTGCCGACTTGCGGCGCTGCGGCAAGTCGCCTGTTATCTGAGGTGCACCGGCCATAGCGCCACCCCATTTCGGAGGATAGCCCATGGCCCGGCAGAGAAAAGCCGTCAGGGCCATGCCAGGTCGGTTATTCGAGGTTGTGCAGAAGAGATCTACTCGGCATGAGAATTTCAGTCTTTGACCGATTTCGTTGAAAAAGTCGCCAGTTGCGGCGCAGAGATATCGGTGATTCAGTCTGTCTAATTGGCGGGACTGAAG
>NZ_JAUETB010000026.1:0-8444 GCF_032484495.1 Bradyrhizobium sp. SZCCHNS3052 | reverse complement strand
GATCGACTGGCGCGCCCATCTTCATCCCTCCGCCCGTCCGGCCGTTAGCACTAGTGCTAGGAACTCACAGCCCGAACCCGCTTGACAGCCGCCGAAATCGGCGATCCAGCCGCGCCCAAAACGCCGGCCCGGCGCTTCTTCAGCGACGAAGAGAAACTCGCGATCGCCAGGGAAACTGAGTTGCCGGGCGCCAAGGTCTCTGCCGTCGCGCGCAAGCATGGGATTGTCACCGGGCTGCTGTTCCGCTGGCGCGCACAGTTCGGCATCGCGCAAAAGACGCGCTCCAAGCTCGCCTGTGTCGTGCTGCCCGACGACATGCCCGCTGCACGCGCCCTGCGCGATCTCGTACGTCCACCGGAGGGCATGATGGCCGTTGACCTCCATGATGGACGGCGCGTCTTCGCTGCCGCCAGCAGCGATCCGGATGCCGTGCGAGCGCAGATCGAGAGCAAAGAGGCCGCACAATGATGTTCGTTCCTGCAGGCGTGAAAGTGCACCTGGCGCTCGGCTACACCGACATGCGCAAGGGCATGGACGGGCTTGCAATGCTGGTGCAGGACACGCTGAAGAAGGATCCGTTCTCCGGTCATCTGCTTGCCTTCCGCGGCAAAAAGGCATCGATCCTGAAGGTCCTGTTCTGCGACGGAAACGGGCTTTGTCTGTTCACAAAACGCATCGACCAAGGCGGCTTCGTGTGGCCGGTGATGGCGGCTATGATGGCTCGATCACGCTCACGCCGGCGCAGCTCGCGATGCTGATCGAAGGCATCGATTGGCGCGCGCCAGAGCGCGTCTGGAAACCTGCGATTGCAGGATGATCTGCAAAAGCCGGTGCTGAACTGAGTTGCGATTCTTCTACGAATCAGCGTGTTCGAGTACCATCGGACATGCAGCTCGATCTCACCAATCTCCCCTCCGATCCTGAGCTTCTGCAGCGCCTGGTGCGCGACATTGCCGCTGCGATCGACCATCGCGACACCGAGATCGAGCGTCTCAAGTCCATCATCAAACAGCTGCAGCGAATGCAGTTCGGCCGCAGCTCCGAGCGCATCGATCCCGACCAGCTTGCACTCGGTCTGGAGGATCTCGACAGCGACATCGGGCGCGTCGAGGAAGCGCAACCGAAGGTCACACCGGAAGCCAAATCTCCGCCGCGACGTCGTAAGCTGCCCGATCATCTGCCACGCGAAGACATTCTGCTTGACGTACAAGGCCGGATCTGTGGCTGCTGTGGCGGCGCTCTCCATCTGATTGGTGAGAGCGTCAGCGAGATGCTGGATTGGGTACCAGCTCGGCTTCGCGTCGTGCGCACAACCAGACCCAAATACGCCTGCCGCGCCTGCAACAAGGTCGTGCAAGCCGGTGCGCCCGAGCGGTTGATCGCTGGCGGTCTGGCGACGCCGGCGCTGCTCGCGCACGTGCTGATCAGCAAATACTGCGATCACCTGCCGCTCTATCGGCAGTCGCTGATCTTCGATCGTCATGGCGCCGATCTCTGCCCCTCGACGCTCGCGGGCTGGGTTGGCGGCGCATGCTGGTGGCTCGAGGCTCTGCACAAACGGCTGTGCAAGAACGTGTTCGCCTCCAGCCATCTGTCTGCCGATTATGCGCCGATCCCGGTGCTAGATCCTGGCCGCGGACGAACCAAGACTGGGCGGCTCTGGGTGTACGCGCGGGAGCAACGGCCGTGGAGCGGCCTCGAACCTCCGGCAGCCACCTATCTATTTGCGCCGGACCGCAAACCGGCACGTCTACCAAGGCATATACCTGCAATCTTGGATATTGGGCGTGCCGCCCGCGATGGAGGACGAAAAGACGTTGGAGGCATTCCTGGACGATCGCTACAATCTTCGTGCCGACGATATCGAGCACCAGAACCTCTTCGGGTGGCCCGCGGACGGCGCGCTTCGCGGAACGTCTGCGCCGGGCTGATCGACGCTCGACACGTGCGACGGCGGCGACTGAATGGGTCGGTCGTGGCCGTGAAGCCGACGTAAGGCTCGCCGTGGCTCCGTTCGGCTGGCGTGCGATCGCCCTCACCCGGAAAGGTCGATGTTTCGCCGAGCACTGGATAACTTGTTCACCCTTGATCTTCTTCCGAAGACGCGCGCAACTTGGCTCCTCTGCCTCCCCCGCTTGCTTTCCGCGATGGTAGGCGAGGTAAATGGCGGCGTTCCTCCTTGTCGACGAGAACCGCAATGAGGACGCACCCGGCGTACGAGATCGCGACAGGACAGGCTATGGCAACGTGACGCCGGCTGGTCGGCGCAAGGCTTTTAAGGGTTGTCCCTAGGCCCTCTCATGGTCAGACTGGACTACGCTTGGTCTATCCTCCAATCTTCGAGCGGGCACAGGAGGCATATCAGTGAGCGAAGAGAAGGGCGGGAGCGGTTTCGGCGAGCCAGGCAGGTTGTCGCCGGACCAAAAAGCCGCGCACGATCTGCTGACCGAGCTACGAACCAGGATCTCGACGCAAAAGCTGCCCTACCAGTACGGGGTCGAAGCAAGGGCGCTGGAAAGCCTCTGGGAAATCTTCGGCCTGGCGCGCAAGGCCATCAAAGACAATCCGGGCTGCCGAGAGTTCGCTCAGATCGCGACCACCATGCTGAACGTCGTGCTCCGACCGATGACCGCCAAGTGGCACCGCGCCAAGGAAGCCGGGCTGTTGGATTCGCGAGACGGTGCAAACGACTTCCGGGTCGATCTCGCCCAGGTCCGCGGAGAGCTTGTCGCCTTCGCCGAAAATCTGCAGATGTTGGCTTACGGGAAGGTCATTCCGGACGAGCAAGGACCGGAAGTGCTGAGCCCCGCGCAAGTCCAAGCCGCATTTCTTCCGGTCAAGTTCGGGCAGGACGAGGGCATCGCGCGTCCAGACGGTGGCTGTTCTCCCGAAAAGTGCATCAATGCTGACGAAGCAGCGGAGATCTTCGCCCGTCGCCGGCTGGCGAATCTAACTCCCAACGACTTCGATGCCATTGGCCTGGCGCTCTCGGGAGGCGGCATCCGATCGGCGACGTTCTGCCTCGGCGTCGTCCAGGTACTCGCCGAGCGCGGTTTGATGAAGGATTTCGATTATCTCTCCACGGTCTCCGGCGGCGGCTACACGGGATCGTTAGTCAGTTCCGTGATAGGCTCCGGCGGATCGTTCGAAGAACTGGCGAAACCGTATGGCCCCGATACGGACGCCGTCCGTCACGTTCGCCAGAACGCCAAGTATCTGAGTGCCGTCAACCTCAGGCAGCGATGGATCATGATCACCGGCACTTTGTCCGGGATGATCATGAACTGGATCGCGCCACTATGTTTCCTTTCATTCCTTGCTTTGCTTTTCATCTATCTAGGCGACGCAATACCTTCGCAAATCTGGTCGCAGGCCGCCATAGGCCTTTCCATCGTGACATTGGTCGCGATCTACATATCCGGTTTCTCACTTCGAGCCGGCACGAACGCTCGATCCGGAGCGATCGTGGTGGCGATCAGCGCTGGGGCCGCTTTGGCGTTTGCGATCGTTGCCGCGATCGAGTGGGGGCTTCTCAAGTTCGACGCACTTCTGAACTCGAAGATATCCGGCGCCGTTGTTCTGTCCGTGCTCGCCGGACCAGCCGTGGCCCGATTTATGCCGGTGTTCCGCAGCGAGACGTTTCGGAAGAACTTCCTTCGCATTGCGCTGTACGCGGCCAGCCTCGTCGTCCCGCTGCTCGCAGTCGCCGTCTTCTACCTGCTTCGGGAGCTGGGTCGCATGCCGATGGATTCGGAGGCACCCTGGTACAATCCCGTCCACTACCTCTGCGGCACTGCCGTGCTGGGCTGTCTGTTTCTTCTGTCGCTGCTTTTTTCGCTGCTTGGTCTGGATGTCAATCTGACGGGACCGCACAAACTGTACCGCGACGCGCTGGCGGCGACCTTCGTCAGACCGAAAACGGGCGGCCCGACGCTGCCGCTCACCTCACTGAACGGCAGCAAGAAAGCTCCTTATCATCTCATAAACGCCGCAGTGAATCTGCCGTCCAGCACGCGCCTCGTATTGCGGGACCGGAAGGCGGACTTCTTCCTTTTCTCCCAGCATTGGATGGGTTCGAAGGCCGTTCGGTACAGCCGGTCGAAAGCTTGGGTGGCAAAGAATTCGGAGGTCGATCTGGCGACAGCTATGGCGATCTCCGGTGCAGCAGCATCGCCGCACATGGGTTTGGGATCGAAGCCGACGCTGTCCGCTATAATGACCCTGCTGAACATCCGATTGGGCTACTGGATCGCGAACCCGAAGGAGCAGACCTTCTGGAACTTTCCAGGCTTCATCTGTCTTGTGCGCGAGATGTTCGGGATAGGCATGACAGAAAAGCACGCCTGGTTGAACATTTCCGACGGCGGTCACATCGAAAACATGGGGATCTACGAGCTTCTCAGACGCCGATGCAAGTTCATCGTCTGCGTCGACGGTGAAGCCGATCCGGAAAGCACATTCCACGGACAGCTCACCCTCGTTCGACACGCGCAGATAGATCTTGGCATCCGCGTAGAGCCTCGGCTCGACGACATGAGGCCGGACCCGAAGTCGCGTTTCAGCAAGACGCATGTCCAGCTTTTTCGGGTGATATACCCAGAAACGCTGGACGGACGGCCGCCGGGCATAGGCTTGATGCTGTACCTGAAGCTCTCCCTGACGGGCAACGAGGCCGAGCTTCTGAAGAGGTACCGCCTCCTCCATCCGGAATTTCCCCACCAGTCGACGCTGGACCAATTCTACGACGAGGAGCAGTTCGAAGCCTATCGTCAACTTGGCGTCCATGTCGCAGAGGGCACATTTTCTCCTGCCCTGATGACGAGCAACACGCATCCTGCCACCGTGCAGGAATGGTTTCGGCAACTCGCCGAAAATATGTTGGAGCCGTTCGGAGCCTGAGCTGACCACGATGCCGAGCTATCTTCGGTGCTAGTTTTCGTCGGTCGGCAAAACCGAACCGGCGGCGCCCAATCGCGAGGTTGATGGAGGAGGCGCCGTTGCGTTGCGGTCTGCACCGACCGACTGGACATTGCGGGTCACCTAGGGCAATCCTCAGGTGCCAAATCGGGACAAAGTGCTTAAAGTCCTCCGTTTTCCGGGAGATACTGACCGCATGGCCAATCCCTTTGCTCCATATCAGCCGCAGCGCAGACGAGTCTTCGTGAGCTATCACCATCGAGCCGACCAAGCATACTACGAAGATTTCTCGTCGGTCTTCCATGACGGATTCGAAGCCATAACCGATACCTCTCTGGAACGTAGGATTGACAGCGCCGATTTCGCCTACATCATGCGCTGCATTCGCGAAAAACATCTGACGGGGAGCTCCTGCACGATCGTGCTCTGCGGTCGTGACACACCCAGGCGACGCTACGTCGATTGGGAGATCGAAGCATCGCTGTCCCAGCAGATGGGGTTGGTGGCCGTGCTATTGCCGACCATCGAGGTCTTCTCCAACGGCGGCACCGCCAAGCCGGACCGACTGCAGGACAACATTGATAGCGGCTATGCCGAATGGGTCTGGTGGTATGATCTGCGAAACAATCCGGCATCCCTTGCCACTATCGTAGAACGCGCAAACTCGAAATCCGGTCGTTTGATCCTGAACACCAGGCGCAGAATGGAGCGAAATGGTTGAATACATCACGAGGGATACTCTTCGCAGGAATGCCGGGACGCTCAACGAGCAAGTCTCGATCGTCAGAAAGGCTCAGGCCCGGTCTCCTCAAGGTTCGACTTTCCTGAGCCACTCGACAAAGGACGCAGACATCCTGCCCGGAGTAATAGCTATCCTCGAGCGGCACGGGGCGGTCGTGTACGTGGACAAGAAAGACGAATCGCTGCCGCCGACCACATCGCGGGAGACTGCGACAATCCTCAAGAACAGGATCCGTCAATCGCGCAAATTCCTCCTTCTCACCACGATGAATTCGAAGGATAGTAGGTGGATGCCATGGGAGCTTGGTTTGGCGGACGGGTACAAGACTCCCGCGAATACCGCGATCTTCCCGAGCGTCGATACGGCCGCAGACCACAGGTGGGCGGAGCGGGAGTACCTCGGGATCTACGACCGGGTCGTCTTCGGCAAGTTTGAGGGGCATCCGACCCCGGTGTTTATGGTGTACAACCAAGAAAAGAACGTCGCGACCGAACTATCGGCATGGCTGAACGCTTGAGGTTTCCGTAGTCTCGGGAATGAAAGTTGGGAGAGCGCGGTGGCGAAGTCCTCGAAGTTGCGCGTGATGATCTCGAGCCGCTGCAATGACGAGTTTCCGCTACGGAGCAAAGACGCCATTCGACTGACCGATCTCCGCGTCGAAATGAAGAAGGAGATCGAAAGCGCCGAAATGCTCGGTAGCCGACTGTATGAAGTCTGGATTCATGAAGAGGCAGGCGTCTCCGCCGATCTGAATTCCTGGGAAGAATGCGTACGCCAAGCGCGCGACTGCGACATCTTCCTCATGCTGTTCAATGGAAATGCCGGCTTCAAGGGAAAAGGTGAACTTGCGACCGTCGGAATATGCGATGCAGAATTCCAGGCCGCCTTCGCCGCCTCTCCATCTAAGGTGACTGTCGTCGACATTTTCGAACGCAGTTCACCGGCGGCGCCTTCTGGAGCTCATCACAAGTCCTTCCAGGAGAGGATCGAACGGGAGAACGTCTTCGGTGCGCGACCTGCCAGCATCCGCGAACTCAAAGATGCGATCAGACGCGCCGTGACCACACGCACCGTCGAGCTGGCCCAGAAAGGCGTTCTGGCAGGAGGCCGGGGACGCGGCTATCTGGGGCCAGCTCTGGATTGGAGAAGGCTCGGCTATGCGGAGCGGGCCGGCCGTATGAGGAACGCCGTCGCAGCTGCGCTCGGCGGCCGTTTGGATGCGGGCACATGCAAGATCGAACTGGATGGCCGCACTATCCTCTGCAGACCGGCGGCGATTCCGGATTCGCTATCCGTGTCGGCTGCTCGCGAATTCGTCGGTCAGCCGCACCTTCGAGACCATACTGACGTCGTTCGACTGAAGAAAGTCCACGGCGGGCCGGTCCATGTGATCGCTTGCCACAAAGCAGCGACCGAAAGCCAGGCGCAGCGCATGCTCGGGTATCCGAATGCGACCGTAGTTCCCGCCCCCTTCGGCACCTACGTCGTCGATCCGATTCAGGCCGTGCAGTTCGTTCTGATAGCGAACTGTTCGGACGAGCATGCGACCCGTCTCGCGGTGCAGAGATTTTTGGAATGGTTGTCGCAGACCGGGCAGCTATCGATCCTGGTTCACACTGCAATAAAAAGGAAGGAGGTTGTTGCCCTGCTTGCGAAAACTGGAATGTACAATAACGCTCCAGGCACCAGACGCTCTCAAGCGGGGGATCAGACTGGCTAACGATTGCGAACTCTCGGCGGAACCTCGCTGACCTTGCCCCCAAGATTTATCCAGATCTGAGTTCGTTCGGGCGGTTGGATGTGCCCATCCGGGCGGTCGTAGCGGCGGGAGCTGGCGCGGAGCTATCGGCATAGCGCAGCGCCAGATCCCGACGCGGATTGTAGGTGGCGGCGAACTCGGATGGCGTCTTCCATCCGAGCTGGGAGTGCGGCCGAGCGTCGTTATAGTCGGCCTGCCAGGATCGGAGCGCAACGCGGGCCTGGGCGAGCGAGGTGAACAGCGTCTCGTTCAGCAGTTCATACCGCAGGCGGCCGTTGAAGCTCTCGATGAAGGCGTTCTGCATGGGCTTCCCCGGTGCGATGTAGTGCCAGGCGATGCGGCTCTGATCAGCCCATGTCAGGATGGCATTGCTGGTGAGTTCGCTGCCGTTGTCGCTCACGACCATCTTGGGCTTGCCGCGCTTGGCGACCAGCCGGTCCAACTCTCGGGCGACCCGGGCGCCCGAGAGTGAGGTGTCGGTCACCAGCGCCAGGCACTCGCGGGTGCAGTCGTCGACCACGGTCAGGACGCGGAATCGCCGGCCGTCGGTCATCTGATCCGACACGAAGTCGAGCGACCAGCGATCATTCGGGAGCAGCGGCACCGTCATCGGAGCTCGTGTGCCGAGGGCCCGCTTGCGGCCACCTCTGCGGCGCACCGTGAGCCGTTCCTCCCGGTACAGCCGGAACAGCTTCTTGTGATTGACCAGATAGCCCTCCCGCTTGAGCAGGACGTGCAGGCGACGATAGCCGAAGCGGCGGCGCTCATGAGCGATCGCCCTCATGCGCTGCCGCAGCCCGGCATCATCGGCCCGGCTCGTCTGATATCTGACCGTCATGCGGCAACATCCGATGGCTTTACACGCCCGCCGTTCGCTCATCCCGTGAACACCCACGAGATGTACGACAGCTTTCCGCTTCGCCGCAGGCGTTACCACTTCTTTCCCAGCAGATCCTTCAGCGCTGCATTGTCCAGCATGGCGTCCGCCAGCAGCCGCTTGAGCCGCGTGTTCTCGTCCTCCAGCGT
>NZ_JAUETB010000025.1:0-15159 GCF_032484495.1 Bradyrhizobium sp. SZCCHNS3052 | reverse complement strand
CGTGGGGCGAGGTTGAAGACGAAGGTGTGGGTGTGCAGCTGCGGGTCGGACTCGCGGCTGGTGTGATGATCGAATTGGGCCATCAGCAGCCCCGCCGTTTGCTCTCGGGTAGCGCCGGCCGGGCCTCGCCTGGCCCAGCCGGCGGTCGCTTCCAGTTGAGCGGAAGCCGCCAGCACGGCCGACCGATGGGCCTGGGCGATCATCTGGCGCTCGGGAGCCTCGGAAAGCGCCCAGAGCACCGAGACCGATTTGGGCGCGCTGAAGGTCATGTCCCAGCCGGCCGCGTGCTCGCGGCCGCGGCCGCCGAGCTGTGTCAGCCGCTCGCCGGTCTTGGGATCGATTCCGCGCAGCGCAGAGTCGAACTCGGTTTGCGTCACCGGCCCGTCGAGGCTGAGCCGCTTGGCCCCTTTGCCGGCCCAGCGGCCGGGCGGCTCGCCGTCCCGGCTGTAGTAGTCGTCGCGCTGCAGGTGGCTGTAGTAGCGCGCAGCGGAAGCCGCGTTCCCGCGGGCTGAGATGGACGCCACCATGGCTCACTCCCGCCGCTTGAGGATTTGTGCCGCCAAATCCTTCGTTAGGCGAGCTGATGGTGGCGTTGGAGTTGGACCGGCCTCTTGGCCGTCTTGTCGCGAGAGCCTCTCGTCAGAAAAGGGCCGGGTCCAATCCGCCGGCATGATCGGCTCCCGAAGTTGCCGCAGCTTGAGATAGGGCAGCTCCAACTCGTAGACGTCCTCGCCAAGTCCGATGAACAGGACCCGCACGCCGCTCTTGGTCGGACCGAGACGGGAGCCAAGCTCGGATGCCGTGATCACCCGGCGCATTTCGCGTTGGGTGCTCTCGGTGACGCTGGTCTTGCCGCCCGCATGGGTTGAGCTCTTCGTGCGCCGTTCGACCTCCTGCTCGCCGATCAGCCGGCTGATGTCCTCGGCCGCTTCGCTGGCGTTGATCCGGGTGATGATCTTGGTGCCGGTCATGCCGAACCAGGACTTGGCCTGGTCCTGACCATAGACGGAGCGGATCTGAGCCGTGTCCTGGGCTCCGATCACGACCGCCACGCCCTTGGAGCGGCCGAGCTCGAGGAAGGTCGGAAACTGCTTGATCGGCGGCAGTTGCGGGAATTCGTCGAGGAACAGCCAGACTCGCCGCTCGCGGCTTTCGGCGAGGGTCGGGCTTCCCACCGCCGAGGCGAGCAGGCCGAGGATGCTGCCGATCCAGATCCGCGACAGCTCGGGATAGCCCGGGTCGTGCTGCAGGATCAGGGGGCGATACCGCGTTGGGTGATGCAGCCAGCTGCGAATCGAGAAGCGGCGGGCTGATGGATCAGACCAGGCCTCCGCCAGGATGGAGACGATGCGCATATGGGTCTGGAAGGTGGTCAGGATGCTGAGAGTGGTCTTGCTGTCGGGCTGGTCGAGCAGTCGCAGCGCATTCGGGTTGTGATCCTTGGCGAAGCCGGCAAGCTTATCGACATCGGCGGTCACGACCCGTTCCAGATCACTCCAACTCCAATCCTTACCCCTGGTCGCCTGTAGATGGACAAGACAGGCGACGAAGATCTCCTGCGCGGCCTGCGACCACATCGGGTCCGAGCTTGGCGGAATGAAGCGGGCAGCGAGTTCGCGGGCGTCTTGCTTGATACTGCAGTCGGCTGCCACGTCCCAGACCAGAGATCGCCGATCATGTGGCGCGACGAGAAGGGGGTCTCCGTCGGCTGGGAGTCCGCCCATCATGTCGCCTTTGGTGTCGAGCACCAGAAGGCCATCTCCGCGAGAGAGCGCTTCATTGATCAAGTGAAGCATGGTCTGCGTCTTGCCACCGCCGACGCTGCCCACGATCAGGAAATGCCGGACCTCCCGCTCGCGCCCAAACGGCACAGATGGTATCAACTCAACGCCCTTGCCATGGACCTGACACTCCGCAGCGGCCGCCCGGGCGAACGCCTTCAAGCCTTGGCGGTCGGTTTGCAGCCGTGCTCCGCGAAGGACTTTGAGCGAAACCGAATCCAGTCGAAGGCTGAGCGCAAACCCGAACAGCGCCAGTAGGCCCGCAAGACTGGCGCCGATCACGCTCCAGAAACGAAGCTCGAAGCCGGTCAGAGCTTGATATTGCGTGAGCCAGTCTCGGCAAGCCTGCCAATAGGCATCGCCGGAGCGGTCTCCCAGCCAGGCCAGGCCACGGCCTTTGATGCAGATTTGGATGTCTGCTGGCCTGAATTCGGCGTTCCTTCCGTCCGCCAACGTGGCGCTAGGCGGCCAGACCTCGAACCCGAGATACGAGATGCTCGCCGCAATGCCAAAGCAGCCCATCGCAGCGAGAAAGCAAATGATCCGCAAACGCCGGGTCATGCGGACCTCCCGGAGCCCTCGCCTGTCAAGGCCTTCAGTAAGGCCTCGAACATCGCAAGCAGGTCGCGCGCCGCCTTGTCGGTCGATTCAACCCGCGCGTACGTTTCCTGGCTTTGCTGCTCGAGCGCGGCGATCCGACGCTCAATCCGCATCAACCGATCGGCGAGCGCCTTGTTGTCCCCGCCGGCAAGTCCGGTACGGATCAGGTCGCGGGCGACGCCGGTGATGTTTGCTGAAAGCCCGTGAGCGCGTGCACGAATCTGTTCTATCTCGCTCGCTGCGAGACGGATTGAGATTGGTCTTGTCTTGACTGTCATGAGATTGCCTCAACAGAGTTGCCGAGGCGATCGATCGCGAGATCAATCAGACATCCCGCTTACGATACAGCCGTTTCTGGCCGAGCCTGGTCTCGCCTGAGCGTGCGTCAAGCAGACCCGGTGAGCTAAGAAGCAGAAATGTCCAACGACGAAAATCATTGATCACTCGGTCGTCGCCCCGAGCGGACGTCGATTGCGCATTGTGGTTCTTTTTGGAATCTAGACCACTGATCGTACAATCGGCGCGAAACTACAAGGCGAGCCGCTGAAACGGCCATGTTGCTCAGCAATCAAACGGAACGTCTTCTGAAGTGGGTCTGGGTGCAATCCACGATGCCAGCCTGAGCCAGCTAGCGTATCATAGCGAATTCGTTGTATTGATTGCGCGCGTTTATTGACCTTCCTTACAAGGGAAGGGCAATCGCACGCCGGCAGCTTTGCATATCGCTTCAATTAAGAGCCGAACTGCTTGGGCTTCCCAGTCAATCTGCTCGATAGGCGAATCCCAATACTCTGACACCACGGAGGCTGCATGCCGAGCCTTTACGCCTAGACCTACGATCGTCCGCGCAGGTGTCGCCATGATTGCCCGCTCAACGGGTTCCAAGCGGGCCAGGACCGATTCGATTTTCTTGGTTCGGCTGGACTCGTCCGAGCGAACGTTCTCCGCGTCACGTCGCGCCCGACCGTTACTGTGCTCGGGCACTAAGGCGGCAATCTCTGACAGCAGCGTGACAAACGTCGTGTCGAGCTGGACAAGAGCAAAATCGTCCTCAAGCCGTTCAGCTGAAGCTGTCTGACAACCTGGAAACTCATTCCGAGGGTCGAGTGCCTCGCCTCTCAAAAGACCATTGGCATCCATCGTTGAACTCTGACGTCGCCCGCCTCAGATTGGACACTGCGTACATATTGTACGTATTACGGTACAATAGTTACATGGACCCCGCAAGCGGGATCAGAACAGATTGTTCTGATGCAGGTACTGGGGCAAAAGCTACGATCCCGCGCTAAAGAGCTCGGCTTTTCAAACGCCGAGGTGGCGCGTCGTGCAGGCTTGAGCGAAAGACGATATGGGTTTTACGTTACCGGGGACCGCGAGCCGGATCTTTCGACGCTATTGCGCATATGCAAGGTGCTAGCCACGACACCAAACATTCTGTTGGGCTTCTCCGAAGACGGTAGGGAAGGTTCGAATCGGGTCTTGCTGGGCGAACGGCTTCGCATGGCGAGTCGTGCGCTTTCCGAAAATGATCTTCAAAGTTTGGTAATTCAAGCTGAGGCGCTGGCTACCCATCGTGGACGACTCAAGTAAAATAACCTTTATAGGTACGCCGATTAGGTCGTACCTTCAGATACGAGGCTTAGCGTCCGCGAAAGAGCGGTTGCGGTTCGTTCGGCTCTCTTTTCCGCCCCGTGGTCGTTACTAAGGTTACACCATACCCGGCCGAGGTACGGTCGCAGGTCATGGGATTTCATGAACGCCTACAATGAATAAATAACAGAGCGCAAAACGTTTCTGGGCCGCAAGTCGGATTTGGGGGGGCTTCTCCAAGCGTTCGTAGAAGCCAACAACGCGATCATTGAGAACGGGTGGGACTTGCACGATTCCATCAACAAGATGGGCGCTACAGCAAAGGGCGACTATCGACTCGGCTATCGGAATTCGGGCAGTCCCAGAGTCGATCTGAGTTTCATTGCGACGCAACGGCGCGCACGGAACAGACTGCACGCAAGGAGGGGACTATGGCCGGTGATCCGCCTGTTTCCATAGAGGAGCTGCAAAAGTACCCTACGATGACGTCATGGTTTCGGCCCGATCTACTGGCCAAGCTGCTGTGGCGGGTCGTGGTCTCCGATCTCTTCGGGCAATACGCAGACCGGCGCTTGATCGTTGCGGCCCTCGACCCTGTCTCGCCGGACGAGTTTGCCAGGAGGGCACAACAATTCGTTCCGGAGACCACCTTTGAGAACGAAGACGACCGACCGCCGACCCTGTTCGACAGGGACGAAGACGACGCGCTCTGGATTGATTTCGTGGCGGATCTCGGCGATGGATTCGACGCGACTTTTGCCATCGCATCGCTGTTAAGCCAGGAGCAGCTCAAGATAGGCGAGGAGATACTGCCGCGCGGCAAACTCTTGGTGATGGGGGGTGACGAAGTGTATCCTCACGCCGAGATAACGAACTATCAGAAGCGGCTCATCAATCCGTACAACTTGGCTTTTCCGGACGCCCACCACGGTATGCTTCAAGGCCCACCGGTTTACGCGATTCCTGGAAACCACGACTGGTACGATGGCCTAGTGCTCTTCCTAGCTTATTTCACAAGGCGATCGCCGCATTTGCATCTGGGCGGTTGGCGGAGTTGGCAACGGCGGAGCTATTTTGCCCTCCAGCTGACGAAGACGTGGTGGATCTGGGCGATGGATGCGCAGCTTGCGGACGATGTCGACCAGCCGCAGAAGGACTATTTCGACCAGATCGCCAAGCGAATGGCGCCAGGGTCGAAAATCATCCTGTGCGGACCCGAGCCGGGATGGCTCTACACCTTGCAGCACAGCAACAAGTCGCTCGGCGTGATCGACAACATTGCGTGGAGTGCCGTCAATGCGAAGCGGAACCTGCAAATTCCGATCGTGTTATCCGGCGATACGCACCACTACAGCCGGTATTCGGGCAACGATGGCGTAACCCAGTTCATTACCTCCGGCGGCGGGGGAGCGTTCCTTCACCCCACGCACCAGCTCGAGGACAAAGTTGTTCTCGATCCGAACGATAGCAACAGGTCGTGGCTCGGGAGCCGGGTGACGGAACTCAGCCTTAAGACGGAGCCGGAATCACCTCATCAAGATTGCGACGCAGCGGCCTGCTATCCAAGCAGGACACAAAGCCTGGAATTGCTGAAAGGCAACTTCAGTTTCGTGAGCCTGAATCCCGGCTTCTGCTTCCTCCTGGGGGCAATCTACTGGCTGGCTGGGCTTGCGACGGTGCATCTGTGGCCGGACTCGCTGGTGCTTGTGCCGCTTCTTTTCGGCCTGGGCTTTTGGGCCTATACAAAGCGCCAGGAAGGAAACAGCAGGGTTGTCCAGTTGATCTCCGCGGCCAATGGCGCGGTGCACTCGACAGTCGCTATCCTTGGCGCGCTAATCTTCGATTATCTGAATGGCTGGCTTCCGCTGTTTGGACGCTGGCACTTGCCTGGCATTGCCATCTTTTTCGGGGAGATGACGTTCGTCGGCGCGTTAGCCGGCGGCTGCTTCTTCGGAGTTTACCTGTACCTCACGTCCGCCCGCTACAACATGAACCATAATGACGCTTTCAGCTCCATGAGACTCGATACCCATCGTAATTTTTTGCGGATGAGGATCACGGATGATGAGGTCAAAATCTATCCGGTCGGTCTTACGCGCGTCCCCAAGCGAAGCGAATGGCGCGTCAACACCGAGACGAAGGGCGCGCCGCCTCCAGCGTACGTCCCAGTGGACCCACTATCTCCGCATTTGATCGAAGGGCCGATTGTCATCAAACCGCAGGGCCAGCCAGTCATCATCGCCGCTTCCGAGAATCCGAGCGAGAAGTCGACACCTTAAAGACTTCGGGCAGCCGTTTATTGCTCGCGGAGATGCTGGTGCCCGGCCGCACGCTAGGCTTCGTGACTCAAAGCCGGATTCTTTTTGGCGCTGCCGTGCCGGCGCGTAGAGCCCTTCGGCTTACCCACGCACCGAATGACCCCAACCAGTGTCTAGTGGAAAAGACGCCTAATGAAGTCCCTCGCATCGTTTCCGACGCAGGGCAATTAGCTCTTCAGGTTGCGGGTCATCGGAAGCTTGCGATCAGCGACGAGAGCATTGCTGCTACTCTTTCACAACGAGGTTCGTTGGCGACGAATAGCGTTACCATAACGCTGTCCCTCACGCCTGAGGACAGTTTCAGTGCTTCTTATCACTCGCTGTTTGAAAGAGGGAGGCACCTTTGCCAGATCTTCCTGAAAGACGCCTTCAGAGTGGAATGAGCAGTGCGGCAGATCGCTTCACGAGCGCAGCATTTTTTCCTGTCAAGGTACGTGGGAGATGATTGTTCGCGGCCAACCCCCCGTCTCGACTAGCCGATACTTTCGATCTCTGCCAAGCATTTTTCCAGATTGGACTTCGCTTCGGAGAAATTCTTCTTCACAGCCAACAGCCAATCGGCGTCCGGCTTCGATCGCCCGGAGGAGGCCGCGGCCAGCTGTTGGCACACGGCAGTCAAGTCGTTGGTCATGTCCTCCAAAACAAACGCCAAATTGTCGAGCGTCACTAGTTGATAGAAGATTGGCGCTGCAGGTTCTCCGTTGTCGGGGAGCGGCCCGTCTAATCTCACATCAACGAGCGGCACAAGCATCTCAGGCCCTCCTCTCGTTCTCCTCCCCATGCTCATGAGCAGAGTCGTGTAGGACGATGATATAGAAGAAACTCTATCCGCCAGGGACTGCCCGTACAGGATAAGCGTATCTTCCCCGGTATTGCCCATCCCGTCCGGCACAAACTCCTCCTCACTAGACATGATTTTCTCCATAGGAATAGGAGGTGTGCAGTGTGAACGGGGGCGACTTCTGTTGGCTGCTTGTTTCTACCGTCACGTTTTGCTGAGTATCGACCTTCTTTTCGCTTTGCCCGACGATTTGGTAGCCGCAATATGGGCGCTTGTACCATCGCTTGATTGGCCTTTTACCAATTGGCATCGAGGGCGTACGAAAATGGTGACCAGACGGAGTCGAGCTGGCTGTGAGACCGTCTTGACTGGATTGCACCTTCGCTATTCGGTCGGTGACCATCCGAAGGATAAGATTGGCCAAATCTTGCTCGCCTTTGGTTTGACCCAGCTCGATCGGCGGCGGGGTAACTCCTTTGCTGTTTGCGAGTGCGCGCCGCCCCTCCCGCGTGATAGCAAAGAATGCCTTCTTTCCATAAGTCGTACGCTCCAATAGGCGCGCGTTGCCCATCATATGGAGCACTCGACTAAGGTTCTCTGCTCCCAGTCCGAGTTCCTGCGCTATCGTGGCCTTTTCGACCGGGGCGCCCCCAGCTTTCTGCAGTATCTTCAATACGTTGATGACATGCTGCCGGCTGAGTATCTTGCCGGCGTCCGAGACTGCGGAGGTCGCGATCGACATGTCAAGCAGGTCATAAAACGCTTTGAATCGCTCGCCATACGCAGGGTTCTTTTCCGCAACCGTAGCGCTGCACCGACGAAGGATATCGTACCACTCGCGCAGTTCCTGGTCGCGGCGTCGACCATCCAGCGCCTTCCAGAGCCACGCGCCGAGGGTGGCATAAAGGCGTTCGTAGCTCATGGCTGATCCGCCTTTTAGGAGCGCAGACACAACCTCTCTCGCTTCCGCAGCGCTAGCATCGCCGAGTTCTATCTTTTCGAGTTCCGATTCCATGGCGTGAACCATATTGCACAACCATTAAGGATGCTTCACAACGCTTTACTGTGATTTGGATTATGAAATCTAGATATTGTTGGGCCACTGGTAAGCCTTCCATACGGTATTTTGACCCATCTCCTGAGGTGACATATGGGCAGGTCTTTTAGGCATAGGTATTATAGAACCTATCCTGCCATCTTGGAACTCAGTCGCGGTCATGAACTGTACGACGAAGGTACGGGTTCCATATTTCACCTCGACGGCTGCCGCCGTCATCTGGTGTCCCTCTATTGTGCGATCGTTGCCCATCGAGGGTACAAGCACAAAATCAACATCCAAATCCGTGAATGGGTTGGATGCCAGGTCGCAGAAATCTAGGCAGATCGCGAAGGCCGTGAGTGCATCTTCCGTCGCCAGCACATAGATGTACTTTCCGGGGGTTATCGCCTCCCGCCCCCAATTTTCATCGGAGTAGGGTGCAATCTTGTCATAAGACAGCCGCTCGATTCCGTAACCGTCGTAGACGCGCGTCCGGTTCGCAACGCCACCTCCCTGAAGACTCTCGTGCCAGCTGCCTGCCACGACAATGGCTGGCGGAAACCGCGAGTCCGCGACGTCGCGACCGGCAAGGAGGGCGCGGATCTTCTCTCGAAGAGCCGGCGGGACCGTCAATTCTGGCCAGACCACGGCCACACAACGCTCACTCAGAGCATCCTCAATCTGGGAGGCCACGGCTTCTTCTGCGCCGGCGCAGTCGACTCCGGTAATCACGAAGCGTTTCTCTCCACCATCTTCCGAGAAATTCGGCTGCAGCGACAGCTTTTCGAACAAGCAGGCCCCCATGCGCCAGTCACCGGCGTCTCGGACCGACGGATGGCGGCTTCGGCTGTTGACAACTTCCACTACGTAACCTCTGATATTGGCCGGTATGAGCCGATGGAATACGGTCCCCCGCTTCTCGTATAGCTGACCTTGCGCCAACGAACGCGTTCTGCTGAGTCCCTCACGCGGCACCACGTACCAACCCAGATCCTTCACCAGCCATTGCTGGGAATTGGTCGGCCACTGAGAACGGTACTGACCCAAGGTCCAGTCGACGGCGCGGATGAGGCCGCCAAGGGTCGCCGCTATTTTCTCTGGATCATCGTCCGGCAACGACCAGGATAGTCGTCCCCGCGCCAACTGTTCCTCGAACAGCTTTTGTCCGGCGACAATGCGCTTGTCCGCCATCGCCCGATAGGCTTTTTGCATGCTGTTCGGCGCGCGAAGGAAAAGGTCGTGCAGTTCGACGAGTGTACGGCGAAGGGTAGTGCGGTCGCTGGATGATATCGCGCTGTGCTGGTTCGCCAGACCGCGTGCATGCTCAAGCCACTTGCAAAAATCGACGCCACTCGGAGGCACTTGCGGACCTGTTGAAAAGTGACAAATGCATGAATGCTACTAATAGTAGTTCCGAATTTTGTGCGCAACCCCTTTATAGCATGATATTGAAGCGTCTCAATGAAGGGAGCGCACCGCGCAGCAGGGAAGCGACGCCACGTAGCAATCGTAAGACCGGCGAGTGCTTACGGTGAGTTGAAATTGGCGTGCGGGGAGGCCGAGCGGCCGCCACTCTCAGCAGGCGTCCTGGTTTCACGAGAGTAAACGAGGCTGATGAGACGGACGATGTGGCTGTGAATGCTGCTGGGGTGGTTCAGAAGGCAGTAAGCTACTGCTCGGGTGGCAATTGCGACAAGCTGGTAGCGCCCGGCTTAACCCCTAGAGATGCGGCAAGCGCCCTCATGGACGACGATGAAGAGTTCGAGAGGAGGGGCACATGTAAATTGCCCCCCGACTCAAGCCCTCGACCCGCTTCAGAATGCCCGTTAGTCCGGCGACGCTGTTCCTGCAAACCTGACCGCCTCTCAATCAGAACGACCATGACGAGGGCATTGACCTGGACGCCCTCCGATTCGGACCTGCGGGAAAAGCTATTGCGGTTCAATTGCGATCCGAACTGCATTTTTGTCCGAAAGTATTCAGCGGCGGATACCCTTCCAAGCTGACGGAAGCCTCTGAGAGAATTCGCCGCAAGTTAATTTTCCTCGATCGCGAGGAAATCCTTTGCCGCCGTTGGTCAAACGCTCCGCCCTAGCTCGCCGTCTGGATAGGCACATCCATCCGCCCGATCGCAGATCCTGTCACGGTTACTCCGGCGGGGCTTCCGAGAAGTTCAGGCTGATCAGATCACCATTCCGGCGACGCGTCTTGATGAAGGTCGCCTCGATGAACTTCAACCGTCCGTTCTTCAAGTCGACCTGCAGCGCCCAGTACGCGGCCTCGGGCAAGTAAGCAGAAAACAACCCACCTTCCTTGCCCAGTCGCATGTTGAGTAAGAAAGGGTTTTCGGGAACGGCGCGCCCATTGCCAATGTACGGCGAAGGCGTTTCGCCCTGATCCTCAACACGGTTGTATTCGCGCGAACACATGAGCGAGCAGGTCACTTCCTTGCCTAGGTGCTTGGGCATGTCGGGCCGCATCGCAACGATGTCGCAAAGCACATCGGTAATGGCTTCGTCTGAGATGCCACTACCATGTTGTCTCACGTAGTAACTCACCGCGACGGATTTCACGGACGCGAGCAGCGCCTGTTCGGGCGCTGGCAGTTGTTTGGGCTTGCGTCCTCGTTCCTTCTTCATTAGGTCCTCGCTCTCTCCAACTCATTGATAACACGGACAATTCATGATGGCATAGAAGCGATGACGGCATTGAAGCCGATGATTGCCGCAGACCGATAGGGGGCGACTCGAATGCGACTAGGTTGGTTCGAAAATGTTGCCCGCTGTTTTGAAGTTGAGCCCTCCGCAGCTTCCTGATGTACGCCAGGACACTCTGGTCGTTCGCTTCTGTTGACGTCGGGAGCAGGCGGCCTCACGCTGAATTCTCCGACTATGGAGGAGCACGACTTTGATGCAGCGTGGCCGGGACCTCGAGTGCGTTACCCAAACGGCGCTTATTGTGGCTCCAGATGAGCCGGAACGTAACCCGCGAAAATGCATCCCGTTTGCGCAGCGGCTGACCTGTACCGTGGCGGAAGCGTGTGAAGCGACGGGTCTTGGACGAACCAAGCTCTATGAACTCATCGGGAATGGTCGAATTACGACGACGACGATCGGTCGCCGCAGGCTCGTCATCGTGCAATCTCTGCTGTCTCTGGTTGGCCTCAACGAGGCGCCCATCAACCGCAAATAGCCTTGTCGGTCCTTAAGTAGCCAATCAAGTAGTTATTAATCGCTTCTCGTATCGACGTGAAAAATCGGCCGCGCGCTCACCCGCGGGCCTGCAGCGTTACAGTTCATGCCCGGCAGAGCCGTGCCCATCTAAGGCATTATCGTTCGGCGACGAGAACTTTTTGTTGGTTCCCGCCGTCGACGACATGCTCGCGTTTCCGCGGGGAACAAGGGATATGACAGCCGCCCTAGCGAGATCTTCGAGGGCCGTTGCGATGTACTTCGCATAATGACGTTCGATCATCTGCACCGATGTGTTGTGTAATTTGGCAACGTGCTGAATGGGCAGAAGATTGCGTAAACCCCGTACGATGCTGGAATGCCGCAACGCATAAGGAATGACCTTCGGGAGCCCGGCACGCTCACGGATGTCTTGCCACGGGCGAGTGAGTTCGGCTGTCCTCCACGAACCGCGCTCTGACTTTTTCCACCCGAAGCTACCAGCCTGCTCGTACCTCCAGCGCTCGAACAATGGCGCTTCTTTCGGGCGGCCTGAAAGTGCCGGCATCAGAACGTCAATGACATCTTCACCCACTGGTACCGGGACATAGCCGCCGTTGCCGCCGCGACCCTTGTATGACCCTGGGACCATCAAGCGTCGTTCTATCTGCTGCGCATCACTCACGCGCATTCGCCTTAGTTGCGCGAATCGCGCGCCCGTGGCCGCAAGGCACACGACGATGCGATATAGATCACCTTCAAACCCTTGCTCCTCATCGATTTCCCGTGCGGCACGGAGGAGAGTACCGACCTGCGCATCTGTGAGGATTTGGTTGTCTCGAGCAACAGATGTCTCGTCGTCATCGTCGATGCGCTCGGCCTTGAGCCCGTCTTTCACGATCGATGGGAATGTCGGGTTCAACTTCTTTTGTTCCGAGGGCAGGCGGAGCCATGCTGCATTTAGGGCAGCCTTCAGGTCAGCTGCGAGCCTGCGCTTGGTCGTGGCCTTCAATTTTGCCGGCAGGCTCTCACGCCAAGTCAAAAGGTGATTTTCTGTCAACGCGTACAGCCGGACAGCGACAACGGGGGCAGCGTTAATGGCTTCCTGACGACCACGGCGCTCTTGGCCAAGAAGGTAGCGCCGCAGTCGGTGGCCAGCATCGGAGCGAACGTCGCGACCGGCCCTCCGGCTGTCACGAGCGTTGCGCTCTCGAACGTATATCTCAATTGCCGCTTGCACTGTGGGCGGCGGTCCGGCAGCTAGCGCCGCCGCTTCTGCCCTTGACCGGGTGACGTGTTCTCGCGCTTGTGTCACGGCTTGTTCAAAGGTCAGCGTGCCTTCGGCTGGTTTGTCGTTGACGTCGTTGGCAACGCCGATCGGCGCCTGCCTGTAGTTTGCCCCATCATGGCGATTGCGCCAGCGAACCAACCATTTCCCACTTCGCTTGCCCTTGCGATAGCCAAGATGCGCCTCGGCATCGAGGCGACGCCAATGCACGCCTAGATCCAACCTGGAGCGTGCCCTGGCCGTCGTTATCTGTTCCTCTGCGAGTGTTTTCGCCATGACGACCTTCTCGAAAGCGTCGAATATCCGTCGAATAAGCGAGGGCGTACGGAGACGGCCGACCGCGAACCGACATCGTCTAAGTATATGATAATATTGGATTGTGGCGAATGGATGCGAACTGGCCGAGCCGGAAAAACTCCAACTCTCAAGGCTGAAACAGGGGTTCGATTCCCCTAGGGAGCGCCACATTCCAAGCTAAGCTATTGATCTTTATAGCTTCGTCGGTGGGGTTTGCCACTTCGCCAACTTGCGGTTTGCCACTTTGGTTTTCGGACTGCCGCTGGATCGCCTGTCTCGCCAGCCGCTCTTGGTCCGCCGCGCGTGTGTAGCGCTCGACTTCTGCCAGCGTCTTGTGCCCGGTAATCGCAGCGATCTCGCTTGCAGAACATCCGGCCTCGGCCAATCGCCGCGCGGCCGCTTTTCGGAGCCCATGGGCTTTGCAGCGTTGGGGGAGCCCTGCTTCCCGGATGGCAGCCGAGATCATCTGGCCGAAGCCCTTCACCGAGAACCGCTCGCCATAAGCCGTCGCCAGGATTGTCGAGTGGCTACGGTTCGCAGTCGAAAGCACGCGATCCAATGCCTCGTGGATCGGAATGGTGAGCTTCGCGGCGGTCTTCTGCTGCGCAACGCGAATCGCACCTCCTGAAATGTCCGCCCATGTCATCCGATAAACGTCTGACCCGCGTTGACCTGTGTAGAGGAGCAGCGCAAACGTCAGACGCTCCCGTGTGCCTTCCGGCCAGCGGCGCTCGAACACCGCTATCTCGCTTTCATTCCAAGTGTGGATTTCCTTCGATTTGTATCCCCGCACGCCGGCAGTTGGATCTCGATCTGTCCAGCCCAGTGCCATGGCGTAGCGGATCAGGGTTCGGATCCGCTTCAGCAAGATAATGCCTGCTCCCGGCCTGTCAGCCATCTTGCCGATGATGATGTCGACATGCTCTCGCGTCATTTGATCGACGCGCCGATGACCATGTTCTTCCAGGAACCCGTCGATCACTCGCCTATAGTTGGTGCGGCTGGACGCGGACAGCGAGCGATACTGTGGAGAGCCGCAATAGAGGATTGCGAGTGCGGCGAAGCTTTTGGGGGCCGCTGCCGGTCGCAGCTCAGCAGGCTTTGGCCTGTTTGCGAGTAGCGTCGCGTATGCATCCATAAACTCGCCACAGCCGGGCAAGCCGGGAAGAGGCGTCCGCCTCCCGTCGCGGCGGAAGTAGTAGCGCATGCGGCCCTGACGATCACGAAATGCGTGAACATACTTCAACCGGATCACACCACGTCCGCCCATGTATCAGATCCCTCGCTCTCACCTTCATGGGGGAGAGCCTTGAACGCCGCGCGCAGCTCATCAACGTCCCAGACAAAGCGCCGGTCAATTCGTCGAGGCCGAGGCATCCGAGCTTCTTTAACCAGCGCGCGAAACTTGCTTGCGGAGACGCCGATCGCCGCAGCCGCCTCGATTTCGCCGAGGCCAAATACAACTGGCAAAAGTGGCAACATGTCGATTCGCGAAGTTGCGCGCTTCATGGCTTCGGCCGAGGTTGCTCAAAAGGTTGGGCTCCCACCAATCTGGCAAACCCGCATTCTAAATTGAATGAGCCGGTCGCCTTGATCGTAGAATCGAGCAGCTTTGAGTGCACTACGGCTAGGCCGCGGATCATCGAGAGGAGCTGCAATTGAACAATTCATCGTGGTTAGAGCGCGTGACCTTGCCCCCAAGTTTTATCCAGATCTGAGTTCGTTCGGGCCGTTGGATGTGCCCATCCGGGCGGTCGTAGCGGCGGGAGCTGGGGCGGAGCTCTCGGCATAGCGCAGCGCCAGATCCCGACGCGGATTGCAGGTGGCGGCGAACTCGGATGGCGTCTTCCATCCGAGCTGGGAGTGCGGTCGAGCGTCGTTATAGTCGGCCTGCCAGCATCGGAGCGCAACGCGGGCCTGGGCGAGCGAGGTGAACAGCGTCTCGTTCAGCAGTTCATCCCGCAGGCGGCCGTTGAAGCTCTCAATGAAGGCGTTCTGCATTGGTTTCCCCGGTGCGATGTAGTGCCAGGCGATGCGGTTCTGATCGGCCCATGTCAGGATGGCATTGCTGGTGAGTTCGCTGCCGTTGTCGCTCACCACCATCTTGGGCTTGCCGCGCTTGGCGACCAGCCGGTCCAGCTCTCGAGCGACCCGGGCGCCCGAGAGTGAAGTGTCGGCCACCAGCGCCAGGCACTCGCGGGTGCAGTCGTCGACCACGGTCAGGATGCGGAAGCGCCGGCCATCGGTCATCTGATCCGACACAAAGTCGAGTGACCAGCGATCATTCGGGAGCAG
>NZ_JAUETB010000024.1:0-20619 GCF_032484495.1 Bradyrhizobium sp. SZCCHNS3052 | reverse complement strand
GCCTTTCCAGCGAGAACTCATAGAACAACGCAGCCTGTTCGACTTGCCGATGCCCCATCATGACCTTCAGTCCTGCCAACTAGACAGACTGAATCACCGATATCTCTGCGCCGCAACTGGCGACTTTTTCAACGGAATCGGTCAAAAGCGGATAATCCGCTGATGCGGCCGCAAACGTCGGCTTTGGGTTAATCGTGTCGCCTCGGATCGACCTGGATCGTTTCTGTTCTTCATGGGAAAGCTGACCCGCGGGACTGCTTCGCGTTGTGATCAGTGCAGCCCCGCTCACAAGAAGCCATTGGCGCCTCGAAGGAAAAGGTCCGGGCCAGCCGCAATCCGGTCAAGTCCCGTCAGCGGCTTCGCCGCGCGCTTAGGGCGAGCCTTGACGGGCTCCGTTAGCCCTGTAGCAGCCTTCCATGCGCGCATGGCTAGGTATGTCCCAATTCTGCGACCTAGTTCGCTAAGCTGCGATTAGTGCCATTCGGGACATTGATCTCTCAGGTCTTTCTTCCTCTAGCAACACTATGAGTGTTGGAGCAGTGCCGTGCTGCGATAAGTAACCTCAAAAACTTACGACCGCCGAGTCTACGCCGCGGAGAGGCGCTTTTATCTTGCCGTCGAACCCGCTCTACGCTCGCTCCCCTCAAACTCTAATCTGAACTGCGCTCAGACGCCGCGCTGTGGCTACACGAGTAGTAAGTCTCAGGCAGCATCTTTGCTGCGGCTCCGGTCTGACTATTCGCATCCAGCCGCAGGGTCTTGGCGATCTATCGACAGAATGCAGAGCGATCGAACTGCATCGGCGATGCTATTCGTCCGCGGATCCGAGAAGGAATGCCGGACTGCCCTTCAGCATCAAATCAACGCGCACCGGTCCAGCATCAAGGAAAGCTGGTGTTAAGGCCGCACGCAAATCGCCGATACGGCCGACTCAGATCGAGTGTCGATCGGCGGCAGATCGGCAGCAACAGCGCATCGTGGCTGTTAAGGGGAGGGCTGTAGCGTGCGACGTCGCGCGATTCGGCCGTTCCGCTCTGGCTTCGGACGTGCCACCTTTGCGGAACACTTGCGCGCAGGGCAGGGCTCGCGAGGCTTGATCCGCTTTCGCCAAGCGACGGGCAGAATCGTCCGCCATCCGGCACCACTACGCCCAGGGCCCCTCCGTATTCTCCCCACGGGGCGAGCAGGAGGGATGACCGATCCCGGTCTGGGCAGGCGGCTCCCCGTTCCGGCCACTGAGGTCAGCGTTATCATTTTGGAGCAGCCGGCCTTTCGCGCGCCTCCGATCGCGCGGGGCCGAGACGCAAGGAGCAGCATCTGATCATGACGGAGTCCGATCCGCCCCATCCATTCGATGACATGGAGGCGCTGGCCTGGCTGCGCTCCCAGCCCGAGGGACGCGTGACGGTCAGCGCTGCTGAGCTCGGACGCCAATGGGGCTGGAATAGGATGCGGACCAGTCGTCGCCTGAAAGCCTGGGAGCGCGGCGGCCTGATCAGTCGTAACGCTGAAGCGATCATTGTAACGGGGACCGTAACACCAACCGTTACAGATGGTACCGCTGGCGTTACGGACGCCGCCGGCGTCACAGGGACATCCGGAGCGGAGGAAGCCCATCGTTCCCCGAGACGCGTCAAGCTCGCTGCTTTGATTGTGGCTCTGGCGCTGGCTTGTGTATCGGCTGCCTTTTCCATCGACGGCCTGACCGCGATCTTTGCCGGAGCCTTCTGGCCTGTCATCATCATGGGCGCGGTGCTGGAGGCCGGAAAGCTCGTGGCGGCGGCTTGGCTGACGGAGCATTGGACGTCTGCGCCGTCCCTCCTGAGGTTCGTCCTCGTCCTGATGATTGGCGTGTTGATGGGCCTGAACGCCGTTGGCGTATTCGGCTTCCTCACCCGCGCTCACCTCGACCATATGGCATCCATAGATCTCACCCTTGCCGACAGAACCGCAGACGTCGAGGCCCGCCTCGGGATGCAGAGCCGAGTGGTCACCGACATTGACCGGCGTATTGCCCAGATCGACGCGGCCATCGACGAGGCGACGCGCCTTGGCCGGCCGGTCGGAGCTATGACGATTGCTGACCAGAGGCGTCGCGAACGTGCCGACATCGCGGCAGAACGCCAACGTGAGTCCCAGGCCCTCGCCAATCTACAGATCGAAAAAGCCAAGATTGACGCGCAACGCAGGCGTGCCGAGGCCGAGGTCGGACCAATACGATATCTCGCCGAGCTGATTGGCATCCCCGCCACAGACTTTGAGCGAGCGGTCCGGCTGCTCACGCTTGCGCTCGTCGCCGTCCTTGATCCCATGGCAGTGGCGCTGCTGCTCGCTGCCGGAGTTAACGCTAGGCGCGCGGGTCCATTCTGACCATTGCCGTTTCGTCTCTAAGCAAGCTCATCGCGCGATACGCGTCCTGACCAAATCGCTGAGCAGCAAACCTGCTTCGGCGCAAACTTGCAGCCGAAGGCCAGAAGAACGAAGCAATGGTTTTCTCACACCCTATGCACCTGCGTTGCTGACGCTTTGCGTGCCGCATCGGGCCATCTCGTTGGGGCGAAGTGAAATTCTGTCTTGATCGGTGTTTTACACGAGCGGGCCCAATTGAATACGGCGGCCTTGCCGAACGATCCAGCAATGAAGGGCCGTCGATTATTTACCGGCATTTGGGCGCGTATAAGAGCGAAACTTCTGGTTTTTCTGTCTATCGATGGTGAGTTTGCCTCGGCTTGGGGGCGCCCAAAAACGGTCGGCTCTCGCGATCTGGATTGAAATTCGCAAATCGCTCGCTGAGGGCTGCAGATTGCGGGCCGCCGCGGGGGCCTAGCCGCCAATCGCGTCGCGCCATCAGAGGCCGGCGTGAGCCTGGGAGACAACAATCTAATCTCTATTCCGGCGCATGATCAGTCACGTTCGAAATCCCGATACCGGAGTCTTGTCGGCTCGCTGATCCAAGGCGCGGAGGACTTGGCCGACGCGGGAGCCGAGATTTGTTGGCGTGCTTGTTGTCGTTTGCGGAGGCAGCTGCAGAAGCGGTTACAGCTGATGCCTGCGCGACCGGGAAGGGGTGCGGCCACAGCTATTCTGATAGAAGCCCTATATGGATATGCGGGTAAAAGCGAGGAAGGCTCCAGAAAAGCGCTCCTCGCCTCTTCCTTTACCGTTAAACATGTTCACAATGTACAATGCGACATGAGTCTCAAATCAAGGGGGGATGACTGATGCGCACCGCCGAGGAAATGCTAGCCGGCGCTAAGCCCATGGTCGACCGCATGAGCGACGGCCTAAAGGTCGTCGGCTCCGGCAATACTGCCGGTTTGGTCGGGATGATCGCTGCCCTCAATACCGTGCATGCTGACCATGTCCATGCGGTCCTCCTCGTCAAACCGACGGCTATCATTTTCGCGATCGGCATTCTTCTGTTTGCTGGCGCCTATTTGTTCCTGATGTACTCCTACATTTACCTGGAGAGTTACCTTGCTGTGCTCTATCCAAATGTCGAGCCATTGCCAGAGGAACAGGTCCGCCTGGCGCGCGCGGAGCCGCCTAAGCAGGCGTCTGTTTCCTATATGCGTTGGTCCCTCGTACTCGGGCTCGGCTCGACCTTTGCTTTCTTTCTGGGCTTCGTGGTCGCATTCGTGGGGTTGGTCCGATACTGAAGGGCTTTCACTGACGCTCACCGACTATCTCGCAATATGGGGCGCATCCCTCTCAACCATGTTCTCCGGCTGGAGCATTGCCAGTGCGAGTCCGCGCATGGCGAGGTGTTCCCATTCATCGCCGACGGGGTAGAGACGATGACCGCGTCGGTCAGACACCCGCAGCCTTGGACACCGACGATGATCCTGGCGGGAAACGATGAAACTGGCTCGATAGGCTTGCTCTTGCGCCTTATCCCATTCGGTCGAAAGATGCAAAACGCAACGGCGTCGGCGGCAAGGGCTTCACCAAACGACGGCAGGGCCCGCATGGTTGGTTGTAATGATTGTTCAGAGTCCGTAGGCTAAAACGGCAGCTCCGAGGAAGTGTTGATGCCAAGGAAGCCAAGGCCACGGCCTAAGCCCGAACCAATTAGCGACTGGTTGACCGCCGTCGTTCGATGGCTCGGCATCGCAACGACGCTGATAGGGGCCGTTACAGCGCTTCTGTTGGCGCTCGGCAAGTTCGGCGACGCCGTCTATTCACCTTGCAAGTCGTTTCCGTCGCTTGCGTGGTGTGCATCCAGCACCCTTACCTTGGCTGCTTTCGATTCTGGCACTACGGATGGTGGCCACAGCCAAGGCGAGTATTGCGAACCGCGGGCCGCCGCCTATCGCGCGCAATACCCGGACTTCTCCATCATCTGGCGCGGATCGGAGACGAATCACAAAGACTTCTGGGGCCACGTTACTTACAACTATCACTGTGAATTTGTCGCTGTACCAAACGGCCGAAGCTTGGGAATGTGGCTGACTATCGGTGGCTTTGCGATCGGATTAGCGGCGTTGATGTTTGTCTGGTGGCGGCGTAGTTTCCGCCGACGGACTGCCCGAGTGAGGCCCTGACCATACGAAGGACCTTATGGCGAACGCGCAGGTCAAAAAACAGCTGCCTAGCTAGTCAAGAACCTCCGCGAGAACGGGCCCTGCCTCGTAGATCTTTCCCTCTTCATCAAGAGCTTTTCGACGCGCGTTTGCGGTGGAGACAAACGTCCGAAGCTTCTCAAGATCGGCTTTAATTTCCGTGAATTTAGGAAGATCGGCCGGTACTCCCGCCGACTGGTCGTGGCCGGAATACTTCGAACATCGCGTCATTCCGGTATACACTGCCTCGTAGTCGGCTTTCTCGATACGAGCGGCTCTCAACTTCAACGTCGAGACGTTGGGCCGGAAACGGCCGATAACTCCTGCAAACAGAACCTCTTCGATCGCATGCTCCCAGGTTTCTCGCATCTTCGTATACACATCCGTCACAAACGAGCGGTCAGCTTCATTGGTCTCCGAGTATGTTGGCGTCCTTTTTTGTAGCAAGCCGTCAATAATCGCGATTCGCTTCGTAACCCCCATAGAAATCCACGGTTGCTGACTGTTGTCGATGACGCCGAACCTTCCATCTCCATGCTTTGAGATCCACTCTTCGCGTACGGGGACTTTCATCTCCTGTGCGATCTCAAGCAGGGCGTAGTGAAAGAACAAATTATGGGTGAAGATGATGACCTGGCGGCCGGAGGCAGCTTCTCTGACCAGACGCTTCGCCACAGCCTCCATTCGGGCATGATCTAGCGACGATACCGGATCATCGACTACGATCCCGTGGCGTGCACCGACCTCCTTCAATTCGGCGAGGAATCCCGCCAGAGCGAGCGCCCGCTTTTCTCCTTCGCTCAAGATATCGCTGTTCTTCCCAACTTTCTGCTTGGCCTCTAGTCCAATATGGACCTTGCTCTTGCCGACCTCCCCTCGGTCGGCAAGTTTAAGCGGCAGATGTTGGAGATCGAGGGCTTTGATCTCGTCTTCCAGGCTGGCTTGCAGGGAGGCTGTGAGACTCTTCCGTCGTATGCGGGTGATATGGGAGGTGATGCCTGTGACGGCGCAGGCAGAGAGACATGCCTTGATCTTGAGAAGCAAATCGAGCGAATTTCGGCGCGCGACGAAGGTCTCGATGTCGGCCGCGAATTTCTTCTGCGCTTGCAACTCATCGAATTCCTGCTGACGTTTCTGGCGTCTGGCGGACTCGTCCGCCGTTGGCGTCAAGTCTTTGATCTCGCCCGCCAGGACAATCGCTTCGGCCCTAATTTCATCAATGACCGCCCGATGGAGGTCTGCGAGACGATCAAAGCTGGCATAATCCCGTGCTTGGATTGCTGTTGAAACAAGGGCATGGCGTTCCTGGCAGGCACTGTAAAATTGCTCAATCCTGTCTGCCAGTGCCAGTCGGGTCGTTGACCCCTCCACAAAGTTGACCAGCCGATCCTTGATCTCCTGAATGCTGGGGATCTTGAGGCTGAGGATTGCGCGGGCGGCGTCCGTGAACTCCTTCTTTGCCTTCTCGGCGTCCGCATTGGCCTTTCCCTCGATATAGGCATCAAAAGCCGCCAGACGCGTGCGGGCTGGCTCGTCGAGAGGCTGATGACAGAGCACACAGGTATCGGCTGTCGCCAGTTGGGGCGGTTCAAGGACGGGATAGGCTTCCGCGGCGAAGTCGCGCGCGTATTTCAACATTTGCCGCCAAGTTTCATTTCCGAGCTGCGGGACCGCGGAATCCGCGGCAAGCGCTGACGCTGCGGCAATGGCCGCGTCGCGGGTTGCAGCTGCCGTCTCCTTTAGCTCACAAAGCTTAGCAAGACCGGCGTTGCCGACCGCATCGACGATCTTATTTGCATCCGCGGCCAACGTCTCGATGACCGATTTGGTCGCCTCCTTCACCTTCGAAAGACGAATGGGGTCCCTGCTCAGCTCCAGGGTAAGCGCCTGCAGATCGGACTCATTCTTTTTGGTCCACGCCGCCAATGCTCTCATGGCCTGTTCGCTGGGAAGGTTCTCGTCCGCCTTCAGCGTCGCGATCATCTCGGATACTTTGGTGCGCTTCTCATATCCGAGAGGTAGGGGGGCCTTGTGCGCTTTGGTCACGCCCGCTTCCTCGGCCTTGAACCTGCCGTCCAAGATGCGAAGAACTTCAGCCAGATTGGTCAACAGAGCCAGCTCGAAGGGCAAAAATTCGATATTGCGCTCGGCGTCGACGTACAGGCCGGCTGCGTCACTATCAAAAACCGAAATTCGACCGAGTTCAGGTGGCGGAGCGCTTTGGTCATCCCAGACCACGGTGCGCTTCGCTTCCCCCTCAACGCGGAAGGTCAAGGTAACCTCCCGGGGCTGGGATGACGCAGGCTCGTACACGTTGCCTCGCAGCGTGACGTCGTGCAAACAATGACAAATCTTTTTGGCGATACGACAGTACCCGCTCTTTCCCGAGCCGTTAGGTCCGTAGATCAGCGTCACGCCGTTGACAGCAAATTTGAGCGGCGGTTGTTCAGCTGCCAACCGATCGATGTTCTGCAGGGGGCCAATGGAACCCAGAACTGTAACCGGTGCAAATTTATTGCCCGACTTCAGAAGCGTCTTGGTCAGCGCTGGCCAGGCGGGCGGCTTCGCAGCAGTCATTCCCGCTTCCGCTCTTACAGCCTCCTCAAGCTGATCGAGCTCTTTTACCTCAAGGGTAGGCTTCGTCGCGAGAAGGCGAATGGCCTCCTGTTGCCACAGCGGACGTCCAGCGCACCATTCAAACAACTCGTTATCGCTTTCCATATGAAAGTTCCAGGAAATTGTATACTCTAAAATCGGAAATCATGGATTGTGCAAATGAAGGGGGATGGGCTGTGCTTGTCAAGCAACTCTGTCACCCTTCCACGGAAGCTTTCCTTCCTGGCGTACCGCGAGCTACGGCTACGCCTCGCCGCTGATTTTCGAGGGCCTGATGTCAAAGCCACGGTGGGCACCGCGCCGCGCCAAATGGGGGCCGGTGAAACCAGGATTCTGGCCAATCTGGCATGCGAATAAGGATTCGCTGAAGAACAACGGTTATTCTGTTCGCAAGAACGAGGATGGTCAGTGGCAGGTTCGGTTCGTTCCAGGCACGTATAAGGGCTGGCCCCCAGTCAAAAAGCCGGAGCCGATCTTTGTGCCGATCGGGATGAAGGCCTCCATCTGCCCGAACTGTGGACAGACGAGAGTCATCCCTCGCGCGGAGGCTCACAAAGACTGTGGCATCTGTGGAGATCGGATTCCACCTGAGGGACAGTAGTTTTCAACAAGTCGACTGCGCCTCACTCAGCCGCTTGGCCCTTCAACTCACCAAACTTGGCTGCCATTGTGGGATTCCCCTTGGTCAGCTTCTTGATCGTGACATCCTGGGCCTTGTCATTCGCAAGGCGCAGGTTGCGGTCTGCGCCGATCAACGCATCCTTCGTTTTCTGAAGATGATCGATAGACTTATCGATCTCCGCGATGGCCGTCTGGAAGTGCCTGGAAGCAAGATCGTAGTTCTTAGCAAACCCGTTCTTAAACGTCTCCAGCTGGCTTTCAAACTGCGTGATGTCGATGTTCTGCGCCTTAACAAGCGCGAGCTCCGTCCTGTACTTCAGTGAATTCAGGGCGGCATTCCGCAGCAGCGTAATCATCGGCAGGAAAAACTGCGGCCGGATGACGTACATCTTGGGATAGCGGTAGAAGACGTCGACAATGCCCGAGTTATAGAGCTCGCTTTCGGGCTCCAGAAGCGAGACCAAGATTGCATATTCGCAGCCCTTCTCGTTGCGGTCTCGGTCGAGCTCCTTGAGGAAGTCCTCATTCTTGCTCTTCGTCGCGGTTCGATCGCTCTCGTTCTTCATCTCGAACATGATGGAGATGATCTCGGTGCCGGCCTCGTCCGTGTCCCGGAAGATATAATCGCCCTTGCTGCCGGTCCGCGCATCGTTGTCTTTCTCGAAATATGCGCGCGGGAAGGCCATCGAGCGCACCCGGTTGAACTCGGTCTCGCAGTGCTGTTCGAGGGTCTCTCCGACCATCTTCGTCGAGAGGCGCGCCTTCATGTCCTTAAGGCGCTCGATCGCGTCATCGCGATCCTTGATCTGCGTCTCGTACTTGTCCTTGAGCGACTTTTCGGCAAGCTGCCTCTCAAGCTCCACTTGCTTGATGCCGCTTTTCAGCTCATCGCGCTCCTTCTCGAGGGAGCCGACGGCTTCGTTAACGGCAAGCTTCTTCTCAAGCTCAACAGCCTGAAGCTTGCCCTTCAGCTCGCGGATCTCCTCCTCCTTGGCTGCGGACACCTTGTGAACCTCAGCGGCCAGAAGAGCCTCCGCCAAGTCGGAAGACGCTTTCTTCTCGCGCTCGGCTTGGGCAAGCGCGTTTGCAAGTCCGTCGCGCTCCTTCTCCACCGCGCTGAGCGCCTGGGTGACGGCGAGCTGCTGATAAACCTCGGTTGCCTCAAGCCTGGCCTTCAGCTCCTGAATTTCGGCATCTTTGGCAGCCGCGGTCTTCTGCAGATCGCTGGTGAGCTTGGTCTTGGCTAGCTCAACAGCGTTTTGCTTATCGCGCTCAGCTAGCTCCAGCCGGTCGTGTAGCTGTTTATCAAAATCGGCGTCACGGACCTGTTTCAGGATCTCGGCGTAGCCGGTTTCGTCGACCTTGAAGGCCTTGCTACAATGGGGACAGATGATCTCGTGCATTTTTCCCGTCCGAAGGGCTGGGGCAGCTGCGGTTATCCCGAGAGGTGAATCCGGTTCGTCCTCTGGCCAGACGGCGTAAAGGCGAGTTCCGCTATTATGAGAACAAAATTAGAACAAACGACCCAGGCCGGTCAAGCAATGCACAACGGTTAGGGGCATTTTCCACGGTTTTCGGGCTAGGCGGGCTGACCAGGGAGAGGACGTGCACGAAAGGCGCCGGCCTGGGGCGCCTCCCGTCGCTTAAGGAAAACACGATATCCTTTCCTTACGGGCGCCGTAAGGAAAGGAAACGGTGTATCTCCACGGGAAGTAGGATCGCTTCGGTTTCAAAAGGCTCCGTGAGCCAGCTACTCAGGCCGCCGTTTCGAACAGCAATTTGAGATGGTTGCACGTCCCCGCAACCACTTCTGTCACAACTCACTCACCGTCCCGGTTTAACCACTGGGGCGGATTCCGGGAATCAGGGATCACGACGGCCCGGAATCGGCTGCGCGCAGCGCTATGGTTCGGTTTCATCGAGAGTGAGGGATAGACGTCCTCTCGGACAGAACCATGCCTTTACTACGAATCTGAGGATTGGACGTTCGAATCGTGCCGGCCGCGGGCGGACCGGACGCGGTCGATATTCGCGGCGCGCGCGGCGCAAAAGCAATCTTCCCGCCTGTTCTCTTCAAAATGGACCCCGCGGCAAGGCCCCCACAAGAGACTAAGCTGAAATCGCGGCACCGGCAGATTCGTTCCGGCGGTCAAATAGCGGAAGAGCTCCGTGACGATCATGCAGGCGCTGAAACAGGAAACGAAAGGAGCGGCCGGCGCAAATCCTTCCCTTTGCGATTCAGCCGAGAGAAATTTCAGCACCGCCTCCGAAGTGATCGAACAAATTCGCTTGCCGCGGTGCTGGTCCAGCCACGGCCTTTTCTCTGCCGCGGCTGCGGCTATAACCTCGTCGGTGACGATGGCATCGGGATCGTTCGCGATGCTTTCGGGAAGCCCGGTTGCCTTCGCATTCAGCTCCGAAAGGCTGACGGCGGGTTTTTGAAACACGCATAGCAGGCACGCCGTTTCGGCCCGCCAAGGATGGCAACTGACCTGACAGGTGAGCTCGCCCCCGACCGCTCCGTCGATGACGAGGGCGGGCCAGAGATTCTGAACCTGGTGCCGGGGATCTACGTCGTCGAGACCGGCCAGCACAATATCCGGCAGGCTTCCGTCATATTCGTTCCCGAGTTCCTTCACCGCGGCAACGCGCGGGGTAGCGTCCAGCTTCGGTTTCAGAAGCTCCGCAACTACTTCCGCTTTGGGCCGGTCGTACCCGTCCTCGCCCAGGATGATCGAGGTGCCGAAATTCTCGCGGCGAAACTCCTGGGGATCGACGGCAACCGCTCTTCCCGATACCGGCAAGCGCGAGAGCAGGTATGCCGTGCCGCTTCCAATCGCGCCGCATCCGATCAGCAACACGTCAATCCCGAAAGGACCGAGGTCTGGTCCGATGTCTTCAGTGGCCGGCCCGTATGTCCAGAAGGAGAAGCCGGTCACATCGAGGAGCGCGCCGCGTTCCGAACGAAGCTTGATCAGGCGCTTGAACACTTCCGCCACGCCAAGGCACGCAGCGCCGACCGCGGCGATGGCGTTGTTGCGCGTCCCGGCATCCGGTAGGTCGCCGCCGAGCGACGAGACCCGCGCAAGCCAACCGTCCGAGTTAATGACGGTCCAGGGCAAATCGGCTCGCCCCTTCTTGCCGACGGAAAGAATTGCGCCGAAGCCATCCGGCTCGGAACCTTCAGGCAGGATTCCAGGGCGGCGGTCTGGAACAAACTGCTCAATCAAGCCGGAAATGTCGGCGTGCACTGCGGCGCATTCTTCGGGCACCATGACCGACACGTCTTCGCAGATGCGGATCAGCAGCAGAAGCGAAGCCCGAAATGTTTCCTGGCCATTTGGCGTTAGCAACGTATCGGCTTCCCCGCGCAGCAGCACGCGCTTTTTTGTGAAGCGCTGGGAATCCTCGCCTCCGAGCGCCGCGGCCACCGCAGCCGGCCGGCTGAACTCGACCATGCCGGTCACCGCTCCGCCCCCGCCGTGAGAATTCTGGCGGCACCCGTGTCGGACAGCGACAGCCTGCGCTGCGCCTCATCGGCTGGAAGGCGGCGCCAGCCCTTACCGGGCTGGAAAAGGTGAATGCCGCAATCGGCGAGCGTGGTGCCTTTTCGCAGAGCGTAGTCCGGGGCGACCAGCGACAACATGCCCGGCACCGCGACACCGTAGCGGCGATCCGTTTCGGAAAGGTCCGTGCCGTAATATGGGCCGTGAGAATGAATCTGACCGATCAGGCGGACCCCGCTTTCCATGGCGAGATCGGTCAGGTCGTTGATGAGTTCCGAACCGATCATCAGCAACCGCGGCTCCTTGCGCACGTTCGCTCCGCGCAGGATTCCGACGTGCGTGACGATCGCGACATGGCCTTCATAGCGTCCCAGCCACATGGCAACGCCCTCGTTGCCATGGATGCCGTCGCGGGCCATCTCGGAAAGCGAATCCGCGAATACCTGCGCCCCGATGCGCCAGAGTTGCGGTTCCTCGAAGAATTTAGCCATTGAACCGTCCTGCGTAGCTGTTATCGAGCTCTTGCTGAAGAATGCGGGTTACCCGGAGAACGATGTTGCCGGCGGCGTTCCAGCGGTTGTCGCTGCTCGCCCACTCGGGATGCACGGCGAACCCCTCGGCGGTCCAATTGGCGCAGATGTCGAAGGACCCGGGACGAAATCCGTTGGCCATCGGCCAGGCCTTCGCCACATCCAGCCGCTCCGTCTCCGGATCGACGAATTTCACGGAAGGCGGTTTGTCGCCCGGATAGTCGAGCCAGAATAGCCGGGCGATATAAAGGTCCGCCTCGTGGCCGGCCGGCGCGACGGTGACCCACAGTTCGAGATCGCCCCGCCGGTCGAATTTCCGCCGCGCCGCGTCCGGTGCCTCGGACGCTGCTTTCAGGTCGTCTTCAAAGTTCAAGACAGCCAGTGATTTCCGCGGCGCCTCGTCAGCCATAAACGACCTGCTGCGCCAGCTTCAGCCGCAGAACGGACTGCCGGCCGGCGATCTCGCCCAGTGTGCGGTTGAGATCGTCGAACTTGGTCTTCTCATGGTAAAAGACGTAGGAGGTCATCGTGCCGTCCGGCCCTTGTCCCTCCGTGAGTTCGAACGCAGTCAGTACGCGAGCTTTCAACTGGCCCAGCGTTTCCGCCCGGCTCACCCCGGTTTGCTTGAGGTCGTCCCGCGCTGCGGGGTAGACGACCACAATTTCTAGTTTAGATTCCTGTTCCATATCGATTCGCCTTTTTGCCGCCCCTGGCCGCCGCCGTCGGCAACCTCGTTCTCGGGGGTCTCCTTTACCAATGCGCCGACCGGAGACGATGCGGACAATTTGAGCGGCCATGTCCGAGAAGATTTTTTATGGCGCATACAGGCTTTAGACGCGGATGCCCGGCATGGCGCACGACGAAACGGTCACGCATTTCTCGGCCGCCGAGATCACGGAGGCGATCCGTGGGCTCGGTGCGGCCGAGCGCCTGCGCCTGCGTGCTATCGCCAGGACGCTGACGCGGTTTAGCCCGCTCGATCCGGACGATCTCGCCCAGGAGGCGCTTTTCCGGGCCATGCAGGGAACCCGTATCTGCCCCCGCGATCTAGAGCCGGTGCGCTTCCTTGCCGGCGTTATGACTGGCATCGTGTCCGATGCCGCCAAGTCCAGGAAGCGGCACCCCGAAACTCGGTTGGAGGCATTGATCGAGGGTGGTATCGAATTCGCCGACGGCGCAATGAACGCTGAAGAGCATCTGGTGGCTGCGGAAGACGACCGCACGCAGATCGCCCGCGCGCAGGAGACCAAGCGGCGGGTTCTTGAGCTTTTTGAGGAGGACCTCGTGGCCCAAACCATCGCCGAGGGACTCATGGTCGGCATGGAAGGCGAGGAGCTGCGCGCCCTGACCGGGCTGGACGGGACCGCTTTCGCCTCGAAACGCAAATTCGTTCGCAGGCATATCAACAAGGCCTTTCCCAAGAGTGACAAGCCATGACTGACGATCCGAAGGACGACCGCGAGGCCCTTGAGCGATTGACGGCAGCTATGGTCGAAGACCTTCTGAAGGCTTCGGAGGAGGAGCTGACCGCCGAGATCCTCGACGAGGGAAGAAACCCTAGTCAGGAAGCCGAAGCCATGGCTTCGTTCATCGAACGGGCCGCGCGCCGGTGCGGCAAGCTGCGCCTTCAGACAGCCAGGGACGCACTGAAATCCGCGGGGAAATCTAAGCCTCAAGCCTCCACAGCCGACATGGGCGAGTCAAGACGAAGGCTTGCTGCAATACTGGCGGCGGGCGGCGTCTCGATGGCCGCGCGCAACGAGTCCGAGCTTTCGGACAACGATGTGCTGGGCATGCTCGCGGACATCGAGGAACTGAGAGCGCGGTCAAAAACAAAGAAACCGGACTCGGATTTGTGAACAAGCTGACGCATGCTGAACTTACGTTGCAGGAGCTCGGCATCGAAACCCCGGATGAGATCGACCTCGAAGCCATAGCGTTCACGCTCGGCGCGAGGGTTCGCTATCGGCCGCTCGACGGCTGCGAGGCTCACCTGATCGGCAACGGCGAGAACGCGATTATCACGGTGAACAGCCGCAGCCCGCCAGCCCGCCGGAGATTTTCGCTTGCCCACGAGCTCGGCCACTGGCGTTACCACCGCGGCAGGATTCTCGTTTGCCGAACGGAAGACATAGGTCGGACCGACTGGGTATCGACGTCTCCAGAACGGGTTGCGGACGGATACGCGGCCGATCTTCTCATGCCTTGGTATCTGTTTTCGCCGATGGCGCGGCAGTATCCCCGGCTGACATTTGAAATTGCCCGAAAGCTGGCCCCAGCTTTCGATGTGAGCCTGGAGGCGGCCGTGATCCGCCTGGTGGACAGCAAACTCTTTCCCTCCATCCTGGTTTGCCACACGCCGAGGGGCCGGAAATGGTTCAAGCGCTCTCCCCTGGTGCCCGAGCGCTGGTTTCCCCGGAGCGAACTCGATCACGAAAGTTATGCGTTTGATGTACTGTTCGGCAAAACGGCCGATGACAGCACCCCGCATAAGATTGGAGCTGACGCCTGGTTCGACCGTGACGAAGCCCGTTATTATGAAGTGCAGGAACAAACGGTTCGTGTGGGCGACGACAGGACGCTGACGCTGGTGACCCTGATCCAGAAACGCATGCTCGAGGATCGATAGGGCATGGCGCGCGGCTTCGCCGCACCTGGCTTAATTTCGCGGCCCGCTGCGCTGACTGAGCCAATTCCTGCTTGCAGCTTCCATTGAACTATGTAGGTTTCGAGTTATTAGCAGTTGCCAAACAGTAACTTTGCATTCCAAATTATCTTCCAAGAAGCGACCGGGTATGTTCGTGGCGAAGCACATCAGTTCTGAACTGACAAAGCGGTCCGGCCACGACTTCCAAACCTATTTCGCCAGCCTGCTCGGCGAACTGGTTGACGGGAGCGCCGAGACCAGGCGACTCGGCAGTCTCGACAGGATGGGCGTCGACGCTTTCATTCTCGACGGCGACCAGGAGTCCATCAGCACCGTAATTCAATGCAAAGGCTTCGAGCTGTTCGAATACGGTGCCGACCAGCACCGCCAGTGCCGCGCCGAAATTGCCAAATTCACGGCAAACGGACCGAAAGCCGCGCGGTACTGGCTTGTCCTAAATCGTCCGGTGAAGGACCGGACCTTGCGCGATGAGTTGGACAACGACCTGAGCGGACTGGTCCGAAGCGGGAAGGTTGCCGAAGCCGAGCTGCTTGACAGACCTCTGCTGATGAAGCGTCTGGAACAGTTGGCGATGGAGCGGCTTTCGTCATGGGCCGAGACGCGGCGCGTCGAACTTTTTCAATTTTACAAGGAACGGATGGAAATTGTCCGCCACATCGATAGCGTGCCGTTCAACGGAGCGTCGCGCGATCCCGCCGCTTTCCTAATGGAGCGCATGAGTTCTTTCTTCAAGGCAATTGCCGAGACCCAGACCGGCAAATACAGGCACGCGCCAAAATTCCTGGTAACAAGCGAATTCGGTTTCGGGAAGACCACAACATTGCAGACGCTGGCGCAGAGCTGGATCGATGTGGGACGCCATTTGATCTACGCCCCCGCCGCGCTCATGGGCAGCCAGGCGTTCACGAACGCATCGGGCCTTGCTGACAGCCTCCTGCAATTCATACTTCCTGACGACCCGGACTTAAGTGACGCCGCCCTCTTGACGTTTCGGAATGTCCTCCGCGATTTGCTTGCGCGTTCAAAAGATTGGCTACTGGTCATTGACGGACTCGACGAGAACTCTTACGCGTTCCAACCGAACAGCCTGGCGCGTCTGTGGGGATGTATTGCGGACTTGGGTGTTCCCGCTGTTTTGTCGGCGCGCGACGAACTCGTCGATGTCCGACCTTCGGATTTTCGTCCAAACGACCGCTTGAAGACAGGCCCGGAATTCGAACGTATTGCCCTCGATGACTGGGACAATGCGCTGATATTGCAATTCGTGGATATGTTTACCACCGGTCGCGGCGGCGACATGCCCCCGGGCTACGGCACCTTTCGAGAGCTTGTCGCATCCGGACGTTATGGCGAGGTCTACGGTGATATTCCCAAACGTCCGCTGTTCCTCGGGATGCTGGTCGAGGACGCGTGGTCCGGCAAGGAGCCGGCGCGCTTCTTACACCGCCTCTATGGAACATATTTCAGAAACAAGTTCGACATTGACCGGACCAGCCCCGCCGCACGCGGTGTGCAGGGACGACCTTCCGAGATTGCCGATAGGCTTGGCAACGACGAGGCCAAGGAAATGCTGATCCGCATCATGCAGGAGGCTGCCGACCATATGCTTGAAGTGTCAGGTCCGCAAGGTGCGCGTTCGGCCATACATGGTGACACCATCACCGAGGCCGCGTTGCGAAATCTTTCAGCGCGCCTGGGCATTCCGTTTATACAAGTCGAAGATGTCGCGATGCACTCCTTGTTGCAGCCGAGCAATCCCGACCGTAAGACGCGTGAACGGCTTCTTCGATTCGCCCATCGTTCTTTCCAGGACTGGTTCTTGGCCCGGCACTTCGCCGCGCATGATCGCGAAATCTACCCCGGCCTTCCTCCGCTTACATTCAGGTTCCTGACGGCCATGAAAGAGGATCTGGCAGCAGGACATGGCCTGCCGTAGTTGCATTTTCGCGGCGTGACCCAAACCGACGGCACTATTTGTCTTCGGCGCGATGATGCTCGCGGCAGCCGTCGTAATCTGTGTGCCGAAGATGATCGTGGCGCTCTTCCGCAGGCGGCGTCCCGCCCGCAAGGCGCGGGCACGCCACGCCTGACGACTGACAGACGACAGCGCGGCCTTGCCCGGGCCGCGCTGTTTCGTCGAAAAACCTCAGGTCGTCAGGTCTTTCGAGCGATCAGAAGAAGTGAACTGCGCAAGCCGCAACAGTTCGCTCATCGCCGAGTGCGCCTCGACCATCGGTGATGGTCGTCTCTTGACCGTGCGCCGCGTCGTCGCGCCAATAGTGCAGAATGTGGAGAGCCGCCTCGAACTGGCGCTGCACGGAATTCGCCGCCTGCCCGGTGACATACGTGGTGACGCGGGCACGACCGCCAGCAGCCTCAATACGGGTTCTCACCTTCATTGTCGCCGCGCAGATCGAGGCGACTCGCCCCGCCTGCAAACCATAAGTTGACGAAGTTTCTTCTGGCGTAAGCCAAGATGCAGTCCGAAACGCAGCAGCAAGAATGATCTCACGGCTTCTGCTGTTGATCGACGGTAGAGACGTTCATCCGGCTCCGCCGCCGTGAACTAGTCGCGCAGGGGGCGCTGCGGCACCTCGGCGGTGACGATCTGCGTCGCCGTCAGATCCGCGGCCGTCAGTCCGGCGCGCGTCGCGGCATTGCGCAGCGCGACTACCTCGAACGTCGCCACCAGGTCCGCCCACTGTTGCGTCTTTGTGACTACCGAGGCGGCCGGCGTAGTCTCTTATGATAAATGGAGTTCAATGATTCTTGCGTGCAAAGAAGCCGTGCCAATAGCCGCCTCCAGCACGCCCGTGATTTAGTTCCCAAGTGAGCAATTCTTCGCCGACAAGAACGTTAATCCGTTTTTCAAGCGCCCGCACATGAGCGGCCTCTTCATCCAAATAGCGAAACGTCAACCGACTAATGACCGTGATGCCAATTGACGTAAGCAAGACCACAACTGCTGCGAAATAAGGTTGCTGACTCAGCCACGCAGCAATGGCTCCGATAGCAGCAACACCAATTGTCAGAATTTGTATTATCGCCGTACCGCGGGCAATGATCTGAGCCCGCATACTATTGTACTCTGCAAGTAGAATTTGTATCCTTTCCTTTGCTCCGAGTTCGCTCGACATACGGCCCTCTTCTTCGCTTACGCGCATCTGCGTGGTGTGTGCGCGCCATCACCCGGGCCGTTCTCGCGCACGGTGTAGTCGTTGATTAGTTTGGTGGCTTCCAACGTCCCGAAAGCGAAAATCGTAATTTGCCGGAAATGCAATCTAAGATAGGATGACGATCCGACCGTTATTCGTCAAGTCGAAGATTCCGGCCCATGGGTAGCGGGGGCACGGCCACGCAGGATTGATTCTATTTGTGCCCCCTCCTCAGCTTCCGTTTGCGGGTCCCCGAACCACTTCTGTCATAACTCACTCACCGTCCGGGTCTAACCACCGGGGCGGTTCCTGGTAATCAGGGATCGCGAGGGCCGAGGTCGGCTGCGCGCAGCGCTATCGTTGGGTTTCATCGAGAGTGAAGGATAGATGTCCTCTCGGACAGAACCGTGCCTTTACTACGAAGCTGAGGATCGGACGTTCGGATCGGGCCGGGCGCGCCAATAAATTCAGCGCACGTCATACTGACTCCAGGCGCCGATCATGCGCCATCGTTTGCGACTTTGAGCGCCTCCCTGCCACCCTTGGGTCGTAGGCGGCCTTTCCGGGGTCTGTTGTCGACGACACGAAGTTCCCCTACCTATGTTGTCGCAAACGCGTAGGGCGCTGCCGGTCCGCGGAAAGGGATTTTAAGTCTCTTGCGTCTACCGATTCCGCCACGTCCGCGCTTTGATTTCGCTATCCTTTTTCGTCTTGCGAGGCAAGCTGTTAGACAGCAACCTGCCGCCGTTAGACAAATCTCGTTCTGTCCCGTTCCTTTGGCGTTGGCCGGCTCGGGTGCAAAAGCGGGCGGAGCTTCTGTTACGTGAAAATTCTGTGCTAGGAATGCTCGAACCTCAATGCCAGGACCAGGAGACGCGTAGTGGACGTGACCGGTCTTTGGACCGCTGAGATCGTGACCTCCTCGGGGCAGGCCACCGGAGTGGTGACGTTACATGACGGCACTTTGTCCGGAGGCGACGCGAACTACTATTATATCGGGAGCTATGAGCAAGAAGGTCAAAAAATCAGCGGGACCATCCGGATCGTACATTTTTCCGGCCCACTTGCGGCTGTTTTTGGAGCAATCAGGGATTTTGACTTCAGGTTTACCGGATTCGCCGATGAAGACCTGATCGTCGCCAGAGCCAACGCGGGGCGTAAAGGTTCTGCGCTGGTGGCGATGCGGATGGCGATTAATCTTCGGCGTGTTTCGAACTGGAGAGTTTCGCGATGAAGCTTTTCATAAGCTGGTCAGGTGCTACGAGCCAACTTATCGCGAACGAGTTGCGAAAGTGGTTTCCGTTGATTCTACCTGCCGTTCAGCCATTCATCACTAGTAGTGACATCGACAAGGGCGCCCAATGGCAAGGGACGATACGCGAAGAACTCGATAAGTCTAACTTCGGGATCGTCGTTCTTACGCCGAAGAATTTGGAGTCGCAGTGGATCGCTTTCGAGGCCGGTGCACTTTCCAAACACCTTAGCGGTCGAGTTGCGACACTGCTATTCGATATCGGACACTCGGACGTGAAGGCGCCCCTCAACATTTTTCAGGGCACCATTTTCAATGAGCAAGATTTTCGCAAGCTGATCTCGGACATCAACAGTTCGGTGTCTGATAGCCAACGGCGAGGAGAGGAGCAGCTTGACGTTCTTTTTCGTATGCTTTGGCCTGAGCTTCAGAAGCCAATAAGCCTGATCCTCCAACAAGGTGCGTTGGAGGAGCATTCAACTGCTATAGATCCACTGCCTGATTTTTCGACTGTGGCTCAGGACATGTTGGCACTGCTTCGCGAGCAAAACACCATTTTGTCTTCTCCAGACCGTTTATTTTCACCGCTGATCAAATTCCTCGATCAGAGGGACGCTAAACTCTTCAAGCGCAGCGTACTCCTTCGAGATGCGATCGAAGCTATATCCTTAAACGCCGGTGCGACAGCAACGAGTGCAGCGGGTGCAACAGGCGCAGCGGGTGCAACAGGCGCATTGGGACCGACCGAAAATATCGGTGTGTTCGGAGCGGGATTCACTGACCGCAATGAGGATGTATAGTAGAAGCGAGAGGAATTGTAACTTGCAGTGTTCTATCGCGTTTCTTTAAGGCGCCGATAGGCCCTAACAACGTTATCCTCACGAGCCACGTGTCGAGCGTAGTGGGTCCCCATCCGCTGCGACTTGTCGCCGAGCAGGTCGGCGATCTCGGCGTCGGTCGCGCCGTTGCGCTTCCACCAGGCCGCATAGGAGACGCGCAGGCCGTGCACGGTGGTCCCGGCGCCGATCAGGCCCTCACCGCTCCTTCTCGCGCAGCCAGCGGCTCACGACGGCCTGCATCAGTTTCTCGGAGCTCCACGGCGTGCCATCCTCGCGCGTCGCAATCCTGGTCGACGTGCGGGGCAGGGTGCCGAGATAGGCCTGCATCTGCTCGAGGGCGGGGATGAAGGTCGGCTCCTGGTTTTTGCGCGTCACGAGCTGCACGGCCATGCCGGTCGTCGCATGCGGCAGATATTGACGCTGTAGTGGGGCCGAACTTTGGACCACCCAGAACTAGAGTTTTGCGCCTCTGATCACGGCGGCGGGCTGGTTGCGCCATCGTGGTTCTGCAGCAGGATCGGCGGTTTGTTGCCGATCGCGCCATGGGGCCGCTCTTCGTTGTAGTACCTGCGCCAATTCTCTACTTTTTCCTGGGCGTCGGCAAGGCTCAGGAACCAATGGGCGTTGAGGCATTCCTCCCGGAAGCGTCCGTTGAACGCCTCGATGAAGGCATTATCGGTCGGCTTCCCCGGACGGGAGAAGTCCAGCGTAACGCCGCGCTGATAGGCCCAGACGTCGAGGTCGCGCGTGACCTTGCCCCTCGGGCTTAATCCAGCTTGAAGTTCGTTCTGGCCCCAACGAGGACCAGAGCATGAAGCGCAGCCGCTTTACGGAAGAGCAGATCATCGGGATTTTGAAGGAGCACGAGGC
>NZ_JAUETB010000023.1:0-28257 GCF_032484495.1 Bradyrhizobium sp. SZCCHNS3052 | reverse complement strand
CCAATGGTACTATGGCTCAAGCCCTGGGAGAGTAGGTCGCTGCCAGGCCTGCAAAGGACATCCCCTCTTCACAACCCAAAACAACAACGCCGCGCTGAAACCTCAGCGCGGCGTTGTTGTTTGTGCCGATGCCTGCGCCCCGTCGCTCGTTCGTCACGATGCGCTGTTCGCGTCGCAGGTGCTGCTGCACAACCGTGTGATCGGAGTCTCCGGAACCGATTCAGGCGCGGTTCATTCCCCAGAACGTACGCAATGCTGCGCTCTCTGTCGTCGTAGCCATTGTCCCACAGGAGATCTTCATGCGCATGTTCGTCCGGACCACCTTCTTCGCGCTGGCCCTTGCGGGCTCAGGAGCCGCGATGACGGCCATTACAACGCTTCCGGCACTTGCGCAGGCTGCCAAGGATTCGCCGGCCCAGCCGCCCGGACCCACGGTCAGCCAGCCGCCGCAGCTCAAGCAGATCGCGCTGACCGACCAGCAGATCGAAAACGTGCTGGCATCGCAAAAGGACATGGATGCCGTCACCGACAAGCTTCCCGAAAACGCGCCGCCGGACCAGAAGGTGGTGACGCAGCTCGATGGCGTCGCCAAGAAATACGGCTTCGCCAGCTATGACGATTTCAACATCGTCGTCGACAACATCAGCCTGGTGATGGGCGGCATCGATCCGAAGACGAAAAAGTACATCGGTCCCGAAGCCGTCATCAAGCAGCAGATCGATCAGGTCCAGGCCGACACGAAGATGAAGCCCGACGACAAGAAGCAAGTCCTCAGCGATCTCAACGCGGCGCTGAAGGCGAAACCGCCCGAGGTCGAGAACAAGGGCAACATCGATCTCGTCCTCAAATACTACGACAAGCTCGCCGCGGCGTTCGGCGAGGACGACAACTGAGCCCCGGACGTCACGTGAACTCGGGCCCCGGCCTGTTGGTCGGGGCTTTTGATTGACCGTGAGAGGTCATGCGCGGGAGCGAATCAGCGCGCGAACGTCCTTTCCATCTCTTTGCGGGTCGCGACGATATCCTTGTCCATGTCGTCGACGTCGACGTCGCTCCACCGCACGACTGAACCATGAGCAACGTCGTCGGTGAGCTTCACGCGATGCGCCAATCCGATCGGCAGCGCCCCAAGCTGGAGGCTCTTACGCGCCGGAATCACCTTGCCCCAGACCGTGTAGCCGCCCTCACCATCGAGCATCTCGCCGGCGCGCAGATCCTTCTTGGCGACGGCGACGACGTCGCCGCGGAAACCGAGCGGCTGTCCGGTCGGCTCGCGCCGCAGCGCCGCCGACAGCACCGAGACGTTCAGCTCCAACCCGATCAGGTGATAGGGCTTGTACATCGCCGCATAGCGGCCGCTGGCGTCCGTCTTCAGGCCATATTGGCGGAAGCAGTCCGCGGCGTAGTCGCTCGGCGCCTCCAGCACGACATAGACGCCCCAGCGCAGATCGCGAAACACCGGCCGTCCGTCGCGCTCCAGCGATGACACCACCTCGACCATGCCCGATCGTTCCAGCACGCCGCCGCGGTCGCGCGGGCGCAGGACATGGGGCAGATCATCGACACCGCAGGGGGGAAACAGCAGTCCGTCCGTGGGCACGTCGAGCCCCGTCGCGTTGGCGATCGCGGCCATCTCGATGGCCGACTTGGTGCCGTCGAGGAAGGAATTGAACATCTGCGGATTCATGCCGGCGGACTGTGCTTCGCCCGCCGTCAGCCCATAATGCTGCCAGACGCCATCGGGCGTCACGTCGTGATAGGCCGGCAGATATTTCGTGCCCTTGCCGGCCGCAACCACGTGGAAGCCGGTCGCGCGCGCCCAGTCGACGAGCTCGGCCGTCAGCGCCGGCTGGTCGCCATAGGCCAGTGAATAGACAACGCCCGCCTTGCGCGCCTCTTCCGCGAGAAGCGGCCCGGCCAGCACGTCGGCCTCGACATTGACCATCACGATGTGCTTGCCAGCCTTGATCGCGGCGCGCGCGTGGCGGATGCCGGCAGCAGGGTTGCCGGTCGCTTCGACAACGACGTCAATGCCGTCACCCGTCGCCTTCGAACCGTCGGGGCTGAAATTCGTGCGCGCGATCAGCTCGGCGCTCCAGCCGACCGTCCGGCAAGCGTCGCGGGCGCGGTCGGGATCGAGGTCGATGATGACGGGGACCTCGAGGCCCGCGACGTGCGGCACCTGCGCCAGGAACATCGAGCCGAACTTGCCGGCGCCGATCAGTGCGACGCGCACAGGCTTGCCGGCGGCGGCGCGGGCTTGGAGGAGGGCGTGGAGGTTCATTGAAAGATCCAGTGTTTCTTCGACGCAGGTCGATGCGGCCAATACTCACGCGTCAAGCCCGGGCATGACGACCTGTTAGATGATGGAGTGCGAGCCTCACTCCGCCGCCTCGCGATGGGCGCGAGCGAGCTGCAGCAGCGCGTCATCCGGAAGCATCGCGATCGGCGTGAAGTCGCGATGCGCGATGTACTCCGGCCGCGTCGGGGTGCGGATATGGTTGGAGACGGCGTTGAGCGTGAGGTACACGATCTTGCGCGGGTAAGGCGTGATGTTGCCGGCGGAGCCGTGCACAAGATTGCCGTGGAACATCAGCATGCCGCCGGGCTTTCCGGTCGGCGCGACGATGCCGCCTTCCGCGACCAACCGCGTCACCGTCGCCTCGTCCAAGGTCCACAACGGATAGGACGTTGTCGCGAGATCATGCGACGCCTCGAGGTCGCCGGCATGCTGGCTGCGCGGCACCAGCATCAAGGGGCCGTTGATCGGCATCACCTCGTCGAGAAAGATCGCGATGTTCATCGCGCGCGGCTCCGGCATGCCGTCGTCGCGCTTCCAGGTGCCGTAGTCCTGGTGCCATTGCCAGACATCACCGGTGAAGGCCGATTTGGCGTTGATCTTGAACTGATGCATGTAGACCTTCTCGCCGAAGATCTGCTCGATCGGCTCGATCATGCGCGGATGCGCCGCGAGCACGCGGAAGGCGTCGTTGTAGAGGTGGGCGGCAAACGCCGTGCGCGGCGCGCCGCTCTTCTCGCGCCAGACCTCGGGACGGTTAGCCGCATAGATCGCCTCGGCCTCGCGGGCGAGAAAGGCGGTCTCCTCGGGGCTGAACAGCTCGGGCAGGAACAGCCAGCCCTCGCGGTTGAAGAATGCGATCTGCTCCGGCGTCAGCTTCATGGCCGTCTCCCTCGCCTTGGTTTCCTCGGATGAGGCGCCCGCTCTTTGCGCCGGGCTGCCCCTGCGCCGTGCTCCCATCCTTTCGGCCTGCCGATGGACATCACGGTGCTTCCGCTGTCGACATTGGCAGAATCCGGGTGGATCGCAACATTCTCCAAGCCTAATTTGACTGGCAGATGATACGGGGCAGAGCGGCGATGGAGTCCGTCATGTCAGAGCAAAGCTTTGCAATTTTCGAGACCGCGATCGGCCCTTGCGCCATCGCATGGGGAGCGCGCGGCATCAATGCGGTGCAACTGCCGATGGGCGGCGTCGCGCAGATCCGCATCCGGATGCAGCAGCGTTACGAAGGCATCGGCGAAGCCGAGCCGCCGCCGCATGTGCGGCGCACCATCACGCGGATCACGGCGCTGCTTGCCGGAGAGCCGGATGATCTCAGCGATGTCGACCTCGATCTCGACGGCGTCAGCGCGTTCCAGCGCGGCGTCTACGAGATCGCGCGCCGGATCCCGCCGGGCCGGACCCTGACCTATGGCGACATCGCCAAGCAGCTCGGCGGCGTCGAGTTGTCGCGCGAGGTCGGCCAGGCGCTCGGGCGCAACCCGTGCCCGATCGTGGTACCCTGCCATCGCGTGCTGGCGGCGGGCAACAAGCCCGGCGGCTTCTCCGCCAATGGCGGTGTCGAGACCAAGCTGAAGATGCTGGCGATCGAAGGCGCCGCGGTGAACCATACGCCGAGCCTGTTCGATTGACGGGCGCGGTGACCGGCGCCGCGCCCGTGTCTCAGACCGCCTCGCAGGCGAAGCCGTTGCCCTTGCGGGTAATGCGGCCGACCGAGGGCGACGGGAAGTGCGCCGTGCAGCACAGCGTCGACGTGTCGCAATAGCGCTCGAGAAAGGCGCGGCGCGTCACCTCGGCCTGAGCCGGGTCGACGTCGAATCTCGGTGACAGCTCGGGAAAGCTGAGCTGCAGCGGCGTGTGGATCAGGTCGCCGGCGAACACCGCATCGTCTCTGCCCCTGCCGACGGCGACTGCGATATGGCCGGGCGTGTGGCCCGGCGTCGGCAGCAGCCGGACATGATCACCGATCGCGAATGCGTCGCCGACGATGTCGGCGCGCTTGGCCTCGACCACCGGCAGCACGCTGTCGGCGAATGGAGGCACCTCGGCCTTGGCATTCTGCGCCACCCAGTAGTCATATTCGCGCTGCGCGAACACGTAGCGCGCATTCGGGAAGGTCGGCACCCAGCGGCCGTTGTCGAGCCGCGTATTCCAGCCGACATGATCGGTGTGCAGATGCGTGCACATCACGACGTCGATGTCGTCGACCGATACGCCCGCGGCCGCAAGCGCAAGCATGTAGCTGTCGTCGGTCTTCATGTTCCAGACCGGCCGCGCGCGCGGCTTGTCGTTGCCGATGCAGCTGTCGATCAGGATGGTGTGGTGAGGCGTCCTCACCACGTAGGACTGAAAGCACAGGATCAGCGTGTCCTGCGCATCGAGGGCACCGGCCGCCTGCAGCGCGCTGCGCTCTGCCGCCAGCATCTCCGATGTCAGCTCGGGAAACATCTCACGCGCCGGCAGGAACGTGGTTTCCTGCTCGATGATGCGATGAATGGTCGTGTCTGCAACCGAGAACGTCAGCGTCACGGCAGCTCCTGTTCAGGGATCAAGCCGCCGGCGGCACCGAGATCTTCACCGATTCGCGTTCGAGCATCTTGTTGTGGAACGCGTCGAGTGCCGGAAATGCCTTGCGCCAGCCGCAATCGGCGAAGCGGAAATCGGCATAGCCGAGTACGCAGACGAGTCCGATCGCGACGATGTCGAACGGGCGTGTCATCAAGTCGGGCTGCGCATTGAAGCGCGCCATGCCCATCCAGGCCCTGTTCCAATGATCGTCGGACCAGGCCTGCCAGCGGAGGCCCTCGGGCCGCACCATCGCCTCGTAGCGGCATAGCAGCATGGAATCGAGCATGCCTTGCAGCATGGAATGCTCGCTCTTGACCTTCCAGCGCGACGGGCCGGAAGCGGGGATCAGCTTGTTGCCGCCGGCGAGCTCGTCGAGATATTCGACGATCACGTAGGAATCCAGGATCACGTCGCCATTGTCGAGGATCAGCACCGGCAGCTTCTTCAGCGGCGTGATCTTCGAATACTCCTCATTGGCCTGGCCCGGCACCACGGCTGCAGGCACGAATTCGAGCCGGTCGATCAGCCCGAGTTCGATGGCAGCGATGCGCACCTTGCGGGCGAATGGCGAGGCGGGCGAGAAGGTGAGTTTCATCGGAAGTGTCCTCTGGCTGGTCATTCCGGGGCGATGCGAAGCATCGAACCCGGAATCTCGAGATTCCGGGTCTGGCGCTACGCGCCATCCCGGAATGACTCACAAGTCGATATCGCGCCTTACGCCTCGATGATCTCCTGGCGCTGCTCGCCGAGGCGCTCGATGCCGAGCGTGACGACGTCTCCGACATTGAGGAAGGTCGGCGGCTTCATGCCCATGCCGACGCCGGGAGGCGTGCCGGTGGTGACGATGTCGCCGGGCAGGAGCGTCATGAACTGCGAGACGTAGGAGATGCACTTCGCCATCGAGAAGATCATCGTCGCGGTGGTGCCGGTCTGGCGGCGCTGGCCGTTGACGTCGAGCCACATCGACAGGTTCTGCACGTCTGGAATCTCGTCCTTGGTGACGAGCCACGGACCTACGGGACCGAACGTGTCGTGCGACTTGCCCTTGGTCCACTGGCCCAGGCGCTCGATCTGGAAGTTGCGCTCGGAGACGTCGTTGCAGATCGTGTAGCCCGCGATGTGGTTCAACGCCTCGGCCTCTGAGACGTATTTGGCGCGAGTGCCGATGATGGCGGCGATCTCGACTTCCCAGTCGAGCTTGGTCGAGCCGCGCGGCTTCTCGACCTGATCATAGGGACCGCACAGCGCGGTGTTGGCTTTCAGGAAGAAGATCGGCTCGGCCGGGATCGGGTTGCCGGTCTCCTTGGCATGGTCGGAGTAGTTGAGGCCGATCGCCACGAATTTCGAGATGCCGGTGACAGGGGCGCCGAGCCGCGGCTTGCCGGCAACGGCGGGCAGGGAGGCCGGATCGAGCGCGGCGAGCTTCTTCAGCGACTCCGGCGCATAGGCCGCGCCATCGAGGTCCTTCACATGCGCCGACAGGTCGCGCAACTGGCCGGATGCGTCGATCAGGCCCGGCTTTTCCGCGCCCTTCTCGCCGTAGCGAACAAGCTTCATTGGTTTCTCTCCCTCAATTCCCTGGTATTCCAGAGCCCTGTCATGGAGCATGGCGGGAGGAAATTCAACCTTGCGGGCTATGCGTCGCCGCTGCCCTGTAATGCCTCGAAGCGGAAGGCGGCGCCGTCCCGCCGGATATGGCCGGCATGGAAATGGCCGCCGATCACCAGCGTCTCGGTGTCGGCAAAACGCGAGAACAGCGCCCGCCGGGTCGCGATCGCCTGCGCCGGATCGGAATCGACCGTCGAGCTCCAATCGAGACGCGCCATCTGGCAGGGATGGTGGGCGACGTCCCCGGTGAGCACGGCCTCCGCGCCATCCGAGCGGATGTGCAGGCTGACATGACCCGGGCTGTGCCCCGGCGTCGGGATCAGGGTGATCTCGTCGGTGATCACCGCTTCGCTTCCGACGAACTCCGCGCGTCCGGCGGCGACGATCGGCTGCACGGAATCGGCGAAGGTCGCCGTCTCGTCGGCGGCCTCGCTGTGATCGCGCCAATGCTCATATTCGGTGCGGCCGAAAACGTAGCGCGCATTGGAGAAAGTCGGGACCCAGCGGCCGTCGACCAGCCGCGTATTCCAGCCGACATGGTCGACATGGAGGTGGGTGCAGATCACCATGTCGATGCTGTCAGGCGGGAGGCCGGCAGCGCTCATCGTCTCCAGGAACGGTGTCGTGCGGTTGTTCCACATTGGCACGCTGCGGCCCTGCTTGTCGTTGCCGAGCCCGGTGTCGACCACGATCCGCATCGTCGGTGTTTCCAGCACCAGGGTGTGGATCGACATCTTCAGCCGACCTTCATCGGTCGCAAAATCGGGCGTGAGCCAGGACAGCTCGCGGATCGTCTCGGGTGTTGCCTGCGGCAGGATGAAGCGGGTGCCGCCGACGGTCTCCAGCTCGACGAATTTGGTGACCCTGACCCGGCCGATCGTCCAAGACATGCGCGCTTCCTCGTCCTATTCTTGATGCCGGTCACGATGCCGCGCGGCTTGTTCCGGCGCAATGGATCAACTGCCCGGAACAGGCGTTGCTGCAGTCCGTCCATGAGGAGAACGCCATGCCAGAGCTGACGATATCGCCCGAGAAGGTCGCCTTCCTGATCGAAAAGGCGCGCGAGTTCGACGTCAAGGAGCAGGCGACCGATGAGGAATCCGGCTCGAATGCCGTCGATGACGACATGGTCGACGTGCTCCAGGATAGCGGCGATGATCCCGTGGTGCGCGAGATCACCGGCTTCATCAACGCGATGACCGAGGACGAGCAGACCGATCTCGTCGCCTTGATGCGGCTCGGCCGCGGCGACGGCGATATCGACGAGTGGGACGATCTGCGCCGCGAGGCCGCCGGCCAGCGCGACCGCCACACCGCGCGTTATCTGCTGGGCGAGCCGATGCTCGGTGACCTGCTGGCGGAGGGCCTCGATGCGTTCGGCATCGATTGGACCGAAGGCCGCACCACGGCGGATTCGTCGAGCCCAAGCCAGCGCGACGAGGACGAGAAGCGGTAGGTCGTTCGGAAAGGCAGAGTCGCTGTATTCATAGCGCGGATGGCAAACAGAACTCACAGCTTTATTAGTTGGATTCGAATTCCTATTGCGCCGGCACTGCGCTCCCTCGCCCCGCTTGCGGGGAGAAGGTTGGGGTGAGGGGGACTCTCCACAGACACCGCGTTCGCGGAGAGCCCCCCTCACCCGGATTGCATCTCGCGATGCAATCCGACCTCTCCCCGCAAGCGGGGCGAGGTGAAAGCCCGGGATCGGCGTAGCAGGTTTCCGCGCCAGACCGCCCAAGGAAGTCTGTCTTACAGCGTGCCTGGGAAGGCGCCGCCGTCGAGCAGGATGTTCTGGCCGGTGATGTAGCCGGCCTTGGCGCCGCACAGGAAGGCGCAGGCGAGTCCAAATTCCTCGGGATCGCCGAAGCGACCTGCAGGGTTCGTCTTGGCGCGGTCGGCGAGGATCTGCTCCGGCGTGACACCGCGCTTCTCGGCCTCGCCCTTTGCCGTCGAGAGCAGGCGGTCGGTCTCGAACGGCCCCGGCAGCAGCGCATTGATCGTGACGTTGTTGATCACGGTCTTGCGCGACAGGCCGGCGACGAAGCCGGTGAGGCCGGCGCGGGCGCCGTTGGAGAGGCCGAGAATGTCGATCGGCGCCTTCACCGCGGCCGAGGTGATGTTGACGATGCGGCCGAACTTGCGCGCCATCATGCCGTCGACGGTCGCCTTGATCAGTTCGATCGGCGTCAGCATGTTGGCGTCGAGCGCCTTGATCCAGTCGTCGCGGGTCCAGTTGCGGAAATCGCCGGGCGGCGGGCCGCCGGCGTTGTTGATCAGGATGTCCGGATCCGGGCAGGCCTTCAGCACGGCGGCGCGGCCCTCGGGCGTGGTGATGTCGCCCGCCACTTCCGTGACGGTGACGCCAGGATTGGCCGCGCGGATCTCGGCCGCGGTCTTCGCCAGCACTTCGGCGCCGCGCGCCGTGATCGTGACATGTACGCCTTCATTGGCCAGCGCGATGGCGCAGGCGCGGCCCAGGCCCTTGCTGGAGGCGCAGACGATGGCGCGGCGGCCCTTGATCCCGAGATCCACGATTGATCACTCCGATATGTCAGTGAGGCTGGAAGAAAGATGGGTGCATTCTAGCCAACCGAATTGCCGCTGATAAGAGCAGCCGGCCTGTGCCGAATTGCATGGCTCGCTATGACGGGAGAGGCGGCGCCGCCGTGTCCGTCAGATGCGCCGTTCCTGCTTCAGCCGGTCGATCAGGCTTGCGAGCTCCGGAGGCAGCGAGCGGAAGCCTTTTGCGCCTGCGAGCGAGAGCATCGGCCGCAGGCGTGATCCCTCGAGGAAGCGCGGCTGACGCTCGGGGGGAACGATCCTGTCGAACACCAGCACCAGCGTGGTCGCGACCATGCCGGTGCGCACGGCGCCCAGCAGAGCGCCGCCGAGCCGGTCGCCAAAACCGGCCTCGGAACCGATCGCTTCGTCGAGCAGGATGCGGCCGATCTTGCCCAGCGCCATGCCGATGACGACGAAGGCGGCGAAGAACTGCAGCCAGTTCTGTGCCAGCGGAGTGCCGTGCACGTCGCGCAGTTGCGGGCTCATCGCCGCAACCGCGCCCATCGCCAGCGGCATCGCGAGCAGGTAGGCCAGAATCGTGATGGCGCTGCGCAACAGCCCGGTCGAGAAGCCGCTGTAGACGGCAACCATCAGTGCGGCACAAGCGGCGAGGTCGAAAGCGTTCATGGTTGCTCCGCCGCGGTTGTAGGCCGGGCCCGGTAAACGATTCCGGTTTGCGCTACTTCAAATCGTCTGTATCAATGCGCCGCAACAAATGAGCAATCGTGGGAGGAACCATGTCCGAGCTGTTCGACGTCAGCCGCGAGGTGATCCTGATCACCGGCGCGAGCCAGGGGCTCGGCCGGCAGTTCGCCCGGGTTCTATCGGCACGTGGCGCCGCCGTCGCGCTCGCGGCACGCCAGACCGGCAAGCTCAAGGCGTTGGAGGCAGAGCTCAAGGCAAGGGGTGGTCGCGCCGCCGCGGTCGAGATGGACGTGACGAGCATGGCATCGATCGTCAGGGGCATGGATGCGGCCGAGGCCGCGCTCGGACCCGTGACGGTGCTGATCAACAATGCCGGCATTGCGGTAGAGAAGCTCGCGGTCGAGCAGAGCGAGGCGGATTGGGACGCCGTGATCGGCGCCAATCTGAAGGGCGCCTATTTTGCCGCAACCGAAGCAGCTCGGCGCATGGCCGCGCGCAAGACCGGCGGCAACATCATCAACATCGCCTCGGTGCTCGGCTTCAGCGTCGTCAAGTTCATCTCGCCCTATGCGATCTCCAAGGCCGGCGTGGTGCAGGCGACCAAGGCGCTGGCGCTGGAGCTCGCGGCGAGCGGCATCCGCGTCAACGCACTGGCGCCCGGCTACATCGACACCGACATCAATCACGAGGTCTGGGAGACGCCGGCAGGCGAGAAGCTGGTCAAGCGGATCCCGCAGCGGCGCGTCGGCCACGAGAGCGACCTCGACGGCGCGATCCTGCTGTTGGCGTCCAACGCCTCGCGCTACATGACCGGCAGCGTCGTCACGGTGGACGGCGGCTTCCTGCTGACGTGAGGCCCTGCTGATCGGCAGGTTGATTTCCCTCGATGGCGAGCGGTCTCAGCCTTTCAGCTCGCGCTTGATCATGTCGGCGGCCTTCTCGCCGATCATGATGGTCGGCGCATTGGTGTTGCCGCCGATCAGGGTCGGCATGATCGAGGCGTCGACCACGCGCAGGCCGGACATTCCGCGCACCTTCAATTCGGGATCGACCACGGCGAGCGGATCGTCGACGCCCATCTTGCAGGTGCCGACAGGATGGTAGACCGTATCGACGCGGGCGCGCAGGATGGCGCGGATGTCGTCGGCGGTCCTGACATCCGACGTGAACAGGTCGCGCTTGCCGAGGCTGCGCATCGCCGGCGTCTGCATCAGCCGCAGCGTGGTCTTGTAGCCGGCCACCATGGTTTCGAGATCGTCGGCCTCGCCCAGGAAGTTGGGATCGATCAGCGGCGCGGCGAGCGGATCGGCATTCTTCAAGCCGACCATGCCGCGGCTCTTCGGCCTGAGCAGGCAGAAATGGCAGGAGAAGCCATTGCCGTGGCGCTTGCGGCCGTGATCGTCGGTGACGGCCATGCCGAAATGCAACTGGATGTCGGGCACGTCGAGATCAGGCCGCGTCTTCAGGAAGCCGCCGCATTCGGCGAAGTTCGAGGTCAGGACGCCGCGGCGCTCGCGGCGATATTGGCCGATGCCCGCCAGCAGCCGGCGCAGGCCCTTCGGCGACAGCGAAGAAAAGTTGGGGTTGTCGGAGGTGTAGGCGAAGATGAAATCCGGATGGTCCTGCAGGTTCTGTCCGACACCTGGCAAATGGTGGACGCCGGCGATGCCGAGCCGCGCCAGGGCGCTCGCGTCGCCGATGCCCGACAGCATCAGCAATTGTGGGGTCTGGAACGCGCCGGAGGCGAGGATCACTTCGCGCCGGCAGCGGATCTCCTTGACCTCCTTGCCCTGGCGATACTTGACGCCGACCGCGCGCTTGCCCTCGAACAGGATCATCGACGCATGCGCCGAGGTCTCGACCCGCAGGTTGCTGCGGCTGCCGAGATGCGGCTGGATGTAGGCCCGTGCCGCGCTCCAGCGCTCGCCATTCTTCTGCGTGACCTGATAGAGCCCGAGCCCTTCCTGCGTGTCGGCATTGAAATCGTCGCGGACCGGAAACTGCGCTTCGCGCGCCGCCTGGAGAAAGATGTCGTGCACGGGATTGTCGGTGCGCAGCCGGCTGACCGGCAGTGGTCCCGATTGGCCGTGATACGCGCCGTTGAACTCGGCGTTGTTCTCGGCGCGCTTGAAGTAGGGCAGCACGTCGTCATACGACCATCCGGTGTTGCCGAGGGAAGCCCAATGATCGTAGTCGGCGCGGTGGCCGCGGATGTAGACCATGGCGTTGATCGCGGAGGAGCCGCCGAGCCCGCGGCCGCGCGGCTGATAGCCGCTGCGCCCGTCCAGGCCCTCTTGCGGCACGGTGGTGAAGGACCAGTTGTTGACGGGCCCCGCGACCATCAGGAACAGCATGTAGGGCGTGGTCACGATCCAGTTGTCGTTGCGTCCCCCGGCGTCGAGCAGCGCGACGGATGTCGCCGGATCTTCCGACAGGCGGCCGGCAACCGTTGCGCCGCCGCTGCCGCCGCCCACGACGATGAAATCGACCTCGTCCGTCACGCATCTCTCCCTGATGTTTGTTTTGCTTGTTGTTCGAATGTCGTTCCGGCGGCGCGCGGCAGGTGGCGAAGTCATTTGCGCTGAGCGTCGAACTCGGAATCGAGAGTTTGATCTGCACCCGATCGTCTCGGGATTCCTGGGGGCGCGCTCTGCGCCCCGGGAACGACGATTGGCTAGGACAGGAATCGCAGAAGCTTTTCGATCCGCGCGATGCTGGCACCGTAGGGTGGATAGAGATCCTTCATGCGGTTGAAGGGAGAGCGGTAGAACACCGGCTTCAACTTGCTGAAGCTGTTGAAGCCCCATTCGCCGTGATAATGGCCGATGCCGGAGGCGCCGACGCCGCCCATCGGCTGGTTCATCTGCGCAAAATGCAGAAGGCAGTCGTTGATGGTGACGCCGCCGGAGACGGTGCGCGCCAGCACCGTGTCACGGGCCGCAGCGTCAGTGCCGAACCAGTACAGCGCGAGCGGCCGGTCGTGGGCGTTGATGTGGCGGATGACGTCGTCGGATTGCCGATAGGTCATGATCGGCAGCAGGGGACCGAAGATCTCCTCCTGCATGATCGCCATGTCCGCGCTCGCACCGACCACGATCGTCGGCGGAAATTTCCGCAGCTTCTTCCAGGCCGGATCTTCCGGGCTGGTCGTGCTCAGCGTCCTGGCGCCGCGCGCGATCGCATCGCGCAGCAATCCTTCCAGCCTGGCATAGTGCCGCTCGGAGATGATCGACGTGTAGTCGCCATTGGCCGGGTTGGTGCCGAACATCTGCAGCATGTGCCGGTGCAGCTTGCTCGCGAATGCGTCCCCATGCTGTTCGGGCACGAACACGTAGTCCGGCGCGATGCAGGTCTGGCCGGCGTTGAGCAGCTTGGCATAGGCGATGCGCTCCGCGGCTTCGTCGATGTCGGCGGAGACGTCGACGATGGTCGGTGACTTGCCGCCGAGCTCGAGCGTCACCGGGGTCAGGTTGCGCCCGGCGGCCTCAGCGACGATGCGGCCGACGCGGGTCGAGCCGGTGAAGACCAGATGATCGAACGGCAGCGCGGCAAAGGTCTCCGCGACGCCGTCCTCGATGCCGGTGACGATGAGCTCAGTCGGGTCGAAATTCGCCGCGATGAGCTCCTTGAGCAGCGCGGAGAAGTGCGGCGTCAGCTCGCTCGGCTTGATCATGACCCGGTTGCCGGCGGCGAGCGCGCCGATTGCTGGCGCCAGCGTCAGCTGCAACGGGTAATTCCACGGCGCGATGATGCCGACCACGCCGAGCGGCTGCGGGATCAGGCGGTTGCGCGCCGGCCAGAACTGCAGCGCGGTGGCGATGCGCCGCGGCGCCATCCAGCGCGGCAGCACCTTGAGCGTGTGCCTGATCTCGGCCTGCAGGAACAGCGTTTCGGCAATCGTCGTCTCGACGGCGCAGCGGTGGCCGAAATCGGCCGAGATCGCCTGCTCCAGGCGCTTCTCGTTGTCCGACAGCATCGCTCGCAGCCGCTTCAGGCCGTCCAGCCGTGCCGCGAGAGCGGGCGGGGGCGCATTGCGGGAGGCCTCGACCTGGGCGTGGAACGCGTCGTCGAGCGCCGAGAGGGCTGGGCTCTTCAGGGACTGGTCCATGGACGTCTCCTCGCGTGTACCGCGGCCGCGTGCAGGGCCGTCATTCTGGTTGGCTTAAAGCTGCCGCGTTGCGGGACCCTTGGCAAGCGCGGCGTCGGTTTTGCGCCGCCTGGGCGCGAGCGTGGAGCCAATCCATTTGGGGTGTGTGTCGTCGGTCCCTGCCGCTGCCCCCCGAAGAACTTGTCCTTGTCCCCAGCCCGGGCCGCGCCGTGGTCCCGGCCGGCAAATAGGTCGCTCTCATATGTATTTGTAATGTTGAGGTAATTTCTGCTGTGAGTCGTGCGACAGGCGGTGTCACAATCCGGCAAAAAAACTTCCCGAAAGGCCTTTCCAAACCGGCCTCGCATTGGTACATACCGCCCGCACCCGACGGCCGGCTAGGCCAACGGGCTCAAGCCTTCTCAGGAAGCCTTTGGGATGGATCGGCAGCGCCTCGGTGTCTGCCAGGACCGCCCGGCGCTTCTCTGAAGGTGACGCACAAGTTAACGCGGGGTGGAGCAGCCCGGTAGCTCGTCAGGCTCATAACCTGAAGGTCATAGGTTCAAATCCTATCCCCGCAACCACTTCTGTCATAACTCACTCACCGTCCCGGTTTAACCGCCGGGACGGATGAGATGGATCATAGACCGGGCGATGGCGCAGGAGTTCTAATCTCTTCGGGCGCGCTACTCCACGATTTTGCACGACATTGTTGCCGGGAAGCGCACGAACGGCGCCAATGCCTCCGGTCGTCCGTGCGTCGCGACGGCATGCGCCTCGGCCTCGCCGTTGCTGCGGCCCGAAGCGCGGACCACGGCGGCGGTCAGCGAGACGCAATGCGCGAGAAGCTCAAGCCGCTCGGCATCCGAGACGCGCCGAATGCTTGAGCTATGCCGGCGAATTCGCGATGGCCTCAGTCTCCGCCGACATCCTCATCCACATCTTCATCGAGACCGTCGAGCTTCAGCTCGATGACCGGATTGTCGCTCCACGTCATCGACTGCGCGAACCGTACCAGGATTGTGCCCTTCCACGGGCTTTCGCCTTCCTCGAATATGACCTCGATGTAAGCGCTCGGCGTGACGTGATGGTAAGTGACGGATTTCAGCATCAATGCGGAATAGAGGTAGGAGCGATCCTCTTCGACGTCGGCGGTGAAGATGTCGGTTCCCGCGATCGTCCCGAGATAGCCGGTGCCCCCGCCGCCTTCGCGCCCTTCGCGCCGCTCGACTTCGATATGGTCGGGTTTGCCGGCCAAGCGATAGGTCCACTGGGAGATCGTGTTGCCAATCGGATCGTAGGGAACCAGAAGGGTCGGGCGCGAGCCTACCCGATCCGCATGCTCGGCAACCGCATCGAAGTATCCGCCCGGATAGCCAGACGAGTCGATATGCACCACCTCACGCGGACGCCGAAAAAATTCCCCCCACACATATTGCGTGAGCGTCTGGCGAAACGCGCCGGCAAGGACTTCATTCGGGTCATTGGAGCTGATCCATGACATCGGCGGTGTCACCAATTCTCCCTTGTCGACGCCGTTGATGCGGAATTCGGCAACGTTGGTCACCTGCGCCTGGTGTTTGCGGATATGGACCCCTGCAAACGCGTGAAGCTCCGGGCTGAGCGCGCCCAACAGCAGGTCGCGCAGGGCGCCGATCTTGGCGGGATCGAGCGGACGCGCGCGCAGGCGCTTGGCCCGTTCGTCATTGATCGCGGCGATGGCTTCCGAGAATATGGTCTTGAGGCGCTCCCTTGCCTCTGCGGCGTCGGCGGTCGGCGCCAATATCCGAACGCCGCGTTCGAAAAGGCGCTCGTCCATGCCGTCGCCCAAAGCGCGAAGATATGCCTCGAGGCTCATCGTGATGCGGCGCAGTTGCTCATCATCGTCGGACAATAACTCTTCGTTCGCGGCAATCTCGCGCATCGCCACAACAAAACCATCGTCGCCCTGAGCCGGAAGCTGGGCCGCCAACATCGCCAGAAGATGCAGCCGAACGGAATCGAGCCCGCTCCAGCCCCATGATGAATAGACACGGCCGGGAACGACGCGGCGGTCGCTCATGCCATTCAGGAATCGCACAAGCTCGTCGAGCACCGCTCCGTAGTGGTGGCCGGCGCGTCGATCGGCGAGGGCCGCGCGGATGATAAGCGACGCAAGCGAGCGAAACGGTGTCGGCCGCGGCGCACTGCTCACGGTGAAGCGGGAGCCCTCTCCCTCAATGACCTGTCTCCGGAGGAGCAGCGCGGCTGTTTGGCCGCCGATGTCGGTCGATTGTTGTTCATTCATGAACCACGCCAAAGTCACCGCCGCCACGACGTTTATGACGTCGTCGACCGCGCTGCGCATCACGACGCCGAAAACGGCGTCGGGGCCTGGCGACTGAGGCCATGGCGCCCTGAGATACGGAGCCAGCCGCGCTTCAACTTGCTCCCAATTCGCGGAAGTCAGGTCGGGAGTGAGTAGCGAACGATGTTTGATTCGGAAGTCGGCATCGACATCCAGCCGGAGCGTTTCGATCCAGCGCACGAGGCTGTCGCGATAGCGATCCGTGCCTATGCGGTCCTCGTTCCAAACGGCGGACGCCAGAAAATGAGCGGTGTTGCGCAGATGGCGCTGGAGAAACGGCCAGCTCTTTCCCAGGGCTTGCCACTGTTGGGGAGCCGGCCGCTGCTGTTTGGCTTTCGAGTTGTAGAGACGATCGGATATGCGGAGAACGTTCTCCCAGGCACCGATGAAATTGGCGATCACCTGGTCGTAGGCCCGACGGTCCGAGCCGGCCAGTTCGAGGCGCGGCTGAGCTGATTCATCCGCGTGAACGTCGACCGTCGTCCGCCGCGTGACCCACGCCTCAAGGAAAATCACCTCATGAATTCCAAGGTCCAACAGAGACGACACGACCGCGGCTGACGCGGTCGTGGCATCGGTCGGCAGGAGACGCATAATGGCGTAGCTGAGCGCCTGGATGAAATAGGGTTCGGACCCGATCTTCTCGCATGCGCGCTCGAATATGCGGCGATATTGGCCGATCCATTCCTGATGGGGAGCTTCAAAAAAGCCGCCAACCTCGGCGAGGTTGATCGGCGTGCCGTCCTCCGTCCGCGTGTCTTGAATGTCGAGCAGAAAGCGATGATAGCGGAGCAGCTCGTCCATGGCTCCCTTGAATCCGGTGACGGCCAAGCGCTCGATCTGCCCGATGATCTTGTCCGCCAGTTCTTCGAGGAACATCCCTGGTATCGGGAGGTCGTCTTCGTTGGCTCCGGCGCGGCGGAATCGGAAACATCGACGCACGACATATCGTTCCCAGCCGAGCAACGGCACGCCGCCGCGGCGCAAGCACCACTCGGAAAGGCCCTCGAACCGGGAATCGAACGACAGCGTGATGTCGAGACGAATGCCCGGCCCAAGCAGATTCTCGCGGGGGGTCGGCGGGCGCGGGCGCGCCTTTTCGCTGCGCTCGGCCCATCTGCGGAGGACAAAACGCAGCGGCAGCATCCAGACATCGGTCAGGGCCGAGCGGTGCTTGAAGAGAGTGGAAAGCTCGACTTCGCCGTCATCCAGAATGCCCCAACCGAACGTAACCGAGGGATCGGCCTTCTTGTCCGTCTGGGGGATCAGTTGCTGGTTCGCCATATTGTAAAACATTCGCAAGAGGCGCAGCGACAGATCGCGCGGCACGATGACATTGGCGGTGTATCTTTCCCGGAGGCGCTCTCTGGCCTTCGGGTCGACAAATCGCAGCGTGGTCAGGACAAATTGCGTGAATACGCTGAAGTTGAGCAGCAGCCAGGTCAGGTGGAGCGCTGTCAGCGCAACCTTGAAGATCAAGTCGGGGCCGCCAAAATGCAAGCGGTGGGCGGCGAACTGCAGGGGCCAGAAGAATTGCGCCGCGAGCACGATGAGAAGCGCAACGCCGCTTAGAACGACTTCGTAGGCAAGCGACTCCATGTAGTAGAGCCGAACGTCGGTGTTGGTCGAGGAGCGATCGTCGCGTTGCGCAATGAGCGTAACGATGCCGATTGCGACCGAGACAATTCCGAGAAGTCCGACCTGCGCGGCAAGAAGGTAGCTCGCGATGTCCTTCAAAAGGCCCTTCATCTCGGGGGACGTCCAGCCCGGGAGGTAGGACGGAAAACGGGAACTGGCCGCCGCCTCGGCCGCGACCAAGAGGATATCGACGATCAGGTACGCCGCGAGAAACGACGGCAACGAACGCCCGGCGATCGTCGCGCGCAGCGCCCGTTGCAGGAACGGGTAGCGAGAACCGCGGATCGCGGCGTTCTCGCGGACATGCTTCCTGATCTCGCGCTGGACACGCCGGCGCACGCTACCCAGCCAGCCATCGATGAGGCTATCCGCCAATCATGCCCCCCGTAGTTGCTTCGAAGCCGCCCTTTGACCTCAGATATGCCTATAGAACATTACGGGAACACGTTCAACGGTCGGTGGAGATGATCCAACGGGGATTCCTTGCAGGCGCGCCAGGCTGGTATCTGCAATGCCGGGCGCGGGATTGAAGGCCGTCAGTACGAGCAGTTTGCCGACTCGGGAACTCTACACCGCGTACCAGGATGTTCCGAAGCGTTGTTCTTTGAATAGCGCCCGCCGCCCCCGCTGTCGCATGCGCGCGTCGGGCGGCCGTCCGAGATCCCTGATCGTTGTGAATTGCGCCGTAAGCGTAGTGCGCAATCGCAGATCGTCGCGCCATTGCCGATTAAGGCGCGTCGCAGGTTCGAACGTCATAGCGCCACGGCGAAGCAATAGTGCCCATCTTCATCGGCCGTGGCGCGCCATCCACTCTCTTAGGGCGCGTCGCAGCGCGACCGGGCGCTAGTCCGGCCAAGACGCCGGATCCAAGCCCCTTCGGGTCTTGGCCGAAGGTAACGCTCCCTCGTGCGAAGTGGGGGCATGCTTGAGCGACCGCCACTTCCATGACGGTCGCCGCTAAGCAATGCCGGTTATTTGTGGAAAATTTGCCCGTTGACGCCGAGCACTCCAGCGCCCCGCTGGCCACGGTTCGTCGCCCGAGCCACCGCGCAAGCTCCGATGCCAGTTCCTTGCTGCGCAGCTCGATTGCGGCGACGCGACTCAATAGCTGCCTTGGCATCTCCGTCCGGCTACTGAAAAGCGAACATCCTTACCGTGCATCCTGCCCGGCTGGCAATGCATCCCGCTGCAAGGACCCCCGGTCGTAGGAGGAAAAGCAGCCGCGATCCGTCCAGTCCGACGCGAATTCCAGCACCTCGGTCCCGCTGCTCGCCGTGAGCAGCGATGAGGAATAGTTCGGGCACCATTGGTGCGCCTCGCACGTCTCGCTGCACGCGTCCGGCACTGGCACTGGTGCGGGAATGGTCCGCCAGGGCGTTGTAGGATCGCCCACCTCGTTTATTAGCAGAACGCGCCCGTTGCGCGCGCCGGGTTTCAGCGCCGGCGTTTCGATCAGCTGAGCCACCAGCAGAATTGCGCCGTTCGGCGCGACGGTGAAACGTGGCGCGTGCGCCGGGAAAGCACCGTTGGACAGGCGGATCTCGGCACCGACATCCGCGGGATCGGCCCAATTCCAGCCGTCGTCCGACAGACGGTAACGCGCGATGCAGTGCGCGGGGCCGCAGAGTTCGTAGGTCATCATCCAACGTCCGTCCGCAAGCCTACGGCTGACCGGCATTCCCGGACGATCGCATTGGACTTCGCTGGCCACGACATAGCCTGGATCTTGCCAATGGACCCCGTCATAGGTCCTGAACTTGCGGATAAATTGGGAATATTCCGCCTCCGTCTCGTCGGAATAGAACAGGATGAGGGCGCCGTCCTTGCCCACAGTGAATTCCGGCTCCCAGATCCGGCCCCGTTTTGGGCTCTGCACGTTGCTGAGAAAGGTCCAGCTCCGCCCCTCGTCATCACTACGATAGACGTGAATCGACATGTGCTTCTCAGCTGTATTCTGTCCAATCGACCCTGCCCAAAGCAAAGTGCCCTCTCGCAGCGAGCCCGCGCGGCGAGGCAGTTCATACAATGTGCCGCAGCCACAAGCCGGAGGCGAAGATCGGATCGCTGGATCCGACCGATCGGCCGAAACGGTGCATCATCGCCATCGGCAGCCTAGACGTCGATATGTCTGCCGCCAACCTGCGTCAGCGTCGTAACAACCAAGCGCGCCCGCGCCTCCGCTGACGGCGAATGGCCAAGGCGTACGACGCGGCTGTTGAACGCCGGTTCGGAACTGAGCGGCGTCGTGGCATCCGCGGGCGACCCCCCTCCAAATGCCAGACCTGCCAATATGATTTGCACCATCGTTGCAGCGCTCAAAGTGAGTAGCTTCATCGAGTACATTCCTTAGTCGTGTAGTTGCGAGCCCGCCGGATATGGCTGCCTGCAACCCTCCCGCATGGCTTGAGCTCGATTGAGCCTGCCATGTGATTCTCCCTCGGTATTGGATATTGTCTCTGGGGTTCCCGGGCGCGGCCTTGCCCACACGTTTCATGACTGGTCCGTCACATCTTCTGATCCACTTAGCGAACGGTCAGCGGTCGTTCGTGAAGATTCCTGTGGTTCGACATACGCCGGCGGCGCGGATCAACCGCCTAAAAGCCGGAACCTGATGCGCTGTCCGTCGGACTGCGCTGTCGCGCTCGGCATGGACTCTACGCCAGGCCCCACCGGGCCCTGACGACCTGGCCGATTCAGCAGTCTCACTCGCGCATCGCCTATTTGCGAGTTTTGATCTTCTGACGTTGTCGAGCGGAGTCGGTCATCATCGGCCTTCTGCATTTAACGCGCCGTTCCTCTTTGGCGATAAATCCAAAAAGCACCGATTTTCGTGCGCACAACATGGTCCCCAGTCGAAAAAGCGGAAGTCTTGATCTCTCGGCGAGATAGTAGACCTTTCACTTGTTGCGGTCCTGATCATCGTTGTTCCCGCCACACAGCAATTCCGCGATTGCATCAGCACCTTCAAGTATGTTGCTGGATAGGCTCTGCGGCTCTGTCTGCGGTACTGAATGCGCTGCCATCGCGCCTCCTTTTTGGATTATCGTGTACATTTCGGCAGGTATTTCTTAGCCTGCGAAGGCGACTACCGTTTTTTGGTTCTCGCCTCTTTTTTCCAGCGCTGATTGTTAGCGAACAGCGCCGGTAGAATGGGCCACTGTCTTTTTTTTGGTAGGGCGTGAGTCGATTTTAAAATGCCGCAAGTGCGAAACCTTCCGGATTTTTCGATGCCAAAGGCGTGCTCGACATGCTCGTGCGTTAGGGCACGATTACGGACGTGTGAAAAGCACGCGGGATGATGACCAAGTCTGATCTAGATAACCGAGCTACAGATTACCAATCATTCGCAGTCCGTCGCCCTAGATTCCAAATCCTTCCGGTCGTTCGCCGCGTCAGGCCCCGCTAGTTGTAGGTCTCCTTCAACAACATTCGCTGAAGCGGCCCGGCGGTAAACCGCCGTCGTTTCGCTGCCGCGTCAGGCGGGGTGCCCTCGCGCGACCAGACCGCATTTAACTTAGATCCGCTAAACTTCAGCAGGTCTCCGGGCCGCTTGCTTCGGTCACGGCGGCCTGGAACATGTTGATAAGTCGCGGGACCGAATTGACGACAGCAAGGCCGCCGTTCAATCTCAACCGCAGATTGCGGTGATGTTTAGTTCATTTTCTTCGCGGCCGCCTAAGCGGACCGCGGCTTGGGGCCATCCATGCCGGATGATGGAAAGCGGATTATTTTGCTTTCAGACGGTACTGGCAATTCCGCCAGCCAGGTTTGGAAGTCTAACGTCTGGCGCGTTTTCGAGAGCCTTGATCTCCGGGGCAGCGACCAGGTCGCCTTCTACGACGATGGAGTCGGCACGTCTTCCTTTAAGCCGCTTGCGATTCTTGGCGGCGCCTTCGGCTGGGGATTGAAGCGCAACGTCCTCGATATCTATAAATTCCTTTGCTTGAACTACGAACCCGGCGATCGTGTCTATGGATTCGGCTTCAGCCGAGGCGCATTTACAATGCGCGTCGTCATCGGACTCGTTCTCAGCCAGGGGCTGGTCGCAGGGGCGACCGATGCCGAAGTCTATCGAAATGCGCGGATGGCATACCGTGCCTATCGCCGTGAGAAGTTTCACACGATCCTGCGCATCGAGGCTATCTTCCGCCTCATCCGCGATCTGCTTTTCTTTATCCTCGGTATGCGGTACGACAAGACTGCCAACCGGCAAGTCACAAGTATCGCGTTTCTGGGATTGTGGGATACCGTTGCCGCATACGGCCTGCCGGTCGATGAGATGACGCGTGGCGTCAGCCAATGGATACTGCCGCTCGAGCTTCCCAACCGCGCATTCGACGCCCGAATAGAACGCGCCTGTCACGCCCTGTCGCTCGATGACGAGCGCACCACCTTCCATCCCGTCCTTTGGAATGAAAAGAACGTGTCTCCTGAAGTTCTGACGCAGGTGTGGTTTGCCGGCGTTCATTCCAACGTGGGCGGTGGTTATCCCGACGATTCGCTGGCGCATATCCCGCTCTATTGGATCATGACCGAGGCTCAGGCCCAGGGCCTGAAGTTCAAGACGGTTCCGAACAAGCCGAATAATCCCGATCCCGATATGCTGGTCTTCGCCCAGTGGCGTCGCGACAAGGACGGACGGCTGTATGACTCGCGAAACGGTCTCGGCGGCTATTACCGGTATGGTCCGCGCAAGATCGAAGACCTCAGCAAGATGAAGTTCTCGCTTCGCAAGGACGACTTCGTCGACAATAACTCCCCAATCATTCATGAAACTGCGCTTCAGCGGGCAATGTCGGGTGCACACCGTTACGCTCCGATCGGAATTCCGCGCGCCTATCAGGTCATGACAGACACCGGCGTGAAGCCTCAAGCCGATTATGAAAGCGAGACGGACGTCGATGGTCGTTGCGAAGCCCAGAAGTTCATCTGGAACCAGGTCTGGCGTCGCCGGCTGATTTATTTCATCACCGTGTTTGCGTCGGCATATCTTGCGCTCTATCCGTTGGTAGTCACAACAGATAGCTCAGGCGAGTTTCGTACGCGCCTGACACTTGTCTCGACTGGAATCAGGGCTCTCAACGCCGTTCTCCCAGGTGCACTTTCGCTCTGGATCGAGGCCTACGCGCGCGATCCGAGCCATTTCATTGTACTGGGATCGCTTGTTGTCCTTCTGATCTGGCTCGGCGTTCGGCTCGGGATAAAGATCGAGGAGCGGATGGAGCGCATATGGCGCCGCTCCGGTGCCAACGAAATGACCACGGTCGAGATTTGCCTGAGGCTCCTCGGCCTCCTGCTGGCGCTTTTGGCTATTTTCCACGACTTGCTGCCTGCGAACTGGCCCGGCCAAGCCTTCCTCGACAGTCACATCAATGGCTGGGTCAAAGGCATGCTGGTCGCGACCATCATCGCCTTATTCTTCCCGCCCTGGCTAGTTCTTCATCTTCGCTCCGGCTGGCTTTATCGGCTGACCATCCGCGCGATTAAACTCTATATCTTGCCAGCCTTCTTCGCTCTTAGCTTCGTGGTACTGGCCTTCTTCCTCGGGAGCCATCTCATCTTCAGCGTCAGGGATTCGTTTGGCGCCGTCTGCCAGGAAAGCGGGGTGGATGAGGGCCTCTCGGCGTGCCTGCAAGCTTCCGTTGCAACCTGCGGCGGGCCCAACAACCTCACTCCCATGTGCACCCAGGGTAGAGCCGTCTCTTGCGGGGAGGGTGGGGCCATCGCGTCTTGCGAAAAGCGTGTGAACAAGGATTGCGATCCCAACCACGCCGATTGCAATTATTGGGTACCGGTGTGTCATGCGCCAGCCGCGGCAGCGCCCGGGCGGGCGGGCTCGGCCTCTCAGGCAGCATCAGGCTTTGCCATATGCCCTTCAGCCTGCGAGGTGCGGCCGAACGCGAATGACAAGGCGTTGCGGCATCCAGACAATATTTTCAACATCAAGTCCGTCTGCAAGCCGACCGGGATAATGGTCGAGCAAGGGCTCAAGTACAGGATATCGATCAAAGCCCCACCGCCAAATAGCAAATCGCCCTGGAAGAACGGAGATACCGTGGTGAGCCCCCGTGGTGTAGATCCCGCCACGACCAGCTTCGCGGACCACATCCGGCAGGCGGTCTACTGGCCCCTGAAGCGCCATCTCTTCGTCCAGCCCTTCAAGGTCGTAGCCCGCGTGGGCTCAACGGGCAGCGACGAGACAGTCCTGGAGCCGGACGACAACGTCAAATCGAATGACCTCGATGCGATCATAACGCCCAAAAGAGACGGTGAACTCTTCCTCTACGTGAACGACTCCATCTGGCCGTTCGAGGGAATGGCCGGCTCAAAATTCTATGATCGCCATCAAGGGGAAGCCACGATTGAGGTTCGTCAGATTAATTGACCGGGGACCATACGTGCGGCTGATCATTCTCCTGGGCACACTCGCCATAGCGGTGCCTTTTATCATCGCGCAGGCAGCGATGCCGTCTGGAAACGCCGTGTCGCTGCGCTTTCTGGAGCGCCCCACCAATATAGGCAATCCCAAATATACGGTCCCGCCGGAAGTTGCGAAGGTCGAAAGCCTCGGTGCCGACAGCCTGCTGGCTTGGGTTCAGTCGCGACCACAATCAGCCCGCGGTTATGCGTTTTATGTGATGCCGCTCGATGTACTCTATCTCATATGCCTCGGGCTGTTCCTTGGCTACGCCAGCACACTTCTGGTTGACGTAACGCATTGGCCGGCAACGCTATCGCCAATACCAATGTGGGTGGTGTGGCTGCTGCCTGCCGCTTATATCGTTTGCGACTTGGCCGAGGATTTGTTGATCATTGTCATGCTCGGGTGGCCGACGACAATCCATGCCGGCGCCTTTGCACCGCTCTCTCTTTTCCGGACTCTCAAAATAGCGTCCGTCGGGATCTCATTCGGGCAGGTATTTCTGCTTTGTCTTGTCTCATTCGTCTGGCCGGCTGCAAAGGTATGAGCATAGCCAACCGACTTTGGCCTGGCGCAGCGGCCGGACGCAGGCCTGATCCACCATTCCGATCGCGGTGTCCAATATGCCTCGGCGGAGTATCGCAAAGCAATCCAGTCCGCAGGATTCCAGGCATCCATGAGCCGCAAGGGTAACTGCTACGACAATGCCCCGATGGAGAGCTTCTTCCACACGCTCCAAACCGAGCTCGTCCATCACCGGAAATATGCAACACGGGCAGAAGTCACACGTGAAATCTTTGCTTACATCGAAGGCTTCTACAATCGAACTCGTCGTCACTCCGCCATCGGCTATATCAGTCCGATCGAGATGGAGCTAAAAGCAGCTTAACCCTGTCCATTTTTTCGGGGGAAGATCATTTGATGGACGCGATCGTCAAAGCCAACCTCGATATCATCAAGGCCGGACAAGCAAGCGATGCGGCAACCCTCACCGCAGCTTTCAAGACACTTGTCGATCTGACGACGAGCATTCAGCCAGCGTCGGAAACGCTCTCAAAAACCAAAACGTAAGCTGCTCATAAACGACAGTCTGAAAGATTTACAGAGTTACTTTCCGGATATGATGATCTGGCGGGCGCGTCTGCTGATGTAGACCGGGCTCTACAGGGCGTCGTCTGCCGGGCCTCTGCCCCGGCCCATTCGGGTCGCCGAGGGGATCGTATGCACGCGGTCATGGCTTGCAAGTCGACGCACGAAGTGCATCGCGATAGCCCCGAAATATTGTCCGCTCGGCATGCGACAGCGCGCTTCAGTCATTCTCAAACGCTTGCTTCCCCATTGCCGCCCACAGCGCTCGCGCCTGTTCGCCTTGATTGCTTTTGAGCTTGTCTGCCATCCAGAGCAGCGCACCAAGGATGGTGGCGCGATCGTCGCCGGTCAACTCCACGATACGGGCTTTGACGACGAGGCCGCCGAGTTCGATCAGGTGCCGTGTGCGCTTTCGGCGCTCGACCTGCCACGAGCGCATGTCATGCCGTGCCCTTGCTGCCTGTTGACGGTTGCGCGCCGCCCGGTTGCGCCCGAGCGCTGCCAGTGTTGCGCTCAGCTGCTGGTGCAGTTCGCCGCGCACGACGCTGAAAGAGCGAGGCCCCACGTTTCGCCCATGCCTCCCTCTTTACGGCTTCCTGCGTCTCGGCCAGCACGATCAGCGCGCCTGCCAGTTCGTCGGCGCTGAGGCTATCTGCTCCGGTGGCGATGACCAGTTCGCCGAGCTGCTGCACCTTACGGCTCTTGAGGTCGCGCGCCTTGTCCTGAAGCGCGTTCAGTTCCCCGTCAAAATCCCTTGGCTTCCGCATCATCGTCTCCATCAGTGGTGATGGAGAATTGATAGTCGAGGGCTTGGCACAATGCTGTAAGGTCGTTAGGACGAGCTGAGACGGGATAGTCCCTCCCGAGAAGTTTTCGAGGGAGGGCGCGCTTATACGTCGTTCCGACGTACTCTTCGCTGTGCCAATGATCTGATCGCGATGGCGATCTATCATCTTCATGTCAAGGTCATTGGCCGCAAGGCCGGGAGCAGCGCGGTGGCATCGGCGGCGTACCGCTCTGCCTCCCGCCTGCGCGACGAGCGGCTCGGCCGTGATCAGGAGTTTTCCGCCAAGCGCGGTGTCGTTCATTCCGAGGTGATGCTGCCCGAGAATGCGCCGGTGGCATGGAGCGACCGCGAGCGGCTCTGGAACGATGTCGAAGCGTTCGAAGTCCGGAAGGACGCGCAGCTTGCCCGAGAGGTCGAGTTCGCCCTTCCGCGAGAACTGACTGAGGCGCAGGGCGTCGAGCTGGCTCGGGACTTCGTTCGCGGCGAGTTCGTCGGTGTGGGTATGGTTGCTGATCTCAACGTGCATTGGGACAAGGGTGAGGACGGGATGCCCAAGCCTCACGCCCATGTCATGCTGACGATGCGCGCGGTCGACGAGAAGGGATTTGGCCAGAAGGTGCGAGAGTGGAATCGCACGGAGATGGTCGAGCGCTGGCGCAAACGTTGGGCGGAGCTCGCCAACGAGCGGCTGGCCGAGCTCGACATCGACGCGCGGATTGATCACCGCAGCCTGGAAGCCCAGGGCATTGCGCTCGAGCCGCAAAGCCAGATCGGCGCACCGGCCAAGCGCATTGAGGGTCGGGGCGTCGGAGGCGAGGGCGCTGAGGCCGACCGGGCCGAGATGCACCGCGAGATCGCGCGAAACAACGGTAGGAGGATCATCGCCGATCCCTCCCTTGGACTGGACGCGATCACCCAGCAGCAATCGACCTTCACACGCCGTGACCTTGCAAAGTTCGCGCATCGGCACAGTGACGGGCTCGACCAGTTCAACCAGGTGGTGGGCGCGATTCAGCGCGCGCCCGATCTGGTCGAGCTGGGCAAGGATGCCCGCGGCGAGGATCGGTTCACAACCTGCGGAATGGTCGAGGCAGAACAGCGCCTGCATCGCGCTGCTGAGCTGCTAGCGGACCGTGAGCGCTATAACGTCAGCGACGCGGCTCGCCATGGCGCTTTGGCGCGTGCGGAAGCACGCGGCCTGGTGCTGTCATCCGAGCAGGTTGACGCCTTGGCGCACGTCACGGATGGACGCGGTCTTAGCGTCGTGGTCGGCCATGCCGGGACGGGAAAGAGCGCGATGTTGGGGGTGGCGCGGGAGGCCTGGGAAGCAGCCGGCTACGACGTCCGGGGTGTGGCACTGTCCGGCATTGCCGCGGAAAACCTCGAAGGCGGATCGGGCATTGCGTCGCGCACGATTGCCAGCCTGGAGCATGGCTGGGAACAGGGTCGTGATCTACTCAAATCGAGCGAGGTGCTCGTCCTCGACGAGGCGGGCATGGTCGGCACACGCCAGCTCGAGCGCGTGATCTCCCGTGCTGCCGAGGCGGGCGCCAAGGTTGTGCTGGTCGGCGATCCGCAGCAGCTGCAGGCCATCGAGGCGGGCGCAGCTTTCCGGTCGATCCATGAGCGTCATGGCGGGACGGAGATCGGCGAAATACGCCGTCAGCGCGAAGACTGGCAGCGCGACGCCACGCGCAATCTGGCGACCGGCAAAGTCGGCCATGCGCTGGAAGCCTATCGGGCCAATGGCATGGTGCATGAGGCGATGACCCGCGAGCAGGCGCGGGGCGATCTGATCGCGCGCTGGGACCGCGACCGGCAGGTCTCGCCGGACCGGAGCCGGATCATCCTGACCCATACCAATGACGAGGTGCGCGCGCTGAACGATGCAGCGCGCGAGCGGATGCGGTCCGCAGGCGACCTGGGCAATGAGGTGGGTGTAACTGTCGAGCGCGGCGCGAGAAGCTTCGCCAGCGGGGATCGCATCATGTTCCTGCAGAACGAGCGCAGCCTCGGCGTGAAGAACGGCACGCTCGGGACCATCGAGCAGGTCAGCGCGCAATCCATGGCCGTGCAGATCGACGATGGCCGGTCCGTGCGCTTCGACCTCAAGGATTACAACCGGATCGACCATGGCTATGCGGCGACGATCCACAAGGCGCAGGGCATGACGGTGGACCGCGTCCATGTGCTGGCGACGCCC
>NZ_JAUETB010000022.1:0-37438 GCF_032484495.1 Bradyrhizobium sp. SZCCHNS3052 | reverse complement strand
GCCCCGCGTTGACCGTTTCTTTCGAATGCCCATCGCAACCTCCTCATCGAGTGTTGCGACGACCAATTGAATCCGCCTCCGGCCCTCCCTGCGCGATGGCGCTACGGCTGCTTCGCGTTCTCCCCGGTGCGCCGGGCTTTTGGGTCACCGTCACCCACGCGGCGCCATTGGCGCCAGCGCAGGCTTGATACTGGCATCGGAGTATCAGGACCACGCGACTTGACCGTGCGAGCCGATGTTGTTCGTCCGCGCGAATGACCACGCTGCAAACCGGCCCGCCCATCACATCCCACCTCCACGCTTCGTGACGACCGCGCAGCGCCCCTCGTCGATGAGGCGGGACAGCGACAAACAATCACGATTTTCCGAAATTGCCAAGCAGGATATTTTTTCTGCCGGGACTGGACAGCCCAAATCAGCCTGGACTTGCTCGTGAAATCGGATTCCGGACGCAGCGGCGATCGGGCGGATATGAAGCCTCGACAGGCTTGTCCGATCTCGGCGTGAGGGGCATGAGTCGCCCGACGAGCGGCATTCTGATTGGCGTCAGTCCTCGACGCGCAGCCCGTCACCATCGACGTACCAGTCGGCACGTGACGCCCAATGCACATGGCGATCGGGAGCGGCGCCGAGCGGCTCGTCGAAGCTCCCGGCGGGAATGATCGCCTCGCGGCCGCTGCGCGTCAGATGCGGCATCGAGCTGCCGCAAGTGCTGCAGATGGCGGTGGCAAAGCTGCGCGCCTGCGGCAGGTCGAACCGTGTGACGTTCGCCTTGCCCCGCATCCAGCGCAGCGCCGACGCCTTGACGATGACCTCACAGGAGTGCGCCGTGCCGCTGGCCTTGCGACAGCGCGAGCAATGGCAATTGAGGAAGTTGTCGAACGGCCCATCGACCTCGAAGCCGACCCGGCCGCAGAGGCAACTGCCGCGGAACGTGGTCATGACGATCTCCTGTCGTGGTCTGGAACGGAATGCCCAAGAGCGCGGCACGCGTGGAGGATGTTATTTATCCTCATTACATCTTTGTGGCTATTAGGACGACTGAAGGCCAGCCGCGGTCGCCGCGCTGTTAGTAGGTAGTCTGATCTTCCCAAGGCGGAACATTCATTTGTTGTGAGTCATCCTCGACGTCGAGAGTCAATCATTTCGAGTGATTTGGAACCAGCCCGAGCGGGCAGCGCCTTCCCGCATTTGCATGGCTCAGGGGTGATTCGGTCACTTTGAGGACATGTTTGGACGTTGATTGGCGCGCGGCAGGGGGATTTCACAGTGTACAGGAGTCCTCCGAATGTACCGCGTTGTAATTGTCGTCGCCGCATTGCTGGCTCTCTCCGTTCAAGCCGAGGCCCGTCCTCGTCACCATCATCATCACTACTCGTACCGTCACCATCACTCCTTCATGAACGCCATGGCCTCGATCCCCGGCGAGGGCCGCGTCGTCGGTGGCCGGCCGTCGGGATGCCCGCATGCCTTCTGCGGCTGCGAAGCGTCGCTCTACACGTTCGGCCGGGTCATTCCCGAGTTGAATCTCGCATCCAACTGGCGTCGCTTTCCACGCGCGGCTCCCGCACCGGGCATGGCGGCGGTCCGCTCCGGCCACGTCATGATCCTGCAGCAGCAGGTCGCCGGCAATGTCTGGTATGTGCATGACGGCAATTCCGGCGGTCACGTCACCCGCGAGCATCCGCGGTCGATCGCCGGCTACGCGATCGTGAACCCGAACGGCGGTTCCACGATGTTCGGCGCAGCGGCTCGTGTCACGCGCGAGGCCCGTGCGCCGAGATATCAGCGGTTCGCCCGCAATGCACGCTCCGACGGCTGGATGGCCAGCGCGGCGCCGATGGCCTTCAACTAGGTCCCGACGCCGTCGCGGGCGGGCGGCATGCAGCTATCAAGTCGGGAACTGCATGCCGCTTATGCCGACGCGGACCGCGCCTCGCGTCTGAACAGCACGTAGAGCGCCGGCAGCACCAGCAGCGTCAGCATCGTCGACGAGGTGATGCCGCCGATGACGACGGTGGCGAGCGGGCGCTGGACCTCGGCGCCGGCGCCGGTCGCGATCGCCATCGGCACGAAGCCGAGCGAGGCGACCAGCGCCGTCATCAGCACCGGCCGCAATCGCGCCAGCGCGCCCTCCTCCACCGCGGCCCGCACCGAGCGTCCCTCCCGGCGTAGCCGTTCGATGAAAGCGATGATGACCAGGCCGTTGAGCACGGCGACGCCTGACAGCGCGATGAAGCCGACGCCGGCCGAGATCGACAGCGGCAGGCCGCGCAGCAGCAGCGCCGCGATGCCGCCGGTCAGCGCCAATGGCACGCCGGAGAACACCAGCGCGGCATCGGCGAACGAACCCATGCTCATGAACAGCAGCAGGAACACCAGCGCGAGCGCGATCGGCACCACGATCGTGAGACGCTTGGTCGCCGACACCAGTTGCTCGAACTGTCCGCCCCAGCCGATCCAATAGCCTGGCGGCAGCTTGACCTTCTCCGCGACGGCGGCCTGCGCCTCGGTCACGAACGAGCCGAGGTCGCGGGCGCGAACATTGGCTGACACGACGATCCGCCGCTTGCCGTTCTCGCGGCTGACTTGGTTCGGCCCCGGCGCCGAAGCCACGGCCGCGACCGACGACAGCGGCACGTAGCGCGGCTGTGCGGCCGGGGAGAAGGCGGTGCGCAGCGGCGCGGCATTCGCCTCCTCACCCGCCGGCAGTGGAATCGGGATCGCGCGGATCGCATCGAGATTGCCGCGCAGACGCTCGGGCAGGCGGACGACGATGTCGAAGCGGCGGTCGCCGTCGAACAGCTTTCCGGCCGCCTTGCCGCCGATCGCGATTTCGACCACGCTCTGCACCTCGGCAACGCTGAGGCCGTAGCGCGACAGCGCCTGGCGGTCGATCCTGACCGTCAGGATCGGCAGCCCCGCGACCTGCTCGGTCTTGACGTCGGTCGCGCCATTGACGCCGCGGATCGCGGCTTCGACCTGGCGCGCCGCGCCCTGCAGGATATCGAGATCGTCGCCAAAGATCTTGATACCGACGTCGCTGCGCACGCCGGAGATCAGCTCGTTGAAGCGCAACTGGATCGGCTGCGAGATCTCGTAGTTGCTGCCGGGGATCTCGTCGGCCGCCGCCTCGATCTCGGCGACGAGCTGCGCCTTCGGCTTCGCCGGGTCGGGCCACGCCTGGCGCGGCTTCAGCATGATGTAGCCGTCACCCTGCGACGGCGCCATCGGATCGGTCGCGACCTCGGCCGTGCCGATGCGGGTGAACACGTCCTTCACCTCCGGGATGCGTCGCAGCCGCGCGTCCAGCGCCTTCTGCAGGTCGACCGAGAGGGTGAGGCTCGTTCCGGGGATGCGCAGGGCCGCGAGCGCGACGTCGCCCTCGTCAAGGCTCGGAATGAACTCGCCGCCCATGCGCGTCGCGGCAAAGCCGCTCGCCGCGACGATCGCCGCGGCCACGGCTGCGACCATCAAGCGGTACGCGATCACGCCGCGCAGCAGCGGCGCGTAGACCCGCCGCGCGCCGCGCATGATGAGGTTCTCCTGCTCGGATACCTTGCCGGTGACGAAGATCGCGACCGCTGCCGGCACGAAGGTGATCGAGAACAGCACGGCGGCACCGAGCGCCATCAGCACCGTCAGCGCCATCGGCGTGAACATCTTGCCCTCGACGCCGGTCAGCGTCAGCACCGGAAGATAGACCACGGCGATGATGCCGGTGCCGAACAGGCTCGGCCCGATCACCTCGCGCGCGCCGCCGACGATGGTCTGCAACCGCTCGGCGGTCGTGAGCAGTCCGCCCTTGCGATGCTGCGCCTGGGCCAGCAGCCGCAGGCAGTTCTCGACGATGATGACGGCGCCGTCGACGATGATGCCGAAATCGATCGCGCCGAGGCTCATCAGGTTGGCGCTCACCCTGCTCTCGACCATGCCGGTGATGGTCATCGCCATCGACAGCGGGATGATGCAGGCTGTGACCAGTGCGGCCCGGATGTTGCCGAGCAGGAGGAACAGCACGACGACGACCAGCGCGGCGCCTTCGAGCAGGTTCTTCTCCACGGTGCGGATCGTCGCTTCGACCAGATGGGTGCGGTCATAGAGCGTGCGCGTGACCACGCCCTCGGGCAGCGACTTCGCGATGTCGTCGAGCCGGGCGGCGACGCGGCGCGCAACGGCGCGACTGTTCTCGCCGATCAGGAGCATCGCCGTGCCCAGGATCGTCTCCTCGCCGTTGAGCGTCGCCGCCCCCGTGCGCAGGTCGCGCCCTTCGGTCACCTCGGCGACGTCTCCGATGCGCACCGGCGTGCCGCCGCGGGCGCCGATCACGATGTCCTTCAGCTCGGCTGCGCTGCCGACCTGGCCGGGCGCGCGCACCAGATACTGCTCGCCATTGTGCTCGATATAGCCGGCGCCGACATTGGCATTGTTGGACGCCAGCGCCGCGACCACGTCACGGAAACTGATGCGATAGGCCATCAGACGGCCGGGATCGGGCAGCACGTGGAACTGGCGCTCGAAGCCGCCGATCGTGTTCACCTCGATCACGCCCGGCACGCCGCGCAGTTGCGGTCGGATGATCCAGTCCTGGATGGTGCGCAGATCGGTCGGCGAGTAGTCGGTGCCATCAGGCGTCTTGGCGCCGGGCTTGGCTTCGACCGCATACATGAAGATCTCGCCGAGCCCGGTCGAGAGCGGTCCCATCGCGACCTCGACGCCCGGGGGCAGCTGATCCTTGATCTGCTGGATGCGCTCGTTGACGAACTGGCGCGCGAAATAGATGTCGGTGCCGTCCTGGAACACGACGGTGACCTGGCTCAACCCATATCGCGACAGCGAGCGCGTGTAGTCCAGCTTCGGCAGGCCGCCCATCGCGGTCTCGACCGGGAAGGTGATGCGCTGTTCGGTCTCGAGCGGTGAGTAGCCGGGCGCCTTGGTGTTGATCTGCACCTGCACGTTGGTGATATCGGGCACGGCGTCGATCGGCAGCCGGGTGAAATTCCAGGCGCCGAATCCGGCGGCGGCGAGCGCAACGATCAGCACCAGCCAGCGCTGGCGCACGGCAAATCCGAGGATCGCGTCAATCATGCTCGGCCTCCCCCTTGCCCATCTCCGCCTTCACCACAAAGCTGTTCTCGGCAACGTAGTGTTCGCCGGCGGCGAGGCCATCGCGGATTTCGACATAGGTCGGGTCGGACTCGCCGGTGACCACGGGGCGCGCCTCGATCTTGTCGCCCTCCTCGCGCACGAACACGACGGTCTTGTTCTCCAGGGTCTGGATCGCGCTCGCGCGGACCGCCACGGCGACGCTGCGCTTGGCGAGAACCAGCCGCGCGGTGACGAACAGGCCCGGGCGCAACCGGCCGTCGGGATTGGCCAGCACGACGCGGGCAAGCGCGGTCTGCGTCTCGCTGGCGCCGACGGGGGCGATGTAGGACACGTGGCCGCGGATCGCGCCGCGTCCGTCATCGGGATCGATCAGCACCTCGTCGTCGAGCCGGACGCGCCGGAGATCCTGACGGTAGATCGACAGGTCGACCCAGATCGTGGAGAGATCCGCGACCACGAAGGCCGGCTTCTGCTCGGAGGCGTATTCGCCGAGCGAGATCTGGCGGTCGATGATGGTGCCGCCGATCGGCGCCTTGAGATCATATGAGGTCAGGCTCTGATTGCTCTCGATCGCGGCGAGCAGTTCGTCCTTGGCGACGGTGTCGCCGATGCGCTTTTTGATGGCACGGACGATGCCCGGAAAGCGCGGCGTCACCTGCACCAGCGCTTCCTGATTGGCGCGCAGCACGCCGTTGAACGCCAGCGTATCGGACAAGGTCGCAGGGCCGGCTTCGGCGAGCGCGACGCCGGCCGCGGCGAGCTTCACGTCGCTGATGCGGATGCGGTCGGCGCCATGCTCGTCCTGCTCGACATGGTCCTTCGGTGCCTTCTCGGCATGATCGGCATGGCCGACGGTTGCCTGGGCCTGCGGCTCCGCCTCGACCAGCAGGCGCGATGCGCCGGCGCCGGCGGCGGCCGCCAGGATGACAATGAGGATGACGGTGGATGGTCTCATCGCGCAGTCTCCCGTTCCAGGGTGAAGGGACGGCCGACCAGGCCTTCGATCGTCGCCACGGCGACATGGATGTTCTGCAGCGCCTCCTGCTCGCGCAGCCGCGCCTGCGCCACGCTCGCCTGTGCGTCCAGCACCTCGAGCAACGAGAAGCGGCCGGCGCTGTAGCCCTGCGCGATCTCGTCGGCCGCCTCCTGCGCCTTCGGAATTGCGATCTCGCGCAGCACGGACAATTCCCGCAGCGAGCCCTGCAGCGAGTCGTAGGCGCGGCCGGCGATCACCAGCAGCGCGTTGCGGTTGGCCTTGCGCTCGGCTTCGGTCTTGGCGAGGCTTTCCTGCGCCGAGAGGATGTTGCCCTGGTTCTGGTCGAACACCGGGATCGGCACGGAGACGCTGAGCCTGACGGCGTCGTCCTGCGTGTCGTTGAAATGCCGCCAGCCGGCACCGATGCGGACGTCGGGGTACGGCTTCAGCCGCGCCAGCAGCAGCTCGGCATTGCGCTGCGCGTAGACCGCGGTCCAGCGGACGAGCTGCGGATTGGCATCGATCGCCGCGATCACGGTCTGGAACGCCGGCGGCTGGCCGGTCGCATCGAACCGGCCGGTGACGGCCGAGAGCTTCGCCGAGCTGTCGCCGATCAGCACGGCGAGCTCGCGGCGTGCGCTCGAAAGCGTCGCCTTGACGCGCTCGCGATCGGCGCGCACCAGCGCCGAGGCGACCTCGGCGCGGCCGGTCTCCGCCGGCGACGACGCGCCCGCCTCGACGCGACGGCGCAGCAGCGGCGTCAGGCGATCGAGCGCTGCGACCTGATCGTCGAGGATCTGGATGCGCCGCTGCGTGGCGAGCACCGTCACGAAGGCGATCGCGGTCTCCGACAAAATCTCCAGCCGCACCGCCTGGCGCTGGATCTCGGCGGCGCGCACGCCGGCCTGGCCGGCGGCGATGCGGGCGTCGCGCTTGCCGAACCATTCGAACGCCTGGCTGATCTGCAAGGTCGTCTCGGCCGATCGCGTGCCGCGATATTGACCCGAGCCGAATGAATTGTCCTGCTCGTAGGACAGCTCGGGATTGAGCAGCGCGCCGGCCTGGAGCCGCTGGCCGGAGGCGATGCCGATGTCGCGGTCGGCGGCGGATAGCCGTGGATTGGCGGCGAGGGCGCGCGACAGCGCCGCGCGGAGGGTCAGCGTCTGCGCCGCGGAGGCGTGCACGGACAGAGCGAGCAGGGCTGCGGCGCCGATGGCACGCGCAGCCATCCCGGGGAATGGCATGAGATGAACCTGTCTGGACGGGCAAGGATGGACGGCATCGGCCGTCCGGCACGTTGCGTCAGCTCAGGCGTTTTGGCGGCGGAGACTCGGACTCGGGGAGGACGCCTGCACTGAGCAGGGGAACGGCCCAGCCGGTTGCGGCCACGACCTCGGCCGGGACGGCGGCGAACTGCGGCTGCGGCACGGCCACCGAGAAGCAGCCATGGCAATGATGGTCGGCGATGCCGCGCTGATCGGTGTGGCCCGCTCGGTCGAGCAGCGACGCGATCTCCGGCTTGCCCGCGGAGGGATGGGCGACGTCGATGTCACAAGCGCCGTGCAGCGCGCCCGCGAGGACATAGGCGAGCATCAGGCAGGCAGCCACGATCCGGAGCAGCATGCGCGAACGGCTCGTGATGTCTCGTTTGCCAATGCTGCGCACCGCGCCCCCTGTTCGGCGAGCGGATAGCACGTGGCCGGCGCGGTTGTCGATCAGCAACAATGTAACAAGCGGAACCGCTCATGGCGCGCCAAGGGCGGGCGCCAGGATCACGCAGGCGAGCAGCGCCAGGGCCGCAGCGCTGCAGCGATAGCCGAGCCACGCCGGCACGACATGTCCGAGACCGCAGCGCAGCGTCGCGCCGAGCACGATCCAGGCTCCTCCGATCGTCGCGGTCGAGAGCCCGAGCACGACCAGGAACGGCCATAGGCTCGCCGCATCGCCTTCCGGCGGCAGCAAGGTGAAGGCGAAGATGATGGCCTTTGGATTGAACAGCGTCGTGATGAACACGCCGCGCAGGGTGACCGGCGCCGCATCGCTTGCGCCGCTGCTGCTGCCATGGCGCCAGAGCGCGGCCGCGAGGTGCAGCAGATAGAGGACGACCACGACACGGAGAGCATGTCCGACCAGCGGCGCGGTCGCAACGAGCGGACCGAGCGTGATGCGCAGCGTCGCGATCGCGAGCAGATAGCCGGCAAGCTCGGCGAGCAGCAGATGAACGGATGCGCGCGCGCCACGGCTCGCACCGGCAGTGGCGAGCAGCGTGTTGGTTGGGCCGGGCGTGACGAGCAGCGCGGCGCCCGCCGCGCCGAAGGTCAGGATATCCATGACCGCATCAAGCACGCGCGCCATGCGCCAGCCTTGACGAGCGTCAACGTCCGGCGCCGCGGGCCGCAGTCCCGTTTTCCGGAACGGCTCGTATGTCGGCTTCATTGCGGACGATGGTCGGCCGCGCCGCATGATAGGATCGTATGGCAGCATGCAGGGCGATTGATTGACTTGGCTCTCGTGCAAACTAAGGTTCGCGGCCGGAAGTGGAACAGCGCCTGATCATCGCACCGTTCGGACGCGTAGCATCGATGGTCGGCGCGCAAGGATCGGAAGACAGATGACGTTGGCGATGAGCTGGGACGAGTGGGCCCGGCATGATGGCATGGCGCTGGCGGCGCGCGTTCGCAATGGCGAGCTGACGGCGGCGGAGCTGGCGCGGCAGGCCGCCGAGGCAATCGCAAAAGTCGATCCCGCGCTGTCCGGCGTGGTCGAAGTCTTCGCCGACGCCGTCGAAGATCCGGCGAAGGCCGGCGCCAATCTCGCAGGCCCCTTCGCCGGCCTGCCGTTCCTGATGAAGGATCTCGGGCCGACCATGGCCGGGCGCCTGCAGGAGCAGGGCTCGCTGTTCATGCGCGGCAACCGTCCCGCCGCCGACACGCACCTGACGGCGAAGATGCGCAAGGCCGGCCTCAACCTGATGGGCCGCACCACCACGCCGGAGTTCGGCGTCTGCAGCTCGGCCGAGAACCCGGCCGTCTACGTCACGCGCAATCCGTGGAATACCGACTACACAACCTGCGGCTCGTCGGCCGGCAGTGCGGCGATGGTCGCGGCGGGCGTGGTGCCGATCGCGCATGCCACCGATGGCGGCGGCTCGATCCGCATTCCCGCGGGCGTCAACGGCAATATCGGGCTGAAGGTCTCGCGCGGCGTGTTCTCGATCGCGCCGCATCTGTCGGATCTCTCCGGCCTCGTCTCGATCCAGGGCTGCCAGTCGCGCAGCGTGCGCGACACCGCAGCGTTCGTCGATCATTGCCGCGGCGGCGCGCCGGGCGAGTTCATGCCGTACTGGACCACGCCGGAGCCTTACGTCGAGCTGATCAAGCGCGATCCCGGCAAGCTCAGGATCGCGCTGTCGCATCAATGGGGCGACTATCGCGCCACGCCGCACTTCGCTTCAGAGCTGGCGCGTGTCGGCAAGTTCCTCGAGGGCCTCGGCCACCACGTCGGCTACGCGCTGCCCGACGTGGATTATCGCGCCGCATTCGCGGCGCAGACCACCTGCTACATCTCCAACTTCGCGATCGTCATCAACAACCTGCTCGCGTCGCGCAAGCTCGAGCGGCCGCCGGCCGAGCTGATCGAGCCGATCAACATCCGCATCTGGGAGGCCGGCCGCGATACCAGCTTCGCCGAGCGCGCGGCGATGCAGGCGGTGTTCAACACCACCTCGCGCGCCTTCGGCGCCTTCTTCGAGGACTGGGACATCATCCTGACGCCGATCACGGCGCTGCCGACCCCGAAGATCGGCACCACCGAATATCTGACGATCAGCGACAATCCGGACGTGCTCGACTGGTTCGAGAATCTCTGGCGCAACTTCGCGTTCACGCCGCTCGCCAACCTCTGCGGCATTCCGGCGATCTCGCTGCCGCTCGCGACCAACGAGCACGGCCTGCCGCTCGGCATCCAGGCGATCGGCAAGCAGGCCGACGACGGCCTGCTGCTGCAGTTGGCCGCCCAGATCGAGCGCGCGATCGAGGGCAAGTGGAACGGCGGTACCACGCCCGCCGTCCACGTGACCAAAGCCTGAGCCGCAACCACGAGCGCCCCGCCGGCCACTGATCCGGCGGCGCCCATCGATCGTTGTTCAGCGTGGACGGTGCCGGCCGGAGCCGGCGCGTCGCACTGATCGGCGAGGGCGAACGTGACGGACGAGCGGATTGCGACGCGTTCCGGCAGGGAGGCGGCAGATGCCGCCCTGCCCCGGCGCGGCATTTGGGTCGCGTGGTGACGCCATGCCGAAGATGCGGCGCAAGGCCGACTTGCCGACCAGGATATGCGCTGCGTGCGGCCGCCCGTTTGCGTGGCGGCGCAAATGGGCACGCGACTGGAACGAGGTGAGATACTGCTCGGACCGCTGCCGATCCGACCGCGGCCGGACGCCCACTGCGATCGCCAGGAGCCGCGGAGGCTAGCGTCATGATGTCCGGCGTCCCCGCTTCGATGCGCATTCTCGGCCTCGCCGGGCTGATTCCGTTCGCGGGCCTCGCCGCATTGGTGATTGCAGGTGACGGTCCGATCCGGCTGGCCGCGCTGCGCGCGCAGATCGGCTATGGCGCGGTCATCGTGAGCTTTCTCGGCGCGATCCATTGGGGCGTCGCCGTGCAGACGCCGGCGCTGGCAGGCTGGCCGCGCATGAGCTGGGGGGTGACGCCGTCCCTGCTCGGCTGGGTCGCGCTGTTGCTGCCGGCGCTGCCCGCGTTGGTGCTGCTCGCAGCCGCGCTGCTGACCGCCTTGGTCTACGATGAGTTCAGCTTCGGCGGCGACGATCGACGGGCCTGGTTCCTGAAGCTGCGGCGGCTGCTCAGTCTTGGTGCAATACTGTCTCTGCTCGCCACGCTGATAGGCATCGTGGTCAAGGGCGCGCTCTGACGGCCACCGTTGTGGACAATGCGGCAATCCCTCGGGCAAGCTCGCATATCCACTCGCGAGGCGCCATGAACATCCTGCTGCTCAATCCCAACATCCGCACCGACATCACCGACCTGATGCTGCAGGTCGGCCGGGAGGCTGCTGCGCCCGGCACCACCCTGATCCCCTGCACCGCGCCGCGCGGCGTGCCCTACATCGCCACCCGCGCCGAGGCGCAGATCGGCGGCGCCGTCGCACTGGAGATGCTGGCGGAGCGTCACGGCACCTTCGACGCTGCGATCATCGCCGCGTTCGGCGATCCCGGCCTGTTCGCGGCGCGCGAGCTGTTCGACGTGCCGGTGATCGGGCTTGCGGAGGCCGCAATGCTGACGGCCTGCATGGCCGGACGGCGCTTCGCGATCGTCACCTTCGCGCAGGCGCTCGGCCCCTGGTACGAGGAGTGCGTGCGCATGCACGGGCTGATGGAGCGCTGCGCCGGCATCCGCATGCTCGACGGCAGCTTCAAGCAGATCTCCGACGTGCAGCACGAGAAGGAGGAGCTGCTGGTCGAGCTGGCGCTGCGCGCGGTCGAGGAGAACGAGGCCGACGTCCTGATCTTCGCCGGCGCGCCGCTGTCCGGCCTCGCGGCCCGCGTCGCGCATCGTATCCCGGTGCCGGTGGTCGATCAGGTGATCGCGGCGGTGAAGCAGGCCGAAGCACTGCTCGCCTTGAAGATGCGCAAAGCCACCGCCGGCACCTTCCGCCGCCCCGCCGCGAAGCCGACGACGGGCTTGCCCGCGGCGCTGGCCGCACGGCTGGAGCATCGCGACGGTTAGCTGGACGGCACTGTTAGTGGGCTTGCTCGATCCGTGCCTCTCCCCGCAAGCGGGGCGAGGGAGCGCATCGCCGTCGGCGCACGCCCGTGCCTCCTAGCTGGAATGGCATCTTAATACTGGCGTACCTGTCACACCCTCTTTTGTACACAAGCAGCCGCCACTGCCTGAAAAGGCGGCACGCTTCTTGCTTTTTCAAACGAATAGAGCAGGAAGCCCATGGCCAGCGTATCGGAAGCCAAGTCGCTCGTTCTGGATCGGATCACGCACCGCTTCGCCAGCGGCACGATGGCCGTCTCCGACATCAATCTCGATGTGAAAGGCGGCGAGATCATCGCCCTGCTTGGGCCCTCGGGCTGCGGCAAGACCACGCTTTTGCGCATCATCGCCGGCTTCATCGGCCAGAGCGAGGGGCGCGTCATCATCGGCAACGACGTCGTCGACGCGCTGCCGCCCAACCGCCGCGCCGTCGGCATCGTGTTCCAGAACTACGCCCTGTTTCCGCATCTCTCGATCACCGAGAATGTCGGCTACGGCCTCGCCGCGCGCGGCGTCGACAAGGCGACGCGCAACAAGGAAGCGCAGCGGCTGCTCGACATGGTGCAGCTCGGCCCGTTCGGCGAGCGGCTGCCGCGGCAGTTGTCCGGCGGACAGCAGCAGCGCGTGGCGCTGGCGCGCGCACTGGCGATCAAGCCGTCGATCCTGCTGCTCGACGAGCCGTTCGCGGCGCTCGACAAGAATTTGCGGCTCGACATGCAGATCGAGGTCAAGCGGCTGCAGCGCATGGCGGGCACCACAACCTTGATCGTGACGCACGACCAGGAGGAGGCGCTGTCGATGGCCGACCGCGTCGCCGTGCTGAGCCATGGTCATCTCGAGCAGTTCGGCACGCCGTCCGAGATCTACGACCAACCGCAGACGCTGTTCGTGAACAGCTTCGTCGGCACGGCGAACAAGATGAAGGGGACCGTGATCGCGACCGACGCGGGCAGTGTCAAGGTTGGTCTGGAGGCCGGCGGCGAGATCATCGCGCGCGCACCGCATCCGGTCAGTGCCTCAGACAAGGTCACCGTCTGCCTGCGTCCCGAGCACCTCACCTTCGTCAGCGACGACACCGGCTTTGCCGGCGAGATCGGCATGGCGTTGCCGCTCGGCGCCACCGTCGTCCACGAGATCAAGGCCAAGGACGGATCCAGCATCAAGATCTCGCAGGCCCGCACCGGCGGCACGCCGCTGCGCGAGGCCGGCGCCCCGGTGCGGGTCGCACCGATCGCACCCGGCCTCGCCACCGTCTTCCCGCAATAGACCAACAGACACATCGGAGTGGAACATGATGCTTGATCGCCGCCGGCTCCTGACCAGCGCCTTGACGCTGGGAGCCATGCACGCCTTCCCGGGCTTGAGCCTCGCGCAGGCGCGGCCGCTGGTGTTCGCGACCTTCACCGGCAGCTGGGAAGAAGCACATAAAGCCGTGCTCGTCCCTGCCTTCCGCAAGGCCAACACCGATGCGGCGATCGTGCTCGATCCGATGCTGTCGGTCGACCAGATCGCCAAGGTCAACGCCGCCAAGGCCAATCCGCCGATCGACGTCATGCTGCACGACCCGGGTCCGGCGCTGGTCGCGATCGGCCAGGATCTCGTCGAGCCCTACCCAGCCGACAAGAGCACCTATTTCAAGGACCTGATTCCGGAAGCGCAGGACGCGATGGGCCCGGCGCCGTTCTTCCAGGTCGTCGGCCTCACCTACAATCCAGAGACGGTGAAGACGCCGCCGACCTCGTGGGCCGATCTGTGGAAGCCCGAGTTCAAGGGCAAGGTCGGCATCACCAATCTGAACTCCACGCTCGGCACCGGCTGGCTGGTCGAGATCGCGCGCATGCGCGGCGGCTCGGAAGCCAATGTCGACGAAGGCTTCAAGGCGCTGGAGGAGCTGAAGCCGAACCTCGCCGCCGTCGCCGCCAATCCCGGCGCGCTGGCGACCCTGTTCCAGCAGGGCCAGATCGACATCTCGCCCGGCAACTTCAACGCCATCCAGATCCTGAAAGCGCGCGGCGTGCCGGTCGAGTTCGTGGCGCCCAAGGAAGGCGCGATCGCCTTCAAGACCACGATCCACATCGTCAAGAACTCGCCGAACCAGGAGCTCGCCTTCAAGCTGATCGAGGCGGCGCTGTCACCGGAGGTGCAGACTATCCTGATGAACTCGCCCTATCTGATCGTGCCGACCAACACCAAGGTCGCGATGACCGGCGAGATCGCCAAGGTGCTCGCCAAGGACACCGCGGAGCTGAAGAAGAAGTTCGTGTTCCAGGACTGGAAGAAGATCAACGAGCAGCGCGCGTCCTGGATCGAGAAGTTCAATCGCGACATCAAGATCTGACGCGATGAAGAGCGCCACGACCGCACCTGGAGACGTGACCAGCTTCAGCCTGGGGCTTGCTCTGCCCCTGGGCCTGGTGTTCGCGATCTTCTTCGTGCTGCCGCTGGCGCAACTTCTTTTTCTCTCGCTGCACAACGACACCGCGGCGACGGTGTGGGGGCTCGGCCAGTACGTCAAATTCCTGACCGACCCCTTCAGCCTCGCCGTGCTCGGCTCGACGCTTCTGCTCGGCGCCGAGGTGACGCTCGCCTGTCTCGTGCTCGGCTATCCCATCGCCTGGCTGTACCAGCGCTCCGGCAGCCGGGTGCAGACCCTGATCATCATGATCGTGCTGCTGCCGCTGCTCACCAGCGTCGTCGTCCGCACCTTCGCCTGGATCGTGATCCTCGGGCGGCAGGGCATCATCAACTCCGTGCTGCAGTCGCTCGGCCTGATCGGCACGCCGCTGCGCATGATCTACACCCAGGGCGGACTGATCGCGGCGCTGGCGCAGGTGCAGATGCCGCTGATGGTGCTGCCACTGATCACCGCGATCGGCCGCATCGATCCCAATCTCTCCGACGCCTCGGCCTCGCTCGGCGCCGGTAGCTGGCGCACCTTCGTCAAGGTGATGCTGCCGCTGTCGATGCCCGGCATCATCGCCGGCTGCACCCTGACTTATGCCGCCGCGATCACCGCCTTCATCACGCAGTCCCTGGTCGGCGGCGGGCAGATGCTGTTCATGCCGATGTATCTCTACCAGCAGGCCTCGACCCTGCAGAACTGGCCGTTCGCCGCGGCGATCTCGATCATCTTCCTGTTCGCAGTGCTCGCCATCGTCGCGCTGTTCTCGACCCTCGGGCGGCGTGCCCGCGGCTATGGAGACGCCAGATGAGCCAGCGCCAGCGCAACTGGGAAGCGCTGAGCTTCCAGATCGTGATGACGGTGGTTGCCGTGCTGGCGCTGATCCTGATCGTGTCGCCGTCGCTGGTCGTGGTGATCGTCTCCTTCACGTCCGGCTTCTCGCTGAAATTCCCGCCGCCGGGCTATTCGACCCGCTGGTACGTCGAATTGTGGAACGCCTGGCAGCTGCAGTTCGCCGCACGCAACAGCGTCGTCGTCGCGCTATGGTCGACGGGTCTGTCGATCATGCTCGGCGTCGCCGCGGCGCTGGCGATCTCGCGCTCGAAGACGCTCACGGCGAAGCTCCTGGACTCGTTGTTCATGTCGCCGCTGGTACTGCCGGCACTCGCCTTCGGCTTGGCGGCGCTGATGTTCTTCTCGCTGATCGGCCTACCGGTGTCGCTGCTGACCCTGGTGATCGGCCACACCATCGTCTGCGTGCCCTATGTCGTCCGCAACACCGTCGCGGCACTGGCCCAGCTCGAGCCGACCCTGCTGGAAAGCTCGGCGATCCTCGGCGCCTCCAGGCTCTACACGTTCCGCCGCATCGTCTTGCCGCTGATCCGCCCCGGCATCATCTCCGGTGCCTTCATCGCCTTCATGTCATCGTTCGACAACGTGCCGGTGTCGCTGTTCCTGCGCGACGCCGCCACCGACATGCTCCCGATCCGCATGTGGCAGGACCTCGAAGGCAAGCTCGACGTCACCATCGCCGCGCTGTCGAGCGTGCTGATCATTGCCACGATCGCGCTGATGACGATCATGGAGCGCACCACCGGACTGTCGAAGCGGCTGACGGGTTGAGGCTGAGTGCCCGTTCCTGAAATTGGGAGTTCGTGCCCGTCCAACTCCAAGCCGTCATGGCCGGGCTTGTCCCGGCCATCCACGTCGGCCGGCGATCGTGGATGGACGTGGATGCCCGGGACACGGGCATGACGAGTATTTCCTTGGCAGTCAGGATCGTCCAACCATCAGCGTACGACGGCGCGAGCTGTACCTCAGGCCCCACGGAAGATCGAATAGCCCCAGGGAGTGAATTTGAGCGGCAGATGAAAGTGCTCCTCGACCTTGTCGATCGCGAAGCGAAACGGCACTGTGGTGAGGAATTTCGTCTGAGCGCCAGTCCCGAAGAACTCGCCGACATGAAACAGCACCTCATACTCGCCGGCGGTCACGCCGTCGCCCTCGACGACCGGCGCCTGCAGAGTGCCATCGGCGCCGAGCTGTCCCTCCGCGAGCAGCGTGCGATCGGGCGTCACGCGCCAGATCGCGACGCGCAGGCCACGCGCGGGGCGCCCGTTCGCCACATCAACCGCATGAACCGAGATTCCACCGGCCATTTCGTGCTCCGCTATCAGGTTGTCGCGGCATGATAGCCGCGAAGCAAGCATCAACGCCAGCGCCGCCGCTGTGGCCTGCAGTCGCTGCGATGACCGCGCTGCAGGCCCTGGTGTCGCTGGCGCTGTTCGCGCCGGGCGTCGTGGCGCCGCGCGCTGGACTGAGCATCGAGCAACTGTCGCTGTTCTCCACCACAGCCTTCACCATCAGCCTCGTCTCCTCGTTCTGGGGCGGCACGCTGGTCCAGCGCGTCGGCTCGCTGCGCGTGGCGGCCCTGTGCGCGGTCGCCGTCTGCGCTGGCATGTCGCTGGCGCTGTTCGAGAGCGGATGGGCGCTGCTCGGGGCCGGGCTGATGCTCGGCCTTGCGGTCGGACCGGAGACACCGGCAAGCTCGGCGCTTCTCGGACGGCTCGTGCCGGCCGAGAAGCGCGCGATGGTGTTTTCGATCCGGCAGACCGGCAACCAGATCGGCGCCGTCGTCGGCTCGCTGCTGCTGCCGCCGATCGCCGTGCTGCTGGCGCCGAGCTCCGCCTATGCCGCCGTGATCGTCTGCGCCGCCATCGCCGTCGCCGGCTTCGAGCGTCTCAGACCGGCCTATGCCATGACGCCGCCAACCATGCCGCGGCTCGGCCTGTTCGATCGATTGCGACTGATCAGCGCCGACCGCCGCATGGCCGCGCTCGCCGTCGCCTCGATTCCGTTCAGTGGCCTGCAGGTCATCCTCAATACCTGCTTCGTCAGCTTCGGCACGTCAGAGCTCGCGCTGAGCCATGTCGAGGCCGGCTGGGTGCTGGCGTCGGCGCAAGGCGCCGGCCTGATGGGACGGCTGGGCTGGGGCGTGGTCGCGACGCGCCTGCGCTCGGCGCGCGCCGTGCTGGTGATGGCGGGCGTGGGCATGGCCGTCTGCGCGATGCTGCTCGGTCTCTGCGGGCCACTGCTGAGCCGATCGATCCTGATCCTGCTCACGATCGTGTTCGGGCTGACGGCGAGCGGCTGGAACGGCGTGTTCATCGCCGAGATCGCCAATCTCGCCAAGCCCGGACGCGTCGCCGAGGCGACAGGCGCAGTGCTCACCGCCTCGTTCCTGGGCCTTGTCGCCGCACCGCTGCTCGTCGCGCTGCTGACTCCCCGCGTGGGACTCGGCGGCAGCTTCGTCGCACTCGGATTGACGGCGGCCGCAGGCACAGCCGTACTGCTGATGGAGCGATCCCATGCGCGCAAGTGACATCGCACGCGCTGTCATGGCGCGGCAAAGCACCGCCAGAGAGATGGCCGAGCAGGCGCTGGCGCGGATCGCGGCGGCCCATGACCTCAACGCCGTCGTCACCACAGATCCGGCGCGAACGAGCGCCGAGGCCGTTGCCGTCGATGCGCGCGTGGCCGCCGGCGAAGCAATGCGGCTCGCCGGCGTGCCGATCGTGGTCAAGGACAACATCTGGGTCGAGGGCTGGCGCATCACGCAGGGCTCGCGGCTGTTCGCTGATTTCATCGCGCCCGAGGATGCGATCGCGATCGCGCGGTTGCGCCGCGCTGGCGCCGTGATCGTTGGCATCGGCGCAACTTCCGAGTTCGCCTGCAAGGGCGTGACGACCTCGCGGCTGTTCGGACCGACCGTTCATCCGCAGGACCGGCAGCTCACGCCCGGCGGCTCGTCGGGCGGTCCCGCCGTTGCGGTGGCGGCTGGGCTCGTGCCGCTCGCGATCGGCACCGATGCCGGCGGCTCGAGCCGCCGGCCGCCGGCCCATGTCGGCGTGGTCGGCTTCAAGCCGTCGTTCGGTGCCATTCCCTACGGCCCGGGATTCCCCGAGCCATTCTGGCGCATCTCGGTGATTGCGCCGATTGCGGCCGATGTCGGCGATGCCAGGCTTGCATTCGAGATCATGGCCGGCGCCGATCCGCGCGATCCTGATACGTTCGATGTGGCCGCGGCGGATCATGCAACGCCGCCGCGCGTGGCGTTCTCGCCGCGGCTCGGGCTGGACGTCGCGGTCGATGACGACATCAGCGCTGGCCTGCAGCGGGCGGTCGACCGCCTCCGCGCCGGTGGCATGCCGATCGTCCACAAGGATCCCGTCTGGCCGCCGGGCCTTGCCGAGGACGCGGTGATGCCGCTCCAGCATGCCGGGCTGGCCGCGCTCTACGGCGATGCCTTCCACAATGATCCGGCGCAATTCGATCCAGATATCGCCAAGCAGATCGAGCGCGGGCTCGGCCTGAGCGGCGCCGACGTCGCGCGTGCGCTCGAGGCAAGCGCGCAGATCGCGCGGGCCTTCGCAAGCTTCTTCACACAGGCCGACGTGCTGCTGGCGCCGACCGTGCCCTGCGTCGCCTGGCCGTTCACGCAGCTCGGCCCGTCCGAGATCGGCGGCAAGCCGGCGAGCCCGCGCGCGCATGCGGTGTTCACGCCTTACGCCAATCACGCCGGCGTGCCGGCGATCTCGATCCCCTGCGGCGCCAACGTTCACGGGCTGCCATTCGGTCTGCAACTCATCGCGGCCCGCGGCCACGACCGCCTGCTGCTCGATGTCGCTGCCGACGCCGAGCGGATCCTTGCTCAGTCCTGATCGAACTTCTTCGCCAGCCGGGCCCGGGTGATGTGGCCGATCTGGTCGATGGCGTTGGCGATCTCGCTGTCCGGGTCGTTGCCGATGCGACGCTCCATCTCGGCGATGACCGAGGGGCGGTCGGCGTGCAGCGCCAGAGCGACGATCAGCGGCATGCCGAACTTGTCGCGATAGCGGCGGTTGATGTCGGCGACGCGCTCGAACTCGGCGCGCGACAGCGAGGTGAAGCCGAGCCGACCCTGCTCGCCGATCGAGTCGTTCGTCATCTCACCCGCCAGTGCCTCGCGGCCGGCGAGCTCCGGATGGGCGCGGATCAGCTTCAGCTTCTCGTCGCGGCTCATGGCGCGGACGACGTTCATGAGCGTCGTATGCAGCGCATCCGCGGCGTCGTCGAATGCGGACAGGCCGGCGCGATAGGCGCGGTCGGCAATCTCCGGGGAGTGCTCGAAGATGTCGCCATAGCGCTCCACGAACAGCACGCGCGACATCTGCGAGGGCCGCCACGCGCCGGCCGGCGGATGCGTCCGGATCCAGTGCCGCGCGATGTCGAGCCGGGTCGCGACCCAGACCTTGTCATGACCCGTGATGTAGTCGAGGAAGCGCGCCAGCGCGGCCGCGCGCCCGGGGCGGCCGACCAGCCGGCAGTGCAACCCGACCGACATCATGCGCGGGCTCTCCGCGCCCTCCGCGTAGAGCGTATCAAAACTGTCCTTCAGATAGGCGAAGAACTGGTCGCCGGAATTGAAGCCCTGCGGGGTGGCGAAGCGCATGTCGTTGGCATCGAGCGTATAGGGCACGATCAGTTGCGGGCCGTGCGGCCCTGCGATCCAGTACGGCAATTCGTCCGCATAAGAATCGGCGCTGTAGACGAAGCCCTGCTCGTTCAACACGATGTCGAGCGTGCGCTCCGACGTGCGGCCCTGGTAGAAGCCGAGCGGCCGCTCGCCCGTCAGCTCGGTATGGAGCCGGATAGCCTCCTCGATATCGGCGCGCTCGTCGACCTCGGGGACATCGCGGTAGTCGATCCATTTCAGGCCGTGGGAGGCGATCTCCCAGCCGGCTTCCTTCATCGCAGCAACAGCATCCGGATTGCGCGCCATCGCGCTCGCGATGGCGAACACCGTCACCGGCAGCTTGCGCGCGGTGAACATCCGCCACAGCCGCCAGAAGCCGGCGCGCGAGCCGAACTCGTAGATCGATTCCATGTTCATGTGGCGCTGGCCCGGCCACGGCTGGGCGCCCACGATCTCGGAGAGGAAGGCTTCGGAGGCAGCGTCACCGTGCAGGATGTTGTTCTCGCCGCCCTCCTCGTAGTTGATCACGAACTGCACCGCGATGCGGGCATCGCCGGGCCAGCGCGGATGCGGCGGCGTGCGGCCGTAGCCGACCATGTCGCGCGGATAGACGTCAGCACTCATCCGGATCAGCTCCCGCGATAGGTCTGGTAGCTCCAGGGCGTCGCGAGCAGCGGCACATGATAGTGCGCGCCGGCGTCGGCGACGGAAAAGCGGAGCGGGATCAAGTCCAGAAACAGCGGGTCTTCAGAGGCGAGGCCATGGGCCTTGAAATAAGCTCCCATATGGAAGGTCAGCATGTAGGTGCCGGTGGTGAAGTCATCGGCCGCCAGCACCGGCTGGTCGGTGCGCCCGTCGGCATTGCTCCGGACCTGCTTGACGCGGCGCCAGGAGCCGTCCGGCTCGAGGACATCGAGATCGATCGCGACGCCGGCCGCGGGCTTGCCCCTGACCGTATCCAGAATATGCGTGCTCAGCCGCCCCATGCATCGTTCCCTCTGCTGCCGGTTCGGAACACTATCAGCGCCAGGTTAAAGGTTCGAGGCGATTTGCAGTTCAGTCTCAGCCTACGGGCTGGTCACGTCGCGCTCCTTGCCGAAGCGCTCGACCAGGAAGTCGATGAACAGCCGCACCTTCACCGAGAGGTGCCGCGTCGGCGGATAGATCGCATACAGCGCGAGCGGCGGCGCGGCGTAATCGGCGAGGATCGCGGTCAGCGCGCCGCTCTCGAGCGCGTCCGCCGCAATGAAGCGCGGGATCAGCGCAATGCCCTGTCCCCTGATGGCGACGTCGCGCAGCACCTCGGCATTGTTGACGCACAACGACCACGCCGGCTGGACCCAGTGGTCGCCGTCGCGGCCGGTGAGCTTCCACTGATTGCCGGTCAGCAGGAAACCGTAGGTGAGAGAGGTGTGACGACGCAGCTCCTCCGGGCTGCCAGGCGTGCCGTGCCGCGCGAGATAGGCCGGCGCGGCGCAGATCACGCGCTCCACCGGCATGATCCGCCGCGCCACCAGGCTCGACGATTCCAGCTCGGCGATCCGCAAGGTCACATCGAAACCGTCCTGGACCGGATCGAGCAGGTCGTCGCTCAGCACGATCTGCAACTGCAGCTCGGGATAGCGGGCCATGAAATCGGCGACGACGGGACCGAGCCGCATGGTGCCGAACGACATCGGCGCGTTGACGCGCAAGAGCCCGCGCGGCGCGGCCTGCGACTGGCTGACGGCCTGATCGGCGGCGTCGAGCTCGGCGAGAATCGAGACTGCGCGCTCGAAATAGAGCTGTCCGGTCTCGGTCGGGCTGGCATGGCGGGTGGTACGGACGATCAGCTGGACGCCGAGGCTCGCCTCCAGCTCGCCGATATATTTCGAGATCGCCGAGCGCGACAGCCGCAACTGCCGGCCGGCCTCGGCGAAGCTGCCGCTCTCGACCACCTTCACGAAGGCCCGCAGGCTGCTCAGCTTGTCCATAGGCCCGCCATTGTCGCCAAATCGTAGACAGAGACGTCACAAGAGCACGGATTGTCTCCAAATCAAAGCCGGCCAATATTGTGCCCAGGAATTCAACGGTCCTTTCGGGGGCCCATCGACAGGAGACCCACATGCCCGGACTGCACCACGTGACTGCGATTGCCGGCGATCCGATCCGCAATTTCGGCTTCTACACCCGCGACCTCGGGCTGCGCTTCGTCAAGAAGACGGTCAATTTCGACGATCCCGGCACCTATCATTTCTACTACGGCGATGAGACCGGCCGCCCCGGCACCATCCTGACCTTCTTCCCCTGGGCCGGCGTGCGGCCGGGCCGCCGCGGCGTCGGCGAGACCCACCAGACCGCGTTCCGGGTGCCGCAGCGCTCCCTTGGCTACTGGACGCAGCGCCTGACCGAGAAGGGCATCGCCTATGAGGCGCTGGAGAAGCGCTTCGGTGAATCCGTGCTGCCGTTCGCCGATCCGGACGGCATGGCGCTCGCGCTGGTCGGTGTCCCCGGCGCGGAGAACGAGCCCGGCTACAGCAATGGCGACATTCCGGCCGAGCACGCGATCCGCGGCTTCCACGGCGTGACCCTGCTGCTCGACTCCGCCGAGAAGACCGCCGCCGTCCTCACCGATGTGTTCGGCTTTGCAGAGCAAGGCTGCGAAGGCTCGGTCATCCGCTTCAAGGCGCCGGGCGACGCGCAGGGCAGCGTGGTCGACATCTACGAGGCCAAGGGCTTCCTGCGCGGCGCGCAGGGCGCCGGGTCGGTGCATCACATCGCCTTCCGCGCCGCCGATGACGCCGCACAGGGCGTGATGGCGCAGCGGCTGGTCGATCGCCACGGCCTGCATCCGACCGAGCAGAAGGACCGCAACTACTTCCGCTCGATCTACTTCCGTGAGCCTGGCGGGGTGCTGTTCGAGATCGCGACCGATATCCCGGGCTTCGCGGTCGACGAGCCGGTCGCCGAGCTCGGACGAAACCTGAAGCTGCCCGCTTTCCTCGAATCGCACCGCAAGCAGATCGAAGGCGTGCTGCCCAACCTCGAAGAGGCCGCATCATGACCGTGGCATTGTCCTTCACCCACCGCTTCCAGCCCGGACACACGGCGGGAGCAGCTCCACTGCTGCTCCTGCACGGCACCGGCGGCGACGAGAACGATCTGCTGCCGCTCGGCGCCACGCTGTCGCCCGGCGCCGCCCTGCTGTCGCCGCGCGGCCAGGTGCTCGAGCATGGCATGCCGCGCTTCTTCCGCCGGCTTGCCGAGGGCGTGTTCGACGAGGACGACGTCCGCCGGCGCGCGCTGGAGCTCGGCGCCTTCGTCGGCGAGGCGCGTCAGCACTACGGGATCGGAGCGCCGGTCGCGGTCGGCTACTCCAACGGCGCCAACATCGCCGCCGCGCTGCTGCTGCTGCAGCCGGAAGCGCTGACCGGTGCAGTGCTGTTCCGCGCCATGGTGCCGCTGGCGCATCCTCCGGCCGCCACGCTCGCGCGCCGGCCGGTGCTGATGCTGTCGGGGCTCGCTGATCCGATCGTGCCCGCCAGCAATTCGGCGAAGCTGTGCACGCAGCTCACCGAGGCCGGCGCCGACGTGACCCACACGACGCTTCCGGCGGGGCACCAATTGTCGCAGGCGGATGTGACGTTGGCGCGCGACTGGCTCGCCGGACTGCCGCAGGCGATCGCCGCCTGAAGACGCTTGCGGCTGTCGCGGCTCCTGGCCAAGAATGTGGTCTCATCGGCACCAGCATCGGACCGCCCCTCCGGCGGCTCCGATGCTGGCGGATGGATGGGAAGGATCGTGCATGGCCGTCGACAAGCTGTTCATCAATGCGCGGCTCGACCATGGCGCGCGCCATGCGATCACGGTCGACGGCGGCCGCATCAGCGGTGTTCTCGCTGAGACCGAGCGCCCCGAGGCGTGCGAGGTGATTGATCTCGGCGGCGCGCTGCTCGTGCCAGGCTTGGTCGAGGGCCACATCCATCTCGACACCAGCTTCTACGGCGATGCCTGGAAGCCGCACAAGCCGTGCACCAACGGCTTCGACGTGCATGAGCGCGTCACGTTCCAGGCGCAGAACATGGCGGCGGCGGCGCCGATGGACGTGCGCGCCCGCAACCAGCTCGATCTCTGCATCGGCCACGGCACCACGCGGATGCGCAGCCATGTGATGGTCGACGGCTCCGTCGGCCTCACATCGCTGGAAACGATCCTGCGCGTCCGCGACGAGTATCGCGAGCTGATCGAGATCCAGCTCGTCGCCTTTCCGCAGAGCGGCATCCTCAAGAGCCCGGGCACGCCCGAGCTGCTCGACGAGGCCATCCGGCTCGGCGCCAACCTCGTCGGCGGGCTCGACCCCGCGAGCTTCGACCGCGACGTCGAAAGGCATCTCGACGTCGTGTTCGGCACAGCCCACAAGCACGGCGTCGATGTCGATATCCATCTGCACGATCCGGGCATGCTCGGCCTGTTCGAGCTGGAGCAGATCGCGGCGCGCACGCGCGCCCTCGGCATGCAAGGGCGCGTCGCGGTCAGCCACGCCTACGCGCTCGGCGACCTGCCTGCTGACCCGCTGAAGAAGATTGCCGACGTCCTGGCGGCGTCTGGCGTCGCCATCATGACCAACGCTCCGGGCGCGCGGCCCTTCCCGCCGGTGGCGGTGCTGCGCGCGGCGGGGGTCACCGTGTTCAGCGGCAACGACAACATCCGCGATTCCTGGTGGCCCTATGGCGACGGCGATCTGTTGAACCGCGCCATGATGGTCGGCTATCGCTCCGGCTTCTATGTCGATGACGAGTTGCGGATGGCCTTTGACCTCGTCACCGAGGCCGGCGCCAAGGCCTTGAGGCTTGCGGACTACGGCCTGCGCGTCGGCGCGCGGGCCGACTTCGTCACCCTCGATGCCGAGCACGTGCCGGAGGCCGTCGTCGCCGTGCCAAAGGGCCGCTCAGTCTACAAGGACGGCCGCCTCATTGCGCGCGACGGCCGTGTGATCAGGCAGCCGACCTAGGCCCGCGTCATTGTGCCGGCTCGACCGGTGCCTGTGAGCGGGGCGGCTCGGCGCGCGACACCGTCGCGGCCTCGATCCAGCGCGTCACGGCCGACAACTGTCCGCCGGACTCGCGATAGGCCTGCAGCTGATAGTCGGCCGAGCTGCCGAACTGCATGATGATGCGGCAGTGCTCGACCTCGGCGAGACATCCCAGAGCCTCCGCATGCGGTGCGACATCCGCGATCATGCGGTTGAGGATCTCCTGGCCCGTCACGGGACCGTCCTCGGTCACGAACAGACAGTCGGTGCCATAGCGCTGCGCCCGCCACTTGTTCTCGACCGCGATCGCGCGCTCGACATTGCCGACGCTCTCCGCAAGATCGGGATTGAGATAGAGGTAGCGTGCCAAAGCGCGATAGAGCGAGGCAATCGCCACGGCGTCATCCACCGACGTGCAGACGTCGGGCGCACGCAACTCCAAGGTCGGATGCCGCAGCGACGGCCGCATCGCCCACCAGACATGGCTCTCGTCCGGCATCACGCCGGACTTCGTCAGCGCCGCGACATAGCGATCATATTGCTGCTTCGAGGTGAAAAGCTCGGGCAGGCCGCTGCGCGGCAGCTCGTCATAGGCGGCGAGCCGATAGCCCTTCAGGCCGGTCTCGCGGGAATTCCAGAACGGCGAGGACGCAGACAGCGCGACGAACACCGGGATGTAAGGGAGCATCGCCCGCATCACCGCGAAGCGCAGGTCCGGGTCCGGCAACTGGACATGCACGTGCATGCCGCACAGCATGTTGCGCTGGCCGACGATGCGGAGGTCCTCCATCATCTCCGCGTAGCGCGGCTTGGGGCTCGGCTGTGAGCTGCGCCACGTCGCGGTCGGATGCGTGGAGCAGGCCAGGATGGTCAGGCCATACTGACTCGCCACGCTGGCAACCTCACGCCGCAGGAATTTCAGCTCCTCGCGCGCATCGCCGACATCGACATGCACGTTGGTGGCGACCTCGAGCTGCGCCTGCAGCATCTCGCGCATGGCCTGTCCGCCGGTCGACCAGTTGGCGGCCTCGAACAGATCGTCCGGCGTGCGGATCGCGACATCGCGCGTCCGCGCATCGACGAGAAAGTACTCCTCCTCGATGCCGAACGAATATTCCGTGACTTCCTCGCTGCCGGTGGCCGAGCGGATCACCAGACGACGCTCGTCATCGCTCAGGCCGAGCCGCAGCTTCTCCAAGATGCGTGGATCCAATCCCATGTGATCAATCCTGTCAGACGTCAAATGCCGTGAGTCTGCAGCCATGCCTCGAGCAGGGCCGCCTGCCACAGCCGCGAATGTCCCTTCGGGCTCATCTCGGCTTCGGGGTTTTGCAACATGTGGTCGATAAGGTCGCGCTGGTAGAGGCCGCGTGCGCGCGCCTTCTCGTCGTTGAGAACGTCCCGGACATAGTCGAGGAACGGGCCGCGCAGATAGCGCAGCGACGGCACCGGGAAGTATCCCTTGGGACGGTCGATCACCTCCGCCGGCACGCAGCGGCGTGCCGCCTCCTTGAGAATGTGCTTGCCGCCGCTCTTCACCTTCAGCTCGGCGGGGATGCGCGCGGCGAGCTCCACCACGTCGTGATCGAGGAACGGCACGCGGGCCTCCAGCCCGAACGCCATCGTCATGTTGTCGACCCGCTTCACGGGATCGTCGACCAGCATGATCTCGGTGTCGATCTGCAGAGCCTTGTCCACCGCCGAAGCGCCAGCGTGAGCTGCGAAGAAGCGCTCCACGAATGCCAGGCTCTCGTCGCCGCCGAGCCACTCCGGCGCCAGCAGCCGCTGCAGATCCGAATGCGTCCAGTCGAAATAGACATTCTGATATTGCTGAACGGGATCGTTGGCCGAGAGAAAGCCCGGATACCAGCTGTACCCGCCGAACACCTCGTCCGCACCCTGCCCGCTCTGCACCACCTTGACACGCTTGGCGACCTCGGACGACAGGAGATAGAATGCGACCGCGTCGTGGCTGACCATCGGCTCGGACATGGCCGCGATGGCATGGGGCAAGGCGTCGAGCGCGCGGTTGCCGCCTATCCTGATCTGCTCGTGGTTGGTGCCGAACGTCCGTGCAATGATGTCGGAGTAGTGGAATTCATCGCCGGCGTGCTTGCCCACAGCGTCAAAGCCGATCGAGAAGGTGCGGATGTCCTCGTGTCCCAGCTTGGACAGCAGCGCGACCAGCAGCGACGAATCCAGCCCGCCCGACAACAGCACACCGACGGGCACGTCGGCGACGCGGCGACGGTCCACCGCCGATGTCATCGCGTCCAGCAATGCATCCGACCATTCTTCCTGGCTCATGGCGCGATCGGTGGAGCGCGACGCGCCGACGCTGAACTGCCAGTACCTTTCGCGGCGCTGCGTTCCATCGGGCTCGATCGTCAGCAACGTCGCCGGCTCGAGCTTCTTCACGCCATTGAGGATCGTACGCGGCGCCGGAACGGCGGCGTGAAAACTGAAGAAATGATGCAGCGCCGTTCGGTCGATCGAGGTGTCGACATCACCACCGGCGAGCAGCGCCGGCAGGGACGAGGCAAAGCGGAGGAAGCCTGGCCCCTCGGTGTAGTACAGCGGCTTGATGCCGAGACGGTCGCGCGCGATCACGACGCGTCCGCTGTCGCGCTCCCACAGCGCGAAGGCGAACATGCCCTTGAAGCGCTGAACGCAGGTCTTGCCCCAGGCATGATAGGCCTTGAGGATCACCTCGGTATCGCCGTCGGAGAAGAAGCGATAGCCCTTCGCCTGCAACTCGGCGCGCAGCTCGCGGAAATTATAGACGCACCCATTGAACACGATGCCGAGGCCGAGCGCGGCATCGATCATCGGCTGCTGCGCGGCGGCTGATAGATCGAGAATGCGGAGACGACGGTGGCCGAGCGCGATTCCGCCCTGCACGTAGAGGCCGGCGGCGTCGGGACCGCGCGCCTGCATTGCATCGTTGACTCGGCCGAGCGCCGCGAGCGCGGGCTGTCCGGAAGTCCTAACTTCACCACAAATGCCGCACATCGCGGATCATCCAGTTTCTGTTGTGTTATGTGCCGCCGACAACCCTCTGTGATCGTTTGCGTTCCGCGATGAAACCGGCAGAGTCCGTGGCAAATAGCGGAACGATTTCGGCGGGTCTGGACGCGCGCGCGACCAGCACGTGATCGGGCGGAACCTCGATCCAGTCCGGCTCCTTGTCAAAAGGCTCGGAGACGGCGATGGCCTGATCACCATCTTCCCGGTAGTAAAGCGAGTTGGCGCGATCATTCGCAGCGAAGCGAAATGCGTAGAGATCGTGGCCGTTCGACAGGGCGGACGTGAAGCGCAGGTGCTCACGCAGACCGTCCTCGTTGACTAGCTGGCGGAGCGCGCGCAGCACGTTCGATGTCGCACCGATCGGATCCTGATCGATGCCGGCGCCGACGATGGCGAGGAACACGGCTTCGGAATCGGTGGTGCCGAGCCGCGATGGATACAGCGCGTCCGGGATCATTGCCTCGACCTTGCGGCGCAGCCTGTTCCAGCTACCGACGAAGCCGTTGTGCATGAACAGCCAGCGGCCGCAGGCAAACGGATGGCAGTTCTGACGGGTCACGGCCGTGCCGGTCGCGGCGCGCACATGCGCGAAGAACAGATGTGAATGCAGGTGTCGGCAGAGATAGCGGAGGTTCTCATCGGACCACGCCGGGCGCGTCTCGCGATACAGGCCGGGCTCAGGATGGTCCCCATACCAACCCAGACCGAAGCCATCGCCATTTGTGCCTGCGGTGGATTCCAGCGCGCGGATGCTCTGCGTCACCAGGGAATGTTCCGGCTCGGTCACATAGTGCTCGAAGGCGGTCGTCTCACCGCGATACGCGATCCAGCGGCACATCCTGCCCCTCCGGTTCAATCAATGGGCTCGCGGCACGCCTGCGCGAGTCACGTTCTTTCGGAGCAGGCGGAAACGCGTCAAAGCACCCCTGGTTCCCGCGCACTCAGGCACGCACGGGACGTCAGCCTGTGGGAGCGCAGATCAACGAGACAGCGCGCAGAGGCAATCGTCGTCAGCTCCTGCCGTTCCCATCCGCACGTCCGAGGTCGCCTCTCCGGGCTCGCGCTTTCGCGGCGTTGCGACAGGTGTTCGATCGTTGCGAGTTGTGCGTAGAGCTCAGGTCCTCGCCAATCGCCATGGCGACACCGACCGTCTCGCCGCACGTCCCTTACAGATGAAGCGCCATCGTCGCACTCATGTTCACGCCTCGCCGCGCTCACGCACCAGCCGGAGCCACGCCGCCGCGGCCGGCGAGAGATAGGCGCCACGACGCCAGGCCATCGCCAGCGTCCATTCGGTGCCGGGCTCGTCGAGCAGCACGAGACTGATCGGCACCTGCGTGCGCTGGGTCGCAATCATGCGCGGCAGAAAGGCAACCCCGAGACCGGCGCCGGCGAGTTCGGCAATGAAATCGATCTGCGTGCTGCGCGCGGCCACAACCGGCTCGAAGCCGTTGCGGCGGCAGGCCTCGCGGAGGATGCGGTTGAGCGCGAAGCCGGCCTCGAACAGCACGAACGGCGTGTCGCGCAGCTCGGCGAGCGTGATCGTCTCGCGGCGGGCCAGCGGATGCTCGACAGAAACGAGCGCCATCAGCGGCTCGCGGCGCACGATCTGCGCGGCAAACTCATCGGCGATCGGCGGCAGCAGGCCGGCAAAATCGATGTCGCCTGCAGCCAGCAATTCGCTGAGCCGGTCGCTGCCGTGCTCCACCAGCCGGATCTCGATCTCCGGATGAAGCTGGCGGTAGAGCGCGAACAACGGCGCGAACAGCGTGCTCGATCCGATCGGCGGCAGGCCAAGGCGCAGCACGCCGCGCTTCAAGCCGCGCAGCTCGGCGAGCTCCGCCTGCAGATCATCGCGCTCCGTCAGCAGCCTGATCGCACGGCGATAGACGATCTCGCCAGCCGCTGTCATGCGGCTCTTGTGGCCGAGCCGGTCCAAGAGCGGCAATCCGAGCTCGTCCTCGAGCTGCTTGACGGCCTTGCTCACGGTCGACTGGGTCGCAAACACCACCTTGGCGGCCTGGGAGAAGCCGCCTTGCCGGACGACCTCGACGAAGGTCCTGAGGGTACGGAGTTCCATAATCGTGCCTTAGTATTCCATGTTGGACTTATTATCATTCAATCAATTCGCTTTCTACATGCTGCGATGCGACATACCTTGAAGGCGCAATCACTTCTCGGACGCGTCGCATGATGCATCGCAACATTTCCATTGGGGTCCATCGCCTGCTCCGCCGCAACCGACTGGTGCAGATCGGCCTGCTCGGCCTGTTCTGGGCTGTCGGCGAGGCGCTGGCCCGGACGACCGGCCTGCCATTGCCCGGCGGCATCATCGGAATGGCACTCGCGCTCGCCCTGTTCCTGGCCGGCGGGCTGAAGGTCGCCAGCATGAAGCGCGGCGCGAACTGGATGCTCGCCGAGATGCTGCTGTTCTTCGTGCCGGCGGTGCTGGCGCTGCTCGACCATCGCGAACTGTTCGGCCTGCTTGGCCTGAAGATCTTTGCCTTGATCGTCGTCAGCACCACCGCCGTGATGTGCGTGACCGCGCTCACGATCGACCTCTGCTACCGTTGGACCGAGCGTCATGACCCTCGCCGCGCTGTGGCGTGAGCCGCTGATCCAGGCAGCTGTCTGGTCGCTCGCGACGATCCTGCTCTATGTGCTCGCCAAGCGCATGCACCGGCGCTGGCCGCGCTGGTGGCTGATGCCGCTCGCGGTGGCGCCAGCACTGCTGATGATCGCAGCGCTCGCGCTCAACGTCTCCTATCGCGACTACATCCGCGGCACGCATTGGCTGGTGGCGCTGCTCGGCCCGGCCACCGTCGCCTTCGCCGTGCCGATCTACGAGCAGCGGGCGCTGATCCGCCGCCGCTGGCCGCTGCTGCTGGCCGGCATGGTCGCGGGGAGCCTCACCGCGGTGGCGACCAGTTGGGCACTCGCCTATGTCCTCGGCATCGATGGCGAGCTGCGTCTGAGCCTGTTGCCGCGCTCGATCAGCACGCCGTTCGCGATGGAAGTCTCCGGCGAGATCGGCGGCATCCCCGATCTCACCGCCGTGTTCGTCGTGCTCACCGGCATCATCGGAGCCGCCGTCGGTGACCTCGTGCTCGCGCGGCTGCCGCTGCGCTCGACGCTGGCCAAGGGCGCGCTGTTCGGAGTCGGCGCGCACGGCGCGGGCACCGCGCGCGCCAACCAGATCGGTCGCGAGGAGGGCGCGGTCGCCGGCCTCGTGATGGTGCTGGTCGGGCTGATGAACGTGGCGCTGGCGCCGCTCATCATTCAGTTCATGCGGTAGCGCGCTCAGCCCCGTGCGAGCGAGGCGATCCAGTTGCTGATCTCTGTCTGCCGCATCCCGTCATTCGCCACGTCCTGGTCGAGCCCCAGCCGCCACAGAATGTCGCGCCGGGCACGGTCGTGGTGCAGGATCGCGAGATCGGCGGCGTAGCGCTCGAGCTCCGCCGGAGCGGCGAAGAAGCCCTCCTCGACCAGCGGCTGGCCGATGCGGCGGAGCACCCAGGCGACGTCCTGCAGGCTGAATTCGGGATGATACTGCACGCCCCAGAACCGGCCGCGGCCGCTGCGGATCTCCGCGGCCTGCACCTCGCTCATCGCGTTGCGTGCGGTGACCGTCGCATCCGGCGGCAGCCGGGTGACGATGTCGCTATGGATCGCCGGGGCATCGAACACGGCGCCCCGCGCCGCATGCATCGGATGATCGCGGCCCGCCTCCGTCAGCGCGATCTTGCGCGCGAAGCCGACCTCGCGGCCGGCCGGATTGAGCGACACCTCGCCGCCGGCCGCGACGCTGGCGAGCTGAAGTCCCCAGCATGAGCCGAACATCGGCACGCCCTGCGTGAAGACCGCGCGCACCAGCTCGATCTGACGCAGGGATTCCGGCTCGCGCTGATAGATATTGAGCGTCGATCCGGTGATGACGATGCCCTGATAGGCCTCGATCGGCTGCGGCAGGCGCGCATCGGCATCGGCGGGCGTGGCGATGTCGATCGCCGCGTCCGGCGCGAGCGCGCGCAGCACGGCCGCGTAGCTCTCCGACGGCGTGGCGCCTGCGACCTCGGCCCAGCGGCGTCGGCCGTCCAGCGAGTTGCCTTCGAGCACGAGCAGTCTCAGCACTCGTCGATCCTCCGCCCGCCCGATCACGGATCCAACACGCCGCGCAGGAATCGCGCGCTCCGCTCGTGCACCTCCGGCCGGTTCAGGATCGTATGGACGTCGGCATCGATCACCATCACCTCCGCCTTCGCATCGTCCTTGAGCGCGGCGGCGCAGGAGCCGGTGACGGCGCGGTCCTTGTTCCAGGGATTGGCGGCCGAGAAATAGGGATCGCGCGCCGAAATCGCGTTCAGCACCGGCTCGGTCGGGCCGATGCCGAGCCCGGGCGCGGTGACGAAGTAGTTGTCCTCGCACGACCACGAATAGATCAGCCGCGCCGCCACGTCCTTGCCGGCGTAGCGGCCGACCGCCACCGCACCCTCGCTGGTGCCCGCCAGCACGATCCGCAGCCGGTCGACCCAGCTCCAGTCGCGCGACGCCTTCAGCGCGTTCTCCAGCTCGGCCAGCCGCAAGGCGTGGACGTGCTCATAGGTCGCGACGTCGACCGGCGAGGTGTAGGTCAGCCGGTCGGGAATCGCGAGGCTGTCGGGCGCCACCGATGCCACTCCGAGCTCGTCGGCGAGCCAGGCCTGGAACTCCTTCACCGCCGGCGCGACGCCGCTCGACCCGTGCATCACGATCACGAGCGGCGCGATCCCGATCACGTCGGGCGCGTCCTCCGCACGGCCCTCCCAGCGCCGCCCGCCGGCGAGTGTCGCCGGCAACACCAGGTTGGCCCGGCTCCAGGTCAGCGCAAGATTGGCCGGCGACGGCTCCAGCACCGTCCCCCTGGTCTCGCCGGGCTTGTCGGCCGCGAGGGCGGCGGTCGCGCAGAGAAAGGCGGCGGCCATCGGCAGGACACGCGCCACGAACATGATCGATCCGTCCTTCTGCGAGGCGAGCACAGCGAGCCTGGCGCGCACCGTCCGTTTCAATCACGGCATCGGGCTGCGGACAAGCAAGTTGCGACGGACGGTGCATGCAGGGGCACCCATGCGGTGATGCGATCAGTAGGCGCGCAGCCGCCGGCGCTGGGCACGCGGCGTCTCCATCGACCGGACGTGATGGCGCGGCGTGGCCGCAGCGCAGACCATCGCATTGAGCGCGCCGGCCGGCACGGCGGCGGCCTCGCGCGTTCCTCCGCAGCCGCCGACGGCGCGGAGCCGCGGCACAACCGGCGACATGTCCCGCAAGGCCTCCTGGCGTACGCTCACATCGCTCCGGATCTCCACGGGAGAGAACGCCAGCAGCGTCGCCCGCAAGCCGCGAAGGATGGCGGCCATCGCGCGCGACGGCTGCGCCCAGCGAAACGGCCGGGCCGAACGCTTGGCGCGGCCATCGGCGCGCTTGGCTCGCCCGGCTCCGCTGGCGCGACGGCCGCGCTGATTGGATGCTGATCCCTCGTCATCGACCTGCAACATCAGCCGGAACGGCTGTTCCGAGGGGCCGGCCGCGATCAACAACTTGCGCATGCGTCTCACCTTGATCTCGTCACGGCCAACCCGGCGGCCGCGTTCATCGACACCATGGCGCAAGCGCGGTGACCGCAAGCTGTTGCCCGATGTCAGCGACATGTCAGCTCCGCCGGCGGCATTGTCGCCGGATGGCGACGCGTCGCTCACAATCTCCCTCCCAGCCGCGCCATCACCAGATCCAGCACGTCGGCGTCGTCGAACGCCGCCGCGGTCAGCGCCGCGCCCGCCGCGATCAGCTCGTCGTGACCGAGATTGGTGCGCATGCCGACGGTGGCGATGCCGGCCGCCGTCGCCGCCGCGATGCCGGCGCGGGAATCCTCGAAGGCGACCGACCGTTCCGGCACGGCATCGATCGCGCGCAGGCCTTCCAGATAGGGCAGCGGGTGCGGCTTGCCGTGCGGCAGCTCGTCGCCGATGACCACGGCGCGAAACCGGTCCATCAGGCCGAGCCCGTGCAGGATCAGCTCGGCATTGGCCCGCGGCGCGTTGGTCACGGCCACCACTGGAATCGCCGCCGCCGCGGCCCGATCGAGCAGCGCCATCAGGCCCGGCAGCGGCTGCACCGCGCCGGCGGCGAGGCTGCGAAACACCTCCTCCTTCTGCGCCATGACCGCCGCGCGCCGCTCGGGCGGCTGATCGGGCAGAAATTGGGCGGAGATCGACAAATTGGATCGGCCGAGCAGTTCGCGTGCCGCCCGCGCGCGGTCGAACACATGACCATATGGCCCGAACACCGCGTTGAAGGCCTGCAGATGCAGCGCATCGGTATCAGCGAGCGTGCCGTCGATGTCGAACAGCAAAGCCCGCCCTTTATTGATAACGCCTCGCATCAGCAAATTGACCTCAACTCATCCGGATGTTGACGCGATCTGATCCAACTCTCGACCAGACCAGCTGTCGTTATTCCTCAAACGGCGTGAAACCGCGACGGGGGAAATTGCGATGATCGGCCAGTTGAGCGCATTGCCTGTTTTGACATCGTCGAGGCTCGGAGCGGCCGCCGCGCTGGTCTCCGTCATCTGCATTGCCGCGCCCGGCGCCGCGCAGGCCGGCTCCGCCAACGGCGACATGGTCAACGGCCAGTACTGCAACGATCTCTGCAAGGCCTATATGGCCTGGTCCGACCGCATGCTGGCCGTCACCCAGCCCGCGTCCTATTCGCGGCCGCAGGTGCGGGTCGCGGTGCCGCAGAGCATGACGCCGAAGAAGATGGACAAGGCCGAGAAGCCGGACCGGATGGCGCAGCACGGACCGAAGCCGCATCGGCCGGCGAACCTGAACTCCTTTGCGCAGCTGCCCTCCGGCACCCAGGCCGCGCAGTCTTCGATGGAGCCGCCGCCGAGCGACCTCGCCGCGTCCGACGCGCCGGCGACAGGTCGGCTGTTCGCCGCCGACCCGCTGCCCCACTCCGCCATCGCCGACATGCGGCGCGCGACCGACGCCGCCGGCCTGCGGCTGGTGTCGATGACCGAGCCCGGCATGGCCCCCGTCACGGTCGGCGAGGCCGGCGGCAGCCCGCGCTCGAAGATGCCCTCGATGTGGATCATGCTTGCCGCAGCCGCGCTGCTGGCCTATTTCGGCCATGGCTGGCTCAAGCGCCGCAACGGCGCGTCGCATCACCTCAACTGAGACGGCAGGAACCGCGACGTCAGGTCGCCCGCGCAACGCCGCGGGAACCATTCCGGACAAATTGACCACCTGCCCTCGCCTGCGACCGGGGCTTCGGTTGAACTCGCAGCGCTGCGGCTCTATGCGTGGGCGATGAACATCGCCCTCACCGCCCCACCGCTGAGTTCCTGGCCGCGCCATCGCGCGGACCTGAAGCCTGCGCCGTTCCTTCCGATGAGCCGCAAGGAGATGGACGCGCTCGGCTGGGACGCCTGCGACATCGTGCTGGTGACCGGCGACGCCTATGTCGACCATCCTTCCTTCGGCATGGCGATCATCGGCCGGCTGCTCGAGGCCCAGGGCTTTCGCGTCGGCATCATCTCGCAGCCCGATTGGCACTCCGCCGAGCCGTTCAAGGCGCTCGGCAAACCGCGCGTGTTCTTCGGCGTCACCGGCGGCAACATGGATTCCATGGTCAACCGCTACACCGCCGATCGCCGCATCCGCAGCGACGACGCCTATACGCCCAATGGCGAAGGCGGCAGGCGGCCGGACCGCTGCACGCTGGTCTATGCGCAGCGCTGCCGCGAGGCGTTCAAGGACGTGCCGGTCGTACTCGGCGGCATCGAGGCGTCGCTGCGCCGCATCGCGCATTACGACTACTGGTCCGACAAGGTGCGCCGCTCGGTGCTGGCCGACGCCAAGGCCGACATCCTGATCTACGGCAATGCCGAGCGTGCGGTGATCGAGGTCGCGCATCGGATCGCCGGCGGCGAAGCGCCGAAGGACATCCAGTCGGTGCGCGGCACCGCGCTGTTCCGGAAAGTGCCCGAAGGCTTTGTCGAGCTGCATGCCGACAATCTCGACTCCGCCGACGAAGGCGCTGCGCGCGAGAAGGGCGACGTCGTGATCCGGCTGCCGTCCTGTGAGCAGGTCGAGGCGGACAAGGAAGCCTATGCCCGCGCCTCGCGCGTGCTGCACCGGGAGAGCAATCCGGGCAATGCGCGTCCCCTGGTGCAGCGTCATGGCGACCGCGACATCTGGCTCAACCCGCCGCCGATCCCGCTGACCATGGCGGAGATGGACTCGGTCTACGATCTTCCTTACGCCCGCGCGCCGCATCCGTCCTATGGCGACGCCAAGATCCCGGCCTGGGACATGATCAAGTTCTCGGTGACGATCATGCGCGGCTGCTTCGGCGGCTGCACCTTCTGCTCGATCACCGAGCACGAGGGCCGCATCATCCAGAGCCGCTCGGAAGGCTCGATCCTGCAGGAGATCGAGCGCATCCGCGACAAGACGCCGGGCTTCACCGGCGTGATCTCCGACATCGGCGGCCCGACCGCCAACATGTACCGGATGGCGTGCAAGGACCCCAAGGTCGAGGCCGCGTGCCGCCGGCCGTCCTGCGTGTTTCCCGAGATCTGCCCGAACCTCAACACCTCGCATGACGACCTCATCCGGCTCTATCGCAAGGTGCGCGAGGTCAAGGGCATCAAGCGCGTGATGGTCGCCTCCGGCGTGCGCTACGACCTCGCGGTCGAGAGCCCGGCCTACATCAAGGAGCTGGTCACGCATCACGTCGGCGGCTATCTGAAGATCGCGCCGGAGCATACCGAGCGCGGCCCGCTCGACAAGATGATGAAGCCGGGCATCGGCACCTATCACCGCTTCAAGCAGATGTTCGATGCGGCCGCGGAGCAGGCGGGCAAGAAGTACTACCTGATCCCCTATTTCATCGCCGCGCATCCCGGCACGTCAGACGAGGACATGATGAACCTCGCGCTGTGGCTGAAGAAGAACCGCTACCGCGCGGATCAAGTCCAGACCTTCCTGCCGTCGCCGATGGCCACCGCGACCGCGATGTACCACACCGGCGTCAACCCGCTGCGCGGCGTGCGCCACGGCGGCAGCGACAAGGTCGAGGCCATCAAGGGCCTCAAGCAGCGAAGGCTGCACAAGGCATTCCTGCGCTATCACGATCCGGACAACTGGCCGGTGCTGCGCGATGCGCTACGCGCGATGGGCCGCGCCGACCTGATCGGCTCCCGTCCGGACCAACTGGTGCCGGCCCATCAGCCGCCCGGCACCGGCAAGGCCGCAACGACACGGCGGCCGGTGCGCCCGGAGCAGCGACCGCAGCGTTTCACGACGAAGGGTGTGCGGATCAGGAAGTAGTCCGCGCTGGACGACCTCCGATCTCGGCGTCAAGGGCAAGCCCGCACCCCACACTCCCCCGTCGTCCCGGACGAGCGCGCATCGCGCGCGAAGATCCGGGATCCATAACCACGGGGAGACGTGTTGGGTACATCCTGAGCCACCAGCGTGCCTCACACATCCGCCGGTGGTGTTGGGTCCCTGTGTCTGGAAAGTCTGCCATGATGATGGTGGGCGGGAAGCCGTTGGGTCCTTGGCGCTAGACGCCG
>NZ_JAUETB010000021.1:0-43508 GCF_032484495.1 Bradyrhizobium sp. SZCCHNS3052 | reverse complement strand
CGATGAAGGCGCGGATCGACGAGCTTGAACGGCAGAAGGCGGAGATCACACAGCGCCTGTCAGAGGCTCCCGCCGACGTTCCCGACATGCATCCCAAGATCGCCAACGTCTACCGCAAGAACGTGGCCCGGTTCACCGAGGCGCTCACCGATCCGGATGGCGGGCGCGAGGCAGCCGAGGCGCTGCGCTCGCTCATCGGCGAGATCGTACTCAAACCCGGCAAGAAGCGTGGCGAGGTCCATGCTGAGCTGCGTGGCGAGCTGATGGGTATCCTTGAATTCTCGAATACCCAGGAAAATCAACGGACTGACCGTCTTATGCCGGCGGTGGCTGCATGTCCCCGCAACCATTGAGACCGACACTCCCGTAGCCGACGAGGCTGCGGGAGTTTTGGTTTGTGAGCTGCTGTGCAGCTGAGGACAGTGCCGTCTCCCCCTGAAGCGTGGCATCGGAAGATCCGGGAATTATCACCAGGACGGCGCTCAGGCGACCATGCGAGCCGGCAGACAATCTGCGAAGCGCGTGAACTGAAGTATTGAGGCATCGGCGAAATTCACAATCCGTCTGCCTGCGGTACAACCCCATTGCCCTGGCGTGGGAGCGAGCTTGCACATTGCGCGAGCGCAGCCGCCGTCACGATGTCAGACGCAGCAGGTTGCGCACGGCAGGGCGCCATTCGCCGGTCATGGTGTATTCGAGGCCGAGACGTGCGCCGCAGGTGATCGCCAGCATCGTCAGCGGCGCCGAGATCGCCAGCGTCGAGAAAGCCGACAGGCCCTGTCCGATCGTGCAGCCCATCGACATGATGCCGCCGGTGCCCATCAGCAGCGCGCCGGTCATGTGACGCTTCAGCTCACGCGCGTCATCGCAGGCTTCCCAGCGGAAGACGCGCGAAAACATTGCCGCGACGAACGAGCCCAGGATCACGCCGGCGACGGAGCCGATCGCAAAGTCGGCCCGGCTGCCCGAAAGCGTGGCGATGTAGAGCACGGTATTGCCGAGCGGGGCAACGAAGGTCAGGGATGCCACGCGCGCCGGATCGAAATCGTCATTGCCGAGCCAGCTGGTGGCGAACCAGCCGAACGCCACCGCGCAGCCTACGGCGAGGCCGGAGAGCAGCAGGCGCGGCGATCTCACGAGGCGCCCGTCGGCCAATGCCCAGGCCGCGAGCGCGACCGCTGCGACGGAAACGGTTGCCGGCCGCGCATATGAGCCAAGTGCGGGCGACAGCAGCATATCCATGCCCTGGGTCATCGTTTCGGGCAGGCGTATGGAGAGCGGCTCGATCAGCGAGATGCGCAGGAATCCCGTGAGCCCGCGCATCGCGGCCAGGGCTGACACGCCCAGCACCAGAAACACGACGATGGCGCGCAGATCACCGCCGCCGATACGGACCAGTGTCCCGAAGCCGCAGGTGCCGACCAGGGCCATCCCGATTCCGAACGACAAGCCGCCGAGGATGGCGCCGCCGAGCGGAATGGACGACGTCAAGTAGATCGAGCGCGACAGGTCGATCAGGCCGAAGCTGGCGAGCAGCTGGGTTGCGACCAGCGCGACCGCGGCCGCCAGAGCGAAGGATTTGAGTCGCCGGGTATCGGCGCCGAAGAACGCGTCCTCCAGCATCGCGAGCGTACAGAAGCGGCCGGCGCGACCGGCGACGCCGAGAACGGCGCCCGCGAGGAGCCCACACATGAACGTCAGTGCTGATGGGCTGAGCATTCCTCTCCGACATCCTCGTTGGTTTCCTGGCATTGTGCGCCAGGAGCGGCGGGGACGCCAGACCTCTTGCGCCGCTACGGGGCGCGCCGATGCGAAGCCTGAGACCGCGAGGGCCAACCGGTCAGCGGCGGCGCTTGCGGACCGGCTCGCAATAGACGTCGTAGATCGCCGTCAGGATCTTGCGGACATCTTCGCTCGCAAGGCTGTAGTAGATCGTCTTGCCCTCGCGCCGCGTCGTGACCAGCCGGTCGAGCCTGAGACGGGCGAGCTGCTGCGAGACGGTCGACTGCCGCTCGCCCAGGAACTGCTCGAGCTCGGTGACGGATTTTTCGCCTTCGGCAAGGATGCAGAGCAGCAAAAGCCGGGACTCGTGGGACAGCGCCTTCAGCATCTCGCTGGCTTCCCGCGCCTTCTCGATCATCTGCTCGAGCTCGGCAGAGGTTTCGATGTCCTTCAACTTCGGCAGCGGCATGAATTCTGAATCCCTCGGTTGGCGTCAGGAGCGGGCCGGAGCCCCGCTTGTAGCATTCATTATGCGGCCGAGCAGCCCAAAGAAGAACGCATCGCCGGGATAACCGCGGATGCGTCCGATCTCGCGGCCCTGATCGACCACCACGAAGGTCGGGGTGAACGCTCCCGGATCGATACCGGAAAGGTCCGTCGGCAGCGGCTTGGCAAGGTCGACCCGTCGCAGCGGCAGCGCGCGCCCCTCGTCGGTCTTGTCATAGATCGGACCGATTTCCGCGTTGAAGCGGGCGCACCAGCCGCAGCCCGGACGTTCGAACATCACGAGCTCGGAGGCGAACGCCGGGGACGAGAGGCAAATGCCGGTCACTACGGCTCCTGCGAGCGTTGCGAATCCGCGCGATGCACGTCTGCTGGTCATGCCGAGATCCTCTCTGGACTTGGCGGCCAATCTATCATTAAATTCGAATATGTACTAGTGCGCGATTTCCGAATCCTGCCCGGCAGGCCGGGCACGTAGCGCTGGCCGACCGGGGGGAAAGATGGATCTCGACGTTACGCTGGGCGCCGCGCTGGCCGCGGGTCTGTTGTCGTTTCTGTCACCGTGCATTCTGCCGCTGGTCCCGCCGTTCCTGTGCTACATGGCCGGCGTCTCGGCGGCCGACGCGATCGGCGAAACCAGCATGGCCCAGCGGCGGCGGACGGTGCTGACGGCGCTGTGCTTCGTCGGCGGTTTTTCGCTGGTGTTCGTCGGTCTCGGCGCCACCGCCTCGGTGTTCGGAAGGTTCATTGCCGGCCATCTCAGCCAGCTCGGCATCCTCGCTGGCCTCGTCATCATCACGATGGGGCTGCATTTCCTCGGGGTGCTCCGGATTCCGCTGCTGTACCGGAGCGCCACGATCGACGTCGGAAGCAAGCCGGCCGGCCTGCTCGGTGCGTTCGTGATGGGACTTGCCTTCGCCTTCGGCTGGACGCCGTGTGCGGGGCCGGTCCTTGCCGCCGTCCTGATGATGGCCGGCGCGGAGGCGACGGTGGGGAAGGGCGCGCTGCTGCTCGCCGCCTATTCGGTCGGGACCGGCATCCCGTTCCTGATCGCCGCTGCCTTCACGGGACAGTTCATGACCATGCTCAAGGGCATCAAGCCGCATCTCCCCCTGGTCGAGAAGACGATGGGCGGCTTTCTCGTCCTGACCGGCGCGGCCTTTCTCGCCGGCGTGATCCCGCGGATGTCGGAATGGATCTTCGAGCGCTTTCCGTCGCTCGCCACCATCGGCTGATCAGCCGAAGCGGAAGTCCAATAGATTGACGAAGGACTGCAGTTCGATCTCATAGCGATGCACCAGGCCGGCGTCGCTCTCGCGCGCCGCGCGGCCGATCTCGCCGGCACTCGTCGTGGCGCCGTCGATCAGGCGGCGGAACTCGGCCTGGCTCGCCACGTCGGGCGCGGCGAGGCCGTTGCAGCGTTGCAGCCGGTCGCGCAGCGCTGTGCCGGCCTGGACGACCTCGCCAGGCTCGGCCTTGCCCGCAGCGAACCGCGCAGCTGCGTTGCGCAACGCGTCCATGACGGGTGACAGGTCGAACACGCAATCGCTGAGTTCGACCACGCCGGCGTCCTGCCTCAGGGCGTGAAGCGACCGGCGCAACGCGGCAATGGCCGCCGCAGCGCGTGCCCCGTCACCTGCGGTCAGCGCTTCGTCCGCCTGCTTCAGGCGATCGTTTCCGGTGGCGATCAGCTCTGCAAAGGATTTGGCCGAATAGGGCGCATTGGAGCGCTCGGCGAGCCGGCTGAGCCTGCCCCAGGCGATCCGGGCGTCGTCGAGCTCGATCTGCGCCAGGCCCACATTGCCGGTGCGGCCATAGCTCGCGGCTGTGCGCAGGCTGGCCATCGCCGAGCGCATGAAGGCAGCAACGTCCGCGTTCTCTTCGGCGTGCCCACGGACGCCATGTGTGAGGCATGACAGCACGAGCGACAGCATGATGACGCGGCGCAGCATCGAATGTCCTTTTCACATTCTGTTATTCGAATATCATGTATCGAAATTCCGTGGACTTGGCAAAGTGGACTTGGCAAAGCGCGCGAGCGGGCTGATGACGACGAACCGGACGATGACACGGCGCGATCTGGTTGCGCTGCTGCCTGCCGCGGCGGCCGTCGGCCTGGCGTCAGCGCCGGCGCAGGCCGACGCGGCGCTCGGCGACGACGGGCTCTATCACCAGTCCTGGTTTCTCAACAGCTTCCTGGACCTGCGCGAGGATCTCGAAAGCGCGGCGTCGGACGGCAAGCGGCTTGCGATCATGTGGGAGCTGCGCGGCTGCCCGTATTGCCGCGAGACGCATCTGGTGAACTTTGCCGATCAAGAGATCACGGACTACATCCGCGCCAATTTCGAAGTGCTGCAGCTCAACCTGCTCGGCGCGCGCAAGGTGATCGACTTCGATGGCAAGGAGCTTGCCGAGAAGGAGCTCGCCGAGCGCTACGCGATCCGCTTCACGCCGACGTTCCAGTTCTTTCCGCCATCGGCCGAGGGGGTCTCTGCGAAGGAGCCGCTCGCGCGCGAGGTGGCGCGCGCGCCGGGCTATCTCAAGCCGCCGCATTTCCTCGCAATGTTCCGCTTCGTGCGCGAGAGGGCCTATGAGCGCGGCACATTCCGCGACTATCTCGCTTCGACCAAGGGTTGAGTGCAGTGCGGCATCGAAATACGCTTGACACCAATCACATTATCAAATCATAATTATTGAATATGATGGATCGTAAGTCCGTCGTGTCATCGTAAGGCGAGGGGACGCCTCGCCGGTCAGGGTGGAAACATGCGCCGTTTGATTCCGGCCGCCTTGCTCTGCGTGTTGCTGTCGGCAGCCGCGCGGGGTGACGAGCCGATCAGGCTCGATGTCGTCGACTATGCCATTCCGAAATCGCTGACGGGCGCGCCCGGCAATGCCGATGCCGGCAAGAAGGTGTTCTTGACGCGGACGCTGGGCAATTGTCTCGCCTGCCATCAGGTGTCGTCGCTGAAGTCGGAAGAGTTTCACGGCGAGTTCGGTCCGTCGCTTGACGGCGTCGCGACCCGCTACAACACGGCGCAATTGCGCCTGATCGTCGCCGATCCCAAGCGCATCTTCACCGATACGGTGATGCCCGCCTTCTACAAGAACGACGGACTCAATCGCGTCAGGCCGGAGTTCGTCGGCAAACCCGTCCTCACCGCCGCGCAGGTCGAGGACGTCGTCGCCTTTCTCGAAACATTGAAGTAACCGCCTCTGGAGGATGATGCATGGGCGCAATCAACAGACGACAGGCGTTCCTTCTCGGCGGCGGTTTCGTCGCCCTGACGGTGCTGCCGATGGCCGCCAACGCCGAGCCGAGCAACGACGCGGCCGAGATGATCAAGAAGTTCACCGGCGGCAAGGAAGCGGCCAAGGGCAAGATCACGCTCGATCTGCCTGAGATCGCCGAGAACGGCAACACCGTGCCGCTCGCGCTCTCGGTCGAAAGCCCGATGACCGCCGAGAACTACGTCAAGGAAGTGCTGTTCGTGGCCGACGGCAATCCGAATGCCGGCGTCGCCACGCTGATGTTCACGCCGATGTCCGGCAAGGCCGAGGCATCGATCCGCATCCGTCTGGCGCAGACCCAGAACGTGATCGCGGTCGCGAAGATGAGTGACGGCTCGCTCTTCACGGAGCGCAAGACCGTCAAGGTCACCATCGGCGGCTGCGGCGGCTGAGACAGGGGAGAGACGAACATGGCAGACAAGCCGCGGATCAAGCTTCCGAAGGAAGCCAAGAAGGGCGAGATCATCCAGATCAAGACGCTGGTCTCGCATCTGATGGAATCGGGTCAGCGCAAGGATGCGCAGGGCAAGCCGATCCCACGCAAGATCATCAACAAGTTCACCTGCGAGTTCAACGGCAAGCCGGTGTTCTCCTGCGCGCTGGAGCCGGCGATCTCCGCCAACCCGTACATCCAGTTCGACGCAAGGATCGACGAGGAAGGTACGTTCAAGTTCGCATGGACGGATGATGATGGCTCCGTGGTGACGGCCGAAGAGAAGATCGCGTTGAAGGCCTGATCGGCAGCGTGTGATCGCTAGGAGGAGTGACGGATGTCCATTCGCTACGGTTCTCTCGCCGTCCTGGCTTCGGCCGCGCTGGCCCTGTCGGCAGTCGCGACGTTCGGCCAGGAGGCCGAACGGAAGGGCATTCCGGCGCCTCCCGGTCACGTCTTCAAGACCATCATCTCGGGCTATCAGTTCCGCACCAAGGAAACGCGCGCGCTCCAGGATGACGACCTGGAGAATCCCGGCTTCCTCGCGGTGGAGCGGGCCGCCGACGTCTGGAAGACGGTCGACGGCAGCGAAGGCAAGTCGTGCATGAGCTGCCACGGCGAGGCGGAAAAGACCATGAAGGGCGTCGGCGCCGCCATGCCCAAATGGAGCGATAAGCTCAACAAGCCGGTCAATCTCGAGCAGCAGATCAACATCTGTCGCACCGAGCACATGAAGGCGCAGCCCTGGGCCTTCAAGTCGAAGGAACTGACGGACATGACGGCGTTCGTCCGCTACCAGTCGCGCGGCATGCCGGTGGCGGTGAAGACCGACGGTCCGATGTCGCCATGGTTCGAGAAGGGCAAGGAGATCTACTATACGCGGGTCGGGCAGCTCGATCTCGCCTGCGCGTCCTGCCACGAGAAGAACAACGGCAAGTTCATGCGCGCCGATTTTCTGAGCCAAGGCCAGATCAACGGCTTTCCGACCTACCGGCTGCGCGATCAGCGCCTGATCCCGCTGCACGAACGGTTCGAGGGCTGCATGTTCGACGTTCGCGGCGTGCCCTACAAGCCGCTGTCGGACGAGTTCCTCGCGCTCGAAGTCTACGTCGCCTGGCGCGGCATCGGGCTGCCCGTCGAGACACCGTCGGTCCGCAACTAGCCGCGGACACAAGGAAGATACATCATGATATCGCGTCGCGAATTCGTTCAGGTCGCATTGGCGGCGGCTGCCCTGGCGGGTGGCTCCGGTCTTGCGGGTGCGACCCGCGCCTTTGCTCAGCAGAAGCTGACCGAGAAGGAGCTGCTGGCGTTCGATCCGGTCGGCAACGTCACCTTGGTGCATGTCACCGACATCCACGGCCAGCTGATGCCGCTGTATTTCCGTGAGCCGTCGACCAATCTCGGCGTCGGTGACGCCAAGGGCCAGCCGCCGCATGTCACCGGCAAGGATTTCCTCACCCGCTTCGGCATCGCGCCGGGCTCGTCGTCGGCCTATGCGCTGACCTCGGAGGATTTCGAGGCGCTCGCCAAGACCTACGGGCGGATCGGCGGGCTCGACCGCGCCGCCACCGTCATCAAGGCCATCCGCGCCGAGCGCGGCGACAAGGTCGTGCTGCTCGATGGCGGTGACACCTGGCAGGGCTCATGGTCGTCGCTGAAGACCCGCGGCCAGGACATGATCGACTGCATGGCGCTGCTGAAGCCGGATGCGATGACGGGGCATTGGGAGTTCACCTACGGCACCGAGCGCGTCAAGCAGGCGGTCGATGGTCTGGGCTTCCCTTTCCTCGGCCTCAACATCCGCGACACCGAATGGAACGAGCCGGCGTTCGAAGCCTCGACGATGATCGAGCGCGGCGGCGTCAAGATCGCGGTGCTCGGCCAGGCCTTCCCGTATACGCCGGTCGCCAATCCCCGCTGGATGATTCCGAACTGGTCGTTCGGCGTGCGCGAGGAGGATGTTCAGACCCAGGTCGACAAGGCGCGCAAGGACGGCGCCGGCCTCGTGGTGCTGCTGTCACACAACGGCTTCGACGTCGACCGCAAGCTGGCCAGCCGCGTCAAGGGTCTCGACGTCATTCTCACGGGTCACACCCATGATGCGCTGCCTGAGGCCGTGAAGGTCGGCAAGACGCTGCTGATCGCGTCGGGCTCCTCCGGCAAGTTCGTCTCGCGGCTCGATCTCGACGTCAAGGACGGCGAAGTGAAGGGCTATCGTTACAAGCTGATTCCGCTGTTCTCCGACGTGATCACGCCGGATCCGGCGATGGCGGCCAAGATCGCCGAGGTGCGCAAGCCGTTTGCCGCGGATCTCGCCCGCCCGCTGGGGCGGACCGAGACGCTGCTGTATCGCCGCGGCAATTTCAACGGCACGTTCGATGACCTCATCTGCCAGGCGCTGCTGCAGGAGCGCGATGCGGAGATCGCGCTGTCGCCGGGCTTCCGCTGGGGCACCAGCGTGATGCCGGGCCAGGACATCACGTTCGAGGACGTCACCAACGCCACCGCGATCACCTATCCGGCCGTCTATCGCATGGGCATGACCGGCACGCGGCTGAAGGAGATCATCGAGGACGTCGCCGACAACCTGTTCAACGTCGATCCTTACTACCAGCAGGGCGGCGACATGGTCCGCATCGGCGGCATGTCCTACGCCATCGACGTCAACAAGCCGCAGGGGCAGCGCATCTCCGACATGCGCCTGATCAAGACCGGGGCCGCGATCGATCCGACGCGGGAGTATCAGGTCGCGGGCTGGGCCAGCGTCAACGAAGGCACGCAGGGGCCGCCGATCTGGGAGGTCGTGTCGAGCTATCTGCAGCGCCAGAAAACCGTTCGTCTCGAGCCCAACCGGGCCGTCAAAGTCTCCGGAGTGTGACGACGATGTCCAAGGACAAACTACTTCCCTCAGCCCCACGCGCGTCGCGCCGTGGTTTCCTGACTGCAGCCGGCGGTCTTGCCGCCACGGCGCTGGCCTCGCAGGCGCGTGCCGGCGTCGGCAATCCCGCCAACCAGCCGCCGAACGTGCCGGAATGGACGCGGACCCTCGGCGAGGGCGTCGCTGTGCGCCCCTATGGCAAGCCGTCGAAGTTCGAGAAGGACGTCGTCCGCCGCGACGTCGAATGGCTGACGGCTTCGCGCGAATCCTCGGTCAGTTTTACGCCGCTGCATGAGCTCGAAGGCATCATCACGCCGAACGGGCTGTGCTTCGAGCGCCATCACGGCGGCGTAGCCGACGTCGATCCGGCCGATCACCGGCTGATGATCCATGGGCTGGTCGAGCGGCCGCTGCTGCTGACGCTCGACGAGCTCAAGCGCTACCCGCGCGTCAACCGCATCCACTTCATGGAATGCGCGGCCAACTCCGGCATGGAGTGGCGCGGCGCCCAGCTCAATGGCTGCCAGTTCACGCATGGCATGATCCACTGCGTGCAATATACCGGCGTCTCGCTGCGCACCCTGCTCGAAGAGGCCGGCGTCAAGACCAACGGCAAATGGCTGCTGGTCGAGGGCGCCGACTCCGCGTCGATGGATCGCAGCCTGCCGATCGAGAAGGCGCTCGACGACTGCATCATCGCCTACAAGATGAACGGCGAGGCGCTGTATCCCGAGCAGGGCTATCCGATGCGCCTGGTCGTGCCGGGCTGGCAGGGCAATCTCTGGGTCAAGTGGCTGCGCCGTATCAAGGTCGGCGACCAGCCTTGGCACACCCGCGAGGAAACCTCGAAATACACCGATCTCTTGCCGAACGGAAAGGCGCGGCGCTTCACCTGGGCGATGGATGCCAAGTCGGTGATCACGAGCCCGAGCCCGCAGGCGCCGATCAAGCACGGCAAGGGCTTCACGATCGTCTCAGGGCTGGCGTGGTCGGGCAACGGCAAGGTCAAGCGCGTCGACGTGTCGCTCGATGGTGGCCGGAACTGGTGGCCGGCGCGGATCGACGGCCCGGTGCTCGACAAGGCGCTGACCCGGTTCTACTACGAGTTCGACTGGAACGGCGAGCCGCTGCTGCTGCAGTCGCGCGTCCAGGACGAGACCGGCTACGTCCAGCCGTCCAAGGCCGAGCTGCGCAAGGTCCGCGGCTACAACTCCATCTATCACAACAATGGCATCCAGACCTGGCATGTGCAGGCAAACGGTGAGGTCGAGAATGTCGAGGTCGCCTAAGCTGATCATTGCAGTCGCAGCGCTGGCAACGCTCGCGGGCTCGGTGGCGTTCGCCGGCGGTCCGAGCGAGAAGACCGAGGCCAAGTCCGATGCCAAGCCGGCGCAGCGCTTCAACATCGGCCGCGCGCCGAGCGCCGAGGAGATCCGCGGCTGGGACATCGACGTCCGTCCGGACGGGCAGGGGCTGCCAGTCGGCAAGGGCACCGTCGCCCAGGGCGAGAAGCTGTTCATGGACAATTGCGCCAGTTGCCATGGCGAATTCGGCGAGGGTGCCGGCCGCTGGCCGGTGCTCGCCGGCGGCAAGGGATCGCTGACATCAGACAATCCGGTCAAGACGGTCGGTTCCTACTGGCCCTACGCCTCGACGCTGTTCGACTACGTCCGCCACGCGATGCCGTTCGGCAGCCCGCAGTCGCTGAAGGTCGACGAGTACTACGCGCTGGTCGCCTATGTGCTGTATCTGAACGACGTGATCACCGATCAGAACTTCGAGCTGAGCAACAGCAATCTCGCCACGATCAAGATGCCGAACGAGGGCGGGTTCATCATGGATGATCGGAGCACGAGCGAGAAGGCGTTCTGGCAGAAGGATCCTTGCATGAAGAACTGCATCGCGCCGGTCAAGATCACCGGACGCGCGACAGCGGTCGACGTCACGCCGGAAGACAAGGACGGCAAGCCGCGAGGCGTCGAGTGAGGATTGCCGGATGCAGCCGCCGCCAGATGCTGTTGGCGGCCGCATCCGTCGCCCTGGCCGGAAGCGGGGGTGCGTCCATCGCCACTGCAGCCGAGCCACATAGGCTCGCGTTGCAGATCAGCGACGAGGATCCGGCCAAGATGCGCGCGGTGCTCGACGTGGCCGCGAATGTCTCCCGCCACTATTCGGGCGAGGGCGCGGAGGTCGAGATCGTGATCGTCGCGTTCAATGGCGGCCTCGACATGCTGCTGGCCGACCGCTCGCCGGTGAAGGAGCGGGTGCTCGGCTTCGCCAAGTCGATGCCCAATGTGAGCTTCATCGCCTGCGGCAATACCTTGGAGACGCTCGCGAGCAAGGAGGGACGGCAGCCGCCTCTGCTCGACGGTGTCACGGTCGTCAAGACCGGGGTCGCGACCCTGCTGGAGCTGTCCGAGAAGAACTGGACGATCGTGCGTCCCTGAGGAATTTGCGATGCGGTGGTGGCTCGCTCTTGTCGTCTCGTTCATTGCGTCGATCGCCTTCGCGGCCGAGGAGCCGCGCGAGCTCACGATCGGCGGGCGTACGGCGCTCGGCACGCTCCGACTGCCGGCGCAGTCTGGACCGGATGTGCCGCTGGTGCTGATGACGCACGGCACGCTCGCGCACAAGGACATGGAGACCATCCAGGGCCTGTCCAAGGCGTTGGCCGAGCGGGGGATCGCCTCGCTCGCGCACAATCTCGTGCTCGGTCTCGATCGCCGCACTGGCATGTACGATTGTGCCAAACCCCATGACTATGTGACGGACGATGCCGTCGTGGAGATCGCCGCCTGGCTGAGTGAAGCGCGCAAGACGTCGTCGCACGTCTTCGTCCTCGGTCATTCGCGCGGCGCCAATCAGGTCGCGCGCTATCTGGCCGCCAATCCCAAAGCGGCGGTCGACGGTGCGATCCTGCTGGCGCCCGCGACGGCGAGCATCGAGGCCGGTTTGAGAGACGCCTATGCGGAGAGCTACGGCCAGCGATTGGCGCCGCTGCTCGACAAGGCTGAGGCAGCGATCGCCGCCGGGCGCGGCGGTGATTGGATGTCGGTGCCGGGCTTCATCTATTGCCGCGATGCCAAGGTGACGGCGCGCGCATTCGCAGCATTCTATCGCGCCGACCGGCGTCAGGATACGGCGGCGCTGGTCGCCGATGTGAGCCTGCCGGTTCTGGTGCTTGCGGCAGCGCAAGACAAGACGGTACCGGACGTGGCAGCGTCGTTCGCGCCGCTGGCGTCACGCGCCGGCAGCCGTGTCCGACTGGAGACGATTGACGACGCAGATCACTTCTTTCGCGATCTCGCCGCCGAGGATGCCGCTGATCGCATCGCAGGATTCATTGCAGCCGCGCGTTAGGAGCCACCATGGAACGTCGATCTTTGATGCAAGCCGGTCTTGCCGGCCTGTTTGGAATCTTCGGTGTCAGCAGCGCACGCGCGGCGACGGAATCTCCGCGCCAGCGCGTCGCCTATCATCTCGCCGATCAGGACCGCGCCCTGTTCGTTCTCGGCAACCTCCAGAACCACGTCGATGGCACCGGAGGACCTGGACGCGCAGACATTCGCCTGGTGATCCACGGTCCGGGCTTGCGGGCCTTTCATGCGATTTCGGCCGACCAGACCATCTCGGCTCTGGCCGAGCGCCTCATGAAAGCCGGCGTCGGCTTCGAGGCCTGTGCGAACACCATGAAGGCGCAAGGCGTGAAACTCGACGATCTCTTGCCAGGGTTCGCGGTGGCGGAGAAGGGCGGCGTCGTGCGCCTCACGGAGCTGCAGCAGAGTGGATACGCCTACCTGCGCCCGTGACGGGCGCATGCGTCCTTGCCGATGCCGCCCGGCATGTTGAGCGGCAGGCCTGAACGACGGGAGCGCCTGTGCTCACCGCATTGATCGACCTTCTGGGTGAGGAGCTGGTGTCGCTGCTGTGCGGGCTCGCGGCCGGCGGCGCGTTCGGCTTCTTCGCCCAGCGCAGCCGCTTCTGCCTCCGGGCGGCCACGGTCGAGTTCGCGCGCGGGCAGGGCGGTCCGCGGCTGGCGGTGTGGCTCCTCACCTTCGCGTCGGCGCTGCTGGGCACCCAGACGCTGGTGGCGATGGGCCTGCTCGACGTCTCCGAAGCGCGCCAGCTGGCGCAGCAGGGCAGCATTTCCGGCGCGATGATCGGCGGCACGCTGTTCGGCTGCGGCATGATCCTGGCGAGAGGCTGTGCCAGCCGTCTGCTGGTGCTCTCGGCCAACGGCAATCTGCGGGCGCTGCTGTCCGGCCTCGTCTTCGCGGTGACGGCGCAGTCGGCCTATCGCGGCCTGCTCGCGCCGGCACGCGAGTGGCTCACCAATCTTTGGCTCGTCGACGGCGGACCGTCGCGCGACATCATGAGCCTGTTCGGCGGGGGTACGCCCGAGAAGCTCGGCTTCGGCATGCTGTGGTTCCTGGCCGGGCTCGCCGCCGTGTCGAAGTTTCAGGTTGGCCCGAAGATCCTGCGCTCGGCGGTGGCCGCGGGCGCGGCGGTCGCCGGGGGCTGGCTCCTCACTTATCAGCTCGGCCAGGCCTCGTTCTCGCCGGTGCCGCTGAAGAGCCTGACATTCAGCGGTCCTTCGGCGGAGCTGCTGATGCAGGTGCTCGCCAGCCCGCAACTGAAGCCGGGCTTCGATCTCGGCATCATTCCGGGTGTGTTCATCGGCTCGTTCGTTGCGGCCGCGCTGGCGCGTGAACTCAATCTCGAAGGCTTCTCGGATGGGCGCGGCATGCGCCGTTACATGATCGGCGCCGTCCTGATGGGATTCGGTGCGATGCTGGCGGGCGGCTGCGCCGTTGGCGCCGGCGTAACCGGGGCATCGGTGTTTGCGCTCACAGCGTGGATCGTGCTCGGTGGCATGTGGTTGGGTGCGGCCGTCACCGATTTTGTCGTCGACCGCTGGCTGTTCGCCACCAAGCCGGCGCAGAGCCCGGTTCAGTCCCCCTCCGTCATGCCTTCTTGAGGCATCCTGCGGAAGCGAGCCTGCTTCTGCTGAGCGGCATTGGACATGCAGCGTCAAGGCGCAGCATCCATGAATCTCCGGGACCTGTCTGTCACAGGCTCGTCGACGCGTGGCGTGTCGGCGCACTTCAAGCCTCCGACGAAGAACATTGTCCGATCAGATCGGATCGAGCCCGAAGACACGCGTCTTTGCGTCGTCACGCCGGAGCGCAGATCGCGTAGTCCGCGGATCGGCCACAGGAGATGCGTGCCGACCACGGCATTCGGACCATCGTGCCCGATCATGACGTTGGTAGATTCCAGTCCGGAGATCCCGCCCGTTAACCAATTTGCGAAGGTCGGGTGATACCGTCGCGAGGGGACGACGCAATCATGCGGCGGACCGATACGAATCGCCGGGACTACGAAAGGCACGCGTGATGTCGCAACTCTCCATTCGAGCAAAAATGGCGGCCGTCATTGCGCTGCTGCTGGTGGCGATGACCATCGTCGGGTTGCTGGCCGTCCGCGGCATGCAGACAATCAATACGCATACCGAACAGATCGCCAAGAACTGGCTGCCGAGCGTGCGCGTGCTCGGCGAGTTGCGTTCGGCGATCAATCTCAATCGGGCGCAGCTGCGAGCCTACATGACGGCTGATACGACTGAGGAGAAGGACAATCTCGACCGCAATATGAAGGCAACGCTCGCCGTCATCGCGACGGCGCGCCGCTCCTATGAGGCGATGATCTCGTCGGCCGAGGAGCGCAGCCTGTTCGAGAGCTGGTCGCGGGGCTGGGAGCAATATGTCAGGGCTGCCGATGGTGTGCTCGAGGTGCTGCGCGCAGGGAACGGCAACGCGACCAAGCAGGCGAGCGATCTGTTCAACAAGACGGTCCGGAGCGTCGCCAATCAGTCGGACGAATTTCTTCGAAAGCTGATTGACCTCAACAATCGTGGCGCCGACGCCGAAACCAAGATCGCCGCGGATGGCTATGCCGAGGCATTTGCATTGATGTCGACGGTCATCGTCCTTGCCGTTCTCACCGGCATCGGCGTCGGAAGCTGGTTCGTTCGCGACATTTCCCGGTGCATCGCTTCCATCATCAGGCCGATGCAGGCGCTCGGTGAGGGTAACCTGGCGATTGAGATCCCCTATCGCGGTCAGAAGACCGAAGTAGGCATGATGGCCGACGCCCTGGAGGTCTTCAAGACCGCCTTGATTGCGAAGAAGCAGGCCGACGATATCGCTTCGAGAGAGGCAGAGGTGAAACTGGAACGCGGCCGGCGCCTCGACGAGATCACTGGCCGCTTCGAGGCCGTGGTCGGCGAGATCGTCGATACCGTGTCCACGGCATCGAGCACTTTGGAAGGTCACGCCGGCGGGCTCAGCAACACGGCGAGCCGCGCACAGAACCTGGCCACATCCGTCACCGCGGCTTCCGAGGAAGCCTGCACCAATGTGCAGTCGGTGGCATCTGCGACCGAGGAGCTCTCCGCGTCCGTCAACGAGATCAGCAGGCAAGTCCAGGATTCGGCCCGGATGGCCAATGAGGCGGTGGCACAGGCACGCAGGACCAATGAACAGGTCGGCGAGCTCTCGAAGTCCGCTGCCCGCATCGGCGACGTCGTCGAGCTGATCAATACGATTGCCGGACAGACCAATCTGCTCGCGCTGAATGCAACGATCGAGGCCGCACGCGCCGGCGAGGCCGGCCGTGGATTTGCGGTGGTCGCATCCGAGGTCAAGGCGCTGGCCGAGCAGACGGCGAAGGCCACGGGCGAGATCGGCCAGCAGATCTCCGGCATCCAGTCCGCCACCCAGCAATCGGTCGGTGCCATCCGCGACATCAGCATCACCATCGAGAAATTGCAGGAGATTTCGTCGACGATCGCATCGGCCGTGGAGCAGCAGGGCGCTGCCACGCAGGAGATCTCGCGCAACGTCCAGCATGCGGCGGCGGGAACGCAGCAGGTCTCAGCCAACGTTGCGGATGTGCAGCGCGGTGCCGTCGATACCGGAACCGCCGCATCCCAGGTGCTGTCCGCCGCGAAATCGCTGGCCGACGACAGTGCCAGACTGAGCATGGAAGTGAAGAAGTTCATCGCCGGCGTGAGAGCCGCCTAGGAACTCGCGGCGACTGAGAGCCGCGCAGATCCGATCTCGCCGCCATTCGCCGGCCCGCGTCGGAGTGCTGGACAGGTGCGCAGGCCCGGCCACCACGCGCCGGGCATCGCTTCTGCGTTGGCCTGCGAGCCTCATCTCGAGGACTTCTCCCGCGGCCGCGGCAAGCGGCGCGACCGAGTCGCGTGGTGACGATGGACCTGCGAGAGGCCGCGCCGACATGAACAGAGCGTGGGGCTGCGGCGGATCATGCGCCGCTGCGGTTTGCTCGGGGCTGCCATCCCCGAGGTCGTCCGTGCCGCTGATTCCTCGCCGTCACGCTGCCGCAGGATCTCGCCTTTCACCTATCGGCACCGGCCGATTTATAATTGCATAAATTCGAATATATGCATATAGTAGCGCGCGTCGGTCGCGGCGCTGGGCCGCGTCAGCGGGGAGGGCCCGTCGTGGCAATGATGAACGACGTCATGGTCAAGGATCTGGGCGAGTCCGGGCACATCGACTGGTCGCCTTATCTGGTCGGCGCCGGCATCGGCATCCTCAGCTGGGTGGCCTTTGCCGGGTTCGGCGACCCACTCGGCGTGACGACGGCGTTCTCGCGCATCGCGTCGCTGTTCGCCGTGCCGGTGATCGGATCCGACGCCGTCGCCGCCAACAGTTATTGGAAGTCGATGCCGCTGAAATGGGATTATGGCGTCTGGTTTCTGGTCGGCATTCCGCTCGGCGCATTCTTGTCGGCGGTCATCTCCGGCACGTGGCGGCTCGAACTGGTGCCGGAGGTCTGGCGGGAGCGCTTTGGTCCGTCGGTGTTCAAGCGCTTCGTCGCTGCGTTTCTCGGCGGCATCGTCATCATGTATGGCGCGCGTCTGGCCGGCGGCTGCACCAGCGGCCACGGCATTTCAGGCGGTCTGCAACTGGCGCTGTCGAGCTGGCTGTTCCTCGCCGTGATGTTCGCGACCGGCCTGGTTGTGTCGCGCGTCATGTTCCGCAAAGCATAGGAGGAGGGCCATGACGTCATTGATGAGCATCGCCGGTCCGCTGTTGATGGGCGCCGTGTTCGGCTATCTCCTGCAGCAGGGCAAGGTCACGAGCTGCAACGTGATCGAGAACCAGTTCCGGCTGCGCGACTTCACCGTGCTGAAGGTGATGGGCACGGCGATCGTGGTCGGCGGCATCGGCGTTCTGCTGCTGGTCGATACCGGCAACACCAAGTATTACGTCAAGGACGCCAACATGCTTGCGGTCGCGCTCGGCGCGGCGCTGTTCGGCGTCGGCATGGTGGTTTACGGCTACTGCCCGGGCACTGCGCTCGGCGCCATTGCCAGCGGCAGCGTTCATGCTGCAGTGGGCGCTTTCGGCATGATCGTCGGGGCGATCCTCTATGCGCTGAGCTTCGACTGGGTGAAGGCCCATGTCCTGAATGTTTGGGCGCTCGGCAAGGTGCGGCTGCCCGACATCACCGGCGTGCCGGATGGCGTCTGGTTCGCCGCGCTCGCGATCGGTGCAGGTGCGTTCTTCTTCTGGGTCGAAGCGTCCGCGGCCAAGGCGAAGCGGACACAGGGCTAGGCTGAGTCGCCCGAGTGCCCCTATGTCAAACAGTGAGAGGTTCCTCCCATGCTATCAGGACTGTTCAGCAGGTTGACCGGGTCGACCAGCGTGCCGGCGATCGAGCATGATGAGCTGGTGCGGGCGCATCAGCAGCGGAGCTGCGTCATCGTCGACGTGCGCGAGCCGCATGAGTTCAAGGGCGGCCACATCCCCGGCGCCGTCAATCACCCGCTGTCGCGTTTCGACCCGGGCAGCCTCGTGCACGACAAGCCGGTGGTTCTGATCTGCCAGGCCGGCGGCCGCTCGGCCACCGCCCTGCGGCGGGCGCTGTCGGCCGGGCGGCAGGATATCCGCCACTATGCCGGCGGCATGAGCGGCTGGCGGGCGCGCGGCGGTCCTGTCGCCTGAACGCGCCCTGCCGGACAGGTCGGACGCTCTGCTCTGTCAGCATGTTCCGACGGGACTTGTGAAGGGTTGAGGTGAAGTGATCTGCAACCAGCATGGATTGCGGCAGGTTAAGAGCAGAGTGTGCGGCGGAAGGCTCCGATAGCCGTTCCCGCCCCGCAGCAGCTAATTTGTTGTTGGTCCAGTCCATTGGTTGACTCGTTCAGGAATAATTAGTTGCAACGCTGCAATACTCGAACACCGGTCGACGTTCGAGGATCGCATGTTGAAGTTTGTTGGCTTGAGAACCCGGCTCACCCTTTCTCTGGTGATCGGTGCGGCAGCGACGGCCCTCTTCGTGCTGCTGGTCGCCATGTGGATCATCGGCGGCATCATCGACCGCGCCAATGAGCGCGAGCTCCACGCCCAATATGACGCCTTCAATTCGCGCCTGCAGCTGGAGGCGACCCGCGCGGAAGCGATGAGTGCGGTGGTCGCCAAGATCCCCGCTGTCCAGGACGCCGTGGCGCAGAACGACCGCGACGCCTTGATGCGGCTGTTCGGCGCGGGCATGGCCAGCCTGAAATCCGATTACGGCGTCGACCAGTTTCAGTTTCACACGCCGCCGGCGATGTCCTTCCTGCGGGTGCACCAGCCGGCCAAGTTCGGCGACGATCTGTCGGGATTCCGCAAGACGGTGGTGGCCGCCAACACCGACCGCAAGCCGATCGTCGGGCTGGAGGGCGGCGTTGCCGGCCTCGGCCTCCGCGGCGTCGTACCGATCGTTTCCGCCGGCAAACATCTGGGCTCGGTCGAGTTCGGCCTGACCTTTGGCCAAAACTTCTTCGACGAGTTCAAGCGCAGCCGGAATGTCGAGGTTGCGTTCCGCCTGGCTGGCGACACCGGCTTCAAGCTGTTCGCGACGACGATCGGGGAGACCTCCTTCTTCGCAAGCGGCGACTATCGGGAGGCATCGGCCGGCAGCTTCCTGTCGCGCCAAGGACAGCTCGAGGGTGTTCCGGTCGTCGCGCTGCTGGGCCCGATCAAGGATTTCTCCGGCAAGCCGATCGGGGCCGTCGAGATCATCATGGACAACAGCGAGTTCATCCAGGCTCGCAATCGCGCCGGGGCGTTGGCGATCGGGATGACGCTGGCCGGCCTCGTGCTGATCGCGCTCGCCGGGCTGCTGATCGCGCGCAGCATCTCCCGCCCGATCGTCCAGATGACGAGCGCCATGCGCGAGCTCGCCGACGGCAACCTGGACGTTCGCGTCCCGGCCGACTGGCGCAAGGACGAGGTCGGACAGATGGCACGCGCCGTTTCGATCTTCAGGGACAACGCCGTCCGGATGAGGGATCTGCAGGCGGAGCAGGAGAAGGCCCAGGCTCGTGCCGAGGAGGACCGGCGCCGCATGCTGATGGAGGTGGCCGATGGCTTCGAGGCCAGCGTCCGCGGCGTCGTCGACGCCGTGTCGGCTGCGGCCATCGAAATGGAGGCGACCGCCCGTTCGATGTCGGTGACGATCGATCAGTCGAAGCAGCAGGCCCTGACGGTATCGCAGGCGTGCGGCTCCGCGTCGGACAATGTCAACACCGTTGCCTCGGCGGCCGAAGAGCTGTCATCCTCGATGAACGAGATCAGCAAGACGCTCGAGCGTGCGTCGTCCGTGGTTCGCAAGGCCGCGGACGAAGGGCAGCAATCCAACGACAAGGTGCAGCGGCTCAACATTGCGGCCAGCAAGATCGGCGAGGTCGTCGCACTCATCACCCAGATCGCCAGCCAGACCAATCTGCTGGCGCTGAATGCGACGATCGAGGCCGCGCGCGCCGGCGAGTCGGGCAGGGGATTCGCCGTCGTCGCCAGCGAGGTGAAGACGCTGGCGACCCAAACGGCCAAGGCGACCGAAGAGATTGGTGCTCAGATCGCCGCGGTTCAGGCCGAAACCGCCGCCGCGGTCCAGAGCATCGGTATGATCTGCACCACGATCCAGGAGGTCGACGAGATCTCGACCATCATCGCCTCATCGATCGCGCAACAGGACGCCGCGACCCGCGAGATCGCCGGCAATGTGAACGTCGTCGCCGGCAAGACCCAGGACGTCACGCGCAACATCGCGGGCGTCACGTCCGGGGTCGTGCAGACCGGCCACGCCGCCAACGAGGTGCTGTCGGCGGCCGGCGAGCTCGCGCAGCAGTCGACCCGGCTGCGTAGCGAGGTCAACCAGTTCCTAGCCCATATCAGGGCGGCCTGACCGGTCGTTGGGTGGCTGAAGTACAAGCTCGCCGACACGCCGATCGCTCCGGCGTATCCGCCACGGGCGCGAGCCGGGGCGGGGGCTCCTGTCCCGTGGCTCATCCCTGCTTCGCGGCCGCCTTCTCGAGCCGCTTCGCCATCACGCGCCAATAGGTGGCCGGCATGAAGCGCTGCAGGAGATCCATGAAGCGCGCATCGCCGCCGATCAGGATGCGGGGCTCATTGCGCTCGATGCCCTCGATGATCCGCGACGCGGCGTCGCGCGGGCTGGTCCTGGCAAGCCGCTCGAACCGCTCGATGGCCTGCACGCGGCGCGCATTGTCGGTCATGCCCTGGCCGGCGCGGGCATTGCGCGCAATCGCCGTGGCGATGCCGCCGGGATGCACGACGGACAGCCGCACGGGACTGCCGGCGGCTGTGAGTTCGTGACGCAGGCTCTCGGAAAATCCCCTTACTGCGAACTTTGCCGCGGCGTAGGCCGATTGGCCGGGCGGAGCGATGATGCCGAAGATCGAGGACAGGTTGACGACGTGCGCTTCGCGCTGGCGCGAAAGATGCGGCAGGAACGCGCGCGTGCCGTGCACGACGCCCCAGAAATTGATGTTGAACAGCCACTCCATCTCCGCCTGATCGATCTCGGCGAAGCTGCCGAACAGTGCCACGCCAGCATTGTTGACGACGATGTTGAGGCCGGGATGCGCGCGGGTTGCGTCTACTGCGAACTGGGTGACTGCAGCCACATCGCTGACGTCCAGCCGGTGCGTGGTCACCTTGCGGCCGCTTGCGGTGAGCTCGGCGGCGAGGCTTGCGAGGCCCGCCTCGTCGCGGTCGGCGAGCGCGAGATCGCAACCGCGGGCCGCCAGCTCCTGCGCCAGCGCACGGCCAATGCCGCTGGCTGCGCCTGTCACGGCGGCAGATGCGCCTCGAATGATCGTCATTGTCGCTTCACTCCCCTGATCGACCGGTTCTGCGTGCCTGTTCCAATTGCAGCTGGGTTTTCTGCCACTTTTTCTGATTGGAACCGAACCATCCGGCCGTTCAGCTTTTAACTCACATTACTTTGCGAGCACACATTCGTGGAGGACCTGCATGGGACAGTCGCAACCTTTTCGCGCCACCGCACTGATCGTGGAAGACGATCTGGCGCAGCGCGAGATGATCACGCTGCTGCTCGAAGAGAGCGAGTACGACGTGATCGCGTGTGAGAGCGCGGAGGCCGCCGAACTCGTCCTGAACAAGCCGGGTCATCGCATCGTGCTGCTGATGACCGACGTCAATCTGGCGGGCCGCATGAACGGGGTCGAGCTTGCCCATCTCGCCAAGGCGCGTCACCCCCACATCAATGTGGTCGTCACTTCTGGCCGGCCGTTGTCGCAGCCGCTGCCGGGCGGCACGAAGTTCTGGAGCAAGCCGTGGGCGCCGCTGGACGTGCTGCGCGAAGCCGAGGTGACGCTCGAGCGCACGCCCGATATCAGGTGAGGCGTGTTGCGTGGCAACCGCCGACCGGTGGAGACGTAGGATCGGCTAGCGGGTCGAGCTGACTGAGAGCCGGGTGGAAGCCGCGCTCCCACCCGGGAAGTGCAACTACTTCTTCTTGGCAGCCTTCTTGGTCTTCTTCGCAGCTTTCTTGGTGGCCTTTGCGGCCTTCTTCGCCTTCTTCGCCATGGAATCCTCGTCAGGAGTTGATGGATTGCAACGCGACTTTGAGGCTTCGCTGGCGCACGCCAGCCATGCATCAGCCTCGGGTGTCGATCCCAGCAGATTCGCGAAGCTCTGCCTCACGCTGTCACCAGCGCGGTTGCGCTTATCCACAGCTCGATGCATTCGCCGGCCAGTTGCGCCGCTGGCGCTCGGGGGCGTGACAAGGTTAGCGGATCGTAAAAGGTGTCTTCATTGATTCAAAACCAAGGCGCAACCTTGGTTGGGCCCTTGAGGAACCGTTAACTGCGCCGCGCCCATGTTGCCTCGAGCAACAGGGTAGCTCATGAGCGCGGCGTTATTGAACATCGAGGACAGGACCTGCGGCGTCCTGCTGTCGGGATGCTGAACGTTCCGACGCTGTGGACCGCCTTCGTGGTCAATTTCCTCGCGTTGGGCCTGATCTGGGCCTACGTGATGCGCAGCTATCCCAATCTGGATTCGGCGCGGTACTGGACGGCATCTGCGTTCATGTGCGCGCCGGCGGCGGCGTTCGCGCTGACGCGGTTCTATTTCGGCTCGTTCGTTCCGCTGCTGGTCGGCGGCTCGCTGATGACCTTCGCGATCTGCCTCGCGGCGATGGGCGTCGAGCGCTTCTATGGCTCCAGGGCGTCGTGGCGGCTGAGCTTGACCGTCGTCGCGATGACCTGCTCGTCGATCGCATTTTTCCAATACGGATACGACCACGGCCCGCTGAGGATCCTGTGCTACTCGATCGGGCAGGCGGTCCCCATGGCGATCATCGCGCGGCTGGTGCTGGATGCGAGGCGCGGGCCCGTCAATCCGGGAGCGCGGCTGGCCGGCCTGCTGTCCGTTCTGATCATCGCGGTGTTTGCCGCGCGCTCGATCGGGGCGTTCATCGGCGCCGATTTCAATTTCAGCCGCTCCACCAGCGGTCAGGCCGCCGCGGTGCTGCTGCTGATCTTCCTGTCGATGTCGCTCAATTTCGGCTTCCTGCTGATGGCGGTGGACCGGCTGCGCAACGAGGTCGCCGACCTCGCGCTGCTCGACGATCTCACCGGCGTCGCCAACCGCCGTCACCTGATGCAGCGCCTGAGCGAGGAATGCGCGCGCGCCGAGCGCTCGCGGCGGCCGTTCGCGCTATTGGTGATCGATCTCGACGGCTTCAAGATCATCAACGACACCCATGGCCATGCTGCCGGCGATGCCTGCCTGCAGCACTTCACGCTGATGGCCCAGACCCGGCTGCGCCCCGGCGACATGCTGGCGCGCACCGGTGGCGACGAATTCTGCATCGTGCTGCCGGCGTCCGCCTTGCGCGAAGGCGCGATGATCGCGCGGCGCATCCTGCAGGTCTGCCGCGACGATGCGGAGGCCTGTGCCGGCGCCGAGGTGCCGATCGAGGTCTCGATCGGCGTCGCCGAATGGACCGAGGATGTCGGCGCCTTCCCCGACCGGCTGATGGCGCGGGCGGACCAGGCGCTCTATGCCGCCAAGAAGGAGGGCAAGAACCGCTATGCCGTCTTCGCCGCCGACCACGAGACGCCGACATTGGCGCCGGACCAGATCGAGCCGATGATGGCGCCGCCGCGTCGGCAGGATGCCGCTGCCGGGTAGCCGGTGCTAACGTTGCCGACCATGAGGCCGGTCCTGTTCTCCCTCCGCGCAGCGCTCGCGCTGCTTCTCGTCGCGCTGCCTCTGCCTGTTGCGGCTGAGGATCTCACGTCGCTCGCCCGTTCGTCCGGCACGCCGGACATCCCGGGACTGAAGATGGTCTGGCTGGCGCCGTGGGGCGATCCGCACCTCGCCCATCCCTGGACCAACATCATCGTCCACCAGACCGAGGGCCCGGCCGGGTCGGCGCGAGCGGGGGCGCTGGCGCAGGCCAAGAATCCGAAACGGCGCGGCGTCACCGTGTGGGTGGAAACCGACGGCACGGTGTATTGGGCGGTGCCGGACACCCTGGTGACCTTGCATGGCGACGGCGCCAACCGCAACGACAGCCGCTATATCGACAACGGCCCCACCTATCGCAAGGTCGTGCGCGACAATTCCATTGGAGTGGAGTTCGCCGGCAACTATCCCGACGTCACCACGCCTCCGACGGACGCCCAGGTCGCCGCCTGGCGCGTGCTCTCGAAGCTGCTTCGGCTGCGCTATGGTATCGCCCGGGAGCGGATCTATGCGCACAACTGGATCGACTACAAGGACGCCCGCTACTGCGAGGGCTGTGCGCTCGCCGAGCTCGCCCGCGCCGCGCCCGACTAACTGCACCTAACAAGAAGCCGGCGTCTCCGCCGGCTCCGATCGCATCCAAAAACCACCTTCAAGCAAGCCGCGCGTCTAGTGCGCGGCCTCCAGGGCCGCCGCTTCCTGCCTGGCGATGGCGCCCTTGACGGCGGACTGCACCTTCTCGAACGCGCGCACCTCGATCTGGCGCACGCGCTCGCGCGACACGCCGAACTCGGCCGCCAGGTCCTCGAGCGTCATCGGCTCGTCGGCCAGGCGCCGCGCCTCGAAGATGCGGCGCTCGCGCGCGTTGAGCACGCCGATCGCGCCGTTCAGCGCCTGCCGCCGGTGGTCGTATTCCTCGTGCTCGGCCATGATGGCTTCCTGGTTGGGCGTATTGTCGACCAGCCAGTCCTGCCATTCGCCCGCTTCGCCGTCGTCGCGGATCGGCGCGTTCAGCGAGGCGTCGCCGCCGAGGCGGCGGTTCATGTCGACCACGTCCTGATCGGTCACGCCGAGGCGCTTCGCGATCAACTTGACCTGATCCGGATGCAGATCGCCTTCATCCAGCGCGTTGATGCGGCTCTTGGCCTTGCGCAGGTTGAAGAACAGCTTTTTCTGGTTCGCGGTGGTGCCCATCTTCACGAGCGACCACGATCTCAGAATGTACTCTTGTATCGACGCCTTGATCCACCACATGGCGTAGGTGGCGAGGCGAAAGCCCTTCTCGGGCTCGAACCTTTTCACCGCCTGCATCAGGCCGACATTGCCTTCCGAAACGACTTCGGATATCGGCAGGCCGTAGCCGCGATAGCCCATGGCGATCTTGGCCACGAGCCTGAGGTGGCTGGTAACGAGTTTATGCGCTGCGTCGCTGTCGTCATGCTCGCGCCAACGCTTGGCGAGCATGTACTCCTCCTGCGGTTCCAGCATCGGGAACTTGCGGATCTCGGCGAGGTAGCGTGAAAGTCCCGATTCTCCGTTGAGAACCGGCAGTGTAGCTGTACGGGCCATCGAGCGCCCTCCAGTTGGTTCAGGCCCCCGATAGCGGCGGGCCAGGCAAAGCGGTCGCTTGGTTAAAGCCGGCCGGTTTGCGACGTTCCATGCGTCGACCATTCGACGCAGGCGCAACATACACCATTTTCGCCCCCCGGTGGAAGGATTCCGGGGGTCACGACCCCGTGTGGCTCCATTAAGTTTTTGACATGCTTGCGTTTTTCTGAAGGTCCTGCGTCATAGCGCCGCTCGCAGGGCCTCCCCCAAAAGAGAAAGATCCTCCGGAAGCTCCGATTCCCAGCGCATTATTTCTCCCGTCCGGGGGTGCTCGATCACCAGCAGATAGGCGTGCAGGGCCTGCCGCCCGAGCGCCGCCAGCGCGTCCCGCGCGGCCGGCGCGAGCTGGTTCGCCTTGGTCTTGAAGTGCGGGCCATAGACGGCATCGCCGAGCAGCGGATGGCCGAGATGGGCCAGATGCACCCGGATCTGGTGGGTGCGCCCGGTCTCGAGATGGCAGGCGATTAGCGACGCCACCGGCTTGCCGTCGCGGCCAGGAAAGCTCTCCTGCACCTCGTAATGGGTGATGGCCTCGCGCCCTTTTGCGCGCACCGCCATCTTGTCGCGGGCATGCGGATGCCGGTCGATCGGCGCATTGATGGTGCCATGCGACCGGTGCGGCACCCCCCACGCGAACGCCAGATAGCCGCGCTCCATCGCGCCGGTGCGGCCGTGGTCGGCGAACTGTGCGCTCAGCGAGGCGTGCGCGTGATCGTTCTTCGCCACCACCATCAGCCCGGTGGTGTCCTTGTCCAGCCGGTGCACGATGCCGGGCCGCTTGACCCCGCCGATCCCGGAAAGACTGGCGCCGCAATGCGCGATCAGCGCGTTCACCAGCGTTCCCGTCTCGTGTCCGGCGGCGGGATGCACAACGAGGCCGGCCGGCTTGTCGATGACGACGATGTCGTCGTCCTCGTAGATGATTTTCAGCGGGATCGCCTCGGCGGCGGGCTCGGCCGGGACGGCCTCCGGCACGTCGATTGTGATCGTGTCGCCGGCGGCGACGTGATAAGCGGGGTCCCGCACCGCCGCCGCGCGGAGCGACACCTGGCCGGCCAGGATCAGCGCCTTCAGCCGCGACCGCGACAGCTCCGGCAGCCTGGCCGCGAGCACGCGATCGAGCCGCGGCGAGCCTTCGTCGCCGGCGACCGTGACCGTCATCAGACCGTGGGATTGTGAAGTCGAGATGTCCATGAATTCTACCGTTGCGCCCGAGCCGTCCTCGCCCGAGCAGGCCCAGCTGATGGCGCGGCTGCGGCGCATGATGATGATCGCGGGCGTGACCACCTCGATCGCGATCGCAGTGCTTCTGGTCGCCATCGGCTACCGCCTTTTCCGCGGCGATGGAAGCACAGCTTCGGGCCCCGACCTCACCGCCATGCTCCCAAAGGGCGCCCGCATCGTCGCCACCGGCACCGCCGGCGACCGCCTGGCGGTGACGCTCGATGTGGGCGGCACCACCGAGATCCGCACCTTCGACGCCAAGACCCTGAAACCCACCGGCCGCCTCCGCTTCGCGGTGGAGCCGTGAGGGCAGGGCGGTTTCGCCCGGCCATTTCGGCCCTTTCTCTTTTTGACTTTGGCCCATCTCCCCGCCCGCGGGCAGTCAGCGCCTCCCCCGCCTGCGGGGGAGGTCGCATCGCATCGAAGATGCGATGCGGGTGGGGGAACTCTCTCCATTGGCACCGGCGACGTGGCGCCCCCACCCCAACCCTCCCCCGCAAGCGGGAGAGGGAGCCCACCGCCGTCGCGGCCGCCTGACTCCATCCCCATTGATGACCACTTCCCTCACCACCCGGGCAGTGAACTCCCCTCCCCCTTGCGGGGAGGGGTCGGGGGTGGGGGTCCCCACGGGGACTCTCTCCTCCGCCCGCCCCCACAAATTCTGCATCCCCCGTCTTGCGGCGCGGCGATTTCGAGGCTATGCGGTTCACCTCACGCTCCCTTCGTCTAGCGGTTAGGACGCGGCCCTCTCAAGGCTGAAACAGGGGTTCGATTCCCCTAGGGAGCGCCAATATAATCAATGACTTGCCTGGATTCCACGAAAGTCGTCGAATATCCGTGGAATAAGCGTTCGCGGACAACGGCGGACTTTCCGCATGCTGTCCGTCGGGGGCAGAGGTCCCCACGCCGGATGCGTCCAAAGCGATAGTGGCGACAGTTGCTGTCGAGCAGCGCTTGTCACATCATACGGTGCAGGCTGCCCTGACTGCGGCTGTCCAAGTATATGGACTTGGGTAGGCGGTCGTCCGGCTTATAACCTGAAGGTCATAGGTTCAAATCCTGCTCCCGCAACCTACGCAGCGAGTGCGAGGAAGCCTATCGATACCGGAATTTGATTCCATCGAAATCGGCCGCTCCAGCCCTCTTCAGTGTGAGGTTGAACACGACGAGGGAAATCACGCCTGTCTTCCTCGGCGCTGACCATCGTTCGAAATGGACGACATCTTCATCAGGCCAAGTACCCAACACGCAGCCTAATACGAGAGAATTGACGTGAATCCCTAAGGGGATTACGCTAATCCGCGTATTAGCGTCTTGAAGCGCATCGCTGCGCAAAAGGGAGTGTTATGGCGACTGAGAAGACTTTCGGCGGGGCCATCGCCGAGGCTCGAAAGGCAAAGAGCTGGAGCTTAAAAGATCTAGCATCGCGGATTTTGCGCGAAGATGAGGAGCCTATCTCACCGCAATATCTGAACGACATTGAACACGATCGCCGCAGCCCATCTTCTGATCGCATGGTGCAGCAGTTCGCTGACGTGCTCGGTATCAATCGCGATTGGCTCTACTACTTAGCGGGACGGTTTCCTGAGGATGTCCGAGTCCGCAACCTCACAGAAAAAGAAGTAACCGACGCGATGCTTGCTTTCCGAGGTGGGCCGCCCAAAGGAAGGACGCGGCGCTAGGGTGCGATACGTTCCGGACAAGACTGGCAGATTTTCCCAGCGCCCGCACTTCAAGCCGCAGGAGCTTGATCGGGAGTGCGAGAGTATCGTTGCCTGCTTTCTGAAGGAGCGTCGTGGGGAAGTCAGCTATCCCATTTCGACGGATGAATTAACAGTGCTGATCGAGCGCGACACGGAGTCCCTCGATCAATTCGCCGATCTTTCGGAGTACGGCCCCAATGTCGAGGGGCTGACCCTCTTTCAGCCCGGCCGTAAGCCGCAGGTCAAAATCTCGGCTCGTCTGGCAGAGGACGAACGTCGGCAAAATCGCCTTCGTACGACCTTGGCCCATGAGTACGGGCATGTCCGCTTTCATGCCATTCTCTGGGATATGGAGCCTCCCAGCGCCGATCTACTAAGGCGCAAACCTACCGCCAACATGCAAATCTGCTACCGCGATACCATGCTGGATGCCGCCCAAACGGATTGGATGGAATGGCAAGCAGGATATGCGAGCGGTGCGTTCCTGATGCCAGCATCGGCGCTTCGGCAGCTCATCAGGTCGTACATGGAACGGCACGGACTGTTCGGAGTCGTTGGCGAACGCGATCCTCACGGACATGACCTGATTGATATCGTGAGGGGTGGGTTCGAGGTTTCGGGCGACGCGGCCCGTATCCGCCTCCTCAAGCTTGGAATTCTCGGCCCGACAGGCGCCGGTCCCTCACTTTTCAGCTGGTAATCCACAGGCACCAGAGCCCAGCATCCCACGGGTTGTACTTGCTCCGCTCCCGTGATACGCTTTTTAGCAGATCGGCGGATATGCTGTCGAGCTGAGAAAGGCAATATTGATGTCAAAGCACTGCAAAAGCGGACTTGATGACCGTTGTCGTGACCGAGATGGCGAGATTCGCCAGAAGCGCGGCGACACCCTGATCGGAACATTGCGCAAGACTTACGGGGATGATTTTGCGCCCGGCGTTCGCAGCGACATGCGGCTCGACACGCTGCGCGATCGCATGGGCGCTTCGCTTTCCAAGATTCTCAAGGGAGATTGAGTATGTCGGACCACCAGCACGAAGTGCGTATCCACATCGATCAGAAGCAGCTGCACTCGCCGAACCCGACGTCGGGGGCAGATTTTTACGAACTCGGGCATGTGCCGGAAGGCAAGGTGCTCTACAAGGAGGTTGAAGGCGACCAGGAAGACGGGCTCGTGCGGATCGACGGCCCGACGATCCATCTAACAGATGACGAGCACTTCCATACCGGTGACGCTCCCGAGAAGCACTACATCATCATCGTCAATACCGATCCCGTCGTAATCGACCATGACGTTCTGACGTTCGATGAACTCGTCAAGATCGCGTTCCCAGTTCCGCCGACCGGCACGGACCCGGAATTCACGGTGAGCTTTGAACACGCCAAGAGCATCCCGCATCACGGCGACCTCCCTCAGGGCGGGTCCGTCACGGTCAAGAAACACGGTACCATCTTCGATGTCGATCATACCAATCGATCGTAGCCCTGACCTGCAGCGGCTACGCAAGGACGGCTACAACGTTCTCGTGACGAACGCCGGCAATCTGGTTGTTCAAGACGTGCCCTACGTCAACAACAAGCGCGAGATCGTCATTGGCGCGCTCGCGTCGAATCTCGATCTTGCGGGCGATATCACCGCGCAGCCGCAGGACCACACGGCCAAATTCGTGGGCGAATATCCCTGCGACAGCCAAGGGAATACGTTGACTGTCCTTCAGCATATCAGCGGGTCATTCGACCTTGGCAGCGGATTTATTGCCCAACACTCATTCTCCCGAAAGCCGGCGTGCGGGCATTACGAGAATTACTATGACAAGATGACGGCTTATATCGCGCTTCTCGGCAAGCACGTCGCGGCAATAGACCCCTTGGCCACGGCCAAGACACACAGGGTCATTGAGCCCGAGGACGACAACTCACCCTTCAATTATCTTGATACAGCGTCGGCACGGGCAGAAATCAATACAATTACCGCGAGGCTCGCTGAGGATGCGATCGCAATTGTGGGGATTGGCGGGACCGGTTCTTACGTTCTCGACATGGTCGCCAAAACGCCTGTCAAAAAGATCCATATCTTTGATGCTGATCGATTTCTGACACACAACGCCTTCCGGGCACCCGGCGCGCCAGCAATCGAAGCGTTGCGGGAACAGCCTCTTAAAGTGGAATATTTTGCGTCGATCTATGCCCATATGCATCGTGGAATCGTCCCGCATCCCGTCCTTATTGATGCGACGAATCTCGACGAGTTAAGCGGCATGTCGTTCGTCTTCCTCTGCATGGAAGGCGGAGCCGCCAAGCGCGCAATCGTGGACAAGCTTGAGGCGCTGGGGATACCGTTCGCCGATGTCGGAATGGGCCTCTATGCCAAGCGCAATTCCCTTGGCGGCATGCTACGTAGTGTCATCAGCCTTCCCGATGGTCGCGAAAGCGCTCGGGCTCGAATCTCCTTTGCGACCGACGATGCAAACAACGAATACGACAAGAACATCCAGGTTGCCGATCTCAACTCGCTCAATGCTTGCCTCGGCGTGATTGCCTGGAAGAAACTGCGCGGCTTTTACTTCGATTTAGGTAAAGAGCGATTTGTCTCTTATACAATTGCAAATAGCCTGCTCGCCAAGGGCGATACCGTATGAACAAGATTGACTCCATCCGCCCCGAATTCGTCGATCGGATACCGAAAGTCCTCGACAATGGAGTTGTCTACATCTCGCGGAAGTACGAAACGGCGGCCCATAGCTGCTGTTGCGGATGCGGCACCAAAATTGTGACTCCTCTTAAGCCGGGCCGCTGGCGATTGGAGACGCTGGGCGACTCCATCAGTATCTATCCATCAATCGGTAATTGGAGCGCTGGCTGCCAGTCTCACTACTGGATCAGGGGCAATCGTATAGATTGGGCGCTTGGCTTTACGCCTGCTCGGATCGCCGCGAACCGGGCAGGTGACCGGCGCGTACGGCAACAGGCGCACACCGAGCGCTACCTGAGAGAGCGGGGCTTCTGGGGCCGTTTTTGGGACGGTATCCGGGGCGTTTGGCAAGCGTTCAATGGCTGGTTTTGACGTCGTAAAGGAAACTTGCAGCCGGGCCTGAAATGCCCTGAAAACCATCCGACGACAATTGCCGGGTGCGAGGAACCGGCTTCCAACGGCAGGTTTGGCCGTGCGCGCCGACTTGCGTCAGCCTTGAGTTGCGATTGCCTGATATTCGCGCAAGTATTAGAAAAATTTGGCCGCTTATCGATTCTTCCCGGTATTCATGACAGCTTATTCGCCCCAACAGGGCACTCTCTTCGCCCCTCGGCAACTCTCGAAGGACGCTCTTGCGCGATTGCTCGAGACAGTCTGCGTCCGTATGACCCGTACCGCGCCTTCAGGATCGGCGGATTGTCCGGCCTGCCGCAATGCACATGGTCAGTCCGTTCCTGCCAGGCCGGAGGAGTGAATGACGACTCTTGATAATCCTATTCTCAATAGCCCGTTTGGGTACCCATCGCGCCATTGGGCGTTAGACGATGCGGGTAAACCGACAGGCGCAATAAAAGAGGAGCGGCGAAGATCCGAATACATCGTCCCAATCGCCACGTCCAAAAGAAAGGCAGGCGGTCAGGAAGAATTGGTGTTCGCCGACATCGAAGGGGCGTCAGCCACTCGGGCAAATGACACTGTCAATGAAATCCGGGCAAGCGTCGATGCCTGGAGGAATTTATCCACTATCCCGACCGGGGTTACCCATGAAACCGCACGCCTCATCATGCACTGGCGTGACAAGGCGCGTGAGCGACCGCTGTTCTTCTGTCAGGTCGAGGCCGCAGAAACTATTATCTGGCTCGCAGAGGTCGCCGCAAAAAGCGCCCGATATTCCCGCTTCCTGGACATCGTGAAAGACCGTTGCGAGGATGCCAACCCCGGTCTTCTCCGCTTGGCGATGAAACTTGCAACGGGCGCCGGTAAGACGACGGTGATCGCAATGTTGATTGCATGGCACGCGATCAATAAGGCGCGTCGTCCCAATTCAAAAGTTTTCTCGGATGCATTCCTTATCGTCTCCCCTGGCATAACGATCCGTGATCGGTTGCGCGTACTCATGCCGGAGGCGCCAGACTCGATCTATGATCGCCTCTCGATCGTTCCTCGCGACATGATTGATGATCTGAAGAAGGCCCGGATCGTCATTACCAACTTCCACGCTTTTCAAAAGCGCACAAAGACCGATATCGCCAAGGGCACGCGTGAGGTGCTGCGCGGTCGCGAGGATCAGGCGTCCTTCGACGAGCGTTTCCTCGAAACCGACGGCGAAATGCTCCAACGCGTAATGCAGCCGCTGTTGGGGCGTAACGGCATTATTGTCATCAATGACGAGGCACATCACTGTTACGAGGCGCGTTCTGGCGGCGAAGAGGTTGTCATGCGAGCCGAAGAAGAGACAGCCTCAGAGGCCAGGGCCGAAGCTGAAAGCAACAGGAAGGCTGCCCGCGTTTGGATCAATGGTATTCGGACGGTTGCGAAGCTGATCGGCGTGAAGGTTGTCTACGATCTTTCCGCGACGCCCTTCTTCCTCCGCGGCTCGGGGTTTCGCGAAGGTGAGCTGTTCGGCTGGGTCGTATCTGATTTTTCCCTAATGGACGCGATAGAGTCCGGCATCGTCAAGGTTCCACGTGTGCCGACCCATGATGATGTGGTGGCGCGCCAAGAGCCCATCTTCCGTCATGTTTACAAACATGTTCGCGAGAAGCTGCCTAAGAAAGGGCGCGCCAAGCAGAAGGACATTAGCCCCGACGAGCTGCCTCCCACTCTGGAAGCAGCTTTGAAAGCACTCTACCGCGACTATGACCAGCGATATCAGGAATGGATGTCCAAGGGAGCGGAAACGCCGCCCGTGTTTATCGTTGTGGCCAACAACACGGCCACATCAAAGCTGATCTACGACTGGATTGCAGGTTGGTGTGAGAATCCAGATGAAGAGGAGATCGCCAAACAAAAATGGAAGACCGGCAATCTCCCGCTGTTTCGCAATGTCGAAGGTGGCAAGCCGATCGATCGGCCTCGCACAATCTTAATCGACTCCGAGCAGCTTGATTCCGGCGAGGCGATTTCTGCCGACTTTAAGAAGATCGCCGGTGCTGAGATCGACGCATTCAAGAAAGAGCTGCGGCAGCGCGACCGGTCCCGCGACGTCGACAAGATCGACGACGCTGAACTCTTGCGCGAGGTCATGAACACCGTTGGCCGAAAGGGCCGTTTGGGCGAACAGGTCCGTTGCGTTGTTTCTGTTTCGATGCTGACCGAAGGATGGGATGCCAACACAGTCACGCATGTGCTTGGCTGCCGTGCGTTCGGCACTCAGCTTTTGTGTGAGCAGGTCGTCGGGCGCGCGTTGCGCCGCGTGTCTTATGAACCGGATGAGAATGGGATGTTCCGTCCAGAGTATGCTGACGTTCTCGGCGTGCCCTTTACCTTTATGCCGGCTAATTCAGCCAAGGACTTCACGCCACCCAAGCCCCGCACGCGCGTGTTTGCCGATGGAACAAGGCCCGCGCCCGAAATCCGCTTCCCCCGCGTCGACGGCTATCGCGTCACCTTCCCGAAAGGCCGCCTCAGTGCGACCTTCTCGGAAGACAGCCGCTACCGCATTGGGGCGGATGTTCCTATTCCGAAGGAGACCGAGGTAGATCCGCTGATCGGGTTGCAGAATGTCCTCGACCTGTCGGAACTCGATGCAATCCGTCTACAAACTGTTGCCTATATGCTGGCGAAACGTGCCCTCGAAAAATGGGCGCGTATGTCTGAGAACCAAGAGGGCGAGCCTCACTTTCTATTCCCGCAATTCCTGATTATCGCACGGAGATGGCTGGCCGAATGTCTCGAGCTCCGCGACGGCCGAACAGTTGGCTATCTTTCACTCGCTGGCTATCGCGAAGAAGCAGTTCAGCGCATCGTTCGCGCATGCGCCAAGAGTCTTTCAATGGCTGACCGCGAAGATATTCGTCCGGTGATGAATGCTTATAACTCTGACGGGTCGAGCAAGCACATCGACTTCTATACGACTAAAGAGACACTGCTAACGTCAAATCCCGAGAAATGCCAAGTCAACTACGTAGTCTATGACAGCGACTGGGAGGCGGCCTTTGCCGAACGGCTGGAGCGGATCGACCGAGTTCGCGGCTATGTCAAAAACCACGGTCTCGGATTCGAAGTGCCTTATGTCTTCATGGGCGACGAGCGAGCGTATCGCCCCGATTTCATCGTTCATTGGGATGATGGAAATCACGATCCCTTGCGAATGATCGTGGAGATCAAAGGGTTCAGGGGGCCAGACGCACAGGCCAAAAAGGATACTTTGGCTTCACTCTGGGTGCCGGCGGTAAACAATGACGGTCGTTTCGGTCGCTGGGGGCCTCCGGTCGAGATCACCGAGCCGGTCGATATGGATAAAGCTTTTATGAACATGGTGACGGCATTCGAAACGGCTGCCGCCGCCGCGCAGCTTATTTCAAAAGCTGCGTGAGGGGGAACGATGGCTAAGAAACCAAAAAATCCGAATACGATTGCGGTGGAGGCGCTCCGGCATGAAAACGCGAAGCGCCGCAATATCCCAACTATGGAGCTGCAAAGCTTTGTCAACGAAGACGAGGCCCAGCCGGTCAAACTGTCCTTTGATCGCCGCTTCTCGCCTCAGGACTCTCCCAAGCTTTACGCCCGCAACCCCGATCTCGATCCTCAACTGGTGTGGGCGGGGGCGCGCAATAGCGATGGACAAGTACAATTGGCGTGGAAGGGTAAAGATGACGAAGATCGCAGTCCTTTGACCGTCGATGCAGTGCCGATCTATACGGCCGAAAAGATTCATCCGAAGGCGATCATCGACGACATCCTGCGCAGAGCGACGGCCAATAAAAGTACGCCCGACGATCAACCGGACCTTTTTGCTGATTTCAATGGTCTCGACGAAGAGGATCGTCTCGACTTTTATCAGCACGATCAGCACTGGACCAATCGCATGATCCTGGGCGATAGCCTCCAGGTCATGGCGAGCCTTGCAGAAAAGGAAAGCCTACGCGGTAAAGTGCAGTGCGTGTTTATGGATCCGCCTTATGGAATCAAATTCAATTCTAATTGGCAGGTGTCAACTCGCGATCGTGATGTGAAGGACGGGAAGCGCGACTTCGAAAGCCGCGAGCCGGAGGTTGTAAGAGCGTTTCGCGACACCTGGGCGAACGGCATCCACTCGTATCTCGATTACATACGTGACAGAATAGTAGTTGCCAGAGATCTCCTGAATGATTCAGGGAGCATATTCTTCCAAATAGGCGAAGAGAATAACCACCTGATACGCTCCCTTCTTGATGAGGTTTTCGGGGCAAGCAATCACATAACGACCTTCGTCTTTAATAAGACTGCGGGCTCGACCGCCGAGTATGTTCCTGGCGTATACGACGTCATCATTTGGTACGCGAAGGATCGCTCTCGCCTCAAGTACCGGCAGCTTTACCGGCTGAAAAACGTTGGAGGACAGGGATCGTCGGCCTACGGGCGGGCGCTCCTCCCTTCTGGGCGAGTTCGCGCGCTGACAAAGGCGCAAAAAGCGCGCCCCGAGACCATACCGCAGGATTGGCAGATCTTTCGCATTGATAATCTGACTAGCCAGAGCGTGGGACGCGAGAAAGGGGAAGGTGCCGCATCGTGGTTTGGCGTCGACTTTGAAGGTCGCGTCATCAAACCGAGCGAAAAGGTCCGCTGGAAGACAAACGAAACCGGCATGCGTAGACTTCTGCGATCGTCGCGCCTCTCGGCGACGGACGCAGGATTATACTACGTCAGATACATTGATGATTTCCGCGCATTCGCGATTGACAATATCTGGAATGATACCGTTATCGCGGGGTTTGCTTCCGACAAGCAATATGTCGTCGAAACCTCGCCGAAAGTAGTTGAACGCTGCCTGCTGTTCGCGACCGACCCCGGCGATCTTGTTCTCGATCCCACCTGCGGTTCTGGAACGACGGCCTATGTCGCCGAACAATGGGGCAGGCGCTGGATCACAATAGACACGTCACGCGTCGCACTCGCTCTCGCCCGCTCTCGCCTGATGGGAGCACGGTACCCCTTCTATTCTCTCAAGGACAGCGAGGCTGGCTCGAAGGAGGAGGTGCGTCTATCTGGCCTTACATCGAATAGCAGCAAATTCACCAACGATGTATCGCACGGCTTTGTATACGAGCGTGTCCCGCACATCACATTGAAGTCAATCGCCGGCAACGCCGAAGTCGATCTTATCTGGGAAAAATGGCAGGATACGCTGGAGCCGTTGCGCAAGCAGTTAAACGTTGCCGCCAAGGTCTCTTGGGAGGAATGGCAGATCCCCATCGGCCCAATTTACCCTTGGCAGGAAAAGGCCGCCAAACTGCATACTAAGATCCTCGATCTTCTTGCTGAGCGCGACGATCTGACTGGCGACGAGGAGGCGGACCTGACCAAACATGAGCGGAAGATTGCGAGGGTGCTTAGGGATCTTAATGCGAGCTTGAAGCGCGACTATACGCTGGACAATCTGCCCGAATATCCTGGCGATCCTCTGCCGGCCAAAGCGTTGCCCATCCATCAAGCTTGGTGGGACGCCCGCCGCAAGCGCCAAGCCGAGATCGACGCTTCGATTGCGAGGAACGCTGACATCGAGCTGCTGGCAGATCGTCCGGTTGTGGCAAAGAACGTGGTCCGAGTTGCGGGGCCCTTCACCGTTGATAGCCTGTCACCCCATCGCGTGTTACCAGCTGATGAGGACGACCCATTCTTTATCGCCCAGCTTAACGCCGCAGAAGATGAGGGTGAGTCTATTTCGACCAATCGCTTCGCTGGCCGGTCGCGCGAGGACGTCGCTGCAGAGAGTGACGATTTCGTCCGGGTTGTTCTCGACAACCTCAAAACGGCCGGTGTCGGTAATACCAAAAGAAACGAACGCCTTCGCTTCACAGGTTTGCGTCCCTTCCCCGGCAGATACCTTAGTGCCGAGGGACGATATACCGAGGGCGAAACCGAGGGAGCACCGGAACGAAAAGCTGCGATATTCATCGGCCCGGAGTATGGAACTGTTACTCGCGCGATGGTCCTATCAGCCGCTCGCGAGGCTGCCGATCTGTTTGACGTCCTTGTGGTTTGCGGATTTGCCTTTGAAGCACATGCATCGGCCGACACGATGAATCTCGGGCGCCTCACCGTGCTCAAGGTAAACATGAATCAAGATCTGCGCATGGGTGACCGCCTCAAGTCGGTCGATCAGGGGAACCTGTTTGTTGTCTTTGGTGAACCTGACGTGGACTTCCGCAAGCGGCCCGATGGTAGCTACGAACTCGAAATTCTAGGCGTCGATATTTTTAATCCGAACTCGGGCGAGCAAAAATCTTCGACCAAGGTTGAGGATGACGTAGCCTGCTGGTTCGTTGACGACGATTACAACGAAACGAGCTTTTTTGTTCGTCAGGCTTACTTTCTTGGCGGAAAAGACCCCTATGAGAAGCTTAAGGCAGCTCTTAAGGCCGAAGTCGATGAAGATGCGTGGTCCGTCCTCTACTCGTCAGTCTCCCGGCCTTTCGATCCCCCCTCAACCGGGCAAATCGCCGTCAAGGTCATCAATCATTTCGGCGACGAAGTTATGAAGGTTTACAATATCCGCGACGCGCGGAGGGTAAAATGAGTGGGGCGGGATTTTACGAGAGATTGGAACAGGAGCGACACGACGATCCTCAATTAGTTAGAGTGGTTCTTGATACCGTGGACGAACTTCTCTCCAAGTCTACGGACGAGCGTCGGCCTGGCATGCTGCTCGGCAAGATCCAGTCCGGAAAAACCCGGGCTTTCCTCGGCATCATCGCCGCCGCATTTGATCGCGGCTTCGATGTGGCCGTTGTGTTGACCAAGGGCACAAGAACCCTTTCCCAGCAAACCGTCAGCCGCATTCAAAAGGATTTTCAGACATTTCGCGCCGGTGAAGAACTGGAAGTCTATGACATCATGGCGGTCCCGGACCTCTCGGCGTGGGAGATCGACGAACAGAAGCTTATTTTTGTCGCGAAGAAGGAGGCAAATAATATGAAGCGCCTCCTCAAGCTCTTCCGGGAAACGCACCCCGCCCTTTTATCCAAGCATGTTTTGATAGTCGATGATGAGGCTGATTTCGGTGGCATTCGCTTCACAAAAAAGAAGGGGGAGCCTGACATCGAGCAAGGGCGCATCGCTGGCCGAATTGATGAACTACGCCGCGAATTAACAGGATGCGCCTTTCTCCAGGTAACTGCGACGCCCTATTCTCTCTATCTTCAGCCCGAAGACTACCCCATTCAGCCGGGTGCCAATTTTACCTTTGAGCCTAAGCGGCCAGCTTTCACGAAGCTCGTCCCCATCCACAGCGGCTATGTCGGAGGTGATCACTATTTCGGAGAGCACACCGAAGATGAGGCGGAATATTATCTTTGGCACCCCATCGAGGACAATGAGCTTTTGGCTTTGCGCAAGGAGGATCGGCGGCGTGTTAAGAAGGAGCAGGCCCTTACGCATGCGAACATCGCGGGCATACGACACGCGCTGATTACTTTCGTGACGGCAACCGCCATTCGTCGTCTCCAACAGAAGACGGCAGGGCAGCGGCCAGATCGTTACTCGATGATTGTCCACGTCGAGACATCGCGTACCGCTCACGCCTGGCAGCACACGGTTGTTGGAGAGTTGATCGAGTCAATGCAGGAGGCTCTGGCTCAGGGCTCCCCAATCTTTTCCGAACTTGTGAACGCCGCCATTGATGATTTGGCCCGGTCCCTCAAGTCTGGTGGACGGCAAATGCCGGATCGCAAGACGATCCTGGCTGAAGTGCGCGACTTCTTCCTGAAGGGTGCGGTGGCGACTGAGAAGGTCAATTCGGACAACGAAGTCCAGAAGCTCCTGGACGAGAACGCTGAGTTGAAGTTGCGTACGCCCTGTAATGTCTTTATTGGCGGCCAGATTCTCGACCGCGGCATTACCGTTCCGCACCTGATTAGCTTCTATTACGGCCGATCTCCGAAGAGGATGCAGCAAGATACGGTTCTGCAACACGCCCGTATGTATGGCGCAAGGCCACGAGATGATCTTGCGGTGACGCGATTCTACACAACGGCTCATAACTTTCAGGCGCTTCGCGCGATCCACCAGTTCGATTCCGCCCTGCGTCACGCCTTTGAAACCGGAGCGCACGACCGGGGTGTCGCCTTCATGGTCAAGGATTCCAGCAATCGGGTCATTCCGTGTGCGCCGAACAAAATCCTTGTTTCGGATATCGTTGCACTAAAGCCGGGAGGTGCACACCTGCCGGTGGGCTTTCAAACCAGGGCAAGATCGACGCTGGCACCCATAATGCAGAAGTTGGAGAAATTGATTCCGATTCAGAAGCTAGACTCCGGTCGTCCAATTTCCATTCCAACTGAGACCGCAATCAAAATCATTGACCTGATCGAGGGGTGTTACGAATTCGAGCCAGGTTATGGATTTGACTGGGAAGCCTGCCGGGCAGCCATTGAATACTTTTCAAAAATTGCTTCTCCACCAGCGAACAGAGGCAGCTGCCTGATCTTGGGTGGAACAAATCGCCGTCTAAGCCGCCAGCGCGCCGGAGGCCGCTTCTCCGACGCACCTCATACCATGCAAGACCGCGCCACCGTTCGGTCGATCGTGGGGCACCAGCCAATCCTGGTCCTGTCTCATCAAGAGGGGCGAGAGGTGGATGGTTGGCGGGACGTACCCTTCTGGTGGCCTGTCTTGTTCGCACCCGCCGAGTCGGCGCCGAGTATTTTCGCTTCCACAATGCGAGACAACAGCGTCGAGGAGGATAACGAAGATGAATAAGAGCAGTGCCGTGGCAGTGTATCGAAATCGACGCCGTCCGTCTCGATCAGCGATGATATTGTCGCCTCGGGCCGGAGCGTTCGCATGAATCGAGTGACCTGATCGGCTGGGCGGATAACCCCAAGTCCTCTCCAATCCGGTCCGGTAGCCGCCCGAACCGTCTGGCTTGCGTTGGCTTCGGCGCGACGGTATTGGCCGTTGCTTTTCGTGCCTCCGAAGTCCTTCGACCGCCGCGTCGCCGGTCGTGTCCCTATGCCGCATCAGCTCCGGTCATCATGGCTGTCTCGCGTCGGTGTGTCGGTACTGCCGCGTCCGGCGCGACCTCGAATGGGCTGATCAGCCCGAGGGCCGGCCAAAGCCTCGATCGCCTTCCCGCGACGGCTACGCCGGCTTTTTTCCCCTGCCGCCAAGCGGCGGCATTCCTCGCGGGAAGCCAAAAAAGCCGGCTCTCGCCGTCCTCCGCTTGCGCTTCGGGCCTGACGGCTGCGGGCCGATCGCTCCCCGGACCAAGGACCGCCATCGAGGCCGCGATGGGCGCGGCCCGAGCAAACAGACGGAGACCACCATGGCAACCATCGGCACCTTCACCGCGTCGGACAACGGCTACACCGGATCGATCAAGACGCTGACGCTCAACATCAAGGCCAAGTTCGTCGCGACCGAAAAGGACAACGACAAGGCGCCGGACTACCGCATCTTCGCCGCCACGGTGGAGTTCGGCGCGGCTTGGAAGAGGACCGCCCGCGACAGCGATCGGGAATATCTCTCGGTCAAGCTCGACGATCCGAGCTTCCCGGCGCCGATCTACGCATCGCTGGTGAAGGTCGACGGTGACGACGGTTTTACGCTGATCTGGTCGCGCCGCAGCGGCGACTGATCCATCGCTGGATCGTCCGCCCCGCCTCTTCGAAGGCGGGGCTTTTGCATATTCATTGCTGTTAGCAAGGAAGGCCAAAGGCTCTTTTTCTGAAGAGGGATTGCTAAGGGCTCCGCCCTCGCGCGGGCAAGGGTGAAGCACGACAACGTGCCGGCCGGAGCGGTCTCCCCGGTCTTCCGCGCCTCTCACTGATGCCAAGAGTCTCGCACTGAAACGGCGCTTGCAGACGCGCACGGATCTCGCGCGCCCTTGTCAGGCGGGTGATCCCCCTCCACTCCGGCCGCCCTTGCCCTTGCTACCCCAGGTCTCGCCGACGGGCAGGGTTGCAGCGCAGCGCTGCGCTTCAACCTCAGACCCGAAGGAGAAAACAATCATGACCATGATGACTTTGTCGCAAGGCCAGCAACCTGTTTCCGGCGGCTTTCGCGTGGACGTATCGCGCGGCCAGCGCATCGGCCGGGTTTCGTCGGAGTGGTTTGCGCGTCCCGATGACGAGCGCTACCTCAACCTGCCGGACCTCTATGACGCCGTGCGCAGCCGGGCAGAGTGCGCCGAGGTGCGCACCGTGGAAAGCGCGTCCATCCGCGTCGAAGCTGCCCGTGAGAATGCCGAGCGGCTGGCCCTGATCGTTCCCGGCCGTGACGAACCCGTGGCGCCGACGCATTGGAGTTTTGGGCAGTTATGCACGCTGGTTGGCGCGCCAAGCGCCTATCTGCGGCAGCTGCCTGCAGCCTTGTCAGCAATCAATCTGCAACATGGGTTGCTGTCGCACCGCGCCGAGCTGATCAAAACCCTGGAAACCGACAGCGGCCGGATCGAGCTTCGCGCTGTCACCGGACCGGATTACGGCCGCATCTGGGATCACGAACTGGTTGCGGCCGTCATGCAGATCGCCGGCAATGGCACCAGTGACACACGATGGAAAGTACCGGGCGTGCTCGACTGGTCGAGCATGACTCATAACCCGTTTGTGGATGTGACCAAGGACATCACTACGCTCTACGCCAGTGACCGCGACGTGTTCCTGTTTTTGGTCGACGACACCAATCCGATCGAAGCGGGACGGCTGCCTGACGGTTCGCCGGACGTCTACTTCCGGGGCTTCTATTGCTGGAACTCCGAGGTCGGCAGCAAGACCCTCGGCATTGCGAGATTCTATCTGCGTGCCGTCTGCATGAACCGGAACCTCTGGGGCGTGGAGAATTTCGAGCAGATCACGATCCGGCATTCGAAGTTTGCCGCGCAGCGCTTTGCGCATGAGGCCGCACCGGCGCTGACGAGCTTTGCCAACTCCTCCCCCGCGCCATTCGTCGCCGGCGTTGCAGCTGCACGGCAGCGGGTTGTCGCCCGCACGGATGAGGATCGGGAGAGCTTTTTGCGCAAGAGCGGTTTGTCCAAAGCCGAAACGTCGAAGGTAATTGAAGCCGTTCTCGGCGAAGAGAATCGCAAACCGGAGAGCATTTTCGACTTCGTGCAGGGCATCACGGCGGTCGCGCGCAACAAGGCGCATCAGGACGCCAGGCTGGAGCTCGAATGCAAGGCCAGGCGCCTGATGGAGCGCGCCATCTGAACAACGGCCGCGCAGCCGGGGTGACATCGGTTGCGCGGCCGTCTGTAGCCCCGATCTGCAGCGTCGCCGCCTGGGCAGGCTCGACCGGCGGGGCAGCTGCGCGCAAACGGCCGGAGCTCGCCGGGCCTCCGGCCCGGCTCACGTCAGAAGAAGAATCCAACAGTGGATCACAAGTACGACCTCCAAATGGGGCGGACGAATCCGTCCGTCGTCTTTGAATTACGCGGGTTGCGCTATCTCACAAGATCGTCGGCTGTCGCGACTTCACGACGTCAAGCGATGGCTAGGACGTCGGCCTGCAGTGACGTTGCTGACGCTCACGTCCCGCTGAGAGCCTGCCGAACATACGACACTCGTTTGCAGTGGCTACGAAGAAAGTCAGTCGCAGCGCTGGCGTGGACGCGCTTGGAAATGGCTTCAACCTTGATCCTGCGAGCGCTGCATCTCTTTGGACCAACGTTGTCAGATTGGCCATGATCGACATCGGCCTGCGCCAGCAAGTGTATTCAGTCTGCAGCCGGACGGCCGAGAGATCGTCGGACGTGCAGCCGTCGAAGGGAACTTCGCTTCATTGTTCTGCACATAAACGGCACGAATTCCGAACTTGGACCGCAGCTCGTTGGCTGCATCGCAGTGGCCTGATCGACACTCCGATCGCAAGACCTATGCGACGTAGCGGCTGAGATAGGGCTGATCCACAAGCCTCGGAAGAAGACGAGAAGCCAAGCAAAGGCTCAAGGAAGGAAGGGAAGGGATTTTTCACACCCTATGCACCTCCGGTGCTGACGCTTCGCGGGTCGCATGCGGCTATCTCATTGGGGTGAACCAAACATTCTCTCTGAAGCGGTGTTTTCACGAGCGGGCGCGAGTGAATACGGCGGTCTTGCCGAACGGTCGACAAATCAAGGCTCGCCAATCACTTGCCGGCGTTTTGGCGCGTGTACGAGCGGAATTTCCCGTCTCACTCTCGATCCATGGTGAGTTTGCTTCGGCTTAGGCCCCAAAGCTGTCGGCTCTCGCGATCTGAATTTGAAGTTTCGCAGATCGCTTCCTGAAGGCTGCAGTTCGATTGCGAAGCGCGCAGTGGCGCGTCCCCAGCCGGTAATCCCGTGCACGATCCAGCGGCCACTGCAGGCCCGGGAAGCTCCGTCCAATTTGTCTTCCCGGCTCTCGGTCAATCCCGCTCGTACTCGCGGTAGCGGAGCTTGATCCTCACGCCAGAC
>NZ_JAUETB010000020.1:0-51776 GCF_032484495.1 Bradyrhizobium sp. SZCCHNS3052 | reverse complement strand
CAGCGATTGATCTGCGCGACCCCAAAACTGTCAACTATGTCCCCGAACAGGTGTAATCTATGTCTCCGGGCTGAACACTACGCTCGCAATGACGCCTACTCCGCCGCCACGATCGTGCCTTCGACCTCGCCGAAGCCGACGCGATAGCCCTGCCCCTGGCACCAGCCGTGCATGATGAGGGAGTCACCGTCCTCCAAGAACGAGCGCTTCACGCCACCGGCGAGCTCGACCGGCTCGGTGCCGTTCCAACTGATCTCCAGCAGGCTGCCGCGCTGGTGCTTTTCCGGACCGGAGATGGTGCCGCTCCCCAGGAGATCGCCGACACTCATGGCACAGCCGGACGAGGCATGGTGCATCAGCTGCTGCACGCTCGACCAGTACATGTACTTGAAATTGGTCTGCGCGATGGTCTGCGCGGCGTTGCTGCCGGAGGCGCGCAAGGCCACGTCGAGGGAGAGATCGTAGTTCTGCGCCTCCTTCTGCTGCAGGTAGGGCAGCGGCGTTGGATCCTGCGTTGGCCCCGACACGCGGAACGGCTCCAGCGCCTCCCGCGTCACCACCCACGGGCTGATCGACGTCGCAAACGCCTTGGCCTGGAACGGGCCGAGGGGCACATATTCCCATTGCTGGATGTCGCGCGCGCTCCAGTCGTTGAGCAGCACGAAGCCGAAGATCATCGCCTCCGCCTGCGCCTCGGTCAGCATCTCGCCGAGCGGCGAGGACTGGCCGATGACGACGCCCATCTCCAGCTCGAAATCGAGCCGCTTGCATGGACCGAAGCTCGGCACGTCGGCGCCCGGCGGCTTCAGCTGTCCGCGCGGCCGACGCACTCGGGTGCCCGACACGACCACGGTCGACGCGCGGCCGTTATAGCCGATCGGCATGTGCAGCCAGTTCGGCTGCAGCGCATTGTCCTTGCCGCGGAACATGACGCCGACATTGGTGGCGTGCTCCTTCGACGAATAGAAATCCGTGTAGCCGGCGACATGGAACGGCAGATGCAGCGTAACGTCGGAGCGCGGCAGCAGCGCCCGGCTACGCAACGGCTTGTCGTCGCGCAGCCGCGGATTGTCCTGGCGCAAGAGGGCGCTGATCGCAGCCCGCGTCTTCGACCACACGGCGGGGCCGAGCGCCATGAAGGCATTCAGCGAGGATTGCGCGAACACCTCATAGGCCGGCGCCAGATCGAGCAGGCCTTCGTCCTCGAGCACCGCGAGGTCGAGGACGACGTCGCCGATCGCCACGCCGACGCGCGGCTTCGGCGAGTCGGCGGCGGAGAACACGCCGTAGGGCAGGTTCTGGATCGGGAAGTCCGAGGCCGGATCGACCGGGATGAAGGAGCGGAGCGAGGGATCGTTGGGGTGGGGCACAGTTGTCTTCCTGAGTTCGGACCATGTCTCCGCTCGTCATTCCGGGGCGCGCGCAGCGCGAGCCCGGAATCCATAGCAACGGGCAGATGTGTGGGGCACAGTGGTTGTGGCCGAGCTTTGCATCCCCACGGCCGATCGTGGTTATGGATTCCGGGCTCGCCGCTGCGCGGCGCCCCGGAATGACGGCGGAGGTCGTGGCTACGGCCGGTTCGGATCGAACCGCTTCTCCAGCCCGTTCCAGCAATCGGCGTAGTCGCTCTGCATGGTGCCGGACTCCGCGGCGTGCTTGGTGATCCGCTGCGGGAAGCGCGTCTCGAACATGAAGGCCATGGTGCCTGTGAGCTTGACCGGCTTCAACTCGCCATTGCTGGCGTGATCGAACGCCTCGCGATCCGGCCCGTGCGGCAGCATGCAGTTGTGCAGGCTCATGCCACCCGGCACAAAGCCCTGCGGCTTGGCGTCGTAGACGCCGTAGATCAGCCCCATGAACTCCGACATGATGTTCATGTGATACCACGGCGGACGGAAGGTGTTGTCGGCCACCATCCAGCGCTCGGGGAAGATCACGAAGTCGATGTTGGCGGTGCCGGCCGTCTCCGACGGCGAGGTCAGCACGGTGAAGATCGACGGATCGGGATGGTCGAAGCCGATGGCGCCGACTGGCGAGAAGGTGCGCAGGTCGTATTTGTAGGGCGCGTAGTTGCCGTGCCAGGCGACGACGTCGATCGGAGAATGTTCGAGCTCGGTCTTGAACAGCGCGCCGCCCCACTTGACGTAGAGCTCGGTCGGGGTGTCCTTGTCCTCGTAGGAGGCGACCGGCGTCAGGAAGTCGCGGGCATTGGCGAGGCAGTTGGCGCCGATCGGTCCGCGCTCCGGCAGCGTGAAGGCGCCGCCATAGTTCTCGCAGAGATAGCCGCGCGCCGGCCCCGCCGGGATCTCGACTCGGAACTTGACGCCGCGCGGGATCACGACGATCTCGCCGGGCTCCGCATCGATGCAGCCGAACTCGGTGACGAGCTTGAGGCGCCCCTGCTGCAGGACGAACATCAGCTCGCCGTCGGCATTGTAGAAATGCTGGTCGACCATCGACTTGGTGATGACGTAGACATGCGCGGCCATGCCGGCCTGCGTCGCGGCGTCGCCGGCCGTCGTCATGGTCTGCACGCCCTGCAGGAACGTCACATCGCCCGATGGCAACGGTGTCGGATCCCAGCGCAGTTGCTGCACCGTGATCTCCTGCTCGTGGCAGGGCGCGGTGCGCCACAGCCCGGCATCGACCTTGGCGAAGCGGCCGGAATGCTTCACCGACGGACGGATGCGATACAGCCAGGAGCGCTCGTTGGACCCGCGCGGCGCGGTGAACGGCGAACCCGAGAGCTGCTCGGCATAGAGCCCGTAGGCGCAGCGCTGCGGCGAGTTGCGCCCGATCGGCAGTGCGCCGGGCAGCGCCTCGGTCTCGAACGAATTGCCGAAGCCGGACATGTAGCCCGGCGTCACCTGCCCGGTGGCGCGGTTGAGCTGGTCAGGCGATGTGTTGACGTTCATCATCCTTCTCCTTGCAGGCGGGCCCACATCTCGCGGTCGCGCTCGGCGGTCCAGATCACGGGATCGTCGATGCCGCTGGCCTCGTCATAGGCGCGCGACACGTTGAACGGCAGGCAGTGCTCGTAGATGGCGAAGCTCGAGAATTTCGGATCCATCACCTCGCGCGTCGCCGCCATCGACTCCTTCAGGCTGCGTCCCTTCGCGACCGACATCTCGGCCGCGCCATACAGCGACGTGACGAAGTCGCGCGTCATGGCGATCGCCTCGCGCACGGTGGCCTCGCCCTTCAGCGCATCGCCGCGACCGGGCGCGATCGCCTTGGGATTGAAGTCGCGGATCTCGTTCAAGGTCGACGGCCATTCGCGCAAATAGGCGTCGCCGCAATAGCAGGCCGAGTGATATTCGATCAGGTCGCCGGAGAACATCACCTCGGCATCCGGCACCCAGGCGCCGATGTCGCCGGAGGTGTGGCCGGCACCGAGTTGGATCAGCTGCACCTCGCGCTTGCCGAGATGGATCGTCATCTCGCCCTCGAAGGTCAGGGTCGGCCAGGTCAGGCCAGGAATGCTCTCGGCGTCCTGGAACAGGCGCGGGAAGCGGCCGTATTCGGAGTCCCAATCCTGCTGGCCGCGCTCGACGATCAGCCGGTGCGTCTCCTGCGAGGCGACGATGCCCTGCGCATGATAGGCCGAGGCGCCGAGCACGCGCACGGCGTGGTAGTGCGACAGCACGACATATTTGATCGGCTTGTCGGTGACGGTCTTGACCCGCTCGATCACCTTGTTGGCCATCGCCGGCGTCGCCTGCGCGTCGAACACGATGCAGCCGTCGTCGCCGACGATCACCGCAGAGTTCGGATCGCCCTCCGCCGTGAAAGCATAGAGATCCGGGCCGATCTCCGAGAAGGTGACCTTCTTCTCGGCGAGATCCGTGGTCGATGCGAAACCCTTCGCCATCACTTCATTCCTTGTGTGCGCAGCAGCCTATTGCTGCTGCTGTTGTTGCTGTTGGCCGGCATCCGCCATGCTGCGTTTCGCCAGCGCGATCGCCTCGCCCAGCACACCGATGTCACCGATGTGATTGGCGAGGATCAGGACCAATGCCGCATCGAGATCGGCGCTTTCGAGGTCCGAGAGGCCCCGATGCGCTTCGACAATGGCGCGGAAGGCATCGTCGGGCTTGGCGAAATTGGAGGCGGTCGAGAGCGTCATCGTTGCGGCTTCCTCAGTTCAGGCCGGAGGCGCGTGCGACCGCCGCCGCGATCGCGGCGCGGCTCGGGTGCCGGAAGCGCGCCGCGACATAGCCATCCGGACGCAGCAGATAGGAGGTGCCGGGTTCGGCCCCGTAACGCTTGCCCGCGAAACCCTCGCCATCGGCAAGTCCATTCGGACCGCCGATGCTGACGACACCGACATCGTCGGGTACATCGATCGCCTCACCATTGGCAAAAGACAGCAGGGTGAAACGCCGGCCCTGAGCATTGAATGCATCGGTAAGGTGAAGGTGCCGTCCGTCTGCCGTCTCGAGGGGCGCATCCGGCATCGATGTTCCCGGACGAGGGCCACCGTGCCAGGCCTCGTCGTCTTCGGTCGACAACGGCGTCTGGTAGACCGAGGGAACCGACAGCCGGCCGCCATTGACCATGCGCTTGCCGAATTCGGTGTCCCTGGCGAGCGCGAGCACCACCTTGCGCAGCCGCGCTTCCTGGTGCGAATTCGGCGCCATGAAATCCGTCGCCCGCGTGGATTCGCGAATGTTTTCGTCGGCGGCCGCGCTTCGCTCCAGATGGTAGGTTTCGAGCAGCGTCGCGGGCGAGGTTCCGCGCAGCACGCGATCGAGCTTCCAGGCCAGATTCTCGGCATCCTCCAGCCCCGAATTGGCACCGCGTGCGCCGAACGGCGAGACCTGATGGGCGGAATCGCCAGCGAAGACGACGCGACCATGAATGAAGCGCTCCATGCGCCGGCACTGGAATTTGTAGAGCGAGATCCATTCGAATTCGAACTGATCATGGCCGAGCATGCGTGCGATCCGGGGCCGCACATTCTCCGGCTGCTTCTCGACGTTGGGATCGGCATAGCGGCTGAGCTGCAGGTCGATGCGCCAGACATTGTCCGGCTGCCGGTGCAACAGCGCCGAGCGCCCGGCATGGAACGGCGGATCGAACCAGAACCAGCGCTCGGTGGGGAATTCGGCCGTCATCCTGACGTCGGCGATCAGGAACTGATCCTCGAACACCTTGCCGGAGAAACCGGCGCCGACCATCTGGCGCAGCGACGAGCGCGCGCCGTCGCAGGCGATCACATATTGCGCCGACAGCCGATAGGGGCCGTCCGGCGTCTCGATCGTCAGCACGACATGATCGTTGCGCTGTTCGAGCGCGGTGACCTTGTTGCGCCAGCGCAGCGAGATCGAAGGCAGCGCGTTGACGCGATCGACCAGATAGGCCTCGGCATAGAACTGCTGCAGGTTGATGAAGGCCGGCCGCTTGTGCCCGGGCTCCGGCAGCAGGTTGAACTGATAGAGCTCGGACGGACCGTGGAAGATGCGGCCGACGTTCCACACCACGCCCTTGTCGACCATCCGGTCGCCAACGCCGAGGCGATCCCAATATTCCAGCGAGCGCTTGGAGAAGCAGATCGCGCGCGAGCCCTCGCCGATCCGGTCGGCATCATCGAGCACCACGACCGCATGGCCGCGCTGCGCAAGATCGATGGCAAACGACAGCCCGACGGGACCCGCACCCACGACGACGACCGGATGCGCGGCCGGCGTGGCCTGATCCTGGTCTTCGTGCCGATGATAGCCGAACTGAACCTTCGCCTGGCTCGCGCCCTGCCCCGGATTGGCCTGCACCATGGCTTGCTCGCCTTGTGGTTTTCTTGGACTTTCGAAGCGACGACTTTCGAAGCGACCGACATTTCCTCGGGCGAGGCATCTGGCCGTCTTGCCAGATAGTCTCACCTGCAACTATTCTAAAGCCGACGGCTTCGGCCGCGTCAACTCAAAAATCGGAGCGCGATCTTGGCGAAGCCATCTACCGCGGCGTCCAGGCGGCAGGCGAAGCCGGTCGAGGATGACCGAAATGCGGCAGTGCCGCAGGACGACGAGCGGCTCGACCTGTTCAAGTTCGCGCCATTTCGGCTCAACCGTCTGGCCGCCGAGGTGAGCGCGGCGCTCGCCGTCGAGTATCGGGAGCGCTACGGGCTCGACATTCCGGAATGGCGCGTGCTGGCGACGCTCGGCTTCCGCCGCGAGGCCTGCAGCGCGCAATATGTCGCAGCGTGCACCCGCACGCACAAATCGACCATCAGCCGGGCCGTGACGTCGTTGCTGGAGCGGCGGCTGATCGAGCGCGTCGAGAACGCCGAGGATCGCCGCGAGTTCCGTCTGCGCCTGACACGTAAGGGCAAGACGCTGTACGAGGAGCTGATCCCGCGTTTGCAGCAGCGCGAGCGCGAAATCATGGCATGCCTGTCCGCCGACGAGCGCAAGACGTTCGACCGCCTGATCGGCAAGATCGAGGCAAGCCTCGATCTGATCCAGACCAGCGAGGAGGCCGATGCGAAGCAGGCCTATTGAGCCGAGCTTCGTCGGGTGGCCAAAGCGCCGAAGGCGACCGGTGCCCACCACCCTTCGTCAAATGACAGCGATGGGCACGGGGGCGCGCGAGACTGCCGTCGACGACGAGCAAGGCGCCACGCGCCTTTGCCCGCCCTACTTGTTAGTCGCCGACGATCGCCGCCGCTCCTCGACTTCGACCACGTCGGCGCCCTCCCCCCGCCAGCGCAAGATCTCCATCGCCAGCACCGGGTGATTGAAGCCCTTGAGATGCAGGTCATCGATCGGCCTGGCATCGACCGACTGTTCGACGACGCCGAACACCCGGCGCGACACGATCACTTGGCCTGCCTTGGCCTCGTCACACAGCCGCGAGGCGAGATTGGTGACGCTGCCGATCGCGGCGTATTCGAGCCGGTGCTCGAAGCCGACCTGGCCGAGCGTCGCATATCCCAGTGCGATGCCGACGCCGAACCCCAGGCTGTGGCCGCGATTTTTCCAGCGCTCCGTCAATTGGCCGATCTCGTCGCGCATTTCGAGCGCCATCTTCACCGCGCGCGTCGTGTGGTCCTCGAACGGGATTGGCGCATTGAACAGGATCATCACGCCGTCGCCGGCATAGCGATCGAGCGTGCCCTCATATTTGAAGATGAGCTTGCCCAGCGCGGCGTGATATTCACGGAGCACGTTCATCGCCTCTTCGGGCTCGGTCGTCTCGGTAAACGCTGTGAAGCCGCGCAGATCGCAGAACACCACCGTGACCTCGCGGCGGTGGCTTTCCAGCAGCGCATCATGGCCGTCCGACGACGCGATGATCTGCGCCACCTGCGGCGCCAGGAAGCGCTCCAGCCGCCTGATCCGCTCGATCTCCGCCAGTTGCTTCTCGACGCGCTCCTCGAGCGACTTGTTCCATTCGCGCAGCTGCTCGGTCTGCTCGGTGAGCTTTTCGGCCTGCTGCTGCACCGTCGCGTGGGTCAGCGCGAGCTCGCGGCCCTTCTGATCGACCTCGGTGAACAGTCGTGCGTTGCGCATCGCCAGCACGGCCTGGTTGGCGAACGTTCGCATCAGTCCGATCAGGTTCGGCGGGAACGTACCGGCCGACCGGCGGAGCACCACGAGCGCGCCGAGCACGCCCTGCTGATCGACCAGCGGCGTGAACAGCACGGCGTGAAAGCCGGCGGCAACCGCGACGTCGCGCAGCGGGTGATCGGGCGCGTTTTCCAGCTCGGCGATCGCGATCGGCTCGCCGCTGCGCACGGAGTCGGAGAGCAGGCTCGTCCGCTCGTCCAGCACATTGTGCGGGCCGTCCCGGTCGACGCCCTTGGCCTCCACCAGCCTGAAGCGGCGTTCGGCGGCCTCATAGGAATAGATCAGCACGGCGTCGGTCTTGGTGATCTCCAGTGCCCGGGCCGCCACCGTCGGCAGCACCGCATTGAGATCGAGCGAGGAGGCCACCGCGCGGCCAACCTCCTCGAGCACCTTCAGCTCATTGATCGACTGGGCCAGATCGCGCGTGCGTTCCTCGACCTTGGCTTCCAGCACGGCATAAGACTGCGCGAGCTGGCCGGCCATGCTGTTGAACTGATCGGCGAGCTCCTCGAGCTCGTCATGCGTTTTCACCTCGATGCGCTGGGCGAAATCGCCGGCGCCGAGCTTGCGCGCGCCGGCGCGCAACGCGGTGATCGGGACGAGCATGCGTCGCGCCAGCACCGAGCCCGCGAGGATCGCAACCGCAAGGCCGAGCGCGATCAACAGCGCACCGCGCAACAGCTGATCGCGGATCGGCGCCAGCGCGTGAGCCGTGGACTGCTCGAAGAACACGGCCCAGCCGAGCTTGGGCAGCGTCGCGGCCGCCGAGAGCACCGCGTGCCCCTCGCCGTCGGTGCCGGAGGCCAGCGGCTCGCCATCCGGCGTGAGCACCGCCGCGACCTGCGGCAGCTTGGAGAGGTCCTGACCGACCGCCGGTCCCCTCGCCGAGCTCGCCAACACCTGGCCCCGCGGATCGACCACGTAGGCGGTGCCGACCTTGCCGATCTGCGCCTCGGTCATGAAGTCTTCGAGAAAGTCGAGGTCGATGTCGGCCACAGTCACCCCGGCATTGAAGCCGGAATGCGCGACCGAGATCGACATCATCGGCTGCGCGCCCTTGAAGGTCACGGCGGAGAAATTGCTTCCGTGTGTGACGGTGTCGGTGAAGCGCAGATCGCGTGACAAGTCGTTGCCCGAGGCAAACGAGATCGAGGTGCGCGACACGCGGAGCTGTTCCCGGCCCTGGCCGTCGAGCTGATACAGCTGCCGCACAGCCGGCGCCTGACTCAGCAGTTGTACATAGTCGGCGCGGCGGAGCTCCAGCGTATTGGCGCTCGCCCGCGTCACCCAGCTGATCTGTCGCTGCAGATCCGAGAGCGCCTGATCGATCCGCCGGGCGCTGGCGTCGGCCTTTTCGGCCATGGCGGCGGTCAGGCTCGCCTTGGTGGACTGATAGCTGATCCAGGTTTCGGTCGCGCCATTCACGGCCAGGACGAACACGACGAGCCCGACCAGCGACACGACGTATTTGGCGAACAGGCCCTGCCGCAACGACCAGCCTCTGTTCTCGACCTCGTTCATCCGGACCCCTCACGCGCGTCATCACCGAGGTCAGCCTCGGACAAGCGCGTCCGCTGCCGTCCTCGCGGCAGCAACACTTTGGAGGCAGGACCGCTCGGGTGCGAGACGCTCCGTCGCCGGCACCCGTTTAGCACAGAATGGCATGCACAGCGGCGCCCATGCCGGCGCCCCGCGCCAACTCGTTATTGCTCGGCTGGCCCTGAATCGCATGCACCGATCGAGGAGATCCTCCGCGAGCCCGGTCGATCGCGGCTATATATTACCTATTGAAGATGCGCTTCAGAACGTCGTTCATCGGCTGGCTGTCCTGCACACCGTCCTGCAAGGGCTCGGCGGGAGCTGCCTCTGCCGCGCCCTGGCCGGCGGCGCCCGGAGGCCGAGAAACGGCGCCGTCCTGGGGCGCAACCAGCGTACGGCCGCGGCTCTTGGCTGTCGGCTGCGCGGCCTGCAGTCCTTGCTGAATCAGATTGCCGATCGCCGATCCGAGATCGCCGCCGAGCAGGTCGGATTGGCCGGCCGCCGGGGCCTGCGCATTCGGGGCTGCCGTTGACGGCGCGCCGTTCGGACCAGCAGCACCGGTGGGCGCAGAATTTCCGATGAGGCCGCCGATGCCGTTGATCAAATTGTTCAGCCCGACCCCGTCCTTGCCGAACAGGCCCTGGCCCATCTGCTTGAGCCTGGCGTAGGCAGCATCCGGATTGTCGAGGATGCCGGCCATGTCGGGGTAGAAGCGCGGCTGACTCCAGGGGCCGTCGATGACGACGGGAATCCCGAGGCCTATCGGCTCCGAGGTGCGGCCCTGCCCCTCGGTCGTCATCACGAGCTTCGGCTCGACCCGCATCGCCAGCGCCCGATTCCCCAGATCGATCGTCCCCGTACCGGTGACTTTGACCAGCGGTCCGACCAGGTTGAGGTCACTGGTGGCGGCCTGTCCCCGCTCGACCTGAAACGAGGCCGAGAGCTGCGTGAGATCGGTCGTCAGTTCCTTCGAATCCTGCCATCCCGACAGCGGATTGGACGTCAGTGAGCGGATCATCTGCGCAACGTTGATGCCGCGGATCGCGCCGTCCTGGAACAGCAGGAACGCCGAGCCGCTCAGGTTGCTCATGAGAGCCTGCTGGCTGGCGCCGCTGGAGCGCAAGGCCAGCTTGCCCTGCATCCGCGCATCGAGCTTGTCGAATCCGGCGACGCTCGAGAGCAGCGGCAGCGCCCGGATGCCGACGAGATCACAGTGCATCGCATAGGCCGGATTGCCCGTGGAGGCGTCGATCACGACCTCGCCACTGGCCTGCCCCTCATAGGCGCCGAGATTGGCGACGGTCGCCTTCAGCAGGCCGCCGGCCAGCGAGGCTTCGAGATCGAGCGGCCCGAGGCGAGTCCCGGAGAGAACGACATCCGTCGCCGACAGCTTCACGCGCGCGTCGACGTAGTTCAGACCCCGCAAGTCGATTGCCGCCGTGCTCCATCCCGACGCGCCGGCAGAGCCCTGCGCGGCAGGCGCTCCCAAGTTGAGCCGGCGAACGTCGAGATCGACCTTCACCAGCGGCTTGCTCGCGAGATCGACCGAGGCCCAGCCGTTGAAATCGCCGTCGCCAAGCGTGCCGCTGAGGCCGTTGATCATCACCACCGGGCCATTCAGCCGAACGTCGGCGCGGCCGGAAAGACTCCCGCGGAATGCAGAAGCCATGTCGATTTTGAAATCGACCGGCAGCGTCTGGCGCTCAATAGGCAGCGCGGGCGCGGCCGCTGTGAGGTCGAAGGTCACCGGACGGTCGCCGGCCCGGGCCGTACCCGTGATCTTGACCTTGCCATCGGACAGAGACGCCGTCGCGCCGATGCCCTCGAGCCGATTCTCGACGCGGTCGCGCGGGTTGGAGAGGACGACGGCGCCGTCCCTGACGGTGACCCGTTCGATCCGGACCGCAGGCGCCGCTTCCGACTTCGCCGAGGCACGGCTGCGCGGCGCATTGTCCCGCAGCCGTTCGCGCAGCAGCGGCAGATAAAGTGTGGGCTTGTCGATGATGATCTCGCCGATGTCGGGCCGGCCGGACCACAGGCTCGACAGCGCCATGTCGGCCTGCAGCTTGCCGATCGTCAGCCGATTGTTGCCGTCCCGCTCCTTTGGATCCTGCAGGGTGATGTCCGTCAGGGTCGCATGCAGCGACGGCCACAGGCTGACGCTCGCCGAGCCGGCGATGCTCAGGCGATAGCCGGTGTCACGCTCGACGCGGTCCTGGATCGCGACCGTGAGGAAGCTCGCCGGAAGTCCAAAAGCCAGCGCTAGAGCGAGCACGACGATGACGGCGCCAATCAAACCGCCTGCGATCTTCAATGCCTTCATGTCGATGTCCCAAGCGCGAGGCGCGAGCGGTCTCCACGGGTTAGCGTGCGGCAATGCCGACCCGGTTCAATCCGAAATTTTCTCGGAACGAAGACCGCTCCCAGAGCGACCAAAATAGTCGGAAGCCCGTGCGTCATTATGTGACTTATGACACACTTCCGCCCGGGGGGTTTCTGTAACTGAGGCTTTGAACCGTTGCCGAAGGTATAGTGATGAGCAAGCAGGCCGAATTTGCGGTCATTCTGAAGATGAACCCGATGTTCGCCGACCTCGGCGCGGACGAGCTGCAGCGAATCTCGAGCCTCTGCCACACCCAGCATCTGTCGTCGGGCGAGGTGCTGTTCCAGAAGGGCGACCCCGGCAATGCCCTGTTTGGGGTGCGGCGCGGCCAGATTCGCATCGAGACCGGTGCCACCGACGGCAGCCGGCTGACGCTCAACTTCATGGGGCCCGGCGATCTGTTCGGCGAGGTCGCCGTGCTCGACGGGCAGGAGCGCACGGCCGACGCCACCGCCGGTGAAGCGACCGAACTGTTCGTGCTTCGCCGCGAGGATTTCCTCAGCTTCCTGGAACGCGAGCCCAAGGTGGCGATCAGGATCATTCAGCTGCTGTGCCAGCGCATCCGCTGGCAGAGCGAGCGAATGGAGGAATCGGTGCTGCAGCCGCTGCCGGTCCGGCTGGCACGCCGGCTGTGCGCCCTGGCGGAGGATTTCGGCTCCGAGGTTCATATCTCGCAGGAACAGCTTGGCGTCTTCGTTGGCGCGGCGCGTGAAAGCGTGAACCGCCAGTTGCAGGCCTGGCGCAAGGACAAGATCCTGGATCTGCAACGCGGCCGCATCCTTCTGCATGACCTGACCAAGCTGAACACGATCGCACGCAACGACTAATTGGCCGAGCGCGCAGCGTCGCTCACCGCAAATTTGTCGATTGCGGGTCCGGTCCATGGCGGGAACCGCCCGCCATGCATCGTTTCGTATCAGCATCGGCCAAACATGATCGCAATTGGGCCACCACGCCTCACAATTTGCGACATGAACTCTTTTTAACAATTCTAACAGGGTTCAATCCGGCAGCGGAGAGTTCCATTTGCTCGCGCGCGGCGGCGCGCGGGGTGGAGCTTTGCGCGCCAGGCAAGCGTGGTTGGAAGTGACGTCATGAGTCTTGCGTTGCCGGCAATCGCCATCGAGGCCAGTGGTTCTGTTGGCCGTTGGCGCAGAGCTCTCGCGGTCTGGATCGACGCCGTGGAGGACGGCTGGGCCGTTCCGGCCTTGATCGTCGGGTTCGTCGCGGTCTGGATGGTGTATTTCTCGATCGCCTATCTCGGGGGCGATCTCCACCAGGACGTGATCGAGACCTGGTCGCTTGGACGCAGCTTCGACTGGGGTTCGACCAAGCATCCGCCGCTGATGGGCTGGGCGGCGTGGGCCTGGACCACCGTGTTTCCGCTGACCAACTGGTCGTTCAACCTGCTGGCGCTGACCAACGCAGCCGTCGGCCTCTTCGCCGTCGACCTCATCACCCGGCGTTTCGCGCGCGGTGACAAGCGGCTGGTCGTACTGCTGTTGCTCATGCTGCTGCCGGTCTATCAACTGCATGCGCAGCGCTTCAACGCCAACGCCGTGCTGCTGTCGAGCTGGCCGCTGGCGACGTGGTGTTTCCTGCGCTCGTTCGAGACACGTCACGTCGGCTGGGCCATCGCGGTCGGCCTGACCGGGGCGCTCGCGATGCTCGGCAAGTACTACTCGGTCTTCCTGATCGCGAGCTTTGCGGTCGCAGCGTTGTGCCACGGCGAGCGTCGGGCCTATTTCACCTCGCCCGCGCCGTGGATCGCGGCGCTGTCCGGCCTGGTCGCGCTGGCGCCCCATGTCTATTGGCTGGCCACGACCGGCGCCCAGCCGTTCTCGCATGCAATCGAGCATCACGTCGGCAAGACCGCCGCGGCCGCCCTGGTCGAGGGCAGCGGCTTCCTGTTGGCGATGGCCGGCATCGCCGGTATCCCCGGCCTCATATGGCTCGCCATGACGCGGCCTCGCCCCACCCGCGTGCTGAACGATGCGCTCAGCCTCAACTCCGGACTCCAGCTGCTGGCGATGATCAGCATCGGGACCGTAGTGTTCCCCGCACTGGTCTCGATCGTGTTCGGCACCGACATGCCGCCGCTGTGGGGCCTGCAGGGCGTCTTTCTGTTCGTCATCGTGATCGTGTGCGGCGCGAGCTATCACGCCCCCCGCGACATCACGATCAATCTCGCCGTGGCGACGATCGCGATCGCGGCATTCGCGGCCACCGTCGTAGCGCCCCTCCATGCATTGTACCGGAACTACGTTCCGTTGAACGAGGGTCGCAACTTCTACGAGCCGGCCGTGACCGAGCTGGACCGCCTGTGGCAGACGGCATCGAACGGCGCCCTTGTCTCCGTCGGCGGCGATGACGGCCTCGCCTTTGCCGCAGCGTTCTACAGTCCCGACCATCCGCACTATGAAATGGCGCTGGTGCACCCGCATGAGCTGCAACCTCCGTCCGAAGCGCTGACTGCGCAGGGCTGGGCGGCGCTGTGCTACGACACCGACATCTCCTGCATCTCCGGCATGCAAGCCGCGGCGGCGCAGGCGCGGCGTTCGGTGCGGGCCGATTTCACGCTCCGGACCAAGCTGTTCGGCCTGGAAGGCGCCAGCCAGGGCTTCGTTGCCCTGATCGTGCCGCCTGAGACCGCCGCGCCAGTCGACGGCGCCCCGAGCGGGGGTCTCGATCTCAGCGCACGCCGCCGCATGCCCTCGACCGCGAACTGAAACAGCTCGTTCCGGCACGTCATCTCATTCCGCAGCCGGCGACATCGCCGACGGCGGCGGCTTTGGCTGATGCGCCGCCTCCGGCCCATGGCCGGACTGCGCCTCGTCGGCGGCATCGCCGGAAGAGACGATCAGCTTGCGGCCAAGGCGGGCGAACAACGCGCCGACATCGTCCATCACCAGGAACATCGCCGGCACGAACAACAGCGACAGCACGGTCGAGAACACCAGCCCGCCGATCACCGCGAGCGCCATCGGCGAGCGGAATTCGCCGCCGGCACCGACCGCGAGCGCGCTCGGCATCATGCCGGCGACCATCGCGATCGTGGTCATCACGATCGGACGGGCCCGCTTCATGCCGGCATCGATGATCGCCTCGTCACGCCTGACGCCGGCATGGATCGCCTCGACCGCGAACTCGACCAGCATGATCGCGTTCTTGGTGACGATGCCCATGAGCATCATCATGCCGATATAGACGGGGATGGTGAGCTGCTTGCCCGTCAGCATCAGCGCGGCGATCGCACCGCCGATCGACAACGGCAGCGAGAACAGGATCGTGATCGGCTGCAGGAAGGTGCCGAACAGCAGCACCAGCACGGCGTAGACGATCATCAGGCCCGCCGTGATCGCCGTGATGAAGCCCGACGCCAGCTCGTTCAAGCTTTCGGCATCATCGGACGGGATCAGCTTGACGCTGGCCGGCATGCTCTTTCTGACCGGCAGCTCGTCGATCTGCTTGGTTGCATCGCCGAGCGCCGCAAGTCCGACGAGGTCGGCGGCGACGGTGGCCTGCCGCCCGCGATCGTAGCGGCTGATGCTGGTCGGGCCTTGGTCGAGCTTGATGTCGGCGACGACGGCCAGCGGCACGCCGCCCTTTTCGCCGTACTGCCCGAGCGGCACCCGCAACTGTTCGAGGATCTTCACGTCGCTGCGCGCCGCGTCCTCGAGCTGCACCCGGATCGGGACCAGCCGGCCGCCGGCGTCATACTTCGCCAGCGCAGGTCCAACATCTCCGATCGTGGCGACGCGGATCGTCTGCGACAGGCTTTCGGTCGAAACGCCCAGACGTGCCGCCAGATCCGCGCGCGGCTGCACCCGCAACTCCGGCCGGTCGAGCGAAGTGTCCGACACCACGTTGGAGATGATCGGAATCCGCCTCATCTGCGAGGCGAGCTCGCTCGCAACGTTGTCGACCAGCTTGGGATCCGAGCCCGTCAGCACCAGCTTGATCGGGCGCAGACCATTTTCGTCTGTGAACCAGAAACGGATGTCCGGAATGGTTTCGAGATCCTTGGTGATCTCGAGCTCGAGCTCTTTCTGGGTGATCTTGCGCTCGGTCTTCGGCGTGTAGTTGACGATCATTCCGGCGCGACGAACCTCCATCGCGCCCTGAAGCCGGCCGCCGTCGACGAACACGCTGCGGACCTCGGGCCGCTTGCGCAGGCGCGCGACGATGTCCTCGGTGACCTTCTCGGTGTAGGCGAGCTGCGCGCCTGGCGGCAGCTCGATCGCGAGCAGCGATCGCGCCGCGTCCTGCGCCGGCAGGAACCCTTGCGACAGCAGCGTCGTGCTCCAAATCGAGGCAGCGAAGATCCCGATGCCGAGCAGCACCGTGACAAAGTAGTGCTTTACCGACCACGTCACGATGCGCTGATAGGCACGCAGGATGAACCCCGGCGGCGGATCGTCGTGCTTGTGGTCCTTGAGGAAGTAGGCCGCCAGCATCGGCGTGACGAAGCGCGCCGCCAGCAGCGAGAAGAACACCTGCACCGAGACGGTGATGCCGAACTGCTTGAAGAACTGTCCGGCGATGCCGGACATGAAGCTCGCCGGCGCAAAGATCGCGATGATGGTGAGGCTGATCGCGATGACCGCGAGCCCGATCTCGTCGGCGGCATCGAGCGCCGCGCGATAGGGCGACTTCCCCATCCGCATGTGGCGCACGATGTTCTCGATCTCGACGATGGCGTCGTCGACGAGAATACCGGTCGACAACGTGATCGCCAGGAACGACACCATGTTCAGCGAGAAGCCGAGAATATCCATCGCCCAGAAGGCCGGAAAGATCGACAGCGGCAGCGAGATCGCCGCGATCACCGTGGCCCTGAAGTCGCGCAGGAACAAGAGCACGATGATGACGGCCAGGATCGCGCCCTCGAACAGGGTCGAGATCGCCGCTTCGTAATTGCCCTTGGTGAAATCGACCGACGTATCGATCAGCTTCAGCTCGACGTCGGGATGGGCGGCCCTGACCTGGTCGATGCGCTTCTGGACCGCGGCGGCGACGACCACGTCGCTGGCGCCCTTGGCGCGCTTGATGCCGAGCGCGACCACCGGCTCGCCGTTGAAGCGCGCAAAGGTTCGCCGATCGGCAATCGTGTCGGTGACCGTCCCGAGATCGGCGAGCCGGACCTCGCCGCCGCCGAACAAGGGAATCATCGTGTTGGACAGCTCGTTCAGCGTCTTGGCGCCGGCAAGCGTGCGGATCGCCTGGTCGTTCTTGCCGATCTCGGCGCGGCCGCCGGCGACGTCCACATTGGTGCCGCGCAGACTCTGGCTGACATTGACGGCGGTGAGACCCATGGCCTGCAGCCGGTCGGGATCGAGCGAGACCAGAATCTCGCGCTCGACGCCGCCGATGCGCTCGACCTGGCTGACGCCGCGCACGCCCTGCAGCTCGCGCTTGACGACGTCGTCGACGAAGAACGACAGCTGCTCCGGGGTCTTGCCCGGTGAGATCGCCGCATAGGTGACGATCGGCAGGCCGATCTTGTCGACGCGCGAGATCAGCGGCTCGGTGACGTTCTGCGGCAGGTCGGAACGAACCCGGGTGACGGCGTCCTTGACGTCGTTGATGGCGCGATCGGTGTTGGTCTCGAGCGCGAACGTAATCGTCGTCACCGACAGGCCGTCGGTGATCAGCGACTGGATGTGGCGCGCGCCCTCGACGCCGGAGACGCCGTCCTCGATGATCTTGGTGACCTGGGATTCAAGCTCCGACGGCGCCGCGCCGAACTGCGCCACCGCGACCGAGATCACCGGAATGTCGGCGTTCGGCAGCCGGGTGACCGCGAGCTTGGTGAAGCTCATCCAGCCCAGGATCAGCAGGATGATGGAGAAGAGGATCGACGGCAGCGGGTTCCTGATCGACCATGCCGAAATGTTCAGTGCCATCAGCGTACCCGCGTGCGATCGATGTCTTCGGCAAACATGGTCTTGATCTGGTCGCCATCGTGCAGCGAGCTGCCGGCGTCGGCCACCACGATTTCTCCCTCTGTCAGCCCGTCGAGGATCTCGCTCGCCGTATCCGACACCAGGCCGACCCGCACCCGGCGGGTCTCGATCGTGTTGCCCTTCACGACCTGGATGGTGAGATGATCGATCGCCGTATTGGGCACGGCGACGCCGCAGCTCCGCCGGGCATCGATATTGGCGCGCGCGAACATGCCGGGCTTGAGCGACGGATTGCTGGTCAGCGCGATGCGCACATGGCCCAGCTGCGTGGTCCGGTCGACCTGCGGCGCCACCACGCGCAGGCGGCCGACAATGTCGGGTAGGTTGTCGCGAGTGATGCGCACCGGCGCGCCCGTGCCGAGCTTCAGGAGATGAACGCTCGGAACTTCGGCGTCGAGCTCCAGCTCGTTGTTCACGGCGATGCGGAACATCGGACCGGCCTGCGGCGAGGCCGGCGCACCGGCGATCGTGCGGACCTCGGTGACGAGTCCTGCGGCCGGCGCACGCAGCGACACGGGCCGGTTCGCGGCCGCCGCCGGCGCTCCCGGCTGCGGCGGTGACGGCGTCAGGCGCGCCAGCTCCTGGTTCTCGGTAACGGTGTCGCCCTCCTTGACCAGAACGTCGATGACCCGCGAGCCTTCCTGATCGGCGCCGACCACCGCCTCGCGGCGGGCCAGGACGAAGCCGGTGACGCGCACGAGATCTGAGAAGCAGGCCTTCACCGCCTTGGTCACCAGCACCTGGGCCTGCATCGGCGGCTCCTCGGCGGTGTGATGGGGACGATGCTCATACCAGTAATAGCCGGCGAACAGGGCCACGAAGACGACCGCACTGGCCGCGGACTTGAGGGATTTTGGCAGCTTCATCGGCAGGGTGATCCGGTCGGCGCGAGATGCGGGTTATGGATGCTGCGAATTTGGCACGGCGCGCTCCGACAAGGCGATGCGCCCCGCAATCCTGCGGGACGCATCCGGCCACCTCGATCTCCGGCCACGCGACCTCCGACGGCGCTTGATGGACGCGGCGCTACTTGGCCGCCGCCGTCTTGCTCTGCATGTTGACGACCTGAACGCGGCGATTCACCTCGGCGAGCGGCTGGCTCGGATCCTTCAGCTTGCTCTTGCCATAGCCCACCGTCACCAGGTCGGCGCCGGCGATGCCGAACTTCTCGACCAGATAGCGCTTGATCGAATCGGCGCGGCGCTCGGAGAGATCCTGATTGTAGGCCTCGCCACCGGCGGCATCGGTATGACCGGCGACGACGAAGGTCGACCCTTTCAGCTCGGCGTTGGTCAGCGCCCGGCCGAGCGCCTGCACCGACGGCAGCGACTTCTGGCTGATGTTGGCGGAGTTGTAGTCGAAGGTGATCTCGAGGTCGATGTTCGGCTTGGTCTTGGCGACCGCCGCGATCTCCTCGCGCTCGGCAGTGGACAGCGACCGCGTCGAGCGGCCGCGAATGCTCTGCAGGAACTTGTCCTGCTCCGGCGCGACCGCGGGTATGGCCTCCGACGGCGGCGACATCGACAGTCCCCGGGTCAGCGGCCTCTTCGGCCCGGCCAGGGCGCGGACGATCTGATCCTCACTGACATCATCGGCGGCGAAGGCCGGCATCGCGCTCAGCGACGCGGCCGCGCTCAGGACCGTCGCGGCCAGGAGAGCCGTCAGGCCGGCGGTCATGGTCGAATTCGTTTTCGGTGCGGTCATTGCCAATCCCTCCTCACGCGAACTGATCGTCCCGGTCTCCGCCGCGCCCGGCGCGACACCCGGCTGTTCGCTGTTATGTCGGTCCGGCCTGCCGCATGGTTCGAGCCGGCCGGCCGACGCGCGCAACAAATCAGCGCACGCCGTAGGCTTCGAACTCGCGGACGATGTTGGGGTCCATCGCCTTGGCGTTGGCGATGTCGAGCGCCCCCTCCTGCGCGGCGCCGTTACGCTGTTTGGCGAGACCGCGGCCGTACAATGACGACGTCAGCCGCGGGTTGATCTTCAGCGCCGCATCGAAATCGGCGATGGCGTTCTTGACCGCGCCGCTCTTGAGGTTGACCAGCCCGCGGCTGTCGAGCGCGTCCACGAAATTCGGCCGCAGCCGCAGCGCCTCGTTGCAGTCGCGCAGCGCAGGTTGCAGCTCGCCGACGACGGTGCGCGCCCAGCAGCGGTTGTTGAGCGCCTCGACGTCCTTCGGATTGATCCGGATGGTGTCGTCGAAATCGCGGATCGCCTGCGCGTAGGCGCCCTTGCTCGCATACACCTGGCCGCGCCGGTACAGCGCGCCAGCATCCTCCGGATTGGCCGCGATCTTGGCGCTCAGGCTCTTGATCGTCGGATCGTCGGCGAACGGATCCTGCGCGGGCGCTGCTGGGGCCGCGGGCGCAGCGGGCGCGACGTTCGCGATCACGGGAGATGGCGCGGGCGCCGGCGGCGCCGGAGCAACCGGCGCGGGCGACGGGGTGTCCACCTTCTGCACCGGCGTCGGCTGCGGCGCGGGCGGAGCCGGCGGCAGCGGCGACGGCACCGGCGGCGCCACCACGACCTGCGTCGGGGTTGGCGCAGGTACAGGTACAGGTGCAGGCGCCGGCGCGGCATTGCTCTCGGCCGGCGGCGGCCTGACGCCGCCATTGCCCGGCACGAAGGAGAAGTCCTCCGCCAACGACGACGAGATCCACGGCACCTGCTCGCTGCGCGAGGCGCGGGTGACGCCGACGCGGGTGCGGTTCAGCGTCTCCTCGGCGGTGAGGTCGGGAACGCGGATCTCCTTCAGGAGCTCCTGCACGAACAGGCTGCGATCGCGCCCGCCATCCGTCACGACAGCGGACAGCGCCGCCGAGTACATCACCAAAGTACCGCTCGGTGCGATGACCGGCGCGAGGCCGGCCGAGGCGGTGCGGAACCTGCGCTCATAGGGATTGCGCCGGGAAGCATCGAGCAGCGCGATCTTCACGCCGGCGCCGCGGCTGTTGATCTCCTGCAGCACCTGCTCGAGGCCGATGCCGTCGCGCCGCACGTCGGCCTCCTGCCAGATCTGCGCATCGACCGGGATCATGTAGCTCTGTCGGCTCGACTGGATGCCGTAGCCGGAGAAGAACAGCAGCGCCACCGAGCCCGGCTTGATCTTGCCATAGAGCCGATCGAGGCCGCGGCGCATCGCGTCGCCGCCGGCATTTTCCAGCGTCTCGACGCTGAAACCGTCGCGCTTCAACTCGTCGGTGAGATCGCGGGCATCGTTGACCGGTTCCTTGAGCGGCGCCTCGGCATCCGGATATTTCGCATTGCCGATCACCAGGGCGAAGCGGTCGCCGGCCGCGTGCGCGGGCCAGGAGACAACGGCCGAAAACGCGACGGAGAACATCAGGCCGAGCGGCAACAGCAGGCGGAAAGTCATCACGATGGCGGTCCAGCGGTCAGCAATCAGGCGCCGTCCAGCTTGCGCCGCGGCGACCATATCCCACGCGTCAGGCATTATCAAATCGCCGTGACGGCACGTCAACCGCTTGCAGAGGTTGACGAATCGTCTGAGGCGGCGACCGCCCGCAGGAGCCTCTTGCGAGCTGCGGGCCATGACACGAGCGGACCATGCAACGATCCCAATGGCTTGAAATGTGAGATGCCTCACGCTGTGTCGCGGCAGCGCAGCGTCCGGTTCGACGAGCACCGCGATTGACCTCGATGCGATTGACCTCGATCCGTGCCGATGGCTCGATGGTTGCCGTGCCCAACCAACGAGAAGGCCATCATGGGGAACGCCGCCGAGATCTACGCGCTGCGCTACGCGACGATGTCGCCGCGCACGCCGCACATGAACTTCCTGCAGCCCGATCCGCACGACAGCACGGCGCAGGACCTCGACTATTTCGTGTGGCTGATCCGCCGTGACGGGCGCGACATCCTGGTCGACACCGGCTTCAACGCCGCGGAGGCCGAGATCCGCCATCGCACCCTGACGCGCGATCCGATCGATGCGCTCGCTTCCTTCGGCGTCGCGGCGGCCGACATCCGCGACATCATCGTGACCCATCTGCACTACGATCACGCCGGCAATCTCGACCGCTTCCCGAACGCGCGCTTTCACCTGCAGGAGCGCGAGATGGCGTATGCGACCGGACGCTGCATGTGCAACGGCATGCTGCGCTACCCGTTCACGGTCGAGCACGTCACCACCATGGTGCGCCACGTCTATGGCGAGCGCGTCACCTTCCACAACGGCGACGGCGAGGTCGCGCCGGGCGTCACCGTGCACCGGGTCGGCGGCCATTCCGACGGGCTGCAGGTGGTGCGCGTCGACACCGCGCGCGGCCCGGTCGTGCTCGCCTCCGACGCCGCGCATTACTACGCCAACCTGCAGCGCCGCAGCCCGTTTCCGATCGTGCTCAACATCGGCGACATGATCCAGGGCTGGGAGATCATCGAGCGCCTCGCCGGGCATCCGGATCGATTCATTCCGGGCCACGATCCGCTGGTGACCGAACTCTATCCGCGCGTGAGCGAGGCGGCCGATGCCTACGCACTGCATGTGGCGCCGTCTCGGTCGTTTGCGAGATAGCGGCGCGGCAGGACCAAGTGACGTGACAGGAATGAGCATCGTTTCCGCCATCCCGAGGCGGTGCTGATTTTCTTCGCCGTCATCGCCCGGCTCGAACGGGCGATCCAGGACTCCGAGACGGACAGGCTCAATCACCACGGCCGCGGCGTACTGGACCACCCGCCTGCGCGGGTGATCGACGAAGCGCCGCGCGAACATGACACTTCGGTCTCGCGGCGCGTTTCGCGTCCGAGCTTTACTCATCGAGACACCCTCTTCTGAACAGAGGGCGCAGGGAGAGCCAGGCCTCGGCTGAGGCCTGCGGTCCGCCTGCGAGAAAAAATGCAGGCGGCAGAACCACAGGTACAGCCGGAATGACCCGGCCCTCCCTGCGCGATGGCTTTACGATTTATACGCAGTCTCCTCGGTGACCGGCTTGTTTGTCACCGTGGCGACGACGCGCGCATCACGCGCGCCGCGCGGACCTCAGCGTCGGGAGGCCAGGACCCTGCGACTTCACCGTCCGCAGCATGGCGTACGTCCGCGTGCTCTCACGCTGCGCCCCGCCGCGGCCATCGCATCCCACCTCAACGCGTCGTGACGTTCGCGAAAGCGCCCCTCTTCAATGAGGCGGGACGGGCGGAAGTCTCCACCTGATTTGCCCGACGGCACAAGCGATTTCTTTTTTACCGAACATCTGGACGGCCCAGATCAAGTTGAGATGACTGAATAAATTGGCCGCTACGCGCAGATGCAGATTGACGTGCTCCGTCATTGCGAGGAGCGAAGCGACGAAGCAATCCAACCGCCCCGGAATGATTGTGAACATTCAATGCAGCTCCACCTTCGCCTTCTTCGCCAGGTGGTCGCCGAGGAATCGCACGTCCCAATTGGTCAGCCGCACGCAGCCATGCGACTCCGACTTGCCGACCTTGGACGGCTCGGCCGTGCCGTGGATGCCGTAGCCGTTGCCGGCCGACAGGCCGATCCAATAGGCGCCGACCGGGTTGTTCGGGCCGGGCTTGATGGTGAACGGCTTGCGCGACTTGACGCCCTTGAACTCGTAGTCCGGATTGTAGCGGTAGTTGGGATCGGCATCCCGCGAGGTGACCTTGAAGGTGCCGTCGGGCGTCGGCTTTTCGTCGCTGCCGACCGTGGCGGGAAACACCGCCACCAGCTTGCCGTCGCGGTCGAACGCCTGCACCGTGCCGGCGTCCTTGCTGATGTCGAGCCGCATGATCTCCGGCGCCTTCTCGTCCGGCCTGATCACATTGGCGACGGCGATCTGCTCGCCCTCCTTGTCGAAGCTGGCTTTCGGATTGAGCGCCGACAGCAGCGCTTCGCTCATGTGGAATTTCTCGGCCAGCGCCTCGCGCGGCGAGGTGTAGCCGAGCGCCGGCAGGTCCTTCATGTCCTCCATGTGCTGCGGCAGCTTCTTCAGGAACGGCCCTTTCACATCGTCGCGGGTGATCGTGTAGGAGACGATCGCCGGCGCCTGGTCGCCGCGCAGCAGCGCCTCCCACAGCTCGGGCGTCAGCTTCGCATCACCGGCAAGCTCCTTGGTGCGCGCGAACGCGGCGAGCGCCTTGCGCGCATTGTCGCCGAAGCGGCCGTCGATCTCGCCGGGAGAGACATGCGCGCGATCGAGCAGCACCTGGGCGCGGATCGCCACCGGATCCATCTTCTCCTCGGCAGGCGGCCGCTTGCGCAGCTCGGCGCTGTTGACGGCGTCGGCGGTGAGCTCGGCGGAGACCGCAGGCGTGACGACGACGGCGCAGAGCAGAAGCGGTATCCAGAGCCGAAGCATGGTCGTGAGTCCCAAGTGAAAGACGGCTGACATTCGGCAGCGTCAACGTGGACCCGGCCGAGAAGTTCGGCACCATCGGATGAACGTCGCGGCATCCTGGCGCGACTACCAGGGACGCGGGTCGGCTGGCCCGGCGGCGGTGCGTCTGCTATCCCGGCGACAGCCGTGCAATGAATTGGGTTCGCGAGGATCGGTTTCGGATGGGACATGCCGCAATTGCCGCCACGATGCGCCGGATGCCGATGCTCGCCGCCGCCGGCCTGCTGGCGATGATCCAGGCTGCGGCAGCCGATGACGGCGCGCCGAAGGGCGCCGCGGTCAGCGTGCTCAAGGCGACCAAGGCCTGCTTCGACAACACGGTCGAGGTGTCCGGCATGGTGCTGGCGCGCGACGAGACGGCCGTCAGGCCCGATCGTCCCGGCCTGAAGGTCGCGGAGGTGCTGGTCGATGCCGGCGACACCGTCACGGCCGGACAGAACCTGGCGCGGCTGACGCCGCCGGAGGGCGGCACGATCATGATCCAGGCGCCGGTCGCGGGCACCATCCTGTCGTCGAGCGCCACCATCGGGGCGTTCGCCTCCGGTCGCGGCGAGGCGCTGTTCTCGATTCTCGCCCGCAACGAATATGATCTCGTCGGCCTGGTGCCATCAGCCCAGCTCGGCAAGCTCGCGGTCAACCAGACGGCGCGGATCCGCATCGTCGGGGCCGGCGAGGTCGAGGGCAAGATCCGAAGGGTGGCGCCGACCGTCGAGCCGAACAGCCAGCTCGGCCAGGCCTTCATCGGCATCACCGGCACGGCGCGGTTGCTGGTCCATTCGTTCGGCCGCGCCGTGATCAAGATCGGCCAGAGCTGCGGCGTTGCGGTGCCGCTGACCGCCGTGCTGTACGATCCCGACGGCACGGTGGTGCAGGTGGTCCGGGCTCAGCGGATCGAGACCAAGCGGGTCGAGATCGGCCTGATGGCCGGCGGCCAGGTCGAGATCCGCGACGGCCTCGCCGAGGGCGACGTCGTCGTCACCCGCGCCGGCGCGCTGCTGCGCGAGGGCGACCCGGTCCGGCCGGTGATGGCGAGCAATTGAAAGACGCGACGCCGCAGGGGTCTGAGGGGCCCCACCCTCCCCTGGAGGGGGAGGGTCGTCGTGCGGCGCGCCAGCGTCGTGCGGCGGGGTGGGGTGGAGCCAGGGATGACGGTGCAAGTGGAGAGATCACCCCACCCCGCCCCACGGTTCGCTTCGCTCGCCGTGAGGCGACCCTCCCCCTCCAGGGGAGGGTGGGAGGCCGCCGAGAGGGCGGAGCATCTCAGGCGCGGGACAGGCTAAGCTCAGCTGCCGGCGTTGGCGACGTCGGCGCTGAAGCGGATGTCCTCGACCAGCGAGGATGACACGGTCGGCACCTGCTCGCCGTCGGAGCTGCGGGCGATGGCGTTGCGGGTCTTGTTGAACACGGTCTCGGCGCTCGGGCTCTTGCCGAGCTGGTTCAGCAACTCGGTGACCAGCACGCTGTTCTGGCCCTTCGGATCGTCCAGCACCTTGCCCGGCGTCGCCGACGACAGGATCAGGGCGTTGGCCGGCGCATTGATCGGCGCCAGGCCGTGCGAATAGGCGCGGAAGCGGCGCTCATAGGGATTGCGGCGGGCGGCGTCGATCACCACCAGCTTGGCGCGCGCGCCCTGCTCGCGGACGGTATCGAGCAGGCGCTCGATGCTGGTGCCGTCGCGGCGCACGTCGGCTTCCCGCCAGATCTTGGCGTCGACCGGGATCATGTAGCTCTCGCGTCCGGCCTGGATGGCGTAGCCACCGAAGAACAGCATCACGACCGAGTCGGGCTTGATCCTGGCCTTCAGGCGCTCGACCGCGCGGGCCATGTCGTCCTTGTTGGCATCCTCGACGACATCGACGTCGAAGCCGTCGCGGCGCAGCGCGCCGGTCAGCGCACGGGCATCGTTGATCGGCTGGACGAGCGGCGCGTTCGCGTCGGGATAGTGACCATTGCCGATCACGAGCGCGAGGCGCGCGCCGTTGCCGGTCGCCACGCTGCTCTGCTCGGAGGCCGCGGCCTTGGGCGCCTCGAGCGAACGCTTGTTCAGGGCAGCATGCGCGCCGATCGCGAGCGACACCGTGCAGAGAAGCGCGGCGGCGATCACGGCCGATCGGCGGGAAAGAGAAGGCTGCCTTGCGGTCATCACGTCAATCCTGGTCCGAGCCTGCCCATCGATGCCAAAGGGGTGCACCCTTTGGTCGCGCTGGCGCCTCTGAGGTTTGAGGGGTTGCGAGACGATGTGTCGTCTCAATGCGCGCAAATTGCGGCGCCGCAACGAAGAAAGGCTTAACCCGAACGCGCATCCCAAGCAACATCGGAACACCATTGACTTTTCAAGCACTTGAAGAGAAACGCAAATTTAACCATGGCGGCGATCTCCAAACGGCCCCGGACGGACCGCCGGGAGACCACATTGCCGCCAAATCCGCCTCCCGCGCCGTGACCGCCGTCACGTTGTCTTTGGCCGTCCAGCGTGTCAGTTTGCCCGATGCATGCGCGTGACGCGCCGTTTGCCGGGCGTCTCGAGCAACGCATGCCGCTCGTCCCGCCTTCGACAACCCGCGAGTCCTCGCTTGAGTTTCCAGTATTTCGCCGGCGCGGCCTGTCGCGCACTGACGGCCCGGAAGGATGGGCCCTCGCTGTACGAGGTCTGCGATCCCATCCTGCGCCGGCCCGGCAGCGGCGACCCGCATCTGTCGAAATTCTACCGGACCGCGCTCGGGAACCCGGCGCTGCGCGCATTGCTGCGCCGTGCCGGCCTGCCCGAGTTGAACGATCCCGCTGTTCTCAATGCGCTGCGCGAGGCGCTGGTTCTTGCCCGCGACAATCCGACGCCGGACTGGGAGCAGGTCGGCCGCCCCGTCGCCGATCTGGTCGACAGCGTCGCCTTGCACCACCCTGCCCCGCCGCGCCGGACTGCGGCGGCGGCCATGCCGCCGGCCGGCGAGGTCGATCGCGTGATCCGGGCCTGTGGCGCCGATCTGCTCGGCTCGTTCAGCCGCAATGGCTTCATCCCGACCTATGCCGCCTTCAACCTGATCGGCGATCCCGACATGAAGGGCCGCGAGGTCAAGATGGCGCTGCAGGGGCTCGACGCCCGCGGCTACAAGAACTCGACCTTGCTGTTCAACCTCGCCCGCGTCTTCATCGCGCGATCGCCGGCGGCCGCGGTGATCAATCCGCCGTGGCGCGGCATCGCCGAGCCGATGTGGGAGCCGGTGCAGATCCGCCACCGCTCGGCCTATTACGACGCGTTCTTCACCGAGGCGCTGCTGAGCTATCTGGAGACGGGCCTCGCGTCATCGGAGCAGACAAGCGCGGCGCGCAGCGCCATCGCCGCCATGGTCGAGTTCTGCCTGACCATCAGCCGCGAGGAGGTGCGCGGCGCCGACGGCAAGAGCTACAATGTCGTCACCGCGCTGGCGCCGCCGCCGCATCCGCGCTTCTCGCGCTTCTTCACCCAGATCAAGCAGGACCTCGGCTTCGGCGTCTACGTGCCGGATTGCGACACCACGGCGTGCTCGTTCTCGGCGGCGACGCAGGCCGGCTCGGAGGATCCGATGTTGAGCCAGCCGCTGCTGGATTTCTATGCGGGCTACCAGGTGCGCGCCGGCGGCAACGAGCCGCGCGTGACGGTGCCGATCAACGACAACATCGACTATGAAGGCGGTGTCGCGACCTGGATCGACAGCCTGGCCGGCGAGCGGCCCTACGGCAATGATCTCGATCCGACGTTGAACCTCGACGTGCTCGAGGTATCGTTCCGCAATCTCGGGCGCTGGCAGATCCTGGAGACGCAAGCCCGGCTCGACGTCGTCAGGCGGATCGTCGGCTTCCAGCAGCGGCTGGTGCTGAGCGGCGCCTTCGCCGACCCCCGCTCGCACATCTATTATCTGCCGGAGCTGTACTGCGCCTATTTCGGCCGCTGCTACCACGCCTTCATGGCGCTGCCGCCGGCGGCGCGGCAGGCGATCGATCCCGACGGCGCGTTCGAGCTCATTCGTCTGCGCGTGCTGGCCTATGTCGAGGACGAGCTGGTCGGCCGCGAGATGAACCCGTTCGACGCCGCGCTGGCGCTGATCGCGCTCGGCCATCTCGGCGGCGCTGCGGCGAGCTTCGCGCCCGCAGTGCATTGCATCGTGACGTCGTTCGGCGAGGGTGGCCGGCGGCATCCGTACCGCGCCTATGAGTGGAACAAGATGAAGACCCCGACCCGGATCCTGGTCGGCGGCCCTGAGGTGACATCTGCCTTCGTGCTGATGGGCCTGGCGCTGGCGCGGCGGGTCGTCGTGCGGTGAGGGAGTGATGGCGGTCGGCTCCCCTCCCCCTTGCGGGAAAGGGAGCGCACTGCCGTCGAGGTGATAGCTCGAGTCGCCCTTCTCTCAGCCCGCCATCGCGCGAAGTTGAGCGGCTCAGCCAATCACGGCGCTGGAACCGCGGGCCGATCCGCCGCACAATTGCTCCAGCCTTCCCATCCCCAAGGACGACCCGCGCCCGTTGATGTCGATGAAACCAGCTTTGCTTGCGCTCCTCCTGCTGCTGCCCTCCGTCGCGTCCGCGGCCGACATCACCGGGATTCCCAAGATCCGTGAGGCCGATGGGATCACGATCGGGACCACCCGCATCCGGCTCGGCGGCATCGACGCGCCCTCCGTGGATCAGCTCTGCCTCAACAAGAACGGCGAGCGCTGGACCTGCGGCGTGGCGGCGCGTGACGAGCTGATCAAGTACGTCGACGGCAAGAGCTGGACCTGCCATCCGCGCTCGATCGACCGCCGCGGCCGCCAGGTCGCGCGCTGCGACGTCGATGGCGAGGACATCCAGAAATGGCTGGTGCGCAGCGGCTGGGCGCTGGCCTATCGCACCCTCTCGCATGACTACGAGCCCGACGAGGCGGAGGCGCGCGCAGCCAAGGCCGGCATGTGGCAGGGCGCGTTCATCGCGCCATGGGACTGGCGCGTGCGCAACAAGAAGACTGCGATCCTCGGGGCCACCAACCCGCCGGAGGGCGCGCGCAAAATCCTGCTCGCCTCGGCCTCGGGCCCGGTCGCGCCCTCGCCGGACTGCACCATCAAGGGCAATGTCAACGGCGCCGGCGAGTGCATCTATCACACGCCGCAGAGCCGCTGGTACGCGCAGATCAAGATGCACGTCGCCAAGGGCACCCGCTGGTTCTGCTCGGTCGAGGAGGCCGAGGCCGCCGGCTGCCGCGAAACGAGGCGCTGACGGCCCGACCCGCCGGCCTGCCGGGGCATGCCAGCCCCCCGGCTTCTCCGGCTTTTCTTAATGCGCCGCGCCACGTAAAACGACCATGGGCCGGCCGTGTGCGAGAGCCCGTCACCACCCTCAACCGCCAAACCACATCGCCGAGGACACTGACAATGACCGTTCGCGCGGGCCGGGAGTTTCTGGCCATCCCGGGACCCACCACGATGCCCGACGAGGTGCTGCAGGCGATGCACCGCCCCGCGCTCGACATCTACTCCAAGCAGATGGTCGAGTTGACCGACGGCATCATGTCCGATCTCGGCCGGCTGTTCGCCACCAAGGGCAAGACCTACATCTACATCGCCAACGGTCACGGCGCCTGGGAGGCGGTGCTCTCCAACGTGCTGGCGCGCGGCGACAAGGTGCTGGTGCTGGAGAGCGGCCGCTTCGCGATCGGCTGGGGCAATGCGGCGCGCGCGATGGGCGCCGAGGTCGAAGTGCTCCGCGGCGACTGGCGCCGCGCGGTGCGGCCGGCCGAGGTCGAGGCGCGGCTGCGCGCCGACAAGGAGCACAGCATCAAGGCGATCGTGGTGGCGCAGATCGATACGGCGTCCGGCGTCGTCAACGACGTCGAGGCGATCGGCCGCGCCATCAAGGCCGCGGGCCATCCGGCACTCTACATGGTCGACACCGTGGCCTCGCTCGGCTGCATGCCGTTCGAGATGGATGCCTGGGGCATCGACGTCGCGATGTCCGGGTCGCAGAAGGGCCTGATGACGCCGCCGGGTCTCGGCTTCGTCGCGGCCAATGACCGCGCGCTCGAGGCGCACAAGCGCGCCAACATGCGCACGCCCTATTGGGACTGGAGCGAGCGCGAGGGCACCGAGCACTATCGCAAATATGGCGGCACCGCGCCGGTGCATCTGCTGTTCGCACTGCGCCAAGCCATGGACATGCTGTTCGCCGAAGGACTGCCGCATGCCTTCCGCCGCCATGAGCTGTTGGCTGAGGCCGTGCGCCGCGCGGTGGCGAAGTGGAGCGAGGGCCAGGTGATCGGCTTCAACATCGCAGACGCCGCCGAGCGCTCCAACACCGTGACCACTGTGCTGGTCGGCGAAGGTTATGATCCGGCCGTGTTGCAGGCCTACTGCAAGGAGCAGTGCGGCGTCGTGCTCGGCACCGGGATCGGCGATCTCCAGGGCCAGGCGTTCCGCATCGCCCATATGGGCCATGTCAACGCGCCGATGGTGCTGGGCACGCTCGGCGTGATCGAAATGGCGCTGGTGGCGTTGAAGATTCCGCACGGCCGCGGCGGCCTCGACGCCGCGATCCAATGGCTCGGCGAGAGCGTGACCCCGTAAAGGACGACATGACCGACTTGAGCACCAAGGCGCCGGTGGCGCCGCGCCATCCGCACAGCTTCACCCGTCACGGCATCACCGTAAGCGACGACTATGCGTGGCTGAAAGACGCGCGGTGGCAGGAGGTGCTGCACGATCCGTCGCTGCTGGATGCTGATATCCGCGCCTATCTCGAGGCCGAGAACGCCTATGCGGAATCCGTGCTCGGCCACACCTCACCGCTGCAGAAGAAGCTCGTCGCGGAGATGCGCGGCCGCATCAAGGAGGACGATTCCTCGGTGCCGTCGCCGGACGGGCCCTACGCCTATTTCCGCAAATATCGCGAGGGCGGCCAGCACGAGCTGTTCTGCCGGACGCCGCGCAACGGCGGGGCGGAGACGATCGGGCTCGATGGCGATGCGCTGGCGCGAGGCCACGACTATTTCAAGTTCGGCGGCAGCAGGCATTCGCACGACCACAAGCGCGTCGCCTGGAGCGCCGACACCAAGGGCTCCGAATATTTCACCATCCGCGTCCGCGACTGGGATAGCGGCAACGATCTCGACGACGTGGTCGAGGAGACCGACGGCGGTGTGGTGTGGTCACGCGATTGCACGAGCTTCTTCTACGTCAAGCTCGACGACAATCACCGCCCGATGCAGGTGTGGCGGCATAAGCTCGGCACCAGGCAGGCCGAAGACGCGCTGGTGTACGAGGAGAAGGACACGGGCTGGTTCACCCATGTGCACGAGTCGACGTCGGGCCGGTTCTGCGTCATCGCCGGCGGCGACCACGAGACGTCCGAACAACGGTTGATCGATCTCGATGCTCCCGAGGCGCCGCCGCGCCTCGTGGCCGCGCGCGAGAACGGCGTGCAATATTCGATCGCCGACCGCGGCGATGAGCTGTTCATCCTGACCAATGCCGACGGCGCCATCGACTTCAAGATCGTCACCGCGCCGCTGTCCGCGCCCGAGCGCGCCAACTGGCGCGACCTCATTCCGCACCGCGCCGGCATCTACGTACTCGACCACGATCTGTATGCCGGGCACCTCGTGCGGCTGGAGCGCGCCAATGCGCTGCCGTCGATCGTCATCCGCGATCTCGCATCCGGCGAGGAGCACGCCATCGCCTTCGACGAAGGCGCCTATTCGCTCGACGCGATGGGCTCCTACGAGTTCGACACCACCAATCTGCGCTTTGCCTATTCGTCGATGACGACGCCGTCGGAGGTGTGGGACTACGACATGGTGACGCGCGCGAAGACCTTGCGCAAGCGCCAGGAGATTCCGTCCGGGCACAATCCGGCCGACTACGTCACCACGCGCATCATGGCCAAGGCGGAGGACGGCGCCGAGGTGCCGGTGTCGCTGCTGCACCGGCGCGACCTCAACGCCGACGGCTCGGCGCCGCTGCTGCTCTATGGCTACGGCTCCTATGGCCACGCGATGCCGGCCTCGTTCTCGGCCAACCGGCTGTCGCTGGTCGACCGCGGCTTCGTCTACGCCATCGCCCATATCCGCGGCGGCACCGACAAGGGCTGGGGCTGGTATCTCGACGGCAAGCGCGAGAAGAAGACCAACAGTTTCGACGACTTCGCTGCCTGTGCACGGGCGCTGATCGCGGCGAACTACACCAGCGCCAGGCGCATCGTCGGCCATGGCGGCAGCGCCGGTGGCATGCTGATGGGCGCGGTCGCCAACCGCGCGGGCGAGCTGTTCGCCGGCATCGTCGCCGAGGTGCCGTTCGTCGACGTGCTGAACACGATGCTCGACGATACCCTGCCGCTGACGCCGCCGGAATGGCCCGAATGGGGCAACCCGATCGAGAGCGAGAAGGATTTCCGCACCATCCTGTCCTACTCGCCCTACGACAACGTCGCCGCCAAGGAGTATCCCGCGATCCTCGCGATGGCCGGACTGACCGACCCGCGCGTCACCTATTGGGAGCCTGCAAAGTGGATCGCGCAGCTGCGCGCGACGATGACCGGCGGCGGGCCGGTCCTCCTGCGCACCAACATGGGCGCCGGCCACGGCGGCGCCTCCGGCCGCTTCAACCGGCTGGACGAGGTCGCGATCGTCTACGCGTTCGCGCTATGGGCGGTGGGTCTGGCAGATCGGACGGCGTGAGCGGCGATGGGCTGCAATCCGATCTGAGGCAAACTCTCGCCTGAACACCGGTGTCGTCCCTGCGAACGCAGGGACCCGTAACCATCGCCGTCCGTTTCTGAGCGCGCTGGAGCTGCGTCCTTCGTAGTCACGTCGCCCTGTGGTTATGGCTCCCGGCTCAAGGCCGGGACAACAGCGGAGGACATGACTGCTACCGGTTGTGCTTCGCGCGCCACGCCGCGAAGTCGGCGGGCGTCTGCGGATCCGTCGCGGGATAGAGGCCGAGGATCGAGCGGCCCTTGGCAACTTCCTCGGCAACGAAATCCTCGAACGCGGTCATCTCGAACGTCTCGTCCGCGATCTCGTCGGCGAGATGGGCGGGGATGACGATGACGCCGTCGGAATCGCCGAGGATGACGTCACCCGGAAACACCGGCGCGTCGCCGCAGGCGATCGGGCCGTTGATCTCGATCGCATGATGCAGGGTGAGATTGGTCGGCGCGCTCGGACGCTGGTGGAAGGCGGGGATGCCGAGCTTGGCAATGTCGGCGGCGTCACGGAAGCCGCCGTCGGTGACGACGCCGGCGACGCCGCGCTGCTGCAGGCGGCTCACGAGAATGGCGCCGGCCGAGGCGGCGCGCGCGTCCTTGCGGCTGTCCATCACCAGCACGGCGCCGGGCGGACAATCTTCGACGGCCTTGCGCTGCGGATGGCCGCGGTCGCGAAACACTTCGATGGTGTTGAGATCCTCGCGCGCTGGGATGTAGCGCAAGGTGAAGGCTTCGCCGACCATGGTCGGCTGCGCCGGGCTGAGCGGATGGACGTTCTGGATGCACTGGATGCGCAGGCCGCGCTTGAACAGCGCGGTAGCGACCGTGGCCGTCGAGACGGTCTTGAGCTTGTTGCGGGTGGCGGTGCTGAGTCTGGTCATGTCCTGCTCTCTCCGGTCGTCATTCCGGGGCGCGCGGAGCGCGAGCCCGGAATCCATACTCCCGATCGTGGTTATGGATTCCGGGCTCGCCGCTCCGCGGCGCCCCGGAATGACGGGTGAACTAATAAATCGCTGGCTCGCCGACTGCGGCGCCGAAGCCGGTCTCGAGGAAATCGAAATCGCAGCCATCATTGGCCTGCTTGATGTGGCGGGCGAACATCCAGCCATAGCCGCGCTCGAAGCGCGGGTCCGGCGGAGTCCAGGCGGCGCGGCGGCGCGCCAGTTCGTCCTCGGGCACATCGAGATTGATGGTGCGCGCGGCGACGTCCAGCGTGATCAGGTCGCCATTCTTCACCAGCGCCAGCGGACCGCCGACATAGGCCTCCGGCGCGACGTGCAGGATGCAGGCGCCGTAGGACGTCCCGCTCATGCGCGCGTCGGACAGCCGGACCATGTCGCGCACGCCCTGCTTCACCAGCTTGGTCGGGATCGGCAGCATGCCCCATTCCGGCATCCCCGGCCCGCCCTGTGGCCCGGCATTGCGCAGGATCAGCACATGGTCGGCGGTGACGTCGAGATCGGGATCGTCGATCGCCTTCTTCATCGAGGGATAGTCGTCGAACACCAGCGCCGGGCCGGTGTGCCTGAGGAAGCGCGGATCGCAGGCAGAAGGCTTGATGACGCAGCCGTCCGGCGCGAGGTTGCCCTTGAGCACGGCGAGCGCGCCCTCGCGGTAGATCGGGTTGGATTGCGGACGGATCACGTCGTCATTGTAGACGCCGGCGCCTGTGATGTTGTCGCCCAGCGTGCGGCCGTTGACGGTCATGCAATCCAGATGGAGATGCTCTTTCATCCTGCTCATCAGGCCGGGCAGCCCGCCCGCGTAGTAGAAATCCTCCATCAGATAGGCGTCGCCGCTCGGCCGGACATTGGCGAGCACCGGCACCTTGCGGCTGGCGGCCTCGAAATCATCAAGGCCGATATCGGCGCCGGCGCGGCGCGCCTGCGCGATCACATGGATGATGGCGTTGGTCGAGCAGCCCATCGCCATGGCGACCGCGATCGCATTCTCGAACGCCTGATGGGTCTGGATCTTTGATGGCGTCAGGTCCTCCCACACCATCTCGACGACGCGGCGGCCGCATTCCGAGCTCATGCGGATGTGCTCGGCATCGGCAGCCGGAATCGACGAGGCGCCGGGCAAGGTCATGCCGATCGCTTCCGCGATCGCGGTCATGGTCGAGGCCGTCCCCATGGTCATGCAGGTGCCGTGGCTGCGGGCGATGCCGGCTTCCATCGCGTTCCAATCAGCGTCCGACAGCTTGCCGGCGCGGCGCTCGTCCCAGTACTTCCAGGCGTCGGAGCCGGAGCCGAGCGTCTTGCCCTTCCAGTTGCCGCGCAGCATCGGCCCGGCCGGGAGATAGATCGCCGGCAGGTTCATGCTGGTGGCGCCGAGCAGCAGCGCCGGCGTGGTCTTGTCGCAGCCGCCCATCAGCACGACGCCATCGACGGGGTGGCCGCGCAAGAGCTCCTCGACATCCATCGCCAGCATGTTGCGATAGAGCATCGTGGTCGGCTTCAACAGCGACTCCGACAGCGACAGCGCAGGCAGCTCGATCGGGAAACCGCCGGCCATCAGCACGCCGCGCTTGACGTCGTCGACGCGCTGCTTGAAGTGCATGTGGCAGGGCTGCGCGTCGGACCAGGTGTTGACGATGGCGATGACGGGACGGCCCTTCCACTCCTCCTGGGCATAGCCCATCTGCATCACCCGCGAGCGGTGGCCGAAGGAACGGAGATCGTCGGGCGCGAACCAGCGCGCGCTGCGCAGCTGATCGGGGCTCTTCTTGTGGCTCATGATTGCGTTCCCCAGGTCAGCACGGTCTTGCGCTCGATGGTGCGGAAGATCAGGTTCTCGACCACGAGACCGATCAGGATCACGGTCAGCAGGCCAGCGAACACCGCGGGGATCTCGAGCAGATTGCGGTTCTCGAAGATGAACCAGCCGAGGCCGCCCTGCCCCGAGGAGACACCGAACACCAGCTCGGCCGCGATCAGGGTGCGCCAGGCGAAGGCCCAGCCGATCTTCAAACCCGTGAGGATGGCGCCGAACGCCGCCGGAATCAGGATTCGGATCACATAGGAGAAGCCGCTGAGACCGTAGTTGCGCCCGACCATGCGCAGCGTGTTCGAGACGCTTTTGAAGCCGGAATGGGTGTTGAGCGCGACGGGCCACAGCACCGAATGGATCAGCACGAAGACGAGACTGCCGCTGCCGAGCCCGAACCAGATCAGCGCCAGCGGCAGCAGCGCGATCGCCGGCAAGGGATTGAACATCGCCGTGATCGTCTCGAGGAAATCGGTGCCGATGCGGGTCGAGATCGCGAGCACAGTCAGGATCGCCGCGAGAACGATGCCTGCGGCATAGCCCATGAACAGCACCTTCAGCGAGGTCCAGACGCGCATCGGGATGGTGCCGTCGCGGACCTTCTCCCACAGCGCCGCGATGGTGTCGGAGAAGGTCGGGAACAGCAGGGGATTGTCGAGATAGCTGCCATAGGCCTGCCAGATCGCGGCGAGCAAGACAATGATCAGGCTCTTGCGCACGAAGCCGTCGTTCCACAGCAGCTCGAGCACGCCGAGCTTGCGCGCGACATCTGCAGGCGCGGCGCTCGCGGCCGACGTATCGCGCAGGATGATCTTGGCTTCAGCCATGGGCGCCGTCCTCAATGCGTCGTTGCAGGTTCGGAGAACAAGAGATCATGGATCTGCTTCTCCAGGCGCGCCGCGCTGCCGTCCTCGGCCGAGACCTTGTCGACGTCGACCACCTCGGCCTTGACGCGGCCGGGATGCGGCGACAGCAGCAGAATGCGGTTGCCGATCTTGATGGCTTCGGCGATCGAATGCGTCACGAACAAGACGGTGAATTTCGTCTCGTTCCACAACTGCAGCAGCTCGTCCTGGCAGGTGCGTCGCGTCAGCGCATCGAGCGCGGCGAACGGCTCGTCCATCAGCAGGATGTCCGGCTCCATCGCCATGCCCCGGGCGATCGCGACGCGCTGCTTCATGCCGCCCGACAGCGTGTGCGGATAGGCATCGACGACGCGCGTCAACCCGACCTTCTCGATATAGGTGCGGGCGCGGCTCTCGGCCTCCTTGCGCGGCATGCGCCGCGCCGTCAGCAGCGGGAACATCACGTTGGCGAGCACGGTCTTCCACGGCAGCAGCTGGTCGAACTCCTGGAAGATCATCATGCGATCGGCGCCAGGACCGGTGATCTCGCGGCCGTTGATGCGCATCCGGCCCTCGCTCGGCTTGATGTAGCCACCGACCGCCTTCAGCAAGGTCGACTTGCCGCAACCGGACGGTCCCAGCAGCACGAAGCGATCGGAGCGGTCGACGGAGAAGCCGACCCGCTCCGTCGCGGTGATCACCGCGCTGGAGGTCTTGTAGCGCAGGGTGACGCCATCGACGTCGAGCAGCGCGGACATCAGTTGCCCTTCAGATCATGCGCGACGGGGAGATAATAATCGGTCCAGGCCTTGGGCTGGGTCTTGATGGTGCCGATCTTGGCGAGATGGGCCGCGAACTTCATGGTGCCCTGCGGCTCCAGATTCCATTCCATCATTCCGGGCTCCTTGAGCCAGACGAGCAGGTCATCGACCGAGGTCTTGTCGCCGGTGATCTCCTTGTAGATCTCGACCGCCGTCCTGGTATCGCTGCGGATCAGGTCCTGCGCTTCCTTGGTCGCATCGCGCACCGCCTGGATGATCTTCGGATTGGCGTCGGCGAACTTCGTGGTGGTGAAGAACTGCGCCTGGCTCAGCGGTCCGCCCATGACGTCGGGCGAATTCATCACGACATGCGCGCCTGGCACGTTCTTCAATTCGAGGAACGTGTAGGGCGGGATCGAGAAATGATTGTGCACCTCGTGCTGCGGGTTCGACAGCGCCGTATAGGCGTCGGGGTGACCGAGCTGCACGGTGTTCGCGTCGAGCTTGTTCCACTGATCGGCGCCAAACGCCTCGGCGGCCGCGATCTGCAGCACGATGGACTGGGTCGAGACCTTGACGGTCGGCACGGCGATCTTGTCACTGGGACCGAAGTCCTTGATCGACTTGATGTTGGGATCGCGGCTGATCAGGGTCATCGGCTGCGCCGAGGTGGCGACGATGCCCTTCACGCCGCCGCGGGTACGATCCCACAACAGCAGCAGATTGCCGGTGCCGGTGTTGAGGATGTCGACGCTGCCCGACAACAGCGCATCGGTCTGCGCGCCGCCGCCGGAGAAGGTCAGCCATTTGGTGGTGACGCCGGGCACGCCGAGCGCGGCCGCATGCTTCTCGATCAGCTTGTTCTTCTCGATGATGTGGCTCGGCATGTAGAAGATGCCAGGCTGGCGCGACAGCGAGATTTCGGTCTTCTGCTGGGCCTGCGCGGCGTCATTCCAGGCCGCCGCGACCAGCAGCGTGGCCAGCAGGCCGGCGGCTCGTGCGGCCGAGCGCGCGAACTTCTCGAACATGGGACATCCCTCCTCGCGTGCCGGCTCCTTCTTGACGGCCGGCGGAGAGATGCACTAATGCATTAGTGCATCTCTGACAAGGGCTGTTCTCCCCCTGCGACATTCGAGCCGGACGTCCCACCAAATGGCATTGCCCGCGACGCCTGCTGCGGTTCTCCCGCCCGAACGGCTCGATCCGAGCCGGCGCGCGGCACCGCAGGTCTTCGAGCGGTTGCGCGACCAGATCATCGCCCTCGCGCTCCCACCGGGAGCGCCATTGTCGCGGCCGGCGCTGCAGGCCGAGTTCGGCCTCAGCTCGACGCCGATCCGCGACGCGCTGATGCGCCTCGCCGAGGAAGGCCTCGTCGACGTGTTCCCGCAGCATGCGACCCTGGTCAGCCGCATCGATGTTGGTCGGGCGCAGCAGGCGCAATTCCTGCGCCAGGCGCTGGAGCTCGAGATCGTGCGCCTGCTCGCGCTGCGGCCTGCGGCGGCGCCGATCGACGAACTCCATGCTCTGATCGCCCAGCAGCGGCGATTCGCCAAGGACGGCGACTTCGCGTCATTCACGGTGGTCGACAACGCATTTCACGAGCGGCTCTACACCGCCGCGGACAAGCACGAGCTATGGACCCTGGTGCGCAGCCGCAGCGGTCACATCGACCGGTTGCGCCGGCTGCATCTGCCCTCGCCCGGCAAGGCGCAGACGATCCTGCGCCATCACAAGCAGATCGTCGATGCGATCGCCGCCGGCCGGCCGGACGACGCGCAGACGCATCTGCGCGAGCACCTGACCGGGACGCTGAGCGACCTCGCGACCATTCGCGGCCGCTGGCCAGACTATCTCAGTGGCTAGCGGCCCCGCCCAATCGGAGGACGTGAGCGGTGTCACGCCGCACGCCGGCATGTCGTCTGTGGCCACTTCGTCCCGTGCTGGTCCGCACCGTCTGTCGCGCCACCTGGGATCGCAAACCCTCACACATGTGCTCAAATATTGTGCATTCGGCGCGAGGACGAGGCGATTGTGAAGCGCTCCGTGCCATGCAACTACGGCGCGAGCGCCTCGAATGCAGGCCCGGCGCCCGGATAGTCCACCCTTGTCCCGTACAGGACATCGATCACCGCGCCCCATCCTGCATGTGACTTGCCCGGCGAAACGCTTGCGGCGCGCCGCGAATTGGGCAAAACCTTACAACTGACCGTTGGTCTTGCTGCCAGCCAATCGGGAGATGCGGAGCGTGGCGAAGATTCTGGTCGTGGACGACGATCCGCTCATGCAGCTGACAATTCAGCGCGTGCTCGAACGGGCCGGTCACGTCGTCGGCATCGCCGGCGACGGCCAGAAGGCACTCGTCCGCTTCAAGAGCGAGAGCTTTGACTTGGTGATCCTGGACATCTTCATGCCGGGCATGGACGGGCTGGAGGCGATGCGCTTGATCCTCAAGCACACGCCGGGCGTTCCGATCATCATGACCTCGGGACGTGCCCACACCCCGACCTCGGTGACCGAGCCCGACTATCTTACCATGGCCACCAGGCTGGGAGCGGTGTCCGCATTGCCCAAGCCATTCAAACCGGCAGCCCTCCTGACGATGGTTTCCGAATGCCTGGCATCGGCAGGCGATCGGGCTGCTCGACCCCGGCCAGGCCAAGATGCTGTTCCGAAATCCTGACGGCCGAACCGAAGGGCTCCTGCTCAGCGGCGCGCAGCGCGCGAGCGAGGCGCCGCGGTTCGGCGGCCGCCTCACGCTGACGACGCGGCTGGCGATCGCGATGATCCTGCTGGTCGCGATCGCGGTGTTCGCCGTCGGCTGGCTCGGCTATCGCAGCCTCGAGCGGGCGCTGTTGCCGCGCGCGCTCGATCGAATCGAGTCGCATTCGCGCCTGATGGCGACCGAGCTCGAAAACTATGTCGGCAGCGCCCGGAATGACATCAACGGCTATCGCGCCTCGCCGAATCTGGCGACGTTGATGCGCACACTGAAGACGGGAGCTCCCGATCCCCGCGAAGGGCTGCCGGCGCAGTCGTGGCGCGAGCGGGTCGCAACGCGCTACTTCGCCGAGCTGCAGGCCAAGCCGACCTACGCGATGATCCGCCTGGTCGGGATCGAGAACGATTATCGCGAGCTGATCCGGGTCGACCGGCTCGGGCCGGGCAACACGGTGCGGATCGTTCCGGAGAACGAGCTGATCACGCGCGGCGAGCGCAACTACATCAAGGAGACGCTGAGCCTGCCGCCCGGCGGCATCCGGCTCTCGCCGATCATTCTCGACGGCAACACGACGGACCCCAAGACAGGCGTGCCGATGCTGTGCGTCGGCACGCCGGTGTTCGCGCCGGACGGCAAGCCGTACGCGATCCTGATCGTCGATCTCGACATGCGCCCGATCTTCGCGCATCTGCGCACGGCGGCCCGCCCGGGCGCGCAGCTCTATGTCGTGAACGCCCGCGGCGACTATCTCTTCCATCCCGAATCAGACCGGGAATTCGCCTCGAAACGCGGCCGATCGACGCGATGGCAGGACGATTTTCCGACGCTCGCCGGCGCGACCGGCAGCGCCGAGGGTTTCGCGCAGATCCTGCACGACGAAGCCGATCGTCCCGGCGGTGTCGCCTTCGCGCCGGCGCTGCTCGCGGGACAGGAATGGGTGGCGGTGATCGAGACGATCCCGAACACCGCCTTCATGGCGCCCGCCCTCGCCATCCGCAAGACGGCGATCGAGGTCGGCCTGATCGCGATGCTGTGCGCGGCCGCGCTCGCCTTCGTGGTCGCGCGCTCGCTGACGCGGCCGATCAACCAACTGACCCAGGCCGTCGAGGGCGTGGGGCGCGGCGAGGCGGTGAATATCCCGCTCGAGGCGGTCGGCGAGACCGGCGTGCTGGCGCGCGCCTTCGCCCGCGTGCTGGACGAGGTTCGCACCAAGACCGCCGAGCTCGAGCGCGAGGTCCAGGAGCATTACCTGACCGAAGCAGCGCGCGACCATTTCGCCGCCCGCGAACGGCTCTACAGTGCCGCGGTGGAATCGTCGAACGACGCGATCGTGACGCTGTCGCTGGACGGCACCATCACCGCCTGGAATCCGGCAGCCGAGGCCATGCTGGGCTACTCCGCCGAGGAGGCCGTGGGCCGCCTTGCGGATTTCCTCGTGCCGCCCGAGCGCATGGCCGAGGCCCAGGACCTTCTGGCGCGCATGGCCCGCGGCGAGCGGATCCAGCATTTCGAGACGGTGCGGATCCGCAAGGACGGTGAGCTGGTCCAGGTCTCGCTCAGCGTCTCGCCGATCAAATCACCGACGGGCCAGATCATCGGCGCCTCCAAGATCGCACGCGACGTCACCGAGAGCCGCCGGACCGAACTGGCGCTGCGCCAGCAGACCGAGGAACGGCGGCGCATCTTCGAGACGTCGCAGGACCTGATCCTCATCACCGACCGCAATGGCATCCTGGTTCAGGTCTCACCGAGCGTGGAGGCGATTCTCGGCTATACGCCGGCCGAGATGATCGGCCGCAGCGGCGCGGAGTTCATCCACCCGGACGATCTACCCAAAGCACGCGAGGAGCTTCGCGCCTCGCGCCTCGGCCTTCGGGCGCGCACCTCCGACTGCCGCTACGTCCACAAGGATGGCCGCGTGGTGACGCTGTCCTGGACCTCGAACTGGTCGGAGCCGGTGCAGCGCCACTTCTTCATCGGCCGCGACATGACCGAGAGCCGGCTGGCGCAGGAGACGCTCCGGGAGAGCGAACAGCTCGCCCGCAACATCGTCGAGACCGCGCTCGACGCCTTCGTCCAGGTCGACGACAACGGGGCCATTCTCAACTGGAACTCCCAGGCCGAGAAGATCTTCGGCTGGTCGCGCGCCGAGATCATCGGCAAGGACGTCTTCGACGTGATCACCGTCGGGGACGTCGGCGAGGAGCTGCGCGCCGCGCTCGGCCGCATCCTGATGACCGGACAAGCGAGCGCACTCGGCGTCGGCCGCCGACGCGAGGTCATGGTGAAGCGGCGCGATGGCCGCGAGTTCAAGGCCGAGCTCAGCGTGACCGCGCTGAAGACCCGCAACGGGTTCGTGCTGAACGGCTTCTTCCGCGACCTCACCGACAAGATCGCGACCGAGGAGCGGATCCGCCAGTCCGAGAAGATGGAAGCGATCGGCCAGCTCACCGGCGGCATCGCACACGACTTCAACAACATCCTCACCGTGATCACCGGCACCATCGAGATTCTCGCCGCGGCCGTGGCCAAGGAGCCGCAGCTCGCCGCGATCACCCGGATGATCGACGAGGCCGCCGCGCGCGGGGCCGATCTCACCCAGCATCTGCTCGCCTTTGCGCGCCGGCAGCCGCTGCAGCCGCGCGAGGTCGACGTCAACACGCTGATGATCGACACGGCCAAGCTGCTGCGGCCGACGCTCGGAGAGCAGATCGAGATCGAGTCCGTCTTCCAGGACGAGACCTGCGTGGCGCATGTCGATCCGAACCAGCTCGCCACGGCGGTCATCAACCTCGCGCTCAATGCCCGCGACGCGATGCCGAATGGCGGCAAGCTCATCCTGGAGACCGGCTGGGCCGACCTCGACGAGAACTACGCAAGTCTCTACGACGACGTGCGGCCCGGTCGCTACGCGATGATCGCGGTGAGCGACAGTGGCAGCGGCATTCCCGCCGCCATCATCGACAAGGTGTTCAATCCGTTCTTCACCTCGAAGGGGCCGGGCAAGGGGACGGGGCTCGGATTGTCGATGGTGTACGGCTTCGTGAAGCAATCGGCCGGCCACATCAGGATCTACAGCGAAGAGGGCCACGGCACCACGATCCGGATGTACCTGCCGCCGGGCAGCGAAGAAGCGATCACGCAGCCCTCGGGCGACGCGCCGGCGATCCAGGGCGGCCAGGAGACGATCCTGGTGGTGGAGGACGACCGGCTGGTGCGCGGCTACGTTCTCGCCCAGCTCCATGCACTGGGCTATGCGACGCTGGAGGCGGCCAATGCCGCCGAAGCGCTGGCGATCACCAATGCCGGAGAGCCGTTCGATCTGCTCTTCACCGACATCATCATGCCGGGGACGATGAACGGCCGCCAGCTCGCATCCGAGATCCAGCGGATTCGTCCGACGCAGCGGGTCCTGTTCACCTCCGGCTACACCGAGAATGCCGTGGTGCATCACGGCCGGCTCGACGAAGGAATTCTTCTGCTGCCGAAGCCGTACCGCAAATCCGAGCTCGCCAAGATGATCCGCAAGGCGCTCGCCGCGACCGAGGCTTGAAAAACCAGGCTTGAAAAACGAGGCTTGGCCAATGCGGCCCGACCAACGCGGCCTGGCGCTTGCGGTTGCCGCTACTCCAGCTTGAGGCCCCGTGCGGGCGGCCCGGCCATCGGCTCAATTGGCGCGCGACGCCGTCATCACGATGCGGATCAGATCGGCCGCGTTGCGCGCGCCGAGCTTCTTCATGATGTTGGCGCGGTGATCCTCGATCGTGCGGGGGCTGATACCCAGCGTGCGCCCCGCCTCCTTGTTCGAGGCCCCCGCCGTGAATTGTTCCAGGACCTCGCGCTCGCGCCGCGTCAGCGGCTCGCGGCCGGGGAAATGCAGCGAGCCGATCTTCGGCGAGGCATTCTCCTTCTGCCGCCGCGCGAACGCGCCGATCGCCTCGTTCAGACGGGCCACGATCTCACTGCCGCGGAACGGCTTCTCGATGAAGTCGAGCGCCCCGTTCTTGATCGCATTGACGGCCATCGGGATGTCGCCCTGGCCCGAGATCATGAAGATCGGAGCCGGATAGTCCTCGCCGTGCAGTTCCCTGAGAATGTCGAGACCGGACTTTCCGGGGATGTGCACGTCGAGCAGGATACAGGCCGGTGTCCTGCTCCGCGCCACCGCCAGGAGCGCGGCGCCGTCCGCAAAACAGATCACTTCATACCCACCTGCCGACAAGACCATCGAGAGGGTGTCGCGCACGGCTGGGTCGTCATCGACGACAAAAATCTCACCGCGGGAAGCTGTTTGTTCGGCCATGGGCGATTGCTCTTGCAAAGGAGAAGAAACAATGAAAGCGCGTCTTATGATACCATACTCGTCGGGTGCTTTGGGCACCCGTATTTGTACGGTTTATGATCCTAACCCACAAGTAGTAGCTGCAGATCGGTGATCGCCTTCACGAGACCATGATCTGGACACGATCTCAAGGCAGTCGTCTCGGGCAGCATGCTGCCTTGCAAAAACACATCAACGCCGACAGCGTCATGATCGACATCAAACTCTGATCGCATCGGCGTTGCCCACGTGCACCACGCCCACAGACATGCTCGGCGGCGGACGCGTGCACGGCCCTCAGCCCACGAAAATCTGCACGGCATTTGACACAAGACGTACAGCCGTCAGCCGGCCTTGCCCTCGTTTTGATCAGAGATCGGCGGGATTCGGACGTTGCATAGGATTGTGCGCCCTGGACCGCGGCTTGCGCCGATGCAGCTCTGTCAGGACCGATGCTTCGCGGCAACACTTTCGGCGGCGACGCCGCCCCAGGTGTGAACCACGGGCAGGCCGAGCACAGTCTTGCCGAGATTCGCCAGGCAGATGCGCAACGCTGCCAGATCGACTGGCTTCGGCAGGCTCTGCAGGTCGATCCCGAGCGAGCGCGCGAACAGCCGGGCCTCAATTCGCTTTGCCGCATCCATGCCGCTGATCACGATCACGGAACCGGCGAAGCGGGTATCTGCGATGACCTTGAGGACCTCGGTCCCCTCGCCATCCTCTAGCATGAGATCGAGCGTCACGCAGTCAAAGCGGTTGTTGCGCACCTCGCGGATCGCATCGCTGCACGTGGCCGCGACCGTCACGGCGTGGCCGGCCTGCTTGGCCGCCAGCGCGATCAGCGTCCGCTGCGCGGCGTCGTCGTCGACGACCAAGAGCTGCAGCGCGCGCCGTTCGCCATCATCGGCGCGCTCCGACCGGCTGGATGCAAGTTCCGAACTCATGACCGGCATTGGCCGTCCCTGGAAAATTTGACCGACGTCATTGTCATACACGTCCGACCCTGCGGCGACGTAAAGCGGCTCTCGGAAAAAAGGCCACGCGTCTTAGGACTTGCGCAGGACCCGGGCCGGCGCGTCTCCTCGTCGCTCCGCGCGCGGAAGTTTCCCGAGCGGCGGGCGAGCAATGCGCCGTGCTGCCGCAAGGCGAACTAGTTGACGGTCGTTTCCTGGCCGGCGGAAGCGTTGCCACGTTTCTTCTTGTTCTTTCCCTTGATGAACTGGATGTCCATCTCGGAGCCGTTGACCCGGACCAGCTCGCAGCGGCGGTAGGCGAGCCCCGTCGAGGACAGCAGCAGAAAGAACTCTTTCAGATTCAATCCCTGGATCGATCCCTCGACCGTCAGCACCGCGTCGGTGTCCGAGATGGCGTTGAGCTGGCAGTCCCTGCGCCAGGTCCCGTCGATGCCCATGATGCAGACATCGTAACCACGGCTGAAGGTGACGCGCTCCGTACCTTTGTTGTCGTCAGACATCTTCGCGTCCTGCTCTATTGGGCTGCGGGAACATCTAGTTGCCCGCGGCCGCGATCCTGGGCATTCCCGGAGCGGACGCCTTCGCCGCGGAAGCGATCCCGCTCGGGCGATAAAGGCCACGCCGGTCCGCGAGCGGCTTGAACACGTCGGTGAGGCCGACGACGGTCTCCGCCGCACCGAGTACGAGGAAGCCGTCCGGCTCCATCTGCTTGGCGAGCCGGCCGAAGATGTTGATCTTGGTGTCCTGATCGAAATAGATCAGCACGTTGCGGCAGAACACGACGTCGAACGTGCCGAGCTGTGAGAAGTCGTGCAGCAGATTGAGCTGGCGATGCTGGACCATGCCGCGCACGTCGGAATTGATCTGCCAGAGTTCGCCTGCCTGCTTGAAATATTTGACCAGAAGCTGGATCGGCAGCCCGCGCTGCACCTCGAACTGGCTGTAGAGGCCGGCCTTCGATTTCTCCAGCACCTCCTGCGACAGATCGGTGGCGATGATCTCGATGCGCCATCCACTGAGCGCAGATCCCATCTCCTTGAGCGACATCGCCAGCGAATACGGCTCCTGGCCGGTCGAGCAAGCAGCGCACCAGATCCGGATCGACTTGCGGTTGGCGCGCGCCTTGAGGAGCTCCGGCATGATCACGTCGCGAAAATGATCGAACGGGACCTTGTCGCGGAAGAAGAACGTCTCGTTGGTCGTCATCGCTTCGACGACCTGGCTGATCAAGGCGCTCGACCCGTCCTTCAGCTTCTGGACGAGATCGCTGATGCTGGCCAGGCCGGCCTTGCGCGCGAGCGGAAGCAGGCGGCTCTCGATCAGATATTGCTTGTCGGCAGACAGATCGAGACCGGACTTGTCTCGAAGCAGCTTGCGCAGGAACTCATAATCAGGCTGGTTCACGGGCGGCCTCTTCTGGGCAGACGAAGGGATCAGGCGGATTCGGCTGACAGCGCCTGGATGAGACCAACTTCCTGGAATTTGGCGGCCACAATCTCTTTGTCGAACGGCTTCATGATGTATTCGTTGGCGCCGGCGTTCAGCGCGCGCGAAATGTGATCGATGTCGTTTTCGGTGGTGCAGAACACCACCTTCGGGCCTTCGCCGCCCGGCAGCCGGCGCAGGCGCCCGAGGAAATCATAACCGTCCATGACGGGCATGTTCCAGTCGAGCAGAATGGCGTCCGGCAGGCTCTTGGTGCAGATCTCGAGCGCCCGCTCGCCATCCTCCGCCTCGACGACGGAGAAGCCCAACTCCTCCAGGATACGGCGTGCGATCTTGCGCACGACGCTGGAGTCATCCACGACCAGACAGCTCTTCATTGTTGTCTCCCCTATGGGACGGTTGACGGGCTAGGCGGCGATTGCTGCCTTCGGCAGGAGTTCGAGCACGCGATCGACGTCGAGAATGACCATCAGCTGGCCGTCGAGGCGGTGCACGCCGCCGGCAAGCTTCGCCATGCGCGGGTCGAGATTGACGGGGTTCTCCTCCCGGCCCTCCTCGGGCAGCCGCAGCACCTCGCCGATCTGGTCGATCAGGAGACCATAGGACTCGCCGCGCAGATCGACGCCGACCGCCATCGGCGGCTTGCCGTCCTCGGCGCGGGCAAGGCCGAGCCGCGCCCGCATGTCGACGACGGTCACGATGCGGCCGCGCAGGTTCAGGACCCCGGCGATCTCCGCCGATGACAGCGGCACCCGCGTCACCCGCTCCGGCATGAACACGTCCTGCACCCGGGAGATCGGCAGGCCGAACAGCTGGCCGCCGATCATCGCAGTGACGTATTCGACGGCGGCGCCCTCGGTGGTTTCGATCTTGCTGCTCATCGCACGCTACTCCTGTCCGCTTGCTGTCACGCGGCCCGCCGGTTGGCTTCGGCGCGGGCCCGTTCCTCGATCTGTTCCTTCAGCGCCGCGATCAGGCCGGGCCGGTCGAACTTGGCGATGTAGTCGTAGAGACCCGCCTGGCGGCCGCGCTCGATCGCCGCCGGCGACACCAGCGACGACACCGCGATGACCGGCATCTGGCTCAGGTTCTGGTCGGCGCGGATCGCCTCGGTGAACTCGAAGCCGTTCATCTCCGGCATCTCGATGTCGGTGACGACGATGTCGAAGCTGTGCCCGGAGCGCAGCGTGGCCAGGCCCTCGATCGCCGAGGCCGCCGTGCGCACCTTGTAGCCGGCCGACTTCAACACCGGCGCCAGCATGTTGCGGAAGAACGGCGAGTCGTCGACCAGCAGCACCGACTGCGTCTGCGCATCGGTGTGCATCTCCTTGCGGATGAACCAGTCGGCGAAGGCCATCGGCAGGAAGTGGCCGACGTCGATCACCTCGGTCGCCTGGCCCTTGATCACCGCCGAGCCGAGGATGCCGTCCTTGGCGCCGGAGACCTGGATGTTGAGCCGCTCCTCGACGATGTCGATGATCTCGTCGACCACGAGGCCCATCGCGCGGGTCTCGTCGGCGAACACCAGGATCGGCTGCGAGCCCGACGTCTGCACCGACACGCCTTCCATCTGCACCAGGGGCATCAGCTGGTCGCGGTACTGCACCATGTAGCGGCCGTTGGAGATCTCGATCTTGTCGGCCGCGATCTCCTCCAGGCGCGTGACCAGCGCCAGCGGCACCGCCTTGGGCTGCGCCGTGCCGGCGCGGAACACCAGCAGCGAGGTGAGCTGCTCGCCGCCGATGGCGTGATGCGCGGCGTGCTCGTCCGACACCGCCTGCGAGGCCGAGCCGGCGGCGCCGAGCGCTTTCGCAATGCCGTTCGGATCGATGATCATGATCACGGCGCCGTCGCCCAGGATGGTGTTGCCCGAGAACATGTCGATGTGACGCAGCTTGGTCGACATCGGCTTGACCACGATTTCCTCGGTGTGGAACACGCAGTCGACCACGATGCCGAAGGTCTGGTTGCCGACCTGCGTCACCACGATGAAGCCATTCTCCGGATCGGTCGACGAGCCGTCGTCGATCTTCAGGAGCTTCTTCAGATGCATCAGCGGCAGCAGCTTGTTGCGCAAGCGCAGCACCGCGGTGTCCTTGATGCGCTCGATGCGGTGCTCGGAGTTGGCGCGCGCACGCACCAGCTCGACGACCGACAATTGCGGGATCGCGAAGCGGTCGCCGCCGGCTTCGACGATCAGCGCCGAGACGATCGCGAGCGTCAGCGGGATCTTGATGGTGACCGAGGTGCCCTCGCCGAGCACCGACTTGATGTCGATGGTGCCGCCGATCTGGTCGATGTTGGTGCGCACCACGTCCATGCCGACGCCGCGGCCCGAGACCGAGGTGACGGCGGCCGCGGTCGAGAAGCCCGGCTCGAAGATGAACTTGTGGATCTGCGCTTCCGTCATCTTCTCGAGCTCGGCCTCGGTGACGAGGCCGTTCGCCAAGGCCTTGGCCTTGATGCGCTCGGTGTTGAGGCCGCGGCCGTTGTCGGCGATGCAGATGATGATATGGCCGCCTTCGTGATAGGCGGACAGCCGGATGGTGCCCTGCTCGGCCTTGCCGGCCGCGGCGCGCTCGGCCATCGTCTCCAGGCCGTGATCGGCGGAGTTGCGCACCATGTGGGTGAGCGGGTCCTTGATCAGGTCGAGCACCTGGCGGTCGAGCTCGGTGTCGGCGCCGTGCATCTCGAGCTCGATCTGCTTGCCGAGTTCGGTGGCGAGGTCGCGGACGATGCGCGGCAGCTTCTGCCAGGCATTGCCGATCGGCTGCATGCGCGTCTTCATGACGCCCTCCTGCAGCTCGGCGGTGACGTTGGACAGCCGCTGCAGCGGCACCTTGAACTCGGTGTCCTCGTTGCGGCGGGCGATCTCCAGGAGCTGGTTGCGCGTCAGCACCAGCTCCGAGACCATCGTCATCAGATGTTCGAGCGTGTCGACGTTGACGCGGATCGACTGGTTGGCGACCTTGTCGTTCTCGTGCACCTCGCCGTCGGCATTGACCTTCGGCCGCGCCGCCTTCTTCGGCTCGGCCTTGGCCTCTGCTTCCGCCTTGGCAGGCCCGGCCTTGGCGACCGGCGCCGGGGCAGCGGCCTTGGGCTCAGGCGCCTTCTCATGCGCGGGCGGCAACTCGATCGCGGTCTCGCGGAAGGCCCGCTCGAGCTCGTCGAGCGACACTTCGCCCGGACGCAGCGGACGCTCCAGCGTCTGGTCGATCAGCGAGCCGTGCGTCACCGCGGGGGCGGGCGGCGCGGCCGGCACCAGCGGCGGGGCCGCCTCGCCGGCGGCCATCGCCGCCATGCCGCGCTCGACCATGGCCTCGAGCTCGCTGATGAGGTCGCGGTCCTCGCCCTCGGGCTCGGCCTCGTTGGCCTCGAGCTGTCCCAGGATGTCCTTGATGCGGTCGATCGTGGTCAGGATCAGCGTCACGGCCTCGCCGGTCACCGGCATGCCGTCGCGGAATTTGCCCATCAATGTTTCGGCGGCGTGCGCCAGTGCTTCGAGCCGCGGCAGGCCGAGGAAACCGCAGGTCCCCTTGATCGTGTGCACCAGCCGGAAGATGTTATCGAGGATCTTGGCGTTGTTCGGCTCCTGCTCGAACCGCACCAATTGATTGTCGACGGTGTCCAGGCTCTCGCTGGTCTCCGTCAGGAACTCACGCAACAGGTCATCCATGAAACTGGCCTTCCAAGAATTGGCGCCGCGGTCACGGGGCGACCGCTGATCCTGTCAGAGCGACGGTCGGTCCCGGCCTTCACCAGCGGCGCGGATCGATACCCGGCCCTCGCCGACCCGGCTGAACAGACTTTCGTCCACGCCATCGTTAGGTGGGGCTTTTATCCGTCCCGTTAATTTTATTGTCCGTGCTAATACGGACGTAGCACCAACCTCTCAGGCTGTGGCGAGCCCGGCTCCTTCCGCGGCCGGAATGTCAAGGCATCGCTTCGACCGGCGCGACTGCGCGATCCTCTCGCTCGATCAACGCCCTGATCTCCTTCAGCGCCTTGTACAGCGCTCCTTCCGTGACATGGCGATCCACCATCTCGGCTTGGCCGGCGGCTTCCGGAATCACCCTGCGCAACTCGTTCATACAGGCGAGATAGGACGCGCGATAACGGATCGCGTCGTTCTTCAGATACATCGTCTGGACGCAGAGATAGAGGCGCTTGGCCGGCGTATCGGCGGTCTCGGCAGTGACGGTGTCACGCTCGCGGAGGATGGGCGCGTCGCCTTCGACGATGAAGCGGGCGCGCGTGTTCGAATTGACGATGACGGTGTCGCCGATCACGATGCGCTCGAAAGGCTTCAGCTCGACCCGCAGGGGCATGGCCCAGTCTCCTCTCAGAAGGCTCCTCTCGGGAGGCTCCTCTCGGGAGCGGCGTCGTCGGCAGGCTGCATTCGCGTCGACACGACGTTGCTCTCGTGCTCGCTGTCCGGCTGATCCGGCGCCGCAGCCGAGCGGCGTCAATTTGCGAATAGTCTAGAGCCGAAAACGGCGGGGCAAGCCCCGCCGCCTCCGATATTCGTGGGTGCCGCCCGCGCCTTAGCGCAGGAGCTGCAGCACGCTCGCCTGCGACTGGTTGGCGAGCGACAGCGCGGACACCGCGATCGACTGGCGGGTCGACAGCGCCTGGCTGTTGGCCGCTTCCTCGTTGGTGTCGGCCAGCGTCAGGTTCGACGAGCCGGTCTGCAGCACGTTGATCAGGTTCTTGTTGAAGTCCTGACGAACCTGCACGACCGAGAGGTTCGAACCCAGCGTGGAGGCCTCGTTGCGCAGCGTGGAGCTCGCCGAGTTGAGGACGCCGATGACCTTGTTCGCCGAGTTGTTGTCGAGGAAGTCGGTGCCCGAGGTCAGGTTCGACAGGCCGAGGCCAGCCGAGTTGAACGTGACACCGGTGATCGACAGCGTCGACTTGCCCGTTTCGTTGAAGGTCAGCTTCAGCGTGTCGCCGTTCAGCAGGTTGATGCCGTTGAACGAAGCGTCAGCCGCGGTCGTGTTGATCTGCGCCAGCACGTTGTTGTACTGGGAGACCAGGCTCGCGCGCTGCGTCTGCGCGGTCGCGTCCGCCACCGGAGCCGCCGCCGTCAGACCGTTGAAGGCCTGGCTGGATGCAGCCGACGTACCGCCGATCGCACCGATCGTGGCCGAAGCCGCGTCGTTGGTCGTGGTGATCGAGATCTTGCCGGTGGACGAGTCGACCGTGGCCTGCAGGTTGTTGGCTGCGAGCTTCGCGTTGAGATCGTTCAGCGACTTGACCTGTCCTGTCCCTAGGCCGAACGTGATGCTTGTCGCCGTGCCACCTCCTGTGGCGCCGACCGTCAAGGTCTGACCTGACAAGCCATCGCCGACGGCAGTCAGCCCGAGCTTGCCCAAGGTGCCGGTGCTGCCCGAGAGCGTCAATCCCGCCGCCGGCGGCGT
>NZ_JAUETB010000019.1:0-110299 GCF_032484495.1 Bradyrhizobium sp. SZCCHNS3052 | reverse complement strand
CCGAGAGCTCCGCGCCAGCTCCCGCCGCTACGACCGCCCAGATGGGCACATCAAACCGCCCGAACGAACTCAGATCTTGATAAAACTTGGGGGCAAGGTCACGCGACACGAACTCGGTGCCCTGATCGACGCGGATCGTCGCCGGGAATCCCACTTCATTGCAGACTCGTTCCAGTATCTCCACGGCATCGGTGCCGCGGAAAGTGAACCGCGGTGTCAGCGCTGGCGAGAATCGGGAGAAGATGTCGACGATCGTGAGCACCCGAAGCTTGCGTCCGGTTGCCAACTGATCGTGGACAAAGTCCATCGCCCAGGTCTCGTTCGATCGCGTCGCCGGCCTGCGATCGTCCCGCAGCTTGGCCTTGACCCGGCGCTTCGGCGTCTTGTTGCGTAATTGCAGGCCCAATTCGCGATAGACCCGCCGCGTCTTGTTCTGCCCGTGGCGCCATCCTTCGCGACGAAGCACGACGTGAATGCGGCGATAACCGTAGCGGACGCGAACCTGACAGATCTCCCTGATCCGTTGTTCGAGGGCGGCCTGGTCGGAGCGACGGGATCTGTAGTGGTAGGTCGACCTGTCGAATTCGAGGGCGTCGCAGGCCCTGCGGATCGATACCTGCCACTCGCCACAGACCTCGTCGACGAGCTTGCGCTTCCGACCAGGCTTCACAGCTTTCGGCGGATCACGTCCTGCAGCATCTCCTTGTCGAGCGACAGATCAGCGACCAGCTTCCTCGGCTTGCCGTTCTCGTCCTCGAGTTGATTCAGCCGCCGCACCTCGGTCGGCAGCAGCCCGTCATACTTCTTCTTCCAATTGAAATAGGTCGCTTGGCTGATCCCGGCCTTGCGGCAGATCTCGGCGACCGGCACGCCGTCATTGCCCTGCTTCAGAATGAACGCCTTCTGGGCGTCCGAAAACTTCGAGGCTTTCATCGTCTTCCGATCCTCCCAGCCGAGGGGATTCGGCAGCGCAAGACTCTAGCCAAAAATGGTCCAGTTTTCCGGCCTCAGATCAGTTTGCTTGCCAAGTCATCACAGTTAAGGTCCCTTGGGTTCTGTCTCGTCAGTCTTGTGACCGCTGCTGGTGTTTGGTATCTCCTCAAGTTCAGCTGTACGTTGAATCATGCTGTGGATCATTAGCTCGCTATCGAGGTGGGTTAGCTTAAGAACGCCGTGTTCTCGCAACTGCTCCTTGAGGATCGCGGCCATGATTGAAACAATGCCCAATTGGCCCTCTTCTGCTGCTGGCGCGTCGCACATGAATCTGACGTAGGGTGCGTTTATTCTTCGTCGCTCGAGGTTCGAAATGGCAGGGCCGTGCGGGCAACGCTGCAGACTGCTTCGATTAGTAGGCGGACCGCCCGTGCATCCCAATCAATTTGTTCAACGGGACCCTCCCAGTACTGGGACGTCGCATAAGCCGCATGCCGCGCCTTCACGCCCAATCCGGCAATGGTGCACGCCGGTGTCTGCATGATCGCCCGTTCGATTGGGTCTAGACGGGTAAGAATCATTTCAATCTGCCTTACCGCAATCTCGTCGCAGGCGGTCTCGCCGTTCAATGTTTGCCCTGAGTGCTGAGCTGCCTCCTGATTGCCGCGCAGCCGCTCAAGCGCCAGCAATTCTGTAGAGATTGCGTTGAATTGTTGCCCAAGGGCAATGAGTGCCGCGTCAGAGTCGTAAGGCGCTGTTGCTCTGAGAGAGTCGGACTTACCATCTTCAGTATTGTGCGTCGGTGGTTCGTCAGCGGCGCGGATTTCAGTCATCTGTTTCTTCCGCATGCTTGCGCGTTGCGCCACCCGTGAAGTATGGCTGCTCAAGCGACATTTGGGGCGACGACGATTCTCGCGGCCGCCCTCGTTTGTTCCGAGGCGGCGGAGCGATTGGTCGTACCCAAGCTATCCGCAGGCCGGTTTTCAACGGCTTGTGGACCTTGGTCCTAAGATGAGCGCTGAGGTACTACGGTCCGGGGGTGATGTCAATACCTGGGGCATCAAATGATGGGAAAGGTATCGAATTGGTCGAGCTGACCAGTGAACTCGTTCGGGCAGCTCGGGCCCTCGTACGATGGGAACAGCGACATCTGGCCGAAGCTTCAGGCGTCTCTCTTCCCACCATCAAACGTTTGGAGAGCCAACGTGGACCTTTACGTGCACATGGAGTGACCGCCACGGCGATCCGGCGTGCTCTGGAAGCCGCCGGGATCGAGTTCATGAACGGCGGTCAGCCCGGCGTTCGCTTGACCTCTACAGCGGCAAAACAAATCAATAGCTCCTAACCTGCCGAGTGACGTCGGAAGGTTAACTGAGCGCCCTGCGTGGTCATGCGGCCGCCTGGAGACGTTTTTTTGCAAGCATTGCACGTACGAACTTGTCCCACTTCGCCATCCCGGCGCGCTTCTCAGGCATGTAGTGCCAGCGGTCGTAGTTCTTGGAGCTGACATCCTGCAGCGCATGATTTTGCAGGCGATCTCTGATCTCTTTGGACACGCCAGCCTTGCCTGCTAGCGTCTTGAAGGTCCGCCGGAGATCCCGGTTCGTCGCATAGGGGATAACGCCGCGGTCCCTTTGGCGCCAAACGAAACTGTAGAGCGTGCCGTGGCTCACGGGCTTTGATGGGTCCTTCGCGGAGGGAAAGAACCAGCCGTAGCTATTCGGCTCAATCGTCTCGATCAGTTGGGCGGCGATCGATGGCACCGGGACGGCATGCGGTTGCAGATTCTTGGTTTTGGACCAATCGATGATTTTTTCAACTGCATCCCACTGATCGACATGCAGTCGGGCAATCTCCTCAACGCGCTGGCCTGTGAGCATTATGAGTTGAACGGCGCGTGGGTAGGAGGGGTGAACCGGCGAATCGGGGCATTCCAGCCAGCGATAGAGTTGCACGAACTCGACTTCATTGAGCCAGCGCGTGCCCTGGACCTTTGGTTCGGTCGGAATGCTCGACGCGGGGTTGTAGGGGATACGAAACCGGCGAGGGGATGTGTTGCGGTAATCGTTGTCGGATTTCATCCCCCAGCTATAGGCTGCATGAATGTAGCAGCGGACGTGATCCGCCATTGAGCGGGCTCCGCGCTCATAGATCGGGCGGATCAATTCGACGAGTTCTTCGGGTTCGATCTCGCGAGCGAGGCGGCCTGGCCCGATCGTATCGGCGAGCTTGTTGAGTCCCTTCTGCGTCTCTTTCCAGGAAGGCTTTCCTGCGGCCTTGAGCGAGGCGACGTAGCCTTCGAATAGGTCGGCCACAGTCCCAGGCCGAGCATCAGTCGCAAGCTTAATGCTCCTGCCCTTCTGGATCACGTCCGCAAAGTCGCGCTTGAAGATTTCCCGTGCCTGCGCAAGCGACATCGAGGGATAGGCGCCGAGTTTTTTCTTGGTTCGCTTCCCGTCGCGCCACTGCTGCGCCATCCAGTCTGCAGTAACCCGCTTTGGCATTGGTTTTAGAACAAGCACCAGCCGTCCGGTGCCCCGCCCTTCACCGTCAGCGAGGTTTTCCTGCTTCCGGCTCAGCTCTACTCGCTTCAGTGCCTGTCGAATCGCGGCGTCGGTAAGGCTCGGCATAGCGACCGCTCATATTCGCAACTGGGATCGGAACAGGAGAAACTGGGATCGGTGCCCGGGAGCTGAAAGCCCTTTGCTAGCACCTCAACCGCCCCCACTTTCCCAGAGCCGCCCCCTGTGCGCAAGCACAAAAACTGCCGTGATTCAATGAGCTTATGTGTGATTCAACGTGATTGAAAGTGAGTAGTGGGGTGGTTGTGCACCAGGATGATCGCAGTGGCCGACAATTCGAGCGCGCGCTTGATCACCTCGCGCGGATAGACCGGCGTGTGATCGACGGTGCCGGTCTGCTGCACCTCGTCGGCGATCAGCTGGTTGCGCTTGTCCAGAAATAACAGCCTGAACTGCTCCTTGTCGGCGAACGCCATGCTGGTGCGGCAATAGGTGATGACGTCCTGCCATGACGCCAGCGCGTGCTTCTGCCGCACCTCGCCCTTGGCGATGCGGTGCGCGGCGGCGGCGATCAGCTTGAGCTGGGTGATCGAGGCGTCGCCGACGCCGTCGATCTCGCGCAGCCGCGGCTCCGGCGCGTGGATCACCTCGGCGAACGATCCGAACGTCTTGAGCAGCGCCTTCGCCAGCGGCTTGACGTCGCGCCGCGGCAGCGCGGCGAACAGCACCATCTCCAGCAGCTCGTAGTCGTTGAGCGCGTCGGGACCGACGCTGTGAAAGCGCTCGCGCAGCCGCTGACGGTGGCCGTGATAGTGCGGCGTGTCCGGCGGCGTATCGTTGGGAGGAGGGGCTTTCTCGGGCATCGGCGTCAGCATGCCGTGACGCCGCATTTTTGCAACCTCGAAGTGCTCGCGCCCCGCAGGGCGCGCCTTGCTAGGCCGCGCGTCCGGTCAGCACGATGGCGAGGCCGACGATGAGAGAAAACGCGGTGGGGTAGAAGGTGAGCGCAAAGCCGAAGGCGCGGCCCGCGCCGCCGCTGGCATAGCCGAGCCAGAACAGCAGCCGCCCGAGACCGAACAGGATCACGAGCGTGAGCAGCACCGGACGACGTCCTTCTCGTCCGTCGGGCGATCCTGCTTATGGCTGCAGACTGCCGATGAAGGCGTCGATGCTGGCGAGGGCCGGCCTCTGGTCGCCGGCGAACATCCAATGGTCGGCGCCGTCGAGCTCGACGAAGCGCGCGTGGCGGATATGGCTGGCGAGATGCCGCCCGGCCCCGACGAGCACGGCGTGATCGCGGCGACGGTGCAGCACCAGGGTCGGTGCAGCGACCCGGGCGAGCAGGTGGCGGACGTCCGTATCCCTGAAGGTTTCGAGCAGGCCCTTGATGGCGCCGGGGCTGGACGCCGCGCGAAGCAGTCCGGCCCACCAGGCGCGCGCCTGGGGATCGCCAGCCAGACTCGGAGCGAATGTCTCGATGCCGGCGGGGCCGCCCCATTCGGCCACCAGCTGCCGCAGCCAGATGCCGTACTGGCTGGCCTGCAGCGCATGCGGATAGCCGGGCGCGGCGCTGCCCTTGGCGAGCGAGGCGAACAGGATCAGCCCGGCGACTCGTTCGGGATGGTCGGCCGCGAAGGTGATGCAGGCCGGTCCGCCCTCGGAGGCGCCGAGCAGCACCGTGCGCCGGCTGCCGGCGGCGTCGAGCACGGTCGCGATGTCGCGCGCCGTCGCCTCCACGCTGGGGCTGAAACCGACCCGGTCGGAGAGCCCGATGCCGCGGCGATCGAACAGGATCAGGCGGCCGATTCTGGCGAGCGCGGACAGCAAGGCCCGGCAGTGCGGCTCCTCCCAGATCCGCTCGACATGCGAGACGAAGCCGGGCAGCAGCAGAATGTCCTGCGGACCTGTGCCGTAGGTCTGATAGGCGAGATGAACGCCGTCGCCCAGGACATAGCGCGTCGGCGGTGCGCTGTCGCCTTGCGCCGCAACGCCCTGCGCCAGCAGCGCCAGCGTGTCGGTTTCGGGGGCGACGCCGAGCTCGTCGCGCAGGCGCTGCGTCAGGGCGTCGAGATGGCGCTGGGCGGCGGCGCGGTCGCCGGCCAGCATCAGGCTGCGGATCAGGGCGCGGCCATAGACCTCGCTGAGCGGGTCGAACGCGACGAGGCGTCCGGCGTGGACCGCCGCCGCGGCATGGTCGCCGGCCGCGCTGCGATCCCGCACCACGCGCTCCAGCGCCTGGACCGCCCGGCCGCGCAAGGCTTCACGCCGGAAGAACGCCCATTCCTCGAACTGCGGACAGTCGCCGGGCGCGAAGCCGTCCAGGAAGTCACTGGAATAGAGGCGGCAGGCCAGCTCGAATTCGCCGCGGTCGCACGCCGCCTCGAACAGCCGGGATTCGACCTCCAGCTCGACCGCTTCCGCCCACCGAATCGTCGCGCGATCGATGGTGAGGCAGCCGTCGCCGAGTGTGAGCTGGAGCCGGTGCAGCAGGCGGCGCAGCCGCGCCCGCGCGACCTCCTCGGAACACTCCGGCCAGAGCATCGTCGCCAGGACGTCCCGCGCGACAGGGCCTTTGGCCTCCGCCAGATAGACCAGCAGAGCGAGGCCCTTGCGCAGCGCCAGCGGGCACGGCTGGCCGTCGCGATGCAGCTCGGGAAAGCCTAATGTCCGGACGCGGAACTGAACCATCGGGGGTGCGACCTGGGTGGCTGCGTTCGGGGGACGCTCGGGGGACGGTCGATTGGTAAGGGCTCAGGCTCGCGCGAGACGCGACCGATCCCAGGATCTGGCGTCTCGATCACGGCCACGCCGTCCTCGCAGCAACAAGGAAACCTTCATGTCCGGGCGTCTCCTCATCATGCTCTACGCCGTCGCGAGCTATGCCGTCTTTCTTGGGTCGTTCGTGTGGGCGGTCGGTTTCGTCGGCAATTACAACTATCTCACGGCCAAGTCGATCGATGTGGGCGTGTCCAGCGCCGTGACCGAGGCCGTCGTCGTCGACGCGCTGCTGCTGGCGCTGTTCGCGATCCAGCACAGCGTGATGGCGCGGCCGGCGTTCAAGCGCGCGTTGACGCGCATCATTCCGGCGGCGGCCGAGCGCAGCACCTATGTGCTGCTGTCCAGCCTGATCCTGCTGCTGCTGTTCTGGCAATGGCGTCCGATCCCGAATCCGGTCTGGCACGTCGAGGGTGTCGCAGCGGGCGTGCTGACCGGCGTGCATTGGCTCGGCTGGCTGATCGCGCTCTCCTCGACCTACATGATCGATCATTTCGATCTGTTCGGCCTCCGCCAGGCCGTGCTCGCCCTCCGCGGCAGCGCCGGGACGGCGCAGCCTTTCAGAACGCCGCTGCTGTATCGGCTGGTGCGCCACCCGCTGATGCTGGGCTTCCTGCTCGCCTTCTGGGCCACGCCGGAGATGTCGGTCGGCCACCTGCTGTTCGCCGCCCTCAGCACGGCCTACATCCTGGTCGGGCTGCAGCTCGAGGAGCGCGATCTGATCGCCCAGTTCGGCGACACCTACCAGCGCTACCGCCGGCGGGTGCCGATGCTGCTGCCGCGACTGATCGGCGGCCGGCGGACCGCCGAGACGGAGACGGAGGCGGAGGCGCGCGGCGCGCAGTAGCCGGCGCCGGCTCGACGTCCGCAGGGCTCGTCGGGCACGCTCGCTTTTGATCACGGCTTGCCCGGTGCCGCGCCCACGCAGACGTGAATTGGTGCGGGGACCTCAGCACCTATGTCGGGCTTGAATGCTGCGATGCAAAATCACAGCTCGACAGCCTCCGTTCTCATAAGGCCCTATGGCCTGCCTGTTCAGTCCGAGAGAGATCCGCGTTGACCACCATCACGTCCGATTCCGGCGACTCGCTGTCGGCCTGGATCACGCTGTTATTGGCCTTTTCCTGCGGGCTGATCGTCGCCAACATCTATTACGCGCAGCCGCTGATTGGGCCGATCAGCGCCGAGCTTGGGCTGCGGCCGCAGCTCGCGGGACTGCTGGTGACGATGAGCCAGATCGGATACGGCGCAGGTCTCTTGTTCGTGGTGCCGCTCGGCGATCTCATCGAGAACCGCAAGCTCGTCATCATGACCATCATCGTCGGCGCGGCCGCGCTCGGTTGTGCGGCCCTGGCGACGAGCCCGTCGACATTCCTGCTCTCGGCGCTGCTGATCGGCTTCGGCTCGGTCGCGGTGCAGATCCTGATCCCCTATGCCGGGCACATGGCGCCGGAGGCGATCCGCGGCCGCGCCGTCGGCAACGTCACCACCGGCCTGATGCTCGGCATCATGCTGGCACGGCCGCTCGCGAGCTTCGTCGCGGCGCATGCCTCCTGGCACGTGATCTATGCGGCCTCGGCGCTCGCCATGGTGATCCTGGCCGGGGTGTTGCGCCTCGCCCTGCCGCCGCGTGAGCCGCAGGCGCGGCTGAGCTACGGCCAGCTGCTCGGCTCGATGGTCGAGCTCTATCGCGACACGCCGGCGCTGCGCCGCCGCGCGCTCTACCAGGCCGCGCTGTTCGGCGGCTTCAGCGTGTTCTGGACCACGTCCCCGCTGCTGCTGGCCGGGTCCGATTTCCGGATGTCGCAGACCGGCATCGCCCTCTTCGCGCTGGCCGGCGTCGCCGGGGCGATCATGGCGCCGGTCGCCGGCCGCATCGCCGATCGCGGCTGGACGCGACCGGCGACGGTCGCATCGATGCTGATGTGCGCGATCGGCTTCGCGTTGACGCTTTCGGTTCCACTCGGAACGAACGGGTCGCTGGCCACGCTGGTGATCGCCGCCATCGCCATCGATTGCGGCGCGCAGCTCAGCCTCATCCTCGGCTATCGCGTGCTGTTCGTGCTCGGCGCCGGCCAGCGCAGCCGGCTGAACGGGCTCTATATGACCACCTTCTTCGTCGCCGGGGCGGCGGGTTCCGGCCTCGGTGCCTGGGCATATGCGCATGGCGGCTGGACGGCCGCCGCCGCGCTCGGCACGGCGCTGCCGCTCGCGGCGCTGGCCTATCAGTTCACCGAGCCGAAATGATCAGAACGGGCTGCGCTTGAGCCCGGGCACCAGCGCCGCCAGCCGGTCCTTGATCCAGGGTGCGGGCGGCAACTTGCCAGTGGGCATCTCGACGGCGGCGGCCGGGTTACGGCTTACGGCCAACGTGAGGGTCGCCAGATAGTGATCGCGCTCCTCCTTCACCGCGCAATGCGCGCGGTGTTCGGGATCGGCCTCGGTCGCGACGCGGTCGTTGGCATTGATGACGAGCCGTTGCTTCGGCCGTCCCGTGTAGTCGGGCACGTTGGTGTAGATGAACTCGTTCAGCGCCTCGGGAAAGAAGGTTTGTCCGGTCAGCACCGTGGCCTCGTCGACAAACACCCTGAAGTGGATGTGGGTGGCGCGGCCGGCATACCAGCCGGGATAGATGGTCCTGAAGCCGGCCCAGCCGGCGGCGTCGGCCATCTGCGTGCCGCGCAGGAACGTCTTTCCGCTCTGGTCGAGCTTGTGAGTGTCGCTCTGGCCGGGATAGCCCGAATAGATGCCGCGGGCATCGCAGTGCCAGATGTCGACGCGCGCGCCGGGGAGTGGCGCGCAGGAGCCGGCCTCGATGACGCGAAGGCGCAGCCTGAGCGGCACGCCCGGCCGGTCCTCGGCGATCTCGGCGCGCACCAGCTTGGGATCGAGATAATAGGGACCGGATTCCGACTGCGGCGTCAGGATGCAGGCGTCGTCGGCATTCGCCGATGCGGGAGCTGTCTCCGACGCTGCGCGCGCCGGCGGCGTCAGCAGCGCTGCGCCCGCCGAGAGCAGGCCGAGAACGCCACGGCGTGTTGCGTTGGTCAGAGCAGCCTCCCGCAGTCGCATGCGACGGAAGCGGCAGTCGATCAGCCGGGCATGGCAACAATCGGACGCCCGGCGGCCATTCGGCCAGGAGCCCGCTCACACCTGCGTCAGCGGCTTCTCGCCATGGCGCTCCGAGAGCGTGAAGATCTCGACGCCGTCGGCGGTGACGCCGACCGAATGCTCGAACTGCGCCGACAGCGAGCGGTCCCGCGTCACCGCAGTCCAGCCGTCGGACAGGATCTTCACATGCGGCTTGCCGAGATTGATCATCGGCTCGATGGTGAAGAACATGCCGGGCTTGAGCAGCACGCCCTCGCCGGGACGGCCGACATGGATGATGTTCGGCTCGTCATGGAACAGCCGGCCGAGACCATGGCCGCAGAAGTCGCGCACCACGCTCATGCCCTGCGGCTCGACGAAGCTCTGGATCGCATGGCCGATGTCGCCGGTGGTGGCGCCGGGCTTCACCGCGGCGATGCCGCGCATCATCGATTCGTAGGTGACCTCGATCAGCCGCTCGGCCTTGCGCGCGATCGGGCCGATCGCATACATGCGGCTGGAATCGCCGTACCAGCCGTCGACGATGAAGGTGACGTCGACATTGATGATGTCGCCTTCCTTCAGCGGCCGGTCGTTCGGCATGCCGTGGCAGACCACGTGGTTGATCGACGTGCAGGTCGAGTAGCGATAGCCGCGATACATCAGCGTCGCCGGATAGGCGCCGTGGCTGAAGGCGAAGTCCCGGACGAAATCGTCGATCCGCGAGGTCGGCACGCCCGGCTTGACGATGTCGGTGAGCGCATCGAGGCACTTCGACACCAGCGCGCCGGCCTTGCGCATGCCGGCAAAGCCGCTCGGGCCGTGCAGCTTGATCTGGCCGTTCTTGCGCGCAGCGGTGTCGGTCGCTTCGATATAGTTCATGGGCCTGTTTCGTTCTCAGGGGTGTCGCGGGGTGATCGCCTAATTTAATGATCGTGCCGGCCGGTGCAAGCCGGGTGTGCACGGCCGGATCTGCCGCCTAGCCGGTCGGCACCTCCAGCGTGGTCTCCACCGGCAGCGCACCTCCGCGAACGCGAAGCTCTCGCACCGGATACGGCACCCTGATGCCCTCGCGCTTGAAGGCCTCCCACAGCGCCAGCATCACCTCGCTCTTGACGCTGTCCATGTAGCTGGGGTCGGCGATCCATGTGGTCAGCGAGAACTTCATGCCGGCCTCGGTGAACTCGGTCAGCAGGCAGTTCGGCGCCTTCGATTTCAAGGTGCGCGGCGTCTCGGCCGCGATCTCGGTGGCGAGCTTGCAGACGACCCGGGGATCGGCGTCGTAGTTGGTGCCGAAATTGACCTTCACCAGCGTGTTCTTGTCGGTGTAGGTCCAGTTGGTCACCTTCTGGGTGACGAGGTCCTCGTTCGGGATCAGGAACTCGCGGCCGTCGCCGGCGGCGACCGAGATATAGCGCGTGTTCATCGCGCTGATGCGTCCCGAGCTGTCGCCGATGGTGACGAGATCGCCCGGCTTCACCGATTTGTCGGCCAGCAGGATGATGCCCGCGACGAAATTGGCGACGATGCGCTGCAGGCCGAGGCCGATACCGACACCGGCGGCGCCGGAGAAGATCGCGAGCGCCGACAGGTTGATGCCGACGGCGCTGATCGCAATCGCGACGCCGAGGATCATCAGGCCCATGCGGACCATCTTGATCAGGAGCACCTGGATCGACGGCGTCAGGTCCGTCGAGCGCGTGATGCGGCTCTCGACGAAATTGCTGGCGATGTTGGTCAGCCACAGCACCGCGAGCAGCAGCACGCCGAGCTTGATCACCAGCAGCGGCGTCAGCCTGAGGCCGCCGAGCACGACAGAGATGGAATCGAGCGCGTCGACGACGTTGTCGAGCTGGCCGATGATGCTGAGCGCGGCCACCAGCCAGGCCGAGATCGACACGATCTGCACGATGAAGGTGCTGCGGATCACCGAGGTGATCAGCCGGATCACGAGCCAGGCGAGCGCCAGCTTGAGCGCGACGGCGAGCAGGTAGCTGCGGCTCGGCCAGGTCCACAGCAACATGCCGGTGCGGGCGATCCGCATCAGGATCACGAACACGACCGTGGTGACGCTCTCCAGCAGCACCCGTAGCAGCTGCCGCAGCGGGCCAGGCCAGCCCATCGCCAGCGAAGTCAGGTCGATGCGCGCACGCACGGCGGCGCTCGCCGCAAAGGCGATGCCGGCGCCGCTCAGCACCAGTCCGAGTTGAAGATAGAACCACGGCGAGGTGACCTCGGCGCCGATCGAGCGGCCAACGGTCTGCAGGAAGTCGAGAACGTCTTTCAGGTCGAGGTCCATCAGCGGGGTCTCGGAGGGGAACAGTGGCGCGGGTTGGCCGGATCAGCGGAATTTAGTTCGTTTTCGTCACAGGCGATTGCCGCGAAATATACCCCGAACGCGGGCAAGGATGGAAAAATGGGCATATCGCCGCGATAAGAGCAAATCCGGTTGGCGTGCAAGTGTGGCGACGATAAGGATGTAAAACTCGGATCCATCAACGTTTTTTCATGTCATCCCTCGACGCCGTCAGCATTGCGATCCTCCTCGGTGCGGTCCTCGTGATGGCCGGCATCCTGTCGAGCCTGCTGGCGTTGCGCTTCGGCGCACCGCTGCTGCTGGTGTTCCTGGTGATCGGCATGCTGGCGGGCGATTCCGGCCCTGGTCATATCGAATTTCAGGACGTCCGTACCACCTATCTGGTGGGCTCCGTCGCGCTGGCGCTGATCCTGTTCGACGGCGGTCTGCGTACGCGCTTCCAGAGCATCCGCACCGTGCTGGCGCCCTCGATGGTGCTTGCGACCGTCGGCGTGCTGATGACCGCCTTCATCACCGCGCCCGTGGCGAAATATGCCCTCGACCTCGGCTGGACCGAGGCGATGCTGGTCGGCGCCGTCATCGCCTCGACGGATGCGGCGGCCGTGTTCCTGCTGGTCCACGCCCAGGGCCTGCGGCTGCGCCCGCGTGTCGGTGCCACGCTGGAGGCGGAGTCCGGCAGCAATGATCCGTTCGCGGTGTTCCTCACCCTGATGCTGGTCGAGCTGATCTCGGTCGGTCACGGGTCGTTCGGACATTTCGTGTTCGAGCTGATCCGCGAGGCGGTGCTCGGCACGCTGTTCGGCATCGTCGGCGGCCGCCTCGTCGTCATCGGCCTCAACAAGGTCGCGCTGCCGCAGGGCCTCCACGCGCCGTTCGTGACCACGGCCGCGCTGGTGATCTTCGGCATGGCGCAGATCGCCCACGGCTCCGGCTTCCTCGCGGTCTATCTCGCCGGCCTCATCGTCGGCAACCGGCCGACCCGCGCGCACAACTCTGTCGTCACCTTCCTCGACGCCGCGACGTGGCTCGCCCAGATCGTGATGTTCGTGCTGCTCGGGCTGCTGGTGTCGCCGCAGCGGCTGCTCGACAGCCTCCTGCCGGCGATTGCTGTTGCGCTGATGCTGATGCTGGTGGCGCGACCCGTTGCGGTGTTTGTCTGCCTCTATCCGTTCCGCTTCAACTGGCGGGAGAAGGCGTTCATCGCCTGGACCGGCCTGCGCGGCGCGGTCGCGATCTTCCTCGCCTCGATCCCGCTGCTGGTCGGCCTGTCCAGCGCCTATCTCTATTTCGACGTCGCGTTCGTGGTCGTGATCATCTCGCTGCTGGCGCAGGGCTGGACGCTCGGCGTGGCCGCGCGCAAGCTGCACGTGGCGCTGCCGCGCACGGATCGGGGCCCGCGCCGCATCGAGCTCGATCTGCCCGGCCAGCTCGAGCAGCAGCTGGTCGGCTATTCGATCCGCTCCAAGAGCCTGTACTTCCGCCGCGGCCTGATCCCGTCCTGGTCGAAGCCGACCCTGGTGATCCGTAACGAGCAGATTCTGTCGCCGCCCGAGGCCGAGCCGATCGCGCCGGGGGACTATCTCTATCTGCTGGCGCCGCCGGAAAAGGCCGAGTCGCTCGACCGCTTCTTCGTCGACATGCCGCCGTCGGCCGCGCCCGACCCGCATCTGCTCGGCGACTTCATGGTCTCGGCCGAGCATACGCTCGACGAGGTCGCCGGCATCTACGGCGTCAAGCTCGGCGAGGGCGAGGACAAGCTGACGCTCGCCGACTATTTCGACATCCATCTCGACAACGCGCCGAAGGAAGGCGCGACCGTGGCGCTCGACACCATCGTGCTGGTCGCCCGCTCGATCTCCGGCGGCCGCGTCAACGTGGTCGGACTGCGTCTGCCGGAGGACGAGGAGGATGTGCCGGTGCTGACGCGCAAGGAGCGGATGAAGCGCAAGCTGGCCAGTGTCTGGTCGTCGGTCGCAGGGGTGTGAGCGTCATTCTGCCGCCGGCAGGACGGCGATCGAGATCGCATTCTCCGGCGCGCCGCTGACCTGCAGCACGAAAGGCTTTGATCCCAGCTCGTACTTCATGGTCTTGCGAATGCCGTCGCAATCGGTGGCGCCGCTGAAGCCGGCCGGCTTGAGGATCTTGCCGTCCTGCACCACGTCGATCCAGGCCGCGGCCGACAGGCTGATGGTGTAGACGCCGGCCTTGGGCGCTCCGGCGATCCGCGTGAGGCCGGCGAAGCTGCCGTCCCTGGGCGCGCGCTCCGGCGGCATCGCCAGCTTGGCGTCAGCCGTCGGACGCAGCTCCAGCACAATCCCGGTCGCGGGAATAACGGCCATCTCGGCGCCAGATACGAGCTTCTCGCGGTCGGCTGCGGTCAGCGCGGCGTGCTCGCGCGCGATGTCCCATTTGAACTTGTCGCAGCCGCTCGGTTCGGCGGCAACCGCAGCCGAGTTCGCGGCCACCGTAACGAGGAAGGCGGTCGTGGCGGGACGGATCAGGATCATGACGGACTCGCGACTGTTACGCCGCGCAGCGGCGCGCGGCATCTTGATACCGCGATAACAGGAGGTGGAGGGACCGTCATCCCCTTCGATCGCCGCGCTGACGGCGCGAGCAATATCATCCTATGGCAATCGTCCCGCCGCTGCGACTCCCAATCACGGCAGCGTCGGCCGAATCAATTCTTGGCGTCCGGCGCATGCAGCACCGCTCGGCAGCCAGGCGGCAGTTGCGCCATCGTCAGCGGTTGCGGCGGCTTAGGGGGCTCTTTCGGCGGCAGCGGATGCAGCACCGCATCCGAGAACCAATAGTCGAGGTCGCCGCAGCCATCGCCGCCCTCCTGGTTGGTCTGGCCGTGGCAGTCCGGATTGCCCGGCGGGCACACCATGCGGATGTGGAAGTGATAGTCGTGGCCCCACCACGGCCGCACCTTGGTGAGCCAGCTACGGTCCCCCCTCGCGTCCCGGCACAGCGCCTTCTTGATCGCGGCGTTGACGAAGATGCGCTGCACCGACGGCTCCTGGGCCGCGGCGCGGATCACGGCGACGTGGCCCTTCGTGAACACCCGCGGATCGACATCGAGGCGATCAGGCCGAACCATCATGACCGCCGACATCTCCTCGCGCTCGTTGCGCGACAGCCTGTGGTCAGGCATCGGCGTCAGCCAGATGTCGGCGTCGAGCCCGATTTGATGGCTGGCATGGCCGGACAGCGCTGGTCCGCCGCGCGGCTGGCCGATGTCGCCGACCAGGATGCCGGGCCAGCCGGCATCCTTGTGCGCGCGGGTCGCCAGCCGCTTCAGCAGCGCGATCAGGTTGGGATGGCCGAAATTGCGGTTGCGCGACAGCCGCATCACCTGCCAGCCCTCGCCGTTGACCGGCATTCGCTCGGCTCCGGCGATGCAGCCGCGATTATAGGTGCCGATCACCCTGGTCGGTTGCGCCGACGGCAGGATCCTCCGGGCGAACAGCTCCTTGGCCGGCGTATTCGGATCGTCCGGATGCGCCAATGGCGGCAGGGCCTTTGGCTCGACGCTGCCCTTGTCCTGGGCATGGGCCGGGGCCGCCACGGCAATGACGGCCGAACTGATGATGGCGACCAGAATCAGGCGGACATGCATGGCGCCAGTGTAGCGTCTGCCGACCGGCCGAGTTGCCCAATTCTACGTCAACAGCGGGTCATTCGGGCCGTTTTAACCTGGCTCTAACCCTGCTGCCGGATTGGCGGAACCGGCTGAACACGGCTCAATTGCGTGAGTTCGTTCGGTAAATGAACAATAAGCGCAGGGCCATTGCACGGTATGCGGGTCTTTTCTGGCCCGTGGCAACCGACGTCACTTATCGCTGGTTGTACAGCAGCCCTTGGTTGATCCTCCGCGCAAGTCTCAACTCTCCAAATGCGCGAGTGCATCCACCTGTTCCCGTAACCAGTGGCTGTCGCGCCCTGCATCAAGATACCATTTTTTCAGAAACGTGGCCGAAAACTGCCGTTCGAGAAGGAGAGTGAGGCACGCGATGCGGCCCGTTCGGCCACCCACGGCAAAAAAGCGCAATCGCGTGCCAAGCGCCCGCGATGCAGTTCACCCGGTCAAGCCAAGCCCGAGATTGCGTTGGCACAATTTGCGCAAGCTCGCCCCCGTCGATGAGATCGGCGGCAAGTGCGCCGAAGTGGCGATGGCTGAGGCGAAGAAGGCGCATGATCGGCTCATCGAAGCGATCGACATTCTTCCCGAGGGGATCGTGTTCCTCGACGCCGACGGCCGCTACATTCTCTGGAACAAGAAATACGCCGAAATCTACAACCGCAGCTCGGACCTGTTCGAATCCGGCGCCCGGCTGCAGGATACGATCCGGATCGGCGTTGCCCGCGGCGACTATCCGGAAGCCGCGGGCCGCGAGGAGGAGTGGATCGCCGAGCGGCTCGAAAAGCTGTTTCATCCGAGCGGTCGCCATGAGCAGAAGCTGTCGGACGGCCGTACCATCCTGATCGAGGAGCGTCTGACCGGCGATGGCGGCATCGTTGGCCTGCGCGTCGACATCACCGAATTGAAGCAGCGCGAGGAGTCGTTCCGCCTGCTGTTCGACGGCAATCCGGTGCCGATGATCGTCTGCGCGACGGATGACGGGCGCGTGCTCGGCGTCAACGAAGCGGCGGCCCAGCATTACGGCTACAGCCGGGACGCCTTCGAGCGGCTCAGCATCCGCAGCCTGCAGGCCTATGATAGCGAGCCGCCCTGGGCAGGCGAGCAGTCCAGCGAGGAGCAGGCGGCGCGCACCTGGAAGCATGTCCGCGCCGATGGCGCCCTGATCGATCTCGCGATCTATTCGCGCCATCTCGTCCACAACGCCCAGCCCGCGGTGCTGCTGGCGCTGATGGACATCACCGAACGCAAGCGCGCCGAGGCGCGGCTCGCCTTCCTGGCCCAGCACGACGCACTGACCGGCCTGCCGAGCCGCAACCTGCTGCGCCAGAAGATCGATGACAAGCTCACCCAGATGCGGCGCGGCTCCGAGAAGATCGCCGTGCTGGTGCTCGGCCTCGATAATTTCAAGTCGATCAACGATACCCTCGGCCACGCGGTCGGCGACCGGCTGTTGCGCGGGGTCGGCAAGCGGCTGCGCTCGGTCCTGCGTCAGGAGGACATCGTCGCGCGACTGAACTCCGACGAGTTCGCGGTGGTGCAGGGCGGGCAGGCGCGGCCGGAGGATGCGGCCCAGCTCTGCCGCCGGCTGCTGGAGGCGATCGCCGATCCCTATCTCATCGACGGCAGTTCGGTGACGATCGGTGCCACGATTGGAATCGCCATGGCGCCGAACGATGGCGACGACGCCGAGAAGCTGCTCAAGAATGCCGACATGGCGCTGTCGCGCGCGAAGAACGAGACGCGCGGCTCCTTCAGCTATTTCGAATCCGGCATGGATGCGCGGGCGCAGAGCCGGCGCAAGATCGAATCCGAGCTGCGCGAGGCCATCCAGCGCGACGTGCTGCAGCCGCATTATCAGCCGCTGATCGACCTCTCGACCGGACGCATCACCGGTTTCGAGGCGCTGGCGCGCTGGCCGCATCCAGAGCGCGGCATGATCCCGCCGTCGGAGTTCATCCCGGTCGCCGAGGAGACCGGCCTGATCTCGGCGCTCGGCCGCGCGATGTTGCGGCACGCCTGCAACGACGCCGCGAAATGGCCGGACGACGTCCGTGTCGCCGTGAACATGTCGCCGCTGCAGTTCCGCGTCGGCAACGTGCTGTCGCTGGTGATGGACGTGCTGAAGCAGTCGGGCCTGCCGCCGAGCCGGCTCGAGCTCGAGATCACCGAGACGCTGGTGCTGGAGAAGAGCGGCCAGGTGCTGGCCACCCTGCATGCGCTGCGCGCGCTGGGCGTGCGCATCTCGATGGACGATTTCGGCACTGGCTATTCCAGCCTGAGCTATCTGCGCAGCTTTCCGTTCGACAAGATCAAGGTCGATCAGTCCTTCATCCGCGGTCTCGCGGCCAATCGCGAGGCGCAGGCGATCGTCCGCTCGATCGTCAGCCTGGGCAAGGGGCTCGGCGTCATCATCACGGCCGAAGGCGTCGAGACGGAGGCGGAGCTGCGCTGTCTGCGCGCCGAGGGCTGCCATGAAGGGCAGGGCTATCTGTTCAGCCGGCCCCGGCCCAATGTCGACATCGTCCGGCTCTTGCAGGCGCAGCGGGATGCCATGGACGGTACCTCACCCGGCAACGCGCTGGTGGCTTGAGCGAGCGACGTTGGCCGATGTTGGACGCGCCTCGAAGCGCCGCCGATAGGCCGCGGGCGACGTTCCGACGATGCGCCGGAAAGCGACGCGAAACGTTTCGAGCGACCGGTAGCCGCACTGCGCCGAGATGTCCGCCAGGGAGAGCGTCGCATTCTCCAGCAGCTCCCGCGCCCGCGTCATGCGCTCCTGCTGCAGCCAGGCCGCAGGGCTCGCGCCCGTGCTGTCCTGGAACGACCGCAGCAAGGTCCGCTCGCTCATCCCGGCGCGTTTTGCCATCGCGCTGACCGCAATCGGCTGCTCCAGTCGCCCCCGTGCCCAATCCATGACGGCGCCGATCGTCCGTCCCGGGCGGGCCTGGACCGGTGCGACGACGTATTGCGCCTGCCCGCCGTCCCGGTGCGGCGGCATCACCAGCCGCCGGGCAACGCTGTTCGCAACCTTGCTGCCGAAATCGCGCCGGACCAGATGCAGGCAGGCGTCGATGCCCGCAGCGCTGCCGGCCGAGGTGATGACATTGCCCTCGTCGACATAGAGCGTGTCCTCTTCGACGCGAATATTCGGATAGAGCCGCTTCAGGTCGGGAATGTGCCGCCAATGCGTGGTGGCGCGCCTGCCGTCGAGCAGGCCAGCGGCGGCCAGAACGAACACGCCGGAGCAGATCGACAAGCACCGCGCGCCGCGCGCGGCCGCCTGCGCGATGGCGCGCAGCAGGCGCTCGGGCGGCCGCTCGGTGCGATCGCGCCATCCTGGAACGATGATCGTGCTGGCTTGCTTCAGGCGTGACAGGGGCGCGCCGGCCTCGACCACGATGCCGCCGGTCGCGCGGGCACGCCGCGCTTCGGCAGAGACCACCGTGAACCGGTACCAAGGGAAGTCGAACTCCGGCCGCGGCAGCCCGAAGACTTCGACCGCGATGCCGAACTCGAACGTGCACAGCCCGTCATAGGTGATGACGGCGACCAATCCCGGATTCGGGTGTGGAGCATGGGTTGCGGCGCGGGGCATTGGCGGAAACTTACCGAACTTTGTCCGATCCGTCACTTGGGTCGCCCCGGGTAGCGCGCGAGATTGGAGGAGCTCACGCAACGTCGCAGGAGAGAGACGATGACGACCCATGTCACCGAGGTGCCCGCAGCCCCGTCAGCCCAGGCGCTCGCCCATTTCGAGGCGATGCTCTCATTCGAGACCGATTGCTGGGACGTGCACGAGAGTCTGCATGCAGCAGCTCCGGACTTCATCCTGGTGGATGTCAGGGGCCCGGCCTCGTTTGCCAAGGGGCACATCACCGGCGCCATCAACATCCCGCACCGGATTATGACCGCGGAGCGGATGGCCGAGTACGCGAAGGACAGGCTGTTCGTGGTCTACTGCGCCGGCCCGCACTGCAACGGCGCTAACCGCGCCGCGATCCGGCTTGCGCGGCTGGGACGGCCCGTGAAGATGATGATCGGCGGCATCACCGGCTGGCTCGACGAGGGCTTTGCACTCGCGACCGGCGATTGAAGCGGAGGCCCGGCTGTTACCTCATCACCAGCGTCGTCCCCGCGAACGCGGGGACGACACCGATTTTGGAGCTCGCCGCCTTGGAAGGCTGCGAGCCAAGAGGGCGGGATGGCGAAAGTCGCTCGCTACGCCGCCTTGCGCAGGCCGGCGAGGAAGGTGTCGACGCTCTTGAACAGGTCGTTCGCACGCTTGCCGAGGTCGCGCGTGGCGACCATGACGTGGTCGGCGAGCTCGCGTGACTGCTCGGCGGCGTCACTGGCGCCGACGACGTTCTGCGATACCTCGTTGGTCCCGGACGCCGCCTGCTGGACGCTGCGCGCGATCTCGCGCGTCGCCGAGTCTTGCTGCTCGACGGCGGCGGCGATGGTCGCGGCAATGCCACTGATCTCCTGGATCGTTGTGCTGATGCCGCCGATGGCGGTCACGCAGTCGGACGTCGCGGCCTGGATCGAGGTGACCTGGCCGGCGATCTCCTCCGTCGCCTTGGCGGTCTGTCCGGCCAGCTCCTTGACCTCGGCTGCCACGACCGCGAAGCCGCGGCCCGCCTCGCCGGCACGCGCCGCCTCGATGGTCGCGTTGAGCGCCAGCAGGTTGGTCTGGCTCGCGATCGCGTCGATCAGGCGCAACACGTCGCCGATCCTCTCGGCGGCTGCGGCGAGGCTGCCGACCATCTCGGTGGTCTGGCGCGCCTTGACGACCGCGGCATCGGCCACCTTGCTGGAATGCGCGACCTGGCGACCGATCTCGGTCACCGAGGAGGCGAGCTCCTCGGAGGCCGCAGCGACGGTCGACACGCCGCTCGAGGCTTCCTCGGACGCGGCAGCGGCGGCCGCTGCGCGCTGCGAGGTGCCGTTGACGCTGACCGTGATCTCGTGGACGACGCGCTCCATGTCCGCCGTGGCCTTGGCAACCGAGGACACCACGCCCTTGACGTCGGCCTCGAACCGGTCGGCCATCTGCCGCTGCAGCGCCTGCTTCTCCTGCTCGGCGCGGTGTTGCGTCGCCTCCTGCGCCTCGCGCAGGCTGGCCGTCTCGATCATGTTGCGGCGGAACACGTCGACCGCCTGCGCCATCGTGCCGAGCTCGTCCTTGCGCTGGCCGCCGGGGATCGCGACCTCGGTGTCGCCGCTCGACAGCCGGTGCATGACGGCGGTGATGGCGACCAGCGGGCGCGAGATGCCGCGAGCGACGAACAGCGCGACGATGACGGCGAGCAGCAGGATTACGACCGTGCCGATGATCAGCTGCTGCTGCGCGCTGGCGGCGGCGGCCTCATAGGCGGTGGTGTCCTTGATCAGCTCCAGCACGGCGATCGGGTCGCCGGCGTAGTTCCTGATCTGGCCAGCATAGACCGCGGCGGGCTTGCCGGCCAGGGTGGCATCGCGCAGCAGCGCCGTGCCCTTGAACACCGCGAGCACCTCGTCCGGGGTGGCGACGGTCTCGTCGCCGAACGTCGAGGACAGCCGCTTCGGCTGGCCGTCGTTGATCCAGTAGACGGCGAGATCGATGCCGAAGCGCTGCTTGGCGCGCTCGACGAATTCCTTGCCGAAGGCGGCGCCGACGTCGACGGTCGCGATCACCTTGCCGTCGCGCACGATCGGGGTCATGCCGAAGATGCCGAGCGACAGCCGGCTCTGCTCGACGCCGGCGATCAGGCGGCCGGTCTGGTTGGCCTGCACCACGGTGATGCGGCGCTTCGAGGTGTCGTCGCCGAACACCTTGGGCTCATGCACGCGATAGAAATTGGTGGCCGGCGGCGCCCATACGTTCACCAGCGGAATGCCCTGCGCCTTCAGCGACGTCATGGCGCCGCCGAGCAGGGCGCCAAGCGCGTCGCGGTCGCCCTTGAGGTAGGCGTCGGCGATCGGGGGCAGCGCCGCCAGGGTGGAGCTGACCGCCAGCGCGGCGCGGCCTTCATAGTCGATGCCGGCCGACACGCTGTCGAACTGCAGCTTGAGTTGCTGCTCCAGCGCCAGTCGGGTCAGAGCGCGCTGCTGGATGACGGAGAAGGTGCCGAGCACGGCACAGGCGATGGCGACGGTCAGCGAGAGCGCGATGATCAGGCGGGCGGAGATCGACCGGAGGCGGGACATTCGGGGCATTCCTTGCTTTGCAGCAAGGGTCTCAGGATACCATTAAGGAACAGATACCGTAGTTGCACGGGAGCGCTGGTTCCGCTTTGGAATCCGGATTTTCTTCAGCCTATCGTGCTGATGAAACCAGAGAGGGGGGCGGGCCCGCGCCTCAGCTATCCACCTTGAGGGCGGCGATGAAGGCTTCCTGCGGGATGTCGACCTTGCCGAACTGCCGCATCTTCTTCTTGCCTTCCTTCTGCTTCTCCAGAAGCTTGCGCTTGCGGGTGATGTCGCCGCCGTAGCACTTCGCGGTGACGTCCTTGCGCAGCGCGCGCACGGTCTCGCGCGCGATCACCTTGCCGCCGATCGCCGCCTGGATCGGGATCTGGAACATGTGCGGCGGAATCAGGTCCTTCATCTTCTCGACCATGGCGCGTCCCCGGCCTTCGGCGCGGGTCCGGTGCACCAGCATCGACAGCGCATCGACCGGCTCGTTGTTGACGAGGATCTGCATCTTGACGAGATCGGCCGGCTTGTAGTCGGTCAAATGATAGTCGAACGAGGCGTAGCCCTTGGAGACCGATTTCAGCCGGTCGTAGAAGTCGAACACCACCTCGTTGAGCGGCAGGTCGTATTTGACCATCGCGCGGCTGCCGACGTAAGTCAGCTCCTTCTGATTGCCGCGGCGGTCCTGGCAGAGCTTGAGCACGCTGCCGAGATATTCGTCCGGCGTCAGGATCGTCGCCTCGATCCAGGGCTCCTGGATCTCGGCGATCTTGACCACGTCGGGCATGTCGACCGGGTTGTGGATCTCGATCTCCTCGCCGTCGGTCAGCTTCATCTTGTAGATGACGCTCGGCGCGGTCGCGATCAGGTTGAGATCGAACTCGCGGGAGAGACGCTCCTGGATGATCTCCAGATGCAAGAGGCCGAGGAAGCCGCAGCGGAAGCCGAAGCCGAGCGCGGCGGACGTCTCCATCTCGAACGAGAAGCTGGCGTCGTTGAGCCGGAGCTTGCCCATTGCGGCGCGCAATGTTTCGAAATCATCGGCATCGACCGGGAACAGGCCGCAGAACACGACCGGGATGGCCGGCTTGAAGCCCGGCAGCATCTCCGAGACGGGCTTGCGGTCGTCGGTGATGGTGTCGCCGACGCGGGTGTCGGCCACCTCCTTGATCGCGGCGGTGATGAAGCCGATCTCGCCGGGCCCGAGCTCGTCGACCTGCGTCATCTTCGGCGTGAAGAAGCCGACGCGCTCGACGTCATAGGCGGCCCCGGTGCCCATCATCCGGACGCGCTGGCCCTTCCTCATCACGCCGTCGACGATGCGCACCAGCACGACGACGCCGAGATAGACGTCGTACCAGCTGTCGACCAGCAGCGCCTTCAGGGTCGCCTCGCGGTCGCCCTTGGGCGGCGGCAGGCGGGTGACGATCGCCTCCAGCACGTCGGGAATGCCAAGGCCGGTCTTGGCGGAGATCATCACCGCGTCGGAGGCGTCGATACCGATCACGTCCTCGATCTGCTGCTTGATCTTCTCGGGCTCGGCCGCCGGCAGGTCGATCTTGTTGAGGACCGGGACGATCTCGTGATTGTTGTCGAGCGCCTGATAGACGTTGGCGAGCGTCTGCGCCTCGACGCCCTGGCTGGCGTCGACCACCAGCAGCGAGCCCTCGCAGGCCGCCAGCGACCGCGAGACTTCGTAGGCGAAGTCGACGTGGCCGGGCGTGTCCATCAGGTTGAAGATGTAATCCTTGCCGTCCTTGGCATGGTAACGCAGGCGCACGGTCTGCGCCTTGATGGTGATGCCGCGCTCGCGCTCGATGTCCATCGAATCGAGCACCTGCTCCTTGCCCGCCATCTCGCGGTCCGACAGCCCGCCCGTCATCTGGATCAGGCGGTCGGCCAAAGTGGACTTTCCATGGTCGATATGGGCGACGATGGAGAAGTTGCGGATGTTGGGAATGGGGGCGGTCGTCATGGGTCGCGCAGATAGCACCCCAAGCCCCTCACCAGCAACCATATTGCTGAATTTCCAGGGGCTTTCTTCACGGCAAGCTGATTCCCCGCGCCGCCAAAACAGGCTACCGAGGGCGGATGTCGAGTACCTCTCTTCCGCCTCTCGCGGCGCGCATGCGCGGCCGTCTCGGACCGCGGCGAATCTCCGCCTGGCTGGTGGCGCGCGCCACGGCGCCGGCAACGTCGATCTGGGTCGTCGTCACCTTCGCGATCGTCCATGCCGTGCTGTGGACGGCGATCCTGACCAATCTGAAGGCGGCGCAGGACGTCCATATGGACGTCGCCGAGGCCTATGCCTGGGGCAGCCGCTTCCTGCTTGGCTACGGCAAGCATCCGCCGCTGTCGGGCTGGATCGCGGGGCTGTGGTTCGCGGTGTTTCCGGTCAAGGACTGGGCGACCTATGCGCTGGCGATGGCCGTGAACGGCAGCGGCCTCGTCATCGTCTGGCTCGCGAGCCTCAAGGTGGTCGACCGCCGCCGCGCCTTCTTCGTCGTGGTGATGGTTGCGCTGTACCCGATCTTCAATTTCAAGGGCTTCAAGTACAACGCCGACCTGGTCCAGCTGCTGACCCTGCCGCTGCTGGTGCTGGCCTATCTCAACGCGTTCGAAAAGCGCAGCGCCGCCTCCGGCCTGTGGCTCGGCCTCGCCGGCGCGGCGGCGCTGATGACCAAATACTGGGTGCTGACCATGATCGGCGCCATCGGCCTTGCGGCGCTGCTGCACCCGGAACGGTTGCGCTTCCTGGCGTCGCCCGCGCCGTGGGTCGCGATCGTCACCATGCTGGTGGCGATGATCCCGCATCTGGTGTGGCTGTGGCGGGTCGATTTCGTCGCCATCACCTATGCCGGGGATGTCTATACGCTGTCGGACCGCGGCCGCGCCGCCGAGCTCGTGCTCGGCTATGTCGGCCACAATCTTGCGCTGCTGGCTTTGCCGGTGGCGCTGGCGGCGCTGGTGATGGCCTGGCCGCCGCGATTCGCCTTCCGCAACTGGCGCGGCGGTCCCAATCCCGGCGTGAATGTAAGCCAGGCGATCAATGTTTGGCTGGTGCAGGCGATCGTTGCCGTCGGGCCGCCGCTCGGCGGCCTCGCCTTCACGATCTACATGAAGACCGATTGGGGCATCTCGCTGTTCTTCCTGGTGCCGCTGGCACTGGTCGCAATTCCCGCGCTGCGGCTGCGATCGGTCATGCTGCCGCGGCTCGCCGCCGTCTGGCTCGTGCTGTCGCTGCTCACGCTGATCGCCTCGCCCTGGATTGCCCGGCGCGAGATGGCCGCCAATCCGAACGGCGCCACCGGCTATGGCGCCCGTTCGGAGCTGGCGCGGGAGCTGACCAAGGCCTGGCATGCCCGATTCGGCTCGCCCTGGCCGCTGGTGGCCGGCTTTGCCGAGATGAACACGCCGATGACCTTCTACAGCCCGGACCACCCAAGGCCGTTCACGGTGCCCACCACGCCCGAGGAGACCTGGAGTTCCGGCCTGAGCGCGCTGGAGGACCTCAAGCGCGAGGGGTTCATCGGCATCTGCGACACCACCGACAACCGGATCGCGGCCTGCGAGGCCTGGATGGCCAAGGAGGCCCCGAAAGCCGAGCCGCTGGTCATGACCACGCAGCGCTTCTTCCACGGCCAGGCGGGCCCTGCAATCGTTTGGAAGGTGTATATTCAGGCATCGGGGGGATAGCTCCGCGGTCGTCCCGGCCAAGCGCTCCTGCGCGCGAGGCCTCCCGATCACCGGAGCAGGGAATCGAGCTGGCGGATCAGCTCTCCGACCCGGCCTCCTCCGGGCGGCGGACCAGGATAACGCCTGAGGACGTCCACGACCTCTCGAGAAGCAAGGAGCCGTGATCGCGCGAGGTAGTCAGCGCCGACGGCGGGAACGTCTCCGGCCGAGATTTCGAAAGCTCGCGCCGCGTGGCCGGCAGCTCCGAGGATGTGCTTGACCTGGGAAGGGTTCGCGAGGGGATGAAGGAAGCCCGCGCCCGCCGCGGCGAGGGCAGCGCGAGCGGCCTCATAGGCCGCGCGCAACCCTTCATCGCGGGCTTCGATTGCCGCCCGCTGCGCCGCCCACGCGCTATCTCGTAGGGATTTGCTCCGACTCCCGCCGCTCGCAAAGCTTCGGGCGGCCTGTATTGCGGCTCGTGCACGAAGATCATCCGGTCGGTCGCGTTCGAAGATCGCCAGCGCCGGATGTGCAGAGAGGGCCGCGTATTCAGCCACGGCTCGCAGGTCTGCCTCGCTCAGCCGAATAGTGCTACTGGACATGCCATCCTTACCGCGTCGCTATGCGAGGATAGGCGCAAATCGGGTAGAATGCCCCATTGCGGCATGGCGAAACGCGTTTCGGGAGGCCCTTACACGCCTTCTTCGTGGAACTTGTCGTTCACCAGGTCGGTGATCGCCTGCAGCGCGGCCTCCGCCTCGGGCCCGGTGGCGGAGACCAGGATCTTGGTTCCCGGCGCCGCCGCCAGCATCATCAGGCCCATGATCGAGCGGCCGCCGACGGTCTCGCCGCCGCGCGTCACCCAGACCTCGGCCTGGAACTTCTCGACCATCTGCACGAATTTCGCCGAGGCCCGCGCATGCAGGCCGCGCTTGTTGGTGATCAGCAGCTCTCGCGAGATGGCTCCGGCAGGGACAGCCGGGCCGGCGACGTTGTCCTGCTGAGCATCCTCGTCGCTCATTTGCCGGCGAGCACCCGGCTGGCGATGGTGACGTATTTGCGTCCCGCCTCCTGCGCCATGGCGATGGCGTCGGGCAGCGAGCGCTCCTCGCGCACCTTGGCGAGCTTCACCAGCATGGGCAGGTTGATGCCCGCGAGCACCTCGACCTTGGGCCGGCTCATGCAGGAGATGGCGAGGTTCGACGGCGTGCCGCCGAACATGTCGGTGAGAATGGCGACACCGTCGCCGGTGTCGACGCGGTTCACGGCTTCGATGATGTCGCTGCGACAGAGATCGGAATCATCGTCGGCGCCAATCGTGACCGCTTCGATTTGTTTTTGAGGACCCATGACGTGTTCCAGCGCCGCCCTGAACTCGTCGGCGAGGCGCCCATGGGTCACCAGTACCAGGCCAATCATCGGATACTCCTCGCGGGCGCCTTGGGTGCACCGCACGAACGCGCCACTTTGACCATCCGGAGCCCTCGCGCAAGAGGGCATATTCGCGAGTCTCCCGGATTCTGGCATACAGAATGGGAGGGGGCGGCGGTCTACTCGGTCGCGATAGTGGGGCTGATATGGTTACCAATTTGCCCCACACAATCGGCCGAAAGATTACCGGAACATGAAAGCTTGAGTGGTAATTAGTTCCGCTACAACCAGCGGGAGGGGTGAGAAACCCGGGCCGACAGGTATCCGTGGCAATTCGATACCGTTGAGATGAATCCGAAGCGATTCGGCGTTCGGCAGGCGGGCAGCGTCCTCGGCCATCAGGTCAACCACAAGCCCAAGTTTCGCCTCCGACACATGGTCGCAGGCGCGGATTCCAAGGCCGCGGATCTCGATCAGCCCGGCCAGAGCGGGCGCGGGGCTCACCCACATTTCCCCGCCGCGTGTGGCGAGATGAACACGGTCGTCGCCCACCAGAACCGTTGGCGGCAGCTGTCCCGCGCGTCCGGCGAGGATCAGATCGAAGGCGAGTCGGGATTTACCGGAACCGGAGGGGCCCCGGATCAGGACGGCCTGCTCCCCAACCTGGACGGCAGACGCATGGATGCTCGCCGTTTCGTTCGTCACGACGCCGGCAGCCGGACGACGAAGCGAGCCCCGGCCGAGGTCGGATGTCCGTCGGCGTCAACAGGGCCGGGCCGGTTCTCGGCCCAGATCCGCCCGCCATGGGCGTCGATGATCTGCTTGGAGATCGACAGGCCCAGCCCGGAATTCTGGCCAAAGCCCTGGTGCGGCCGGTCGGTATAGAACCGCTCAAAGATGCGCTGCAGGGCGTCCTCGCGAATGCCGGGGCCGTCATCATCGACGGTGATCTCGATCTCCGAGCGCACGCGCCGGCAGGTGATGCGGACCTTGCCGCCGGCCGCGGAGAACGATTGCGCGTTCGACAGAAGGTTGGAGATCACCTGGCCGAGCCGCGAATCATGCCCGGGCACCGAGAAGGTGTCGTTGGCGCCGCGGCCCTCGAAGCGGACCTCGACGGTGACGTCGGTGCCGAGCTTGGTCTCGTTGGCGACCGAGGTCAGCGTGTTCAGCAGCCGGCGCAGATCGACCAGGGTCATGTCCTGGCGCTGCAGCTCGGCATCGAGCCGGCTGGCGTCGGAAATGTCGGAGATCAGCCGGTCGAGCCGCTTCACGTCGTGCTCGATCACGGCGAGCAGGCGGGCGCGGCTGTTGTCGTTGCGCGCCAGCGGCAGCGTCTCGACGGCCGAGCGCAGCGAGGTCAGCGGGTTCTTGAGCTCGTGGGCAACGTCGGCGGCGAACATCTCGATCGCCTCGATGCGGTTGTAGAGCGCGTCTGTCATGTCGCGCAGCGCCCCGGAGAGATGGCCGATCTCGTCGCGGCGGCGGGTGAAGTCGGGAATCTCGACGCGGGTCTTGATGCGGCGGCGGACCCGCTCGGCACTGTCGGCGAGCCGGCGCACGGGTCCGGCGATGGTGCTGGCGAGCAGCAGCGACAGCACGATCATGACGGCGGAGGCGACGCCGCCGACCTTCAGAATGGCAAGACGCTCGGCGGTGACCATCTGGTCGATGTCGTCGCCCTGTGTCGACAGCATCAGGGCGCCGTGGATCGTGCGCGAGCGCTGCACCGACACCGCGACCGAAACGATCACTTCGCCGCGCGAATTGACCCTCACCATGCTGCGCTTCTGGCCCTTCAGCGCGTCCGCGACTTCCTCGTAGCCGTTGCCGTTCTCGGGGCCATATTCGCGGTACAGCGGCAGGTCGCCGCGATTGAGCCAGGTGCGGACCGAGATCAGCGCACGCTCGACGAAGCCGGGCTTCTCGCTCGACGGCGGCGGCAGGTCGAAGCGCAGCACGTTCTCCAGGTTGCGGCTGTCGAGCAGGAGCCCGCCATTCGGATCATAGATGCGCGCGCGCGTCTTGGTCGGCGAGATCAGCGTGCGCAGCACCGGCGCGACGCGTTCCGGATTGATCGGGAAGTCGAGCGGCGAATATTCGTCCGGCGCGCCGTAGCTCTCGCCGGGCTTGAGATCGAGCAGGCGCTCGGGATCGATGGTGATCGTGTTGGTCTGTACCGTGGCCGAGGCGGCGATGGCGCCGGCGATGATCTCGGCCTGCACCAGGAGGCTCTGCGCGCGCGCATCGATCAGGCCGGCGCGGAACTGCGACAGGTACAGGATGCTTGCAACCAACGCGAGCAGGCCGGCGATGTTCAGCGAGACGATGCGGCGGGTGAGGCTCGAGAACGACAGCGCGAACAGGAACTGTCCGGCGCGGCGCAGCCAGCTCAGCGGACGCTGCCAGCCGGAGACGTGCGGGGTCTCGTCCGCCGCCTCGGACGCGATCGCGGCGGCGGCGTCGTGGGCATTCACGGCTGGGTCAAGCTGCGTGCGATCGAGCAATGTGAGTGCTCCGATTCCGAATTTCGTAGGGGTTGTGCGGCGAATTCCCGCGAGAACTCGACTTGCCGCACCCGAATTCGCCGCAACAATGGCCCCGTTCCGGCATCTGCGCTCGGACAAACGCGCAGGAGGCGTAGCCTATCCAATCGAGACCGCGACGTCAGCGCGCAATTTCGCATGACGTCGCGCAAGGCAATGCTTCAGGTCCCTTGCTGCAGGGCTTCAGGTTTCCTTGAAGCGATATCCGACGCCGTAGAGGGTCTCGATCATCTCGAACTCCTCGTCGACCATCTTGAACTTCTTGCGCAGCCGCTTGATGTGGCTGTCGATGGTGCGGTCGTCGACATAGACCTGGTCGTCATAGGCCGCGTCCATCAGCGCATTGCGGCTCTTGACCACGCCCGGACGCTGCGCCAGCGCCTGCAGGATCAGGAACTCGGTGACGGTCAGCGTGACCGGCTCGTTCTTCCAGGTGCAGGTGTGACGCTCCGGATCCATGCGCAGCAGGCCGCGATCGAGCGCCTTGGCGTCGTTCTCCTTCGGCAGCGCCGTCGGATCCTTCGGCTGCGAGCGGCGCAGCACGGCCTTGACGCGCTCCACCAGCAGGCGCTGCGAGAACGGTTTGCGGATGAAGTCGTCCGCGCCCATCTTCAGGCCGAACAGCTCGTCGATCTCCTCGTCCTTGGAGGTGAGGAAGATCACCGGCAGGTCGGACTTCTGGCGAAGCCGCCGCAACGTCTCCATGCCGTCCATGCGCGGCATCTTGATGTCGAGGATGGCGAGGTCAGGCTGGCTGGTCCGAAAACCGTCGAGCGCCGACGCACCATCGGTATAGGTCATGATCCGATAACCCTCGGCCTCGAGCGCGATGGAGACGGATGTCAGAATGTTGCGGTCGTCATCGACCAAGGCGATTGTGGGCATGAGCCTGCTTTCAGAGTCTGGTTACGCCGAGACTTCGAGAATCAAGATAAGGGCCGCATATTTGGGCTTCGAACATGGTCAACGAGCAATGCAAGCTGGGCTGAAGTGTGACCGAGTTCCACAAATACCATGGCAAAGTCTTGTGCCGCGCCCAGGTTTGTGGCCCGTTTAGCCGAAAAAAGGCCTTCATTGCAACTGGATGGACGAGGGAAAAGACGATGTCTGCGAGCTTTAACCCTAACCGCGTGACGCAATCCCTGCTGCGCCGAAGCCGGCAGGGCGCACTTGCGACCTTGATGGTTGGGTCGGGCGATCCCTACTGCTCCCTCGTCAACGTCGCCACCGCGTCCGATGGTGCTCCGATCATCCTGATCTCGCGATTAGCTGTACACACCAGGAATGTACTTGCCGATTCGCGCGTATCGCTGATGCTCGATGAACGGGCGCCGGGCGATCCGCTCGAGGGAACTCGCATCATGCTGTCGGGCAAGGCCGAGCAGGCCACCGACGACAATCGCGAGATGCTGCGCCGTCGGTATCTCAATGCGCATCCGTCCGCTGCGGACTATGCGGATTTCGCCGACTTCTCGTTCTTCGTGATTCGTCCGTCAGGCGCGCATCTCGTCGCCGGGTTCGGCCGCATCGTCGATCTCAAGCCCGAGCAGTTTCTCACGGATATCTCCGATGCTGATGAACTGATTCTGGCAGAGCAGGGCGCCGTCGATCACATGAACGAAGATCACCGCGAGGCGCTCGCCCTCTACGCGACGAAGCTGCTCGGCGCCGAAGCCGCGGAGTGGCGGTGTAGCGGCTGTGACCCGGAGGGATTGGATCTGATGGCCGACGGCAAGACGCTACGGCTCGAGTTTCCCGAGCACGTAACCACGCCCGGGGCGTTGCGCAAGATGCTTGTGCGGCTTGCTGACGAGGCACGCGCGAAGTGAGGTGTAGTTCGAGCCCGCTTTGATGGCTGTGCTCATCCTCGCGTGACGAAAGACGACGAAGTTCACGCATGAACGCAGTTGCGGTGAAGCTCGATGTGCACGCTCCCAGTCCAGCAGAAGGTGAGCGCCGCGCAAACCCATGGCGTGGGCGCGAGTGAGCTCGTTGACGTCGCGGCCGGGCGAAGTCGGGATTATGTGATCCCGCAAGCGCGAGGCAATCGTGAATGGAAGCTGGCTGATCGGGTGTGGCGACGACACGGCTGATCACCGACGCATTCCGTCGGCTCGGGCGGCGTCCCTCGATCGGTTGCAGCGAGGCGGTGCGACGGGCGTTGGCCGGATGCTCGGTCTTCGCCTTGGTCTTCGCTTGCCCGCGCGAATTCGTCGATTTGAGCGTCGTTCGTCGTTCTCGTGAAACCCAACCGCGCTGATATATCTGTTGCGTTGCAACAACTCAGCGGGGCGCAGGCGGCTGCTGCTGGAATGTGCATGGCGCGGCAAAACATGAGCTACGTACATCACGGTTTGCCAATAACCAATTGGGCCGGATCGTCTTGGCAAGACCAGCGTTGATCAGTATTAGGTCGGCGACCGCGCTTCGATAAGGCGATGTAACGGCAACGGTCACCGCGCGACGCGCGCGACTGCGCGCAACAGATGCGGGCTCTCAGGAGGGATCTTCGTGCAAGAGACGGGTATTCGCAACGGCGCCTTCGGTGCCGACAAGTTCGGCTTAAAGAACCTCAAGCAGGTGCACTGGAATCTCGGCGCTCCCCAGCTCTATCAGTATTCGCTGGCGGCGGGCGAGGCGGTGCTGTCGGCCGACGGGGCGCTGTGCGCGGATACTGGCGAGTTCACCGGCCGCAGCCCGAAGGACAAGTTCACGGTGCGCGACGCCTCCACCGAAAAGATGTGGTGGGCGGGCAACCAGGCGATCACGCCCGAGCAGTTCGAGGCGCTGCATCAGGACTTCATCAAGCACGCCGAAGGCAAGACCCTGTTCGCGCAGGATCTCTATGGCGGCGCCGATCCGAGCTTCCGCATCAAGACGCGCGTCTTCACCGAACTCGCGTGGCATTCGCTGTTCATCCGCACGCTTCTGATCCGCCCCGAGAAGATCGAGCTCGACACCTTCGTGCCGGAGCTCACGATCATCGACATGCCGAGCTTCCGTGCCGACCCGAAACGCCACGGCGTGCGCTCGCAGAACGTCGTCGCGATCGATTTCGCCCGCAAGATCGTCCTGATCGGCGGGTCCTATTATGCCGGCGAGATGAAGAAGAGCGTGTTCACGACGCTCAACTACTACCTGCCCGAGCGCGGCGTGATGCCGATGCACTGCTCGGCCAATGTCGGGCCGAACGGCGACACCGCTGTCTTCTTCGGCCTGTCCGGCACCGGCAAGACGACGCTGTCGGCCGATCCGAACCGCACCTTGATCGGCGATGACGAGCATGGCTGGGGACCGTCCGGCGTGTTCAACTTCGAGGGCGGCTGCTACGCCAAGTGCATCAAGCTGTCGCAGGAAGCCGAGCCGCAGATCTATGCGGCGTCGACCCGGTTTGGTGCGGTGCTCGAGAACGTCGTGCTCGATGAGGATACGCGCGTTCCCGATTTCGACGACGGCTCCAAGACGGAGAACACCCGCTCGGCCTATCCGCTCGACTACATCCCGAACGCCTCGCGCACCGGCCGCGCGCCGCATCCGAAGAACGTCGTGATGCTCGCCGCCGACGCCTTCGGCGTGCTGCCGCCGATCGCAAAGCTCTCGCCGGCGCAGGCGATGTACCACTTCCTGTCCGGCTACACCGCCAAGGTCGCGGGCACCGAGCGCGGCTTGGGCTCCGAGCCGCAGCCGGAATTCTCGACCTGCTTCGGCTCGCCGTTCCTGCCGCTCGATCCGTCCGTCTACGGCAACATGCTGCGGCAGCTGATCGCCGAGCACAATGTCGACTGCTGGCTGGTCAACACCGGCTGGACCGGCGGCAAGTATGGCACGGGCTCGCGCATGCCGATCAAGGTGACGCGCGCGCTGCTGACGGCTGCGCTCGACGGCAGCTTGCGCAACGTCGAGTTCCGTACCGACAAATATTTCGGCTTCGCGGTGCCGACCGCGCTGCCGGGCGTGCCGAGCGAGATCCTCGATCCGGTCAATACCTGGAAGGACAAGGCCGAGTTCGACAAGACCGCGCGCGCGCTGGTTGGCATGTTCCAGAAGAACTTCGCCAAGTTCGAAGCCCAGGTCGACGCCGAGGTCCGCGCCGCCGCGCCGGATCTGAAGCTGGCGGCGGAGTAGGGCTGCAAACGTCAAGGGGGGGGGCGGTCGCGTTGCGGCTGACCCCACATTTTCCCGCTCCGCCCCGTTCAATGCACGAGAGGCGCGAGCTCAAGCCATACCCACAGCTGTCGTCCCGGCTCAAGGCCGGGACGACGCCGTTTTCTTGGCTTGCGTCCCGGCCCTCACGCCTTGAAATACGCAATCTGCGTCGTCGTCGCGAGCAGCCGGCCGGACGGCGACCACAGCTCGCCATGCTGGTCCTGATAGCTGCGGTTGAAAATCTTGGCGTCGGCGGTCGCGAGCACATGCGTGATGTCCTCGGCCGCGAGCTCGTCCCGGCTGACGTGGAAATAGGTCGTCAGCGACACCGTGCCGAACGGCACCAGCTCGCCGCGGGCGTGGAAGACGCGGCCGAAGAAGGCGTCCGACATCGACAGCACCGACAGGCAGTCGAGCTTGCGCGGCTTGCGGTCGGAGATCCAGAGCCGGGAATAGCTGCTGTGCGGCTCCCCCGACGACGATGCGCCAAACGCTGGACGGCCCTCGATGAAGCGGAAATCGTACTGCTTGGTCCAGGACATGTTCGTGTCGGGATGTCGCTTGACCTGATCGAACGGCGGCGCCTCGGGCTTTGTGGCCGGCTGATGCGACCAGGACAGCCGGCGCTCGGCGAACACGGCGGTGGCGAGCGTCGCCGCGTCAGTGTCGCCCTGGCTCAGCTCGACGCACCAATGCTGCGAGGAGCGGTTGGCCTTCACCAGCCGCACGTCGAGATCGAACGGCCCTTCCGCGATCGGCGCGCAATAGTTCACCGTTATCGCCAGCGGATCGCCCTGAATTTGCGGATGCTGGATCAACGCGCGCAGCACGGTCGCCGCCGTGACGCCGCCAAACGGGCCGACGAACGCCCAGTAGTCCGGGCTGGTCCGTCCCTGCCAGCGGCTGTCGCCGGCGGTGACGCGGGTGGCCTCGTCGAACAGGTGTCTCGTGCTTTCAGGAGGCATGGTTCGTCTGCACCTCGACTGGCGTGCCGTCCCACCGCCGAAATTCAATGGTTTCGGTCGGTTCGCCGTATTGCTGATAGCTTGCAAGATCATCGGATGGATCATCCGAGATCCAGGCGTCTGTGATGTTGCCGCCGATACGCCGGACCGTGATGACGCTGATATTCGTCATGAGGTCAGTCACCAGGCGCTCGGTGGCTTCGGCCTCACTCAATCCGGACAGGTCCGCCAGGATGCTGCCGTGGGTATGCCAGGGGCAGCCATCGAACCCCATGGTCAGATCGCCGTCGGGGCAGATGACCAGAAACTTCAGCTGGCCGTCGGGGCTGACATATTCGCGCTCTTGCATCGACGGTGACTACTCTCGATCTCTGCCGTCATTGCGAGGAGCCCTTGCGACGAAGCAATCCAGTGTTCTTGTTCGGCCCTGGATTGCCTCGCTTCGCTCGCAATGACGACGGGTAGGTCTCACCGCTCACGCCCGCTGCGCTTGCACCGGCGCCATCGCCAGCCCGACCGGCACGTTCCAGATGTCGTCGGCATATTCGCGGATGGTGCGGTCGGAGGAGAACCAGGCCATGCGCGCGACGTTGAGGATCGAGGCGCGGGTCCAGGCCGGCACGGTCTGCCAGCGTGCATCGATGCCGCGCTGGGCCTCGTAGTAGGAATCGAAATCGGCCGAAGCCATGTAGTGGTCGAGATGGCGCAGCGCATGGGCGATCGGCTCGAACCGGCCGGGTTCGTCTGGCGAGAACGCACCGGTCGCGATCGCATCGATCGCGCGCGCCAGCCGCGGTGACCGGTGGATCACGTCGGACGCGTCCAGTCCCTGCTTGCGGCGGAGCATGACTTCGTCGGCCTCCATGCCGAAGATCGCGATGTTGTCGGCGCCGACATTGTCGCGGATCTCGATATTGGCGCCGTCCAGCGTGCCGATGGTAAGGGCGCCGTTCAGCGCCAGCTTCATGTTGCCGGTGCCGGACGCCTCCATGCCGGCGGTCGAGATCTGCTCGGACAGGTCGGCCGCAGGAATGATCGTTTCCGCCAGGCTGACATTGTAGTCGGCCATGAACACGACCTTCAGCTTGCCGCCGATCGCGGGATCGTTATTGACGACCTCCGCGACGTCGTTGATCAGCTTGATGATCAGCTTGGCATAGCGGTAGCTCGCCGCCGCCTTGCCGGCGAAGATTTTCACCCGCGGCACCCAGTTGGCTTGCGGGTCGTCCTTGATGTCCAGATACAGCGCCACCGCTTCGAGGATGTTCAGGAGCTGGCGCTTGTATTCGTGGATGCGCTTGATCTGCACGTCGAACAGCGCGCCCGGATCGAGGCGCACGTTCATGCGCTCGCCGATCAGACGCGCCAGCTGCACCTTGTTGTGGTGCTTCACCGCGCGGAACTTCTGGTGGAAGCCGGCGTCGGCGACGTAGCTCTCGAGGCTCGAGAGCAAGGTCGGATCGTCGACGACGGCGTCGCCGCAGGCCTCGCGCAAGAGGTTCGTCAGCTTGGGATTGGCCAGCATCAGCCAGCGGCGGAAAGTGATGCCGTTGGTCTTGTTGGTGATGCGGCCGGGATAGAGATGATTGAGATCGTGGAACACGGTCTCCTTCATCAGGTCGGAATGCATCGCCGAGACGCCGTTGATGCGGTGCGATCCGACGAAGGCGAGCTGGCCCATGCGCACGCGGCGGCCGCTCTTCTCGTCGATCAGGGACACCGAGGCGCGGTAGTCGATGTCACCCGGTGCGCGCTGCTCGGCGAGCGCGAGATGCTGCGCATTGATGCGATAGATGATCTCGAGATGGCGCGGCAGCAGCCGCTCGAACAGCTCGACCGGCCAGGTCTCGAGCGCTTCGGGCAGCAGCGTGTGGTTGGTATAGGACAAGGTCGCGATGGTGATCTTCCACGCCTCGTCCCAGCGGAAATTGTGCAGGTCGACCAGGATCCGCATCAGCTCGGCCACGGCGAGCGAGGGGTGCGTGTCGTTGAGCTGCACCGCGGCCTTCTGCGCCAGGCTGCGCAACTGGCCGTCGGAGCCGAGATGGCGCTTGACGAGATCTTGCAGCGAAGCCGAGACGAAGAAATATTCCTGGCGCAGCCGCAGCTCGCGTCCCGCCGGGCTCTCGTCGTTCGGATACAGGAACTTGCAGATCGCCTCGGCGCGCGCTTCTTCCGCCGAGGCGCCGAGATAGTCGCCGGAGTTGAACACGTCGAGCTTCAGCGGATCGGGCGAGCGCGCCGACCATAGCCTGAGCGCATTCACGTGCTGGCCGCGCCAGCCGACGATCGGCGTGTCATAGGCCACCGCCTGCACGGTCTCGCCGGGATGCCAGATCGCGCGGGCCCGGCCCTTGTCGTCGATGTGCTCGACGCCGCCGCCGAAATGAACGTGATAGACCACCTCGGGGCGCTGGAACTCCCAGGGATTGCCGAACGACAGCCAGACGTCGGGATATTCGTGCTGCCAGCCGTCGACGATGACCTGGCGGAACAGGCCGAAATCATAGCGGATGCCGTAGCCGATCGCCGGGATCTGCAAGGTCGACATGCTTTCCATGAAGCAGGCCGCAAGCCGGCCGAGGCCGCCATTGCCGAGCGCGGCATCCGGCTCGCATTTGCGCAGGTCCATCAGGCCGACGCCGAGATCGCCGAGCGCGGTCTCGAACACCTTCATCAGGCCCATGTTGTTGAGCGCGTCGGTGAACAGGCGGCCGATCAGGAATTCGAGGCTGAGATAGTAGACCCGCTTGCGCCCGGCGTCGTAGCTCTCCTTGTCCGCGGTCAGCCAGCGATGCACGATGCGGTCGCGCAAGGTCAGCGCCGCGGCGTGGTACCAGTCCTGCGGCGTCGCCTGGCTCGCCTCCTTGCCGATGGCGAGGCGAAGCTTGGCCAGGATGTCGCTCTTGATCTCCGCGACCGCCAATTCGTCGACGGGCTGGCCGGTGCTTACGAAGCTGCGCTGGGACGGCTGATCTGTCACCTTGGAAACCTGTGATGCTACGAGGAACCGGTAAAAGCATACGATGGTTGCGCGCGGTCCGAAACCCGGGGAAAGGCTGGTCCGCACAGCAAGGTGATGGAAAATGATGCAAAAACGGGGCCGGAGTTCCGGGGGCGGAACGCGCCAGGATGGTGCAGGTGCGTCGTGGAGTTGAGGGCTCTCCCCATCGTCATCCCGGCGAAAGCCGGGATCCAGACTCACGTTGTGAGGCGAGCGACGAACATCTGCTCGATCCGACGGCGCCAATCCGGCTCGTATTCCGCGTTCATGCCTTCGGCCCGCAGCACGGCCGCGGCGAACGCCTGCGGAGAGGGCGGTTGGCCGTCCAGCATCAGGTCGTCCGCGGTGAGGCGGCTGCAAAAGCCCCAGTCCACGCATAGGTCGCGCAGCAGCCAGTCGAGACGCTTGCGCAGGGCTGCATCGGTTTCGGTGTTGGAATTCTCCATGAGAGCGGCGCGCCTCCTTTGAGAAGGGATGGACAATCGGCTAGGAACAAATTAAGAACAATTTAGCAAGCGATCGTTTATCCTGACAGCGATTCGATCCGCCAGCCCCCGGCATCAGTGCATCCCGCGAGGACACCCATGTCCAATATCGCCTTCGATCCCCTGGCCCTGACCCGCATTGCCGATTTTGCGCGCAGCCTGACGCGGCTGCACAAGACGGCTCGCCGGCGGGCGGTGGACGACGACCAGATCGACCGCGCCTTCAACGCCGTCTGCATGTCGGTCTGGGGCTACACCACCGACGACATTTCCGACGATCTGTTCTCGGCCACCGACCACACCTTCCTCGATGGCCTCGACGAGGCGCGGGCGCGCATCTTCGCCGCCGAGCAGGGCTACGACCTGGTCGACGACGAGGGCATGCTGACCGATTGGTGGGGCTTCTGCTGGATGATCCTGGCCGAGAAACGCGGCCTGCTGACGCCGGACAACCGCGCCGCCGCGCGGGCGGCGATCGAGGAGAAATATCTGGAAGCGCCGAACGTCATCGGCGTGATCGTCGCGCGCTAGGTCAGCATTCCGTCATTGCGAGCGCTGCGAAGCAATCCAGGGTGGTGTGCGGGACTCTGGATTGCTTCGCTGCGCTCGCAATGACGAGTCCGGGCTCAATCCACATCCGCGCGCTTGGCGCGGCCGGTGGCCGGCTTCGGCGCGATCGTCAGCGGCGGCGCGACGCTGACATTGCTGGCGCTGGCCTCCGGCGGCGGCATCGCGGCGAGCGCATCGGCCGCCAGCATCTCGGCGCGCACCGGTGCGACCTTCATCTCGCTCAGCTTGGCCCGCATGTCCGAGTTCAGCCCGGGATAGGAGGCGACCGGCTTGAAATCGGCCGGCTGGCCGCCGCTGCCGCGCGTGCCCGAATAGGCGACGAGGCCGTCGCTGGTGGCGACGACGTCGCCGGGGCGCAGCGAGGTGTCGAGCGACAGGTCGACCGGCGCCAGCCCGGCCGGATCGCGGCCGTTGCAGGTGCAGTCGGCGCGCAGCGCCTGGCGATAGGCGAACGCGTTCTCGCTGTCGGCATAGCGCTCGCCGTTCGCCGCCGTGGCGTAGTCGATGTTGGAGCCGAAATAGATCCTGGTCGGGCTGGCCGGGCAGAACGCCTGGCACATCTGGGCCGGCGAGGCGAGGCCCCGCGTCAACGGAAAATAGCGGCCGTCGCAGGTGCGCACGCAGAACGCCGCGCCCGATCCGCCGCTCGCGGTGCGCGGCTGGGCGGGGGCCTGCGGGTTGGTGCCGAACGGATCGGCGAAGAAGCCGCCTTGCGCCGGCCGCTGCGATTGCGGCTTGTTGAAGCCGCCGAACAGGAAGTCGAACAGGCCCTGGGCCGACGCCATTCGCGGCGCCAGCGCGCCGGCCGCGACGAGGCCGACCGTCGCCGCGACAGCGACGTGGCGGGACCTCCGCCGAAACGACAACACGCTACGCAACGCCCGCTCCATCGCCAGGATCTTCACCGCAAAGCCACGCCGTGACGCGGCAACCCGCGTCGCTCGATCATGTGCGATCGAACGCGCCTTGCCCAAGGCATGGCGCCATCAGCTTTGCGGTAACCTTAACGGGCGTTGGTAAATGAGCGGTATGCGCGGGTCGCGAATTGCGCCGCGCGCCAGGCGCCTCAGAGGAATTCGTGCGCCTTGTAGAGCGCCCGGAACGGCAGGCCGGCCTGGGCGAAGGTCTCGGCGGCGCCTTCCTCGCGGTCGACCATGGTGAACACCAGCGCCACCTCGGCGCCGGCCTCGCGCAGGGTTTCCACCGCCTTCATCGCCGAGCCGCCGGTGGTGGTGACGTCCTCGACCACGACGATGCGTTTTCCCGCCAGGGTCTCGTCGCGGGTCAGGCCTTCGATCGCGAGCCTGGCGCCGTGCTCCTTCGGCTTCTTGCGGACGAAGAAGGCCGCGATCGGATGGCCCTTGATCCAGGAGATCTGGGCGATCGCGCCGGCGAGCGGCACCGCGCCCATCTCCAGGCCGCCGATATAATCGAAGCCCTCGTCCTTCAGCGCCTCATAGGTGAGCTCGGCGAGCAAGGTGGCGCCCTCCGGGTCCATCATGGTCGGCTTCAGGTTGAAATAGAAACCGCTCTTGCGGCCGGAGGCCAGCGTGACCTCGCCACGGCCGAACGAGCGCCTGCGGATGATCTCGAGGAGGCGGGCGCGGGAGGCGGATTTGGACACGGCGTTTCCCCTGAGGGTGGATTCTTGGGTGGCGCAATCTATCGGGGGCGGGCGGCGGAGACCAGCCGCCACGATGTCCCATCAACAACGGTACGTTTGAAGCCGGATGCAGTTTCGAGCTAATGGGAGCCCGCGACCAAGCAAGGACGGTTGGGAAGGATGCCCCGCATGACGATCGAGCTGTACACCTGGAACACCCCAAACGGGCGCAAAATCTCGGTCGCGCTGGAGGAGATGGGGCTGCCCTACCGCGTCGTTCCGGTCGACATCACCAAGGGCGCCCAGATGGCGCCGGAATTCCTGGCGATCAGCCCCAACAACAAGATCCCGGCGATCGTCGATCCCGACGGCCCCGACGGCAAGCCGGTCAGCGTGTTCGAATCCGGCGCCATCCTGCTCTACCTGGCTGAGAAGACCGGCCAGTTCCTGCCGAAATCCCTCGCCGAGCGGATCCCGGTCTATGAATGGCTGATGTGGCAGATGGGCGGTTTCGGCCCGATGCCCGGCCAGGTGCACCATTTCATCGCGCTGACCAACGAACAGGACCGTGCCTACGGGCTCAAGCGCTACATGGCCGAGACGGTCCGGCTCTATGGCGTGCTCGACCGCCGGCTGGCGCAGCACGAGTTCGTCGCAGGCGCTCTCTCGATCGCCGACTTCGCCATCGTCGGCTGGGCCTGGCGCCACCCGCGCCACAAGGTGGATCTCGCCGACTTTCCGAACGTCAAGCGCTGGTACGATACCCTGATGGCCCGCCCCGCCGTGAAGCGCGGCATGGAAGCGAAGCTGGACTGAGAAGCTCATCGGCCGTTCCTTGCCGACGATGACTTCCGAGATCTTTCCGCACGCGCGGTGCCCCCTTTCCCGCTCTCGTCCGCCTTTGCCGAGAGGCTTCGGCGGACAAGGCGGGGGAGCCGATGGAAATCACCCCCGCCGCGCCTCCAGCGCCATGCGCACCGCAAGTCCCGCGAGCACCGTGCCCATCAGATAGCGCTGCACGAGCGCCCAGCTCGGCCGTGTCGCCAGGAACAGGGCAATCGATCCTGCCGCCATGGCGATCATGGCGTTGACGCTGACGCTGATCACGATCTGGATCGCGCCGAGCACCACCGACTGCGTCAGTACGCTGCCGACAGCGGGATCGATGAACTGCGGCAGCAGCGCCAGATACAGCATCGCGATCTTCGGGTTCAGCAGATTGGTGGCGAGCCCCATCAGGAACAGCCGGCGTGGGCTGTCGATGGCGAGCGTCCTCACCTGGAAGGGCGAGCGTCCACCCGGCTTCACCGCCTGCCACGCCAGATAGAGCAGGTAGGCAGCGCCGGCGAGGCGCAGCGCGTCATAGGCGAACGGCACGGCAAACAGCAGCGCCGTGATGCCGAACGCCGCCGCCAGCATGTAGACCAGAAAGCCGACGGCAACGCCGCCGAGCGAGACCAGGCCCGCGACGTGACCCTGCGTGATCGCGCGCGAGATCAGATAGATCATGTTCGGCCCTGGTGTCAGCACCATGCCGAGCGAGACGAGGGCGAAAGCGAGCAGGGATGATGCGGGGGGCATGACCGGCGTGACGATGGGGATCTCCTCCGCCTGCTTAGCGCAGCCGATCGCCGATCGTCATCCGGTCAATTGCACCGAGAACAATCAACCCGCGGCGGGCGGCGTCATGTTCAATGCAGGCGCGCTCCGGCCGGAGCGGTCGAACACACCGGCGATGCTCAACGCCAGCAGGACCAGCAGAATGGCCGCCGCGAACGGCACGGAGTGCCCGATCATGGCGAGCAGGCAGGCTCCCAGCGCGATCACGAGGCCGATCTCCAGCGGCGCGATCGGCTCGCCGGCGTCGCTCCGCGCCTTCCAGTGGATCGCAATCCCCGCCGCCACCATCGGCATGTCGTAGATCATCGCATAGGGCGTGGCGATGATGCTGCCGACCGCGACCAGCGCGATCGCCTGCTGCGTTGAGCCGCGTCGCCAGGCATCCCAGACCATCACGACGATGGAGCAGGACAACAGGAGCTGAACCAAGTAGCCGATCGGCGGCGGCGCGCCGAGCGCGTGCAAGCCAGCGATGACCGTCGGCATCATGTGATTGAGGCTGACCTGGTTGGCCTGCAATTGCGCCTGATAGCTCGGAAATTTCACGATCCATTCGAGCCAGATCCACGCATCGAGCGCAGCGCTGGTGACGACCGCGACGATCACGGTCGTGGCGATGGCCGAGAGGATGGCGCGCCAGTTGCGTGACGCCAGCAGCACGACCGGCATCAGCAGCACGAATTGTGGCTTGTAGGCGAGCAGGCCGAGCAGCGTGCCGGCAACGATCGGGTGGCGCGCGAGCAGGCGCAATCCGCCGATCAGCAAGGCAGCCGACAGGAAACCGTTCTGGCCGGTGATCGCGTTGATGAGCGTGGTTGGCGCCGCGAGCAGCGCCAGAGAGGTTAACGAGCGCCAATCGCGCTCCAGCGTCGCCAGGCCATAAAGCGCGAAGGTGACCGAGATCCAGCAGACATAGGCAACCGGCAGCGCCAGCATGCCCAGGGGTATCAGCACCAGCAGGAAGGTCGGCGGATAGGGATAGGGAAAGCCGCCGCCGCCCAGCGTCGGATCCAGCGTCTGCTGATAGCGCGCGAGCGCAACCGGATCGTAGATGCCGGCGCCGGACAGCGCGGCAAATCTGCCGAACGACCATAGCCCGAAGAAGTCGCCAAACGCCGGCTGCGGCGACGACAGCGCCCAGCCGACGAGATAGGCGCCGTTGTAGAGCGCCATCGCGACCAGCAGGATCAGCGCGGCGCGCCGGTCGCGCGTCTTGGGGTGAGCTGCGGATGAGGTCGCGGTCATGGAGCTCTTCGTTCGCGCCCTCGGCGCAGTCGTGGCATGGGGATGATCGGAGCTGTCAGCGATCGCTCGCGTGCGGTGCCTCTCCAACCTTGCCAGGGTGCGCTGCACGTCGTGTTACCGTCCGTCCATCCGGCCAGGCGCGATCTCATCGTGCCTAACGAGGGGTAAAATCGCCGCGTTCCGAGTGACCGTGAACAGGGGACGGCGTCATCGCTCGGCATCGGGCAACGCGCTCGTCAAGATTTGTATTGCTATTTTTCCGAAATCGTGCTCTATTCAGCGCATCCCGTCCTCATGCAGAGGGGCGTACGCGTCGTCACGATACGTTGAGGCGGGGAGCGGTGGCCGCGGGCCTGTCAGGTGCTGATGCGCTGGACGATTGGCAGCTCGCGGACGTTCAAGCCGTGTGGTCCTGGCGCCCCGAAGCTGGCGCCAAGCCTGCGTGACATCACGTGTCGCGCTGGTGACGGGGGCAAACAAGCCGGTCCCCGGGGAGAGCTCGGAGCAGACGTTAAGCCCATCGCGCAGGGAGGGCCGGGTCTGTCCGGCTGAACCTGTGGTACCTGCCGCCTGCATTCTTTTGAGCAGGCGGGCCACGGGCCTCAGCCGAGGCCCGGCCTTCCCTGCGCCCTCTGCAAAATTCAGAGGGCGAACGACATGCATCCCTCGAGCAAATCATGCTGCGAGAAGGCTGAGGCATGTCTACGGCTCGCGTTGCAGCCAATGATCATCGTATTGGGGAGCATCAAACGGATGCGTATGAGGGCTGCGTTGCGAGGCACGCTGCCCACCCTCCCCTGGAGGGGGAGGGTCGCCTCTCACGAGCGCAGCGAATGGGAGGCGGGGTGGGGTGATCTCTCCACAGGCGCCAGCGCCCGCGGCTCACCCCACCCCGCTCGCCCGCTTTGCGTGCGATCGACCCTCCCCCTCCAGGGGAGGGTGGCATCTCGCTCGTGACGGATTTCGGCGCTCGCGATGACGAGGCAGAGATCACCGCGATCAGCTCAATGCGCCTCATCCCAGTTATCAGCCGCGCGGGCGTCGACATGTAGCGGCACCGAGAGCAGCACCGCCGGGAAGGGGGCGTCCTGCATGACGTGCTGCACCACCGGCAAGGTCGCGGCGACCTCGTCGTTCGGTACCTCGAAGATCAGTTCGTCATGCACCTGCAGCAGCATCTGAGCCGACAGCTTCTTTTGCGCCAGGGCCTCCTCGACGCGGATCATGGCGCGCCGAATGATGTCGGCCGCGGTGCCCTGCAGCCGCGCATTGATCGCGGCGCGCTCGTTGAAGGCGCGCACCGAGGCGTTGGAGGCCTTGATCTCGGGGTAATGGCACTTGCGGCCGAACAACGTGGTGACATAGCCGTGCTTGCGGCAGAACTCCTTGGTCGCGTCCATGTAGTCGCGAATGCCGGGGAAGCGCTCGAAATAGCGCTTGATGTAGGCCGAGGCCTCCTCGCGGGCGATGCCGAGCTGGTTGGCGAGGCCGAACGCGGAGATGCCGTAGATGATGCCGAAATTGATCGCCTTGGCGCGGCGGCGCACCTCGCTCGGCATGTCCTTGATCGGCACGCCGAACATCTCGGATGCCGTCATCGCGTGGATGTCGAGCCCGTCCTTGAACGCCTGCTTCAGCACGGGGATGTCGGCGATCTCCGCGAGCAGCCGCAACTCGATCTGCGAGTAGTCGGCCGACACCAGCTTATGGCCCGGCGTCGCGATGAAGGCGCGGCGGATCTTGCGGCCATCTTCGGTCCGCACCGGGATGTTCTGCAGATTCGGCTCGTTCGACGACAGCCGGCCGGTGGTGGTCGCCGCCAGCGCGTAAGTGGTGTGCACGCGATGCGTCTGCGGGTTGACATAGGTCGGCAGCGCATCGGTATAGGTCGATTTCAGCTTCGAGACCTGGCGCCATTCCAGGATCTTGCGCGCGAAATCGTTGCCCTGCTCGGCGAGGTCATCGAGGATGGAGGCAGAGGTCGACCAGGCGCCGGTCTTGGTCTTGGTGCCGCCCGACAGGCCCATCTTGCCGAACAGGATGTCGCCGATCTGCTTCGGGCTGCCGACATTGATCGGCTCGCCGGCCAGCTCCTGCAACTCGGCCTCGACGCGCGCCGCGGTCTGGGCGAAGTCGCCGGACAGGCGCGACAGCACCTGGCGGTCGATCGAGATGCCGCGCCGCTCCATGCGCGCCAGCACCGACACCAGCGGCCGCTCCAGGGTCTCGTAGACCGCGGTCATGCGCTCCGCCGTGAGGCGCGGCTTCAGCACGCGCCAGACCCGATGGATGACATCGGCGGCTTCCGCGGAATGCGCGGTCGCGCGATCGATGGCGACCTGCTCGAAGGTCAGCTTGTTCCGGCCGCTCCCGATCAGCTCACCTTCACTGATCATGGCGTGTCCGAGCACGTGCTCGGACAGCGAGTCGAGCTTCTGCGATCCACGTCCGGCGTCCAGCGCGTAGCTCATCAGCTGCACGTCGTCGGTGTTGGTCAGGGTGATGCCGGCCTGCGCCAGCATCACGGCCGTGAACTTGATGTTGAAGCCGATCTTGAGCAGGCCGGCCGATTCCAGGATGGGCGTCAGGGCAGCGAGCGCCTCGCTGTCCCTGATCTGGCCAGGTGCGAGCCCGGCATCGAACAGGCCGCCGCCATCGCCGGCCTGGCGATGCGCCAGCGGGATGTAGCAGGCGTCGTTCGGCGCCAGCGCCAACGCGATGCCGCACAGGCTGGCCTGCATCGGATCGATCGAGCTGGCTTTGACGTCGATGGTGACCCGACCGAAGTCATGGACGCGGGCGAGCCACGCATTCAGCTCCGATACGGTGCGCACGGTCTGATATTTATCGCGATCGATCCGCGCGCTCTTGGCCGCCTCGGCCCTGGACTCGGCGAGGCTGGCGGGTGTGCCTTTGCTCATCGCCGACTTGTCGGTGCGCGGGTCACCGCCTCTAGAGCTCCCTCCCCCCTTGGCTGGGGAAGGGGGGGCTGCGGCGGCACCGTTCGTGGGGCGCCCCCCTCCCTGACCCTCCCCCACAAGGGGGGAGGAAACAGAGGCAGCAGTGCCCGCACCACTCTTCAACTGTTCATCCGCCGACACGTCGGCCGGATCGATGTGCGAATACTCGGCGACGCGGCGCGTCAGCGTGGTGAACTCCATCGCCTTGAGGAAGGCGATCAGCTTGCGCGGATCGGGCTCGTGCACCGCGAGGTCGTCGAGTGGCACATCGAGCACGACCTTGTCGTCGAGCAGCACCAACTGGCGCGAGATCCGCGCCTTCTCGGCGTTCTCGATCAGCGCCTCGCGCCGCTTCGGCTGCTTGATCTCGCTTGCGCGCGTCAGCAGGCCTTCGAGATCGCCATAGTCGGTGATCAACTGCGCGGCGGTCTTGATGCCGATGCCGGGCACGCCCGGCACGTTGTCGGTGGAATCGCCGGCCAGCGCCTGCACCTCGACCACCTTCTCCGGCGGCACGCCGAACTTCTCGATCACCTCGGCGACCCCGATGCGCCGGTCCTTCATCGTGTCGTACATCGTGACGCAGTCGTTGACGAGCTGCATCAAATCCTTGTCCGAGGACACGATGGTGGTGGTGGCGCCGCGCTCGCAGGCAAGCCGCGCATAAGTCGCGATCAGGTCGTCCGCCTCGAAGCCCGATTGCTCCAGGCACGGCAGGTCGAAGGCGCGGACGGCCTCGCGGATCAGCGCGAATTGCGGGATCAGGTCGTCGGGCGCCGGCGGCCGGTGCGCCTTGTAGTCGGCGTAGATCTTGTTGCGGAACGTGACCTCGGACTTGTCGAACACGATGGCCAGATGCGTCGGTCGGTCGGTCTCGGGCATGTCGCGCAGCAGCTTCCACAGCATGTTGCAGAAGCCGAGCACGGCATTGACCTGCAGCCCGTCGGACTTGCGGTTGAGCGGCGGCAGCGCGTGATAGGCGCGGAAGATGTAGGACGAGCCGTCGACCAGGAACACATGGTCGCCGTTGGCCGCGCCCTTCGCCAAATTCTTGGCGGCGGCAGGCACAGGGGCGGCGGGCGTGGCGGCGGCTTTCTGGGGAGCTTTGGGCATGGCCGCAATGTAGGGATTTTCGCTCGCATTGACAGCCGTGACGACGCCATGCGCACCGGATTTTTCCGCCCCTCAGTCCGGTCGGACGCAGCGGGTCAGGAACTCCATGACGGCGCGAATGAGGGGCGTGCGCCTGAGGTCGCGATGAACGATGAGCCAGATGTCCCTGCTGATGGCCGCGCCGGCTTCGAAGCGGGTGAGGTCGGGATCATGATCGCCGACAAAATGCGGCAGGGCGGCGAGCCCCAGCCCTGCGCGCGCCGCTGCGGCCTGGCTCTCGAGATCGCTGCTCCGAAACACGATCGGGCGCTGCCCGGCGACCGCCTTCAGCCATTGCTGCTGGGGTGCCGAGTCCATGCTGGCATCATAGGCGATGAATCCGAGCGCATGCTGCGGCGTCTCCTTGAGATAGTGCGGCGCGCCGTAGAGGTTGAAGCCGAAGCGGCCGATCTTGCGTGCGATCAGGCCGGGCTCGTCGGGACGGGACAGTCGCAGAGCGATGTCGGCTTCCCGTCGGTTGAGCGAGGCGCTGCGCTTCTCGCCGATCAGCTTGATGATGATGGCGGGATGCCGCCGGTGCAGCTCGACCAGCCGTGGCGCGATCAGCCTGTTGGCGAGCGTCGGCGGCGCGCTGACCGAGACCTCACCGGCCAGACCGGGACGCGATGCGACCACGGCGCGCTCGATCGCGAACGCGGCCTGCTCCATCGGGCCGGCGGCCGCGGCGAGGCGGCGGCCGTCCTCGGTCAGCTCATAGGCCCGCGCTCGGCGGTCGACCAGCTTCAGCCCGGTGGCCCGTTCCAGGGCCGCGACCCGGCGGGCCACCGTGACATGATCGACGCCGAGACCACGTGCGGCGGCCGACAGCGTGCCCTCGCGGGCCAGGGTCACGAAGTGGTGAAGGTCGGTCCAGTCGATCCGCATGTTCGAATATTCACAATAGGGGAGCCAAATTGGGCAATTCCGCAGAATGCCAACGCTGACCACACTGTCCGGATCAAGGCAAGATGTGTGGAGACGGGCATGGTTGCTATCGTTCGACTGAAGGCACCGGGTGGCGCGGAGAATCTGGTGCTGGAGAATGTTGAGCTGCCGGCGCCGTGCGCCAACGAGATCCGGCTGCGCCACACCGCGATCGGCGTGAACTTCATCGATATCTATCAGCGCAGCGGCCTCTATCCGCTGCCCGATGGAATTCCTGGGGTCGAAGGGGCGGGGATCGTGACGGCGAAAGGCGCGGACGTGACAGAGTTGTCCGTCGGCGACCGCGTCGCCTATGCCGGCGCCCCGGTCGGCGCCTATGCCTCGGAGCGAAATCTGCCCGCCTGGCGCGCGATGCCGCTGCCCGACGCCGTGTCTGAAGCGAGCGCTGCGTCGACCCTGCTGAAAGGCATCACCGCGGCGATGCTGCTCAATCGTACCTATGCCGTCGGAGCCGGAACGACGCTGTTGGTGCACAGTGCCGCCGGCGGGCTCGGCCAGGTGCTGACGCGAATGGCTCGGCTGCGCGGCGCGACCGTCATCGGCACGGTGAGCTCGGAGGCCAAGGCGGAGCTCGCGCGTGCCGCTGGCGCGCGCCATCTGATCGTCGGCCGGGATGCTGACTTCGTCGATGCCGTGAAGCGATTGACCGACGGGCGCGGCGTCGACGTCGCCTATGATGGCGTCGGCGGCAAGACGCTTGCGCGGACGCTCGCCTGCGTCAGGCCGTTCGGGACGGTCGCCAGCATCGGTCAGTCCGGCGGTCCAATTCCAAGCCTTGCCGTCGAGGAGCTAGGGCCGCGCCGCAGCCTGTCGCTGGCACGCCCGAGCGTGATGGCCCATGTCAACGATGTCGCCGACTATCGCAGGGATGCAGCGACGGTTCTCGCCGCGCTCGCCGATGGCGATCTCGTCGGCCACGGCACCGCGTATCCGCTGGCGCGGGTCGTCGAGGCCCATATCGATCTGGAGAGCGGCCGCAGCCGTGGCGCGCTGCTTCTGGTGCCCTGACGGTGACGCTACTCCGCCGGCTGCAACACGGCTTTCGGCTTCGGCGGCGCGATCCAGAACGCGATCGGGCGCTCGAACAGGAAGCGTGCGCCGAGGCGCAGCGCGAGGCGCCAGATCGCGAGCGCGCCGAGCACGCCGGCGACGGTCACGAGCAGGGAGATCGTGCCGATGTCGGCGATGGCGCCCGTCTTCAGCAACAAGGTGCGCGTCGCCGCCATCGGCAGGAAGAAGGCGAGATAGATCACGATCGAATGCTCGCCGCAGAACCGCAATGCGTTGAGGAGCTGCGCGCGCGCCAGCAGCGTGCCGGCGATGATGATGGCGACGGCGCCGGCATAGCCGAGCATGAGGGAGACAGCCGGCCATTCGCTGACACCGAGGTTCACCAGCGACTGGTTGATCACCGCCCAGGCGAGCAGGCTGACGATGGCGAGCATCGGCTGCGCCCGCGCGCGATCCGACAGCGCGAAGATGGCAGGCGCGAACAGATAGCCCGAATAGATGTAGACGAAGCGGGCGCAGAATTCGTCGATCACGGTCCAGCCGGTGACGATGTGCGCCATTTCGAGGCCGGCCGCGACGCCCCAGATCACCGGCGCCGGCAGCTTTCGTGTCAGTTTGATGACGACGAAGAAGATCGGCAGCAGATAGATGAACCACAGCGTGCCGAACGGCTCGATGAAGGATTCCAGGTACAGGTAGCCGGCGTGCGGCCAGCCGGACGCGGCGGCGAAGCCGGGCGCCTTGAAGCCGAACTGGATGGTCACCCACAGCACGTAGAAGTAGGCGAAATGCACCACCTTGCGGTCGAGATAGGTACGCCAGTCCCGGTCGATCACCAGTGGCAGAAACAGGCCGGAAATCAGGAAGAAGTCGGGCATCCGGAACGGCTTGGCGAAGGCGACGACGGCGTGCATGAAGCCGGTCTCGCCGGCGGCGAGCTCGACGCCGAGCACCGAGTGCATCATCACCACCATGATGATGCAGATACCCTTGGCGTAGTCCACCCAGTCGATGCGCGTCTCGGTTCCGGCCGTTTTCGGCGTACCATTCGCGGTCATGCTGTCCCTCTTTGGCGCGGAGCTGCCGCATTGTCGGGCAGAGCCGTTAATACTCCTCCTTGTCATCCAAACGTCATGCCGTTTTCTAAATTCCCCTTGAACCGCAAATGGTTTAAGACGCGAAAGTATTAACCTTGAAGGATGGGTTTCGATGCGAATTGCGATGATCGGCACGGGCTATGTGGGTCTGGTGTCCGGTGCCTGCTTCGCCGATTTCGGCCACCAGGTGACCTGCGTGGACAAGGATGAGAGCAAGATCGCCGCGCTGCATCGCGGAGAAATCCCGATCTTCGAGCCCGGCCTGGATGCGCTGGTCGCGGCCAACGTCAAGGCCAAGCGGCTCGATTTCACCACGGACCTCAAGCAGCCGGTCGCGGAGGCCGACGCCGTTTTCATCGCGGTTGGTACGCCGTCGCGGCGCGGCGACGGACACGCCGACCTCACCTACGTCTATGCCGCCGCGCGCGAGATCGCGGCCTCGCTCACCGGCTTCACCGTGGTTGTGACGAAGTCGACGGTGCCGGTCGGCACCGGCGACGAGGTCGAGCGCATCATCCGCGAGACCAATCCGACGGCCGATGTCGTCGTCGCCTCCAATCCGGAATTTCTGCGCGAGGGTGCTGCGATCCGCGATTTCAAATGGCCGGATCGCATCGTCGTCGGCACCGCGGACGAGCGCGGCCGCAAGGTGCTCGGCGACATCTATCGCCCGCTGTCGTTGAACCAGGCGCCGATGATGTACACCGAGCGCCGCACCGCCGAGCTGATCAAATACGCCGCCAATGCGTTCCTCGCCACCAAGATCACCTTCATCAACGAGGTCGCCGATCTCGCCGAGAAGGTCGGCGCCGACGTGCAGGAGGTGGCGCGCGGCATCGGTCTCGACAACCGCATCGGCTCCAAGTTCCTGCATGCCGGTCCGGGCTTCGGCGGTTCGTGCTTCCCGAAGGACACGCGTGCGCTGATCAAGATCGCACAGGACTACGACACGCAGCTGCGCATCGTCGAATCGGTGCTGGCGGTGAACGACAACCGCAAGCGCGCGATGGCGCGCAAGGTGGCGCATGCCGTCGGCGGCAATCTGCGCGGCAAGACGGTCGCGGTGCTCGGCCTCACCTTCAAGCCGGAGACCGACGACATGCGCGAGGCACCGTCGATCCCGCTGGTGACCGGTCTGCTCGACATGGGCGCCAAGGTCCGCGCGCATGATCCCGTCGGCATCGAGCAGGCCAAGAAGGAGCTGCCGGAGATCGCCTACTACGACGATCCCTATGAGTGCGCGACCGGCGCCGATGCGATCGTGCTGGTCACCGAATGGGTGCAGTACCGCGCCATGGATCTCGATCGCCTCAAGGAGGTGATGGCGCATCCGGTCGTCGTCGATTTGCGCAATGTCTACCGCCCCGACGAGATGGCCGCCCACGGCTTCGTCTACGAGAGCATCGGCAGGCCATCGGTGAAGGGCGGTTGACATGGCATTGTCATACCCCGCGCAGGCGGGGTATCCAGTACGCCCGATCTTCGTGATCCGCGAGATTTGCGCTTACTGGATCACCCGCCTTCGCGGGTGATGACGGGTTGCTGCTATTGCCCCTCCGCTTCGACACACCGCTGCCCATCGATGCCGTGCTGGACGATCTGTCCGGCACGCTCGAACGCAGCAACACCGCCGTGCTGGTGGCGCCGCCCGGCGCCGGCAAGACCACGCGGGTGCCGCTGGCCTTGCGTGATGCAGTCTGGGTTGGGGACAAGAAGATCATCGTGCTGGAGCCGCGCCGGATCGCGGCCCGCGCCTCGGCCGAGCGAATGGCGAAGTCGCTCGGCGAGCGCGTAGGCGACACCGTCGGCTACCGCGTGCGCTTCGGCTCGAAGATCTCGCGCGCGACCCGCATCGAGGTCGTCACCGAGGGCATCTTCACCCGGCAGATCCTCGATGATCCCGAACTGACCGGCGTCGCTGCCGTGCTGTTCGACGAATTCCACGAGCGCTCGCTCGATGCCGATCTCGGCCTCGCTTTGGCGCGCGATGCGCAGCAGGGGCTGCGCGAGGATCTCCGTATCCTCGTGATGTCGGCGACGCTCGACGGCGCCCGCGTCGCCAGACTGCTCGGCGATGCGCCGGTGGTCGAGAGCGAGGGCCGCGCCTATCCGGTCGAGACCCGCTATGTCGGCCGCAAGCCGGATGCGCCGGTCGAGCGCCAGATGGCCGAGACCATCGCCAGCGCGCTGCGCGCCGATGCCGGCTCCGTGCTGGCGTTCCTGCCGGGCGCGGCCGAGATCCGGCGTACCCAGACCATGCTCGCCGAGCGCGTTCATGATGCCAGCGTTGAGATCGTGCCGCTGTTCGGCGCACTCGATTCCGCCGTCCAGGACCGCGCCATCTCGCCCGCCCCGAAAGGGCAGCGCAAGGTGGTGCTGGCGACCTCGATTGCCGAGACCTCGCTGACCATCGAAGGCGTCCGCATCGTGGTCGATTCCGGTCTCGCCCGGGTGCCGCGCTACGAGCCGGACATCGGCCTCACCAGGCTGGAGACGGTGCGGGCTTCGCGCGCCGCTGTCGATCAGCGCCGCGGCCGCGCCGGCCGCACCGAGCCTGGCGTCTGCTACCGGCTATGGGACGAGCCGCAGACGGCCTCGCTGGCGGCCTATACGCAGCCGGAAATCCTCAGCGCCGACCTGTCCTCGCTGGTGCTCGACCTGGCGCAATGGGGTGTCAATGACCCCTCCGCGCTGAGCTTCCTCGATCCGCCGCCACAACCGGCTTGGAAGGAGGCAAGGGACCTGCTGCGCGAGCTCGATGCGCTCGATGCCGATGGCAGGCTGACCGACGAGGGCCGGCGGCTGCGGGCGCTGGCGCTGCCGCCGCGGCTGGCGCGGATGATCGTCGATGCCGCCGACCACGGCGCGGCGGCGCAGGCCGCCGACATCGCCGCCATCCTGACCGAGCGCGGGCTGGGCGGCGACAGCGTTGATCTCGAGGTGCGGCTCGATCAGTTCCGCCGCGACCGCTCGCCGCGCGCGCAAAGTGCCCGCGACCTTGCGCGGCGGTGGGCGCAGCAGGTGTCGTCCGCGTCCGCCCGCGCCGGAGACGCGGACATCTCCACCGGCCTGATGCTCGCCTTCGCCTTTCCCGACCGGGTCGCGCGCAATCGCGGCAATGGCAGCTTCGTGCTCGCCAATGGCCGCGGCGCCGCCGTCGACCCCGCCTCGTCGCTGGCGCGCGTGCCGTATATCGCGGTCGGTGAGCTGACGGGAACGGCGGCCAGCGGCCGCATCCTGCTGGCGGCGCCGCTGGCGATCGAGGATATAGAGCGGCATTTTGCTGCACATATCGAAGCGAGAGACGAGGTCAGCTTCGATCAAAACGCGATGGCGTTGCGGGCGCGCCGCCGGCGCAAGCTGCATGCGATCACCATGGCGGATGCGCCAGTCGCGCTGACGCCGTCGGAGGAGACCGCGCGCATCTTCGCGGAAGGGATCTGCGCGGCCGGGCTCGACCGGCTGCCCTGGTCGAAGGCCGCCAGGCAGTGGCGTGACCGCGTCACCTTCCTGCGCAAGGCGGAAGGCGACAGTTGGCCGGACCTGTCGGAGGCGGGCCTGGCCGAGCGGCGCGAGGACTGGCTGGTGCCGCTGCTCGCCGACAAGACCTCGCTCAAGGACATATCGCCCGGCGACGTCTCCGACGCCGTGATGGCGCTGCTGCCCTGGGATCTCCGCGCCCGGCTCGACCGGGAGGCGCCGACGCATTTCGAGGCGCCGACCGGCACCATGCTGGCGATCGACTACGAGGCCGAGCAGGGGCCCACCATCGCGGTGCGGCTGCAGGAGCTGTTCGGCCTGAACGTCCATCCCTCGATCGCGCGCGGCGCGGTGCCCCTGGTGCTGGAGCTGCTGTCGCCGGCGCAGCGGCCGGTGCAGGTGACGCGCGATCTGCCCGGCTTCTGGCGCGGTTCCTATGCCGCGGTCCGCACCGACCTGCGCGGCCGCTATCCGCGCCATCCTTGGCCCGACGATCCGGCCCATGCCGAGCCGACCCGGCGGGCCAAGCCGCGGGGGACGTAGCTCATGCAAATTGTACCGCCGCCGTCGTTGTCGTTAACGCTTCACTCATCGTTTTCGCCAAAATGGCGGCGGCAGCCGGTCGCTCGCAGTCGCCCGTCAGCGGCTTTGATGGTCAAATCGGTTGCGGGGTAAAGTCGGGCGTTTGCGTCATGCGTAACATAATGATCTTCGCGGCCGTTCTCGTCGGTCTCGGCACCTTCATGGCGCAACTGGCCGATCGCCTGACCCCCGCGTCGGCATCCGCGACGCCGTCCGCGCGGGTTGCCACGGCGGAACCGTCTGCTGCGGGCCAGCGCAGCCTGAGCATTCCGACCGACCGCCGCGGTCACTTCCGCGCCGATGGCCGCATCGACGGTCAGCGCATCAGCTTCATGGTCGATACCGGCGCCTCGATGGTCGCGCTGAACGAGAGCTCGGCCGCCCGTTTCGGCCTGCGTCCGGCGCGCGGCGACTACACCGCCACCGTGACCACGGCGAACGGCACCGTGAAGGCCGCCCGGGCCAGGCTTGCGATGGTCGAGCTCGGCGAGCTCACCGTGCGTGACGTCGATGCCCTGGTGCTGCCCGATACGGCGCTGTCGGAGAATCTGCTCGGCCTGTCCTTCCTGTCCAAGCTGAAGCGTTTCGCCTACGCCAACGGCCAGATGGTGCTGGAGCAGTAGGCTGCACCGAAGCGGAATGTTGTTTCGCGCGTCACCGGCCCCCACATACCGGCAGGCAGGCCGATCCCGAGTCGCAGTCATTGAATAGTTCGTCGGGTGGCCTGCTCGAGCGGTCCTGCCCGATTGTTGCCTGCATTCCTCTGCCTTCTGACACTGTTGTCTGACGTCGTGCTAAGCACGAATGCCTTCTTCCATTGATGTGATATTGCCGAGGCCGTCTCCTGATGTTTCCGAAACCCAAGCCCGTCCTGGTTCCCAATACCTACGCCTTCGAATCCGAGCCGATGGTGAAGCCGACGGGCTTCCGCGAATATGACGCGCGTTGGCTGTTCAACAAGGAGATCAATCTGATGGGGGTGCAGGCGCTCGGCATGGGGCTGGGCGCGCTGATCGCCGAACGCGGCGTCAAGCAGGAGATCGTGACCGGGCACGATTTCCGCGGCTACTCCGCCTCGATCAAATACGCCCTGATCTCGGGCCTGATGGCCGCCGGCTGCAAGGTGCATGACATCGGCCTTGCCGTGACGCCGATGGCCTATTTCGCCCAGTTCGACCTCGACGTGCCCTGCGTCGCCATGGTGACCGCCTCGCACAACGACAACGGCTGGACCGGCGTGAAGATGGGGGCCAACCGCCCGCTCACCTTCGGCCCCGAAGAGATGACCCGGCTCAAGGAGATCGTGCTCGAGGCCGCGTTCAAGAATGGCAGCGGCGGCTCCTATCAGTTCCATGAGAATTATCCGGCGCGCTACATCGCCGACCTCACCAGCCGTCCCAAGCTGAAGCGCAGGCTGAAGGTGGTCGCGGCCTGCGGCAACGGCACCGCGGGCGCGTTCGCGCCGCAGGTGCTGGAGGCGATCGGCTGCGAGGTTGTCCCGCTCGACACCGAGCTCGATCACACCTTCCCGAAATACAATCCCAATCCCGAAGACATGGAGATGCTGCACGCCATCCGCGATGCCGTGCTCGCGCACGAGGCCGATGTCGGCCTCGGCTTCGATGGCGACGGCGATCGCTGCGGCGTGGTCGACAATACCGGCGAGGAGATCTTCGCCGACAAGGTCGGCGTGATGCTGGCGCGCGACATGTCGGCGATCCACAAGGACGCGCAGTTCGTCGTCGACGTGAAGTCAACCGGCCTGTTCATGACCGATCCGGTGCTGCAGGCGCAGGGCGCGAAGACCGCCTACTGGAAGACAGGCCATTCCTACATGAAGCGCCGCACCAACGAGCTCGGTGCGCTCGCCGGCTTCGAGAAGTCGGGGCACTTCTTCTTCAACCGCCCGTTCGGGCGAGGCTATGACGACGGTCTGGTCTCGGCGATCGCGATCTGCGATATGCTCGATCGGGCGCCGGGCAAGTCGATGGCCGACCTGAAGGACGCGCTGCCAAAGACCTGGTCGTCGCCGACCATGTCGCCGCATTGTGGCGACGAGGTCAAATACGGCGTCGCCGACGCTGTCGTGAAGCACTTCCAGGCGCTGCAGCAGAAGGGCGGCAAGGTGGCGGGGCAGAAGATCCGCGATCTCGTCACCGTCAACGGCGTCCGCGTCACCGTCGAGGACGGCAGCTGGGGTCTGGTGCGAGCGTCATCCAACAAGCCCGAGCTCGTGGTGGTGGTCGAAAGCCCGGTGTCCGAGCGGCGCATGCACGACATGTTCGAGGCGGTCAACGAGGTGCTGCGGACGCATCCCGAAGTCGGCGCCTACAACCAGACGATCTGAGGCCGCGCTGATGATGTCCCGCCAGGGCCGATGCTCGCGCTGATCCCATCCTACTCGATGGGATCAAGCGGCCCTCAGGGAGCTCAGGAACTGATCGACCTCGGATTTGAGCCGGGCCGATTGAGAGGTGAGTCCGGTCGCGGACTCCAGCAGGCGCGAGGCGGCGCTGCCGGTCTCGTCGGAGGCACGGGTCACGCTGCCCATGCTTTGGCTGACCAGCCGCGTGCCTTCTGCCGCCTGCTGCACGTTGCCGGAAATTTCTCCGGTGGCGAGGCCCTGCTGCTCGACCGCGGTGGCGATCTCCTTGGAGATGTCGTCGATCTCGGCAATCGTTCCCCCGATCGCCTGGATGGCGGAGACGGCGTCACCCGTTGCGCTCTGGATGCTCTGCACCTGGCTGGAAATTTCTTCGGTGGCCTTCGCGGTCTGGTTGGCGAGCGCCTTGACCTCGCTTGCCACGACGGCAAAGCCCTTGCCGTGCTCGCCGGCGCGCGCCGCCTCAATGGTGGCGTTCAGCGCCAGCAGGTTGGTCTGGCTGGCGATCGTCTGGATCAGCGTCACCACCTCGCCGATCTTCTGAGTGCCGGCAGCCAGGCTCGCGACCACGGTGTTGGTGCGGCGAGCTTCGTCCGCCGCTTTCGCGGCGATCTCCGCCGACCGCGTCACCTGCTGTGAGATACTGTTGATGGACGCAGTCAGCTCTTCCGTTGCGGCAGCGACCGTCTCGACATTGGTCGACGCCTGTTGCGAGGCGCCGGCCGCGGCCGACGTCTGGCGCGAGGACTCCGCGCTGCTCCGGCTCATCGACGAGGACAGGCTCTGCATCTCGTTGGCGGCGACGGCCACCGCCTCGACGATGCCGCCGATCTTGCGCTCGAAGCCTTCCGCAAGCTCGCGACGGGCAAGATCAGCCTGCTGCTTGACGCGTTGCTCGGCCTCGAACCGCTCGGCGGTGGCGCGCGCCTCGGCAGCGATCGCCGATTCGGCTTCCGCGGTCTTGCGCGCGCTGGTTTCGAACAACTGCGTCAGCTTGAGCGCAAGGGCGATGAGAACACCGGCCTCGATCAGCAGGATGACCGCATGCAGCACAACGCGGCCGAAATCAGCGCCGCCCGGGTAGATCGCTGCAGGAAAGACGAAGTTCAGGACCAGATGGTGAAGCGCGACGGCGACGGTGCCGGCCAGGATCGGCCGGTAGTCGCAATATGCGACCAGACAGGCGAGCGCGGCGAAAAAATACATGTGCATGTCGATCTGCCAGGCATGTCCGGACATCTGGTAGACAAGCACAGATACACCGCCCATGACGGCGACCGCGACCGTGAGCTGGGTCGACAAGGTGTCGCCGGCGCTGCGCCAGGAAAGGGTCGCCACCACCGCCATGACGACCATGAGCATGGTCGGCATCAGCCAGTCGCCGCGCGACAGCCCGATGATGAGGGAGAGCGGAACGTGAACCCAGAGTACCGCCAGCAGAAGCTTGCTGGTCGTGTGCCGGAGGGTTGCCAGATCGCTGGTCTCGACGTTCATTTCCGATTCCCCCAAAGAGATCATTTTGCAAGGCAGGCGGAGACCGCCTGCGGATCGATGATGAGCCAGGCTCCGGCCTCGCGCAGCCGCGCCGAGCCGTCGTGTTCGCCGGGACGAACGACCAGCAGCGATGAAATGGTCGTTGTGCGCACGAGCGCGGCGTCAGCCGAAGCCGCAGCGAGCATCGCGTGGTGCGCGCTCCACCAAGGTGGGAAAGCGACGGCCACGATTTCGCTCCCCGCGCGCACTTGGAGTGACAGCGCTGCGACCGCGACAAAGCTCGCGATCAGAAGCGCCGTGGCATTGAGCCACGGGCGCGAAGACTGAGGTATGGTTGCACCGGACGTCATCACATCCAAGAATAGAGGGATGGGAATAACTTCCGGTAAACGTTCGTTAGGGATGACGACTGGAGTTCGGGACGCCGGCGCTGCAACGTCCAAGCGGCCCGGAATGCTCGGCTCAGACCGGCGGCACCGGCAGCGCCGTGACCGACTTGATCTTCTCCATGGCGAAGCGCGAGGTGACGTTCTTCAGGGGCACCGCGCTGATCAGCTTCTTGTAGAAGACATCGTAGCTCTGCATGTCCGCAACGACGACGCGCAGCATGTAGTCGACGTCGCCAGCCATTCGGTAGAACTCCATCACCTCCGGCATCGAGCTGACCGCCTCGGCGAATTTGCGCAGCCAGGCCTCGGAATGGTCCGCACTCTCCACCGACACGAACACGGAGATGCCGAGCCCGATCTTGTTCTGATCGACCAGGGCCACCCGGCGCAGGATCACGCCATCGGCCTCCAGCCGCTGGATGCGCTTCCAGCACGGTGTCGACGACAATCCGACCCGATCGCCGATCTCGGCGACGGACAGCGATGCGTCCTCCTGCAGGACCATCAGAATCTTGCGGTCAATGGCATCGAGCCGGCGATTGGCCTCGGAGCCTTGGGCGGCGACATCGGTCATGGAGAAACTTGTTCCATAGGAAGGCTATAAAACCCTCATATAGAGAAAATCGTTCCAAGGCAAGGATCGGCCGTTCAGCCCTTTGCGGCCGGGTCTGGCCGTTTCCACAGAGGGCCGGGCTGGTTTCCTGTTACCGCTCGTCGTTCTCCTTCAGCCAGCGGCCGACCAGATGATGAGCAATGGCGAACGGATGCGGTCCCGCCAAGCCGTCCGGATGCTGCCGCAGTAGCATCTGCCGGGCCTCGTCGCGGCTGAACCAGCGCACGTCCTCGAGCTCGGTGCGGTCGATGACGATGTCTTCGTTGAGCGCCCGGGCGCTGCAACCGATCATCAGCGACGACGGATAGGGCCAAGGCTGGGTCATGTAATAAGTCACGTCGGTGCAGCGAATGCCCGATTCTTCGAACACCTCGCGCCGGACGGCGTCCTCGATCGTCTCAGCCGCCTCGACGAAGCCGGCGAGGCAGGAATACATGCCGGCCGGAAACTGCTTCTGCCGCCCGAGCAGGCACTTGTCGCCGGAGGCGACCAGCGAGATCACGACCGGATCGGTGCGCGGGAAATGCTCCGTCTTGCAGCTCGGGCATTCGCGCTTCCAGCCGCCCTCGCGCATCGCGGTCTTGGCGCCGCAATTGGCGCAGAAGCCGTGGCGCTGATGCCATGATACCAGGGACTTCGCCATCGCGATCGTCGCCAACTGGTCGACCGGGATCGCGCCCTGCATCGCCATCCCGCGCAGCTCGGTGACGGCCACATCGTCGCGCCCGGCGAGCTTCTCGACGGCCGCCGGCGAGATGCCCATGCCGAACATCGCCGCTCCGTCCTGCAGCCCGAGGAAGATCGTTCCCGGATTGGCGCCGAACTTCAGCGCCTCGTCGATCGACAGCAGCGCGCGCAGCTTGTCGCCCTCGCGCTTCAGCACCAGCGAATCGCGATGCACGACATAGGCCCGCGTCGACGGCTTGCTTTCAAAGGCGATCAGCTTGTCGTCATGGAAGCGCAGATGGGCGGCGCGATCGATCGGATGGCCGACGAAGGCCGGCTTGCCCAACGGAAACAAGTCGAATGGCGACATCTCTCACCCTAGCCAGATCTTGCGCCTGATAGCGCTGATGAACTGCTGCACCTCCTGCGCATCGTGGGGCACAGGCGGCGCGGCGCCCCACACCGGTCGCGGCCAGGCCACGTCACTTGTGCGTCGCGCGATGATGTGGACGTGCAACTGCGGCACCATGTTGCCGAGCGCGGCCACGTTGAGCTTGTCGCATTTGGTGATCTCTTTGAGCGCGCGTGACGCCCGCGTGATCTCGGTCATCAGCTGCGCCTGCGCGACCTCGTCGAGATCGATGATCTCGACCGCGTCCTCGCGCCGCGGCACCAGCAGCAGCCAAGGATAGTTCGCGTCCTTGATCACCAGCACGCGGGACAGCGGCAGGTCGCCAATGTCGATCGTATCCTTCGCAAGTTGCGGATGCAGCGACCAGGCTGATTCGGGCATGCGGCGGTTCCTGGCGGATGGTCAGGTGGGGAGCTCGCGGGCACCTAAAGCCTTTCCGAGCTGCGGCACAAGCCCGCGGGGCGGTAGACTAGGCCGGCGAAGCTCGCGCTTGCTTTCCGGACCATTTGGCCCCAAATAGGCAGCGGGAGATTGGCGGTGGACGAGCCACTCGCCAACCGGGTCAGGTCCGGAAGGAAGCAGCCCTAACGAGGTCCGGATCGGGTCGCTCGTCAGTCTCCTACCTGTTTTCTCGAGCGAATCGCGCAAAGATGGCGGGGACCCCGCGCAGGGCGGGCGCTCGACCGCGCTCCGGCTGATTGCGTCGACGATCGCGATCGATGCCGGCCTGGAATGCTCACTTGCGGATCGCTCGATGACCGACGCTGGCGCCCCACCTGTTCCGCCTGACAGCGCCGACGCTCCCGCCAAGCCCTACCGGGTGCTGGCGCGCAAATACCGCCCCTCCAGCTTCGCAGATCTGATCGGCCAGGAGGCCGTGGTGCGCACGGTCTCGAACGCGTTCGAGACCGGCCGGATTCCGCAGGCCTGGATTCTGACCGGCGTCCGCGGCGTCGGCAAGACGACCACCGCCCGCATTCTCGCCCGCGCATTGAATTACGAGCTGCCGGACGGCTCGGTGAAGGGGCCGACCATCCATATGCCGGTGCTCGGCACCCATTGCCAGGCGATCATGGAAAGCCGGCACATGGACATCCTCGAGATGGACGCGGCGTCCCATACCGGCGTCGACGACGTCCGCCAGATCAATGACAGCGTCCGCTATGCGCCGGCCAGCGCGCGCTACAAGGTCTACATCATCGACGAAGTCCACATGCTGTCGACAGCGGCGTTCAACGCCTTCCTGAAGACCTTGGAGGAGCCGCCGGAGCACGCCAAGTTCGTGTTTGCGACCACCGAGATCCGCAAAGTGCCGGTGACGGTGCTGTCGCGCTGCCAGCGCTTCGATCTGCGCCGCGTCGAGGCCGACGTGCTGATGAAGCATCTTTCGGGCATCGCGACCAAGGAAGGCGTGACGATCGAGCCCGAGGCGCTCGGCATCATCGCGCGCGCCGCCGAAGGCTCGGTGCGCGATTCGTTGTCGCTGCTCGATCAGGCGATCGCGCACAGCGCCGGCGAAGTCCGCGCCGACGATGTCCGTCAGATGCTGGGCCTCGCCGACCGCACCCGCGTGATCGACCTGTTCCACCATCTCGCCAGCGGCGACATCGCCGCCGCCTTCAAGGAATTCCGCGAGCAATATGACGTCGGCGCCGACCCCGTGGTCGTGCTGTCGGATCTGGCCGAGTTCGTGAATTTCGTCACCCGGGTGAAGGTCGTGCCGGCCACGGCCGACAACGTCGCGTTCAGCGAGACCGAGCGGCTGCGCGCGCGCGACTTCGCCACCAAGCTGTCGATGCGGGTGCTGTCGCGGATGTGGCAGATGCTGCTCAAGGGCATTGCCGAGACCCAAGGTGCGACGCGCCCGGCCGCCGCCGCGGAAATGGTGCTGGTACGGATTGCCTACGCGGCCGATCTGCCGACGCCCGACGAAGCCATTCGGATGATCGACCAGAACGGCGGCGGATCTCCCGTTGTCACGAACGGCGGCGGAGCGCGTGCTGCGCCGGCATCCACCATGAGCGCGGGAACGCCGCCTGTGATGACGTCGGCGCCGATGCAGGCGCCGCGCGCGCAAGGCCCGACGCTCGCTGCGGTCGGCGGTTCGATGCGCCCGCAGGCGATGTCGTCACAGCCGGCGCCGGCAACACAGGACCAGCCCGCGCTGCGCATCGCGAGCTTTCAGGAACTCGTCGCGCTGGCCGGCAAGAATCGTGACCTGATCACCAAGAGCGCGCTGGAGATGGACGTGCGGCTGGTCCGCTTCGAAGAGGGACGGCTGGAGATCGCGCTGGAACGGACGGCGCAGCGCTCGCTTGTCTCGGACCTCGGCCGCAAGCTGGAAGACTGGACCGGCCGGCGCTGGACGGTGATCGTTTCCAACGAGCCGGGTCAGGCGACCTTGCGCGAGCAGAACCTGCGCGCCAAGAGCGAGCGAGAGGCGGCGGCGGAGGCCGATCCGCGCGTACAGGAGATCCTGGCGCGGTTCCCGGGCACCAAGGTGGTCGAAGTGCGCCGGCTCGCCCCCGAGCCGCCCGAATCGGACGCCAGTGCTGTCGAGCCGCCCGACGAGTCCGACGATGATGATTTCTAGAGCATGATCCGGAAAAGTGGAAAACGGTTTTCCTCGCGACAAACGCCAGAGGCGTTTGCGCGGAGATCATGCTCAACCAGATGGCTGATGATGAGGTGCTCCGATGGCTGACTTTCTCGGCATGATGAAACAGGCGGCGCAGCTGCAGACGAAGATGCAGGAGATGCAGGAGGAACTCGGCAACGTCGAGGTCGAGGGCATCTCGGGCGGCGGTCTGGTTGCCGTGCGCATGACCGCCAAGATGGACGTGAAGAGCATCAAGATCGATCCGTCGCTGCTCAAGCCGGAGGAGGCCGAGATCCTGGAGGACCTGCTGGTGACCGCGCATGGCGATGCACGGCGCAAGGCGGAAGCCGCGATGCAGGAGAAGATGCAGGCCATCACCGGCAAGCTCGGCCTGCCGCCCGGCTTCGGTTTTGGTTAGTTGACCTGATGACATTCGTGAACTGATGGCCGTCGCTGGTCCTGAGATCGAACGCCTGATCCAGCTGCTCGCGCGCCTGCCCGGCCTCGGGCCGCGTTCGGCGCGGCGCGCCGCCCTGCATCTGATCAAGAAGCGCGAGGCGCTGATGGTGCCGCTTGCCTCGGCGCTGCAGGTCGCGATCGATCGCATCCAGGTCTGCAAGACCTGCGGCAACATCGATACGCAGAATCCCTGCACGGTGTGCACCGATCCGCGGCGCGATCCCGCGATGATCGTCGTCGTCGCCGATGTCGCCGACCTCTGGGCGCTGGAGCGCGCCAAGGCCTCGAACGGCCGCTATCACGTGCTCGGCGGCACCTTGTCGCCGCTCGACGGAGTCGGTCCGCAGGATCTCACCATCGACGCGCTGGTGCAGCGCGCGCATGCGCCGGAGGTGCAGGAGATCATCCTCGCTCTGAACGCGACGGTCGACGGCCAGACGACGGCGCACTACATCACCGACCTCCTGCAGGAGGCGAACGTCAAGGTCACGCGGCTGGCGCATGGCGTGCCGGTCGGCGGCGAGCTCGACTATCTCGACGAAGGCACGCTCTCGGCCGCGATGCGGCAGCGGACCTTGTTCTAAGCACAGACGGAAGTGAATTGATGACGAAACGCGGATTCGGCAAACGGCTGGCTTTGGGCGCGATTCTGGCGGCACTCTCGGCGCCGTCGGTGCTGGCGCAGCAAAGCGAGGCACCGCAGAAGGCGGGGCGTCCGCTCAATGCCGGTGACGTGCTGTCGGGCGAGCTGACGGCGCTGAAGCTGAAAGGCGCCAAATCGGGCCAGCCCTCCGCCGCCTATCAGATCACCAGCGAGCCGCGCCGCCTGCCGCCGCCGAGCGGGCTGTGCAATCTCGAGACCGGACCGGAGACGTTCCAGCTCGTCACCGCGAACACGGCGCAGGCCTCGCAGCTCAAGGGCCTGCTCGGCAAGCAGATCGCGGTCAAGGTCGACGAGATCGCCTGCGCCCAGGATGCGGGGCAGATGAGCGAGGCGGTCGTGACCAAGTGGAGCTTGGTGAAGCGGTGACACTTGGGACGCTGCGAGCGCCGCCTCCTGACTTCTGCAGTCATCGCCCGGCTCGACCGGGCGATCCAGTACGCCGCGGCCCTCGGTTGATAGCTGACGTCTCTGGAATACTGGGTCATCCGCCTTCGCGAGTGACGACAGTTGACGGTGAGGCGGCAGCTACAACTTCACCGGCCCCAAATCATCGAAATGCCCACGCCGTTGCAGCCAAGCGAGCAGCACGAGGCTCGGGATCGCGACGAGCACGCAGATGACGAAGAATGCAGGCCAGCCGGTCGCTTTCGCCACATAGCCCGCGCCCGATGACAGATAGGTTCGTCCAACCGCGGCGAGCGCGGTGAGCAGCGCATATTGGGTCGCGGTGTGCAGCGGGTTCTGGCACAGCGCAGAGAGATAGGCGACGAAGATCACGGTGCCGATCGCGCTGGTGAGGTTCTCCGCAGAGATCGCCAGCGCCAGCGCCCACTGATTGACGCCGACGATGGCGAGCCATGAGAACGACAGGTTGGCCAGCGCCTGCACGATGCCGCCGATCCACAGGCTGATGGCGAGCGAATAGCGCCGCGCGACGAAACCGCCGGCAAAGCCGCCGGCGAGCGTGGCGGCGAGGCCGACGCCTTTCACGATCGCGGCGTAGTCGACCTTGCTGAAGCCGAGATCGATCACGAACGGCGCGGTCATCGTGCCGGAGAAGGCGTCGGTGAACTTGAACAGCACGACGAAGGCGAGCGCCGTGAGCGCATCACGTCGGCCGAGGAATTCGACGAAGGCTCCGGCAGCCGCGTGCATCACGCGGGTGAGCGCAGTGTCCGCACCCATCGCGGCCTCCGCCTGCTGCGACTGGGCCGGCTCGGTCGCCGCGAGGGCCGTGATCGTGCCGATCAGCACCAGTCCGGCCATCGCAACATAGCCCCACATCCAGGACGACGGACGCGTCAGCCCCGAGTTCTCGAATGCACTGACCACCACCAGTGCGCCGGCGGTCGAGACCAGCATGCCGATGCGGTAGGCGGCGACATACGCCGCCATGCCCGCGGCCTGCTCACTCTCCGGCAGGCTCTCGACGCGGAAGGCATCGACCACGATGTCCTGGGTCGCCGACATCGCGGCGACCAGCAGCGCGGCCAGCGCCACCATGAACGGCGCGTGCGCCGGGTCGGTCAACGCCAGCAGCAGGATGGCGGCGATCAGCAGCAGTTGCGCGAACACCAGCCAGCCGCGCCGCCGCCCGAAGGCGCGCGTCAGCAGCGGCACGTGCAGCGCGTCGACCAGCGGCGCCCAGAGGAATTTCAGCGTGTAGGGCGTGCCGACGAGCGCGAACAACCCGATGGTCCCGAGGTCGACGCCGAGCTCGCGCATCCAGATCTGCAGGGTCGAGCCGGACAGCGCCAGCGGCAGCCCCGACGAAAATCCGAGGAACAGCACCACGAGCACGCGCGGCTGCAGATAGACGGCCATGCTCTCGCGCCAGGTGGGGGCTTTTGGCGCAGCCTCGGGCTTTGCGCCGGTCGCGGTGATGTCGGAAGAAGCCTCAGGTACGGTCATGGATGGGTGGTAGCAGATTTGCGCAAGAAACGCTCCCCATCTCAGCTGTCATCGTCCGCGAGCCGGGCGATGACAGTCTTGGCAAAATTCAAGCTGCGACAAGGGCGAGCTACCCAATCACTCCCCCGCCTGCATGCGTCCCGCCAGCGGAAACAAATCGGGCGCGGTGCCCGTAGCTGGCGCGATGCGTGGCGACTCCACCGGCGTGTCTTGTTTGCTGAAGTCGAGCTCCTCGATCCGCGCGGCGCGCTTCTCGATCTTGTCGGCCGAGATGAGGATCTGGCGGATGTCCTCGCCGACATCGCCGAAATGCTTCTGCAGCTTGAGCACGCGCTCGCGCAAGCGGCCGAGATCGTCCCCGAGATGGATCACCTCGTTGCGGATCTGGTCGGCGGCGTCGCGGATGCGTGCGTCCTTCATGATCTGCTGCATGACCTGGATCGCGAGCATCAGCAGCGACGGCGACACCAGCACGACGCGCGCGCGATACGCTTTCTGGATGACGTCGTCGAAGCCATCATGGATCTCGGCATAGACCGATTCCGACGGCACGAACATCAGCGCGGTGTCCTGCGTCTCGCCGACCACCAGATATTTCTCCGCGATGTCGTTGACGTGACGCAGCACGTCGGTACGCAGGCGCTGTGCGGCGGTGCGCTTCTCCTCGTCCGTCTCCGCATCATGCAGCGCGGTCACGGCTTCCAACGGAAACTTGGCGTCGATGCACAGCGGCCGCGCATCGGGCAGGAACACCACGCAGTCGGGTCGCTTGCCGCTGGCGAGCGTGTGCTGGAACGCGTAGCTGCCCTTCGGCAGTCCGTCCTGCACGATCGCCTCCATCCGCGCCTGGCCGAACGCGCCGCGCGACTGCTTGTTGGCGAGAACGTCGCGCAGGGTCGTGACCTGGGTCGTCAGCTCGCTGAGATCACGGTGCGCATTGTCGATGATGCCGAGCCGCTCGTGCAGCACGCGCAGACTATCCATGGTGTGCCGCGTACTCTGCTCCATCGACTGTCCGACGCGATGAGTCACCGCATCGAGCCGCTCGTTGACGCTGCGGGCAAGATCAACCTGCCGGCCGGCGAGCAGCTGCGCCATCGCGTCGACCCGGCCGGAGGCCTCGCTCTGGACGCGGATCATCTCGCTGAACCGTTGCTCGATCTCATCGCTGCGCATCGCCTGCTGGGCCGCGAGCTCGGCGCCGCGCCGGCCGGAACGCACCACGGCCGCCACGATCATCACGAGCAGCAGCACCACCAGCACGCCAAATCCGATCAGCGCATCGCTGGCGCGGACCGGAAGGTCGCCGATCATGATGACGACAGGATTGAGGGACTGGCTGGCGGCGGTCATCACGCCCGTCTATCCGATTCGCACAAGCTCGCGAACGAAGAGAGAACAATTATGGTTAAGGTCGGGTTAAGAATCATGGTTAACAAGGCATTGAAATTCATGGTTAGCGAAGTCTTAACTGCGAGCCATCACATTGACCGCGCCGGTTCCGCGGCTTAAATCGCGCGCCATGTCCCTAAGAGAAATCATCATTCTGCCGGACCGGCAGTTGCGGCTGGTGTCCAAGCCGGTCGAGAAGGTCACGCCGGAGATCCGGCAGCTGGTCGACGACATGTTTCAGACCATGTACGACGCGCCGGGCATCGGGCTCGCAGCGATTCAGGTCGCGCAGCCGCTGCGCGTCATCACCATGGATCTGGCCAAGCCCGACGCCAACGGGGAAGGCAAGCGCGAGCCGCGCGTCTTCATCAATCCGGAGATCGTTGCCAGGTCGGACGAGCTGTCGGTCTACGAGGAAGGCTGCCTGTCGATCCCCGAATATTACGAAGAGGTCGAGCGGCCGGCGCGCGTGCGCGTGCGCTTCACCGATCTCGACGGGCTGGTTCGCGAGGAGGATGCCGAGGGGCTCTACGCCACCTGCATCCAGCACGAGATCGACCATCTCAACGGCGTGCTGTTCATCGACTATCTGTCGAAGCTCAAGCGCGACCGCGTGATCAAGAAGTTCGCCAAGGCCGCCAAGCGCGCCAGCGAGTAACGATCAACTCTCTCCTCCGTCATGCCCGGGCTTGACCCGGGCATCCACGTCTCGCCGCGCGTTACAGGCAGCTCGACGTGGATGGCCGGGACAAGCCCGGCCATGACGCGGAGGATTCGGCCATGCAGGATCTTCCACCAGATGCCGCTTCGCCTGATCTTCATGGGGACGCCGGATTTCGCCGTGCCGACCCTGCTCGAACTCGCCGGCCACGGCCACGAGATCGCGGCGGTCTATACGCGCGCGCCCAAACCCGGCGGCCGCCGCGGCCTGGCGCTGGTGCCGACGCCGATTGAGACCGAGGCGCGCCGGCTCGGCATTCCCGTGCTCACGCCGAAGACGCTGAAGACCGAGGACGCGCTGGCTGCGTTCCGCGCCCATGAGGCCGATGCCGCCGTTGTCGTCGCCTATGGCATGATCCTGCCGCAGGCGATTCTCGATGCACCGAAACTCGGCTGCTACAACCTCCACGCCTCGTTGCTGCCACGCTGGCGCGGCGCCGCGCCGATCAACCGTGCCATCATGGCAGGGGACGCTGAAAGCGGCGTGATGGTCATGAAGATGGATGTCGGTCTCGACACCGGCGACGTTGCGATGGCCGAGCGTCTACCCATCACTGACGCGATGACGGCGTCCGATCTGCACGATCGCCTCTCGCGGATCGGTGCCGACCTGATGGTGCGCGCGATGGCGGCGCTGGAGCGCGGCGGGCTGACGTTGACGAAGCAGGCCGAGGAGGGCGTCACCTACGCTGCCAAGATCGAGAAGGCGGAGGCGCGGATCGATTGGACGAAGCCGGCGCATACGGTGCTGCGGCACATCCACGGCCTGTCGCCGTTCCCCGGCGCCTGGAGCGAGGTCACGCTCGATGGCGAGGCGGTGCGTTTGAAGTTCCTGCGCTGCGCGCTCGCCAGCGGCGCGGGCGAGCCGGGCGCCGTGCTCGACGAGCAGCTCACCATCGCCTGCGCCGACGGCGCGATCCGCATCACCGAGCTGCAGCGCGCCGGCAAGGGCCCGATGAAGGCCGCGGATTTCCTGCGCGGCACCCCATTGAATCGCGGTGCTCGTTTTTCGTAACGCTGTCATACCCCGCGAAAGCGGGGTATCCAGTACGCCGAGACGTGCATTGTCGCGCCGAGACGTCGGCGAATACTGGATCGTCCGCCTGCGCGGGCGATGACGGCAGCAATAGACCGAATGCCCCGCTACAAGCTCACCATCGAATATGACGGCGCGCCGTTCTGCGGCTGGCAGCTGCAGGAGACCTTGCCGTCGGTGCAGGGCGCGCTCGAAGCCGCGGTGCAGGCGACCTGCGGCGTGCCCACGCGTGTGCAGGGCTCAGGCCGCACCGACGCCGGCGTCCACGCCACCGGCCAGGTCGCGCATTGCGACATCGCCAAGGAGTTCCGCCCGGACAAGCTGCGCGACGCGCTCAACTCGCATCTGAGGCCGAACCCGGTCGCGGTGCTCGCCGCCGAGATCGTGCCCGACACCTTCGAAGCGCGGTTCTCCGCGCGCAGGCGGCACTACCGTTACCGGATCGTCAATCGCCGCTCCAACCTCGCGCTGGAGGTCGGTCGCGTCTGGCGGGTGCCGCAGCGGCTCGATTCCGATGCAATGCATGCAGCCGCGCAGCGGCTGATCGGCAAGCACGACTTCACGACGTTCCGCGATACCGAATGCCAGGCGAAATCGCCGGAGAAGACGCTGGATCAGCTCGACGTCGTGAGGGACGGCGATGCGATCACCATCCTCACCTCCGCCCGCTCCTATCTGCATAGCCAGGTCCGCTCGATGGTCGGCTCACTGGTGTGGGTCGGGCAGGGTCGCTGGACCGCCGATGATCTCGCCGCCGCGCTCGCCGCGCGCAATCGCGCCGCCTGCGGCGTCGTCGCGCCGCCGGAAGGGCTTTACCTCGTGAAGGTCGACTACTAATTGCGGCCGCTCCACTCGATATCGCTGCCGCGGAGACGTCCTGGATTCCTTCGCTGCGCTCGCAATGATGCGCAGATAGGGGGTCACGCGAAGTAGCGATCGAGAATGCCGCGATAGATCTTCGTCAGGGTGGCGATGTCGGCGACCGAGGCGCGCTCGTCGATCTGGTGCATGGTCTGGCCGACCAGGCCGAACTCGATCACCGGGCAGTAGCTCGAGATGAAGCGCGCGTCGGAGGTGCCGCCGGTGGTCGAGAGCTCCGGCTTGCGGCCCGTCACGCTCTCGATCGCCGCAACCGCGAGGTCGGTGAACGGTCCGGGCTTGGTCAGGAACACGTTGGAGTTCGACGGCAGCCAGTCGATGCGGGCGCGGATGCGATTGCCGCAGGCCTTCGTCAGCCGCTCCTCGACCAGCGCGCGCAGCGTCTCCTGCGTATGGCAGTCATTGTAGCGGATGTTGAACTTCGCCCGCGCCAGTCCGGGAATGACGTTGCTGGCGGTGTTGCCGACATCGACGGTGGTGAATTCGAGATTCGACGGCTGGAACTGCGCGCTGCCGTTGTCGAGCGGTTCGTCCGACAAGGCCACGATCAGGCGCGAGATGTCCGGCACCGGGTTGGAGGCGCGGTGCGGGTAGGCGACGTGGCCCTGCTTGCCCTCGACGATCAAGGTGCCGGACTGCGAGCCGCGGCGGCCGATCTTGATGCAGTCGCCCATGACCTCTTGATTGGACGGCTCGCCGAGCACGCAATGGTCGAACCGCTCGCCGCGCTCGGCCGCCCACTTCAACAGCTTGATGGTGCCGTTGATCGAGACGTCCTCCTCGTCGCCGGTGATCAGGAACGAGATCGAGCCCTTCGGCTGTCCGCTGTGATCGCGCAGATAGTCGAGTGCAGCCGCGACGCTGCAGGCGATGCCGCCCTTCATGTCGACGGCGCCACGGCCATAGATGTAGCCGTCCTTCACCTCGCCCGAGAACGCCGGCAGGCTCCACGCCGCTTCATCGCCGGGCGGCACCACATCGGTGTGGCCGGCGAACGTGATGTGCGGCCCGTCGGTGCCGATGCGGGCATAGAGGTTGTCGATGTCGGCGGTGCCTGCTTCGGAGAACGTCACGCGATGCGTGGTAAAGCCCGCGTCCTTCAGCAGGGCCTCGAGCACGCCGAGCGCGCCGGCATCGGCCGGGGTCACGGAGGGGCAGCGGATCAGGTCGCGGGTGATGGCGAGGGCATCGGTCATGCCTTTCGCTTAACATGCTATTTTGCCGGCGGGCTAGTGCTGCCGATTGCCGCTTCCCCTCGCGGCGGGCTCGCAACGTGCGGGGTGAACTCCAGCTCCTTGTGCTGGTTCCAGGCGGGCGCGGGCGGTCTTGGCTGGCGGGAGCGTTCGCTGGATCGGACCTTCGGCAACGGATTGGGCCCGAAGCGATTGGTCCAGGGATCGCCGGCAAGGCAGTACAATTCGATGAAGGCCCACAGCGAGAGCAGCGCACCAGCGCCGCCCACGATCGCGGGAATGACCGTCCCGGGAATGCGCTCCGCGTACTGGTTGACCAGCCCGGGCACGACGAAGAACGGAACCGTCCACCAGCCGCTCCTGTCGCGGTCATGCAGCCGCTTGATGGCGCCTGCGGCAAACACCCAGACGAACACGGGGGTGAGGATGACGTGGAAGGTGGCGTGGACGATATCGGCGCGGGTCAGGCCGCGAAAGGTGTCCGGGTCGAGGACCGCGAAGATGTCGGTCAGATTGAAGCTGAAGGCCGTCGGGCCGCCCAGCAGCCTGCTCGCGCCCGCCGCCAGCGCGGCGGCAAAGACCATCCAGCAGAGCACCACCAGCAACGACAGCCAGAGCTTGGCGCGGTTGATCCGGCCGTGGAAGCGAAACAGAAACCAGGTCCAGTCCATGGACGTCCTCCGGACCGATGGCTTGGCCGGCCCGGAGATTCGTTGCTGCGGCCGCAGCCGCGGTTCAATCAGTCGCGCAACAGCTCGTTGATCGAGGTCTTGGAGCGGGTGCGCTCGTCGACGCGCTTGACGATGACGGCGCAGGCGGTGGACGGGCCGATCTGGCCGTTCTTCATCGGCTTGCCCGGCAGCGCGCCCGGCACCACGACGGCATATTCCGGCACCTCGCCGACGAAAACCTCGCCCGTCTCTCGGTCGACGATCTTGGTCGACGCGCCCAGGAAAACGCCCATCGACAGCACCGCTCCCTTGCGGACGACCACGCCCTCGGCAACCTCCGAGCGCGCGCCGATGAAGCAGTCATCCTCGATGATCACGGGGCCGGCCTGCAGCGGCTCCAGCACGCCGCCGATGCCGACGCCGCCGGAGATGTGCACGCGCTTGCCGATCTGGGCGCAGGAGCCGACCGTCGACCAGGTGTCGACCATGGTCGCCTCGTCGACATAGGCGCCGAGATTGACGAAGGACGGCATCAGCACGACGTTCCTGGCGATGAAGGCCGAGCGGCGCACGATCGCGCCGGGCACGGCGCGGAAGCCGGCGTCGCGAAAGCGGTTCTCGCCCCAGCCCTCGAACTTCGACGGCACCTTGTCCCACCACGACGCCTGGCCGGGGCCGCCGGGGATCACGCTCATGTCGTTGAGGCGGAACGACAGCAGCACGGCCTTCTTGAGCCACTGGTTGACGCTCCACTTGCCGTCAGTGCCGCGCTCAGCGACCCGGGCCTCGCCCTTGTCGAGCAGCTCGAGCGCGCTCTCCACGGCGTCGCGGACCTCGCCCTTGGTCGTGGTCGAGACGCCATCACGGGCATCGAAGGCGCTGTTGATGGTGGATTCCAGGGCGGACAGTGACATCGGTCGATCCTCGCTTGGTCCCTGGGCAGAAAGCCGGGGACGGCCGTGTACGAGCATGGTGGGCAGGGCGGCTTTTTCGGGATTTGGACCCGGAGAGTCAAGGACGCATCGGTGGCGGGGGCCGTCCGCGCGGGAGGTGCGGCTTATCATGCTCCGTCATTCCGGGTTCGATGCTTCGCATCGTCCCGGAATGACAGCTCAATGCGTGGCGGGTTTCACCCCACCAGCCGCTGCAAGAACCCGGTCAGATCGTCCGTGACATGATCGACATGCGGATCGTCGCGCCCCGCCAGCTCCCAGTCCTCGCGCACCACCTCCTTGGTGCCGTCGGGCACTACCAGCACGGTCGTCATGCCGAGGTCGTGCGGGACGACGAGATTGCGGGCGAGATCCTCGAACATCGTGGCCCTGGCAGGATCGACGTCATGGAGCTTGAGGAATTTGTCATAGGTCTCGCGCGCCGGCTTCGGCGTCAACTCGGCGGCGATGATGTCGAATACGCCGTGGAAATGCGCGGCAATGCCGAGCCGCGCCAGCACCGCGTCGACGTGGTCGACCGAGCCGTTGGTCAGGATCAGCTTGCGCCCCGGCAGCTTCTCGATCGCCGCGCCCATCGCCGGGTTCGGCTCCAGCGGCGAGTGGTCGATCTTGTGCACGTAGGCGAGGAAGTCGTCGGCGTGCACGCCATGCTTGGTCATCATGCCGCGCATCGTGGTGCCGTAGCGGCGGTAGTAGTCCTTCTGGATGCGGCGCGCCTCCTCCGCATCGACCTTGAGCCAGTTGGAGACGAACTCGCCGATCCTGGCATCGACCTGCTGCCACAGATTGACGTGATGCGGATACAGCGTGTTGTCGAGGTCGAACACCCAGGTGTCGACGTGATCGAAGGCGCGAGGGGATTTTGTCATGTGGGCGTCGGTCCATCCTGCCTTCGGTCATCATGCCCGGCTAGGGCGGCATATTCCGCTGTCGTCCCGGCGAACGCCGGGACCCATACCGCGGAAGCTATCTTGCGGCATGATGGCTGATGCCGATGGCCCAAACCTCGGCCGGTGGTTATGGATCCCGGCGTTCGCCGGGATGACAGCTGTGGGTGTGGTGGCAACGTGGGCAACATCGCTATGCCCATCACGGCAACGCGAAGCGCAGCGTCTTGCCGCCGCGGGTGATGTCGACGGCGGTGAATCCGGTGGCGGTGAAGCCGCGGCTCGGGCAGTCGCCCTGCTCTGATGTCTCGAACTTGTTCTCGCGGGTGCAGAGTTGCACCAGCCCGCCCCAGTTCAGCGGCTTGTTCTTCAGTTTGATGGTGCGGTTCTCATCGTCGACCGCCTCGGCGAAGCTGTAGACCTTCTTCGGCTGCCCGGCGATGTCGGGATGCAGGCATTTGCCGGCATCGATGCGGTACCAGCCGCGGCTGACCACGGTGCGGCCGTCGTCGGTGCCGACCGCCGCCATGACCTTGTGCGGGGTGTCGTTGCACCAGGTCAGCCCGGTGGGGGAGGGCGTCTGCACCGCGTCCACCATGGTCGCGAAGAAATTCGGCTGCGACACGACGTCGGATGACAGCCCGCGGCTTTTCAGGAACGCCGCGAGCGCGGCTTGCGTCTTCGGCCCGTCGACGCCGTCGATCGGCGAGGCGTCATAGCCGGCGATGCCGAGCAGCCGCTGGATGCCGGCGAGCCGCGCCTGCTCGTCGTCATATTCTGCGCTCTCGGCGAGATAGGCGATCAGGGTGCCGTCGTCGGCCTTGCTCGGCGTCACCTGCGTGAACGCCGCCGGCGTCTGACCGGTGCGGCACTGGCGGGCGGCGGCGATGACGAAATTGTCCGCCGCCACGCACAGCTGATCGTTGCCGTTCTCGGCGAGCGGCGACGCGCCGTAGAGGCTGAGCGCGCGTGCATGCAGGAGAATGCGGTCGGCGGTCATCGTCCCCTGCAGCACCACGCGGCAGGTCGCCGGATCGAGCCGGAACCATCCGCGTGTCGCGGTTGCCGCCTTCTCGTCGATGCCGATTGCGGCCTCGACGACGTAGCTCATTCGGTTGCAGAGCTTGAGGTCGGCGCGGGCGGGGGTGAGGGAGGCGAACAAGGCCAGAAGGATCACAGTGAGGCTGAGCGGAGCGCGAGTCCGGAAGGGTTTGATACGCCCCGCTCTCTCCCCATCGTCATGCCCGGGCTTGACCCGGGCATCCATTTTTCTCGCTCCGAACTCGCCGAACAACGTGGATGGCCGGGACAAGCCCGGCCACGACGGCGAGAGATGGTGGTGGCTGCTCACTTGTGGATCAGCGTGCCCGTGCCCTGGTTGGTGAACAGCTCGAGCAGCACGGCATGCTGCACCTTGCCGTCCAGGATGACGACGCCCTGCACGCCCTGCTCGAGTGCGTAGATGCAGGTCTCGACCTTCGGGATCATGCCGCCGGAGATGGTGCCGTCGGCGATCAGCTTGCGTGCGTCCTTCACCGACAATTCCGGAATCAGCTTCTTCGACTTGTCGAGCACGCCGGGCACGTCGGTGAGCAGCAGGAGGCGCTTGGCCTTCAGCGCACCGGCCACGGCCCCGGCGAACGTATCGGCGTTCACGTTGAAGGTCTGGCCTTCCTTCGAAGTCGCAAGCGGTGCGAGGATCGGGATCAGCTCGTAGCCGATCAGCTGATTCAGCAGCGTCAGATCGACCTTGTCCGGCTCGCCGACGAAGCCGAGATCGACCACCTTCTCGATGTGACTGTCAGGATCGACCATGGTGCGGGTCGCCTTGACCGCGCGCACCATGTTGCCGTCCTTGCCGCACAGCCCGACGGCCTTGCCGCCGGCCTCGTTGATGTAGCCGACCAGCTGCTTGTTGATCGAGCCGGCCAGCACCATCTCGACGATCTCGATCGTCGCCGCGTCCGTGATGCGCAGGCCGGCGGCGAATTCGGAGACGATGCCGAGGCGCTTGAGCATGGTCGCGATCTGCGGGCCGCCGCCATGCACCACCACCGGATTGATCGCGGTCTGCTCCAGCAGCACGATGTCGCGCGCGAACGCTTTTGCGGTGTCCTCGTCGCCCATGGCGTGGCCGCCATATTTGATGACGATGGTTTCGTCGTCGTACTCCTGCATGTGCGGGAGCGCTTCGGACAGGATGCGGGCCTGATCGAGCGGGCTGATGGTGGTCGCGTCGGTCATGTCTGGGAGGTCTCGGCTGTCGGGGGCGTCGCGCCGCGTTCTAGCCGATTGCCGCCCGCGGCGCAAAGCGCCGGATCACGCCCGCCGCGGCCACAGCGCGCAGACCGCGAGTGCGAGCCAGCTCGCGATCTGCAAGCTACCGCCGATCGGCGCCGCGAACGGAAACAGCCGGTTGCCGGTGAACTGCCGCATCAGGAGGTCGCCGGCGAACAGGGCCGGGCCGAGCGCGAAGCCGATCGCCGTGACCAGGCCGATGCGCCGATGAACCACGCCGCGCTCTGCCAGAGCGATGGTGCCGAGCAGGGCGCAGGCGTGGAACAGCAGCATGGTGGAGGCGGTCGCGAGCCGCGCTGCGTCGGGCTCGTGCGCGGCCTTGGCCGCCAGCGCGACGCCGGCGGCGCCCATCAGCCCGGCCATTGCGGCCAGGATTCGCCACGGCGTCATCATGTGCTGCGCTCTTCCAGCAGCCGCACCATGGCGGCACGCAGCTCCGGCATGCCGGTGCCGGATCGTGACGACGTCGCCAGCACGTGAGGAAACGCCGCCGGATGCTTGGCGAGCGCGGCCTCGGTCTCGGCGATCCGGCTTGCGAGCTCAGCCGGCTTGATCTGGTCGGCCTTGGTCAGGACGAGCTGATAGCTGACGGCGGACCGGTCCAGCGTCTTGAGGATCTCCTGATCGACTTCCTTCAGCCCATGACGGGCATCGATCAGCACATAGACGCGGGCGAGAGAGGCGCGGCCGAGCAGGAATTTGTGGATCAGCTCGGTCCAGGACGCGACCTTGGTCTTCGCCGCGGCGGCATATCCATAGCCGGGCATGTCGACCAGCCGCAGCGGCGCATGCTCGGGCCCCTCGAAGAAGATCAGCTCCTGGGTGCGGCCCGGCGTATGCGAGGTGCGCGCCAGCGCGTTCTGGCCGGTCAGCGCGTTGATCAGGCTGGACTTGCCGACATTGGAGCGGCCGGCGAAGGCGACCTCGATCGCCCCCATCGGCGGCAGGCTTTCGATCGAGGGAGATGCATGGGTGAAGCGCCACGATTGGGCGAACAGCTTGCGGCCTTTTTCGATCAGGCGCTCGTCGGTGTCGTGGCTGGTGGTCATGACAAGGCCTCGCTCTTCGTCATGCCCGGGCTTGACCCGGGCATCCACGCCCATTGCGCGGGATATCAAAACGTGGATGGCCGGGACAAGCCCGGCCATGACGGTAGATGGTTGGTTGCTTCAGCGGCTCACGCCGCCTTACTCGTCACGCCGCTTTTTTTTTGAACGTGCCGCGGATGTTGTCGAACAACTCCACCTTCACGCCATTGCGGCGCATGATGAAGCCCTGCTGCAGCACCGAAAGCGTGTTGTTCCAGGCCCAGTAGATCACGAGGCCGGCCGGGAAGCCCGCGAGCATGAAGGTGAAGATCAGCGGCATCCAGTTGAAGATCATCGCCTGGGTCGGGTCGGGCGGCGTCGGGTTCAGCTTCATCTGGAACCACATCGTGATGCCCATGATGATCGGCCAGATGCCGAGCGCGAGGTAATGGCCGAACAGCGGCAGCTGGGTCGGATCGAACGGGATCAGGCCGAACAGCGTGAACAGATTGGTCGGATCCGGAGCCGAGAGATCCTTGATCCAGCTGATGAACGGCGCGTGCCGCATCTCGATGGTGACGAAGAGAACCTTGTAGAGCGAGAAGAACACCGGGATCTGCAGCACGACCGGGAGACAGCCGGCGACTGGGTTGATCTTCTCCTTCTTGTAGATCTCCATCATCTCCTGCTGCTGCTTCATCCGGTCGTCCGGATAGCGCTCTTTCAGCGCCTGGAGCTGCGGCTGGATCGCCTTCATCTTGGCCATCGAGGCATAGGACTTGTTGGCCAGCGGGAAGAACAGGGCCTTCACCAGCACCGTCACCAGCAGGATCGAGACGCCGAAATTGCCGAAGAAGCGGAAGAAGAAGTCGAGCGCCAGGAACATCGGCTTGGTCAGGAAGTAGAACCAGCCCCAGTCGATCAAGAGATCGAAATGGTTCAGCGCGAGCTTCTGATTGTAGCCGCCGAGGCCGCCGATCGGGAAGTTGATGCCGACCACGCCGGCTTCCTTGGCGCCGGCGAACAGCCGGGTGGAGACCGACGCCGAGCCGCCGGCCGGCACGGTCTGCGGGGTCTCGACATAGTCGGTCTGGTAGCGGTGCTGGTTGTCGACCAGCTTCGACGAATAGTTCGCCTGCAGCCGCGCATCGGTCATCGGCAGCAGCGCCGCCGCCCAATATTTGTCGGTGATGCCGAGCCAGCCATTGGTGACGTCGAACTTCGCCGCCTTCTCGTCGTCCATCTTCTTGTAGGTGAACTCCTGCAGGCCCTTCTCGCCGAGATAGCCGATCAGGCCTTCGTGCAGGATGTAATAGCCCGACACGTGCGGCGTGCCGTGGCGGGAGATCAGGCCGTAGGGATACAGCGTCACCGGTGCGTTGCCGGCGTTGGTGACGTCGTCCTTGATGGTGAAGAGATAGTGATCGTCGACGCTGATGGTGCGCTGGAAAGTCAGGCCGTCGCCGTTGGTGGTGGTCAGCTTCACCGGGGTCGACGGCGTCAGCGCATTCGAGCCGTCCTGCTGCCAGACGGTGTTCTGGTCGGGTACCTGCACCTTGGCGCCGGCGGCGTTCACCCAGCCGAACTCGGCGTAATAGGGCTCGGCGGTGTTGGACGGGGAGAACAGCACGATCGCCGGCGATTTCGGATCGACCGTCTCGCGGTACTGCACGAAGGCCAGGTCGTCGATGCGTGCGCCCTTGAGTGAGATGCTGCCGGTCAGCCGCGGTGTGTCGATCTTGACGCGCGGCGTGGCGGCGATGGCGGTGTCGCGCGGCATCACGCCGGTGCTGGTCACGGCGCCGCCCGGCGCGCTCGGGCTGCCGGTCGCGGCCGCGCCCGGCTGCGGGGTGGCCGACGGCGCGGCGCTGTCAGGCTGCGTTGCCGGCGCCTGCTTCTTGGCGAGCTCGGCCTGCATCTGGGCCTGCGCGCGCTGCTTCTCCATCTGCGGTCCGTTGTAGAAGACCTGCCAAAGGATCAGCACGAGGCCGGACAGAATGACGGCGAGGATGGTGTTGCGATTGTCGGTCATCGTTTTCTTATCGTCTCGTCGTTCAATCCGGTTTGCGGGAATGCGCGTCCGGTGCGGGAGCGTTTGGCTTGTCCGCATCCGACGGCTTGCGCGGCTGCGGCTTGGCCTGCGGCCGGTCGAGGCGGCGGAGCGTCGCCTGGAGATCGGCGAGCATGGTCTGGAAGTCGCGTGACAAGGCATCCCGCCGGCCGACCAGCACGTAGTCAGTGTGCGGCCGCATCGACAGGGGATCGAGCCGTTTCACAAGCTCGCGCAGCCGCCGACGGATGCGATTACGCTCCGTGGCGGTGCCATTCTTCTTGGTGACGGTAAAGCCGATCCGGACCGGGCCCCGGTCCGGCCGTTCCCGGCGCTGGACGACGAAGGCAGGGCTGTTCGCCCGCACGCCATCGGCAACGGCGAGGAAGTCCGCCCGCTGCCGTAGCCGATCCATGATGGAAATCTCCGGGACAGACGCCCTGGCTTCAGGCGCTGAGACGCTTGCGGCCCCGGGCGCGACGCGCGGCAAGGACCTTGCGGCCGCCGGTGGTGGCGAGGCGGGCGCGGAAGCCGTGACGGCGCTTGCGCACCAGTTTGCTGGGTTGATAAGTCCGCTTCACGGGTCGTTCTCCGCTGACGGGCAATTTGCCAGTTGACAACTTGCCTGCTTGAAATGTCGATTGATGTCCGGTGATGTTTCCGGGCCCGAAATGGACCGCTGCCGGCCCTGAAATCGAGCCGCTCCCGGGCGAGCCGGGTCATCGCGGACGGTTGGCGCGGCTTATAAGGGAGCGTCCTGCCTTCGTCAATCGCGGCAAGACGTCATAGGCGGTGCAGGGATCGACGACGCCGAGATCTCGTCAAGACCTTCGTCACCAGCCGTGGGTCAGCGTCGCGAACGACACGAGGCAGGACGAGAACGCAAGACCCTGCGCACAAGACCCTGCGCACACGACGAAGGCAAGAATGGCTTCGGCGCGGCGGGGTTGAAGACGTCAGAGGTCGTGCAGTTTCGGGTTCCATTATGAACGATTTGGAAACCGGAACATGAGCGATCCGTAATTTGACCGGACTCCGGTGCAGTCCCATCTTGCGGTCCCGTAAGGGTGGGGTGTCTCTTACAAGGGCGATACGTGACCGAGAGCGACAACCAGCCAATCCTGGAGCGCCTGCGACCGAAACGGTCGCGGCGGCTCGGCTTGTCTGGAAAGCTGCTGCTGTTGACCATTCCGCTGGTGATGATCGCGGAGGTGCTGATCTACGTGCCGGCGATCGCCAATTTCTGGACCAACCGGCTCAACGACCGCCTGGCGGCCGCCAATACCGCTGCCCTGGTGCTCGACGCCGCACCGTCCGGCATGGTGCCGGATTCGCTGGCGCGGCAGATCCTCACCTCCATCAACGCGCGCGGCGTCGCCATCAAGATGGGCCAGCAGCGCCGTCTGCTCGCGAGCGCCGACCTGCCCGCCTCGATCGACCACGACTTCGACATGCGCGACATGACGGCGTGGTCGTCGATCGTGAACTCGCTGACGATGATGACGGAGACCGGCGACCACACCATGCGGGTGATCGGACCGGCGCCCGGCCGAGCCCAGTTCATCGAGGTCGTCACCGACGAGAAGCCGCTGCGCAAGGCGATGTACCGGTTCTCGCGCAACCTGCTCGGCGTGTCGCTGCTGCTGGCGGTGCTGACCGCGGCGCTGGTCTATCTTGCCCTGCATTTCCTGTTCGTGCGGCCGATGCGGCGCCTCACCGCGAGCCTCGTCGGCTTCCACGAAAATCCGGAGAGCGTGGCGCGAATCATCGTGCCGAGCCAGCGTTCCGACGAGATCGGCGTCGCCGAGCGCGAGCTCGCCGACATGCAGCGCGACCTCGTCTCGATGCTGCATCAGAAGAGCCGGCTCGCCGCGCTCGGCCTCGCCGTGTCCAAGATCAACCACGATCTGCGCAACCTCTTGGCCTCGTCGCAGCTGCTGTCGGATCAGCTCGCCAGCGTGCCGGATCCGCGGGTGCAGCGCTTCGCGCCGAAGCTGATGCGCTCGCTGGAGCGCGCCATCGCGTTCTGCCAGTCGACGCTGTCCTACGGCAAGGTACAGGAGCCGGCGCCGGACCGCCGCATGGTGGTGGTCGAGCCCGTCGTCGCCGAGGTGCGAGAGACCGCCGGCCTGTCGCCGGATGCCTCGATCACCTGGATCGCGGCGATCGAGCGCGGGCTGAAGATCGATGCCGATCCCGACCAGCTGTTCCGCGTGCTGCTCAACCTGGTGCGCAATGCCGCCCAGGCCCTGGACAGCCTCGCGGCGGACGCCGGCGTGCGCCAGATCCGCATCACCGGCCGCCGCGAAGGCGGGGTGGCGATCCTGGAGGTCTCGGACACGGGTCCCGGTGTCCCGGCGAAGGTGCGAGAGCACCTGTTCGAGGCCTTCCGCGGTGCCGGTCGTCCGGGCGGCTCGGGGCTGGGCCTTGCGATTGCGGCCGAATTGGTCCGGGCCCATGATGGCGACATCCAACTGGTCGAAGGGACCCTGGGGGCGACCTTCCGAATCACGATCCCTGACCGTCCTGTCGAGCTGCAGACCTTCTGGACCGAGCGCGCCAGCGCCTGAACCCGACCGGCCTCACCCGCCATTCCCCCGGGCGACGCCGCAGGCGTCGAGCGCGGAACTCCTGGCGTGTCGGAACGAAGCCCGTCCGCTCCGGCCATGCCGAACCGCGCCGGCGCGTCCGCAGAAAAATGGTCGCAAAATGTCCCGCTCCAGCCTTGCCAAGCGGTCTCCGAGCCGTTAGTCAGGGGCCCTTCGCGAGGCCTGCCGGCGTTTGCCGCTCCGGCCTTCCGGGATCCGGCCCCTGGCCCGGAGCCTGCCAAATGCGAAAAACGCGCCCGTAGCTCAGCTGGATAGAGCATCAGACTACGAATCTGAGGGTCGGACGTTCGAATCGTTCCGGGCGCGCCATTTGCCGATGATCCACACCACGTTCAGTTCGCACGTCCATCGCTTCCGATCGATGCGTCGATCGGCGGATCTCGGGTGCGCAGGAGAACAATCTTGAGTCGCTTCTGGTCCGAGCTCGTTCATCGGCTGTCGCCCTATGTGCCCGGCGAGCAGCCGCAGATCCCGGGCCTGGTCAAGCTCAACACCAATGAGAGTCCGTTCGGGCCCTCGCCGAAGGCGCTCGGGGCCATACGGGCCGCCGCGGCCGACACCTTGCGCCTCTATCCCGATCCCCAGGCAACGAGGCTGCGCGAGGCCCTCGCGGCCTATCACAAGGTCTCACCCGAGCAGGTGTTGGTCGGCAACGGTTCGGATGAGGTGCTGGCGCATGCCTTCGCGGCGCTCCTGAAGCAGCCGGCGCCGCTTCTGTTCCCTGACGTGACCTACAGCTTCTATCCGGTCTACTGCCGGCTGCTCGGAATCGACTACGCGACCGTTCCGCTCGATGCCGAGATGCGCGTGCGTATCGACGATTATGTCGGCCGTCCCGGCCCGGTGATCATCGCCAATCCGAACGCACCGACCGGAATTGCGCTGTCGCGTGCCGAGATCGCACGGCTGGTTGCTGCCCGCAGCGACGCGGCCGTCGTCATCGACGAGGCCTATGTCGATTTCGGCGCCGAGACCGCGATCCCCTTGATCTCCGAGCATCCCAACCTGCTGGTGGTGCAGACGATGTCGAAATCGCGCGCGCTCGCAGGACTCCGCGTCGGCTACGCGATCGGCGACGCCGCGCTGATCGAAGGCCTGACGCGGGTCAAGGACAGCTTCAACTCCTACCCGCTCGGCCGCCCCGCCCAGGCCGGCGCGATCGCCTCGATCGAGGACGACGCCCATTTCCAGCAGGCGCGCTCGGTCATCATGAAGAACCGCGCGGACCTCACCGCCGCGCTGGTTCTTTTCGGCTTCGAGGTGCTGCCGTCCAGCGCCAATTTCGTCTTCGCCCGGCATCCGGACCATTCCGGCCAGGCGCTGTCCGCAGCGTTGCGCCAGCGCGCCGTGCTCGTCCGCCATTTCACCGCCCCGCGGATCGCGGACTATCTGCGTATCACCATCGGCTCGGAGACGGAGCTCGCGCGGCTGACGGACGCGCTGCGCGAGGTGTTGGCGCAGAATGGTTGAGGGCCGTGGCTGAGACGACGATCGGTCGGAGCCGATCCGCCACGGCCGGCACACTTTGCGACGTCTGGATGCCATTGCTCCAAGACATCAGGCCCGAGTCGCGCGCGCAATCGCCAGTAGCCGCGGCACCTGCACCTCAATGTCCGCCGTCACCTCGCGGTCGAGCCTGTCGCGCCAGCGCGCAGGAATCGCCGCCAGCCCATGGGTGGCGCCGGCCAGCATGCCCGCGAGCGCACCCGTCGTGTCGGCATCGCCGCCCTGGTTGACGGTCTGCACAAGGCATTCGGTGAACGAGTCGGCGGCAAGATAGTGGTGCAGCACGGTCTGCATGGTGTCGACGACGAAGGCCGAGCTCCGCCCCGGATAGGGGACGAAGCTGAAGGCGCGGTGCTTGCCGATCAGAGCATCGGCTTCGCGGCGGACGGCGTCCTGGCCCTCCCCCAGCAGCAAGGCGTGAGTCATGCGCACCAGCGCGATGCAGGCGTCGTCCGACAGCGGATGATGGTGCGTGGCGCGTGCCTGCGCCAGCGTCCAGGTCTCGGCGTTGTCCGGTGCCTCGAGCGTCGCGAGCGCCACCGGCAGCACGCGCATCGCCGCGCCATTGCCGGCGTCGCCTTCGGCGTAGACGCCTTCGACCGTGCCGTGCATGACGTAGCGGCGGATGCCGCGGCGGCAGGTGTTGCCGACATCGGCCGGCCCGGTCCGGAGCCAGGCGGCAAACTCCTCGCAGACGTCGCGCGCGTCGAAGCCGCGCTTGCGGATCAGCGAGCGTCCCAGCGCCAGCGACATCTCGGTGTCGTCGGTGACCTCCCCCGGCCTGAGCTTGAGCCAGCCGCCGCCGATGATGTCGCGATGCACGCCGTATTGCGCGACGATCTCGCCTCGGGTCATGAACTCGACGGTGGCGCCGAGCGCGTCGCCGATGGCAAAGCCGAGATAGGCCGCGAGCGCGCGTTCCTCGACATCGGGTGCGGTCATGCTGCGATCCGCTCATACATAGTCGACGCTCACGCGGTAGTCGCCGCCGATCACGAGGTATTCGCCTTCGCCCTTCAGCGCATGTGACGACAGCAGGCCGTTGAAGAACACGATCTTGCTGACGGGAATCCGCGCGGTGAGGATCATGTCGCCGAAGCAGCCCGCAGTGTCGCGGTCGGAGGAGAACGAGACGAGGTTGTTGAGCCGGACCACCGCCTCGCGCCGCGTTGTTCGCGCCACGATCCAATGCTCGTCGAACGAATTGACGCCGCGATGCAGCGTCAGATGCGTCTCGCCTGGAAAGGCGAAGCGGCGGATCGCCCATTGGCAGAATTCGAACAGCAGATCGAGCTGCACCCAGATCGCATTGTTGTGGAAGCGGCTCGACATCTTCTCCTGGACATAGGTCGTCCAGGCCCGGCTTGCCACGCGTTCGATGATCTCCTTGTGGTAGGACGGACCGAGGCCGAACCGGCTCTCGACCCAGCCCTTGAGCACGGCGCCTTCCGGGCCGTTGCTGTCGAAGCCCCAGCCCTGGATCAGCCGCAGGAAGGACGAGCGGAAACGCCGCTGGCCGCCGGACGTCGCGGCGCGTTGCTCGGGATCGAGGCCGAACATCGCCATCATGTAGGCCGAGAAGGCCTGGCCGGCCTCGTTGAGATGCTCCGCCTGCGCGAGCATCGTGAACAGGCTGGGGTTCATCTCGGTGACGCCCCAGATGTGCAGCGGCGCCGCGCTGTCGTTGAAGGCGCAGCTCGCCAGCCATTCCGAGGGACGTCCCACGAGATTGGTCGAATGGCCGATGCCGCGCCGTGCTTCGTCGTTCATGACGCGCATGATGCCGCGTCGGATGCGAACAGGAAAGTCTACGGCGGTGACACCGGCGAAGAGCGATTGATTGTCAGCTGCAACCGCCGCAGCCGCCTCCACCACCACCTCCGCAACCGCCACCGCCGCAACCACCGCCACTGCTGCTCAGCGCCTTGGATGTTGCCAGCACCGAAGCGTAGGCGGTGCCGGACAGCACCGCCGCGCCGGTCAGTGCGACGGCCAGTAGCAATTCATGCTCGCGCGGGGCGCGGGCTGCGCGCGCATGCGTCGCCTGATAGCTCCGCAGCACCTCGTTGCCGGCGTATGTGCGGGAGGGCGCCTTTGCGATCATCGCCGCGCCCAGCGCCGTAAGACCGAGTAGTAGTATTAGAAAGCCTACGTCGTGTTGCCGCGAAGCGCCGACGAGGACCTTGATCAGTCCGAACAGGATGAGCGCGCCGACGAATGGCAACACGGCCTTGCGGAATGCCACCATCTGGCTGTCGGTCGGTGCATAGCCGAGAGCCTCCAGCCGCGCCTGAATGCGCGCCGTAAGTGGCGCAAGCGCCTGCTGGAATTCCTGCCGTGTCATCTCCGGGCGGAATGCAAGCCGCGGCGGACGGTCCATCAGCGCCGCCAGCGACGTCTGATCAGTCACTGTTATCTTGTGATCGCGGGCGGTGAAGGTTGCTGCGCCGTTCGCAGCGAAGCCGAGCAGCACGGTATCGCCGAAACGTGGCGCGCCGCCGGCGAGATAGGCCAGCTCGAGCTCGTTCAAAGGCGGCTGGGGCTTGGCCGCGGCCGGGCCGATCGTTCCGCGTAGGGCGAAGGCCTTGAGGAAAATGATGGCGCCGAGAACGATGTAGACGAGTAGGAATGGGCCGGCCGTCCAGTCGAACGGATTGAGCGCCATATTCATCTCCTGAACAGCCGCCGCAGCCATGCGCGTGGCCGGGGCAGAATGAGCCAATGGGTGAGGTCGGTGACGTGATAGCGCGGGCCGGCGAAACGGATGTGTGTCGCAGGCCACAGATCGGGGCTGGGCGGACCGAAGAAGCGTTCATGCAGTGCCAGCGTCTCGGCATATTGCCGGCGGTAGGTCATCTGCGCCTGCGGTCCGCCGGGCGTCGGATCATGATGCAGCGGGGCCTGGAGCCGTTCGCCGCACCAGATCACCCAATAGTCGCGCGAATAGATCAGATGCTGGTGCCAGACCTCGTCAACCACCTCGCTGGGCGTCACCGGCGTGGGCGAAACCATCGCGAGAAAGCAGAAGCGGCGATAGGCCTCGATCGCGGCCCGGGCCTCATCGAGGCTCCAGCCATGGTCGCGCGCCAACCGCTGGGTGAAGTTGAACGGCGTATCCGGCTCGAAATCATGCGCGGCAATGCGCTGCCATAAGTCCTGTCGCGCAGGTGCCCAGTCCGGCTCGTCGGCCTGGACATCGACCTTGACCTGCGCGCGTCGCACCGAAGGCTCCCGGAGATCGTGCACGGCAGCACCTTAGCATAGATGCGCGCCGAGTTCCACGGGGGCAGGCGTCGCCGGCAGGCATGCTGAATATCAGCCTCCAAGACGGACCCGGATCTGTGCCAATTTGCGCCACTCGGCATCGAGCCCGGCCGACAGGTTGGGCGCGGCATGCGGTGAGAGCAGTCGCTCGATGGCCGGGGCCTCGATCGGATCGACTGCGGGGAGCGTGGCATAGCCGAGATTGGCAAGGCTCGCACGGAGCGGCGGGTGGGTCGAGTTCGGGTCCTCCATGGACTCCTCCTCGATCGTCTTGGCCGCAGCAGCGGTGAGCGCATCATGGTCGCGGATGTCGACGAGATGGGTCGACATGCGCTGCAGCGGCGTCGCCGGCAGGCTGATGGCGCCGAGCATGTCGGTCTCCAAGGGAGAGAACACCAGCTCGCGCAGTCGTGCCACGCCACCGGCGATCAGCACGAGCGATCGCGCCATCTCGGATGGTCCCATAAGCGCGGCCGCGCGCCGGTCGGCGGCCAGCTCATTCTGACGTGAGAGTGCGAGATACTCCCTGTTGACCCATCCAAGCACGGCACGCAGCAGCCGTGCTGCAATCCGGCCGGTGATGGTGCGATCGGGGTTCGCATAATGCAGAACGTTCTCGCAGGCGCGCAGAAAGTCGAACAGATTGCCGGCCCCGGTGATGTGACGCAGCTCGGCATGGGCAACCTCGTGGGCGATGGTGGCGCGGATTGCCCGCTCGTCGAGGATCATCAGCAGCGGCAGTCCGACGGTCATCGTGACGTGCTGGCGGAAGATGCCGGCATAGCCGCGCGCTTCGCTGATCGACGCATTGAACTCGGCGTCGAACCGCAGCGTGCGCGTCGGCTTGGCGAAGGCTGGATCGAGCTCCTGCCAGATCCGCCAGAGCGCGGGCGCCATTGCTTCGTCCAGGACGTTGCTCCGCTCGCGCCGGGCCGGCACGAAAAGAATTCCGAGCGCCAGCGCGACGGCGGCCGCGACCACGCAGAACATGATGGGGGCGGTGATGAGCGCAACTCTCGTGTAGTCGTCCAGCGAGATCAGCCAGATGAACAGCAATCCGGCGGCCAGCGCGACGACCGGCAGAACAGCGTAGCGCCCGAGCAGCAGGATGCATGACAGAACGAGACGCTTCATTTACACGCCAGGTACGCCGTCCTCGGGCCGCACCAGCTTGATGTCCTGTGCTGCGGCCCACGACCAGATGTCCTGGCGCTTCAGCGCGGTTGCCATCAACTCCGGAAACTGATGCGGCGTGCAGGCGAACACCGGACAGCCGAGCGCGGCCAGGATCGCGGCGTGCTTGGCGTCGTAGGCCGGGCGGCCGTCGTCGTTGAGCGCGAGCAGCACGATCAGGTTGACGCCCGACGAGACCAGCGCCCTGGCGCGGGCCAGCATCTGCTCGGCGATGCCGCCCTCGATGAGGTCGCTGATCAGCACCATGTGCGTGCGCGCCGGCTCGCGCACCAGGCGCTCGCAATAGGCCAGCGCCTGGTTGATGTCGGTGCCGCCGCCGAGCTGCACCGAGAACAGCACCTCGACCGGATCGGCCAGCTCCTCGGTGAGGTCGATGATGTTGGTGTCGAACACCACGAGCTTCATCGCGATCGCCGGGATCGAGGCCAGCACCGCGGCGAAGATCGAGGAGTAGACGACGGAGGTGCCCATCGAGCCCGACTGGTCGACGCACAGGATCACCTCCTCCAGATTGGTCCGGCGCGCGGCGCGCGCGTGCCCGATCAACGTCTCCGGCACGATAGTGCGATGCTCGGCCTGCCAGTGGCGCAGGTTCTTGCCGATCGTGCGCGGCCAGTCGATGTCGCCGGCGCGCGGTCGGCGGGTGCGGCGGCGGCGGTCGACCGCACCGCGGATCGTCTCGGTGGTGCGGGCATCGAGCTTTTCCATCAGCTCCTTGACGACCTTGGCGACGACTTGGCGCGCCGTCGACTTGGTCTTCTCCGGCATCACCGAGCGCAGCGCCATGAGGTCGGCGACGAGATGCACGTCGGCTTCGAGGGCTGCGAGAAACTCAGGCTGCAGCAGCATCTCCTTCAGGCCGAGCCGCTCGAACGCGTCCTTCTGGATCACCTGCACGACCGGTGCCGGAAAGAACTCCCTGATGTCGCCGAGCCAGCTCGCGACGCGCGGCGCCGAGCCGCGGAGACCGCCGCGTCGGCCGCCGCCGCGCTTGCCGCCGGAGCCGGCGTCATAGAGTCCGGCCAGTGCCGCATCGAGGCGCCGATCGCGATCGGACAGGCCGGCCTGGTCGTCGCCGCCAAGCACGAGGCGCCAGCGGCGGTTGCGCTCGGCATCAGCGTCGTCGCTCATCGATTGGCTTCCTTGATCGGCCGGTCGGCGCCGAGGATGGTCAGCAGCAAGGGCAGGGCCGCGTCGAAGCCGGCGGCGGTGGCCGGCAGCGGCGCGGGCAGCAGCGGGCTGGCGTCGGAGGTGGAGCCGACGGCCAGCGGCCGCTGCCTGGCCAGTTCGTCCAGCAGGCGCCGCCGCTCGTTGCGGTCGAAGCTCGCGAAGGCACGGCGCATCACCGGCAGCAGGTTGTTGAACGCCTCGTCGTCGATCGCAGCCAGCCAGCCGTCGATGATCCGGCGCAGCATCTGGTCGTGCAGCAGCACCTGGCCGCTCTGGCCGAGAAACCCGTCGAGCCAGTCGCCGGCCTCCAGCGTCGGCACGCTGTGGGACAGCGCGCGCGACAGTGCCAGCGCGGTCTGCTCCGGTGACACGATGCCCTGATCGTACAGCACGCGGTTCGCCAGGCCCTTCAACAGCGGATGCGCCGCCGCATCGGCGGCGACGTGCAGCAGCGCGCGGCTCCAGCCGTCGCGCAGGCCGCGATCCTCGATCAGTCCGATCGCGACGTCGAGCCGCGCCAGCCTGCCGCGGAGATCGGCGGCGACGTCGGCCTGCAGGCTGCGGCAGGCATAGACGAGGCCGGCACAGATCGCCTCGACGAGGCTGGTCACCAGCAGGCGCAGCGCCTCGGTCGGCAGCGCCCGTGCGGTGCCGTAACGCAGGATTTCGGCGAGCGGCGGCACGGCCTCGGTGAGATCGGCAACATCGCTTGTCGCGGCCGAGCGCTGCTGCAGCAGCGCGATCGTCGTCTCGGCCGCCTCGCTCAGACCCGCTTCGAGACAGCCGCGCACGATGGCCGCGACGGTGTTCAACGAGGTCGCCGCCTGTGCGTTGGTGACGGCGGCATTGCCCGCAGCCTGCGCGACGGTGGTGCCGTGCACCAGCGCCTCGACGAGACGCACCGAGAATTCCGGCTCCCAGCGCAGGCGCCAGTTCTCGCGAAAGGTGCCGCGGCTCTGTCCCGATCCCTGCAACCGTCCCCACGGCACCTGGATCAGGCCCAGCCGGTGCAGGAGCTGCGACTTGGCAAGCCCGGCCTCGCTGCGCAGGTCGAGCGCGATGTCGGTGTCGAGCGCCTCGGGCTTCAGCTTCAGCTTGCGCTGCCAGCGCGCGAGATCGGCGGCGAGCGGCATCTGCGGCACGCTGTCGTCGATCTCGCCGACACGTTGCCCGATGATGAGCTGCTGCTCGATCAGGCGGAACGGCGCCGTCTCGCCCTCGCAGAGCGTTGCAAGGCTCGCCTCGCGCATCTCGGCCAATCCCGGCAAAGCGACGTCGCGCAACGCGGCCAGCGTGATCGCGAGCCGGGACGCCTCGATGACAGATGCCGTCGATGCCGGCCGCCCGTGCCGCCGCAGCAGCTCCGCAACACGGGCCTGCCAGCGGGTCGTGAAGCCGGTGGCGTCGAGCGCGGCGGCCTGGCCGTGCTGCAGTCCCTGCCACAGATGCGCGTACCAGCCCGGCGAAATTACGCCGGCGCCATAGCCGGACGCGGCCGCGAGGCGCGTCTCCGTCCACGGCACCCAGGTGGCGGTGACCTTGACCTGCGGCAGCCCCTTCAGCAGCGCGCGATCATCCTTCTGCGCCACTTTCCGCCGCAGTGCCGGCACGTGCCAGGCGCCGCAGATGACGGCGACGGCCCCGTCCTGCTCGCCGAGCGCCGCCGCGATTTCCAAGCGCATATGCGCTTCGCGGCGCAGCTCGCGCCGGGCTTCATCGGCAGGCTGGTAGGGCAGCGGATCGATCTTGTCGCGCAACGCCGCGATCGCGGCTTCCAGCGCGGCAAAAATCTCCGGACCATGCGCCCCTTGTTCGACGATCGCATTCCACCAGGACTCGCTGTCGTCATAGCCGGCAAGGGTGGCGAGATAGGCCAGCGGATCGCGCCGGATCTGCGCCAGCTCAGGATCGACCGTGTCCGGCTCATCTGGCGCAGTCGCATCGGCGTCCTCCGGCGCGTCCTCGCTTTCATTGCCCTCCGGCTGCTTCAGCTTGGCCCGTTCGGCGAGGCGGTAGGACGCCGGCAGGTCGATGAAGCGGACCGGCCGTCCCCTCGCCAGCGCCCAGCGGATCGCCTGCCATTCGGGCGAGAACAGCGCGAACGGAAAGAAGCTCGCATTGGCGGCATCGTCCTGGGCGTGGACCAGCAGCGCGATCGGCGGCGCCATCGCGGGCGAGGCGGCGAACGCGATCAGCTCATCGGCATCCGGCGGCCCTTCGATCAACACCACGGCCGGATCGGCCGCGTCGAGCGCTGATAGCACGGCGCGCGCCGAGCCCGGCCCGTGATGCCGGATGCCGAGCAGATGCAGGCGATCGGGCTGCGGCGCGGCCATGTCAGATCACGTCGCGGATTGCGCCATAGAGGTCGGCCCACGGCTTGCGCTCGCGCACCACCGTTTCGAGATATTCCTGCAGCACGACCTTGTCCTGCACCGGATCCTTGACGATGGCGCCGACGAGGTTCGCCGCCATGCTCTGCGCATCGATCACGCCGGAGCCGAAATGGCCGGCTTCCGCCCAGGCGCCGATGGTCACCGCGATGGCCTCCGCCGTCGACAGCGAGCCCGACGGCGACTTCAGCTTGAGCCGGCCGTCGAGCGTCTGGCCGTCGCGCAGCTCGCGGAACACCGTGACGATGCGCATGATCTCCTGGTCGGCCGGCGCGATCTTCGGCAGCTCGAGGCCGCCGCCGATTTCGCCGACGCGCTTGGTGACGATCCTCACCTCCTCATCGAGGTCGGCCGGCAGCGGCAGCACCACGACGTTGAAGCGCCGCTTCAGCGCCGAGGACAATTCGTTGACGCCCTTGTCGCGCGCATTCGCCGTCGCGATCATGTTGAAGCCGCGCCGGGCGTGAACGGCGTCGTTGATCTCCGCGATCGGCATCAGCTTCTCCGACAGCACCGTGATCAGCGTGTCCTGCACGTCCGACGGCATGCGGGTCAGCTCCTCGAAGCGTACGATCCGCCCCGCTTCCATCGCGCGCATCAAGGGCGTCGCCACCATGGCCTCGCGCGAGGGGCCCTTGGCGAGCAGCAGCGCGTAGTTCCAGCCGTAGCGGATCTGGTTCTCGTCGGTGCCGGCCGTGCATTGCACGATCAGCTCGGACGAGCCGGAGATCGCGGCGGCGAGATGTTCGGAGACCCACGACTTCGCCGTGCCGGGCACGCCGAGGATCAACAGCGCGCGGTCGGTCGCGAGCGTCGCCACCGCGGTCTCGATCAGCCGGCGGTTGCCGATATATTTCGGCGTGATCTCGACGCCCGATTTGGTGCGGCCGCCCATCAGATAGGTCACGACCGCCTGTGGCGACAGCCGCCATTGCGCCGGCCGCGCCCGCGTGTCCTCCTGCGCCAACGCCTCGAGCTCGTGGGCATGCAATGCTTCTGCGGAGCGGCGCAGCTGGCCGTCGCTTGGGCTCGCATCAGCGTTTGTCATGGGCGTGCTCCGGACTGTTTGATGGTGCGTTACGTCGGCAACGCGAGAACGAGGTCGGTGAAATCCTTGGCCGCGCGCGCGGTCGCGGGGGACAGCGGGGTGAGCGTGGCGACGAAGGCGGGCATCGTCGCGCGCGGCATCAGCGCAGCCATGAGCACCAGCCGGCCGTCGTCCTTCTGCGCCGCCGGCGTCGTCGCGTCGGCGAGGTCCTGAATCGCCTTCTGCCAGGCCGGCGATGCGAGCACGCGTTCGGCGACCTGCGGCGCGAGCGGCTGGCGGGCCTTCGCCGCCAGGGACATCAGCGCATATCCGTGCAGTGCGTCACCGCCGCAGAGGCGCGCGCCGATGATGCGCAGCACGGTGTCGTCATCGCCCTCGGCCGCGGCGGCATCCATCAGCAGCGTGAGCACGCGGTGCTCGGACGGCGGCAGTGAAGCGATCAGCGCCTCGGGCGGCGCGCTTACCGCCGTGGCGAGCGCGGTGAGCCGCAGCCCGCCGAACAGCCGCTCGCGCAACGCCTCGGCCTCCTGCCATTTCAGGCCGTCGGCCGGCAGCTTGAAGGTCACTGTCGACGCCGCGCCGAGGCCGATCTTGGCCAGCAACGAGCCCGCGCGCTGGAAGCACCGCGCGGCCTCGGTCAGCCGGGCGCCGTGCTCGGTGCGTTCGGCGATCCGGGTCAGGAGCTGTGCGGCGATCTGCTTGACGCTGTCGGCGCGATCGGCGCTCAGGCTCTCCAGAAACGGCCGGTCATCGGAGCCGAGGCCGACCATCAGTGCATCGAGCAGCGCAGCGCGGACCGGCGCGGGCTCGCTCTTCCAGACCGATTCGATCAGCGCGCGGCCGTCGGCGGGATTGTTGCGGCGCTGCTCCGCCACGAAGGCGCGGCGCTGCGTCTTCGGGAAGGTGGTCCAGTTCTCCATGGTGATGCGTTCGAAGAACAGGCCCTTGGTGGCATCGTCATCGGCGTCGGAGGCGATCAGCGCCAGATAGGCGCGCTCGGCGAGGCCCTGGTCCTCGGCATTGGCTTTGATGTGCGGCACGAAATCCGGCAGATCGAACGGATGCAGCCGGCAGCCGGCGGCCTGGATACGGCGCAGCGCGAGCGGCAAGGCGCTCGACGCCAGCGACTTCTCGACGCTGCGCGCCAATGCCTTGAGCGCGCGCCGCGCCGCCTCGGGCAGGATGGGCCGCGCGTCCTGGTGCAGCCGCAGGGCGGCGTCCGGGACGGGATCGGCGACAGGCGCCGCGGCGCCGGCGAAGCGCTGCCATTGCGCGGCCAGCGCAAGGAGTGGCAGCGCAGGCTCGCGTCCGTGTGGCAACAGTTCGGCCAGCGCCGGCGGCGTCGTCAAGGGCCGCCGCGCCAGGCCAAGCAGGAAGGATTGGCGCAGGCGGGCATGGCTCTGGGGATCGATCGCGCTCGCCATCGTCAGCCCTCGTGATGCCAGCGGCCGAGCGCCGTTTCGGCGGCCAGCACCTGCGCAATGCGGCCGTCCCACAGACACAGCAGCGACAGGTCCTCGAGGCCGAGCAGCGGCGTCAGTTGGTCGAACTGGCCGCGCTCCACCGCGATCGCAGCTCCGGCCTTGTCGGCGATGACGAGCGCACCCTTTCCCGCGGTGTGAAGCGTGACGCCCGCGAGCAGCAGCGGCCAGCGATCGAGCCACGGCAGCGCGGCGAGCCGCGCCGTGTAGTCCTGCAGCGCTGGGGCGAGCCCCGGCAATGGCTGCGGCCAGGTCGCGGTCGCCGCCGTCTTGCGGCTCGCCAGCAGCCCGCGCAACGGCGCGGCCGACGGATAGAACACGACCTCGCCGTCGATGATCTCCCCCGGCGCGAACGGAAATCCGGCGCCGCCGCCGGACACCGGCACGAAATCGATCAGCACCGCGGCGCGCGGCTGGCCGGGGTCATCGCCCGTGTTGACGAGCCACGTCTCCAGCCTGCGCAGCTTGTCCGGCTGCACTTCGGACAGGTTGGCGACAACGATCCACACGCTGCTCGCGCGCGGGGCCGTGGCGTCCGCCAGCAGCTCCTCGCGGCGCAGCGACCAGCCGACCGCGCGTCGAGCATCCTCGCGCAGCGGTGCCGGCAGCCGGCCCTGATGCCGGTAGGCCGAGGCGATCAGGGACATGGTGCCGAGCCGCTCGATGGCGAGATCGGCGCGGCGATCCTCTCCGACGCGAAACAGTTCGGATGAGAGCTGGTCGAGCCGCGCAGCGAGGCCGCCGGCCTTGGCGTCGACCAGTCGCGTCGACAGCGTGCGCGCGGCGGACGCGGCGCGGGCGGCGAAATCGGCAAGCCCGTGGTTGAGCTGATCCGCGATCCAGCGCTCCAGCTCGTCGAGTCCGGCGAGGATCGCCGCCTCGCGCTCGGCCCTGATCCGCTCGCGCTGCGCCTCGGCGCGCGCGGCAGCCTTTGGGTCGGCGGGAGCAATCGTCGCGGCCTCTGCCAGGGCAGCATCGAGCGACGGTGGCGCGCCCGCATCGTCGCCCTCCGGCTTGTGCTTGCCCGGCGCGCGGCCGCTCGCGCCGCGCCGCCGCGCGCTCCAATCCTCGACCCATTGCGGCGGGCTGGTGGTCTCGAACCGCTCGGGCTTGTCGACCCGCTGCCACAGCACCGCCAGCACGTGCTTGCAGGGAAACTTGCGGCTCGGGCAGGTGCATTTGTAGCCGCTGCCGTCGGCCGCGGCGACCACGCGATACGGCGTCGCGCCGGAGCCCTGGCATTCGCCCCACAGCACCTCGGCATCGCTGCTCGTGGCCAGCATTGGCCAGTTGGCAGGCTTCACGAGCTTCAGCGCTGCGGCGAGTGAGGCCTGATCAGGCGCGAGCCCTTCGATTCGTTCGCGTGTCAGAGACACCCACTCTCCCAACCGGCTGATCGCGCGATGCCGCACTCCCTAGCAGATGGCGGCGGAGCCGCACAACAATTCCAGCGCGATGCCTGCTGATTTCGCTTCGCGTCGCGGGGGAAAGAAACTGAGCGATCTGCGAAACGCTCGTCGCGTCGCGCGCACGCCGGCGGAACTGCGGAGTTTCCTGGGCGGGCATGAGGCGGGTGCGATATCTCCGACGCCGCGGCGAGCTCGCGCACCGGACGCTCTGAAATCGCCGCCGCTCATACGGAACTACATCGCCGTTTCGCCGTCGGAACGGCTCGTCCGTGAAGCACATCAGCGCGCTGTCGGGCCCGTTGTCGTCCATCACATCGAACCCCGCTGCTCGCGCGCGCTGTGTTCAGCACGGAGGCCATCAGCATGGCCGCCCTTGGAATTTTTCCCGGCCATGCACTGGTGAGATGCCCGGATCATCCGCGTCGTACTGTAATCCTGCGGTAAGGCCGTGACGCTAGCTTCAACGCGTCCTTGATCGAGGTCAGATCGGTTTGCCATCGACAGCGTGTCATGATGAGCCATTGCTCGCCGTCTCTCGATGTGGCGTTCGATCGGAAGGACATTGGAGCGCCGCCGCAGACCCGAAAGCCCGGCCTGATCAGGTCGGCTCCGTCCCACCTGCGGCACCTTCCATCATGATCTGGCGCCGCATGGCTTCGAACGTCGTCGGAGTCCAGTGAGCAGGCCGTTCGGTTTGTGTCCCAGCCCCACACGTCCGAACGGCCTGCGATGATGGAGCTCGGGGCGGTGCTCGCGCTCACATGTTCGTTGTGCATCTGCCATCCGCCGTCTGTAATGATGCGGTAAGCGGCAGCCACGAGGCTCTCGCAGCGACGGCCGAGCCGATCGCAAGGAGAACCCAATGAAACGAATTTGCGCGCTTATGATCATGGCCTCGACCATCGCAGGCACGATCGCCACGCCGGCCAACGCTGGCGGGAATCGCGGAGCGGCGGTCGCCGCCGGCGTCGTCGGAGGTCTGGCGATCGGAGCCCTGATCGGTTCGGCGGCAACCGCCCGTTCCGCGCCCACCTATGTCTACAGCTACGACGACTATCCGCCGCCGCGGGTCGTCTATCGTCGTCACCGCGTCTATGAGTACGACGCGGAATACGGCAACTATGGCGACGGCTATTTGTCCGGCTACCGGGACGGCTATTCCGACGGATCCTGGGACAACGACTGAGACCGCCGCCCGAGGACAAGGTCCCGCCAATACGGGACCTTGTCCTTGGTCCGAATGTTCGGATCCGCTGACGAGGCTGCCGCGTCCGGCGTTGCCTCAATCCTATGGTTCCTTCGGCCGCGTCACCAGGAATGCCACCACCGTTCGTTTGCATCCTGTCCAGCCGAGCAGCCGCGCCTGCACCGCGAACTCGCGCTTGACGTAGGTGCCGGATCGGGCGGCCGCCGCTTCCGCGGCGCCGATGCAATCCGCCTGGTCGCGGAAGCACAGCGAAATCCAGCCTTCGCTGCCAGAGTCCGCACCGGTCTTGTGGATCGAGACGGGTAGACCGTAAGCGGGATGATCAGCGCTGTAGAAGGCAGTTGCGAGCGCGAGGCTCTCGGTGCCGCCGACATGCTCGAGCGGCTTGCCCGTCAACTCCCGCCATTGGCGCGTCGCTTCCCGCGCGGTCTGCTGGTAGAAGGTGCGGCCTTCCTCATAGCCGTGCCTGTTGCGGTAGAAGGCGTGGAGCGGCGCCGCGACGATCGCCGCCAGGACGGCGATCCCGGCCGTCAGCACCGCGATGTTGACGGTGTGGAAGCGCGCGATCGGATAGCCTGCGCCGCAGACGATCACCACGACGAACAGGAACAGTCCCTGCAGTGCCCATAGCGATGGCAGGTCGGTACCCATGATCAGCGCGTTGATGACGGGCAGACCGACCGTGCCGATGGCGATATAGGACAACAGCCGGAGGCCGCCGTTCAGCGCGGCCATCTCCGTGGTGAAAGACCTGATCCTGGCGCCGGCGACGATCAGCCAGGTGGCAGCCGGCACGGCCATCGCGGCCGCGAGCCCCAGCAGGAAGAACAGGGAATCCCGCGACGACGTCGCCAGGGTGGAGCGCGCGTGCATCAGCGCATGCTGGATGGGCGCGTCGTGTCCGACGAGCCAGTCGAGATGCATCGACAGTGCGGCGAGGCCTGCGGCCGTGGAGATCCATGGCGACGCCGAGGTGAAATAGGCGCGTCGCTGCGGATGCGCCATGGCGGCGAATGCGAAGCTCATCACCAGAAAGATCGAGTAGTACTTGCCGAGCAGCGCGAGCGCGGCCGTCAGGCCGGCGGCCGCCGCCCAGGGCATCGTTCGCGTTTCGAACGCGCGCAGGAAGCAGTAGGTGGCGAGCGGCCACGTCGCCAATTGCACCGAGTTCGCGTTGAAGCGCTGCGCGTGAAACTGATAGGCCGGCGTCAGCATCAGCAGCAGCAGCACGATCACCCGCTTGTCCCCGACGACGAAGCGGCGCGAAATCAGGTCGACGAACCACAGCGCCAGCGCCGCATTGGTCATCGCCATCAGGTGGAACGACCAGTCGGAAAGAGGGAAGACGGCGGTCCAGGCGCCGGCGATCCAGCCCATCAGTGGCGGATGCTTGTCGTAGCCCCAGGCGAACTGCCGTCCGAATGTCCAGGTCTCGATCACGTCGGGATGCAGGCCGGCGCCGGCATAGGCGATCGAGAGATAGGCCGTCCACACGGCCACGAAGCACACCAGCAGCAGCGGCACGGCCCAGCCGGCCTCGATGCCGTCGAGCCAGCGCAGGAACGGACGGCGCCAGGCCGCCGGATGACAGTCCGACCGTTCGGCGACGGTCGAGAACGCAAAGCCATGGAACATGTCGGTGTTGATCAATGATGAGGCGACGGATGTGACGCGCGATCGGCAGCCGCGGCCGACAAAGAATGGCGGATCGCCCGGTATGTCCGGTCGATCATGCGGCAGGCTTCATGCGGGCGAATCCTCGGCGCGTATTTGAATGCCAGTCTAGGCCGAGACGATTACGAAAGGCTGACGTCGAAAATCGTATCATCGCGGCATGGCACGTCATACCACCGCAATCGCGCCGGCCGAGAAGTCGTTCAGCTTGCAACTGAGATATCGCGATGGAGGCTCGATCAGCCCTGGCAGATCGGGTCGACTTCGATTGAGCGCTGAAAAAAACAACGGTATCAAAATGCCGCCGACGTAATCCTATTGTAATCCGTCTGTAATGATAGGAACAGCCGATTGTCGATGTTGCGGGAGGATGGCGTGCGCGTTCTGGTCGTTGAGGACGATCCCCAGCTCGGGCTCTGGCTGCGGGATGCACTCGCGACGGCGTTCGGCTCGTCGGACATCGTCACGACGCTCGACGAGGCGCGGGCGGCGATCGCGGTGCGCAATTTCGAGCTCGTGGTGATTGACCGCGGACTACCGGACGGCGACGGGCTGGCGCTATTGCCGGACCTGCGGCAGCAGAAGCCGAGCCCCGCGACCGTGGTGCTGACGGCGCTCGACGATCCCGCCGACATCGCGCGTGCGCTCGACGAGGGCGCGGACGACTACGTCGCCAAGCCGTTCGAGCCGATCGAGCTGGTGGCACGAGCGAGGGCGGTGCTGCGCCGGCTGTTTCTCGACCGCGGCGCGATGGTCTCGATCGCCAATCTGGGCTTCGACATCGTCAATCGCGCGGTCTGCGTCGACCAGGCGCCGATCGTGGTGCCCAGGCGCGAACTGGCGATCCTCGAGGCGCTGGTTCGCCGCAGCGGGCGGGTGGTGCTGCGCGAGACGTTGGAGACCGCGGCCTACGGCTTCGAGGACGAGATCCAGTCGAACGCGATCGAGGCCCATGTGTCGCGGCTGCGCCGCCGCCTGCGCGAAGCCAATTGCAGGGCGACGATCAGGCCGGTGCGCGGCCTCGGCTATCTCCTGAGCGGCGAGTGACGCAGGTGAGGTGGCAGAAGCTCAGCCGTATCCGCCGCTCCATCACGCTGCTCTCCGCGACGCTGATTGCGGTCGTTACCACCATCATGCTGATCTGCGCCGCTGCCTTGCTGATCCGCTTCGGCGGCGACGATGACGGCACGTGGGGTGCGGCCGACGTTGCCGACGCGCTGAAGGAGGCCGTGGCTCGCGATGCTGGCGGCCAATTGCTCGTGAAGCAGACGCCCCGCCTCGACACGATCATGCAGGACTTCCCGACGTTCTGGTACGTCGTCTCCGACAAGAGCGGCGAGGTGAGCTACGGGCCGATTCCGAAATGGCGGCCGCACAAGGGTCCGTCGTCGCAGAACGGCACCAGCTTCCTGGCCTATGCGATCGACGGCGAGACCCGGCGCCTGAAACGGATGATGGCGGTCCGCAATACGCCGGTCGGCGAGGTCTTGATCGAGACCGGCGGCGTCGCCTACACGTCGACGCAGCTGATGACGGGCACCTTGACCGACGCGACCATCGTCGCGCTTCCGATCATCCTGGTCCTGGTCGCGACGGTGCTGGCGGCGCTGTTGTTCGTGCCGACGCTGATCGCCCGCCCGGTGCGTGCGGTCGCACGCGCGGCCGAGATGATCGACGGCGTGCCCGACGGCCGAAGGCTGCCCGAGCGGGACGCGCCGGCCGAATTGCTGCCGCTGGTCACCGCCTTCAACCGCGCCTTGTCGCGCATCGACCACGCCGCCGAGGCGCAGCGCAACTTCCTGTCCAATGCCGCCCACGAGCTGCGGACCCCGCTGACCAACGCCCGCACCATGCTGGAGGCGGTGCCGGATGCCGGCCTGCGCGCGAAACTGGTCGGCGAGAACCAGAAGCTGTCGTCGATCGTCACCATGCTGCTGCAACTGGCGCGGATTTCGCTGGAGCCGGACGAGCTGGGCGAGATCGACCTGGTCGCGTTGGCGCGGCGCGTCACCGCCGAGCACGTGCCGATGGCGCTGCACTCCGGGCTCGAGATCGGCTTCGCCGGCTGCGATGCGCCGGTCCGGATCCGCGGCTCGGAGCCAGCGATCGCGGTCGCGCTCTCCAACCTGATCAGGAATGCGGTCGCGCATGCCGGCGCGGGCGGTCCGATCCTCGTCGAGGTCGACGCCGCGGCGCGCCTGCGCGTGATCGATTCGGGGCCCGGCCTGCAATCCGATCAGCCCGAACGCCTGCTGCGGCCGTTCGAGCGCGGCCACGCTCGCGGCGAAGGCATGGGGCTCGGGCTTTCGATCGTCTCGCAGGTCATGGCGACGCATCAGGGCGGCGTCGCGCTGCGCGAGACGCCGGGCGGCGGCACCACGGTCGAGCTCAGCTTCGCGCGCGCCGCGCCTTCGCAAGGCGGCGCTGCGGATGCGACATTGCCGGCCGTCCGGCGCACGGCCGAGCAGGCGGGATTGCCGCCGCGCTCCTGATGTCGAGACATTCCTTCCGGCGGTTCGGCGCTCAGCGCGGCTCCCTGCTCCGCTGCCACTTCAGGAAGTCGCTGTAGAGTCGCGCGGCCTCGTCCGGCGACATCCTCGCCTGCGCCTTGCGCTCGTCGAGAAACTTGCGGAATTCGGCCGGGTTGGCATCCTGGCCCGGCGACTGCATGGCGCGAGCGCCATCGAGCCATTCCTGCGCCGCCTTGAAGCGGACCAGGCCCTGCACCGGCGCCGACAGCACGGTATCGCGCCATTTCGGATGCCGCGGCGGCGATTGCAGCACCTGGATCTTGCCGAACAGCGCGTCGACGAACCGCGCCGTGCGGCGATAGCGCTCGCTGTTCTCCGGCCAATTGTAGACCATCAGCACGGTCGAGGCGGCGACGGTCTCGACCTTGGTGCCCGGCGGCACCAGGTTCGGATATTCCTCGGACGAGAACGACGACGGCAGATAGATGTCCTGCAGCGCGTGGTCATAGGGGATCGTCAAGAGATGCAGCCGGCCGCCCTCGTTCTTGATGCCCTTGATGATCGGCGCGTCCTTCGACACCGAGGCGATCCAGGCGTCGCCCTGGCCGTCGATCAGCTTCTGCAGTCCGCCGGTCGGATCGGTCTGGGAGTCGATGTCGGCGCGAATGCCGAGCCGGCGGAAGATCGTGCGCGCCGCCGGCAGGCCGATCGAGCGCTCGGCGAACACCCGCCGTCCATTGAGATCCTCCAGCGAGCGGATCTCGCGCCGCGCGACGATGTGGACGTCGTTGTGGAAGAGCTGCGCGATGTAGCGCACGCGCTGGGCAATGTCTGGAATGTTGTATTCCGTCTTCACGAATTCCAGCGCGTCGGTGGTGACGAAGCCCATGTCGATGTTCTTCAACATGATGATGTCGATGAGGTTCTGCGCCGAGCCCCTGCCGAGGATCGGCAGCACGCGCAGGCTCTCGCCCTCGTCGAGCACCGCGGCCATGTCGGAGCCCATGACCGACATCGGCCCGCCGATCGGCGCGGTGATCACGGTGACGGTGCCGGAGTTCAGCGCCTCGCGGTCCGGCAGCGTACCGACGGCGCCGCCGGTCGGCGGGCGCTGCGGCAATTGCTGCGCTCGGGCGCTGCCAGACAGCGCCACGAGGGATGACAGAACACATGCAAATACGAATGCGCCAACAGTTACGCGCGCGACACGATTCACCGAACGCTTCCTCGATACATTCTAAATTGACAGTGGACTTAGCAGTTCGATCCCGGCCGAAGTTTGGCCGTGAGGTGGCGATCCGCGAGATGCTGCAAAGTCGCCCGGCCCGCTTCACCGCTGTGCTGAAAATGCGGTGCAGGAGCGTGATCGAGTGTTGCGATCGAGGACCGGCGCTGAGCGCGCCGAATCCTCGATCACAGGCCGTGTTCGGTGGAGAACGACCGTCCTGCGTGCGTGTCGAAACGTCGCACGCTCGGCGCTGAATGGTGGCGCCGCGCGCCGGCGCTCACGCGCTCGCCGCGTCGAGCCGCGCGACCTGGTCCGCGGTCAGCGCGAGCTCCGTCGCCGCCACCAGCGTGTCGACGTGCTCGGGCCTGGTGGCGCTGGCGATCGGCGCCGTCACCGAGGGCTTGGCCAGCAGCCACGCCAGCGCGATCGAGGCCTGCTGCGCTCCGGTCTCCCTTGCGACCGCGTCCAGCGCGGCGAGGATGCGCATGCCGCGCTCGTTCATGTATTTCGGGATGCCGCGCTGTCCGCGCGGGCTCTTGCCGAAATCGGCCTCCGAGCGATACTTGCCGGTGAGGAAGCCGGCGGCCAGCGAGAAGAAGGTGATGACGCCGACGCCGTAGTTCTCGCAGACGCGTTGCAGCGCGCCTTCGTAGGATGCGCGCTCGGCGAGGCTGTATTCCGGCTGCAGGCTCTCATAGCGCGGCAAGCCGCTCTTCGCCGACAGCTCGAGCGCGGCCTGCAGCCGCTCCGCCGAGAAGTTCGAGGCGCCGATGACCCGCACCTTGCCGGCCTTGATCAGCCTGTCATAGGCCGCCAGCGTCTCCTCCTGCGGCGTCGTCTCGTCGTCCTTGTGCGACTGATAGAGATCGATCACGTCGGTCTGCAGCCTGCGCAGGCTGTCCTCCACCGCGCGCGCGATGTAGTCGGCCTTCAGCCCGACCTTGCCGTCGCCCATGTCCATGCCGACCTTGGTGGCGAGGATGATGCGATCGCGGTTGCCGCGCAGCTTCGTCCACTTGCCGATGATGGTCTCGGACTCGCCGCCGCTATGGCCGGGCACCCAGCGCGAATAGACGTCCGCCGTGTCGAGGAAGTTGATGCCGGACTCCAGCACCTTGTCGAGCAGGCGGAACGAGGCCGCCTCGTCCACCGTCCAGCCGAACACGTTGCAGCCGAAGCAGAGGGGCGGAACGTTGAGGCCGGAACGGCCGAGCGGGCGCATCTTCATGGGAGGCTCTCGATCTGAATGATGTTGGCTGCATCCGTCGCGGACGCCTGCCGCAGATTGCCGTCATTCGTCGCGCGAGACCAGCGCGGCAGGAGCATGGCGGGCCCGCCCGGCCGCATCCAAACCGTGGCACGGCTGCCCCGAAGTGGGTCCGGCAGCGTCAGACTTTTCACTCACTTGCCGATGATGGTCGCAGCCTGCGAACGCCTCGCAGCTGGAGACGCGGGGGGCCATGATCAAGGAGTCCGTCTGATGAACACGCTGACCCATGACCAGCTCGGGCTGAGCTCAGATGGCCTCATGATGCCCGATCCGGCCGCGGCGGCGAAGAACACGACGACCAATATGGCTGCGGCTGCCTCGCCTGTCGTGCTGCCGCCCGGCGCGGTGTCGGATCCGGTGGTACACGCCGACGGCTCCGAGACCGTCTCGGTTCACACCGGCGGGCTCACCTTCAACCTCACCTTCGATGCCGCCGCCGCGGCCGCGCCCGAAAGCTTCCGCGCCGGCGTCGAGCAGGCGGCGGCGATCCTGTCCTCGGCGATCACCGATCAGGCCACGGTCAACCTCGCGATCGATTTCGCCGGCACCGGCGGCGGGGCCGGCGCCAATGTCTCCAATGGCGTGCTCACCAGCTACGCGCAGCTCCGAACCGATCTGCAGGACCACGCGGCGGCCGGCGACACGGTGTTCGACAACCTGCCGACGGGGCGGGCAGTGCAGGGCCATTCCCAGGTGTTCGTCGCCAATGCTCAGGCCAAGGTGCTCGGGCTCATCGATCCAAACAGCACGACTGAGGACGGCTTCGCCGTCTTCAACACCGACATCCCGACGCAGTCGCTGGTCGGCGTCGCGCTGCACGAACTGTCGCATGCGCTGGGACGGGTGCCGTCGCCGGGCAATCTCGACATCTTCGACCTGTTCGACTTCACCAAGCCGGGGCAGCATCTGATCAACAACAGCATCAGCTCGGCGCCTCCCGCGTATTTCTCGCTCGACGGCGGGCTCACCAAGATCGCCGATTACGGCCAGATGTCGGACCCGGCCGACTTCCTCAACACCGGCATCCAGGGCGCCCGCGATCCCTTGAACGAATTCTACAATCCGACCACGTCGCAGACGCTGTCGCCGATCGATCTCGTGGTGCTGGAGACGCTCGGCTACAATATCTCGACTCCCGACACGCAGGCCCTGCTCGCCCAGATCCCGCACGCCGCCGGGGTCGCCGCACCGGTGCAGACGCCGCAGCAGGCCGTCGCGATCGCCTCCGCGGTGGCCGCCGAGACGGCCGCCAGCCTCACCAAGCTGGGTGATGCCGCCGGCGCCGCGCAGGTGCTGGCGAATGTCCAGGCCGACGCTGCTGCGCTGAATGGCGCCGATGCCGGCGCGAACCATGACCACGCAACGGCCCATGCGTCCTATTCCGCCGAGCCGCACCACGATCCGATGATGCTCGCGATGCATCTGCACGCGATCAGTGCGAACTGAGGCGGTCGCTACCAGCAGAGGATTGATTGGGCGCGAGAAGGCCATCGCGTAGTCGATCTAAGTCATGCCCGCCATTTCATCGTCGTCATGGCCGGGCTTGCCCCGGCCATCTCCGTCGCACTCGCCTGAACTGAAAGGCGTGATGTAGCCAAGCGATCGGGCGGATCGGAGGTGCGGTCCGCTCACGATCGATCGCCATGTGTCCGACGCGACAGGTCAGGATCGCTCGCGGTCGCGTTGTCGGTCGAGTTGACGCAAATAGCTCAAGCCGCAGACGGTCAGCCGGCCGGGATCATGCACGCCCTGATCGGTCATCCCGCGCATGTGCCGCGCCAGCGCGCGCCGCGTCCCCTGGTCCAGATCGTGTCTGGTCATGCGGCGATAGATCTGCATCGCTCGCGAGAGCGGCTTGGCAAGTTCGATCCGAGGCATCGAAGTCAACGGAAGCTGGCGGCGATCGTTCCGAATGCCGGCCCATCATCGGAGCCAACTGGTGCGCCGCTGATTTTCGCCCACGCGCAAACGATGCGGATGGTCCTCGCGTTCGGCTCCTACCGATAGACGACGATCGCTGCAGGCGGGTTGACCTCAACCTCGGTCTTCGACCGCCATGTCAAGACATCTCCGGGGCAAAAGCACCAAGTCTCGACGCGTCGCATATTGCACGGTTCACGGGAACTCGCGTATCTTTCAGGTAGCGCGAATACGACGGTGATTACTCGGGGGCGAGGCGATCGTTGGGCGCTGGGGGATCGTTCATGGAAATGAAGTTCGCTTTGCGTGCGGCGCTGACGGGGGCTGCCATTGCGCTGCTCGGTGGATGTGCGATGTCGCCGGAGGGCCTGAATTCGCGCGACGTTGCCGACAGCAAAAGCTTTTCCGAAAGTTACGAGGAGATCTACCGCCGCTTGAGCGAGACCGGCAAGCGCTGTTATCCGCCCGTGCGGGTCTTTGGCAATCCGGGCAACCCGGGCGGGGGACAGATCGAATCTGAAGGCGAGCTACACCGCGACCGCGGCTTTGCGGAGTTTCGCCTGGTCGCAGGCAGCTATGGGGTCCGGATGAACTACTTCGTCTCAGCGCGCATCGAAAAGTCCGGCTCCGGATCGCGCGTGACCATCAAGGTCAGCAACCCGATGGGAGCGGGCCCCCTTAGCGACCGTATCTACCGCTGGGCCGGTGGGGACTCGAGCTGCTAGCTCCGAGCTTCAAGAGCTGCCGTAATGACCAAGAAGCTCGAGCCGATGCATCCCGGAGAGGTTCTGCGCGAGGAGTTCCTGGTTACGCTCGAGATGTGAGCGGGCGCTCTCGCCAAGATTCCGGGCGGCTTGAGGACCGGAGGCTTGGCGTGTCCGCGGGCAGGGGGATCTCAAGCTTCGTGCACTGTCACCGTGACCGCGGGGCGGCGAGCTGGCCGATCGCCCGCCGCGTCCCGGCACGGCAGATCAGGATTGGTCGGAGCCGCGTTGTCGGTCGAGCTTGCGCAGATAGCTGAGGCCGCACACGGTCAGCCGGCCGGGATCATGCACGCCTTGTTCGGCCAGTCCGCGGATATGCCGCGCCAGGGCGCGCCGCGCTCCCTGGTCCAGATCGTGTCTGGCCACGCGACGATAGATCTGCATCGCTCGAACGAGCGGCTTTGCGAGTTCGATCTCAGGCATCCGGGCCAACGGGCGGCGACGGCGATGGTTCCGACGCATCAGGGCGCAGACGCCGGCTTGGCCGGGCGCAGCGTGACGACGACGGGAATGGCGATCGCGTAGATGGCGACGACCGACAGCCAGATCGCCCCGGGCCATTCGTCCCTGACGGCGAAGTAGAGGCTCGAGAAGCCGAGCGGCGCAACGATCGAGGCGAGGCTGACCGTGGCGGCGAGCACGCCCTGGAACTGGCCCTGCAAATGTGCGTCCACCTGCCGGGTGGCGATCGACTGCAGGGCCGGCATGCCCATGCCGCCGAGCGCGAACAGCGGCATCGCGCCAAACACCATCCAGCTCTGGTTGGCGAACGCCATGGCGGTGAGGGCCGTGCAGACACAGGTCACTCCGGTCAGGATGGCGCCGCGCTCGGTCAGCAATCTCACGGCCGGACCGGGAAGGAATATTTGGGCCAGCATCTGGCACACCCCGAAGGTGCCGAGCGACAGGCCGATCCAAAGACCGCTCCAGTGGAAGGCGTCGCCGCCCCACAGCGCCCAGCAGACGCCATAGGCCTCGCCGGTCGCGCTGAACAGGAAGAAGAGGAGAACGACCGGCAGCAGGCTCTTGACGGCGAACACCCAGCGCAGTGGCCGCAGCGGGTTCAGAACTGCGATCTCGATCTTGCCAGGGTCCGGCGGTCGCGATTCCGGCAGCATCAGCAACGCCAGCAGGACGTTGCATCCGTTCAAGGTCGCCGCCACGACGAACGGCAGCCGCAGCCAATGGTCGCCGAGCGCGCCGCCGAGCACGGGCCCGATGATGAATCCCATGCCGAACATCGCATTGAGGAGGCCGAAGCGGCGGGCCCGCTCGTCCTCGCGCGAGACGTCGGTGATGTAGGCCGTGGCCACCGAGACGTTGGCGCTGGTGACGCCGGCGATGGCTCGGCCGAGCAGGAGCATCCAGAGATCGGGCGCAGCCGCCAGGAACAGGTAGTTGACGATGGCGCCGGCCAGCGAGACCAGCAGCAGCGGGCGCCGGCCGAGCCGATCGCTCAGCGAGCCCAGCACCGGGGCGCAGATGAACTGCATCGCGGCGTAGAGCGCCGTCATGACGCCGAGAAGGAACGCCACGTCGCCGGTGTGGGTCACGTCGTGCAGCAGCGCCGGCAGGATCGGAAAGATCAGCCCGATGCCGGCGGCATCGAGCACGATGGTGAGATAGATGACGGCAACAGCCCTGGTCATGGCGCGCTCCGGTCCACGCGAGCCGATGGCGCAAACACGCGCGACCGCTCGCTGGAGCCTGACGATCCGTCAGGCGATTGATGTGTGGGAGACGCTGGGCCGGTCCATGCCAGAAAGGCAGATGGACGGCTTGTACTCGGCCGCAGGCAACGGCCGCTTTTCGCGACAGGCGCCGTCTATACGTGACGAACGGCCGGCGCAAGCCGCTTTTTCCGAACGACGATCGGCGCATTCAATGCATATTCATCGATCCATCGCCGAAGCTCTGCCTCAATCTGCCGACCGACTACGACGTCCGCGAGGCGCGATCTCGGCAAGATTCTCGATCGCATCGAGACGGTGAACAAGCCGCGGGCGGTTTTGAGCGGACAGGTCGGGCGATGGCAGGCGGACGTGGATGGGCTGCGCGGGACGTCTCGTGATCCGCCCCCGACAATGCGCCGTATCTTCACTGCGCTCCTGGCCGGTCATCGAGAGTCCCCGTCCTGCCACCATGCGGCGGCGCGTCGTCACGCGTCCTCGGCGGACGGACGTCGCGTTGGATCAGCGGGGTGAGCAGGTGCTCGGCGAGGTAGAGGGACGCAAGCGGTCGCAGGTGCGCATTGTCGAAGCTGACGAGACCCTCGCGCCGTTTGCGATCGAGATAGATGAGGCAGCCTTCTCGATTGCAGAAGAAGTCATGAAGGCTCTGGTACTCGAACGGTTCGTTGGCCTGGAGCTCGTCTCGAAATGCCTTGTCGATGCCAAGCGCATGCTGGTCGAGGTGCGTCGAGATTCGTGCCGGTGTGAACTGCCAATAGTGCTGCATGACCACCTTGAAGAGGAACGGTTCCCAATGAGGCGCCAGTCCGAGCACGATCACCCGTTTCACGCCGATCCGTTTGATGTCCCGAGACACCTCGCGCAGGTACTCCGTATCGAAGGAATTGTTGAATGAGATGACCACGACATCAGGAACGACCTCTTTGATTGTCGACAGCGCAAAGGAGTTGGACATCTCGCAGTAGTCGGTCGTCAGTCTGGTCAGATCGATCGGGTGTGGACGGCACCCCGACGCATAAACGAGCAGCAGGGACGTATCGGACGGAAGCGTCTTCCGTAAGCCATGGAAGAGATGCGCCGAATGAGAGTCGCCCCAGAGCAGCACCGCTCTGCGAGAGTGGCTGGTGTAGCAGTCCGGGCTGATGCCGTCCCGAGGGACGCGCGTGGGAAGCGCACTCTCGAAGTTGTAGAAGTTGCATTGGTTCTGATTGATTTCCACCAGCTCTTCCCGAGCTGGCGACACGCCCGTGCGGAAGGAATCGAAATAGGCTGCGTAGCTGTTCAGATCGCCCGGCTTGAAGGTCCAGCCGTAGGTCATGGTCAGGGCGCCGATTCCCGCGAGCGTCGCCGAGGCACCGCAGAGCAGTGGGACCGACCGCAAGGGCGATTGCCCAAACCGGATCGGACGTTCCAGAAATCGATAGGTGATCCAGGCCAAACCGGCGCTCAGCGCGATGACGCCGGATCGAAGCGGTGCGGAGCCTGCCTCGCCCATCCAGGCGCGAGTCAGGACGAGCAGAGGCCAATGCCAGAGATAGAGCGGGTAGCTGATCAGCCCGATTCCAACCAGGAAAGGATGCGAGAGAATGCGTCGAGCGACCCAGCTATACGGCCCGGCGCCGACGAGCATGCAGGTCGCTGCGACAGGCAGCAGTGCTGCCCACCCGGGAAATGGCGTATTTCTCGAAATCAGGATCAGGCTCGCCGCCAACAGGACTATTCCCGACGCCGCGAGCCGATCGGAAATGGGTGATCGATGCCCCGCGTCAGGGACAGCGCCGAAGAGCGGCCTGGTGTATGGGGACGACGCGATCGCCAGCAGGCCGCCTGCAAACAGCTCCCATGCGCGCGTGAGCGGGGAGTAGAAGGCCTCGGTCGGGCTGGTGCCCATGGCTTTGATGTTCAGCAGAAATGACCCGACGAGCAGCAGCCCCACGAGGTACGGCAGGGCGCGCTTCCTTGTCCGCCAGCACAGCCACAGCAGCAGCGGCCAGAGGATGTAATATTGCTCTTCGATGCCCAGCGACCATAGGTGAAGCAGCGGCTTCGTTTCCGCGGCCAGGTCGAAATAGTTGGCCTCCTTCCAGAACAGCAGGTTCGCGGCAAATCCGGCGCTCGCCGCAACTTGCTTGCCGAGCTCCTTGTATTCGTCGGTGTACAGAAGAAAGCATCCGAGCAGGAGGGCGGCGAGAAGAACCACGATGAGGGCGGGGAAGATGCGCTTGACGCGACGAGCGTAGAAGGTCCGAACACGAAATGATCCGTTCGCCAGATCCGCAACGATGATCGAGGTGATCAAGAACCCGGATATGACGAAGAAGATGTCGACTCCTATGAAGCCGCCGCGAAGCACATGCGGAAAGGCGTGGAACACGACGACGGACATGACTGCGACAGCTCTCAGTCCGTCGATATCCGGCCTGTAGGCCGTGCCGACCACGGGAACCGGTTTCGAGCCGGCCACTGGCGCGTGCATGTGCGCTCTCTCCCCAAAAGAACGTTCGGCTTCTAATCGTCTTGGCTGCAATCAAACCCGCGAAAATGTCTGTTGTACAATTATGGCGGACAGTGCGGGGCAAACGCAATCATGAATGAGCGTCGTGAGGAGGTGGTCGCCATCGGTGGCGAACGTCGGCCCGTCCGTGCTCATCAGTTCTCTGTCGGCCCGACGGGCAATTCCCGCATCCCCGTCATGCGCAGATTGCCCGTCGAGCCAGTTTGTCGCACGCTGTTCGGCTTGCATCGTCGGGCAAATCAGAACGATGTTTCCGGCCATCCCGCTCGCGATGAAGAGGGACGTTTCGGCCGATCGTCACGGAGCGTAGCAAGCGGGGAGCGATGGACGTGTCGGGTTCGGGGCTTTCGCGCAAGCGGGCCGACGAATGAGCCTGGTGCGTACGGTCAAGTCGCGTGGTCCTGGCCTCCCGATGCTGAGGTCAAGCCGGTCGATGATGCGTCAGACGCGTCTCGCCGGTGATGGGGGCAAGACAGCCCGGTCCCCAGGGAGATCGCGAAGCAGCCGTTAAAACCAGCGCGCGGGGAAGGCCGGGTCGTCCGGCTGGACTCGTGGTACCTGCCGCCTGCATTTTTTTCTGCAGGCGGGCCACGGGCCTCAGTCGAGGTCCGGTCTTCCCCGCGCCCTCTCGTTTGTCGAGGGCGTTGTCGGCAGCATGACCTGGGCGCGAATGGCGTCGCGGGGCTGCGGTGGGCTGTTTGGAGAAATCGTGCAGTGGATGTGGTGCGTGGGCGCGGATACGTCGCGCTCGCGATGCTCATCACGCCTGTGAGGTGGAACGGCCATGCGACACACTGAGTGTCGTCCCGGCCTTGAGCCGGCAACTGTTATGTTGATGGAGTGATCGCATAAGGTTTTCGGTCGCGCATCATGG
>NZ_JAUETB010000018.1:0-118892 GCF_032484495.1 Bradyrhizobium sp. SZCCHNS3052 | reverse complement strand
TGCTTGACGAATCGAGCCGATTTTGAAGTGTCAACCATCTCCCCGAACACCCGTCAGCTATGTCCCCGGGCTGAACAGTAGCGAAGCAATCCAGAGTCGTGTGCGCAGCCCTGGATTGCTTCGCTGCGCTCGCAATGACGAAGATCTAGCGGTCCTCTGGCATAACATCCTTCACACCAGCCACGAATGCCGCAACGTCCTCCGCCGCATATTTCAGATGCACGCGCGTGTCGGACGGCCGTTGCTTCGTCACGCAAGCTCCCGACCGCCACTCGCGGCTGGGCCGGATCGGCCTGGGCGCAAAGCCGCCGCCGCAGTTCGGGCAGACATTGAACAGCTTGGTCTCGACGCAGTCGGCGCAGAACGTGCACTCGTAGGAGCAGATGCGCGCCTCTGTTGCCGAGGGCGGCAGGTCCTTGTCGCAATATTCGCAATTGGGCCGAAGCTGCAGGGCCATGGTCGTCTCGCAGATCAGGGGACACGGTCACTGTCGCAAAAGCGCTGGCGATGTTGAAGGGCGCATTTCCCTCGATTTGCGCCGCAGACGCTCAGTCAGTCGATAGCGAAGCCAGTGGCAGCTTCGCGCTCTCCTTGAGACGGTCGAGTACGATCGACGAGCGGACATGCGCCACGCTCTGGTGCGGCATCAGCACGTTGTTGACGATGTCGGACAGGCTGTTGAGATCGCGCAGCACGACCTTGAGCAAATAGTCGGAATCGCCGGTCAGCGCGTAGGCCTCCTGGATGTCGTCGACGCGGTTGACCAGCGCGCGAAACTTCTGCGCGTTGTCGGGCGAATGCGTCGCCAGGGTGATCTGGATGAAGGCAATCAGCTCGAAGCCGAGCGCCTGGCTGGCGAGCTGCGCGCGATACCCCGCGATCACGCCGTCCTGCTCCAGCCGCATCCGGCGCCGCGAGCACTGCGAGGCCGACAGGCCGGCGATGTCGGCCAGCTCCTGGTTTGTGAGCCGGCCGTCGTCCTGCAGCGCGGCCAGGATACGGAGATCGAAGCTGTCGATCGAAATCATGCGCCATTTCCTCTGGTCGTGCATGGATCGTGCATATCCAGGCGAAAATGACAATGGTTTGCATGCCCTGTGCGCGGAATTCGGGAGATGATCGGCACATCAAGCTGAAGGAGCTTCCCCCGATGGGTCCATTTCCGCACGATGCGCCTCCTGCCACCATCTCCGCCGACAACCCGATGGGCACGGACGGCTTCGAGTTCGTCGAATATGCGCACCCCGAAGCAAGCGAGCTGCACGCGCTGTTCAAGCTGATGGGCTTCGCCGCGGTCGCGCGCCACAAGACCAAGGCGATCACGCTGTACCGCCAGGGTGACATCAACTACCTCGTCAACGAGGAGCCGGGCAGCCACGGCCACGACTTTGTCGCCGCGCACGGGCCGTGTGCACCGTCGATGGCGTTCCGCGTGGTCGACGCCAACAAGGCTTACGATCGCGCGATCGCGCTCGGTGCCGAGCCGGCCGACCTGCCCGCATCGCGGAAGACCTTGGACGTTCCTGTCATCAAGGGCATCGGCGGCAGCCTGCTGTATCTGGTCGATCGCTACGGCGCCAAGGGCTCGGCCTATGATCTCGAATTCGAGTGGACCGGCGCGCGCGACCCGCGCCCCGCAGGCTCCGGCCTGTACTACATCGATCATCTGACCCACAATGTGCACCGCGGCCGCATGGACGTCTGGGCCGGCTTCTACGAAAAACTGTTCAACTTCCGCCAGATCCGCTTCTTCGACATCGAGGGCCGCGCCTCCGGCCTGTTCTCGCGTGCGCTGACCAGCCCCGACGGCAAGATCCGGATTCCGATCAACGAGGATGCCGGAGATTCCGGGCAGATCGAGGAGTATCTCAAGATCTATCGCGGTGAAGGCATCCAGCACATTGCTTGCGGCGCCCGCGACATCTACGCCACCGTCGAGGGCCTGCGCGCATCAGGCCTGCCGTTCATGCCGTCGCCGCCCGACACCTATTTCGAGCGCATTGAGTCTCGCCTGCCCAAGCATGGCGAGGACCTCGCTCGCCTGCAGAGAAACGGCATCCTGATCGATGGCGAGGGAGTCGTCGCTGGCGGTCACACCAAGGTGTTGCTGCAGATCTTCTCGGCCAATGCGATCGGGCCGATCTTCTTCGAGTTCATCCAACGCAAGGGCGACGACGGTTTTGGCGAAGGCAACTTCAAGGCGCTGTTCGAGTCGATCGAGGAAGACCAGATCCGCCGCGGCGTGCTGAAGGTGGAGGCGGCGGAGTAGGCGAAGGAAGTAGGCCGTCATTGCGGGAAGCGGAGCGACGAAGCAATCCAGACTTCCGTCTGTCCCTGGAATGCTTGGCTTCGCTGGCAATGACGGCGTGACTGGAGGCAGTTTGCCGCCAAACTCTCAACTGTCATCCCGGGCAAGCCCGACGGCGCGTAAGCGGCGTTGGGCACCGACTCGGGACCCATACCGCAGGGTGCGTCGATGAGGCACGGCGACAGATAATCGTCGTCTCAGGACGGCCGGTGGTTATGGGTCCCCGCGTTCGCGGGGACGACACTGAGATTGAGGCGACGGCGTAGCCAACTCGTTGACATCGGAACAGTCGAGCAGCGCTCGATCGGCGCTGCTGCAGCGATCGAGCTTTACCGCCCTGCCTGCCAAGCGCTTACCACAGCGCCGATCTCCGTCACCTTCGGCTCGCGGATATTCGACGGCGTCCGCGAGAACCTTGGCGCCGGCGCGGGCTGCGTCACGCCGTGCCGCTCGACGAACACGCCACGCGCGGCCATGTGCGCATGCTTCGGCGCCTCCGACATCGTCAGCACCGGCGCGAAGCAGATGTCGGTGCCCTCCATGATCGCGCACCATTCCTCGCGCGTCTTGCTCTTGAACACCGCGACCAGCTTCTCCTTCAGCGCCGGCCAGGCGCGCGGGTCCATCTGCGCATCGAAGGCGGGATCGGAGAGGTCGGCATGCTGCCGCAGCAGCGCGTAGAACTGCGGCTCGATCGAGCCGATGGAGATGAAGTTGCCACAGGCGCATTCGTAGACGCCGTAGAAGTGCGCGCCGCCGTCGAGGAAGTTGCGCTCGCGCCCCTCGGTCCAGCGGCCCATCGCGGTGAGGTCGAAGAACATCGCGAGCAGCGAGGCCGCGCCGTCGCACATCGCGGTATCCACCACCTGCCCCTTACCGGACTTCGAGGCTTCGAGCAGTGCGGCAAGCACGCCGACGACCAGATAGAGCGCGCCGCCGCCGAAATCCCCGACCAGGTTGAGCGGCGGCACCGGCCGCTCCCTGGGTCCGATCGCGGCCAGCGCGCCGGTGATCGAGATGTAGTTGATGTCGTGACCGGCCGCATGCGCCAGCGGTCCGTCCTGGCCCCAGCCGGTCATGCGGCCGTAGACGAGCCTCGGATTACGCGCGAGCACGACCTCGGGGCCGAGGCCCAGCCGCTCCATCACGCCGGGCCGGAAACCCTCGATCAGCGCGTCGGCACCGGCGAGCAGATCGAGCACCTGGGGGATGACCCCCTTGTCCTTGAGATCCAGCTCGATCACCTTGCGGCCGCGGCCGGCGACCGACTTCATGGTCTTGCGCGCACCGACGCGATCGAGCGTCACCACCTCCGCGCCCATGTCGGCCAGCAGCATACAGGCGAACGGACCCGGTCCAATGCCGGCGAACTCGACGATGCGGAAGCCCGCGAGCGGTCCGGTGGCGCGGATCTCGGTCTGTGGTGCGGTCTTGTCGAGCACGTTTGTCTTGTCCCTGCGGTGCTTCGGCGCGTGATGAGGTCGATCGGACAAAGATGGTCGCCGTGACCTTCACCCTCCGCCTCCAGGGGAGGGTGGGTGTGCTTGGCTGCTGTCCGCATCAATCAAACATCATCACGCGCGATGCGTTTCCTGATCCTTTGATTGTCCCGCGTGCATCAGGCCAACGCAAGCGCGCCGTATGCCGCAAAGCAAAACGGCGCGCATCGCTGCGCGCCGTGTGGAATTTGATCTGCCGTTGCGCGGAATGATCCGCGCCGCGGACTTAGCCCGCGGCTTGCACCGCGCGCTGCGCCATCACCTTCACCAGATTGGCGCGGTAATCGGCGGAGCCGTGGATGTCGCTCAAGAGGCCTGACGCCGACACCGTGACCCCGTCGATCGCCGAGGCCGACCAGTTCGACTTCAGCGCCGCCTCGATCGCCGGCACCCGCATCACGCCGCTCTGCGAAGCGCCGGTGGCCGCAACGCGGACGTCGCCGCCCTTCGTCTTTGTGACGAACACGCCAGTGAGCGCGAAACGCGACGCCGGGTGGCGCATCTTGGCGTAGCCGGCCTTTTCCGGCACCGGGAACGACACCTCGGTGATGATCTCGCCGTCCTCCAGCGCCGTCGTGAACAGGCCCTTGAAGAAATCATCCGCCGAGATCGACCGCTTGTTCGTCTTCACGGTGGCGCCGAGCGAGATCAGCGCCGCCGGGAAATCCGCCGCCGGATCGTTGTTCGCGATCGAGCCGCCAATCGTGCCGCGGGCGCGCACCGCGGGATCGCCGAGTACCGAGGTGAGATGGGCGATCGCGGGGATCGCCCTCTTCACATCGGCATTGGTCATGATGTCGTAGTAGGTCGTCGCGGCCTTGATGACGAGCGTGTCGCCCGACAACTGCACCCCGATCAGGTCCTTGATCTTGCCGATGTCGATGACATCGGACGGAGCAGCAAGGCGCTGCTTCATCACCGGGATCAAGGTGTGACCGCCGGCAAGGAACTTGGCTTCGCTGCCCTTGGCGAACAGCGCCGCCGCCTCGTCGACCGAGGAGGCACGATGATAAGTCGTCTGATACATGGTTGCTCCTCCGTTCGATCAGGCGTTGCCGTGGATCGCGTGCCAGACGCGGTCCGGCGTCGCCGGCATTTCCAGCTTGTTGTTGCCGATCGCATCCGTGATCGCGTTGATCACGGCGGCGGATGCGCCGATCGCGCCGGCCTCGCCGCAGCCCTTCACGCCGAGCGGATTACCCGGGCACAGGGTCGTGGTGTGGCTCAGCTTGAAGGACGGCACGTCGTCGGCGCGCGGCATCGCGTAGTCCATGAACGATGCCGTCACCGGCTGGCCGTTGCTGTCATAGATTGCGTGCTCGAGCAGCGCCTGGCCAATGCCCTGGACCAGACCGCCATGGACCTGGCCCTCGACGATCATCGGGTTGATCAGCCGGCCGAAATCGTCCGCCGCGACGAAGTTGACGAACGACGTCTTGCCGGTGGCCTCGTCGACCTCGAGCTCGCAGATATAGGTGCCGGCCGGGAAGGTGAAGTTGGTCGGATCGTAGAACGCAGTCTCCTTCAATCCGGGCTCCATGCCGTCCGGCAGGTTGTGCGCGGTGTAGGCAGCGAGCGCGACCATCGGCAGCGCGATCGACTTGTCGGTGCCGGTCACCTTGAACTCGCCGTTCTCGATGACGATGTCGCCTTCCGAGGCCTCCAGCGCATGCGCTGCGATCTTCTTGGCCTTGGCCTCGACCTTCTCCATCGCCTTGAGGATCGCGGTGAGGCCGACTGCGGCCGAGCGCGAGCCGTAGGTGCCCATGCCGAACTGCACCTTGTCGGTGTCGCCATGAACGATCGAGACTTGGCTGATCGGCACGCCCAGGCGCTCGGCGATCAGCTGGCAGAAGGTGGTCTCGTGGCCCTGGCCGTGGCTGTGTGATCCGGTGAGCACCTCGATGGTGCCGACCGGGTTGACGCGGATCTCGGCCGATTCCCACAGACCGACGCCGGCGCCAAGGCTGCCGACTGCCTTTGACGGCGCGATGCCGCAGGCCTCGATGTAGCAGGAGAAGCCGAGGCCGCGCAGCTTGCCCTGCGCCTTGGCGGCCGCCTTGCGCGCCGGGAAGCCGGCGTAGTCGATCGCCTTCATCGCCGCGTCGAGCGAGGCGTTGAAGTCGCCGGTGTCGTAGGCCATGATCACGGGGGTCTGGTGCGGGAACTGGGTGATGAAGTTCTTGCGCCGCAGCTCGGCCGGATCGACCTTAAGCTGACGCGCTGCGGTCTCCATCAGCCGCTCCAGCAGGTAGCTCGCCTCAGGGCGTCCGGCGCCACGATAGGCGTCGACCGGCGTGGTGTTGGTATAGACGCCCATCACCTCGGCATAGATCGCCGGGATGTTGTACTGGCCCGACAGCAGGGTCGCGTACAGATAGGTCGGCACCGAGGACGAGAACAGCGACATGTAGGCGCCGAAATTGGCGTGGGTCTTGACCCGCAGCCCCAGGATCTTGTTGTCGGCATCGAGCGCCATCTCGGCCTTGGAGATGTGGTCGCGGCCGTGCGCGTCGGTCAGGAACGCCTCGGTGCGATCGCCGGTCCACTTCACCGGACGGCCGACCTTCTTGGAGGCCCACAGCGCCACCATCTCCTCGGGATAGATGAAGATCTTGGAGCCGAAGCCGCCGCCGACGTCGGGCGCGATGACGCGCAGCTTGTGTTCTGGTGCGATGTTGTAGAACGCCGACAGCACCAGGCGAGCGACGTGCGGGTTCTGCGACGTCGTATAGAGCGTGAAATGCTCCTCGGCCGCATCGTACTCGGCGATCGCCGCGCGCGGCTCCATCGCGTTCGGCGCCAGCCGGTTGTTGGTCAATTCCAGGGTGACGACGTTGGCGGCCTTGGCGAAGGCGGCGTTGACCGCCCCCTCGTCGCCAATATGCCAGTCATAGACGACGTTGCCGGGGGCCTCCGGGTGAAGCTGCGGCGCGCCGGGCTTCAGCGCGGAGGGCATGTCGGCGACCGCCGGCAGCTCCTCATATTCGACCACGACGGCCTCGGCGGCGTCGCGGGCGAGGTTCTTGCTCTCGGCGATCACGACCGCCACGGCCTGGCCGACGAATCGCACGGTCTCCGGCGCCATCGCCGGCCATGCGCCCATCCTCATCGGCGAGCCGTCCTTCGAGGTGATGGCCCAGCCGCAGATCAGGTTGCCGACCTTGTCGTCGACGATCTGCCTGCCCGTGAGCACCGCGACCACGCCGGGCATTGCCTCGGCGGCCGAGGAGTCGATGCTCTTGACCTTGGCGTGCGCGTGCGGGCTGCGGATGAAATGGGCAAAGGTCATGCCCAACAGCTTGACGTCGTCGACGTAACGGCCCTTGCCGGTGATGAAACGCTTGTCCTCCTTGCGGACGACGCTGGCGCCAATGCCTTCCATACCCATGCGAATCTCTCCCCTACTGGAGTTCTATTGTCCCGCCGCGGCCATCGCGCGCAGCGGTCGTGGTCTCGGTATTGCGGTAAACGGCGGCTCTCGCCGGCCTCATTCGGCAGCTTGCGCGACCTTCATCCGTCCGGCAGCGTCGAGCACGGCCTTGACGATGTTGTGATAGCCGGTGCAGCGGCAGATGTTGCCTTCCAGCTCCTCGCGCACCGTGCTCTCGTCGAGCTCGCCTCCGTGGCGGTGCACAATGTCGATGGCCGACATGATCATCCCCGGCGTGCAATAACCGCATTGCAGGCCGTGATTGTCGCGGAAGGCCGCCTGCATCGGGTGCAGCTCGTCACCCTTGGCGATGCCTTCGATGGTGGTGACGTTGGCGCCCGCGGCCTGGCCGGCCAGCACGGTGCAGGATTTCACGGCACGGCCGTCGATATGGACGACGCAGGCGCCGCATTGGCTGGTGTCACAGCCGACATGGGTGCCGGTGAGGTTCAGATGATCCCGCAGGAGGTGAACGAGCAGGGTGCGATCCTCGGCCTCGACCGAGACCGCCTTGCCGTTCACCGTCAGTTTGACTGTCGACACGAGTAACCTCCCGATGAATTTTTCTTATTCTGATTAGAAACAGCGCCCTCAGGACTTTGCAACTCGAATTTTCGTCTCTGATGTCATTGCGACGTCTTGCGCGCGGCCCCGGCGATTCGGTCGCATGTGGCACGCCATGCGAGGCGGCACCGGCGCGGGTGAGCGCAGGCCGCAGGCCGATGCCGCCCATTTACCGCCCCTTAGCCATTGTGACGTAGTTTTGATCACGCTCTGGTGCGTTGCTGCCGGGCAGTTGGTTTCTGGCCAATATAAAGAATGGCGTGTCGGGGGTGGGAATGTCTGCGCAGCTTGCGCCGCAGTCGCGGCGTGCCAATTTTCTGACCCTGCGATTTCGCGGCAAGATCTTCCTGGGCTTTGCCGTGGTGCTGGCCATCTCCGCCGTCAGCATCGGCTTCTCCTATCTGGGGTTCGAGCGGGTCGCCGCAGCGGTGGCGGCCTATCGCAGCAGCGTTGCGGAAGCCGACACCACCCGCACCATCGATCGCGAGCTGGTCTCGTACCAGGCTCTCGCCCGATACTATGCCCTGACCGGCAAAGCCGACGACGAGGCGGCGGCCACCGCTGCCCAGCAGGCGCTCCAGGCCGCGATCGACAAATCGATGGCTGCGACCGGTGCCGAGCGGCGGGCCCAGGTCGGCAAGCTGCAGGCGCAGTTTCAGGCCTTCGCCAAGACATTCTCGAGCATCGTTGCCCTGACCCGCGAGAACGCGAAGCTGGCGACCGACCAGATCGGCATCATCGGCAACAAGATCCGCTTCAAGTTCGATGATCTGGCGGACACCGCCGCGCTCGCCGGCCTGCCGTCCGTGCAGACGACGGCCAAGGACCTCACCGGCCAGTACCTGACCGTGTCCGCGCTGGTCGGGACCTACATCGCCAAGCCCGATGCCAAGACGGCCGACGGCGCCATCGCGCGCACGCGCTTCCTGGAAACCTCGCTGGTGACGATCTATGCCAATGACGAGAAGATCACCCAGCGCGTCGCCGAGCTCGGCGACCTGATCAAGCAGTACCGCGCCGCCTTCATCAAGCTGTCGGAGAACATGAAAGCGCTCGACAAGCTCGAACAGGAGATGGGCGTCGTCGGGACCGAGATCATCGCGCTGTCGAACGGGCTGAAATCCGAGGTCGCGTCCGACCAGCAGCGCATCGAGGCCGCCGCCAACACCAGCATCGCGGACATCGAGCGGCTGATCGCGATGCTGGCGATCGGCGGGCTGACGCTCGGCGCCGTGCTGGCGCTGATGCTCGGCAACGGCATTTCCAGGCCGATGATCACGATGTGCAAGGCGATGCGCGAGCTCGCCTCGGGCAATTTCGACGTCCGGCTGCCCGGCCTCGGGCGCGCCGATGAGATCGGCGAGATGGCGGCCGCCGTCGAGGAGTTCAAGGTCCAGGCGGTGGCCAAGGCCGAGCGCGACGCCGCGACGCAGGACGCCCAGAACAAGGCTGCGGGCGCCGCGCGCCGGGCCGAGCTCATCCGCTTCGCCGACGAGTTCGAGACCGCCGTCGGCTCGATCGTGTCCAACGTCTCGAGCTCGGCCGAGCACCTCGAGCAGGCGGCTTCGACCCTGACGCGCACCGCCGAGACCACGCAGTCGCTGGCGAGCCGCGTGAGCGGCACCTCCGACCAGGCCACCGGCCGCATCCACTCGGTCGCGAGCGCGACCGACGAGCTGTCGGCCTCGGTCGACGAGATCGGCCGCCAGGTCCGCGAGTCCAGCCGCATCGCGGAATCCGCCGTCGCCCAGGCCGAGGAGACCGACGGGCGCATCGGCAAGCTGTCGCGCGCGGCGCAGGAGATCGGCGACGTCGTCAAGCTGATCACCGCGATCGCCGAGCAGACCAACCTGCTCGCGCTGAACGCCACCATCGAGGCGGCACGCGCCGGCGATGCCGGCCGCGGCTTCGCGGTGGTGGCTTCCGAGGTCAAGTCGCTGGCGGAGCAGACCGCCAAGGCGACCGACGACATCTCCAACCACATCTCCGGCATGCAGGCAGCGACCCAGGAGTCGGTGACCGCGATCAAGCAGATCGGCGGCACGATCCGTCAGATCTCGACCATTGCCTCGTCGATCGCGACCGCGGTCGAGCAGCAGGGCGGCGCGACCCAGGAGATCGCCAGGAACGTGCAGAGCGTCGCGGCAGGCACGCAGGCCGCCGCAGCCGATATCACCCAGGTCAATCGCGGCGCGACCCAGACCGGCGAGGCCTCGGAGGAGGTGCTGCGCTCGGCCCAGTCGCTGTCCTCGGAAAGCGCCCGCCTGCGCGCGGAGCTCAACCGCTTCATGGCGAACATCCGCGCGGCGTGAGTTTTGCGGCGACAGGCTGGTCTTCACGCCGCTCGCAAATGCGTTGGCGAGCCCGCGGCCAAACCCTCCGCTGTCATCCCGGCGAACGCCGGGATCCATACGCCGCGGCAGATGTGTGGCGGGCGGTATCGATCGCGTGCCCCAATCTTGCATCACGCGGTATGGATCCCGGATCGCGCTCGCTCCGCCCGCTTGCCCGGGACGACAGCTGAAATGAGGCGCGCCTGGGCCTCACCCAGGAAACGCTGCGCCCCCCCGGGGCGGGTCGAGCGCCGAACCCCGCCCCACTTCCGGGAACCCAGCGCGCGGCGAGACGTTGGGTCGCAGCGGCAGGGTTTCATTGCCGCATTTGCTTCATCCTCTCGGTCGAGCATGCGGTGCGACCCGCGCCGTCGCATTGGGATTCCATGGCACCCCGACAGGCATCCTTTCCGCACCTCCGCGTCATCACGTCAGCGCCGCAATCCAGCGCGCCGCCGGGCGACACGGCTGGCCAGGATCGAATCATCGAAACCAACATCCCCGCCCGGCTCGACGACCTCCGCTGGAGCGCCTTTCACACCCGCGTCGTGCTGGCGCTCGGCATCACCTGGGTGCTCGATGGGCTCGAGGTGACGCTCGCCGGCGCCTTGTCGGGCGCACTCAAGCAGAGCCCGGCGCTGCATTTCTCCAATCTCGAGATCGGGCTTGCCAACAGCGCCTATCTCGCCGGCGCCGTGCTCGGCGCGCTCGGCTTCGGCTGGCTGACCGACCGCATCGGCCGCCGGAAGCTGTTCTTCATCACGCTCGCGCTCTATCTGTCCGCGACGGCCGCCACCGCCTTGTCGCGGAATGTCGCGACCTACGCGCTGTTTCGCTTCCTGACCGGCGCCGGCATCGGCGGTGAGTATACCGCGATCAATTCGACGATCCAGGAGCTGGTGCCGGCGCGCTATCGCGGCTGGACCGATCTCATGATCAACGGCAGCTTCTGGCTGGGGGCCGCGCTCGGCGCCGTCGGCGCCATCGTGCTGCTTGATCCTGATGTCGCCGGCCCGGATGTCGGCTGGCGGCTGGCCTACGGCATCGGCGCCTGTCTCGGCCTGGTCGTGCTGGTCATGCGGATGTGGATTCCGGAAAGTCCGCGCTGGCTGATGATTCACGGCCATCCCGAAGAGGCGCATCGGATCGTGGCGGAGATCGAACGCGACGTCACCGGCCACGACCGCGAGGCGCGCGCTAAGGAATTGCCGAGGATGCGGCTGCGGATGCGTAGCCACACGCCGTTACGAGAGGTCGCGCATACGCTGTTCTCGGTCTATCGTCAGCGCTCGCTGGTCGGGTTGACGCTGATGATCGCCCAGGCGTTCTTCTACAACGCGATCTTCTTCACCTTCGCGCTGGTGCTGACCGACTTCTACGGCATCAAGTCCGATCATGTCGGCTGGTACATCCTGCCCTTCGCGGCCGGCAACGTGCTCGGGCCGCTGCTGCTCGGCCGTCTGTTCGACACGCTCGGGCGCCGCGCCATGATCACCTTCACCTATGGCGTCTCCGGCGTGCTGCTCGCGCTCACCGGCTATCTGTTCTCGATCGGAGTGCTGAGCGCCGCGACGCAGACCGCGGCCTGGATGGTGATCTTCTTCTTCGCGTCACCGGCGGCGAGCGCCGCCTATCTCACCGTGTCGGAGAATTTTCCGCTGGAAGTGCGCGCGCTCGCGATCGCGCTGTTCTACGCCATCGGCACCGGGATCGGCGGCGTGGCGGGACCCGCGCTGTTCGGCGCGCTGCTCAACAGCGGGGCGCGCGGCGCGGTGTTCGGCGGCTATCTGTTCGGTGCCGCGCTGATGCTGGTGGCGGCGCTCGTCGCTTGGCGCTATGCCATCGCGGCCGAGCGCAAATCGCTCGAGCAGGTGGCGCGCCCGCTCGCTGTCATGGAGTAGATGATGATGTCCGACAACTCCGATCTGATCGGTTCTCCTGCGGCGGAGCCCGCCGAGATCGTTCCGACGCCGGTGAGTCTCGTGCCGCATCTTCGCGAGGTGGCGATCCTGCTCGATATCGACGGCACCCTGCTCGATCTCGCGCCGACACCGCGCGAGGTGTGGGTCCCGCCGGGCCTTGCCGAGGCACTGAACGCGTTGCTGCAACGAACCTCCGGCGCGCTGGCGCTGGTCTCGGGCCGCTCGCTCAACGACATCGATCTCATCTTCGCGCCGGAGGTCTACCCCGCCGTCGGCGGTCATGGCGCGGAGATGCGGCTCGGCGGCGGCGGTGAGGCGGATGCGATCAAGGCGCCGCCGCTGGACAAGGAGCTGAAGCGCAGGCTCGCTGCGATCGCCAAGCTCAGCCCCGGCATTCTGCTCGAGGACAAGGGGTACTCGCTGGCGCTGCACTATCGCCTCGCGCCGCAGGCGGAGAAGGCGATCTACGAGGAGGTGTCGCGCATCCGCGCCGAGTTGCCGGAGGCGCCGATCGAGGTGCTGCCCGGAAAATGTGTGTGCGAGATCAAGCATGCCGGCTTCACCAAGGCGAGCGGCGTGCGCGAGCTGATGCGGCACGCGCCCTTCAAGGGACGCAAGCCGTTCTTCATCGGCGACGACGTCACCGACGAGACGGTGTTCGCGATCATGCCCGATTTCGCCGGCCTGTCGTTCTCGGTCGGCCGTCGGGCGCTCGGTGTCGACGGACATTTCGACGCTCCGGACGACGTGCGCGCGTTCCTGGCGCGCCTCGCCGACGGCGGAACTAATTCATCGACCTAGCGGTCCGCGCAGTGGCTCGGTATCGCCGCGTTATTAGTTCCATCCGCCATGCATTCGCATGTTGCATGCGTCGCTCTTGATTAGAAACGTTCTGACTTGATTGACGCTGTGATTACACCGCGCGAATGCCCGAATTTGGTTTCATTTGGTTGAAAGGGTGGCCTGGAACCATATTGATGAACAGCTGTTAACCGACATGACCAACAGGAGGGAGCTGTGAACCTCGTCGTGGTTTCGAATCGGGTGGCACGTGGCAAAGCCAACGAGCCAATGACCGGCGGACTTGCGGCAGCATTGCTGCCCATCGTGGAGAAATCGGGGGCAGTTTGGGTGGGATCTTCGGGACGTGTGCGCGACGGCGCGCAGACGGAACCGATCGCGGAGATCGAGCAGATCGGTGAAGGCGCGCTCGCGCTGCTGGATCTGCCGGCTGCGCACTATGCCGGCTACTACGAAGGCTTCGCCAATTCGGCGCTGTGGCCGGCGCTGCATTCACGCAGCGATCTGATCAGCGTCTCGCATGATGATTATCGGTCCTATCGCGAGGTCAACGCCTTCGTGGCGCGCGCGCTGCTCCGGTTCCAGAAGCAGGACACCTTGTTCTGGATCCAGGACTATCACTTCCTGTCGCTCGGCGCGGAGTTGCGCACGCTCGGTGTCAAGAGCCCGATCGGTTTCTTCCTGCACACGCCGTGGCCCGCCCGCAGCGTCATCGACAGCGTGCCGAATCACCGCGATCTCGTCACCGCGATGCTCGCCTATGATCTAATCGGCTTCCAGACCGAGGACGATCGCGAGAACTTCACCGCCTGCATCCGCGCCGATCTCGGCTTGCAGGTGCGTGACGGCGTGGTCAGGTCGCTGCACGGCCGCACACGTCTGGCGGTGTTCCCGATCGGCATCGATGCCGACAAGTTTGCGCAGCAGGCGGCGAAGGCGGTGGCGCATCCGGACGTGTCGCGGCTGCGCCGCAGCCTGAATGGCGAGAAGCTCGCCATCGGCGTCGACCGGCTCGACTACTCCAAGGGCCTCGTCAACCGCATCAACGCGTTCGACCGGATGTGGACGATGCACCCGAGCCTGCTGCGCGCCGCGTCGCTGCTGCAGATCGCAACGCTCTCGCGCGAATCGATCGAGGCCTATGGCAATCTGCAGAGCGAGGTCGCGCGCCTCGTCAGCGAGGTCAATGGCCGCCATGGCGAGGTCGACTGGACGCCGATCCGCTACCTCAACAAGGGCTATGGTCAGGGCGTGCTGGCCGGCCTCTATCGCAGCGCCCAGGTCGGCGTCGTCACGCCGCTGCACGACGGCATGAACCTGGTGGCGAAGGAGTATGTCGCCGCGCAGAGCCCGGTCGATCCCGGCGTGCTGGTGTTGTCGAAATTCGCCGGCGCCGCCAACGAGCTCGACGCGGCGCTGATCGTCAATCCGCATGACATCGACGGCATGGCGCGGACGATCGCGATGGCGCTGTCGATGCCGCTCAACGAGCGCCGCATGCGCTATGAGATCATGATGACGAAGCTGCGCCGCCATTCGATCCAGCAATGGTTTGCCGACTTCGTCGAGACCCTGCAGGACGGTGACTCGGCCGAGGTCGAGATCGAGCCTCTGCCTGCAGCGCCGGCGGGTTTTCTGGCCGGCCGCATGCTGTCGCCCGGCGCGCGCTATCACTGAACCGGGCGTTACACCTCGCCGCCGCGCGGCGGTGAGGCTCAATGGCAGTAGGAGACGCCGTCGAGCACGGCGCAGCGCAGCTTGTTTGGCGAACTCGGATTGTCCATCGGCACCATCCCGTTGCCCTGTCCGACGAACACGCCGGGTCCCACCACCACCGATGCCTTGTTGCCGACGATGACGGACGGGTGCGGCTTCAGGCTGGACTTGGTCCCGTCCGGCCACAGGATCGCATCGCCCTGCCAGATCCCCTTGCGGCCGTCGTCGCAGGTCACGTCGACGCCCTGCTTGGTGCATTGATCGGCGCGCGCCGGGCCGGCGGCAGTCAGGCTGAATGCTGCCGCCAGCAGCACGGCGAGACGGGCAAGGGTGGATGACGGCATCGCGAGGTCCCTCATGTGCAGCCGGACCGACGGGCTGCAAATCAGTGGTCGTGCCGCCCGGCCGGCCGGTTCATCGATCGGCCGGTGAGCGGCGGCGGCCCCCGGCCGAGCCCGCAACCAGGGCGGATTGATGATTTTTATCAGCGATTTGGGGGAAATTTGCCGCCGGAGCCCCCGCCCGGCTTGCAAAACGCCGCCGACCCCGCCAAGAGAGGGCCGCCGGAGAGATGGCCGAGTGGCTTAAGGCGCACGCTTGGAAAGCGTGTGTGCGGGAAACCGTACCGTGGGTTCGAATCCCACTCTCTCCGCCAGTCAATCGCCCTAACCCTTTGAAAATATAGCCAATCTATCGATATGGGCGCTGCCTGTCCCCAATTCAGTCCCCAAAGTATGCATTAGGATGGGCTGGTGCATATCGCGCCGCTTCGTCGTGGCTATTGTGACCGCCGACCATATTAAAGGCGTACAGGAGGCCGGACCTGGAGGCCAACGCGGGCGCGAGCCTGATCGTAAAGTTGAACGACGCCGGGCATCGCAATCGACACCGCGAGGCCGAAGGGTACGTTTTCATCAGCTTTCGCTCCCCGGTCGGGTTCGCGTTGAATGGAAATTTGGAGAGCGTCATTAGGCCCGACAGTCGGGGCGCGTTGGCCCTCCCAGCGCCGCGAAAAAACGGTCCCGCGGCTGCTCTGATTTGCATCGGGTTGAGTTCTCGATACGTCGGCCCGGAAACTGCTTAGATCGTCCGGGACCATCAGGGTGAGCTTGACGGAGCGGTACGACTGCCTTCCCGGCAGGACTGGCGTAAACCACGCAAGCGTTGCGTGCAGAGAATGCAATAGTGCTTGCCCGCTTAGGCACGTCGGAAGGGGGACTTCTACGGTGCACCTTTTCTCCTGCCCCAGCATTCCAACAGCCCAAAATGTTGCTCGATCCTCGGCGCAATAAACCGCAGCATCCGCATCGACCAACCCGTAACCAAGAAAGCGCCGAATGTTGTCCTTCTGTCTCACACTCTGTCGATTTTCGGGTGGACCAAGAACTTGTTTTATTAGACTTGCGCTATCGGCGGGCCAAGCGGCGGTGTGAACGAGCAGCGCCTTTATGAGCACTGCTCGCTGATGATGTGGCAGACTTAAGAACGTTTCGCTGTAGACATCCTCTAACGCGTCATGGATGCGGTGAGCCAGTCGAGACGTCAATGCTGCCGCCGCACTTGTTCCTCCCGTGAAGTGCTCCCAGTTCGTACCACCTTCCCGCGGGGGAGCGGCGACCTTAAGTCCATGAGGCCTTCCAGCGCCGCTCGGCTTCACTGTCAGCGTCGTACCACTGCTAACCATCGAAAGGTGCTCGCGCGATCCTGGCATCAGGATGTCGGGTTTAACGCTGTTCGCAAATCCGGGGCCTAGCGCGCTGGAGGGGTTTGCCATTTGAAGCGGGAAAAATGGATCGACCCTACCCCTGGCACCACGTCGCTCAGCATGTTGGACTGCGTCGATGTTCGCCGCGCCGACCGTTATGCCGTTTACCGTCTCAGAGGGGGAGAGCAATCGGCGTGAAGTAATTAAACGCGATAGGGCGCCGAGGGTTTGTTCAGCGCGATCGGCTGGTGACGCGTTCTCGAAATCTCGCAAGGTCGCCATCGACGCAATTTCGAATGGCGAAATGTAGTTGCCTGCGCTCACTACGAACAAAATACCATAGCGGTGCGACAATCGATCGAGAAGTCGAGCCCAAGGCGATAGCTTGCCGTGAAAGGGCTTTCTGGCGTTTCCTAAGGATAAGTTGACTATTATGACGTTTGGTGCAGTCGCGTCCTCGCCCTCGCGCATGGCGAAGACCGCTTGATAGATGAGGTCAACGATCAGTCGGTCCGGGGGAAACTGATCGCTTGATCCTAACACAGGAAGACAGTGTATGCGTCGCCCAATCACTGGCTCCATGAGATTGCGATCGCCGTGCAATATCAACGACGCCATGGCCGTTCCGTGTGTTCGTTCCGCTACCAACGCGTTGGGCTCAAGGCCAAACAGATCATCTACAGTTAATCGGCCACGGAGAAGTGGATGCTCAGATACGGGAACGCCGTCGAGAAGCGCCACAATGGGAGACTTTTCTGTCGAAGTGCTGGGCGCGCTTTCCACTACGAGCGACGCGTCGTTGACGTCGATGCCTGTGGCAATGCTTTGCGGGCGGATATGCATCACCGGATCAAGGCCGCTAATACCTTCCGGCAAACGATCTATTATGCTCCGGACAGCGGCTACCGGCAGCTTGGCTAGAAGCGCGTGGTAAGCGATATCTGCGATCCTGCATCGAGAGACGATGCTGCCGCCTGCCGAATTTATACTAGCCGCGACGCCTTGTTCTGCGGTTACGGCGATCGCCTCCGCGGCTCTAAATACTAGCTCAATCTCTAATGTAACTTCATCGTCGTCCGCTAAGTCATCTATCTCGTCGGCCAATATTTCCCGGTCTCCTTCTTGAACCCGATCCTGCGGGCCCCAGACGCGAAGATCGCGGAGGGTCGCGAAGACATCGCGCCAAGGTGTAAATCCCGTACCCAATTCCTGACCGGCGATCCAGCGGCGCCATAAGGACAAAATGTTGCTTAATGCCTCAGTATCAGGAACTAGAAGATAAGCCTCGGGGGCCTTGTCTTGGTCATCGCTTTCTAGTTCTTCTTCGTCGATTAGCTCAAGTCCAGGAACGTTCCGGATTGCGTTTGCAAACGTGGCAATGGCGCCGCGAAGCTCGAAGACAAGTAACCGCTCGGGTGCGAGGGCCGACGGATCGGCTCTTAAAGTCAATCCCGTCGGATCACGATTAAGTGCCGTTTCCAATCGGCGAAATTGAGGGCCGAACGATGCGCTCTGCGACGCGACGGAAAATGGCTTCGGTCTACCCGGATTACGCGGGCTTCCGGGGCTTCGATCGACGGGCGCGCTTGGTTGGAGGCGCAGTAGTGGCTTCGATGGATCGATCGCCATAGATGTTCTCAGGCTTTACGCGCGCAACCCACAGCTCCAGCTCATGTGCAACCGCAGTGTCAATTGTGACATCACCCAAGCCTAGGATTTGACGCCGCCTAATGTTCTGGCAAAAATCCCGCGCCTCCGCGTAGGAACTAGCATTCAATTCGGTTGCAATGTCGAGGGCTGTCTTGGTGGGGCGTTGAGGCCATTGCTCCATGATTGTATTCATAAACGAGGCGACTTCCTGCGTCTTGGGCGCTGGAAATGCGATCTTGAGTTGAAATCTACGCCATACCGCTCTGTCAAGCAACTCGGCGTGATTAGTGGCAGCGATGGTTAGAACGTAGCTTGGGAGTTGATCTATCTGCATGAGTAGAAACGACACAACCCGCTTAATTTCTCCCGTTTCGTGATCGTCGCCCCGCTCCTTTCCGATGGCATCAAACTCATCAAAGAAGAGAACGCATGATTGTGTGCGAGCATAGTCAAAGAGTGCTCGAAGCCTCGCGTTTGTCTCGCCTAGGTAGCTGCCCACCAAGGCATCATAGCGCACCACGAAAAACGGAAGAGCTAACGCTTCCGCGATTGCCTCAGCGAAGGACGTTTTGCCGTTTCCCGGCGGCCCGGAGAGTAACACCCGATGGCGCGGCTCATAGCCATGAGCGCGAAGTACGTCGGCGCGCGCGTGCTCTTCCACCAATTGGAGGCCCTCGGCACGGGCAGGTAGCGGAAGCACAAGCTCATCTAAGCGAACGCGCGGGGTAAGTTCCAATATTGTACCGCGGCCGGGGGTCTGTTGCGCGCGGTTTGAAGTCACCAAGCTAGGCGGAGTGACAGCCACCGCTTGCAAGGCTTTTTCTAGCCGATCAGCAAGCAAATGATGACTCTTGGCGCGCTCATCGGCCATCAGTGCCTCAACCGTTGAGCGCAGCATGCTTTTGTCGCCAGCCGCGCCAGCGCGAACGAGAGAGACTAGGATGTCGCTTTTGGCCATGTCACGACTTTACACATCAATCGTTGATAAAGCACGTAAGGTGAACGCCCGCTAGGACGTTAGGTTCTCATGCCTGTGGAAATCGCGGCCTGCTGAAAGTCTCCGCGCAGGGCCGAGCGTCAACCGCGGTAATTGGTTGAACAGACGTCTATTTTTCGTGCCGGCCATCTTAGGTGGTATTTTGCGTATAACGCAGCCTCCTCGAAGAGGTACCAGGGAAGGCTATATTTGCCTTTTCGGCTACCCGCGAGATTGCGCCCGACCAAATTGAGAAAGAATACGCGAAGTGGCTTCCTACCGCACGACTTGCTACAGCGACGGCCCCTCATCACGATCCAGGCGGCATCGAAAGAGCTCAAACTCTCGCTTCCAACCGTCGGTAAGGCTCTCGACCGCCTAGCCGAAGTGGGGATTGTGCGTGACTGGCCGACAGCGTCGCCGCGTCTTTGCATATCGCAAATATCTCGACGTTCTGGATCGTGGCACCGAGCCGTTGGCTCGGTGACCAGTGCCCTCCAAAGCGGCTTCTGGCCATGTCGCGATGGTTTCGCCCGAGCACCCTCATCCGCGGTGGGGCGCAATTCCGAAACAGCGGGGCTGGCGCGGTGCCAATGCTTTAGAATCATCATTGCAACGCGCGTCGCGCGTCACCTCCGTGCAGTGCCCCCGCCCGAAATGCCCTCCGTCATCGCCGACCCATCCCTCCTGCGCGTCCTGATCGTGCTCGCCATCACCCAGCTGATCGCCTGGGGCACGCTCAGCCTGCCGGCGGTGATCGGCCGGGCCATGGCGGCGGATCTGGAGATGGAGCTGACGGCGATCTTCGCCAGCACGACGGTGCTGTACATGTCGATGGGGCTGTGCTCGCCGCTGCTGGCGCGACCGTTCGTCAAGCATGGCGGGCGGCGGGTGATGATCGCGGGCACTCTGCTGGCGGCGCCGGGCTACGCGCTGCTGTCTGCGGCGCAGGGGCCGCTCTCTTATTATGCCGCCTGGCTGCTGCTCGGCGTGGCCGGCAGCGCCACCCTCTCGACCGCCTCCTACATCGTGCTCAACGAGATCGCGGGCCTGCGCGCGCGCAGCGCCATCGGCGCGCTGATGCTGGTCACGGGCCTGTCGAGCAGCATCTTCTGGCCGGTCACCTCGGCCCTCTCCGCGCATATCGGCTGGCGCAGCACCTGTCTCGTCTATGCCGGCCTGCTGCTGCTGGTCTCGCTGCCGCTGTTCGTGTTCCTGCTGCCGCGGCGCGTCCATGATCATCTGCCGCCGTCGTCGGATCCGCCGGCGTCGGCTCCCGCATCGACGCCGTCGCGCGGCACGTTCTATCTGCTGGTCGGCGCCTCCGGCCTCAACGCCTTCGTCGCGTTCGGGATGGGGGCCGTGCTGATCGAGCTCCTGAAGGCCAAAGGCCTGTCGGCGGCCGAGGCGGTCGGTTTCGGCTCGATGCTGGGGGTGATCCAGATCAGCGCCCGCGCCATCGATTTTCTCGGCGGCGGCCGCTGGGACGGCATCACCACCGCGATCGTCGCCGGACTGGCGCTGCCGGTGGCGATGCTGCTGCTGATGCTGAGCGACGGCTCGCACGCCGCGATCGGCGGCTTCATCCTGATCTACGGCCTTGGCAGTGGCGCGCTCGCCGTGGCGCGAGCCACGATGCCGCTGGTGTTCTACGACAAGGCGGCGTTCGCCAAGGCGTCCGCCCAGATCGGACTGCCGCTCAACCTGCTGTCGGCGGTGTCGGCGCCCATCCTCGTCGAGCTCTTGACCCGCTACGGCAGCAAAGCGCCGCTGGCGCTGAGCCTGGCCTGCTCGTGCGCGGCGGTGGTCATCCTGTTGCTGCTGCGGCAGCGCCGGCCGGCGCGCGCGGCGGTCTCTCCCTGAGGCGTTCGACCGAGTCGCCCGTCGGGCCGGACATGGGCTCGCCGGGAGCGCCGCGACATGCCGCATTCCCCCTGCGCCGAAACACGAAGTTCATTCGCCGTCTCAACGACATCGGCGCAATCGCGCCCGCTTGCGCAAATTTTGTTCTTTCGTTTTATCGGAATTCGTGCTTCTCTCTGATTGTCCCGCCTCATCGACGAGGGGCGCTGCGCATCGTCAGGAGCGTTGGGGTGGGATGTGATGGACGGGCAGGCGCCGACTGACGAGCGGCGCCGGCACGGACGGTCAAGTCGCATGGTCCTGGCATCCCGACGCTGATGCCTGCGCGGCGTGCCATTGGCGCGTTGCCGCAAACGGGGGCAAGAACGCCGGTCCCCGGGGAGAGTGCGAAGCAGCCGTAACACCATTGCGCAGGGAAGGCCGGGCAAACCCGGCTGAACCTGTGGTTCCTGCCCCGTGCATTCCTTTCCGCACGGGGGCCGCAGGAATCAGCCGATGCCTGGTCTTCCCTGCGCCCTCGATGAGGTGAGGGCTGAGCTGCACAAAGCTCGGGCGCCTGACGCGTCGCGACGACGAAACTCCGTGGGAACTCGACACCTGACCCACTGGAACTGGCAAGGGAACCGGCCGTCCCCCTTGGACGATACTTCTGATTATCGCATGTTATTCGAACGATCGCCAACCCAGCTCGGGTTGGTTGTTCTCTGGCTCGAGTTCGCGTGAGTGGACATGATCCGTCCAAAAACTAATTAGTTCGACAGTGTTCGGGCGGCACGGATAGCAAACCATTAATGTACGGTTGGTATCGTGCATACAGTCCACGCAACGAGAACCAGAAAATGCGACACCTGACTGTCTATCAGCGTCTCGCGGCGATCATCGCCGTGATGTCGATCGCACTGTTCGCCGTCTCCGCCATGCAGATCCTGATGCTGCGCGGAACCGTTCTCGAGGAGCGGCAGACCATGGTCCGCAACCTCGTCGAGTCCGCCGTCAAGGTGCTGAGCTATTATGACGCCGCGGCGACCGCCGGCAAGATGGCGCCGGAGCAGGCGCGGCAGCAGGCCTACGCCGCGATCGGCGCAATGCGCTGGGGCCCGTACAACGACTATCTCGGCGTCTACGGAACCGGATCGTCGGATGCCGGCGTGACCTATGTCCACGCCAACCCGAAATACATCAACGTCAACCGCTGGGACTTCAAGGATTCCACCGGCAAGCTCCTGATCCAGGACATCGTGCGCATGGCGCGCGCCGGCGGCGGCTTCGTCGAGTACAAGGTGCCGCGCGCGGGGGGGACGACCGAGCTGCCGAAGATGTCCTATGTCGGCGCCTATGGCAGCGGCGACAAGATGCTGGCGATCCAGGCCGGCGTGTATGTCGACGACGTCGATGCGGTCGTCTATCAGCGCGCGCTGTGGGCCGGCTTCGGCGCGCTCGCAGGTCTGCTGGTGGCCGCGGTCGTCGCCTTCTGGCTCGGACGCAGCGTCGTCGTTCCGCTCGACCGTACCTGCGCCGTGATGGACGAGCTGACCAAGGGCAATCTGGGCCTCGAGGTGCCGTTCACGGATCGCAGGAACGAGATCGGCCGCATGGCGCGCAGCCTGCAGATCTTCAAGGACCATCTCGCCGAGAGCGAGCGTCTCCGGGCCGAGCAGGAGCAGTCCAAGCAGCAGGCCGCCGAGGAGCGCCGCACGGTGCTGGTGCGGATCGCCGACGAGTTCGAGCGCTCGATCGGCGGCGTGATCCAGACCACCGCGACCGCCGCCGGCGAGCTGCAGACCTCGGCGCAATCGATGTCGAGCATCGTCGCCGGCACGACCGACCAGAGCGCGAAGGTGGCCGCGGCCGCCGAGCAGACCGCCAAGAACGTGCAGACGGTGTCGGCCTCCGCCGAGCAGCTGTCGTCATCGATCCAGGAGATCGCCAAGCAGGTCACGCAGTCGTCCTCGATCGCTCAGAACGCGGTCGGGCAGGCGACGCGGACGGAGGCGATGGTCGACCGGCTGGTCCACGCGTCGCAGAAGATCGGCGAGGTCATGGCGCTGATCCAGACCATCGCCGGCCAGACCAACCTGCTGGCGCTGAACGCCACCATCGAATCGGCGCGTGCCGGCGAGGCCGGCAAGGGCTTCGCGGTGGTCGCCAACGAGGTCAAGGCGCTGTCGGCGCAGACCGCCAAGGCAACCGAGGAGATCACCAGCCAGATCGAAGCCATCCGCGACGCCACCGGCTCCACCGTCAACGCCATCCGCGAGATCGGCGCGACCATCGGCCAGATGAACGAGATCACCGACGCGATCGCAGCCGCGGTCGAGGAGCAGGGTGCCGCGACCAAGGAAATTGCCCGCAGCGTCCAGCAGGCGGCGCAGGGCACCCAGGGGGTCATGCAGCACATCGTCGGCGTACGCGAGGCGTCCGGCCAGGTCGGCGCCGCGGCGGCGCAGGTGCTGAGCGCGGCCTCCCAGCTTGGCAGCCAGTCGGATCAGCTCAAGACCCAGACCGGGCGATTCCTCGGCAACGTCCGCGCGGCGTGACGTCGGCGGCGGATGGTGACAGTTCACCCTCCGCCGATCGCCACGACACGGTCGAGCAGCGCGGCCTGGGCTGGATTGATCCGGACCCTCGCCTCGGCGAGATCGAACCAGGCGGCGCGGTCCACCTCGGGAAAGCGCCTGACGTGGCCGCTACGCGGCGGCCATTCGAGCTCGAACGCGTTGCTGGTGATGCTGTCGGCATCGAGATCGATTTCGGCGGCGAATGCCTCGACCACCTTGCCGCCGCGCTGCTTGATCTCGCCGAGCGGCACGAGCGGCGCCGTCAGCGTCGTGCCGAGCTCCTCGGCGAATTCGCGCCGCGCCACCGCCTCGGCCGCCTCGCCGGCACCGAACTCGCCCTTCGGGATCGACCAGGCGCCGAGATCCTTGTTGCGCCAGAACGGGCCGCCGGGATGCACCAGCAGCACCTCGAGTCCATCGGCGGTGCGGCGAAAGGCGAGCACGCCCGCGCTGCGCGCCGGCATGCCGCTACGCCTCGCCGGTGCGCTGGATGAGGTCACGCTCCCAGCCGAACACCGAACGGCCGTCGAGCTCTGGCGAGGCGGCGCGCTCGGTCGCGATGTAGGCATCGAGCGAGGGGCCGGTCGCGCTGCGCTCCAGCCGGCGGGCCTGGTCGTCGAGCCGCTTCAGCGCCGACAGCGCCTCGTCGCGGCCGAGCTTGGCGTTGCCGACGGCCGATTTGAGCACGCGGATGGTCTCGTCATAGACCTTGATCGGCACCGGATAGGGATGCCGGTCCTTGCCGCCATGCGCCAGCGAGAACCGCGCCGGGTCGCCGAAGCGATACGGCGCGCCGTGCACGACCTCGGCGACCATGGCGAGCGAGCGCACGGTACGGGCGCCGACGCCCGGCGTCAGCAGCAGGTCGGGGAAGTCGACCGGGCCGCGCTCGGCCGCGGCCGCCAGCGTGCCGTGGAGGCGGCGGGCGAATACGTCCTTCGGTCTGACGTCGTGATGCGCCGGCATGACGAGATGCGGCAGCAGGCCCTGCGCCGGCTCCGGCGTGCTCAGCCGTTCGAACTCGGAGACGACGCGGTCGGGGCCGAGCTCGGCGAGCAGCTCGAGCTGCGCGTCGCGCGACGGCGCGGCGCGCTTGTCGGTGAGGTTGACGATCTCGCCCTGGACCGGACCGTCGATGGCGCTGTGCGGAGCGTCGACGAAGCTCGCGAGCTGTTGCGAGTGCCAGTGATAGCGCCGGGCCTGGCGGGCGTCGCCATTCATGCCCTGCTGCACGACGGTCCATTTGCCGTCGGCGGTGACGAAGAAGCCGTGCAGATAGAGGTCGAAGCCGTCCTGCACCGCGGCGCTGTCGACCTTGGCGACGAGCTTGCTGGTCCGCACCAGCTCCTCGCCGTCGAGGCCGAGCCGGTCGCCGAGCAGGCGCAGCTCGTCGGGCGTCTTGCGCGAATGCTCGCCGCGGCCGCCGCAGACGTAGATGCCGAGCTCGCCGGACAGCGGCTTCAGCCCGCGCTTCAGCGCGCCGATCACGCTCGTGGTGATGCCGGAGGAATGCCAGTCCATGCCCATGACGGCGCCGAACGACTGGAACCAGAACGGATGCGACATCCGCGCCAGGAATTCGTCGCGGCCGTAATGATGCACGATCGCCTGGGTGATGATGGCGCCGAGCGAGGCCATGCGCGTGCCGAGCCAGGCCGGGACGCGTCCGGAATGGAGCGGAAGATCGGCGCTGCCGGTGCGTCGGGCCATCGGAACCTTGCAAGCGAAGTGTGCCGTGCCAATCTAACAGATAGCGCGCCATTGCGCGATCGCCCCGATGAAAGGCGGGCCTTGGCGCTATCCGGTTTGCCCGAGATGACCGATCCAGTTGCTGAACAGCGTCTGGGCGGCGCTTTCTGCGGCGAGATCGGGCCGCAGCGTCAATCCCGGGAGCTCGGCCGCCAGCGTCGGGTCGCGCCTTTCCTTGGCCCGCCACTCGAACGCGTTGAGCACCGCCTCGCTCTCGGCGCTGAAATAGGATTTCGGCAGCCGCGGGTAGTCGTCGCGCTGCCCGGCGAGAAAGCGCGCGATGTCACGCATGTATTCGCGCTGCAGGGAGAGCGCGTCATACTCGGGATGGCCCTGGAAGAACACGAACCGGCTCGGCATCGAGCGCGCGAAAATGTCGACGCCGACTTCGTCCGAGCGGGTCAGGATGTCGTAGCCGCGCTCCGCCAGCAGCGGCTCGTTGACGGCGTTGAGGCGGGAGTGCGGCACCTGAAGCGGCAAATGGATGCCGTGCGTGAGCCAGTCGTCCTGGACCTTCACGCAGTCGAAGATGCCGGAGCATTTGCTCGCCAGCCGCTGCCGCTCGATGTCGTCGAGATGCAGCACGGCCGCGTGGGCCGCGAGACACGACCAGATGGTCGAGCGCGTGTTGGTTCTGGCCCAGTCGATCACGGAGGCGAGGTCCGACCAATAGGGCTCGTCGCGCAAGGCCGCGGCGACAGGCTCGGCGCCGGTCACGATCAGGCCGTCGATGCCGAGCCGATCGAGCGACCCGATGTCGGCGTAGGACTGGGCGACGTGGCTCCTGGCCGCCTGCGAGCGAGAGATGGAGGGCAGCGAGAAGCAGTGCAGGCGGATGCGGACGTGCCGCGGCGCGCACTGCCGCAGCAGGCGGCCGATCTGGAGATCAGTCGCCTTCAGGGCGCTGTCCGGCATGTTGTTGACGAGGCCGATCGAAAGCTCGATCGGGCGTCGGCCGCGGTCGTCGAATTCAGCGGGCGCGAGGGCAGGGCTCGCGATCCTGCGATGTCGGTCGAACAGCAGGGTCATCGGCTGATCGCTCTACTCCGCCGCATCCAGCTGACGCGTGCGAGGGCAGGCCTGGGCGAGCGCCTGGTCGAGATCCTCGATGATGTCGCTGACGTGCTCGATGCCGATCGACAGCCGGATCGTCTCCGGGAGGACGCCCGCCTTGCGCTGGTCGTCCGGCGGCATCTGCCGATGCGTGGTCGATGCGGGATGGCAGGCCAGCGACTTCGCATCGCCGATATTGACCAGCCGTGTGACCAGCTTCAGGGCGTCGTAGAACGCCTTGCCCGCCTCCATGCCGCCCTTGATCCCGAATGTGAACAGCGACGACGCCCGGCCGTCGAGATATTTCTGGACCAGGGGATAATGGCGGCTGTCGGCGAAACCGGCGTAGTTGACCCACGCTACGCGCGGATCGTTGCGCAGGAATTCGGCGACCTTGCGCGCATTCTCGACGTGGCGCTCCATGCGCAGGGCGACCGTTTCGATGCCCTGCAGCAGCAGGAAGGCATTGAACGGCGACAGCACCGCGCCCATGGTCCGCTGATAGACGCTGCGCGCGCGCTGGATATAGGCGCTGCGGCCGAAATGATCGGTGTAGACCATCCCGTGATAGGACGCGTCGGGCTGCGTGAAGGCGGGAAAGCGGTCGGCGTGATCCTTCCAGGGGAAGTTGCCGCTGTCGACCAGCATGCCGCCCAGCGTCGTGCCGTGACCGCCGAGAAACTTGGTCAGCGAATGCACCGCGATGTCGGCGCCGTAATCGAACGGCCGCAGCAGGATCGGTGTTGCGACGGTGTTGTCGACGATCAGCGGCACGCCGTTGCGATGCGCGACCTTCGCCAGCGCCTCGATGTCGCAGACATTGCCGGCGGGATTGCCGATCGTCTCGGCGAACACGGCCTTGGTGTTTTCGTCGATGAGACGCTCGATGGCGTCGGACGCATCGCTTTCGGCAAAGCGTCCGGTGATGCCCTGGCGCGGCAGGATGTGACCGAGCAGCGTGTGCGTGGTGCCGTAGAGCTGTGGCACCGAGACGATGTTGCCGCCGCCATCGGCAAGATTGACGAATGCGAAGTGAAGTGCCGCCTGCCCGGTGCCGACGGCGAGCGCGCCGACGCCACCTTCGAGCTCGGCGACGCGCTTCTCGAGCACCGCCGTGGTCGGATTGGAGATACGGCTGTAGCGATAGCCCTCGGCTTCGAGATTGAACAGCGCTGCGCCGTGATCGGCGCTGTCGAAGGCGTAGGCGGCGGTCTGATAGATCGGAACCGCGACGGCCTTGGTGGTCGCTTCGGGCTCATAGCCGGCGTGGATTGCAATCGTCTCGTTGCGCATCGGCGATCTCCACGCTCGCTCGATCAATGCGGCGAGCTGCTCGTATTCCGCGAGTGGTGCCGTTGTAGGAGCGCAGGCGTAAAGCGGGCAATAATTCGCGACAAGAACGACGAAATAACCCTAACGATATGTGGCCGAAGAGCTTCGAATTAGCGCGCAACAGGGACACGCAGGAGCGACCGGATCTGCTGCCCGACCAGATCCAGTGCGACCTTCGCCTGCGGCAGGATCGCACCGAGGGCGTGGAAATTGTGAACCATGCCGTCGTGACAGACATGCGCGACGGTGACGCCGGCCTCCGTGAGCCGTGCCGCATAGGCATTGCCCTCGTCGCGCATCGGATCGAACTCCGCGGTGTGGATCACGGCGGGGGGAAGCCCAGCCAGCGTCTCGCGGCACAAGGGCGATATCAGGGGATTGGCGACATCGGACTCGCCGGCCAGATAGTCGGCGAGGTCGGCCTGCCAGGTCGCCCTGTCGATCAGATAGCCGGTCCCGAACAACTCGCGCGACGGCCAGGGGTTGGAAAAATCAAGCACCGGGCAGATCAGGCATTGCAGCGCGATCCTGAGACCGGTGCTGCCGGCAGCCTGCTGACAAACCGCGGCGGCGAGCGTGGCGCCTGCGGAATCGCCGCCGATCACAATGCGATTGCCGTCGATGCCGAGCGCGGCCGCGTGATCGATGGCGAAGTGAACCGCAGCGATCGCATCCTCGATTGCTGCGGGGAACGTGTGCTCGGGAGCGAGACGGTAGTCGATCGAGAGCAGCCGGCAGCCGGCGGCGGCGGCAAGCGCGGCGGCGACCTTGTCGTGCGTGTCGATGCTGCCTGCCACGAGACCGCCGCCGTGAAAGTATACGAAGCCGGGCGGCATCCCGGTATCGTCCAGGCCTGCTGCAGGCGTATACAGGCGATAACGAAGCAGCCCGGAGGGACCGGAGAAATCGCCGTCCCGCGTGATGACGGCGCCGCAGTCGTTGCGCGCGAACTGCATCAGCTTCGCCAGCGACTGCCGGCGTTGCCGGGGACTCGGAGGCTCCCGGCTTTCCGTCACAACGGCCGCCACCATCGAAAGCAGGCGCTGGGCGCGAGGGTCGAGCGGCATGACAGCTCCAGTTAACCAAGGCATCGGGCATTGTGCCCATCAGCAGTGAATCGATCATGAGCGGCAGGTCGCGACCGGGAAATCCTTAAAATATTCACGCCAGAAGTGCAGATACGATCGATGCCGAACGGGAGCGCCGCCATGACCCACATTGTCAAGCCTGTCAGTTACTCGCAGACCTGGACCTTCTTCGACGGCGAATGGCGCGAGGGCAATGCGCCGATCATGGGCGTCCGGACCCACGCGACGTGGCTCGCATCGACCGTGTTCGATGGTGCGCGCGCATTCGAAGGCGTGACGCCCGATCTCGATCGGCACTGCGCGCGGGTGAATCAGTCCGCGATCAATTTCCGGCTCAAACCCGTGGTGGACGTCGAGACCTGGATGGGGCTGGCGCGGGAGGGCGTCGCGCGCTTCGCAGCAAGAGCCGAGCTCTACATCCGCCCGATGTACTGGGCGCAGCACGGCGCCGGCGGTGGTGTCCTGTTCGATCCCGAGACCACCAATTGGTGCCTGTGCATCTATGAGGCGCCGATGCCGCAGCCGACGGGCAACGCCATCACGCTGTCGCCGTTCCGGCGGCCGACGGCCGAATGCGCGCCGGTCGACGCCAAGGCGGCGTGCCTCTATCCGAACAATTCGCGCGCGCTGATCGAGGCGGCCTCGCGCGGCTTCAACAATTGCCTGATGCTGGATCTGCTTGGCAACGTCGCCGAGTTCGGCAATGCCAACGTGTTCATGGTCAAGGATGGCGTTGTCTTCACGCCGGTGCCGAACGGAACCTTCCTCAACGGGATCACGCGACAGCGCGTGATCGAATTGCTGCGAGGCGACGGCGTCAGTGTGGTCGAGACGACGCTTCGATATGACGATTTTCTGAACGCCGACGAGATATTCTCATCGGGCAACTTCGCCAAGGTCGCGCCGGTGATCCGCATCGACGAGCGGACGATGCCGATCGGTCCGGTGTTCAGCCGTGCGCGCAGGCTGTACTGGGACTATGCGCACCAGGCCAGGGCGGCGGCATAGGTCAGGACCCGTAGATCGGAAGCTCGGTGTCGCTGAGATCGCCGAGCCGCGCCGGCTGCGGCCCCTTGATGTACTTGCGGCCGCGGCGTTCGGTGTAGACGCCGTACAGCCCGGCGACCGGTCCGTTGGCGTCGACGATGACGGACACGCGGCCCCGCAGCAGCAGGAAACGGCCGACGGCGCCGGCGCAGGCGACATAGTCTGAGATGTCGCGGCAATAGATCAGCTGCATGGCGGGCAGTGCGAACCGTCCTTGCCGGATGCGCGCCTGCTGCAGCACCAGGGGAATGCTGCTCTGCTTCGACCTGACCACGATGCTGAGACAGCCATGGCCGGCGTGGCGGATCAGCAGATCCGCTTCGTCGGATGGAATGCCGTCTACAGCGTGCGCATCTGCCGCGACCTGTTGGACTCGAGCGCCCTGGCCCGCAGCCGAGAGTACCGGAATGGAAAACAACAGGCCGCGACAATAGGCACGAAACCCCTGAGCCTCGATGATCGGCCAGGTCCGGCGCGCGGCGCTGATGTTGACGTAGGTGACCTCGGGCCGCCGCTGGGCGATCGCGGTGAGCATCGTCGCGTAGTTGCGGAACGCCGGCTCGACATACCAGCTCGAGAGATTGCACCAGATCCGGGGCTGCGCTGGTGTGCCTCGATTGCTGTAGATCAGCAGCAGGACGCCGACCGCATTGCCGCCCTGCTCGAGCAGGTAGCCGTAGCGTGGATAGCCCTCGGGCGTCGGGCGCGCGGCCTGTCGCTGCAGGCCGCTCGACCAATAGCGGCAGGGGCGCCGGGGAAAGCCGCGCGCCAAGAGATCGGCGACCGCGTCCAGATCGGAGGCTCCGATCTCGCGGCACCGGATCGGTGGCTGGAGCGCGCTCATGAGATGGTCTGCCGATCCCTCGCCGGCGGCTTGGTGGCGTCAGCCGACGGTGCTTGCCTGGCGCTCGAATTGCAGCGCTTCCCGCACGCGCGACGGCCAGCGCGTCGGATCGATGCCGTGGGTGTGGAACAGCGCGACTGCCAGGCGGTCCATGCCGAAGGCCACGCAACCGGTGTGCGCCGGCGCACCGTCGGCATCGTCGATGCCCCAGGTGGTGCCGAAATGCTCGCGATGATAGTTGAAGCTCATGCAGGCGGTGGGCTGCTCCTCCGAGCGCAACGGCACCAGCAGCTCGAATTTCAGCGCCTGCTGCTTCTGGCTGACCGCCTTCATCTGGCCGACGCGGCCGAAGAACGGGTCGCTGGCATGATCGACGCGGAACGACAGGCCGAGATCGCGCGCAATCGCCTGTGCTTTTACCATCCAGCGGTCGCGGAATGCCGAGACGTCGTCGGGCGTGCCGATACAGACATATTCGCGCATCCGGAACGACTGCAGGCGGTCGAGATGACGCGACGGCTCGCGGCGGAAGCAATCGGCCGCGACGTCGAAGCGCAGGCCGCCGACCGGCAGCGCGCCGCGGCTCGCCGCGATCGGATAGACCGGATAGCAGGCCGCGGGCGACAGCACGAGGTCGGCTGGTGACAATGAGGTGGTCCAGTCGCCGCCCTTGTCGAACCGTGCCACGGCTTCATGGATGTCCCGCTCGGTCCCGTGCAGGCCGCAGACGCAGCCGAGCAGGTTGGGGAAACTCTTGAGATAGCCCGACTTTTCGAGCTGGGCGCGGCTCATGACGGGCGGAAAGCGCATGACCTCCGTGCCGGGCTCGCGATGCCGCGTGATGAGCGTCGCGAGCCGCTCCACCACGCCTTCATACAGCGCGGTCCGCGCATAGACGCCATCCGCGCCCATGCGATGGAACAGCGCGCCGGTCAGATGATCGAGCGCGTCGGCCGGCTGGGGTGCAATCTCGGGCGACTGCGGGAGAACGGGAATCGTCATTGTGCAAATCCTGGGTGGAGGCAATGGCTGCAATCGGCGCGATCATTCATGGAGCGAAGTCGGTACCGTGCTCATCAAGTTGGCCGTGGCAATGTTTGCGAGAATACGGTCGTTGTTGATCATGATCGGCGCCGACAGAACGTCGCGCAGGTGGCGGCCGATCGAGAACTCGCCGTCGTTGCGATAGCCCGAGAGACCGCAGGCGCGCATGGCATGCATCACGGTCTCGACGGCAAGTTCAGAGGCCTGCACCTTCAATAGCGTGATGGAGGATTGGAAGTCGAGCGAACCCAGCGCCCGCTCGTCATACTCATGGGCGACGAAGGCATCCATGTTGGTGACGATCATTGCGCGCAGCCGGGCCAGCGCCATCTTCGCCGCGGTGTAATGCGCAGCTGCCGGCGGCATCTGTCCGCCGGCGCCGCGTGCGGCCTTGCGCAGGAAGCGCTGAGCGCGCTCCACGGCAGCCGCAGCGATGCCGGCCCAGGCCGACGACCAGCACAGATGTGCGAATGGCGTCATCGTCTGGCCGTGGATGCGCTCATAGGGCTCGGTGAACATGCGGTCGGAGGGACAACTCACCTCGAGCGCGAATCCTGTTGAGCAGGTGCCGCGCATGCCCAGCGTTTCCCAGCCAAGGGTGCGCGAGATCGTGTAGTCGTCCCTGGTCAGCGCCAGCAGCACCTGATCGGAGGCGGCGGCGCCGTCGGCGCGCCGTGCAATCGTGACGAGGCCATCGGCTTCCGCGCCATAGGAGATGACCGTGGCGTCGCGCTTCAGCGAGATGCGGCCATTCTCGTGGCCGACGGCCGCAGCGCTTGCGCGGATGTTGCCGCCGTTCTGTCCCTCGGTGGTGGACGAGGCCATCAGCAGCTGCTCGGATGCGATACGGCGCATCAGGGATTCCATGTAGGCGCTGCCGCGGCCGTGACGCACCAGGCAGGCGACCTTGGTCTGGTGCATGGCGAAGATCATGGCGCTGGAGGCGCAGGCGCGGCCGAGCGCATAGCAGGCATCGGCAATGTCGTGAATCGAGGCACCGAAGCCACCGAACTCGACCGGAATCTGCATCCCGAGCAGCTTGTGCTCGCGTGACGCTTCGATTGCTGCCTTCGGGAAGCGGCCGTCACGGTCGACCTCGTCGGCTTCCGCGGCGGCCCGCGCGGCAACAGCGGCGGTCCGCTGCAGGAACATGTCGCTGCGATCGAGCAGGAGGCTCTCGCCATCGTCGGGGATCGGGTTTCGAAGCGCGGTTCCCTGGAGAGTCATGACCGATCGATACTCCGGATTTTGTCTCGTTGAGAGATCGGCACGTGCGTCCTCGCAAGATCAGGACAGATGCACTGCGCCTTCTTTGGGCTGCACGCAGGGTATGGATTTGATTCAAATACGTCGACGAAATTCAGGGTAAACGCCGCGCCATCGACGGGTGGGGGTTAATTCCTGGTTGTTTTGGTCCGAGAATTCTAGACCAAGCCGTTAGCGTTAAGACGAGTTCAGACTTGGAACGGGCTGCGGCGTAACTCTTTCGACGCCGAATTGCATTATCTCCCTGCGCGAGCGTCGATCAGATCCGACGTGCCCGAACAAGCCGCGAGTGAAGAGGTCCCCATGCCGAGTTTCGATGTCGATGTCAGTCACAGGATCGTGGCGCTCGTGCGCGATATCCTCGCGCAGAACGCCACGGCCGCCGACGTGACGGCGGATGCAAAGCTCGTCGACATCGGGCTGACGTCCATGGACATGGTCAACCTGATGCTGGCGCTTGAGGCGGAGTTCGATTTCACCATTCCGCAGGAGCTGATCACGCCGGAGAACTTCCAGTCTGTCGCCACGCTGGAGCGTCTGGTGAGCGGTCAGCTGGCGGCAGCCAAGGCTGCCTGATCCAGTTGCCACGCCCCACGGATCACCGCGTCGCTGTTTTCAATTCGTCGCAAAGCTGGCATTCTCGTCTCCGTTGGAGATGGGGACGTCATGACGAAGGCTGTGCTTGGCATTATCGGCGGCTCGGGCATCTATGATCTGCCGGGACTGGAAGATGCCCGCGAAGAGGTGATCGCGAGCCCCTGGGGTGAGCCGTCGGCGCCGGTACGCCGGGGGACGATCGCGGGCCTGCCGATCGTGTTCCTGCCGCGCCATGACAAGGGACACCGGCTGTCCCCCTCCGACATCAATTATCGCGCCAACATCGACGTGCTGAAGCGCGCTGGCGTCACCGACCTGGTGTCGCTGTCGGCCTGCGGCTCGTTCAAGGAAGAGCTCCCGCCGGGCACCTTCGTGCTGGTCGATCAGTTCGTCGATCGCACCTACAAGCGCGAGAGCTCGTTTTTCGGCAAGGGGTGCGTCGCCCACGTGTCGATGGCGCATCCGGTTTCGCCGCGGTTGCGCATTCATCTGGCGGCGGCGGCCGAGGCGGAAGGCATCGCGATCGTGCGCGGCGGCACCTATGTCTGCATGGAGGGGCCGCAATTCTCGACCTATGCCGAGAGCATGACCTACAAGGCGTCAGGCTATTCGGTCATCGGCATGACCAACATGCCGGAGGCGAAGCTCGCCCGCGAGGCCGAGATCTGTTACGCGACGGTCGCGATGGTGACCGACTTCGACTGCTGGCATCCGGATCACGACGCCGTCACCGTGCAGGATATCATTCGCGTGCTCACCACCAACGCCGACAAGGCGAAATCACTGGTGGCGCGGCTCGCCCGCGAGTTTCCGCGCGAGCACGAACCGTGCCCGATCGGCTCCGACCGTGCGCTCGACACAGCCTTGATCACTGCGCCGGAGGCGCGCGATCCCGAGCTTCTGAAGAAGCTCGATGCGGTCGCAGGCCGTATCTTGCGCGGCTGAGGGGGGCGAACATGAAGGTGGACGGACGGCACTATCGCAGCATCTGGCTCGACTCCGACGGCTGGTCGGTCTGCGCGATCGATCAGCGCCGATTGCCGCACGAGTTCGTGGTGGCGAAGATCACGACATGCGAGGAGGCCGCTGACGCGATCCGCGGCATGCTGGTCCGCGGTGCGCCGCTCATCGGCGCTACCGCCGCGTTCGGCATGGCGCTGGCGATGCGCGACGACCGCTCCGATCCCGGCATCGACCGCGCCTACGAGATGCTGATCGCGACGCGGCCGACGGCGATCAACCTGAAATGGGCGCTCGATACGATGAGCACCATGCTGCGCCGGCTGGCGCCGTCGGAGCGTCGCGATGCGGCCTATTCCCGCGCCGTCGACATTGCCGGCGAGGACGTCACGATCAACCAGGGCATCGCCGCGCACGGCTTCGCGCTGATCGAGGCGGCCGCGGCGCGCAAGAAGCCGGGCGAAGTCGTGAACGTGCTGACCCACTGCAATGCCGGCTGGCTTGCGACCGTTGATTGGGGCACGGCGACCGCGCCGATCTATCTCGCGCACGATCGCGACATTCCGATCCATGTCTGGGTCGACGAGACCCGGCCGCGCAATCAGGGCGCCTCGCTGACTGCCTGGGAACTCGGGCATCACGGCGTGGCGCATACCGTCATCCCGGACAACACCGGCGGCCATCTCATGCAGCATGGGATGGTCGATCTCGCCATCGTCGGCACCGACCGCGTCGCCGCCAATGGCGACGTCTGCAACAAGATCGGCACCTATCTGAAGGCGCTGGCCGCGCATGACAATGGTGTGCCGTTCTATGTCGCGCTGCCGTCGCCCACGATCGACTTTGCCGTTGCCGAGGGACGGCAGATCCCGATCGAACAGCGCAGTGCGCAGGAAGTGACCGAGATGACCGGCCGCACCGCCGACGGCCGCATCGAGACCGTGCGCATCGTGCCGCCGGGATCGCCAGTTGCGAACTACGGCTTCGACGTCACCCCGGCCCGGCTGGTGAGCGGGTTGATCACCGAGCGTGGCGTGCTGCGGGCCGACGGCGCAGCACTGGCGGCGGCCTTTCCGGAGCGGGCCAAACAGACGAACTATTGAGATCAGCGTCGTTGCGAGCGCAGCGACGCAATCAAGAATCCCACGAAGCCTCCGGATTGCTTCGGCGCAAGTTCGCCGCGCAATGACGATCAGCGCAGGCTCAATCCCGTCGCCGCTTCCAGCTCCGCGATCGCCTGCGATGCGCTGACGACCTTGATCGTGGTCATGCCCATCTCGCGCGCCGGCTTCAGGTTGATGCCGAGATCGTCGAGGTAGACGCAGTCCGCGGGGCTGACTCCGAGCGTCTCGGTCATCATCTGGTAGATCCGGGGATCGGGCTTGCGCAGCCCGATCTTGGCCGATTCGATCACGTGATCGAACAGCACCATCACTTCCGCGACGTACAACGAGCGGCCGCCCTGGCTGCCGGTTGCGTTCGCCGGGAGATTGTTGGTGATGCAGCCGGTCTTGCATTCCGTCTTGATGCGTCGGAGCGCCTCGACCATGTCGGGCCGGAGATCGCCGGCGAGCAGCGGCAGCACCTCGCGCCCGCTGACCGCTGCGCCACCGAGTGCCAGCGACTCCTCGGCGAACAACCTGTCAAACGTCTCGAGGTCGATTTCGGCGCGCTCGAATTTCGCCCAGGCGTTCTCGAGATGGTTGGCAGCATTGGTGTTGCGGATGATGTCGACGGGATAGCCGCGCTCCTTCTCGAACCGCGCGAATGCCTCGAACGGCGATGTCGTCATCACGCCACCGAAATCAAAGATCACCGCCTCGACCATGTCAGTCCCCGTCCTCCCTCGATCCCTTGATGATCGCTAGCACGGGACGCCGCACTTGGCGACCTCGGCGGCAGCCGCTATTGCTGCCGCGATGAAGCCGTCTCACGCAATCATTGCAGCCGCCGTCCTGCTGGCGCCATCGCCAATCCTCGCCATCGTCGGCAACGCGCCGGCGCTGAATGACGGCATCGGCCGCTCCGTGGTCACGATCGTCGGCTCGCGCGGCAATTTTTGCAGCGGCGCGCTGATTGCTCCGAAGCTGGTGCTGACCGCCGGGCATTGCGTGCCGCCGGGGCTCGATTACCGCATCGTGGAATACGATCGTGACCGCAAGCCGGTTCTCAAGACGGTCCGGCGGGTGGCGGTGCATCCGAGCTTCAGCGTGCAGGCCATCCTGGCGCATCGCGCCACCGCTGATGTCGCGCTGCTGGAATTGGAGGCGCCCGCGGAGGCGCGCGTGCCGGTGGCGCTCGGCGTGCCGCAGCCGCCGCTTGCCGCCGGCAACGCGTTCACGGTCGCAGGGATCGGCGTCGCGATTCCCGGCGACGGCAAGAGCGGCGGCGTGGTGCGTGGGGCTGCGTTGGTTGCGACGGGCAAGCCAGGCACGTTGCAGATCCGGCTGGTCGATCCGGCGACGCAAGGCGCGCGGTCCGGACTGGGCGGATGCACCGGCGACTCCGGCGGCCCTGCGTTCGAGACGCAGCCGCAGGGTCAGGTGCTGATCGGCGTCATCTCATGGTCGACCGGACCGAATCTCGGCGCCGGCTGCGGCGGCATGACCGGCGTCACGCCGCTGACGCTATATCGCGATTGGGTCGCACAGACCGCGCGGCAATGGGGCATACCGCTCAGCGGAAATTGAGATCGTTCAGGGCTGGGTTGCGGCTCGCCGTCGCGGGTTGACCATCGTCGTGATCGGGTTCAGCCTGTCACGCGAGGAAACACCATCAAGACCAAAGCCCAGGGACTCACATGAACGTCATCGCGCCCATCCGGGAGGCCGCGTCCTCGCACGCGACCGAACATTTCGACGTGCTGATCGTCGGCGCCGGCATCTCCGGCATCGGCAGCGCCTATCAGCTGAGCAGGCAGATGCCCGACAAGCGTTTCCTGATCCTGGAGAGCCAGGACAGCTTCGGCGGCACCTGGCGGACGCACCGCTATCCCGGCATCCGCTCCGACAGCGACCTGCATACGTTCGGATACAGCTTCAAGCCATGGGTCGGCCCGCCGATCGCGACCGCGGAAGAGATCCTCAAATACATGGGCGACGTGATCGAGGAGAACGGTCTCGGCCGGCACATTCGCTACGGCCACCGCATCGTGTCGGCGAGCTGGTCGAGCGCGACCGGTCTCTGGACGGTGCAGGCGGTGAAGGGCAGGGATCAGCAGCCCGCCACCTTTACAACGAATTTCCTCTGGATGTGCCAGGGCTACTACCGCCACTCCAAGGGCTACACGCCGGAGTGGCCGGACATGGCGGAGTTCAAGGGCCGCATCGTGCATCCGCAGGTGTGGCCCGAGGATCTCGATCTCACGGGCAAGCAGGTCGTGGTCATCGGCTCCGGTGCGACCGCCGCGACCATCCTGCCATCGATCGCGGGCCAATGCGCACACGTGACCATGCTGCAGCGCTCGCCGACCTACTTCCGCATCGGCCGCAATGCGATCGAGCTGGCCGAGGAGCTGCGGAGACTGCAGGTGAAGGAGGAATGGATCCATGAGATCGTCAGGCGCAAGATCCTGTTCGAACAGGATTGGTTCACCAAGCGCTGCCTGACCGAGCCCGACCAGGTGAAGAAGGAGCTGATCGGCCAGATCAGCGCCATCCTCGGACCCGACTACACCGCCAAGCACTTCACGCCGAGCTACCGTCCGTGGCGGCAGCGCATCGCCTTCGTACCGGACGCAGACCTGTTCGAAGGCATCAAGAGCGGAAAGGCTTCGGTCGTGACCGACGAGATCGAGCGGTTCACGCAAGACGGCATCAAGCTGAAGTCCGGCGACGAGCTCAAGGCCGACATCATCGTCACCGCGACCGGCTTCGATCTTTGCGTGCTCGGCGATATCGCATTCTCGATCGACGGTAAGCCGCTCGACTTCGCCGACACCGTGACCTATCGCGGCATGATGTTCACCGGCGTGCCGAACCTAGCCTGGGTGTTCGGCTATTTCCGCGCCAGTTGGACGTTGCGCACGGACCTCGTCGCGGATTTCGTGTGCCGCCTGCTCGCGCACATGAAGGAAAAAGGCGTGAGCAAGGTCGTGCCGGCGCTGCGCCCGGAGGATCACAACATGCCGCTGCTGCCATGGATCGACCCGGAGAACTTCAACCCCGGCTACATGATGCGCAACATGCACCTGCTGCCCAAGCGCGGCGATAAGCCGGAGTGGCAGCACAGCCAGGACTATTGGAGCGAGAAGGACCAGATCCCGGCAATCGATCTGGATGATCCGGCGTTCGTGTATGGGTGAGCTTTTGACGGCCGGTGTGCCGCTCCAAAGACGGCGTCGTCCCCGCGAAAGCGGGGATCCATAGCCACCGGCAGGTGTGTTGGGCACAACGTCAACTTTCGTCCCGCCTCAAGCAGCATCACGCGGTATCGGTCCCGGGTCGGCGCCCGCCGGCGCTTCGCGCCGCAGGGCTTGCGCGGGACGGCAGTGATGGTTGGGGCACGCTGGTCGGCCCGCCTCATCCCTCCCGCCGCGTCACCCCCGTCGCGACCGCCGCGGCGGCGGTGCGGTTCTCGACGCCGAGCTTGGCGTAGATCTGCTCAAGGTGCTTGTCGACGGTGCGCGGACTCAGTCCCAGAATCTGCGCGATGTCGCGGTTGGTCTTGCCCTTGGAGAGCCATGACAGCACCTCGCCCTCGCGCGTGGTGAGACCGAACTCGCTGGAGAACTCCTTGGGCAGCTCACCGGAGGACTCCTTGGCGAGCCGCAGCAGGAACTCGTTGGGCCCGGCTCCGCCCATGTAGTAGAGGCGCAGTTCGGGATGATCCGGGATCGAAGCGGCGGCCTTCGCACCGCCCTTGCCGTTCTGCGCCTGATCCAGCCACAGCCGCAGCGCCTCCGGCAGCACGAGATCGTCGGCGGTGCCAAGACTGTCCGACAGCAGCTTCTGCGCCTGCGGCGTTGCCCACATCAGCCGTCCCTCACGGTTGACGGCAAGCAGGAAGCGGCCGGAGACATCGAGTGCGGCGCGCGCGCTCTGCGTCATCCGGGCGTTCGCGAGATGCACGCGGATGCGCGCCAGCATTTCCGAGACCGCGATGGGCTTGGTGACGTAATCGACGCCGCCGGCCTCCAGTCCTTTCACGATATGCTCGGTATCGGCGAGCCCGGTCATGAAGATCACGGGGACGTTGGAGAGGCCGGCCTCGCGCTTCAGCTTGCGGCACGTTTCGAAGCCGTCCATGCCCGGCATGACCGCGTCGAGCAGGATGATGTCCGGCGTGATCTGGTCGACGATGCGCATCGCGGCCGCGCCGTCGAGCGCCACCATCACGGTCATGCCGGCGCTATCCAGCGCGTCGGTGAGCAGCCGAAGCGTTTCTGGCGAGTCGTCGACCACCAGCGCGACGTCACGCTTCCTGCTGTCAGTGCTCATAGGCATGCAAGGTCTTCAGAGTTGCCATGTACTGATCGAGATCGAAGCGGTCAACGAGCGTGCGCATATGTGCGACGAAGTCGGCATGCTCCGGATGCGCGTTGCGGATCTCGTCGAGCTTGAGCTGAATGGCCCTGATGTAGCCGATCTGGCCGAGGCTCATCAACTCCTCGACATAGTTGAGCGGGGGCCTGGATCCGGTGTCCGGCCGCCAGCGTGGCGAAACCACGGGGATATCGGTCTGGTAGCTCCATTCGAGCTTCAGCAATTGACGTATCGCCTCCAGCAGCCTTGGGATGTCGATCGGCTTCATCAGGTAGCTGTCGTGAAATGGTTGCGCCAACGGCCGGCCGTGCGCTTCGAGCGCGCTCGCAGATGTCATCAGGATCCGGGCCTGATGATGACCGCTGTTGCGCAAGGTCTCGGCCACTGTCCAGCCGTCCATGCCGGGCATCGAGATGTCCAGAACGAACAGATCCGGCTGGCAATGTTGTGCAAGCGCGAGGCAGGCGGGACCGTCGGGCGCGCTCAGCAGGATGAAGCCGAGCGGCGTCAGCACCTCGCGCAGGAGGTCGCGATGCACAGGATCATCGTCGGTGATCAGAATCGTCCTGCGCGGCCCGAGATAGCCGGCCACCGGCGCCTTCACCGGTGGATGCCGTGTCGGGTTGGTAACCTCCGACAGCAGGATCTTGACCTTGAACGTGCTGCCCGCGCCGACTTTGCTCACGACCTTGATGTCGCCGCCCATGACGCCGGCGAGCAGACGGCTGATCGTCAGGCCGAGTCCCGTACCTGTCTGCGGTTGCGCAACCCCGAGTGCGCCGCGCTCGAAGGGCGCGAAGATGCGCTCCAGATCGTCAGGCTGGATGCCCGGACCGGTGTCGATCACCTCGAATTCGGCCACCGGGCTCCGATAATGCACGACGAACTGGACGCTGCCTTCCCCAGTGAATTTGATGGCATTCGACAGCAGGTTGATCAGGATCTGGCGCAGCCGCTTCTCGTCGGCATAGACGACCAGCGGCAGTACGGCAGGCCGCTTGAACACGAAGTCGACGCCCTTCGCCGCAGCTTGCAATCGGAACATGCCCACGAGCTGATCGAGGAATTCGCTCAGGCGGACCTCGTCGCGCGACAGATAAAGTCGCCCGGCCTCGATCTTGGAAATATCGAGAATGCCGTCGATCAGGCCGGACAGATGATCGGCGCTGCGGCGGACGACGCGGACCTGGTCCCGCGGCTTCGGTGCGAGGCTCGTGTCCTGCTCGAGCAGTTGCGCATAGCCGGAGATCGCGTTCAGCGGCGAGCGCAGCTCATGGCTGAGGCCGACGACATAGCGGCTCTTGGCGAGATTGGCCGACTCCGCCACCTCCTTGGCGCGTTGCAGCTCGGCGTCAGTGCGCTTGTGCGCCTCGATCTCCTGAATCAACAGCTGCGTCTGCCGGCGCGTCTCGGCCTCGGCGGCGCGACGGCTCTGCTGCGCCAGCACGAACAGCCAGGTCACCACGCCGATGATGATGGACAGGGCGAAGAACACCTTCCACAGCACGTCGGAGATGATGCCCTTGAAGCCCGGGAGCGCCGCCGAGGTCTCCAGATAGATCATGCCGAGCGTCAGTGCGACGAGCCCGGCCGATGTCAGAAATACACCGACATAGTGACCGAGCTGCGAGTTGATCTTGGCCAGCAACGGCTCTGGCAGCATGCCGCTGAGCGCCGCTGCGACCTGCGCCTGTGCCCGCGCGTGCGGCTTGCACAGGTCGTGGCAGCGGGCGTCGAGCGAGCAGCACAGCGAGCAGATCGGACCCGCATAGGCCGGGCAAGAGGCGGTGTCCTCCGGCTCGAACTGATGCTCACAGATGCAGCATTGGATCCGCTCGATGTTCTGCCAGCTCCGCTTTGGCTTGCGTGCCAGATAGTATTTGCCGTCGGTCAGATAGGCGATCGCAGGCGCGGTGACGAGCGCGACGCCGAGCGCGACGAAGGTCGACAGTGCCTTTCCGGTCGGCCCGAACAGGCCATAGAAGGCGCTGATCGAGACGATCGTCGCGATCGTCATCGCGCCGACACCGACCGGGTTGATGTCGTAGAGATGGGCTCGCTTGAACTCCATCTGCGGCGGGCGCAGGCCCAGCGGCTTGTTGATCACGAGGTCGGCCACTAGTGCGCCGACCCAGGAGATCGCGATGTTGGAGTACAGCGCCAGCGTCTGCTCCAGCGCCTTGTAGACGCCGATCTCCATCAGCAGCAGCGCGACGACGACGTTGAACACCAGCCACACGACGCGCCCCGGATGGCTGTGCGTCAGACGCGAGAAGAAGTTCGACCAGGCGATCGAGCCGGCATAGGCGTTGGTGACGTTGATCTTGATCTGAGAGACGATCACGAAGGTGCCGGTCAACGCAAGCGCCAGGTCCGGCCGGGCCAAGACATAGCGGAACGCCTCCAGATACATGTGCGCGGGTTCGGCTGCGTGGTCGGCGGAGACTCCGTGGCTCAGCGCGAAAAAGGCGAGGAACGAGCCTGCCAGCAGCTTCAGTGCTCCGAGCACGATCCAGCCGGGGCCAGCCGACAGCAGCGCGATCCACCACGAGCGCTTCGATGTGCGGCTGTCGCGCGGCAGGAAGCGCAGGAAGTCGACCTGCTCGCCGATCTGGGCGACCAGCGAGAACACGACCGCCGCCGCGGTCCCGAACAGCGCCAGATCGAGATGGCCCATGGGATCGCCGTGCTCGCCGGGAAACTGCTGCCATTCGACAAAGGAGTGCGGGCTGGCATAGGCGATTGCGGCAAAGGGCAGGATGTGCAGCACGACCCATAGCGGTTGCGTCCATAGCTGGAAGCGACTGATCAGGGTGATGCCGTAGGTGACGAGCGGGATGATGACGACGGCGCTGATGAGATAGCCGATCGGCCGGGGAATGCCGAAGCACATCTCCAGCGCCGAAGCCAGGATGACCGCCTCGATGGCGAAGAAGATGAAGGTGAACGACGCGTAGATCAGCGAGGTGACGGTCGAGCCGATATAGCCGAAGCCGGCGCCGCGGGTCAGCAGGTCGATGTCGATGCCGCATTTGGCCGCATGATAGGCGATCGGCAGGCCGCAACAGAAGATGATGACGCTGGCGACCAGGATCGCGGCGGTCGCGTTGGTGACGCCATAGTTCAGCGTAATGGTGCCGCCGATGGCCTCGAGTGCGAGGAACGAGATCGCGCCCAGCGCGGTGTTGGCGACGCGGGCGGCCGACCAGCGCCGTGCGCTCTTGGCCGTGAAACGGAGCGCATAGTCCTCCAACGTCTGGTTGGCGACCCACTGGTTGTATTGGCGCCTGACGCGGTCGATCCGCTGCCGCCCTGCCACTCTCGAACTCCTCACCCGCGAGCGCTTGTCCGCACGCTCGTCCTGCCCCTCGCAAGACCTACGCAGAGCCTACGTCGCGCTTTTGCGGTGCAGTATACGCAATCTTGCGTATCCGTGCGTTGCACAAAGCGCGCCATCCTTCGTCTGACCCAACGCGTGTCCTCGAACCAATGAATGGGGTGCTCATGTCAGACGAAACGAAAAAGGGCCTGAAGTCGCCGCTTCGGCGCCAATTGCTGATGGGAATGGCCGCGATCCCGGCGCTGGCCATGATGCCGCGGCCGTCCTTCGGCGCCGGCCCCGCAACCTCCGCTGTCAACACCACCGGCCTTGCAGTCACGGATAGCGAAGTCACCGTCGGTATTCTGCATTCGGTCACAGGCACCATGGCGATCTCCGAGACCGGGTCAGTGCAGGCCGAGAAGCTCGCGATCGAGCAGATCAATGCCGCGGGCGGTGTGCTCGGCCGCAAGATCAAGTACATCCAGGAAGACGGCGCGTCCGACTGGCCGACCTTCGCCGAGAAGGCGAAGAAGCTGCTGGTCAACGACAAATGCGCCGCCGTGATGGGCTGCTGGACCTCCGCCTCCCGCAAGGCGGTGCTGCCGGTGTTCGAGCAGTACAACGGCATGCTGTACTACCCGACCTTCTACGAAGGCCTCGAGCAGTCCAAGAACGTCATCTACACCGGCCAGGAAGCCACCCAGCAGATCATCGCCGGCCTCGACTGGGTCAACAAGACCAAGGGCGCGAAGACCTTCTATCTGCTCGGCTCCGACTACATCTGGCCGCGCACCTCGAACAAGATCGCGCGCAAGCACATCGAGGGCCATCTGCAGGGCTGCAAGGTCGTCGGCGAGGAATACTTCCCGCTCGGCCACACCCAGTTCAATTCGGTCATCAACAAGATCAAGCTGACCAAGCCGGACGTGATCTACGCGATCATCGTCGGCGGCTCCAACGTCGCGTTCTACAAGCAGCTCAAGGCGGCCGGCATCGACATGTCGAAGCAGACGCTGCTCACCATCTCCGTGACCGAGGACGAAATCGACGGCATCGGCGGCGAGAACATCGCGGGCGCCTACGCCTGCATGAAGTACTTCCAGTCGCTCGACAATCCGAACAACAAGGCCTTCGTCGCCGAATTCAAGAAGATGTGGGGCGAGAAGACCGTCATCGGCGACGTGACGCAAGCCGCTTACCTCGGTCCGTGGCTGTGGAAGCTGACGGTGGAAAAGGCCGGCAGCTTCGACATCGACAAGGTCGCCGCCGCCTCGCCTGGCATCGAGTTCAAGGGCGCGCCGGAAGGCTACGTTCGGATCCACGAGAACCACCATCTCTGGTCCAAGACCCGCGTCGGCCGCGCCAAGGCGGATGGTCAGTATGAGCTGATCTACGAGACCGCCGACTTGGTCGAGCCCGATCCGTTTCCGAAGGGCTACCAGTGAGCTGATCTGTCGCGTCTCATAGCAACAGGCGAATGAGATCGCTGATGCTGCTGCGCGGGAAGTGCGCTCCCTCCCCCCTTGTGGGGGAGGGCTGGGGAGGGGGGTACCCCACCCGCAGCTCGGCGCGGAGGCCCCCCTCCCTGGCCCTCCCCCACAAGGGGGGAGGGAGCGATCTTGGCTGCGGACACACTGTGCCGGCGCCGATCCATTTTGCAGCAGGGCATCACGAGAGGACGGATCATGTTCGGTGACTATTCCATCGGCGACCTCGGGGCCATTTTCGCGATGCAGGGCTTCGCGGGCCTCATCCTGTTTTCGGTCTATGTGCTGATGGCGCTGGGGCTTGCCATCATCTTCGGCCAGATGGGCGTCATCAACATGGCGCATGGCGAGTTCATGATCCTCGGCGCCTACGTCACCTGGATGACGTCGAACGCCTTCCAGCATTTCTTGCCCTCGTTGTTTCCTGGCTACTTCTTCGTCGCGATGATCTTCGCCTTCATCGCCTCCGGATCCCTCGGCATGCTGGTCGAGTGGGCGATGATCCGCCGTCTCTACAGGCGGCCACTCGACACGCTGCTCGCCACCTGGGGTCTCAGCCTGATCCTGCAGCAGGCCTATCGTTCCGTGTTCGGCGCGCGCGAGGTCGGCGTCGAGCTGCCGGATTGGATGATGGGCTCTTGGCAGGCGACCGACGCCATCCAGATCCCAATCAACGGCATGTTCGTGATGTGCCTGACCATCCTGATCACGATCGTCGTGGCCTACGTGCTGTTCCTGTCGCGCTGGGGCAAGCAGGTGCGCGCTGTGGTGCAGAACCGCGTCATGGCGGGCGCCGTCGGCATCAACACCGAGAAAGTCGACCGCTACACCTTCGGCCTCGGCTGCGGCATCGCCGGGGTCGCCGGCTCCGCCTTCACCATGATCGGCTCGACCGGTCCGACCGCCGGACAGCTCTACATCGTCGACACCTTCCTGGTCGTCGTGTTCGGCGGCGCCGCCAGCCTGCTCGGCACCATCGCATCGGCCTTCACCATCTCCCAGGCGCAGTCGACCATGGAGTTCTTCATGTCCGGCTCGATGGCCAAGGTGCTCACGCTGTTGGCGATCGTCGCAATCCTGATGCTGCGCCCCCAGGGGCTGTTTGCCCTGAAGGTCCGCAAATAGCCGAAACGCGCAGGGAATAGGGAATCAGAAGGCACGGTCATGATCATCAACACGCGCTTCTTCAACCGCTCCGAGCTCATCGGCTTCGCTTCGCTGCTGCTGCTGCTCGTCGTCATCCTGCCGCTGGCACTCGACATCTTCCGCCTCAACCTCGTCGCGAAGTATCTGACGTATTCCTTCGTCGCGATCGGCCTGGTGCTGTGCTGGGGCTATGGCGGGATTCTCAGCCTCGGGCAGGGCGTGTTCTTCGGCCTTGGCGGCTACTGCATGGCGATGTTCCTCAAGCTGGAAGCCTCCAGCGTCGCCAACACCAAGATCCAGTCGACGCCGGGCATTCCGGACTTCATGGATTGGAATCAGCTGACGCAGCTGCCGTTCTTCTGGAAGCCGTTCCAGAGCTTCCCGTTCGCGCTCGCCGCGATCATCCTGGTGCCGGCGATCTTCGCCTTCATCATCGGCGCTGCGATGTTCAAGCGGCGGGTCGGCGGCGTGTACTTCGCAATCATCACCCAGGCGATCGCGGCGATCATGACGATCCTGATCGTGGGACAGCAGGGCTACACCGGCGGCATCAACGGCATCACCGACCTGCGCACGCTGCACGGCTGGGACATCCGCACCGACCACGCCAAGTACATCCTCTACTTCGTCGAGGTGTTCTTCCTGTTCGCAGCGATCCTCGTCGCCCAGTTCATCCGGCTGACCAAGCTCGGCCGCATCCTGGTGGCGATGCGTGAGCAGGAGGACCGGGTCCGCTTCTCCGGCTACAGCGTCGCCAATTTCAAGATCTTTGCTTTCTGCGCGGCCGCCGTGTTCGCCGCAGTCGGCGGCGCGCTGTTCACCTTGGAAGTCGGCTTCATGTCGCCGTCCTTCGTCGGCATCGTGCCGTCGATCGAGATGGTGATCTACACCGCGGTCGGCGGCCGGCTTTCGATCTTCGGCGCGGTCTACGGCACGATCCTGGTCAACTTCGCCAAGACCAGCCTGTCGGAAACTTTCCCGCAACTCTGGCTGTTCGGTCTCGGTGCCCTCTTCATCGCCGTCGTGCTCGCCTTCCCGAACGGCCTGGCCGGCATCTGGGGCGACTATGTCCAGCCGCGCATCGACCGCCTGCTGGCGTCCCGCACCAAGAAATCCGGCAATGGCGGCCTGGTCGCCAACGGCGCCCCCGCAGAGTGAGGAGACAGCGATGCTCATCGGTCATCAGCCCAAGGAATTCCTGCTCGCGGTCGAGGCGCTCACGGTCTCCTTCGACGGCTTCAAGGCGGTCAACGATCTCTCCTTCTACGTCGAGGAGAACGAGATTCGCGTCATCATCGGCCCGAACGGGGCCGGCAAGACCACGGTGCTCGACCTGATCTGCGGCAAGACCAAAGCGACCTCCGGCTCGATCCAGTTCCGCGGCAAGGAGCTGACGAAGCTGCGCGAGAACGAGATCGTCAAGGCCGGTGTCGGCCGCAAGTTCCAGACACCGTCGGTGTTCGAGGATCTCAGCGTGTTCGAGAATCTCGAGATCTCGTTCCCGCGCGGCCGCACCGTGTTCGGCTCGCTCGCTTTCAAGCGCGACGCTGTCGTCAAGGATCGCGTCGAGGAGGTCGCCGAGATGATCTTCCTCAAGGATCGCCTCAAGACCTCGGCGGCGGAGCTCAGCCATGGCCAGAAGCAGTGGCTCGAGATCGGCATGCTGCTGATCCAGAATCCGGACCTGCTGATGCTCGACGAGCCCGTGGCCGGCATGAGCGTCAGCGAGCGCGCCAAGACCGCCGAGCTGCTGAATCGCATCATCAAGGACCGCTCGGTGCTGGTGATCGAGCACGACATGAAGTTCGTCGAGGACATCGCTCACAAGGTCACCGTGCTGCACCAGGGGCAGATCCTGTCCGAAGGCACGATGGAGCGGGTCAAGAACGATCCCAAGGTCGTCGAAGTCTATCTGGGGCACTGAGCCGATGCTCGGGAAATCGCTCGATCCACACCCTCGCTGCGCCCCCCTCCCCCTTGCGGGGAGGGGTCGGGGGTGGGGGTCCACACGGGCAGTCTCGCCGGGAGCCACCCCCTCCCCAACCCTCCCCCACAAGGGGGGAGGGAGCTTAGTGCCAATGCCGCTCGATCGGCCGTCTCACTCCCTCTTGCATAGGAAGATATCCGATGCTCGCAATCTCCGATCTCCATGTCGCCTATGGCCAGAGCGAGGTGCTGCATGGCCTGAACGTCAAGGTCGCGCCCAACGAGATCGTTGCGATCATGGGCCGCAACGGCATGGGCAAGACCACCTTGATGAAGTCGCTGATGGGCATTCTGCCATCCAAGAGCGGCTCCATCGACATGAACGGCACTGAGCTGTCGGGCATGAAGAGCTACGAACGTGTCGCCAAGGGTCTCGCCTACGTGCCGCAGGGCCGCATGATCTTCTCCACCATGACGGTGAAGGAGAACATCGAGACCGGCCTCGTCGTCTCCGGCGAATCCGAGGTGCCCGGCGACATCTACGAGCTGTTTCCGGTGCTGCTGGAGATGAAGGCCCGCCGCGGCGGCAATCTCTCCGGCGGCCAGCAGCAGCAGCTCGCGATTGCGCGCGCGCTCGCCACCAAGCCGAAGGTGCTGCTGCTCGATGAGCCGACCGAGGGCATCCAGCCGTCGATCATCAAGGAGATGGCGCGCACCCTGAAGCGCATCCGCGACGAGAAGGGGCTGTCGATCGTCGTCTCCGAGCAGGTGCTGAGCTTTGCGCTCGACATCGCCGACCGCGTGCTGGTGATCGAGAACGGCGAGATCGTCCGCGACGATCCGCGCGACCAGGTCGATGCTGCGCAGGTCTCGAAATATCTGTCCGTCTAACCACTCCGTGCAAGCAAGTAACAAGGGGAGCTTCTGATGCCTGACACACTGATCAAGGTCGATCTGACCAAATCGGCCTACGAGAACGACAAGGTGCACAATCGCTGGCACCCTGACATTCCGATGGTGGAGTGGGTCAATCCGGGTGACGACTTCATCATCGAGACCTATGACTGGACCGGCGGCTTCATCAAGAACAACGACTCCGCCGACGACGTGCGCGACATCGACCTGTCGATCGTGCACTTCCTGTCCGGCCCGATCGGTGTCAAGGGCGCCGAGCCTGGCGACCTCCTGGTCGTCGACCTGCTCGACGTCGGTCCGCTGAAGGAGAGCCTGTGGGGCTTCAACGGCTTCTTCTCCAAGCAAAACGGCGGCGGCTTCCTGACCGACCATTTCCCGCTGGCGCAGAAGTCGATCTGGGACATCAAGGGCCTCTATACCTCGTCGCGCCACGTGCCCGGCGTGAACTTCGCTGGCCTCATCCATCCCGGCCTGATCGGCTGTCTGCCCGATCCGAAGCTGCTCGCGACCTGGAACGAGCGCGAGACCGCGCTGATCGCGACCAACCCGACCCGCGTGCCCGGCCTTGCCAACCCGCCGTTCGCGCCGACCGCGCATGCCGGTCAGGCCAAGGGCGACGTCAAGGCCAAGATCGGCGCCGAGGGCGCCCGCACCGTGCCGCCGCGCGAGCATGGCGGCAATTGCGACATCAAGGACCTGTCGCGCGGCTCGAAGATCTACTTCCCGGTCTATGTGCCCGGCGGCGGCCTCTCGATGGGCGACCTGCATTTCAGCCAGGGTGACGGTGAGATCACCTTCTGCGGCGCCATCGAGATGGCGGGCTGGCTGCACATCAAGGTCGACGTCATCAAGGATGGTGTGGCGAAGTACGGCATCAAGAACCCGATCTTCAAGCCGTCGCCGATCACGCCCAATTATCGCGACTACCTGATCTTCGAGGGCATCTCGGTCGACGAGGCCGGCAAGCAGCACTATCTGGACGTCCACATCGCCTATCGCCAGGCGTGTCTCAACGCCATCGAGTACCTGAAGAAGTTCGGCTACTCCGGCGCCCAGGCCTATTCGATCCTCGGCACCGCGCCGGTGCAGGGTCATATCTCCGGCGTGGTCGACGTGCCCAACGCCTGCGCCACCCTGTGGCTGCCGACCGAGATCTTCGACTTCGACGTGATGCCGTCGTCGGCGGGGCCGATCAAGCACATCAAGGGCGACATCCAGATGCCGATCTCGCCGGACAAGTAATTCTTCTCGCTGCGCGATGGGTGCGGGACGGCAGCGTATCGGCCGCCCCGCATCCGCCGCGTGAGATGGAGATGATTGTTGCGCAGGAGACGAGACGATGCCGGTCTATGAATATCTCTGTGATGCATGCGGTCCGTTCACGGACATGCGTCCGATGGCGGAATGTGATGAGCCGCAGGTCTGTCCGCAATGCCAGGACATGGCGCCGCGCGTGATCCTCACCGCGCCAGCCTTCGCCTGCATGCCGGCGGAGCGGCGCACGGCGCATGCCACCAACGAGCGCAGCCGCCACGCGCCGCAGACGGTGGCCGAATACAAGGCCAAGCACGGTGCGGGCTGCGGCTGCTGCGGGCCGAAGAAGCCGGCGCGGCTGATGACCAAGACCAGGAGCGGCGCCAAGGGCTTTCCGACGGCGCGGCCCTGGATGATCAGCCACTGAACGAACGCGAGGGGTGGCGCGTCCGCCCCTCAGCGTGACGCCGGCACGCGGCGCGGACCCGGACCCGCCGGCTGGCCGCCGAACTTGACGGTCATCGCATTGGCGCCGTCGCTGATGTCGACCAGCGTCTTGCGGCTGTCGTCGATCACCTTGGCAGATTTGCGCTTGAAGCCGTCGACGAGCTCGCGCATCGACTTGATCTGATCGAACAACTGCCCGGGATTGCCGTCCGCGAAGCCGGGAATGGCGGCGTCGATCTTGGTCACGAGCGTGTCGAAGCCCTTGAAGATGTCCTCGGCCTTGTCGATCGCGGAATCGAACGCCGCGGTCTTGGCCTGCAGCGAGGCGGTCTCGCTCTCGAAGCTCTGCAGCGCCTCCTTGATCGCCGGTGCATTGCTGACGACGTATTTGTCGATGTTGTGCACCGTCTCGACCATCGTCTCCTGGTCCTTGAGATCGGCCGTCAGCACCGGCACGCCGTCGCGATCGAGCGGCACCGGCGGCGCCGTCGGCGCGCCGCCGACCAGCGAGATCGCGGCGATGCCGGTCAGGCCCTGGAACTCGATGCCGGCGGTGGTGTCCTTGCGGATCGGCGCGGACTTGTCGAGCGTGATCATGGCAACGATCTTGCGCGGGCTTTCCAGATTGATCGACAGGATCTGCCCGGCCTGCACGCCGTCGAAATTCACCGGCCCGCCCTTGCGCAGGCCCGCCGCCGAGCCGCCGTCGAACACGACGCGCATCATGCTGCGCTGCTCGGCGATGCGATGCTTCTGCTTGATCAGGACGCCGCTGATCCCGGCCGCGACGGTCGCGATCGTCAGGGTTCCCACGATGAGATTGATCGCGCGCATTCCGTGCCCACTGCTGCCTCTGCTCGATTTTAGCCGCTATGTCTCCCGGTTGAAAGCTCAGCGCGCGAGGCCCGGCCGGGAGGGCGCGGCGAGGCCGGCCAGCAGCACCGCCAGGATACCGGTGAGAAAAATGCCATCGAACGTCCCGGCACCGCCGATCGAGGCCACGGGCGCGCCGAGGCTGCCGATCTTGTCGAGGTTCATCAGGTCGGCGCCGACCAGCGTGCCCATCGAGCCGCCGATATAGGCCAGCGGCGCGGCATATTCGCGCGACAGCAGGAACGCCAGGATCGCGGTCACGACGACCGGCGCGAAGACCGGCACGGCGATGCCGACGCCCTGCACCGGCGTCGCCATCGCGTGGATGATCACGGCGATCACCAGCACCGCGATCGCGGCGCGCAGCCAGAGCTGGTAGCGCAGCATGAGATAGGTCGACATGATCGTCGGGATCACGGCGCCGCCGACATTCACAGCGAGCAGCGTGCCGGGCCATTGATGCACCAGCGGCACGACATATTGCATGCCGAAAAAGTCGATGATCTCGCCGGAGCGCGCGACCTGCCCGGGCAGCATGGTGATCGGAATGTTGAAATAGCTGCCGACCAGCGAGCCGAACAGCAGCAGCATCGCCGTGCCCGAGCTGACGCCGAGCTTCATGTAGGCGTAGCGCAGGATGCCGAGCTGGATCAGGACGATCAGGACGCCGAACGCCAGCACGAGGATGGCGAAGAAGGCCGGCGTGATTGGCAGATACTGGACCTGGGAATGCATGTCGGAAGCGCTTGGATGTGAGCCTTGCTGAACCCATGGGATCATCCCACGGGAGCGGCAGGGTGACAAATGGGCATTCGTCGCCTGGTTCCCAAGAACGGCCATGCTCGTGTTCATTTGCCCGCAGCGATCATTGTGGCGTGCAGCACATAACGCTCCGGCCCCGGTGTCAGGGCGTCGAATGGCCAGCAGGTCGATAGCACCAGTTCGGCGCTGTCGGTCCCTGGATCGATCCCCGAGGCATCGAAGCGCACCACACGGGCGGCGTCGGCGCGATAGCGGAACGTCTTGCCGTCACGCCTGACGATGTCGATCTCGTCGCCGATTTTGATGTCGCGCAGGAAGCGGAAATGCGTGTCGCGGTGCGCGGAGTACACCGCGACGCCCGGCTCGCCCGGCTCGGCGCTGCCTTCGACATGGCCGGCACCGAAGGCGAGCGCCTGGCCGCTGGAGCCGGCCAGCGCGATGGTGGAGACGCCGAGGCGCTTCACTTCGATGCGCGCCACCGGGACCGTGTCGGCCCAGGACCAGGGCTTGGCGGCATGGCCGGTCGCAACGGTCTGGCTGAACGCGCGGTCGAGCAGCACTTGCGCGAGAACGGCCTTGGCGTGGATGAAGGCGCCGTGGCCGAACAGGATGACGCCGAGCAGTGCTATCGCGAGAGGGATGACGAAGCGGGGCATTCTCTCTCCTCCCGTCATTGCGAGGAGCGAAGCGACGAAGCAATCCAGAGTCGGGTTCTGAGCCCTGGATTGCTTCGCTTCGCTCGCAATGACGTGCTCCTTAGTTGGCAACTCGTCGCCTGATCGCGACGAGCCAAATGAGTTCGAGCATCAGCACGCCTAGTCCCAGCAGCATGCTCAGCTCCGCATCGGTCGCCGTCTTCGGCAAGGTGATCGTCGCGGGCGACGCTGGCACCACCGGTCGCTTCACCGCGGCGAGCTGGACGTCGCCGTTGGCCTCAGCGCGGCGCTCGTTCTGCATTGCCGGCACCCGGCCGTGCTCGCCGAACACCTTCTCGAAGTCCCAGCCGGCCGGCAGGTTGATCGGCAACTCGGCGAGCCTCAGCGGCTCGCCGTCGGGACGGCGCGGCGTCTTGTCGACGGCGACGAGGCTGGTCAGGCGTGTCACCAACCGATGCTCCAGCGCCAGCTTGAGAATGGCGCCGTCGGCTTCCTCCGGCGTCATCTGCCGCATGGTCCTGGCCACCTCGGCGTCGCCGATCTTGCGCCGCGCCCACAGTTTGGACAGACCCTTGCCTTCGGCCGCGCCGGCCAGCGGCAACGTGATGGTCCATGGCTGGTCGCCGATGCGGCCCTTGAGCTGCAGCGATCCGGCGAGACGGTCGATCTTGGCGGCGAGCACGAGCGGCTCGTTGCGATAGACGTCCGGCAGCACGGCTGGCGTGAGATCGGCGGAGGCTTCCGAAAAGCTCGCGCTGAGCCCGGTCACGACCGGGTTCTCGAGCTTGGCGAAGAGATCGCGCATGCGCCCCTCGACCTGCTCGACCGAGCCGATATGGGTGAAGGCGCCGCGGCCAAGCTCTGAGGCGCGGGTCATCAGGTAGGTGTTCGGCGCCGAGCCGATGCCGACCATGAAGATGCGCGAGCGGCCGCGCATTGCGGTGATGGTCTCGAATAGCTGCTGCTCGTTGCCGATGGCGCCGTCGGTGAGGAATACCACCTGTCGCACGCGGTCGCTGTCGCTGCCATCATCGGTCAGCGCCGCGCGCATCGCCGGCACCATCTCGGTGCCGCCGCGCGCGTCCAGCGAACTCACGTAGCTGGTGGCGCTACCGACATGCTCGGCATCGGCCGGCACAGTGGCGGGGAAGAGCACCGTCATGGTGTCGTCGAAGCGGATCACGTTGAAGCGATCGTTCGGCTGCAGCCGTCCCAGCGCATAGAGCAGGCTGGCCTTGGCCTGGCGGATCGAGGTGCCGCCCATCGAGCCGGAATTGTCGATCACGAAGATGACGTCGCGCGGCTGCGGGCGCTGCGCCGTTGCAGCCACCGCCGGCGGCGTGACGAAGGCGAGCAGATAGTCGGCATCGCCGACCTGCTCGTGAAACAGCCCGACCGACGGCATCGTCGCAGCGGCCGGCTTCCAGGTCAGCTCGAAGTCGCGGTCGGCCGGCACCACGCCCTCGGCCAGGGTGACGACTCGCGTCTTCGCATCGGGGCTGTCGATCGTCACCTGGTGATGGTGGCTCTTGACCTCGCCGAGCGCGAAGCCGGCCTGCAGCCGCACCGCGATCCTGGTTGGATTGACCGGATCATTCTTGGCCGGATCGAGCACCTCCGGGGAGATGCGGTTGCGGTCCGGTACCGGATCGTTCGCAGCGGCGCCCCAGCCGTTGCCGCCCGGGCGCAAATCGACGCTCTGCACGATCGGCGCCGGATTGTAGCGCGGCGCGACGACCAGCGGCACCCGCAGCGAGAATTCGCCGCCACTCTGTGCCACCGGCTGCTGATATTCGATCTGCACCAGCACGGTCTCGCCGGGGCCGATATTGGCGAGCGAGTTGGTGAAGATGTTCGGCCGCTCCTGCTCGGTCAGCGCCGCGGTCTTGCCGTCGCGCTTGGCCTGCTCGTAGATCACCTTGGCCTGTTCGCGCGGCTTGATGTCGCCGACCACGACGCGGTCGCCGACAATCATCTTCAGCGTGTCCACCGCGCTGTCCGGCGGCAGCGGATAGACATAGACCGCCTCCATCCATTGCGAGCTCGTGTTCTTGAACAGTTGCGTCACGCGCGCCCGCGCCGTCGGCCCCGACACGACGATATCGACATCGATGCCGAGCCGCGGCGCCTCGGCGTAACCGGCGTCGCTCTTGAACAGCAGCGCCCCGGAGCGGGCATCGCCCGGCCTGGTCAGCGGCGCCAGCGGCCCTTCGGCGGACCAGCCAGGGGTGACGCTGAGAAACAGCGCCGTGAAGCCGACCAGCAGCACGGCGGCGGCCTGCAGCAGCAGGAATAGCAGCATGGTCACGATCCACGACCGGACCGGATGGGTGCTGCTTCTGATATCGTGGTCCATCGTCTCGCTCATCATTGGCTCCGCAACGAACAATTTCGGCATCCCGACACTGAGCGCAGCGCGTCAGCGCCGCGAGCGGAATGGTCGGTCTTGTTCGGCCGCCGCCCGCCTGCGCATGTCCGGTGGTGATCGAGAGCGCGGCTGATCTGTCCGGGTTTGTGCCGATTTGTCCGTCTGCTAGAAGAGGTACGCATCACGCGGCAGGGGACAGGATGTCGAACCCGGACAACAGCGAGCTTTCCGACGAACAGAGCCGGCAGGTCGCGGAGACCATCCGCGAGGAGATCGCGCGGCGCCGGATGTCGCGGCAGGCGCTGGCGGAGCAGGCCAAGCTGAGCCTCTCGACCCTGGAGAAGGCCCTCGGCGGCCGCCGCCCGTTCACGCTCGCTACCATCGTCCGGCTCGAGCAGGCGCTCGGCATGTCCCTGCGCAAGCCGCCGAGTGCACCTCTCGCCGCACCTGCCGCAAGCGGCGGCATTGCGCCCGACAGCCTCGGCTCCTATTCGCGGCGGGCTGTGGAGTGGATCGAGGGCACCTACGTCACCTTGCGGCCGTCATTCGGCGACAAGGACGCCGTCTATGCGTACCGCACCGACATCGTCTGGGACGATGCGGCGTCGTCGCTGGTGTTTCGCGAGGGCGCGCGGCTCGATGCGGCGTTCACGCAGTTCGGCGAGGTCGCCGTGCCCAACCAGTCCGGCTTCGTCTACCTCGTCACCAACCGCCACGGCCAGCACCGGCTGATCACGGTGTCGCGTCCCACCATTACCGGCGAGATGTACGGCATCATCACGACCCTGCTCGCCGGCCGCGGCTCGCTGCTGACACCGATCGCCGCGCCGATCGCGCTGCTGCCGCTGCGCAATGTCGATGAGCCGAGCTTCGGCCGGCTCGGCGCGGATGACCGGCACTACCCGCTGTATCGCGAGCACCTGCGCAAGACGGTCGAGGAGCCGTTCGCGCTGTTCGTGCAGGGCGTGCCGTGACGTGTTGGGCGCAAAACTCACCACCGTCATTGCGAGGAGCGAAGCGACGAAGCAATCCAGAGTCTCGCACTCAGCCTGGATTGCTTCGCTTCACTCGCAATGACGGAGCATGTTGGGGGGGCGGCATCGCCTCAACGCACCCCCGTCATCCCGGCGAACGCCGTGATCCATAACCATAGGGCGTGGGTTGAGGCAGGATAGTCATGAGCATCTCGCCCCTCATGTCTGCTGCGGCGTATAGGTCCCGGATCGGCGCCGCGGCGTGCTGGCGCACGTCACGGCTTGTCCGGGACGACGGGAGGGGAGATCGGATTCACATCTCAAACAGCGCGAACGTTGCGAGCAATTCGGGTCTCAGCAACGCTCGGAAATTGTGAAAGAGGGGCACAAAGATACCGTCTCGCGGCGGGTGACGCCCGAGCTATGCGACCGGTTCGTCCCTCCTGAAAGTGCAGAGGGCGCAGGGAATGCCGGGTGAAGGCCTCACCCATGGCCCGCCTGCGAAAAGAATGCAGGCGGCAGGTACCACAGGCAAAGCCGAGCACGCCGGCATTCCCTGCGCGATGGGTTGAACGCTTATACGCAGTCTCCCTGGTGCGCCGGCTTGTTGGCCACCATGGCGACAATGCGCTTGCGCGCATTGCGCTGGACACCAGCTTCGGGGTGTCAGGACGCTGCGACTTCACGTCCGCGAGCGATCGTTCGTCCGCGCCCTCGTGAGAAGACGCTGCGATCTCTCGCGGCCACCGCATCCCCGCCTCGCGTGTCGTGACGATCGCGCGCAACGCCCCTCTGCGGTGAGGCGGGATGTCGAGAGATGATCATGGATTCGGAAAAATAGCAATAAGTTTTTGGATGGCAGAATGTTGCGTCACGGGCAGTCTGCTCCCCTCCCCCTTGCGGGGAGGGGTCGGGGGTGGGGGTCCACGAAGACCGCTCGAAGTATTGGGGTGATGAGAAGGAATTGTTCTGGGGGGTGGTTGCGGCGCCGAAATGCGCTGTGCCCTTCACGGCCTTTGGAGTGCGGAGACCCCCACCCCCAACCCCTCCCCGCAAGGGGGAGGGGAGCCGATCGTCGGCGTAGAGAGAGGGGGGCTCAAGCGATGCGGCGCGTCGTTGGACGATTCCGAGTGAGGCGCCGCAGCGACGCTGCTATCCCCCGACGTCCGCGCTGATGATGTCGCCGAACAGGTCCCATTTGCCGCCCTTGAACTGCATCATCTTGAGCTGCTCGATCGGGGCGAAGTCGTTGGGGCCGGTGTTGACCTTGATGCCCGGGATCAGGGTATCCGGCGCGAAGTCCTTGAGGCTGGCGGCCTGCTTCATGACGTTGTCGCGGGTGAGAGTGTCGCCGCACTGTTTCAGGGTCTGCACCATGGTCTGGGCCGCGGCATAGCCATAGGCGAGGTTGGCGTCGGAGATGTTGGCGCCCGGCATGTACTTGTCGATGAAGGCCATGAACTTCTTCATGCCCTCGTCGTCCTTCCACTGGGGGTCCGACGGATCCTTGAGATAGCCGGCGGACAGCACGCCCTCGGACGCCTCGAGGCCGGCCGGCTTCATCACCGCGCCGATCGAGATCGAGACGTCGGTCATCAGATGCATCGGCTTCCATTCCAATTCGGCGATCTTCTTGATCGCCTGCGCCGCGAATTTCGGCGTCGAGATGTTGACGAACACGTCGGCGCCGGTGCCCTTGAGCTTGACGATGTGGGAGTCGATCGACGGCTCGGTGGTCTCGTAGCTCTCCTCGGCGACGATCATGGTCTTGGCCTTGTCGCCGAGCACCTCCTTGATGCCGAGGACGTAGTCCTTGCCGAAATCGTCATTGGCATAGAAGATCGCGATCTTCGCGTTCGGCTTCTCCTTGAGGATGTACTTGGCGAAGATCCGCGCCTCGACGCGGTAGCTCGGCTGGAAGCCCATGGTCCAGGGGAATTCCTTCGGGTCGTTCCATTTGCTGGCGCCGGTGGCGAGGAACAGCTGCGGCACCTTCTTGGCGTTGTGATATTTCTGCACGGCGGTCTGGGTCGGCGTGCCCAGCGCGTTGAACACCAGGAACACCTCGTCGCTCTCGATCAGCTTGCGCACCTGCTCGACCGTCTTCGGCGGGCTGTAGCCGTCGTCATAGGAAATGAAGTTGATCCGGCGGCCGTTGATGCCGCCCTGATCGTTGATCATCTTGAAATAGGCCTCCTCGGTCTTGCCGATGATGCCGTAGGCCGAGGCCGGGCCGCTATAGGCCTCGACGTTGCCGATCCTGATCTCGGTGTCGGTGGCGCCGGTGTCGTATTTCTTTTGCGCAAGCGCGCTCTGGCTCGCCAGTACGGAAAAGGCGGCCGCGGCCGCGAATGAGAGCAGTGTCCTGGTCGTCATCGGCAACATTCCCTGGGCTTCCTCTGGTTGAATTTTCGTGATTCTTGTTCTTGTTCTTGGCTTGCGGCGATGGCGACCATGGAAGGCCGCTCACGGCAACGAGTGGGCAGATGTGTGCAATGCACTGTCTTGCGTCCAGGCGCTGGCCCCGGGAGGCCGGCCGGGCCGACCGGGCGCGCCGCAGGTGATTTTGCCGGTCAGCCACTCCACGCAAGTTGATGCGGGCGTTTCCGGCGCATCTTCGGAAGCGCACGAAGCAGGATGCTCCCGGCACCGCCATGACGAAAAGCCCGTTCTACACGGCCGAGCACGAGGCCTTCCGCGACGTCATCAAGCGCTTCGTCGACAAGGAGATCGCGCCGTTCGCGAGCGCGTGGGACGAGGCCGGAGAATTTCCGCGCGCGCTATATCTGAAGGCGGCGGAGATCGGCCTGCTTGGGCTCGGCTTCCCGGAGGAATTCGGCGGCGTGCCGGCCGACCAGTTCATGAAGATCGTGTCGTCGCAGGAACTGGCGCGTGCGGGTGCCGGAGGCATCAGCGCCAGCCTGATGAGCCATACGATCGGCGCGCCGCCGATCGCGCGCGCCGCGCAGCCGCAGGTGAGGGCGCGCGTGCTGCCGGAGATTCTGGCTGGGCGCAAGATCTCGGCGCTGGCGATCACCGAGCCGAGCGGTGGCTCAGACGTTGCCAATCTCAGGACCCGGGCCGTCCGCGACGGCGATCACTATGTCGTCAGCGGCGAGAAGACATTCATCACCTCCGGGATGCGGGCCGACTACATCACGGTCGCGGTGCGCACCGGCGGACCGGGGCCGGCTGGCGTCAGTCTGCTGCTCGTGCCGGGCGACACGCCGGGGCTGACGCGCACCAAGCTCGACAAGATGGGCTGGTGGGCGTCGGACACCGCGACCCTGCATTTCGACGGCTGCCGCGTGCCCGTCGAGAACCTGATCGGAGAGGAGGGGCAGGGCTTCAAGCTGATCATGCACAATTTCAACAGCGAGCGGATGGGCATGGCGGCGAGCTGCACGGCCTACGCCCGTGTCTGCCTCGACGATGCGATTGCCTACGCCAAGGAGCGCCAAACCTTCGGCAAGCCGCTCGCGCAGCACCAGGTCATCCGCCACAAGCTGGTCGACATGGCGCAGCGCGTGGCGGCATCGCAGGCGATGCTGGAAATGCTGGCGTGGCGGCTCGAACAGGGTGACAATCCGGTCGCCGAGATCTGCATGATGAAGAACCAGGCGACGCAGACGATGGCCTACTGCGCCTCCGAAGCCGTGCAGATCTTCGGCGGCGCCGGTTTCATGCGGGGTGTCCGCGTGGAACGGATCTATCGCGAGGTCAAGGTCAACGCCATCGGCGGCGGCACCGAGGAGATCATGAAGGACCTGGCGAGCCGGCAGATGGGATTGTGACGCGTGCCTCCCGCGCGCGTCATTCCGGGGCAGCCCGCAGGGCTGAACCCGGAATCTCGAGGTTGTTGCAACGAACGCAAAGCAATCTCTGGATTCCGGGTTCAAGGCCTGCGGCCTTGCCCCGGAATGACGAGCGTGACTCAGTCAAATGAGACCATATCGAGATTCCCGGTTCGGTCGCTCGCGATCGCTCCGGAATGACAGGGAATGAAACATGCTCTTCTCCGCCGACCACGACGAACCGCGCCGCATCCTGCAGAAGTTCATCGCCGCCGAGATCAATCCTCACGTCGACGAATGGGAGGAAGCCGGCATCTTCCCTGCGCATGAGCTGTTCAAGAAGCTCGGTGACCTCGGCTTTCTCGGCCTCAACAAGCCGGTCGAGTTCGGCGGCCAGGGGCTGGACTATTCCTACGCGCTGATGATGGCGGAAGAGCTCGGCGCCATCAATTGCGGCGCGATCCCGATGGCGATCGGCGTGCAGACCGACATGGCGACGCCGGCGCTGGCGCGGTTCGGCTCCGACGAGGTGCGCAAGGAGTTCCTGGCGCCCGCGATCTCCGGCGACTACGTCGCCTGCATCGGCGTCTCCGAGCCCGGCGCGGGCTCCGATGTCGCCTCGATCAAGACCCAGGCGCGCGGCGATGGCGACGACTACGTCATCAATGGCGGCAAGATGTGGATCACCAACGGCACCCAGGCCGATTTCATCTGCCTGCTCGCCAACACCAGCGACGGACCTGTCCATCGCAACAAGTCGCTGATCTGCGTGCCGATGAAGAGCAAGGGCGTGCAGGTCGCGCGCAAGCTCGACAAGATGGGCATGCGCTCGTCGGATACCGCGCAGATCTTCTTCGACAACGTCCGGGTGCCCAAGCGCAACCGCATCGGCGAGGAGGGGCAGGGTTTTACCTATCAGATGATGCAGTTCCAGGAGGAGCGACTGTGGGCGGGCGCCGCCTGCCTGAAGGCGCATGAGTCCATCATCAACGCGACCATCGAGTACACGCGCAACCGCAAGGCCTTCGGTCGCTCGATCCTCGACAACCAGGTCGTCCATTTCAAGCTCGCGGAAATGCAGACCGAGGTCGAGCTGCTGCGCGCGCTGACCTACCAGGCTGCGGAGGCGCTGATCGCCGGCGAGGACGTGACGCGGCTCGCGACCATGGTGAAGCTCAAGACCGGCCGGCTCGGCCGCGAGCTCACCGACGCCTGCCTGCAATATTGGGGCGGCATGGGCTTCATGAACGAGACCCCGGTCAGCCGCGCCTATCGCGATTCGCGCCTGAGCTCGATCGGCGGCGGCGCCGACGAGGTCATGTTGACCATCCTGTGCAAGATGATGGGGACTTTGCCCGGCACCGGCAAAGCTGGGAGCGCCTGATGATCACGCTGTATCATTGCGACGGCGCCCGCTCGTTTCGCCCGTTGTGGATGCTGGAAGAGCTTCGACTTAACTACGAGTTGAAGATGCTGCCGTTCCCGCCGCGGGTGCTGGCGAAGGAGTATCTGGCGATCAATCCGCTCGGCACGATCCCGTTCATGATCGACGGCGAGACGAAGATGACGGAGTCCTCGGGCATCTGCCATTATCTCGGCATCAAGCACGGCCCGACGCCGCTGATGGTCGGGCCTGAGGAAAAGGACTACGGCGCGTTCCTGAACTGGATGTATTTCTCCGACGCCACGCTGACGTTCCCGCAGACGCTGGTATTGCGATACACTCAGCTCGAGCCGGAGGAGCGTCGCTCGCCGCAGGTCGCCACGGATTATGCCAAGTGGTTCCTGGGACGGCTGCGCGCCGTGGAGGCAGCGACCGCGAATGCCGAGTTCTTGTGCGGGGGTCGTTTCACCGCGGCCGACATCGTGATCGGCTATGCATTGCGTCTCGCAGACACGCTTGGGCTCGCCAAGGATTTTGGGCCGAATGTGGCTGCCTATTGGGTGCGATTGCAGCAGCGCGAGGGCTATCAGAGGGCACGCGCCGCCGAGCAGCGCGCGGGCGTGGAGCAGGGCATCGAGCCGCGGGTAAGGCCGTAGCTTTAGGCACGTCATTCCGGGGCGATGCTCACGCGCGCCCCGGAATGACGATCATCTCGGATCGGTGAGTTAACCGCGACAAAAATCGGCAATCGTCGCCGATGACAGGGGCGCGAATTGCGCTATGGTTCTTCTCCAAAGAAGCGGCCGACAGAGCCGCGCCTCAGGAGGAAGACCATGGATGTGACCCGCCGGGACTCCGGCCATCTCATGCTGATCACGCCCGAGCGCGTCTTCTACGCCGGGCTGCTCGGCCGTCCGCGCCAGCGCTGCTCGGGCGCGTGCCATATCTACGTCGCGCTCACCGGCAGCCTGCGGCTGATTCCCGATGGCGGCGAGGAGCGTCGCGGCGAGCTGCTGGTCGTGCCGCCCAACAGGCCGCACACGATCGAGAGTGACTATCGGACCGTCATCGTCGTAACGATCGAGCCGGAGAGCGTGCCGATCGGCACCTTGGATCGCTTCGCGAGCAAGGTCACCCGCGAGGCGGAGGCCTATGCTGGCCGCATCCGCGCCGCCTATGAGGAGCTGGTGCAGCGGCCGCTGAGCGGCGACGTCACCAGCGCCGTGTTCGACCGGCTGTGCTTCGGCGAGGTGCTGCCGCAGCGGACGCTCGATCCCCGCGTGGTCAAGGCGATCGGCCTGATCAGCCGCTTCTCCGGCGAGCCGGCCACGGCCGAGAGCTGCGCCGCCGCCGTCGGGCTCTCGACGTCGCGCTTCCTGCATCTGTTCAAGGAGGAGACCGACATCTCCTTCCGCTCGTTCCGCGCCTGGAAGCGCGCGCGGCATCTGCTCAACTACGCCAACCAGGACCTCAACCTGGCGCATCTCGCGCAGGACATCGGTTATCCGGATTCCACGCATTTCAGCCACTCGATCCGCCGCTTCTACGGGCTGAAGCCGCGCGCGATCTTCTCCGGCTCGCGCGATCTCGCGATCTACCGCGCCGGCGAGGTCGCCTTGACCTGACCTTTCCTGGCTGCGTGCCGCGCGAGCGCGGCGCGCAGCGGAAACTTCGACAGTTCGAGCAGGATCAGCGTGGTCAGCGCGGCTGTCGCGGTCAGGGCGAGATCGTCGGCGTGCAGCGGTCCGAACCGGAACAGCGCCGCGGCGGCGGGCAGCGTCAGGCTGGTCGCGAGCACGGCGACGACGAAGCCGATCACCAGCAGCAGCATGCGGTTCGGCCGCAGCAGCGCCTCGCGCAGCGAGCTCGAGAACGAGCGGTTGACGAAGATCAGGCTGACGATCACCGACACCAGGGTGAAGAACACCAGCGCGCGGAGCTCGTCGTCCGGCATGCCGTTGCGGTGTGCCAGCAGCAGGACGCCGCCCGTGGTGAGCATCGCCAGGATGCCCTGCAGCGCCCCCCACAGCACCAGCGGCCGCGGCAGCAATGGCTCCTGCGGATCGCGCGGCGGCCGCCGCATGATGTCGCTTTCCTCGGTCTCGGCCTCGAACACCAGCGAACAGACGGGATCGATGATCATTTCGAGAAAGGCGATGTGCACGGGTCCGAGCAGCAGCGGCAGGCCCGTGACGAGCGGCAGCAGCGCCAGCCCGGCGATGGGAAAGTGCACGGCGAGGATGAAGCTCATCGCCTTGCGCAGATTGTCGTAGATGCGCCGGCCGAGCCGGATCGCCTTGACGATCGAGCCGAAATCATCGTCGAGCAGCACGATCGCCGAGGCCTCGCGCGCGACGTCGGTGCCGCGGCCGCCCATCGCGATGCCGATATGCGCGGCCTTGAGCGACGGCGCGTCGTTGACGCCGTCGCCGGTCATCGCGACGATCTCGCCACAGGCCTTGAGCGCGGTGACGATGCGCAGCTTCTGCTCCGGCATGATGCGCGCGAACGCCGTCGGCGCGCGCGCCGCAAGCGCCAGGGCGTCGTCGTCGAGATCGGCAAGCTCGGGGCCCGCGATGACGCGCTCGGGATCGATCCCGGCCTGCCGCGCAATGGCGGTGGCCGTCGCGGGATAGTCGCCGGTGATCATGATGACGCGGACGCCGGCGGAGCGGCACTCGGCGACGGCATCCTTCACCTCCGGACGCAGCGGGTCGGCGAAGCCGACGAGACCGCGGAACGAGAACGCGAAGTCCTGCTGTGTGTCGGGGAGCGCCTCGCCGCTCCAGCTCGCCTGGGCGACGCCGAGCACGCGCAGGCCCTCGGCGGCGAGCGTCTCGACGCGCGCCTGCAGCGCCGCCAGCTCGCCGCCATCGACGCCGCAGAGCGATGCGATCGCTTCCGGCGCGCCCTTGGCCGCAGCGACGCCGGCGCCGTCGCGCGACCAGACGTTGGTCATCGCCAGCAGGTCGGGGCGCAGACCGTAGCGCCGCTGCAACGTGGCGCCCGCGGTGGCGTCGGCGCCGAGCGCGTGCAGCGCCTGCTCCATCGGATCATGCGACTGCGGGTCGCAGGCGAGCACGGCGGTGGCGACGAGATCGCGGAAGGGCGGTGCGATGGCGTCCGGCGTCGCCGTCGCAGGCTGCAGCGCGCCGCCGTCCGGCAGCACCAGCCTGGCCACCATCATGCGGTTCTGCGTCAGCGTGCCGGTCTTGTCGGAGCACAGCACGGTGGCGGCGCCGAGCGATTCGATCGCCGAAGCGCGCCGCGTCAGCACCCGCGCCTGCGAGATGCGCCAGGCGCCCATCGCCAGAAACACCGTCAGCACCACCGGGAATTCCTCCGGGAGCATCGACATGCCCAGCGCGATGCCGGCGAGGATTCCCTCCAGCCAGCCGCCGCGGTACACCGCATAGAGCACGACCGTGACCGCAACCACGATGGCGCCGGCGATCGCGAACGCCAGCACCAGGCGCCGGGTCTGCTGCCGCAACCGCGGCGTCTCGGTCTCCAGGGCGGTCACCGACTGGCCGATCCTGCCGATCGCCGTGTGCGGCCCGGTCGCCATCACCTCGGCAATGCCGCCGCCGCGCACCACCAGGCTGCCGGAGAACACGAAGGGCTGGTCGTCGCCGCCGGCCACGGTTGCCGCGTCCATCGCTTCGCCGGCGGCCGGCCGCTTGCGCACCGGCACGGATTCGCCTGTCAGCAACGATTCATCTGTCAGCAGATCGTCGCATTGCCGCAGCACCGCATCGGCTGCGACGCGATCACCTTCCGCCAGCACGATGAGATCGCCGCGCACCACCTCGCGGCCGGCGATGCGGATGCGCTCGCCGTCGCGGATCACCAGGGCGCGCGGGCTTGACAGGTCGCGCAGCGATTCCAGCACGCGCTCGGTCCGCGCCTCCTGCACGATGGTGATGAAGACGGAGGCCGAGGCGAACACGCCGAGCAGCATCGCTTCCGCCGCGTCGCCCAGCGCGAGATAGATGCCGGCGCCGCCCAGCAGCAGGAGAAGCATCGGTTCCTTCAGAACGTCGGCGACGAGGCGCAGGATCGAGCGCGAGCCCGGTTGCGGCAGCTCGTTGAAGCCTTCCGTCCGCAGCCGGCGCGCTGCCTCCGCCGCGCTCAAGCCATTGGGAAACATCGGCGCAGGTTGTGGGTCGATCGACATTGCACGCCCGTGAGGAGAAGCAGGAACCGCTTAGCGCCGTTTCCGGCCGCGGACTTGATGCAAAGCAATATCCGGTTGCGCCGCATGTCACCAGCGAGTCAACGCAAGCAGATCCCGGCGTGCGGCCGTCATATACGGACCCTGTCAGCACAGCGCCGCCTGCGCGCAGCCCATCGAACGAGTGCCATGAGCGACAAAGCCGTCATCACCTGCGCGCTGAACGGCGTGCTCACCGATCCCAGGCAGCATCATGTGCCGGTCACGCCCGAGGAGATGGCGCGCGAGGCGCGGCGCGCCTATGACGCTGGTGCTGCGATCATGCACATTCATCTGCGCCAGCAGGCGCCGGGCAAGGGGCATCTGCCGTCCTGGGACGTCGACGTCTCCCGCGAGATTCAGCAGGCGATCCGGGAGGCCTGTCCCGGCGTGATCATCAATCACACCTCGGGCGTGTCCGGACCGAACTATCAAGGCGCGCTCGACTGCATCCGGCAGACCCGGCCGGAGATCGCGGCCTGCAATGCCGGCTCGCTGAACTATCTGAAGGTCAAGGCCGACAACAATTGGGCCTGGCCGCCGATGATGTTCGACAACTCGGTCGAGAAGATCCAGGACTATCTCGCCGCGATGAAGGACGCGCACACGATCCCGGAATTCGAATGCTTCGATGTCGGCATCGTCCGCTGCGTCGGCATGTATCGCCAGGCCGGCATGTATGACGGCCCGCTCGAATACAACTTCGTGATGGGCGTCGCCTCCGGCATGCCGGCCGATCCCGAGCTGCTGCCGATCCTGCTCAAGCTGAAGCTGCAGGAAGCGCACTGGCAAGTCACGGCGATTGGCCGGGCGGAGATCTGGCCGCTGCACCAGCGCTGCGCCGAGCTCGGCGGCCATCTCCGCACCGGGCTGGAAGACACGTTCTATCTCGCCGACGGCACCAAGGTGACCTCGAACGGCCAGCTGATCGAGGCCATCGCGGCGTGCGCGCGGCGCGCCGGCCGCGAGATCGCAAGCCCGGACGAGGCGCGGCAGATGTTCGGCACGGTGAACTGACGCAGGCAGACGCCGTCATTGCGAGCGCAGCGACGCAATCCAGAGTTCTGCATGACGCCCTGGATTGCTTCGTCGCCTTCGGCTCCTCGCAATGACGTGAATGGGGAGGGAACAGACCAATGACCAATCTCGACGCCACCGGCGGCGTGTCCGGTCCCGGCCGCATCGGCCGGGTTGCGATCGGCGACCTCCTGAAGCGCGCGGCGCGCCGCTTTCCCGAGCGGGTGGCGATCACCGATGGCGCCCGTCAGGTGACGTTCACCGAGCTCGAGCGCGATGCCAATCGGTTTGCGAACCATCTCGTCGCCAAGGGGCTGAAGCCGGGCGAGAAGATCTCGACCGTCTGCAACAACTCGATCGAGTTCGTCAAAGCGCTGTTCGGCATCCATCGCGCCGGTCTCGTCTGGGTGCCGATCAATACGATGCTCGGGCCCGCCGACATGGATTACATCCTCGGCCATGCCGAGGTGCGCTTCGCGCTCGTCGATGACAATCTGTTTGCGCAGCCGGAGCGGCGGGCGGCGCTGGAACAGCGCGGCGTCGAGCTGGTCGCCGTCGATCTCACCGGCACGGCGAGGACCGCGGGGCTCGCCAGCTTCACCGACCTCATCCAGGGGCATTCGGACGTCGAGCCCGAGATCGAGATCAACGATCGCGATCTCGCGATGATCATCTACACGTCGGGCACGACGTCGCGGCCGAAGGGCGCGATGCACTGTCACCTTGCCGTGGTGATGGCCGTCATGAGCAACTGCATCGAGATGCAGCTCTCGCGCGACGACGGCATCACCGGGCAGTTCCCGCTGTTCCACTGTGCCGGTCACGTGCTGCTGCTCAGCTATCTCTCGGTCGGCGGCCGCATGGCGCTGATGCGCGGCTTCGACCCGGTCGCCTGCATGGAGGCGATCGTACGCGATCGGCTGACCGTGTTCGTCGGTCTGCCGCTGATGTACCAAGCCATCCTCGATCATCCGCGGCGGAAGGAGTTCGATCTTTCGCATCTGCGCACCTGCCTCTACACCATGGCGCCGATGGGCCGGCCGCTGCTGGAGCGCGCGATCAAGGAGCTGTGTCCGAACTTCGCGCTGACGAGCGGTCAGACCGAGATGTATCCGGCGACGACGATGTCGCGGCCCGAGGTCCAGCTCGACCGCTTCGGCAACTACTGGGGCGAGTCGCTGTTCGTCAACGAGACCGCCATCATGGACGATGCCGGAAATCTGCTGCCGCCCGGCGAGATCGGCGAGCTGGTGCATCGCGGGCCCAACGTGATGTTGGGCTACTACAAGGATCCGAAATCGACCGAGGACGCCCGCAAGTTCGGCTGGCACCACACGGGCGACCTCGCGGTCATCGACAAGGGCGAGGTGCTGTTCCTCGATCGCAAGAAGGACATGATCAAGTCCGGCGGTGAGAACGTCGCCTCGGTCAAGATCGAGGAGACCCTGCTGGCGCATCCGGCGGTGCAGAATGCCGCCGTCGTCGGCCTGCCGCATCCGCAATGGGGCGAGGCCGTCTCGGCCTTCGTCAAGCTCAAGCCCGGCGCGCGGGCCAGCGAGACCGAGCTGCTCGAGCACTGCCGCAAGTCGCTTGGCGGCTTCCAGGTGCCGAAGCTGGTGCGGGTGCTCGAGGAGATGCCGATGACGGCCACCGGCAAGCTGCGCAAGGTCGAGCTGCGCCAGGCCTATGGCGAGCATTTCGCGAAGAGCGCGTGAGCCGTATCAACGACTTCCGCCGTCATTCCGGGATGGCCCGAAGGGCCAGGCCCGGAATCCATAACCACCATCGGGAGTATGGATTCCGGGCTCGCGCTCCGCGCGCCCCGGAATGACGGCCAAAAGAGAGAACCTCGTTCGTGGCAGTGATCGACAACACCATCTCTCCCGCCGGCGCGGCCTTCCAAGCCAACCGTGACGGCATGCTCGACCTGATCGCGCGGATGCGCGATCTCGAGGCGCGCACGCGCAATGCCTCGGCGGCGGCAAAGGAGCGCTTCCATCAGCGCGGCCAGTTGTTGCCGCGCGAGCGCGTCGCCTTGGTGCTCGATCCCGGCGCGCCGTTCCTGGAGCTATCGACGCTTGCCGGCTACATGTTCGATACGCCGGACCCGGCCAAGAGTGTGCCGGGCGGCGGCGTCGTCGCCGGCATCGGCTTCGTGTCCGGCGTGCGCTGCATGGTCTCGGCGAACGACGCCGGCATCGATGCTGGCGCGCTGCAGCCTTACGGCCTCGACAAGACCCTGCGCGTGCAGGAGCTGGCGCTGGAGAACAAGCTGCCCTACGTGCAACTGGTCGAGAGTGCCGGTGCCAACCTGCTGCGCTACCGCGTCGAGGATTTCGTCCGCGGCGGCAACATCTTTCGCAATCTGGCGCGGCTCTCGGCGGCGGGCCTTCCGGTCGTCACCGTGACGCATGGTTCGTCGACCGCGGGCGGCGCCTATCAGACCGGATTGTCCGACTACATCGTGATGGTGCGCGGACGCACCCGTGCCTTCCTCGCCGGGCCGCCGCTGTTGAGGGCCGCGACCGGCGAGATCGCCACCGAGGAGGAGCTCGGCGGCGCCGAGATGCACACCTCGATCTCCGGGCTCGGCGACTATCTCGCCGAGGACGATCGCGACGCGCTGCGCATCGCGCGCGAAATCATGGGCAAGCTCAACTGGGACCGGCCATCGCAGGAGTCGTCGCCGGTACAGCCGCCGCGCTACGATCAGGAGGAGCTGCTCGGCATCATGCCGCTCGACCACAAGCGCCCCGTCGACATGCGCCAGGTCATTGCGCGCATCGTCGACGACAGTGACTTCGTCGAGATGGCGCCGAACTACGGGCCTGCGACGGTGTGCGGCCATGCCCGCATCGAGGGCCAGGCGATCGGCATCGTCACCAACAATGGCCCGCTCGATCCGGCGGGCGCCAACAAGGCGACGCACTTCATCCAGGCCTGCTGCCAGACGCGCACACCGATCCTGTATCTCAACAACACCACCGGCTACATGGTCGGCCGCGCCTATGAGGAGGCCGGCATGATCAAACACGGCTCCAAGATGATCCAGGCGGTGACGTCGGCGACCGTGCCGCAGATCACGATCTATTGCGGGGCCTCGTTCGGGGCGGGCAATTACGGCATGTGCGGCCGCGGCTTCCACCCGCGCTTCTGCTTCTCCTGGCCCAACGCCAAGACCGCCGTGATGGGTGGTGAGCAGGCGGCGGAGACGATGGCGATCGTGACCGAAGCGGCCGCAGCGCGCCGCGGCAAGCCGGTGGAACGCGAGAAGCTCGACGCCATGAAGGCGCAGATCATCGGCGTGTTCGACAGCCAGATGGACGTGTTTGCGACTTCGGCGCGCGTGCTCGACGACGGCGTGATCGATCCGCGCGACACCCGCGCGGTGCTGTCGGAGGTGCTGGCGATCTGCCGCGAGGCGGAAGCGCGGCAGCCGCAGCGCATGCAGTTCTCGGTGTCCAGGCCATGAGCGGAGAGATGACGGGAATGCAACGCAGGCCGTTCCACAAGGTGCTGATCGCCAACCGCGGTGAGATCGGCTTGCGGGTCATGCGCACCGCGCGCCGGCTCGGCTACGGTGTGGTCGCAGTCTATTCCGATGCAGATTTTGAGGCGCCGCATGTCCGGCTCGCCGATCAGGCGGTCCGCATCGGCGCGCCGCCGCCGGCACAGTCCTATCTCAACATCGCAGCGATCATTGCCGCCGCAAAGGCGACGGGCGCGGATGCCGTGCATCCCGGTTATGGCTTCCTCGCCGAGAACGAGGATTTTGCGCAAGCGTGCAAGGAGGCCGGTCTGGTGTTCATCGGGCCATCGCCCGAGGCGATCAAGGCGATGGGCAACAAGGCCGGCGCCAAGGTGATCATGAGTTGCGCCGGTGTGCCCTGCGTACCCGGCTATCAGGGGGAGGACCAGGGCGACGACGCGATGCTGCGCGAGGCGCGCCGCATTGGTTTCCCGGTAATGATCAAGGCCGTCGCCGGTGGCGGCGGCCGCGGCATGCGGCTCGTGACAGACGCCGGCGCGTTCCCCGATTTGCTGCGCAGTGCGCGCTCCGAAGCGGCCGCCGCGTTCGGTGACGGCACCGTCATCCTGGAGAAGGCGATCGCCAATCCGCGCCACATCGAGATCCAGGTGTTCGGCGATCGGCACGGCAATGCCATCCATCTCGGCGAGCGCGACTGTTCGGTGCAGCGCCGGCACCAGAAGCTGATCGAGGAGGCGCCGTCGCCCGCGGTCGGGCCGGAGCTGCGCGTGCGCATGGGCGCCGTGGCGGTGCAGGCGGTGAAGGCGCTCGGATATGAGGGCGCCGGCACCCTGGAATTCCTGCTCGACGGCGACGGCCAATTCTACTTCATGGAGATGAACACGCGGCTGCAGGTCGAGCATCCCGTGACAGAGGCACTGACGGGACTCGATCTCGTCGAATGGCAATTGCGCATCGCCGCGGGCGAGCCCCTGCCGTTGCGCCAGGAGCAGATCAGCTTCTCGGGTCACGCGATCGAGGTGCGACTGTGCTCCGAGGATGCGGCGCACGACTTCATGCCGCAGTCCGGGCGGATGACGCTGTGGCAGATGCCCGGGACGATCCGGGTCGAGCATGCGCTGGAGTCCGGCGCGGAGATCCCGCCCCATTACGATTCGATGATCGCCAAGCTGATCAGCCATGCTGCGACTCGTGAGGAGGCGCGCGCAAGACTGATCGCCGGATTGGAGCAGGCCATTGCCTTGGGCGTCCCGACCAACCGGGCCTTCCTCATGTCCTGCCTGCGGCATCCGGCCTTCTCCGCGGGCAAGGCGACCACCGCATTCATCGCGGCGCATCGTGACGAGCTGCGTGCGCCGGCGGTCGAAGCGGCAGACCTCGCGCTGGGTGCGTTGCTGCTCTCCGTCAGCCATCCGCTCGCGCATCCCGTCCGCCGCGGCCGCTCGCTCGCGGCAGCCTTCGCGACGCCGCTCCGGTTTGAGATCGCCGGTGAGGTGGCCGAGTGCGAGCTGCTGCGCGAGCGTGACGGAATCTATCGCGTGACGCGTGGCGATGCAGAGCATCGCTTCGAGATCGTGTCGCTCACGGATGATGCGATCCGCGTTCGTCACGCCGAGATCGTCGAGAGCGCGCGCTTCGTCCGCGACAACGATCGGCTGTTCGTCCAGCATCGCGACCAGACGCTGGCGCTGCGCGACGTGACGTTGGCGAGGCCGCAATCCTCAGCCGCTGGCGGCGGTGATGGCAGGGTTCGCGCGGCGTTGAATGGTCGTGTGGTCGCGGTGCTGGTGAAGCCGGGCGACAGCGTGGCTGTGGGACAGCCGGTGGTGACGCTCGAGGCGATGAAGATGGAGCACGTCCACACCGCCGGCATCGCCGGAACGGTGACCGCGATCGAGGTCGCCGAGGGCGACCAGGTGACGACGGGGCGGATCGTGGCGGAGATTGCGGCCTGACCGTCGGGCAGGTGGGCGTGAGTTGCCTGCGTGCGTCCTTTCAGGGCGCGACGTCGATGTGGATGGCCGGGACAAGCCCGGCCATGACGACGTGGAAACAGACGGTCGAAAGACGGAGACCGCCACAAGCGATTGCGCTGGCAGTTGCGGGGAGAGGTCGGCTTGTCTCGAAGATGCAACCGCTGCAGCCACGTCACGCGGAAGCTCGTCTCCCGCTGCAACAGACTTCACTGATGCAATTGCCGCTTCAGTGCGGCTACCAGCCGCGACGTCTGGAACGGCTTCGACAGCAGCGGTGCCGTGGCGAATTCTTCCGGGCATTGATCGACGGAATAGCCGGTGACGGCGACGAAGGGCACGCCGGCCGCGACCAAAGCGCGCGCGATCGGCGCCGATGTTTCCTGCCCGAGATTGACGTCGAGCACGGCGAGATCGCAGTGATTCCGCTCCAGCAGATGGAGGGCTTTGTGCACGGTCGCCGCCACGCCGACGACCGTGAATCCGGCGGCTTCGAGCTCGACCGCGAGGTCGAAGCCGATCATGGGATCGTCCTCGACGATCAGGAGATGAGTCTTCTCACTGTCGCGCATGATGACGGTCGCGGCAGAGGCGTTGCAGGGGGCACCTCAGGTGCCAGCGTAGTCCGGTCGGCAGGAACTCGACCTCGACCGTTCCATCCAGGCCGGCGCGTACCAGATCGGAAATCACCCGGCTGCCGAAGCCGGTGTGCTCCGGCGGCGCGACCTCAGGTCCGCCGCTTTCGACCCACGTCATGTCGAAGCTGTCGTCGATGCGCGTCCAGCGGACCGCGATCCGTCCCTCGTCGTTCGACAGTGCGCCATATTTGGCGGCGTTGGTGGCGAGCTCGTGGACTGCCATGCCGATCGACTGCGCGGCCTCCGGCGTCAGCTCGATCGGCGGCCCGTCGATCGCGATGCGGTCGCCGATCAAGTCGCTGAACGCCCCGAGCTGCGAGCGGACCAGGCCGCCGAGTGGAATGAAACGCCAATCGTTCTGGATCAGGAGATCCTGATTGCTCGCGATCGCCTGCAGGCGCTCCAGAAAGCGGTTGAGGTCGAGCTGGCGGCCGTGACGGGTCATCTGCCGGGCGATCGCCTGCACCAGCGACAGCAGGTTTTTGCTGCGGTGGTTCACCTCGGCCAGCAAGGTGCGCAACTGCTCCCTTGTCTGGCGCTTGTCGGTGATGTCACGCACGATCTTGGAGGCGCCGATGATGCGGCCGCTGGAGTCCCGGACCGGCGATACCGTCACCGACACGTCGATGAGCGCCCCATCCTTGCGCAGGCGGATGGTCTCGAAATTGTCGATGATCGCGCCGGATAGGACGGTGGCGAGGATCCGGTCCTCCTCGGCCTGGCGCTCCTGCGGGATGATCGTGCGGATCGAGCGGTTGATCATCTCGCCTTCCGAGAAGCCGAAGATGCGTTCGGCGCTCTTGTTCCAGCTGGTGATCGTGCCGTCCAGCGTCTTGCTGACGACGCCGTCCGAGGACGAGGCGACGATGGCCGCGAGCATCGCCGCCGCACGCTCGGTCTTCTTCGACAGCGTGACATCGCGGATGACTTTGGAGATGCCGACAATCACGCCGGTGCTGCTGCGGATCGGCGAAAACGTGATGGAGACCTCGATCGGGCGTCCCTGCTTGGTCAGCCGGACGGTCTCGAAGCTCTCGATCGCTTCGCCCGCGTTGACCCTGGCGCGCAAGGCGCTCGCTTCTTCCGCCAGCTCGGGGGGGATGATCTCGGAGACGGATCTGCCGATCATTTCAGCCGCGGTGAACCCCAGCATCCGTTCGCTGGCCGCGTTCCAACTGCGGATGACGCCGTCGGCGGTGGTGCCGACAATGGCGTCGGCCGAGGACTCCACGATCGCCGCCAGATAGGCCGTATCGTCGTCGGTTACGCGTGGGGCGGGGGAGGCGCCGGGCATTCCGTGCACGTCGCAGGCTCCTTGCTAACAGGTCGGCAGAGAAGACGCCGTGCACCGGATTACCAACTTGTTTGTGTACAAATGCAAGGGCTATCTCGATCGCTGCTTGTTGTTGGTTTTTCCGGCAACGAGGACAGGACGATTTGCCGTCAGCAGACCCCCTTGGGGCCGTGCGACGTGCTCCAGCTCACGACGGCGAACACGGAGAACGCAGGCATGGGCGTTTTGTTCCAGGAGATCCTGCTAAATTGCCGCCGAACGTTCGGCGCCAGGGGTCCGCTTGCATCCGGACGCCGCCGACCGGGGGGGCGGCTCAACCCATTGGCGAATGTCGCATCAACTACTTCCTCAGGCTGAGGATGTAGCCTGCCAGGTCGGCCGCATCATTCGCACTGAGCGGATTGTTGGCCATCGTCGCGTGGGGAAGCAGGAGGAACTTGGCCAGCATCTCCTTCGTCACGTCATCCCTGGCCGCGATGGCGACGAACGGCCGGGCGCGCCGGAACTTGGTCGGCTCTGTGGCCACGGCGTGGCAGGCGGCGCACCAGCGCTCGGCGAGCTGGCGGCCGTGATCGAGATCCTCGGCGGCCGCCGGGGCGGACAGCAGGACCGGCAGCAGCAGCGATGGTACGGAGGCACGTCGCACGCCCGGCTCTCCTCACAGCGGCTGGTCGTCGTCGGTCGACGGCTGGTCCTGCAGCGAGACGATGTCACCGCCGCCGAACTCGTCCTCTGGCGGCGGATAGACCCACATGTGGTCGCGCACGTTCCTGACGCTCTGGACGCTCTTGGCCGCCACGATCGCCGTGGCCCGCTCCTTCTCGCTGCGCACCGCGCCCGTGAGATGCGCGATACCGTTGCGGACGACGACGTTGAAGCGGCAATGCTTGCAGGCGGCCTGGTCGAGTGAATCGAGGATGGCGTTGCGGATCCCGTCATCGTCAGGGGTGGGGCCTGGAACGGCAGTGGCGAGGTCGGCCACGGTTTGCAGGAAATCCGTATGGGTCACCACGCCGGCCAGCCGGTCGCCACTCATCACAGGGAGACGCTTGATGTTGCGCTTCTCCATGATCTCGGCGATCTCCGCCAGGCTGGCATCGACGCTGACCGTGACCGGAGGCTGGCTCATGATGTCGCCAACCGTACGGCCGTGGGAATGGACGAAGTCGGCGCCGATGCGGCCGCGGCCGACCAGGAGGTCGAGCCAGCGGCCTTGCCTGCGTTCGGTGCCGAGCTCGGCGCGGCGCAGGAAATCACCGTCCGTGACCATGCCGACGAGCGTGCCGGACGCGTCGACCACAGGCAGCCCGCCGATGTGGTTGCGCAGCATGATCCGCGCTGCCTCGGCCACCGGGGTTCCGGGCGTCACCGCGATCACGGATCTGGTCATGATTTGATGAGCGCGCATGTCGTCGTCTCGTGCTGCGATCGCAATTGGCGGAGAATAGCTGCGCGGCACCGCGCGCGCTTGACCAGGATCAATCCGAGGTCGTGCCGCCCTATACGATCCTTGACGTCTTGTTGCCCCAATAGCGGTCGCGCAGCAGGCGCTTGTAGAGCTTGCCGGTCGGCAGCCGCGGCAGCTCCTTCTCGAAATCGATCGAGCGCGGCACCTTCTGCCGCGACAGCGACTGCCGGCAGAACGCGATCAGCTCCTCTTCCAGCTCGGGCCCGGGCATGATGCCCGACATCGGCTGGACCACCGCCTTCACCTCCTCGCCGAGATCGGGGTTGGGCACGCCGAACACGGCGGCATCGGCGACCTTCGGATGCGTGATCAGCAGGTTCTCGCATTCCTGCGGATAGATGTTCACGCCGCCGGAGATGATCATGAAGGTGGCGCGGTCGGTGAGATAGAGATAGCCGTCGGCATCGACATAGCCGACGTCGCCCACGGTGCTCATGCTGCCGTCGGCCGAACGGGCCTCCTTGGTGCGCTCGGGGTCGTTGAAGTACTCGAACGGCGATCCCGTCTTGAACCACACCGTGCCGGCCGTTCCTGTCGGGCACGGCTGCATGGTCTCATCGAGAATGTGCAGGTCGCCGAACAGCACCTTGCCGACGGTGCCGCGATGCGCGAGCCATTCCGCGCTGTCGCAGGCGGTGAAGCCGAGGCCTTCGGTGGCGCCGTAATATTCGTGGATGATCGGCCCCCACCATCTGATCATGTCCTCCTTGACCTGTGCCGGGCAGGGCGCGGCGGCATGGATCGCGACCTCGAGCGAGGAGAGATCATAGCGCGTGCGGATCTCTTCCGGCAGTTTCAACATGCGCGAGAACATCGTCGGCACCAATTGCGTATGCGTGATGCCCCATTGCTCGACCAGTTGCAGGTAGCGCTCGGGGTCGAACGTCTCCATGATGATGGCGGTGCCGCCGACGCGGATGGTGAGGTTGACCGCGGCCTGCGGCGCGGAGTGATAGAGCGGCGCCGGCGACAGGTAGATCATGCCTTCGCGGTAGCGCCACAGCCTTTCCAGGAAGTCGAAGATCGGAAGCTGCTGAACCGGCGGCTGCTCGGGCAGCGGCCGCAGGATGCCCTTCGGCCGGCCCGTGGTGCCGGAGGAGTACAGCATCGCGGTGCCGACGCATTCGTCGGCGATCGGCGTCGCCGGCAGGCCGGCCGTGGCCTCGGCGAGGCCGACGATCCGCTCGCTCTCGCCAAGTTCGTCCCGTCGGCCATCGGCGACGATGCAGAGCTCGATGTCGGGCGCCTCCTTCAGCGCCTCGCGCGCGACGTCGAGCTTGGCGAGGGAGGTGATCAGAAGCCGCGACCGGCTGTTATTGAGGATGTAGGCCAGCTCGCCAGGCGTGAGATAGGAGTTCACGCAGGTGAAATACAGCCCGGAGCGCTCGCCGGCGCCGCACGCCTCCAGATAGCGGCTGTTGTTCTCCATGAAGATCGAATAGTGGTCGAGCCGCTTCAGGCCGCGTTGGCGGAACAGATGCGCCAGCCGGTTGCTGCGCGCCTCCAACTCGCGATAGGTCACCGCCTCGCCGGTCGAGGCCATGATGAAGGCGGGCTGCAATGGGCGCAGCCGGGCGTGCTTGCCGGTGTACATGTGTCCTCCTGCCGATGCGCGCAGCTCGCCGCGGCGCGGCGCGCAGGCGGGAGGCGCCTGCCGCGGCACCTCGGCATGGCGACGCGATGCAGACGGTGCTGCCTCACGCGTCCAGGCGGTTTCCTTCCCTGCGCACCATCCCGGCGGGACGGCTCGTTGTTTGGACGCGAATGTAGCGGAGGAGCCTGCGTCTCTCAACATGGCTGTCAGCCGATTGACTGAGGCGGGAAGGGATGGGCGTGGCCGGGGTTCTGGCATAACATGAGCGCGCATTCCAACGAATGACATCTCAAGACCAAGAAATGCGGGGAGAGACCATATGAAATCGGGTTTGCTGGCTTTTGCGGCCGTCGGTGCGCTGCTGGCGGCGGCGCCGGCGTCGGCGCAGGTCAAGATCGGCATCCTCAACGACCAGTCCGGCGTCTATGCCGACTACGGCGGCAAATATTCCGTCGAAGCGGCCAAGATGGCGATCGAGGATTTCGGCGGCGAGGTGCTGGGGCAGAAGGTCGAGCTGGTCACCGCCGACCATCAGAACAAGCCCGATCTCGCCTCGTCGATCGCGCGGCGCTGGTACGACACCGAGGGTGTCGACATGATCACAGAGCTGACGACCTCCTCGGTCGCGCTGGCGATCCAGGATCTGTCGAAGGAGAAGAAGAAGATCGACATCGTCGTCGGTGCCGCGACCTCGCGCATATCGGGCGATGCCTGCACGCCCTACGGCTTCCACTGGGCCTATGACACCCGCGCGCTCGCGGTCGGCACCGGCGGCGCGCTGGTCGAATCCGGCGGCGATACCTGGTTCTTCATGACCGCCGACTACGCCTTCGGCTATGCGCTGGAGAAGGACACCAGCGACATCGTGACGTCGAAGGGCGGCAAGGTGCTGGGCTCGGTGCGCATCCCGCTCAACTCGTCGGACTTCTCCTCCTTCCTGCTGCAGGCGCAGAGCTCGAAGGCCAAGATCATCGGGCTTGCCAATGCCGGCCTCGACACCACCAACTCGATCAAGCAGGCGGCCGAGTTCGGCATCGTCAAGGGCGGGCAGAAGCTCGCCGGCCTGCTGATGACCCTGTCCGAGGTGCATGGTCTCGGGTTGGAGGCGGCGCAGGGCCTGATCCTCACCGAAGGCTTCTACTGGGATCGCGACGACAAGTCCCGCGCCTTCAGCGAGCGCTTCATGAAGCGCACCGGCCGGATGCCGAGCATGATCCACGCCGGCACCTATTCCGCGACATTGTCCTATCTGAAGGCGGTGAAGGCCGCCGGAACCAAGGACGCCGACGCGGTGGCTGCGAAGCTGAAGGAGCTGCCGGTCGACGACGCCTTCGCGCAGGGCAAGGTGCTCGCCAACGGTCGCATGGTCCACGACATGTACCTGTTCGAGGTCAAGAAGCCGTCGGAATCGAAGAAGCCGTGGGACTACTACAAGCAGCTCGCCACGGTGCCCGGCGACAAGGCGTTCTTCACCGCCAAGGAGAGCGGCTGTCCGCTGACGAAGTGATCGTCACACTATCGCCGTCGTCGCGGCGAAAGCCGGGGCGACGGCGATGGGTGCAGCAATCAGCCGTGCAGCATCCGCCACAGGATGGCGATCAGCGCGCCGGCGAGGAGTACGGATGCGGCGAGCGCCTGCACGCCGAAACCGGGGCCGCGCTTCTCCGCGGCCTTCGCATAGGACACCATGTATATCGCGCGGCCCGCGATCCAGACGAGGCCGATCAGGGCCGCGATCGGGTCGCTGACATAGATCGCGAACAGCCACAGCGCCGGCAGGAAGATCGGCATCCATTCCAGCGTGTTCACCTGCACGCGATAAGTGCGCTCGAAATCGAGATTGCCGGTGACGGCCGGCGCCTTGACGCCGAACCTGGCGCGCGCTTGCGCGACGCGGACCCCCATGTAGAAATACAGCATGAGCGCGAGCACGGTGACGAGTGCGGTGAAGTGATACATGCGCGGTTCCCCCTGATGACGGCTTGTTAATATCCCGTCAGCTCGAGATAGCCCACCCCGGTGTGGCTGCCCTTGAAGCTGATCGGTCCCTCCCAATATGGCACGCGGGTGCCCATCCAGGCCCTGGGGTTGAGCGGCGTCGAGTCGATGGCGATGCCGAGCGCTGATATCTCGACGCGCCAGCCGACCGGCAGCCTGCGCTCACCGATCGCAACGATATCCTTTGGCGTCATCACGATGCCCCCGGGGCCGAGCGCGCGCGAGACGCCGTCGGCCGTGATCCAGGTGCCGGACGTGTAGTCGCCATTGCCCTGCCGCATCCGGTACAGCATCAGCTTCTCGCCGCCGGAAAAATGCAGCGCGAACCAGTCCCAGCCGCTCTGGTCGGCGGCTAGCGGCTGGCTGCTCCATTCGCGGTCGAGCCAGGCCACGCCTGTCACCTCGACCGGCGTGTCGTCGAAATTGATCTGGCCGCGGGCGCGGTAGAACGGCTGGCTGTAATAGTAAGACGCCTGGCCGCGCTCGGATTTGCGGCTGTAGCCGCCGATGCCCTGCAGCACCGCCGGACGGTCCGCCTCCAGATGCAGCGCGTAGGAGAAGTCCGGCCCGGCGGCGGTCATGTCGAGCGGCGCCAGCGATCGATCGTCGGTCGCGGCGGTGCCGCTCAGCTGCCAGTCGTCGATCCAGGCCTGGAACGGCTTGGCCTCGACGCCGGCCTGGCCGACGCCGCCGCGCGCGAATTTCTCGGTGGAGCGATGGATGTCCGCGCGCGTCACCGCGGCATGCGCCATCCAGAGCTGCTGATTGTCGAACCCCTCGGCTTGCGGTCCGGGCCGCGCCGCCGAGCGGAACAGCGTCCATTGCAGGCCATAGGCCTTGCCGCTGCTATCGCTGAGGTTTGCGGTGACGTACCACCACTCGATGCGGAAATCGTCGTGCGGCCCGTGATCCGCAGGGAAGCCGAACGCTCGTCCGGGCGTCACCGGTGCAAAGCCGTCGGCGCTGTCGCTCAGGCCCGCAAAGCCCTGTGCATGTGCGAGGCGCGGCAGGGCCAGCAGGCCGAGCCCGCCGATCAGGCCGCGCCGCGTGATCGTCGTTCTAGCGCTCAATGGTGAAGGTCCTGACCAGATCGGCCGGCTGCATCCGGGCCAGCCGCAGCACCGGCAGCAGCGAGGCGATCACCGCCGCGACCAGCGTGACGACCAGCAGCCGGATGAGCTGCAGCGGGAACACGTCGAACGGCAGCCGCCAGCCGAACGCTTTGACATTGACGACCGCGATCAGGCACCACGCCACGACGAGCCCGAGCGGCAGCGCGAGCAGCGCGGTCAGGCCGGCGAGCGACAGCGTCTTCAACAGCTCGACTTCGGCGAGCCGCCGTCGCGTCAGCCCGATGGCCCATAAGGGTGCGAGCTGCGGCAGCCGCGAGTTCGCCAAGGTCAGCAGGCTGGTCAGCAGCGCGATCGCGGCGACGCCCAGCGTGAAGGTGTTGAGCGCGCCGGTGACCGCGAAAGTGCGGTTGAAGATCTGCTTCGACTCCTGCTTCACGGTGGCCTGGTCGATGACGTTGCGGCCGTCCAGGCCGAATTTGTCGGTCAGCGCGCTGATCAGTCCCGGCACGTCGGCCGGCGCTACGCGCACGGCCATGCGCGTGATGGGCGTCGCCGGGAAGCGGCGCGTCAGCGCGGCGACGTTGACCGTGACCTGGCCCTTGGGATTGCCGTAGTCGGCATAGATGCCGGCGATCGTGATGCGCCAGTCGCCGCCGGATGCGGGGAGGTCGATGCTGTCACCGACAGACAGATGGAGCCGGCGCGCCAACTGCTCGCTGACGAAGCCGGCGTCGCCGCGCACCAGCTGCTTCCAGGCGCTGTCGCCGGCCTGCAGCAGCGGCCAATGGTCGCGATAGGTGTCGTGATCGGGCAGGCCGAGAATGTCGATCGGCGCGCCCGCCAACTGCGTTTCGGCGCGTCCGCCCGGCAGCACGGCCTGGACATCGGGCCGCGCGCGCAGCCAGGTCTGGATGTCGCGCGCCTGCGCTTCATCCGCGGCGCTGACGTAGACGTCGGCGGCGAGCCGGCCATCGAGCCAGACCAGGAAGGTGCGGCTGAAGGTCTCGACCATCGTGGCGACGCCGACATTGACGGCGAGCGCGAGCAGCAGCGCCATCAGCGCCAGCGACAGGCCCGAGATCTGCTGGCGGCTGTCGGCCCAGAACCATTGCGCCAGCGCCGCGCGCGCGCCGCGCTCGCCGAGCCGCAGCACCAGCTCCAGGATCGCGGGCAGCAGCAGCGCCGCGCCGAGCATCATCGCCGCGAGCACGCCGAAGCCAGCCAGCAGCGACTGCCCGAGCCACAGCAGCAGGCCGGCGGCGACGAAGAAGGCGAGCGCGACCGCGCTCTGCAAGCGCAGCCAGCGCCGCTGCGCCTCCTGCCACGCATAGGGCTGCGCGGTGGAGAGGATCGGCAGCCGCATCGATTTGATCAGGCTGGTCGTCGCGGCTGCGAGCGCGCCGGCGATGCTGATGACGAGGCCCGCAAACCACCATTCCGGCTGCAGGCTGAGCTCGCCCGGCACCTGCGCGCCATACAGCCCGCGCAGCGATGCCGCCACGTTCGGCAGCAGCGCGGCGGCGATGACGTAGCCGCACACCAGCCCGACGAGCCCCGCCACCAAGGCAAAGGCGATGAGCTCGCCGATCAGCACGCCGTTGAGCTGGCGCGCCGACACGCCGCAGGCGCGCAAGGTGCGCAGCACCGGCAGGCGCTGCTCGAAGGCGAGGCCGATGGCGGAATTGACGATGAACAGGCCGACGACGAAGGACAGCAGGCCGAAGGCGGTGAGGTTGAGGTGGAAGCTGTCGGTCAGTCGCTCCAGGTCGGTCTCGGCCTCCGGCTGCACGAGCTGTAGCCGGCCGCCCGCGAACGACTGCAACGGCGGTCGTTGGACCGACGTCTTGCCGACCAGCAGCCGCGAAATCTGGCCGGGCCTGTCGAGAAGCCGCTGCGCGTCGCTGATATCGACCACGAGCACGCCGGGCGCGAGCTGCTGCTGCGCCATCAAGGGTGGCAGCAGGGCGTCGTTGCTGAGCCGCGGCGCCGTGCCGTCTTTCAGTCCGAGATCGGCCAGCGTCTCCGGCGAGATCAGCGTGCGATGTGGCGGTGTGAGAAAGGCCTCGAGCTCGCTGCGCCCGACCATCGGCGCATTGCCGACCTCCCGGGGGATGCTGAACGGCTCGATGCCGAGCAGCCGCACCGAGTGGCCGTCGATCTGCACGCGGCCTTCGAGCACCGGCGACACCGGCCAGCCGGCGCGGCGCAATTCCGCGAACACGCTCTGCGGCAGCATCTTGCCGTCGGTCGCGACCAGCATCGGCGTGCGCGCGCCGCCGAAGATCGCCGCGGCGCGATCATAGGAGCTGCGCGCCTGCTGGTTCAGCGCCTGCACGCCGCTCCACAGCGCGGTCGCCGAGATCAGCCCGATCAGCAAGGTCGCGAGCTGCATCGGATGCCGGCGCCAGTGGCTGAGCAGCACGGCGAGAATCCACAGCGCGCGCCTCATGCGATGCGCCCGCCATGCAGGTGGACGCGGCGGTCGAGCATCGCCGCGAGCCGCGCGCTGTGCGTCACCATCAGGAAGCCGCAGCCGGTGCGCGCGACGAGGTCGCGCGTCAGCGCCATCACCTCGTCGGCGGTGTCCTCGTCGAGATTGCCGGTCGGCTCGTCCGCGAGCAGCAGGGCCGGCTTGACCGCCAGCGCGCGGCCGATCGCGACGCGCTGCTGCTGTCCGCCCGACAGTTGCTCCGGATAGCGCTTGAGCAGCGACTTCAGCCCGAGCCGCTCGACGAGCTCGGTGTGCCACGCCGGATCATGCCGACCGGCCAGCCGCGCCTGGAAACTGAGATTGTCCTGAACCGACAGGCTCGGCACCAGATTGAACTGCTGGAACACGAGGCCGAGCCGCTCGCGCCGGACCGCCGCGCGTGCCGAATCGTCGAGCGCCCCGACCGAAACGCCGTCGAGCAGGATGTCGCCGCCGTCGGCGGCATCGAGCCCGGCGATGAGATGCAGCAGCGTGCTCTTGCCGGAGCCGGATTCACCGGTCAGCGCGACGCGCTCGCCGGAGGAGACGTCGAGGTCGACGCCACGCAGGACGTGGATCGGCTCGCCGCCGGATCGATAGGACTTGGTGAGATGACGGACGCTGAGCACGAGCATGATCGGGGTTGTTGCGTCACAACATAACAAGGGCCAGCGCGAACATCACGCGCTCGTTCTTCATGACGCCCCTGATGTGATGCCGGCCGCGCGCAATCAGGTTGCGAGGGTATCGCGATGCAGCCCAAGAGGGCGGATTCCCGCGTTGCAGCAATAACTTAGCGCGCCAGCCGGTTGCCTGCGAAGCCGCTTCGTGGGTAGCATCGTCAAAACGCCCGGACGACAGGGGCGGATCATGACAGAATGGGGAAGGACCATGGCCGCGCCAACGACGCTGAAGGGCACATCCCGCGCAAGCGCGACGCCGAAAGGCGCCTGGAAGATCACCTTCCTGCTGTTCCTGTTCATGCTGGTGAACTTCGCCGACAAGATCGTGGTCGGGCTCGCCGGCGTGCCGATCATGACCGAGCTCAATCTGAACGCCGAGCAGTTCGGCCTGCTTGGATCATCCTTCTTCTTCCTGTTCTCGATCTCGGCGATCGTCGTCGGCTTCGTCGTCAACAAGGTGCCGACGCGCTGGGTGCTGCTGGTGCTGGCGCTGATCTGGGCGCTCGCGCAATTCCCGATGGTGGGCACCGTCGGCTTCACCACGCTGCTGATCTGCCGCATCATTCTCGGCGCCGGCGAAGGTCCCGCGGCGTCCGTCGCCGTTCACGCGGTCTACAAATGGTTCCCCGATGAGAAGCGGGCGATGCCGACCGCGATCCTGTCACAGGGATCCGCCTTCGGCGTCATCCTCGCCGTGCCCGCGCTGAACTGGATCATCGTGAATCACGGCTGGCACTATGCCTTCGGCGCACTCGGCGTGGTCGGGCTGATGTGGAGCGTGGCGTGGCTGTGGCTGGGCAAGGAAGGGCCGCTGGCGGAGGTCGAGCTCGCCGGCTTGCGCGAGCGGCGCGTTCCCTATCTGCAACTGCTGACGTCGCGGACCTTCGTCGGCTGCGTCGCCGCGACCTTCGGCGCCTATTGGGCGCTGTCGCTCGGGCTGACCTGGTTCACGCCGTTCCTGGTGAAAGGCCTCGGCTTCTCGCAGCAGCAGGCCGGCTTCATCTCGATCCTGCCCTGGATCTTCGGCGCGTGCGTGGTGCTGACCACGGGCTTTGTGTCGCAGACGCTGATGGCGCGTGGCGTCTCCACGCGCATGGCCCGTGGCGTGGTCGGCGCGACGCCGCTCGTGATCGGCGGCGGGCTGATGGCGATGATGCCGCATGTCGACGCCGCTTCGGCAAAGATCGCACTGCTCGTGGTCGGATCAGGATTGTGCGGCTCGATCTACGTCGTCTGCCCGCCGATGATCGGCGAGTTCACCCCGGTCACGCAGCGCGGCGCCGCCATGGCGATCTACGGCGCGCTCTATACGCTCGCCGGCATCGTTGCGCCCCTCGTGATGGGCAAGATGATCCAGGCCTCTGGCAGCCTGCTTGAAGGCTACATGTCCGGCTTCACCATCAATGCTGTCATCATGGTGATCTCCGGCCTGCTGGGTCTGGCGCTGCTCTGGCCCAACAGCGAGCGTGCCCGCCTGCAGGCGCAGCAGGGTGTGGCGCCGGAATTTGCGTGATACAACCCCCGCCCGGGGTCATCAGGAGGCGGCCTCGCATTCACCCGCGTGAGGTCCCGCATGATGCGCCTGTTCTCTCATATGCTGCAGTACTGGCGCGGCGTGCGATGCCTGACGATCGAGGACTTCTCGGGCGCCATCTTCCACTTCAGCAAGGTGGTCCAGCTCAACCCGCGCAACCATTACGCTTACCACAATCGCGGCGTGGCGCTCCAGGGCATGGGCAGCTACGCCAGCTCGATCGAGGATTTTGGTCTCGCGCTCAAGCTCAAGCCCAACGCGCAGACCTACGGCGCCCGCGGCGTGTCACGCAAATTCCTCGGCGACTTCGACGGCGCCATTGACGATCAGACGCGTGCTCTCGCGCTCGAGCCCAGGCTCGCGGCGGCTCATGGCGAGCTCGCGTACCTTCATCATGTGAAGGGCGATCTGGATCGCGCGATCGCCCAGAGCACGACAGCAGTCGGCCTCGCGCCCAAAGACCCGGTCATGCATCGGGGACGTGGCTATATTCAGTTCTGCTGCGGCAGGTTCGAAGCCGCGGCAGCTGACATGGAACGATCGCTCGCGCTCCAGTTCGAGCCCTATGCGGCCCTGTTTCGTTACCTGTCGCTGGCTCGGTTGCCGGGGCGCGCCAGGCCAGATCTCGCTTCTTTCGCGGCGTACTGGGCGGCGGGGCAGTGGCCCTGGCCCGTGTTCGATCTTCTCATGGAGCGTTCGACGGCGCAGCAGCTGTTGAACGCGGCGGCAACGGCTCCAGAACAGGCTGAAGCCTATTTCTACATCGGTGAGTGGCATCTCCTGCACGGCCGCAAAGACGAGGCCGGCAGGGCACTCGAGATCGCGCTGCGCTCGTTGCCACCCTGGTTCAACGAGCATCCCGCCGCGCAAGCCGAGCTTGCAAGGCTTGCCGAGACAGTCGCCGCGGCCAGTTGACGTCTCAGCGCAGCTGGCGCGCCCCCCTGACCAGCCGTCCCGGGCGTGCGCCGGTGGCCTCGCCGTGGCGGCGCGTCACCACGCCCGACACGATCGTCGCCTCATAGCCGTCGACCTCCTGCATCAGCCTGCGCCCTCCGACCGGCAGGTCGTAATGTACCTTGGGCGGATGCAGGTGCAGCCGTCCGTAGTCGATCACGTTGACGTCCGCCTTGTAGCCCGGTGCGATCAGGCCGCGATCGTCGAGGCCGACGGAGAGCGCGGTCTTGCGCGACTGCGCGGCGACGACGAAGGGAATCGACAGTCTGTCGCCACGCTTGCGGTCGCGGGTCCAGTGCGTCAGCAGATAGGTCGGGAAGCTGGCATCGCAGATGATGCCGCAATGCGCGCCGCCGTCGCTGAGGCCGGGCACGCTGCGCGGGTCGCGTAGCATCTCGTAGGTGGCATCGAGATTGCCGTCGGAATAGTTGAGGAACGGCACGTAGAGCATGCCGCGCCCGCCGTCCGTGAGCATCGCGTCATAGGCCAGTTCCTCGGGACGACAGCCGCGCGCGCGGGCCTGGGCGCCGAGTGACCGCTCCGGCGGCTGCTCATAGTCCGGCGGATCGCCGAGCAGATACATCTTGTCGTAGTTCGGCTTGAAGAACAGCGGGTCGTCGGTCGCGCTGGCCTGCTCGCCCAGGATGGCCGCGCGCAGCTCCGGATCGCGCATCCGCGCGACGCGCTCATCCAGCGGCAGATGCGCGATCGCCTGGTAGCTCGGATGCGTCTGCAGCGGGTTGCGCGACAACTCCAGCCCAAGCAGCAGTCCAACCGGGCGCGCCGCGATCTGCGCCGTCACCGACAGGCCACGCGCGGCGGCGGCGTTGATTTCGGCCAGCGTCTGCCGCCAGCGTTGCGGCGCGCGGTCGTTCTGCGTCACCGAGAACGAGATCGGGCATTTCGTCGTGTCGGCGATGCGCAGCATCATCGGCAGGTCTTCGTGGATGGTGGAGATGTCGAGCACGAATTGCAGCACGCTGCGGCCGGCGCCGTGCATGGCCTGCGCGATCGTCGTCAACTCGTCCTCGCCCGCCTTGAGCGTCGGCGTGTAGTCACCGGTCGATGTCCGATGGTTGAGCGTGCGCGAGGTCGAGAAGCCGAGCGCGCCGGCGTTGACCGCATCGCGTGCCAGCGCCGCCATGGCGCGGTTGTCGTCGGCGGTGGCCGGATCGCGGCGCGCGCCGCGCTCGCCCATGACATAGACGCGCAGCGCCGCATGCGGCAGCTGCGCGCCGATGTCGAGATCGAATTCACGCTTGCCGAGCCACTCCATGTAATCCGGAAAGCTCTCCCATTCCCAGGGAATGCCGGCTTCGAGCACCGGTTCGGGGATGTCCTCGACGCCCTCCATCAACTGGATCAGGCGCTGATGATCGGCCGGCCGGCACGGCGCGAAGCCGACGCCGCAATTGCCCATGATCGCGGTGGTGACGCCGTTCTGCGACGACGGCGAGATGTCTTGGCTCCAGGTCACCTGGCCGTCGTAATGGGTGTGAACGTCGACGAAGCCTGGTGTCACGAGTTTGCCGCGCGCGTCGATCTCCTCCCGGCCGGTCGCATTGACCTTGCCGACGGCGACGATACGGCCGTCCGCAATCGCCACATCAGCTTCGTAGAGTTCGCCGCCCGAGCCATCGGCAACGGTTCCGCCGCGGATCACGAGATCTGGCTGCGTCATGGCGTGTCTTCCCCGGGTGTTGTTGTTGGCCGCATCATCGGCGGGAAGGCGATGATGTCAACACGCGGGGATCAGGCAGCAGCGTTGCGCCGGCGCAGGTGACGCGAGCGCCGTAGGGTGGGCAAGGCGGCGCGCGCCCACCATTCTCAGCGGTGATTTCTGGCGGACGGTGGGCATGCTTCACGTTGCCCACCCTACGAAGACTGCTACGCCTTGGCCTTTTTCGGCTCGGTGAAGAACGCGAGCACGATCGTCAGCAGCATGAACACGACGGAGGCGCCGAACACCCAGCGCGGCGCGTTCATGTCCATGATCCAGCCGAACAGCAGCGGGCTGACCACGCCGGCGAAGTTGAAGCCGGTCGACACGATGCCGAAGGCGCGGCCGGCGGCACCCGGCGGGGCGGCATTGCGCACCAGCATGTCGCGCGACGGCGCGATCACGCCGCTCATGAAGCCCGCAACCAGCATGATCGCCGTGAGCAGCACGGTCGGCAGGTTGATGAAAGTGATCATCAGCACCAGCACGGCGTTGATCGCATAGGCGACGGCCGCGACCAGGTTGTGATGGCGGATGCGGTCGGCGAGCTGGCCGCCGGCGAGCACGCCGACGGCGCTGGCGCCGAGGAACGCGGTCAGTGCGATGTTGGCGGTCGAGAACGAGATGCCGTAGCCGTTCATGAGCGCGACAACGCCGAAGCTGGCGATGCCGGCGTTGGACAGGCTGAGCAGCATGAAGAACACGGTCAGCAGCATCAGCATCGGCGTCAGCAGGCTGGGCTGTTTGACCTTGCTGCCGTCGGCGCTGGTGTGATGCGGATGCGGCGGCACCTCGGGCACGTTGCCGACGAGCAGCAGCAGCGCGGCGAGCGGTCCGACCAGGCCGGCTGCGATCAGCGCGCCGGAGCCGCCGACGGTGGTGACCAGCGCCGCCATCACGGCGGGCGCGACGGCGCCGCCGAGATAGCCGGCGAAGGTATGCACACCGAACGCGCGGCCCATGCGCTTCTCTTCCATGTGTGCGGCCAGCAGCGCGTAGTCGGAAGGATGGTAGACCGCGTTGGCGAGGCCGAGCAGCACCGCCGAGACGACAAGGCTGGCATAGCTCAGGTAGACGCCGAGCATCGCCAGCGACAGGCCACCGAGCGTCAGGCCGATCAGCAGGATGCGGCGGGCGCCGGCGCGGTCGACCAGATAGCCGACGGGCGCCTGGGTCAGGGCCGAGACGACCGCGAACACGGTGAGCGGAAAGCCGAGCTCGATGTAGCCGACGCCGAGCTTCTCCTTCAGGTAGGGAAACAGCATCGGCAGCACCAGCATGTGCAGATGGCTGACCCAGTGCGCCAGCGAGATCAGCGCCAATGTGCGCAGCGGCGAGGCGGTCCGGACCGGAGCATGTTGCGGTGCGGCGAGAACGTCAGCCATGGTCGATCCGTTGGCCCCCGGCGTCAGCGATGGAAAGGAGGGCGCGTTGCCGGCAAACCGCCGATGCTCCCGAAATCAGGGGCGCGCGCGACACAACGCCACACTATCGGAATGCGGTTCATTGTCCATGAACGCCCGCGCATGGCACCTGCGCGCCGCGGCCGGCGTTTGCGGGCTGGGGTAGAGGAAACACGGCAGGGTGTCGGCTTTGCATGCATCCGCGCTGAGGGAGCCACTCCGCATCGTCAACCTCGGTGTCATCCCCGCACACGGGGATCCATAACCACCGGCGGATGTTTGTTGCGATGCAGGTTCAACGTGCAGCCTGCCTCAAGACAGATCACGCGGTATCGGTCCCGGGTCGGCGTCCACCGACGCTTCGCGTCCGCGGGCTTGCCCGGGACGACAGCGGAGTGTGAGGGCGCCGCCAAGGGCTGCCGAAAGGTGGGAGAGCGTGACCTCCTACGGCACCACCGGCCCGCCGGCCTTTTTCCACGCGTCCAACCCGCCTTCAATATGCGCCGTATTCGCCAGCCCCGCCGCCTGTGCCGTCTGCACCGCCATCGCCGAGCGCTCGCCATAGGCGCAGAAGAACACAATGCGGCGGCCGGTGGCGGCGGCGACCTCGCGCAGCATGCCGCCCGGCTTGAGATTGTCCTCGATCGCAGGATAGGGCGCGTGCAGTGCGCCGGACAGCGTGCCGTGCTTGGCGCGCTCCGCGGCTTCGCGCAAATCGACCAGCAGCACGTCGGGGCGTCCCAGGCACTCGATCGCCTCGCGTGCCGACAGCGACAGGCCCCGCTTCGCCAACTCCTCCTGATGCAGCCCGACGCGCATGTTGGCGGGCACCGCGACATCCATCATCTTCGGGTTCGGCAACTTCAGATTCGCCATCAGCGCGACGTAGTCGTCGACCGACTTGACCTGCAGGCGCGGATTGTAGCGGCGCTCCTCGCCGATCGTGGAGACGGTGTCGCCCTTGTAGTCGTGTGCGGGATAGACCAGCGTGTCGTCGGGCAGCCGCAGCAGCTTGTTGAAGATGGAGTCGTACTGCTGCCGCGCATCGCCGTTCTGGAAATCGGTGCGGCCGGTCCCTCGGATCAGCAGCGTGTCGCCGGTGAAGACGCGGTCGCCCAGCGAGAAACTATAGGAATCGTCGGTGTGCCCGGGCGTGTACATTACTTCCAGGCTGATGCCCTCGATGGCGATCCGGTCGCCCTCGCTGACACGCATCGCCACCACGTCGGCCTTGGTCTGCTCGCCCATGATGGTGACGCAATGGGTTCGGTCGCGCAAAGCGCCGAGGCCGGTGACGTGATCCGCATGCAGGTGGGTGTCGACGGCCTTCACCAGGCGCAAATCGAGCTCGCGCAAAAGCTGGCAGTAGCGCTCGACCTTCTCCAGCACGGGATCGATGATGACGGCCTCGCCGCCGCTGCGGCTGGCGAGGATGTAGCTGTAGGTGCCGGAGACGCTGTCGAACAATTGGCGGAAGATCATCAGCGCCTCCTTCCGATCTGGATCATCGTGGCATTAGCACGACCGGCCCGATGTCACCAATGCGGCGAACGCTCGGTAGGTCGGATTGCATCGCGCAATCCGCTGTCACGACTGCGATGCAAATCCGGGATTGCCGTCGACACCCGAGAGCGTGACCTTGTTCGTTCCGACCAGCACCAGTTGGCCGTTGCGCAGGTGGTTGGCCACCACGTCCCACACCGGCTTGCCGTCCTGCGCGTTCATCGAGGCCCAGCCGGCGACCTTGTAGCTCTTGCGGGCGTCCAGCGGCCGGCCATCGTCGAGCGTGAGATCGGAGATGCGGCGGCCGATCGGCTCGGCGGGCGCGCAGCGGTAGGATAGCCCTCCGGTTCGCACCATGTCGCCGCCCTGCTGCAGATAGGGGTCGGCGTTGAACAGGTTGTCGCAGACGTCCTCGAGCACGTCCTTGATCTCTGCGCCGGACATCCGCTGCACATAGGTCTCGGGATAGGTGATGGCGGTCTGCGCCAGCACGTCCTCGAGCAGGATGGATTGGTTCGCAAGCAAGGTCGGACCCCAGCGGAATCCGGGAGACAGCGCAATCTCGGCATCGAGCTCGCGGCGCAGCGCCGCGCAGATCAGGTCGTCGGTCGCGCCTTCGAAATTGCCGCGCCGGTAAAGCAGCCGGTCGGACGTCGCGAGCTTCTCGCTCCAGGCCGCGACCTGCGGCTGCTGCGTCTGATCGATCAGCGCCTGCATCGCCGGGTCCGGCTTCAGCAGCTCCGAGTAGACGGGCAGCAGCCGGTAGCGCGCATCGGCGACGCGGCCTTTGCCGACGTCGAGATCGAGCACGGCGAGGAATTTGCCGTTGGAGCCGGCATTGGTGACGAGCGTTGCGCCCTTGGAATTGCTGACCGCGACCGGCTGCGGAACCGCGTCATGGGTATGGCCGCCGAGGATGACGTCGATGCCGGTGACGCGGCTCGCCAGCTTGAGGTCGACATCCATGCCGTTGTGCGACAGCAGGATCACGGCATCGACCTTGTCGGCGCCGCGGAGGCCATCGACCAGCTTCTGCAGTTCCTCCTCGCGGATGCCGAACGTCCAGTCCGGCGTGAAGCGGCGCGGATGCGCGATCGGCACGTAGGGAAAGGCCTGGCCGATCACGGCAATGCGTGCGCCGCCGATCTCCTTGATGGTGGCCGGCTTGAACACGCGGCCGGAGCCGGGATCGAACGCCTTGGCGTCGTTGAACGCCGCCTCCTCCGTCAGGAACACGTTCTGCGCCAGGAATTCGCCCTTGAAGCGGGCGAGGTTGGTGCGCAGCGCCTCCTCGCCATAGGTGAACTCCCAATGCCCGGTCATGGCGTCGATGCCGAGCAGGTTGGCGGCGCTCACCATGTCGGCGCCGCGCATCGCATTGGCGAGCCCGGTGCCCTGCCAGAGGTCGCCGCCATCGAGCAGCACCGAGCGATGGTCGCCGGCATCGGCGCGCAGCTTGTCGACCAGGGTCTTCAGATGCGCGAATCCACCCATCCGGCCGAAGCGGACGGCGTACTTCTCGAACTCGAACGAGGTGAACGCATAGGCCTCGGCGCTGTCGGGCCGGATGCCGTAGCGGTCGAGGAAGGCGCGCTCGACCAGATGCGGCGGTCGTCCCCACATCTCGCCGATGCCGAGATTGACGCTGGGCTCGCGGAACAACAGCGGGCGAAGTTGCGCGTGCGTGTCCGTGATGTGCAGGATGCGCGCGTTGCCGAACTTCTCGATGTCGTAAAGGCTGACGGTGTCGGCGGCGCGGGCGCTGCGCAGCAACGCCGGCGCGGCGAGCGTGGCGACAACTGATGCCTTCAGAAAGTCCCGGCGCCGAATCATGGCTCGCGTCCTAGATCATGATGCGATTCCACGGAATCGCATCATGATCCATCCCTTTGTTTGAGCATGATCTCCACAAACGCCTTCGGCGTTCGTCGCGAGGGAAAACCGGTTGCCACTTCTCCGGATCATGCTCTAGCGGATCTCCATGTCCTTCCAGCGCTGCTTCTCGCTGGTGGCCTGGACGATCGAGGCCTTGGCGAGCGCCTCGGCCTCCTGCGCCGACTTCAGCGCAGAATCGAAATTGCCGGAATCCGCTGCCTTCTTCGCAGCGGTGAGTGCGGCCTGGGTCACGGTCCATTGGTTGCGCAGACGTCCGGCTTCCTTGTTGGCGCTCTCGGCCGCCGCGACAGCCGCGAGATAGTCGGCCTCCGACGCGGCCCGCGCGGAGCCGGCGCCGACCGCTGATACCATCATGGCGAACACGATCTTTTTCATGACGCTTGCTGTCGTGACGTTTTTCATGGCCGCGCTCCAGGTCCTGAAACTGGCAGGCCGTTCGACACGTAGGACAGGTAATATTCGAGGTTGCGGTATTCGTCCGATTGCGGCTCCAGCGGCACGGCGCGTGTCTGGCTGTTGCAGGTGACGAAGCGCCGGCTGATCGTGCCCATGCCGCTCCATTCCGAGCGGTAGATCGGCATCGCGTTGAGGATGCCGAGCGCCGGCGCCAGGATCTCGGCGCGGATCCGCTCCCCCGGGCTCTGCACGTGGCAGCTCGCGCAGGAGAAGTTCAACTGGCCGCGGCGGGTGTAGAAATACTCCTTGCCCTTTTCGAAGGCCTCGAGCGCACGCGGGTCGTCGGGGATCTTGATGTCGAAGCGCTTGCCGCGCGACGTGTACGCCATGTAGGCGGTCAGCGATGCCATCTCGTCCTTGACGTAGGAGTAGGGCTGCTCGCCATTGGCCTCGCGGCAGCGGTTCAGCGCCAGCTCGAGGGTGATGACCTTGCCTTCCTTGTCGTCGAAAGTGGGATAGTTCTGGCGGATGCCGATGCCGCCGTTCGGGAAGCAGTCGGCATAGGTCTTGCCGTTCTTGAACGGCTTGGCGAACATCTCCTTGCCGGCATCGAGCGCGAACTCGTAGGGCGGAAACTGCTCCTTCTCCTCCCATTGCTTGCGCATGTCGGCGTTCATCGAATACGGCCCGTTGACGAAATCGTCGAACGCCACCTTCGGAAACTTCTTGACGAAGTAATCCTGGAACGCCTTGGCGTCGGCGGCCGGGTTCGGCTTGTCCGCGGCCGCGACGCCGGAGGCGCCGAGAGCGAGCGCGGCCGCCACGGTCAGCGCGAGGCGCGGCGCCCTCATTGGATCGTCGCCGTCAGGCTGTCGGTCGCGCCCTTGCTGTCGACCCAGCTCACCTTGAGCTCGTCGCCCTTGGCCGCGCCCTTGAAGGCGAACTTGACATAGGGGTCCTTCGACACCGCGGTGCCCCAATCGGCCAGGAACACCGTCTTGTCCTTGTGCACGAAGGTGACCTGCTGGATGTAGTGCGCCGGGATCACTTCGCCCTTGGCGTCCTTGACCAGGCCCGTATCCATCGGGTGCTGGATCAGTGTCTGGACCTCGGCGATGTCGCCATTCAGGACGGCGCGGACGCGGATGCTCGATGCCATGATGATCTCCTGACCTTAGCCGCCGCAGCCGCCGACGGTGACCTTGACCTCCTTGGTCGCGCTGTAGAGCTTGCCGCCGGATTCGACGAGCGCGATCACGTTGGAGGTCTTGGCCATCTTGAGCCGGTTCGCCACCGCGGGCACGGTGCCCTCGGGGATGTGGTACGACGCCGCCAGCGCGAACGGATTCTCGCTGACGATGAAGGCGATCGAGGTGACGTTCGGCAGCGACGTCGTCACCGCGATCGGCACCACGCCGCCGTTCTCGGCGATCTCCGGCGCGTCGAGCTTGATCTTGTCGGACGCCTCGTGGTCGCGGCCGTACAGCGCCTTGACCGCGTCGCCCGCATTCTTCTGCTTGAAGGCGTCTTCCGGATATTTGTTGTCATTGGTCGCGGCAAACACGGGGGTCGCGTGCAGCACGGCGTTGCCGAGGCCGATCAGCGCGACGAGGCCGGCGCCCTTGAGTAACAGGCGGCGGTGGGCCAACGGGCCGAACGAGGCAGTCATGGCGGTCTCCAAACGGAATCAGAGGGTCTGCAGGAAGTCGACGATGGCGCTGATTTCCTGCTCGGTCAGGATGCGGTTGCGGCCGAACGGCGGCATCACCGTCAGCGGATTGCGCCTGGTCTCGTCGTTGAGAATCGCGATCAGCTCGGCGCGGTCGTATCTCGCCTTGAGGTTCTCCAGCTTCGGGCCGATCGAGCCCGGCAGGTCGCCGCCCTTGATCTCGTGGCAGGTCAGGCAGTTGCCCTTGCCGCGGTCGAAGGCGAGCTTCTGGCCGTCGACGGCACCGGACTGGGCGTGAGCGGCCATGGACATGGCGAGCGAGAGCCCCATCGCCAGGGCGGTACGCAGGACAGGTGTGATCAAGGTGGAGTTCCGACGTCTCGGTGATCTCGGCAATATAGGCGCTGCAAAGCATAAAGACCATCGGCTGACAATGCAGCTATGGTGGCCGCAACGCGGTTAACGAGGGCCGTTCATGGGGCGGCCGGGAGAATGGGCATGGCGGAATATGTCGTGGAGTTCGGCCGGGACGGTCGGCCGGTGGAACCGGACGGACGGCTGGACGCGGCCGCGTTCCACCGCAACCATCAGGCGATCTGGGCGGTGCTGGAACGGCTGCTGGCGGGCAAGACCGGCGATGTGCTGGAGGCCGGCAGCGGCACCGGCCAGCACGTCGTGCATTTCGCTTCCCAGCGGCCGGACCTGACGTGGTGGCCGAGCGATCTCAACGCCAACCACCTCGCCAGCATTGCGGCGTGGCGCAGCCATGCCGGGTTGTCCAACATCCGTGATGCCCAGCGCATCGACCTGTCAGATCCCGGCTGGCCGGCGGCGTTCCGCGCCGCGGGCGGGCCGTCGCAGCTCGCCGCGATCTTCTGCGCCAACGTGATTCACATCGCGCCGTGGTCGGTGGCGGAGGGATTGTTCGCCGGCGCCGGGCAGGCGCTGTCGGCGGACGGCGCACTGGTGCTCTACGGCCCGTTCAAGCGCGACGGCAAGCACACGGCGGTCAGCAATGCCGTGTTCGATACGTCGCTGCGCGAGCGCAATCCGGAGTGGGGCGTGCGCGACATCACCGACCTCGAGGCGCTCGCCGCGCGCCACGGGCTCGCCTTGCGCGAGACGATGGAAATGCCCGCCAACAACATGATCCTGGTGTTCGGTCGGACTTCGTAGGTTTGCGACGGCGCCTCGCCGATCTCCGTCATTGCGAGCGAAGCGAAGCAATCCAGGGCCGCGTTGGGACTCTGGATTGCTTCGTCGCTTCGCTCCTCGCAATGACGGAAGATGGGCCGCTCACTTCGCCTCCAGCCCGACATGCCGCGCCAGAAACCGCGTGCCCAGCGTGATGAAGCTGGCGCGCTCACGGTTGTCGGTGCCGTAGCCATGGCCGCCGGCGGCGGGTTCGTAGAACCAGGCGTCGTAGCCCATGGCCTGCAGCTTGGCGGTCATCTTGCGCGCGTGGCCGGGATGGACGCGGTCGTCGCGCCGCGTGGTCGCGATCAGGATCGGCGGATAGGGCTGGCCGGGCGTTGCGGTGTGATAGGCCGAGTAGGTCGACAACCAGCTCCAATCCTGGTCGCTGTCGGGATCGCCATATTCGGCGATCCAGCTCGCGCCGGCGAGCAGCTTGGTGTAGCGGCGCATGTCGATCAGCGGGATGGTGCAGAACAATGCGCCGAAGCGCTCGGGGTAGCGCACCAGCATGTTGGTGATCAGGATGCCGCCATTGGAGCCGCCTTGCGCCGCGATGCGCTTCGGCACCGTGACGCCGCGGCGAACGAGGTCGGCGGCGACCGCTGCGAAATCATCATGCGCGAGCCGCTTGCCCGCATAGCGGCCGGCGTCGTGCCAGGCGGTGCCGAACTCGCCGCCGCCGCGGATGTTGGCCTCCACGAGCGTGCCGCCACGCTCGAGCCACAGCTTGCCCAGCGCCGCATTGTAGGCCGGACGGAGCGTGTGACCGAAGCCGCCATAGGCGCTCATGTGCACCGGCGCGTCGCCTGTGAGCTCGGCCGGCCCGGTCTGGGTGTAGGGAATACGCTCGCCATCCACCGAGATCGCCTCGTGTCGCGTGACGACGTGCCCCTCGGCGCTGAAGGTGCGAGGCGCCTGCTTCAGCACGATCGGCGCGGCCAAGCCCTCGATCAGTAGCAGCGACGGCGGCGTCAGCGGATCCTGGATGTTGGCGAGCAGGTCGCCGTTGCTTTCGGCCTCGTCGGTGTCGAGACGCCAGACGTCCACCGTCGCGATCTCCGGCAGGCCGGGAAGCCGCTCGCAGCTCCACTCCGCCGGTGACGGCGTCCACACCTCGAACCTTGCCCTGAGCTCGTCGAGGATCGACAGCACCAGCCGGTCGCCGGCCCAGGACAGGCCCTGCAGCGCGCGTCGCGGCGCGGGCTCGAACACGCGGGTGAAATCGCGGCGCCCGGCAAGGAATGCCGAGAGCTGGAGACCGAGCACCACATCTGCGGGATGGGTGACCTCGCCGACGGTCCAGGGCTGGCGTAGCTTGATGGCCATCCAGTCGCCATGCGCTGACATCCAGCAGTCGGTCGGCAGGTCGAGCCTGGTCCGCGCCCCGCCGCGGTCACCGAGCCATAGATATTGGTTGAAGAAGTCGATGCCCTCGGCAAACCACACCCGCGCCGGCGCGACGCTGCGATCGACACCGACATGCACCCATGTCGACTGGCTGCCTTCGGCGGCGAAGATCACCTCCGCCTGCTCGACCGGCTGGCCGCGCCGCCAGCGCCGCACCGCCCGCGCGTAGCCCGACGGCGTCGCCATGCCGGCGCCGAACGCGCTCGCCAGCAGCAGGGTGTCGGCATCGAGCCAGGCGGCGCCGCCCTTGGCCTCCGAGAGCGTGAAGCCGCCCGTCACGAAGCGCTTCGTCGCGAGGTCGAACTCGCGCAGCACCACGGCGTCGCTGCCGCCCCGCGACAGGCTCAGGATGGCGCGCTCATGCGCCGGCGGCAGGCTCGAGACCCCGTTCAGCGCCCAGTCCTCGCCTTCGTCGGCCGCGAGTCGGTCGATGTCGAGCAGGTCCTCCCATTGCGGTTGCGCCTTGCGGAACTCCGCGATCGTCGTGCGCCGCCACAAGCCGCGCGGATGCGCCGCGTCCTTCCATTGATTGTACAGCAGCCCGCCGCGGCGGCTGACGAACGGGATGTTGTCCGGCCGATCCAGGATGGCGGCCAGCGTGTCGCGGTCGCGTTCGAAGGCCGCATCGCCGAACGCGGCGAGCGTGCGCTGGTTCTGCGCCGCGACGAAGGCGAGTGCGCGCTCGCCGTCGATCTCCTCGAGCCACAGATACGGATCGTCATCGGGCGCCGCGATGGTCGGACGATCGTCGATTGACATGGCTCAAGCTCCGCGGGCGCCGTTGACGCGAGAATACCGCCAGCTTGATTAGCCGGGCCCATCGGGAGTGTCGAATCACGCTCGGTGGCGCGTTCGCTGCCGCATGGCTTGTCTCCGTTCGCGCCCGTTGCCTCGGGCGCGCGCTTCCCGCAATAGTGCGGCTGAACCAGCAAGGCGGGAGCGTGCGCGCCACGCCTCCGGATACCTGAGATGATCGATCTGACCGTGAGCGAAGACACCTCCGATGATGCCCGCGCTCGCCGTAACGTGGCGCGGCTCGCGGCCGCCCAGGCGCTGACCGGCGCCAACTCGGCCGTGATCTTCGCCACCGGCGCGATCGTCGGTGTCACCATTGCCCCGAACATCGGGCTCGCGACGGTGCCGATCTCGATGTACGTCGTTGGCCTCGCCGCCGGCACCTTGCCGACCGGCGCGATCTCGCGCCGCTATGGCCGCCGGGCGGCCTTCCTGATCGGTACCGGCTGCGGCGCCGTCACCGGCGTGCTCGGCTGCCTCGCGATTCTGCGCGGCTCGTTCGCACTGTTCTGCCTGGCGACGTTCCTCGGCGGCGTCTATGGCGCCGTCGCGCAATCCTATCGCTTCGCGGCGGCCGATGGCGCCAGCGCGACGTTCCGGCCCAAGGCGGTGTCGTGGGTGATGGCGGGCGGCATCTTCGCCGGTCTGCTCGGTCCACAGCTCGTGCAATGGACCATGGACGTCTGGCAACCCTATCTGTTCGCGTTCAGCTATCTGGTCCAGGCGGCGGTCGCGCTGGTCGCGATGGGGATCGTCGCCGGCGTCGATCTGCCGAAGCCTGAAGCTGCCGATCTCCATGGCGGCCGGCCGCTGTCCGAGATCGTGCGCCAGCCGCGCTTCATCGCAGCTGCCCTGTGTGGCACCATCGCCTATCCGGTGATGAACCTGGTGATGACCTCGGCACCTTTGGCGATGCAGATGTGCGGGCTCACCGTGTCGGATTCCAATTTCGGCCTGCAATGGCACATCGTCGCGATGTACGGCCCGAGCTTCTTCACGGGATCGCTGATCGCGCGCTTTGGTGCGCCTGCCATCGTCGCGGTGGGCCTGGGGCTTGAAGCGGTCGCGGCCGTCATCGGCCTGTCGGGCCTGACCGCGATGCACTTCTGGGCCACCCTGATCATGCTCGGCGTCGGCTGGAATTTCGGCTTCGTCGGCGCCTCCGCGCTGGTGCTGGAGACACATACATCCGCCGAGCGCAACAAGGTGCAGGCGTTCAACGATTTCCTGATCTTCGGCCTGATGGCGCTGGGCTCGTTCTCCTCGGGCCAACTGCTCGCCAATTTCGGCTGGTCGGCGGTGAACCTCGTGGTGTTCCCGCCGGTGCTGCTGGGATTGTGCGTGCTTGCACTGGTGTGGTCGTCGAAGCGGCGCGAGGCAGCGGCGGGCTGACTAAAACGGGCGTAGTAGTAACGAGGTCGCGCCGCACCCACGGTGCGCTCCCCTCCCCCTTGCGGGGAGGGGGTGGGGGTCCACGAACCGTGCTCTCTCAGATTACAAGGATCAAAGTCTCTCGCTCGGCCGAGCGGTGGATGCCCAGCCTTGAGAGCCGATAGCAGTGCAGATTGATAAGGTCGCACCTCACTTCGCGCAGCGCCCGGAGACCCCCACCCCCGACCCCTCCCCGCAAGGGGGAGGGGAGTGCACCGGCATCGTGGCGACAGCGGCGCATCGCAGCTCACGCGCTTCTCACTTCAACTCCGACACCTCGCCCTCCGGCAGGTCGAACTCGAACGCGTTCAGCGTCATCGACACCATCGTGTAGTAGCCGCACAGGCCGATGATCTCGACCAGGCCGCGTTCGCCGAGCAGCGCGATCGCTTCCTTGTAGAGCGCATCCGTCAGTCCATGGCCCTCATGCAGCGACTTGGCGACGTCGTAGATCATCTGTGCCTTGGGATCGGAGAATTCCGGCGTGCGACGGTCGCGGATGTCCTCGATGATCTTGATGTCGAGCCCGCCGGCCAGCGCCAGACGCTTATGCGCGTACCATTCGTAATGCGCGGTCCAATGCCGCGCCGTCACCAGGATCGCGATCTCCGAGAGTGCTGCCGGAAACACCGTGTCGTAGCGCAGGAAGGCGCCGAGCCGCGTCGCGTGCCGCGCCATCTCCGGGCTGTTCAGCCAGGCCATCATCGGCGGCGGCGGCGAGCCGCGCTTGCTGGCGATCGACTCGTCATAGGTCTGGCGCTGGTCGGCGCTCATTTCGCCAGGCGAAAGAAGTTTCAGGCGCATGTTCGTTTCCTCGTATTTCACGCGGTGGCATCATGACCATAGAACGCCTGGCAAGGCGAGGGCGCCCGCGGCGACGCCGTTGCGCCGTGCGGCGACATCGATGTTGAATTCCGGGGATGGCTGAGGTTAGGTCTCCCCAACGACAGCAATCATGGAAACGCGCGAGGACCAGACATGGCCGATCTCGACACATTCCGCCGCGAAACGCGCGCTTGGCTCGAGGCCAATTGTCCGCCGGAGATGCGCCGGCCGATGACCTCCGAGGAGGACACGTTCTGGGGCGGCCGCAACGCGAAATTCTCCTCCGAGCCGCAGCGCATCTGGTTCGAGCGCATGCGCGACAAGGGCTGGACCGTACCGCACTGGCCCAGGGAATATGGCGGCGGCGGTCTCGACGGCGAGGAGGCCAAGATCGTGCGCCAGGAGATGGCGGCGATCGGGGCGCGCGCGCCGATCACCTCGTTCGGCATCTCAATGCTCGGGCCGGCGCTGCTGAAATACGGCACGGACGACCAGAAGCGCGAGCACCTGCCGAAGATCACCGCCGGCCTCATTCGCTGGTGCCAGGGCTATTCCGAGCCGAACGCCGGCTCCGATCTCGCCTCCTTGCAGACGCGGGCCGAAAGCGACGGCGACGACTACATCATCAACGGCCAGAAGATCTGGACCTCCTATGCCAACTACGCCGACTGGATCTTCTGCCTGGTGCGCACCGATCCGGCGGCGAAGAAGCATGACGGCATCAGCTTCATCCTGTTCGACATGACGTCGAAGGGCGTGTCGACCAAGCCGATCCTCCTGATCTCCGGCCGCTCGCCATTCTGCGAGACCTTCTTCGACAATGTCCGCGTGCCCAAGGCGAACGTGCTGGGTACCGTCAACCGTGGTTGGGACGTTGCGAAGTACCTGCTGCAGCACGAGCGCGCGATGATTTCCGGCATGGGCGAGCGCGGCGGCAGCCGGCCGCTCGGCCAGGTCGCGGCTGACACCGTCGGCAGCGATGCGCAGGGGCGGCTCGACGACGCGCTCTTACGTGCCGATATCGCGACCTTCGACGTCGACGAGGCCGCGCTTGCCGCCGCCGCCGAGCGCATGGTCGATCTCGCCAAGGCGGGGCAGGGGCATCCGGCGTTCTCGTCGGCGATGAAGTACTACGGCACCGAGCTCAACAAGCGCCGCCACGAGCTGCTGATGGCGGCCGGCGGCATCGACGCGCTCGAATGGGAGAGCGAGCGCTCCCACGAAGGCGCGCGTCCCCGCGCCTGGCTGCGCACCAAGGCCAACTCGATCGAAGGCGGCACCTCCGAGGTCATGCTCGGCATCGTCGCCAAGCGCATCCTCGATCTGCCGGGGGCGTAGTTCGCACCCACGCCGTCATTCCGGGGCGCCGCGACGCGGCGAGCCCGGAATCCATAACCACGATCGTGAGTATGGATTCCGGGCCTGGCCCTTCGGGCCATCCCGGAATGACAAGACCAAAATTGATTGCCATCGTTGCAACGGGATCTCCCATGCCTCTCCTCCTCACCGAAGAACAATCCATGCTGCGCGACAGCGCGCGCGGCCTCATCAGCGATCACGCACCGATCGCGCACCTGCGCAAGCTGCGCGATGATCGCGACGCGACCGGCTTCTCGCGCCAGCTCTGGGCCACCTTCGCCGAGATGGGCTTTGCCGGACTGCTCGTGCCGGAGGAGCACGGCGGCTCCGGCCTCGGCGCGGTCGAAGCCGGCGTCGTGATGGAGGAAATCGGCCGCACCTTGATGCCGTCGCCGTTTCTGGCGACGTCGGTGCTGTCAGCCTCGGCGCTCGCCCGCGCCGGCTCGGCGGCGCAGAAGTCCGAGTATCTGCCGAAGATCGCCAGCGGCGCGCTGCTCGCCGCGCTGGCGCTCGACGAAGGCGCCAAGCATCGTCCTTTGCACACCGCCCTGCAGGCCGTGCGCTCCGGCAACGGCTTCAAACTGAACGGCGCCAAGGCGATGGTGGTCGACGGCCACGTCGCTGATCTCCTGCTCGTCGTCGCGCGCAGTGCGGGCTCGCCTGGCGATCGCGATGGCCTCACGCTGTTGCTGGTCGATCCCAAGGCCAAGGGCGTGGCGATCGAACGCACCATCATGGTCGACGCGCACAACGCCGCGCGGGTGACGCTCGACAACGTCGAGGTCACCGCGGATCACGTGCTCGGCGATGTCGATGGTGGCGCTGCCACGCTCAGCGCCGTACTCGATCTCGGCCGGGGCGCGGTGGCCTCCGAGATGGTGGGACTGAGCGAGGAGGTGTTCGGCCGCACCGTTGCCTATCTCAAGGAGCGCAAGCAGTTCGGCAAGGCCATCGGCGAATTCCAGGCGCTGCAGCACCGTGCCGCGCAGCTCTATATCGAGATCGAGATCACCCGCGCCGCGGTGCTGAAGGCGCTGCAGACGCTCGACGCCGATTCCGCCGGCGCGACGGCCGCCGTGGCCGTCGCCAAGGCCCGCGCGGGGGCGACCGCGACCCGCGCGGTGCAGGAGGGCGTGCAGATGCATGGCGGCATGGGCATGACCGACCAGTTCGACATCGGCTTCTTCATGAAGCGCGCCCGCGTCTGTGAGGAGCTGCTCGGCGATGCGAACTATCACGCAGCGCAGCTGGCTCAGCTCAGGGGGTACTAAGCAAGGCCGCTTGTCGGCACCCGCCGACTCCACACGCTCAGCTGTCATCGTCCGCGAAGGCGGACGATCCAGTACGCCGAGCGAGTTGTGATTGACCGACAAGCCCGCAGGGTACTGGGTACCCCGCCTTCGCGGCGTACCCAGTAACTATCGACGACAACAGCAGAGTTCGCAAAAAAAGAGCGCGCCATCACCGATGGCGCGCTCTCGTTCGATCAATGATGCATCGCGGTCTTGGCCGGTGGCAGCAGCACCTTGTCGATGACGTGGATGACGCCGTTCGAGGCCATGACGTCGGCCTGCACCACATGCGCGTCGTTGACCTGCACGCCGAAGAAGGTGCCGTCGACGGCCACCGGCTGGCCTTGCGCCGTCTTCACGCTCAGCTTCTTGCCGGCGACCTCGCCGGCCTTCACCGCGCCGGGGATCACGTGATACTTCAGGATCGCGGCGAGCTTGCCCTTGTTCTTCGGCTTGAGCAGATCCTCGACGGTGCCCGGCGGCAGCGCGGCGAACGCCGCGTCGGTCGGTGCGAATACGGTGAAGGGACCCTTGCTCTTCAGCACCGGCACGACACCTGCGGCCTTGGCGGCGGCGACGAGCGTCTTGAACTGACCGGCGCCGACGGCGGTGTCGACGATATCGGCGGCACGTGCCGCGACTGCTGACATGGAGAGCGCGCCCAGCATCAACGCGCCGGCCACGAACGAACGGAATCCCAGCGTCATTCGAGTTTTTCCCTGTGAACTGAACTGATGAGTTGGCTGATGCGCAAAGGGATTTCGGTCCCCCTTGTTCTCCCTGTTGTGCAGGGGCGCATCACCCGACCGGATTGGTCAGGCTCGTTACGATCGCTGCGATTGGCTGGATTTGAGAATGAGTTCACGAACTCGTGAGCGGCTCCCCGAGCCTCCCGGGCAGATCGCGCGAGAGCCATGAATCCCGGGACTAATTGCTTTGCGGGAGCATCCGCAGTGCCCGTCGGGCCATTTTGTCGCAACCCGACGGGCGTTGTCTCGTCGGGCAAATCAGCCGCACATTCCCCGCCGTCACGGCCCGCAAGAGGGACGCTTCGCGATCGTTACGAAACGTGGGCCAGTGACGCGATGGACGCATCGGATCGCAGCGCGAGTGATCGCGCCGACGAACGATAGCGATGCGGACGTGAAAGCGCGTGGTCCTGGCGCCCCGATGCTGGCGTCAAGTCGACGGGGGATGATCCCGGGCGGCGACGGTGGCTAACAAGCCGGACACCGAGGAGAGCGCGCCATAAGCGTTAACACCATCGCGCAGGGAAGGCCGGGTTGTCCCGGCTGAGCCTGTGGTTCTGCCGCCTGCATTTTTTTAAGCAGGCGGACCGCAGGTGCCAGTCGGCACCTGGCCTTCCCTGCGCCCTCGATTTTCGGAGGGTGGAGAATTTGGCAAAGCTCGGGCGCGGAAGACGTCGCGGGGATGATGATGTTTGTTCTGCTCTAAGCACCGGAAAATCAGCCCTCGCGGTGCATATGAATGCGCCTCTCCCCTTGTGGGAGAGGGCTACACAGAAGCCAACTCCAAGCTTGCTTGGGTAAGGGCCTGGTGCGGCAAATGCAGGTCTGAGTTCGTGGCAACCCCTCACCCGGTTTCGATGCTGCGCATCGAAACCACCCTCTCCCACAAGGAGAGAGGGTGCACCGTTCGTGTCGCGAGAGGTGTGAGACCCGTCGAAGCGAAGCCGACAATTCCGACCGGCGTCCTACCTGATCGGCGGCGCGTACTGGACGCCGCCGGCGTTCCACAGCTGGTTCATGCCGCGCGGGATCTTCAGCTTCGACTCGCTGCCGACGTTGCGCTCATAGACCTCGCCGTAATTGCCGACGTGGCGGATGATTCGCGCCGCCCAGTCCTTCGTCAGCCCGAGATCCTCGCCGTAGCTGCCCTCGTTGCCGACCAGCCGCATCACGTCCGGCTTCTTCGACTTCAGCGCCTCGTCGATGTTCTTGGAGGTGACGCCGAGTTCCTCGGCATTGATCATCGCGTACAGCGTCCACTTCACGATCATCATCCAGTCGTCGTCGCGCTGGCGCACCACGGGCGCGAGCGGCTCCTTGGAGATCAGGTCGGGCAGGATGTCGTGATCGCCGGGCTTCGACAGCGTCAGGCGCAGCGCGTAGAGCTGCGAGACGTCGGCGGTGAAGGTGTCGCACTTGCCACTGTCATACGCCTTGATGACGTCGTCGAGCTTGGGAAACTTCACCTCCTCGTACTTCATGTTGTTGGTGCGGAAATAGTCGCCGAGGTTAAGCGCGTTGGTGGTGGAATCCTGCACGCAGACCCTGCTGCCGTTGAGGTCGAGCGCCGTCTCCAGCTTGCGCGACCGCGGCACCATGAAGCCCTGGCCGTCGTAATAGGCGACCGCCGGGAAATACAGGTCGTAGTTCTGCTCGCGCGCCATCGACCAGGTGGTGTTGCGCGACAGGATATCGACCTTGCGGCTCTGCAGCTCCTTGAAGCGCTCATTGGCGTCGAGCGGCACGAACTTCGCCTTCTTCGGATCATCGAAGATCGCGGCCGCCACGGCGCGGCAGAAGTCGACGTCGAAGCCGCTCCAATTGCCCTTGTCATCGGGAATCGAGAAGCCGGGCAGGCCGGCATTGACGCCGCACAACACCTCGCCGCGGCGGATGGTCCGCTTCAAGGTGCGGGTGTCGTACATCTCATAGGTGACGGCGAGCGCCGCGACGAGGACGGCGACGGCGAGCCCGATCAGCAGGCCGCCTCGGAAAGTGCGCATGGTCAATCTCTTTCGAAAAATCTCAGGACAAAGCGATGGCTGAATGTCCGGCGGCGGGCGCCGGCGTCACAGTTCCGGCTTCTGCCGCACGACCACCTTGGTGCCGACCGGGACGCGGTCGAACAGGTCGGCGACATCGGCATTCACCAGCCGGAAGCAGCCGGAGGAAATCTTGCTGCCGATCGTCCAGGGCTGGTTGGTGCCGTGGATGCGGTACACGGTGGTGCCCAGATACATCGCGCGCGCGCCCAAGGGATTGCCGGGGCCGCCGGCCATGAAGCGCGGCAGATAGGGCTGGCGCTGGATCATCTCCGGCGGCGGCGTCCAATCCGGCCACTCGGCCTTCTTGGTGATCGACAGCAGCCCCTGCCACTGGAAGCCGTCACGGCCGACGCCGATGCCGTAGCGGATGGCACGTCCGCCCGGCTGCACCAGATAGAGGTGGCGTTCGGCGGTGGACACGATGATGGTGCCCGGCGGCTCGGTGGTGCGGAAATAGACCACCTGCTTGCGCCATTCGGGATCGAGCTCGTAGCCGTCATCGGCGACGAGACCGGGCTGATCGCCGGGGTCCTCGGACTGGGCAAAACTATGCGATGTGGACAGCGCCAGCGCGATGATGGCGCTGGCCGCACAAAGCAGGCGACGGAAACTCGGCATTCAAAGCTCTCCTCAACGGACCCCTGCGAAGCTTGCCCGATCAAATCCACCCGTCAAATTTCAGGAGCATATTCGCAGCAAAGTCAAGGTGAGCGCAGGGCGCACCCGTTGTCATCCGAGCTTCATCCAGAGCCGCAGCAGGAAGGCCACCGCGCCGACGGTCGCCACGCCGGCGAGCCAGAGCGCAACGAACCAGGCGAGGCGCTTCGCGAGGGACGCGGGCTCGGGAGCGGGCATCAATGATAGCCGCTGTCGTGCCCGACCTTGCCGCGAAACACCCAATAGGCCCAGCCGGTGTAGCCGAGGATCAGCGGCACCAGCACCAGCACGCCGGGCAGCATGATCAGTTGGCTGCGTTCGGGTGCTGCCGCCTGCCAGATCGTGATGCTCTGCGGCACGACGTAGGGATACATGCTGATGCCGAGGCCCGCGTAGGAGAGGAAGAACAGCGCGAGTGCGAGAAAGAACGGCCAGCTATCGTGCCTCTGGGCGAGGTTCTTCATCATCAGCACGGTGACGCCGACGACGGCGAGCGGCACCGGCGCGGTGAGAATGATCGCCGGCCACCTGAACCAGCGGTCCGAATATTGGATCGTGAGCAGCGGCGTCCACAGACTGACGGCGGCAATGGCGAGCAGCATCGCGAACAGCAGGACCCAGCTGATGCGATAGGCCTTGTCGCGCAGGTCGCCCTCTGTCTTCAGGATCAGCCAGGTTGCGCCGAGCAGCGCGTAGCCGACCACGAGCGAGACGCCGGTGAGGAGGCTGAACGGCGTCAGCCAGTCCCACCAGCCGCCGGCATAGTGCCGGCCCTCGACATGCACGCCCTGCAGGATGGCGCCGAGCGCGATGCCCTGCGCGAGCGCCGCGACCCATGACCCGCCGGCAAAGGCGATGTCCCACAGATTGCGTGTGGCGCGGGTGCGCCAGCGGAATTCGAAGGCGACGCCGCGGAAGATCAGGCCGACCAGCATCGCGATCAGCGGCGCATACAGCGCCGGCATCAGGATGGAATAAGCGAGCGGGAACGCGGCCATCAGGCCACCGCCGCCGAGCACCAGCCAGGTCTCGTTGCCGTCCCACACCGGCGCGACGGTGTTGGTGATGACGTCGCGGTCCTGCTTGCCTGGAAACAGCGGGAAGAGGATGCCGAGGCCGAGATCGAAGCCGTCCATCACGACGTAGATGAACACGGCGAGCGCGATGATGAAGGCCCAGAGGGTGGCGAGATCGATGGCGACGCTCATGATCCGACCACTCCCTGCACGACGCCGGCGGCCGGCGTGATGCCGGCAGTGCGGACCGGCTGCTCGCTGCTCGGGCCCGGCTCGCCGGGATGCGGCGGCTCGGCCATCAGGCGCAGGATGTACAGCACGCCGGCAGCGAAGATGATGAAATACACGATGATGAAGGCGAGCAGCGAGGCACCCACGGCCGGGGCCGCGAGCGGCGAAACGGAATCGGTGGTGCGCAGCAGCCCGTATACGGTGAACGGCTGCCGGCCGGTCTCGGTGGTGATCCAGCCGGCCATGACGGCCATGAATCCCGCAGGTCCCATCGCAATCGCGAAGCGGTGCAGGCCGCGATTGATGTACAGCCGCCCGCGCCAGCGCTCCCACAGGCTGAACAGGCCGAGCGCCAGCATCAGCAGGCCCAGGCCGACCATGATGCGGAACGACCAGAAGGTGATCGGCACCGGCGGCCAGTCCTGCCGCGGCACGGTGTCGAGCCCGGCCATCGGCGCGTCGATCTGGTGCTTGAGGATCAGCGAGCCGAACTTGGGGATCCCGAGCGCCCATTTCAGTTCGCCCTTGGCCTGGTCGGGCCAGCCGAACAGGTATAGCGGCGCGCCGTCCTTGTGGCTCTCGAAATGGCCTTCCATGGCCATGATCTTCACCGGCTGGTGTTCGAGCGTGTTGAGGCCGTGCTGATCGCCGACCAGGATCTGCAGCGGCGCCACCAGCGCCGCCATCCACATCGCCATCGAGAACATCACGCGCGGGCCCGGCAGATGCGGATTGCGCAGCAGATGCCAGGCGCCGACCGCGCCGACCACGAGCGAGGTGGTGAGATAGGCCGCCAGCACCATGTGCACGAGGCGGTAGGGGAAGGACGGATTGAAGATGACTGCGAGCCAGTCGACCGAGACGAACTGGCCGTCGGCGTTGACGGCATAGCCCGCCGGCGTCTGCATCCAGGAATTGGCCGAGAGAATCCAGAATGCCGAGATCAGCGTGCCCACGGCGACCATCAGGGTGGCCAGGAAATGCAGCTTCGGGCCGACGCGCTTCAGGCCGAACAGCATGACGCCGAGAAAGCCGGCCTCGAGGAAGAACGCCGTCAGCACTTCATAGGCCATCAGCGGGCCGATCACCGGTCCGACCTTGTCGGAATAGACCGACCAGTTGGTGCCGAACTGGTAGGACATCACGATGCCGGAGACGACGCCCATGGCGAAGGTAATGGCGAAGATCTTGAGCCAGTAATTGAAGACGTTGAGATAGACGTCGCGGCCGGTCCACAGCCACAGCGCCTCGAGCACGGCGAGGTAGGACGCGAGCCCGATCGAGAAGGCGGGGAAGATGATGTGGAAGGTGACCGTGAAGGCGAACTGCGCGCGCGCCAGCTCAACCGCATCCAAACCGAACATCAGCACCGTCCGTCATTGCCGTGGGGCTTGTAGCACCGCCCCATGACGGAAGATTGCACCGGCAACGCGCGATATCAAATGGTCAAATCGCCCTATTGGCGGGGTGAGCGGTCCCAAACGACGAAGACCCGGCGGGGGCATCCGCCGGGTCTTCGGAGCAACCTTGGAAGGTGGAGGTATCCTTGAATTTGCTCGCTCCAAACCGAGATCAGCTGGGGGACTGAGGCTCGGCTGATGGATAACGTTCTAGCGGCGGAAATTTTCCAGGTGATTTCGCCGATTGTTTCAATTGTTTCGTTCGGCGATTTTGATGCGTCGTCGTCTTTGGAACCCGCCGGGACCGCAGCCCCGGCGAGAATGAAGCTTGGTCAGGCGGCGAGGCTGTGGACGCCGGCACAGCGCAGGAGCTCGGCCAGGTGCTTGCGGGCATAGAACATGCGCGTCTTCACCGTGCTCTGCGGAATGCCGATGATCTGCCCGACCTCCTCCACCGACTTCTCATGGTAGTAGATCAGGGTGATGATCTCGCGATGCGCCGGCGACAGCTTGGCGACGCAGGCGCGCAGGATGGCGCTGGTGGTGGAGCGCTCGAGCGAGGTCTCCGGCGTGTCGGAGTCGTCGGCGATCTCGCGCACCTCGTCCTGGTCGATGTCCTCGAAGCGGCGCTGGCGCAGCGCGGTCAGCGCTTTGAAGCGGGCGATCGACAGCAGCCAGGTCGAGACCTGCGAGCGGCCCTCGAACTGCTTGGCGGTGCGCCAGACGTCCAGGAACACCTGGCTGACGAGGTCCTCGGCGATCGTGGTGTCGCGGACGATGCGCAGGATGAAGCGATAGACCCGCACATTGTGACGCGCATAAAGCGTGTGCATCGCGGTGCGATCGCCATCGGCAATGCTCTCCAGGAGCATGTCGTCCGTGGTCGCCTGGGCGGCGATGATGCCCTGGCTGGCTGCGGAATTGATGGCAACGACGTTCTGCATGGCACTCTCCCGTTCCGCCGCCCCCTTGCGGCGTTTCGACGGGATGGATTGTTAAGGAGTGCCCGTTTCGGGACGTCTGCACGAAAACAGGAAAATGGTTTCGTGCGCCTGCGGAAATGTTTCGTCGCGCCGCACATCGCGAAACAGTCGTGGCGGAATTGTGCCCAATTCCAAGAAGCGGAACGGAATGGGGGTACAGAGGCTGCTTTCGCCGCCGCCGGCCGGCTGTCCTCAGGCCTTCTCGCCGGCCGGGGAGAACAGGTAGCCGCCGCCGCGAATGGTCCGGATCACGGCCGGTTTGGTCGGATCGGGCTCGATTTTGCGACGGATGCGCATGATTCTAAGATCCACGGCGCGATCGAACGCCTCCGCATCGCGGGCATTGGCGAGCTCCAGCAGCCGCTCGCGCGACAGCACCCGCTTCGGGTTGGCGGCGAACACTTTGAGCAGGCCGAACTCGGACGCCGTCAGCGGGTGCTCGTTGCCTTCGTCATCGCGCAGCGCCTGGGCATCGAGATCCAGCCATTTGGTGCCGAACCGCACCAATTGCGGGTCCTTGGCCTGGGCCGGAGCGGTCTCCGTGACGGCCGCCGCAGCCTTGGCCGGTCCGCTGCGGCGCAGCACGGAGCGGATCCGGGCCATCAATTCGCGCAATTCGCACGGCTTGGCGACGTAATCGTCGGCGCCAAGCTCAAGCCCGACCACGCGGTCGATCGGGCTGGCGGTGGCCGTCAGCATGATCACCGGGATGTTGGTGCGGCCCTTGAGATCGCGAATGATCGACAGGCCGTCTTCTTCGGGCATGTTGAGGTCGAGCACGACGAGATCTGCGGGGCCGGTCTCGATGGCGCTGCGCAGGCTCTTGCCGCCGTCGCACAGCGTCACGCTGAAGCCGTGCATCTTGAGGTAATCACCCACCATTTCGCGGGCAGGGGCCTCGTCGTCGACGATGATGATGTGCTGGCTCTGACTCATGACAATTCGGCCGCCGGCAGTGTGATGGTGAAGGTCGATCCGGATCCCGGCCCTTCGCTCCTGGCCGTCACCTCGCCACCATGCATGTCGACGATGCGTTTGACAATCGACAGGCCGAGCCCGGTCGAGCTCTCGCCCGCGGTCGGTTTGGCCGACAGCCGCTGGAACCGCCCGAACAGGCGGCCGAGATCCTCCGGCGACAGCCCGGCGCCCTGGTCGGTGACGGCGATGATGGTGTTGTCGCCGTCATCGGCGGCGTTCACGGTGATCCTGCCGCCGATCGGGCTGTACTTGATCGCGTTGCTCAAGAGATTGTCGATCGCCTCGCGGATCCGGTCGATGTCGCACATGGTCGACAGCAGCGTCGGCGCCGAGACCTCGATGACCTGCTGCTTGTTGAGGGCGAGCGGCTGGTTGGCCTCGACCACCTCATGGATCAGGGCCGTGATGTCGACCGGCTCGCGGCGGATGGTGATGTCGAAGGCGTCGGCCATCGCATCCGAGATCAGATGGTCGACCATCGAGGTCAGCCGCTTGGCGGCATCGCGGATATGTCCGACCTGGCTGGTGATCCCCTCTGCGGAGGCGCCGGTCGCGATCAACTCGGTCAGCATTTCCGTGCGGCCGAGGATGACGCCCAGCGGATTCTTCAGGTCATGGGCAACGGTGCCGAGAATCTCGTTCTTGAAGCCGTTGGCGCGCTGCAGCCGCAGCCATTGCGCCGACAGCCGCCGGTTGGCCTGCATCAGCGCGCGGGTGCGCTGGGCGACGCGGTCCTCGAGCTGGGTGTTGGCCTCATGCAGCTGCTGATACAGGATCACGTTGTCGAAGGCGATCGACAGCCGGCTGGAGAAGATCTCGACCAGCGAACGGTCGGTCTCGGACAGCGGCCGCTCCGCCTGCAGCAGCACCACGACTTCGCGCCCCGAGCCGGTGCGGACATAGAGCACGGTGCGGTGGTCTGCGAATTCGTTGCTGCGCTGCCTGAAGGCGGCCTCAACCATGTCGCGCAGATCCGGATCGAGCGAGCGCGAGGTGACGGCGCCGGAGAAGCGGCTGTAGCAGCCGGAGCCGGCCAGCACCGAAAAATCGTCGGTCTGGCTGCCGTCGTCGCGCAGCACCAGGATCCCCGCGCAATCCACGTTCAGCAGCGACGCGATCTGGGTCAGCACGCCCTCGGCCAGCCGCTGCATCGACTTGAAATCATACAGCGTCGAGGCGGCGTCGATGATGATCTCGAGGCCGCGCCGGGTCTGCACCATGCGCTCGAGCTGCTGGTAGCTGCGCAGCGCCGCCGTCAGCGAGGTGAACAGCTTGTCGGCGGTGAGCTCGGTCTTGGCCTTGTAATCGTTGATGTCGTACTGGACGATGACGCGCCGCTCCGGCGCCTGGCCCGGCTGCCCGGTCCGCAGGATGATGCGGACGGTCTCGTTCTTGATCTCGTTGCGGATGTATTCGACGAGCTCGAGCCCGGCGACGTCGGTCTCCATGATGACGTCGAGCAGCACGGCCGCGATGTCGGTGTGCTCCCGCATCAGCGCGCGGCCTTCGGCCGCCGAATAGGCGGACAGGATTTCGAGCCCCTGGCCGTTCAGGCTGTAATCCGACAGCGCAAAGCGGGTGCCCTCGTGCACGGCATGGTCGTCGTCGATGACGGCGATCTTCCATTTCCGGGCCGAACCGTCGTCCTCGTCGAAACCGGTATCCTCGATCAGTTGGAGGACATCGTCCTGTTCGGCCATTGCGTCGTTCCGTCACCCATTGCTGTCTCGGCGCCGCCCTTGGCGACCCGCGGCATGATAATCCGAAAGGTGGTGCCTTGTCCCTCGCGGGATTCCAGCATCATGCGGCCACCGAGCTGCTGCGTCACCAGATTGTAGACGATATGCAGCCCGAGCCCCGTTCCCCCTTCGTTGCGGCGTGTCGTGAAGAACGGATCGAAGGCCTGGCGCTGCACGTCGGGGGGCATGCCGGCCCCGTTATCGGCGAAAATGATCTCGATGTCATCCGTGCCGCGCGGCCGCGCCGTGATCGAGATGGTGCCCGCGCGGCCGTCGGCAAAGGCGTGGTTGACGGCGTTGAGGAACAGGTTGGTGAGAATCTGACCGTAGAACCCGGGATAGCCGTCGATGAAAAGCCCCTCGGGGACATCGACCGCCAGCGTGATCGGCGCGCGCTTGAGCACCGGCTTGAGGCTGGTGATGATCTGATCGGTCGCCTCGCTCAGGACAAAGGCCCGTCGCTCCGCATGGGAGCGGTCGACCGCGACCTGCTTGAACGACTGGATCAACTCGCCGGCGCGCTGCAGGTTGGCGACCAGTTGCTCGGACGCATCGCGCGACGAACGCACGAACTCCTCCAGTTGCGACCGGCGCAGGCCGCCTTCGGGCGACCGCAGCGCCGCCTCGAACATCTCGACGCGGCGTGCGAAGCTGGAGGCCACCGTCAGGCTGATGCCGATCGGGTTGTTCACCTCGTGGGCGACGCCGGCGACCAGCCCGCCCAGCGCCGCCAGCCGCTCGGCATCGATGAGATTCCGTTGCGCGGCATTGAGCTCGAGCAGCGCGCTCTCGGCCTTTTCCTTCGCGGTGCGCAACTCGTCCTCGGTCTTGCGCTTGGCGATCGCGTTCTCGCGGAAGGTCTCGACGGCGCGGGCCATCGCGCCGACCTCGTCGCGCGCCTCGGTGCCCTGGACCTCGCGGTCGTAGTCGCCCAGCATGATTGCGCGCATCGAGGCCATGATCTGCTGCAGCGGCAGCCGGATCGACAAGGCGATCAGCACGCCCGCGGACAGGATGACTCCCAGGAAGATCACCGCGATCGAGAGGACGCGGCGGGAGATGTCCTTCAACGTCCGATCGAACGTCGCCTGCGCCTTCTGCTCGTGCTGGCGCATCTTCACCGACAGGCCGTCGATGGCGCCGATGGTTTCGGCCTGGCTCGCATCGATGGTGTTGCGCAGCAGTTCGGTGCGGTTGGTGAGCTGATCGGTGAGCTTGGAGAATCCCGCGCGCAGCGCCGCGGTCCGGGCCGACAGCCGCTGCAGCGCCAGCCGCTGCAGATCATTGTCCGCAAGGCTCGACATCACCGGAATGGTCTTCTCGATCGTCTCCGTGTTGCGGCGCGCGTCCTCGGCGGAGGCGGGCGCGAGCGACAGGTAGTAGGAGTTGGCCGCGACCAGCATGGCGGTGAAGGCCTCGCGCGACTTGCCGAGCGAGGGCCATATCTGCGCGTCGCGATGGCCGGTCGCGCCTTCGATCACCGAATAGAGCCCGGCGATGTCGCGGGCGGGGCCGAGAACCTCTTCCTCATAGGTCTTGGAGATCGTCCCCTGCAGACTGCGCAGCTCGCCGAAGCCGTCCAGGAAACGCACGGTGACGCGCTCCAGCTCCTCGACCGACCCCGACAGCATCGGGTCGGTCGAGGCGCGCGTCGTGAGCGTCCCGAGCACGGCCTCGCGCAGCAGCAGGATCTCGGCGAACAGCTCCGGGCTCGGCTGATTGATGTAGCGATGAATGAGGTTCTGCAGCCGGCTCGTCTCGCTTTCGAGCAGGGCCAGCACCTTGTCGGATTCCCGGACCTGGCGAACGTCGTCCCAGGCCGTGCCCAGCACCGTCGCGCCGTTCCAGATCAGCGCCGCCAGCACGATCACGACAGCCGAGTTGAGCGCGGCGATCGAGAGGATGCGCCAGCGAATCGGAACCGCCCGCAGCGCGCGAACGATCCGTGCCCGCCCCAGAACCGCCAGACCGAGCGGCCGCGCGACGGATTTCCGCTGCTCGGATCGCGCCACGATCGCTACCTCGGGCCGGTCGTGCGGAGCCTGCCTGCGTCCGCTCTGCCGCGCGCAGCCGGGCCTGTATGCTGCGGCGCAGCCAGTCGCGCCGCCGAGCATGATGGGCGTGAAAGGGACGAGCGGTACCGCGCGCCCGCCTCAGCGCGCATCAGCACCGGCGTGACGTCCACTCTCGAGATCGACGAAAGATGGGCGCGGTACACAGGCAACACTTTTCCCCCTGATGATGAGGTCGGCCCGGACATGAAAAGGTTCAATGCACTCCCGAACAGGTGCTATAAGGCCATTCTGACGCCAAAGCGATACGCGTCAATGGTTTGCTGATAGTTTGTTGCAGCCTTGGGTTGCTGGACCTGATTTTTCGGTCCGATTGCGATCTCAGCCCGGGCCTATTCATTCATCGGATTGGAGTTGCCTCCTGGTGACGGTCCTTCTGCGTTCTGTTTCGTTTGCAATCCTGCTCTGGACGGTTGTTGGCGCAAGCACGGCCAAGGCCGCGACCGAGATCGTGTGGTGGCATGCGATGTCGGGCGAGCTCGGCAGGCAGGTCGACAGGCTGGCGGCCGACTTCAACGCGTCGCAGTCCGACTACCGCATCGTGCCGAGCTACAAGGGCAGCTATACGGAGACCGTGACGGCGGCCATCTTCGCGTTCCGCTCGCGCAGCCAGCCGGCGATCGTGCAGGTCAATGAGATCGCGACCGCGACGATGACGGCGGCCAAGGGCGCGATCTATCCCGTTTACGAGTTGATGCGCGACGAGCAGGAGAGCTTTTCGCCGTCGGCCTATCTGCCCGCGATCGCCGGCACCTATGCCGACGCCGACGGCAACATGCTGTCGTTTCCGTTCAACGCCTCCACGCCCATCCTCTACTACAACAAGGATCAGTTTCGCGCGGCCGGGCTCGATCCGGGCGTGGCGCCGAAGACCTGGTCCGAGCTCGGCAAGGCTGCCCGGCGGCTGCGCGACAACGGCGTCGACTGCGGCTTCACGACGTCGTGGCCGGCCTGGATCAACGTGGAGAATTTCTCGGCCTTCCACAATCTGCCGATCGCCACGCGGGCCAACGGCTTTGCTGGACTGGACGCCGTGCTGACGTTCAACAATCCGCAGGTCACGCGGCACATCGCCCAGCTCGCGGAATGGCAGAAGAGCAAGGTGTTCGACTATGGCGGCCGCGGTCAGGCTGCCGAGCCGCGTTTCCAGAAGGGCGAGTGCGGCATCTTCATCGGCTCCTCGGCAACGCGCGCCGACATCAAGGCGAATTCGAAATTCGAGGTCGGCTACGGCATGATGCCGTACTGGCCTGACGTTGCGGCCGCGCCGCAGAATTCGATCATCGGCGGCGCGACGTTGTGGGTGCTCCGCGACCGTCCCGCGGCCGAGTACAAGGGCGTGGCCAAGTTATTCGCCTATCTGTCGCGGCCCGATGTTCAGGCCGCTTGGCACCAGAATACGGGCTATTTGCCGATCACCCAGGCGGCCTTCGATCTGACGCGCGCGCAGGGCTTCTACGACCGCAATCCAGGAGCCGCGATCTCGATCGAGCAGGTGACGCTCAACCCACCCACGGAGAATTCGCGCGGACTGCGGCTCGGCTCGTTCGTGCTGATCCGTGATGCCATCGAGGACGAGATGGAGCAGGCCTTCAGCGGCCGCAAACCGGCGCAGGCGGCGCTCGATGCCGCCGTCGACCGCGGCAATCGTCTGCTGCGCCAGTTCGAGCGCGCGAGCCCGGATCGCTGAAAATGACGTTGCCACCGGTCGCCGATGGCGCGCAGCTCCGGCGCCTCCGTGCCGACGTGACGCGCTGGCTGCCGGCTGCACGCGATATTGCGCGCGGCCATGGCTACGACGACGCGCGGCTGGTTCCGTTCGCGGCGGGCACCAATCTGGTCCTCGCGCTGAACGACGGACTGATCCTGAAGGTCTTCCCGCCGTTTCATCGCGGCAAGTTTCAGTCCGAGCGGGCGGCCTTGCGCGTGCTCGCCGGTGGCGTCGGCGACGTCCGTACCCCCGACCTGCGACACGAAGGGGAGCGCGACGGCTGGTGCTATCTGATCATGACCAGGCTCGGCGGCATGCCTGCTTCGGATGTGTGGCGGCAACTCCCGGAGCGGGACAAGCAGCTCTTGCTCAGGCAGGTCGGTCGTCTGATCGCCGCCGTGCAGCGGGTCCCGCCTGGCGAGCTGCTGGCGCTCGGTCCGCGCTGGTCGGATTTTTTGCGGATGCAGATGGCCGGATGTCATGCACGCCATCAGCGGCTCGGCTTGCCGCCGACGCTTCTCGCCGGGCTGGACGATCTCCTGCGCGAGGCCGCAGCACTGCTGCCGCAGGGTCCGCCGCCGGTCATCCTGACCGGTGAATACATTCCGGAGAACTTACTCGTCACGCGCAGCGGTGATGGCTGGCAGCTGAGCGGGCTGTTCGACTTCGGCGACGTCATGACCGGTTTTGGCGAGTATGATCTGCTCGGGCCGAGCGCCTTCATGGCAGCGGGTCATCCCGGGCGCGTGCGTGCCTTGTTCGACGGCTACGGATTTGCGCTGGAGGACATCGACCGGCAGCTGAAGCGACGGCTGCTGGTCCTGCTGTTGCTGCACCAGTACAGCGATCCGCTCCGACACATCTGCATTCCGGATTGGCCGGCCAAGGTCCGCGACTTCGACGAGCTGCAGGCGCTGATCTGGCCGGAGTGATCCCAACCGGGGCGGCGGTCCAACAGGCGTTGCGTAAATCTGTCGCAGGCTAGCTGAGGTGATTATAAACTCAGCAAATATGCAGCTTTGTATGCAATTGGGGGCGCTGAGCTGTGCCGCTCGGTGAAGGCCCCTCGATATTTCAATAGCTTAGCTTTCAGCCGGGCTTGGCACAAAGCTTGCGACCACTGTTCCCGACAGTCGTTATCCTCGGGAGCATTTGATGAAGCGTCGCGATTTTCTGAAATCCGTGTCCGGTCTGGCTGCGGGGGCCGCGCTGCCAATGGCGCCGGCCATCATGTCTTCCGCCAAGGCCGACGCGCGGTCCGAGACGCTGCTGATCGTGTCCGAAGGCGGTCCCAACAACCTCGACATCCACGGCGTCGGCACCAACGTGCCGGGCTACGAGGTGTCCTGGAACTGCTATGACCGCCTGATCAGCCACGAGATGAAGAGCGGCCCGGGCGGGGTGCCGTACTACGACCGCGACAAGTTCAAGCCCGAACTCGCCGAGGACATGACCATCGGCGACATGTCCGCCACCTTCAAGCTGCGCAAGAACGCCAAATTCCACGACGGCACGCCGGTCACGGCCAAGGACGTGAAGTGGTCGCTCGATCGCGCCGTCAGCGTCGGGGGCTTCCCGACCTTCCAGATGAGCGCCGGCTCGCTGACCAAGACCGAGCAGTTCGTCATCGTCGATGACCACACCGTGCGCGTCGACTTTCTGAAGAAGGACCGGCTGACGATCCCCGATCTCGCCGTCATCGTCCCCTGCGTGGTCAACTCGGAGCTCGTGAAGAAGAACGCGACCGACAAAGACCCATGGGGGCTCGAATATACCAAGCAGCAGACCGCTGGTTCCGGCGCCTACAAGGTGACGAAGTGGACCGCCGGTACCGAAGTGATCATGGAGCGCAACGACGACTGGGCGTGCGGTCCGCTGCCGAAGATCAAGCGTGTGATCTGGCGCATGGTGCCGCAGGCCGGCAACCGGCGCGCGCTGCTCGAGCGCGGGGATGCCGACATCTCCTATGAGCTGCCGAACAAGGACTTCCAGGAGATGAAGTCGAACGGCAAGCATACCGTGATCTCGCTGCCGATCTCGAACGGCATCCAGTATATCGGCATGAACGTCACCAAGCCGCCGTTCGACAATCCCAAGGTCCGGCAGGCGCTCGCCTATGCAATGCCCTATCAGAAGATCATCGATGCCGTGATGTTCGGCCTTGCCAATCCGATGTTCGGCGCGCCGGCGGATAAGGCGACCGAGGTGGCGTGGCCGCAGCCGACCAAGTACTTCACCGACATGGAGAAGGCAAAAGCGCTGCTGGCGGAAGCCGGCTACCCCAACGGCTTCGAAACCACGATCTCCTTCGACCTCAATTTCGCACAGGTCAACGAGCCCTTGTGCGTGTTGGTGCAGGAGAGCCTCGCCCAGCTCGGCATCAAGACCACCATCAACAAGGTGCCCGGCGCGAACTGGCGCACCGAGCTGAACAAGAAGGAGATGCCGCTCTTCACCAACATCTTCTCGGGCTGGCTCGATTACCCCGAATACTTCTTCTACTGGTGCTATCACGGCAACAATTCCGTGTTCAACACGATGAGCTACAAGTCGCCGGTGATGGACAAGTTCATCGACGGCGCGCGTGACGCCGCCGCGGCCGGGGACAAGGCGACGTACGATGCCGACGTGAAGGGCTTCGTCGATCTCGCCTTCGCCGAGGTGCCACGCATTCCGCTGTATCAGCCGTTCGTCAACGTCGCGATGCAGAAGAACATCTCCGGCTATCAGTACTGGTTCCACCGTAGGCTCGACTATCGGGCTCTGGTGAAGGGGTGAGACAGTGATGGGGGGATGTAATATGGGCCGAGCTCTCTCATTCCCTCCCCCCTTGTGGGGGAGGGGCGGGGTCTCACGCGATCGTATTCGACCAAACCGATGGCGAAGGATCAATCAGGCCTCCGCACATCACGTTCTCAGC
>NZ_JAUETB010000017.1:0-120121 GCF_032484495.1 Bradyrhizobium sp. SZCCHNS3052 | reverse complement strand
CGATGAAGGCGCGGATCGACGAGCTTGAACGGCAGAAGGCGGAGATCACACAGCGCCTGTCAGAGGCTCCCGCCGACATTCCCGACATGCATCCCAACATCGCCAACGTCTATCGCAAGAACGTCGGTCGGTTCACCGAGGCGCTCGCCGATCCGGATGGCGGACGCGAGGCCGCCGAGGCGCTCCGCTCGCTCATCGGCGAGATCGTACTCACTCCCGGCAAGAAACGTGGCGAGGTCCATGCCGAGCTACGCGGCGAGTTGATGGGTATCCTTGAATTCTCTAATACCCAGGAAAATCAAAGAAGTAGTCTTGTTATGCCAGCAGTGGCTGCACCTCCCCGCAACCATCGAAACACAGGAGAGGTTGGGCGAACGAGGGATCCGAACTTCACCTTTGGGCGCCGAGCCCAAAGGGCAGGCAGTCAACTTTTCTGAAGTCTTGGCAACTTTCAGGCGATTCTGGCTTCCAGCCTACCCCTTGGATGGTGCAGGCATCGCCAGAAATTCCCTTTTGAAACCAAGAGCCCTGGAACGCTGGTGCGGGTGCCTAAATCATTGATCTTGATCCGTGTTTTCGCCCCTGTCGTGCCCACCATCGGCCGATCAGGCCGGTGACCCAGCCTCGTTCGATCTCACGATCATTGAAGATCCTCTGACGTCAAAGCCAAGGATCAGCCGTGGCTCGCGTCGCGGGTCCGCCAGCCCCAGGGCAGGGCGACCATAGTCGTGAATTCATGCGTCTGTCCTTCTGTCGCCGCGTCGTCCCGGCCGGGCTCGTCCCGCTTGCGCGGCCGCGGTCGCTTCGGCGCGGCAAAGGCCCGGCCATCCACATCGCGGGGCTTGCCCAGACAAGAGTGGGATGCCCGGGCGCTTCGCGGTGCCGCTCTTTCGCTTCATCGGCGGCCTGCTGATCGTCGGACGGGTGTGTCGGGTGGATGCTGCGGTCTGGATTTTCAGACATGGCTTCGCTGTCTCGCGGCGCGCTTTGCGTCCGAGCTGTTCTGATCGACCACCCTCTTCGTCGAAGAGGGCACGGGGAATGCCGGGCGCTGGCCGCACCCATGGCCCGCCTGCAGAAAAAAAGCAGGCGGCAGTCACCACAGGTTCAGCCGAGAACACCCGGCATTCCCCGCGCGATGGTTTTGACGGCTGCTTCGCGATCTCCCCGGTGCGCCGGGCTTTCTGGCCACCGTATCGCACAACGCGCTTGCGCACCTTGCGCTGGACATCAGCGTCGGGATGCCAGGACCACGCGACTTGACCGTGCGCATCGACGTCGTTCGTCGGCGCGGCTCAGCCACGCTGCAACATCGACACGCCCACCGCATCCCGCCTCGACGTTCGTGACGACCGCGAAGCGCCCCTCTTGTGAGACGGGACGGGCAGATAGAAGCATAAATTCTGGAAAAAAGAAACAAGAATCTTCATGCTCGGGAGACTGGACAGAGACATGTGTTTGAGGCCGCAGTCAAAACGAGTTTTTCTGGCGTAGGCGATCTGGATGCGGATGAGGGGCAAAGAGACGACCGCGCACCAATGCCGACAAGACCGGCTCCCCGATCTGAACCGGACGAAAGCACTTGGCGCGCTCTATTGGAAGGTCGCCGTTGTCACTCAAGAGACCTCCAGCAAGAGGGTTAGACGGAGTGTGCCGTGGGTACGCCTTTTACGATCTCGTTTTGAGATCAAGTCCCTTCCATATTTCGAGTTCATCAGAGTCTTCATAGGCAATGCAGAGGCAGACATCGTCTCGCCCACCGGTTCTACGGGCAAATTCGATGCTGTGAATGGGGGCAGAGATAGATAGCGAAGAGTTTAGCGGCACGCTGACGATCATGCCGGCCTAAATCTGCCCACCTGCCATCTCGCCAGCCAGAACAAACAACCGGCGACTTTCAAGGGCGAAGGTCTCGTTCACACGAAAGCTGAACATCAGGAAGACCTGCATCATGATATCGTGCTTGTCTCTTCCTTGCTCGAAACAGACATTGATAGCAGTCCCCAACTTGCTTCAGAACACGTCGATCGTCGGAAACCGTGGCTCTCCGGTGATGCAATCCCAGAGGTAGACGGCGAGGCCGACGTCGCCGGTCCATAACGAATAGCGTCCGCGGCCGGCGACCATCTGGCCGCCGCGAACCTGCACGATGGCGGTCATCGCGAACTGGCGCGCGCGGTCGAGCCAGACCGGGTCGTGGGTGCGGCGATAGAGCTTGAGAAAGGCGTAGCCGTTTCCGCCGGTGCCGTGGCAGAGGTTCGAGCCTTTCGTCAGCGGTCCAGCGGCCCAAGTGAAGCGTCCGCCGTCCAGCAGCAGCGCGTCGAAGTCCGGCGTCGCGAACGGCGCGTCGGCGAAGGTCGTCACCATGCCCGGGGCACCATGACAGTGCTGACAGAGGAACAGCCGCTTCTCACGCTTGCTTCGCGGTCCCCATGTGGTTCCGATGTCATAGCGCCATGCGTTGGCCGCGAGCGCCTTCGGGACGAAGGCGGCCACATGAGCCTGCTGGGCCGCCGTCAGCCAGTCCCATCCGAGCAACAGCGGGATGACGTTGCCGGCGAAGCCATGAACGGGTCCGAGAAAGCGGTCCTTGGCGCCATATAGATCCTGGGTCCAGAGCGGCCCCTGCGGGGTGTCCTCCAACTCGGCCAACAGCCGGGCCGCCTGCCCCTCGAACAGGCGGCGCCAGCGCGCTTCCCCGGTCATCCCCGCCATGTGGACCGCCGCGACCATCGACCCCGGCAGGCCCCACATCAGCTCCCGGATCGGCAGCTCGTTGTTGTTCTCGGCGTGCCAATGAATGAGGTCGGCGAGGCTCGACAGTGGCGTGAGCCGCATGGCGAGCAGGGCGGCCCCCATCTCGCCACGGAGCAGCGAGCCATGTTTCTCGTAGTCGGCAGGCGAATTGGCTGCGTGGTCGATGACCGTCCGCTCCATCAGCCTGGACAGCACGGGGCGGAAATCCTTGGTCGCTCGGGTTGCGCCGACACGATGCAGGTAGTCGAGGGCCCAGATCACACCCGCGGCGCCCTTGTAGAAGCTGGGATCGCCGTCGGCGGTCCCGTCGTCGCTGGGGTGGGCCGGCCAGAAATGATCGGGATCGAATTGGGCGATCGCATCTGCCGCGATGTCTTCGATCGCGGCCAGGGCAATCGCTTCGTCCCAGGGAGTCTGGACCAGCGGCCGATGTCGTCCCAGGGTGATCATCGTGTCGGGCTCTCGGGTGCTGTCCGTCGGTCGCGTCAAGCAGGCAGGCCGCGGGGCGCATGATTGGCAACCAGCCTATCCAAAAGCCTGCCGTCGGTACACCATCGGTCCTATCGGATGATGGCTCGAGACGATGCCCAAGGTCCGCGGGGAATGAACATGCGCGAGACCCTTTCGATACGGTGCTACATCGCCGCGCCTCGGCCGGCGGTCTATCGAGCGCTGCTCGATCCGCGCGCGATCGCAAAATGGAAGGTGCCGGACGGGATGACCTGCGACGTGCATGCGTTCGACGCCCGTGAAGGCGGCGCGTTGCGGATTTCGCTTACCTATGACGTGCCGACCGGGACCGGCAAGACGACGGCGCACACGGATACGTATCGCGGTCGCTTTGTGAAGCTCGTCCCGAATGAGCAGGTTGTCGAAGTGGACGAGTTCGAGACCACGGATCCTGCGCTACGCGGCGAGATGACCATCACGATCACGCTCGCCGATGCGGATGGCGGGACCAAACTCCTTGCCACGCATGATGGACTGCCCCGTGGCGTATCGCCCGCCGACAACGAGGCCGGCTGGCGGATGGCGCTCGCGAAGCTCGCGGCGCTCGTCGAGGCGCGATAGGCCGGGCGTTCCGCTCATGCCCGCGGCAAACATGGGTATGCCGATCACCGGCCGCCGTTCACCGACGCGGAGCAAGAAAAGACCGATCAGAAAAAGCCGTGGCTCAGATCCGTCCCGTAGGTCAGCGCCATCGCCGACACCAGCAATATGGCGGCACAGAGCAGAAGGAACTGTTTGAGCAGTTCGTGTTTCGTACTGTCGGATGCTTCGGAAAATGCCTTATGAAATGCCTTGGTCAGAGCCGTCATTGCGACCTCGATCTCCTCCCGCCCTTGAGTAGGTCAAGGCAGCAGGCAGAAGGTTCATCTCGGCACAGATGCTGACCGGCATTGGACGCGAAAGTCCCGGCTGGACGAAGGCCGCCCGGTCTCCTCAGGCGCGGCGGCGGCAAGCCCGAGCAGGACGACGAAACCGCCGATCGGCGGCAAATGCTGGACATCGCAGTGGCGTAGGACGGTCGCTCCTGCCGCGGCAATGAGCGCCGTGCCAAGCGCCAGGCCGACGGTGGGACGGTCGCTCAGTGCTTGATCGCCATCCAACCGCCTTCTTGCGAGATCCGGAGCCGCACGCTTATTGAAACACCTTCACGGTGCGACGCTGTTTGGTGGAGACGGTCCAATTGACGTCGCAGGAGTCACCCGCGTTGATGCTGAGCGTCACGTTGAAGCAGACCTTGCTTTCGTCGGCGACCGCGCTCTTTCCGGTAAAGCACCCCGGACGTGTTTCGGAAAAGGAAAGAGCAGCGGTATCGGGTATCAGCTCCCAACCTGCGTCCGCCGCAGCGCATGTTTGCACCGGGCCTGCTGATTTGCCGACCGGCGCGCCTGTAGGATGATCGAGATGCATAGGTCCGCCATTGACCGATATGCTTTTTGTCTGCACGATCTCCTTCAAGACCGGTGGTGGAGGTAACGAAACGTCATTTGCAGCGAGACTGAGCGACGGCATCTGTACGACGGCGACAAATTCCGAGTTTGGTACTCGCTTGAAGACGTAGATCCGCTCTCCGGGACCGACGCTAGCCTCGACGATCTTGTCTTTCTGGTCGCCGACAACGCCAAACGACTCTCCGCCAATGACCTGAATGATGAGGGGATTGGGGTTCGGGATCGCGCTCTTAGGCTCGAAGCGGATTCGTAAGCTGACGATCTGCTGGCTGGGGCTCTTGGTCACCACAGCGGTCAGGGGCGATCTCGACTGAAGGCAGGCCGTGTAGGCGGCAAGGCCATTTTCATCGACGCCCGACGTCACCAGATGCTTCGCTTCGTCAACGCTATAGTTGAACCGCGTCTCTTGGTACATGCTGGCGCGCTTTGCCGCGAAGCTCTTGAAATCTCCAGCGAAATATTCGGGGATGATTGCGGAGGCAGACTTCTTTGCCTCTTCATAGTTCGCCTCATTGATCAACTTGAGCTGGGCGAGCATGACTGCAAGGGACGAATCCTCGATGCGCATCGCCTTGAAAGCTTCGATATTGCAATCGCTCGCCTCACTGAAAGCCGCGCCCGAAGATCCCAACAGGGCCACGACAACAAAAATCGCAAGTCTCACGACAATTCTCCCTTTTCGAATGAGATTGAAGGGGCCAGAAAAGAATGTTTTGGTGAAATCGTGAGGCCAACGAAAAGTCGGCCATCCAGTGTCATCAGATTGCGCCTTGCCAAGAGCCAAAGCAATATCAAAACGCGTCGCAATCTCTGCCGGCAGCCCCGCCGTCAGGCGTCTCGAAGCGAGCAAGTGCAAAGGAACGAAATCATCAGCTGCCCGGATCGGCAGTTCGTCGTTCTTCTCGGCGTGCCAATGAATGAGGTCGGCGAGGCTCGACAGTGGCGTGAGCCGCATGGCGAGAAGGGCGGCCCCCACCTCGCCACGGAGCAGCGAGCCGTGTTTCTCGTAGTCGGCAGGCGAGTTGGCTGCGTGATCGATGACCGTCCGCTCCATTAGCCTCGACAGCACGGGGCGGAAGTCCTTCGCACGGCCTGTCGCACCGATACGGAGCAAGTAGTCCAGCCCCCCAGATCACCCCCGCCGCGCCCTTGTAGAAGCTGGGGTCACCGTCTGCCGTCCCGTCGTCGCTGGGATGGGCCGGCCAGAAATTGTCGGGATCGAACTGGGCGATCGTGTCGGCTGCAATGTCGTCGATCGCGACCCGAACGGCCGCTTCGTCCCAGGGGGTCTGGATCAGCGGCCGGTGGCGTCCCAAGGTGATCGTGATGTCGGGCTCCCCTGTGCTGCGCGCATCTCATCAGCTCGTGACTGCGGCCCATGCCGCCATCGCCTTGAATGGGAGAACCGATCGATCCCAGCAGCTCGGTTGTCAGGTGCTGTCAGCCGCACGACTGAAGTCGAGCGCCATGTGCGCCTCGTCGTAGTATCGGCCGCCGTCCTTCGCGGCTTTCAGCTCCAGGCCAAATTCCACGAAGCCGATGCTTTCGTAGAGCCGTCGCGCCGGCACATTGTCCTGGACGACGATCAGCTGAACGATCTCGACCTGCTCGCGCGCGACATCCAGGATGTCATTCGCCAACAGGCGCGCGAGCCCGCTCCGTCGAAAGGCTGGCTTAACGTACATGCCGAACAGCCGGCCCTTATGGGCGTGCTTCGGCCCCTGCTGGACGACGAAGCCCAGCGTGCCGACAAGCTCGCCGTCTCGAAAGGCGCCGAGGGTGTGGGTGTCCTCGAGCCGCCTGGCGAACCATTCGACGCCAAGCCCGTTCTCCAGCTCGAAGGTGCTGCCCATCGATTCCGGGCTGATCGTCAGCGCCTCCAGACGAAGGGCCTTGAAGCATGCCGCATCGTCGGCCCGCAGGCGCCGGATCGTTGCAGCAGGGCTCATGGACCGGCTTTCCATCGTCCTCGCGTGAAAAAATCTTCGCGTGAAAGCGCCGCCCTTGGGCGGGCGCTTCGCCGCATGCGCGTGCTCGACTCCTCGGCCTACGGGCCTTCACAGGCCGACATGCCAGCCGGCCTGCAAACAATGCGGCCTGCCGCAATCGCAGGCCGCCAGACGTCACCTCACAGGAGCTGACCTCAGATGAGGCCGAGAGGTCAAGCCATCAAACTACTGGGCGCGCTTCAACCGCTTGATCTCGGCGACCTGAAACTTGCCGCCGGCCAGCAGGCTGCTGCAATGCAGCCAGACCTTGTTGCGATCCCAGCCCAGGAACGCCTTGGTCTCCGCACAGTCCGCGTAGTGCTTGTACCTGAGGGTGTCGGAGCAGGTCGTATCGAAATGCGAAAATTCCTGACCGGACAAGCTGCATCCGACCCAAGGCGCATTGCCCGACTTGAAGCTGGTCTCGCAGCCGCCGTTGCAGCTGCTGGCGGCTCTCTCCAGCTTGGCGATCCTGGCTTCCACGGAGTCCGACGCAACTGACGGCGCGCGCGCCGTCGACGACGCCGTCGACCGCGTGCGGCGCGAGATCCCGGTGTCGGCCGTGGTCTTCGACCTCTGGAGCTTTGTCGCCTGCTTCGGTGCGTCGACCGTTACGCCCGGAAGCGAGGGGGCGGAGCCTGGTGTGATTTGCGATGCGGCAGGACCGCACAGCAGGACGGTTGCCAGCACGGCGGCAGCCGAGGACACGACGACACTCGACGACAATCTCATGACAATATCCCTTCAGGGACGAACCTGCCGTCCCAATACATTGTGACCGCACTATATTACCTATTCGAAAATGGGAAACTTGGCTACTCAGCGCCGAAAAAATTCTGCGAATGATCGTCGTTTGCATCGCGATCGGGTGATGTGCCGGCGACGCATCCAGAGATTGCCGTGTCGCGATGGGAGGCGATTTTCGGATCGACAGAAATGCGCGCAGGCTGGATCGGGGCGGTTGGCCTGATGTCACCTGCCGGGAGGCGGAGCTATCAACGCAGTGCGGCAATAGGCTTCCACGCGGCATTGAAAGCAGGCCGCGTTCCGCGCGGCAGGCTGCAAGTTCCTTGTGGAGCAGCTTCGCTGGAAACTGCTAGAAGCGATCACGCACTCACAGGGGATGACGAGCTCAATGACAGCCAAGCGCGTGGTGTTCACCGGGGGAACCGGCAAGGCGGGCAGGCATGTGCTGCCGCATCTGCAGAACAAGGGCTACGCGCTCCTCAACGTCGACCTCAAGCCGTTCGATCACCCCGGGATCAATACCCTGATCGCGGATCTGACGGACAGCGGCCAGGCCTTCAACGCGCTGACCACGCATCATGGCTTCGGCGGCTTCAACGCCGGCCGGCCGCCACGGGCGCCGGATGCGGTGGTGCATTTCGCCGCGATCCCGCGGGTGCTGATCGAGCCCGACAACGAGACCTTTCGCGTGAACACGATCAGCACCTACAACGTCATCGAGGCCGCTGCGAAGCTCGGCGTGCGCAAGATCATCATCGCCTCCAGCGAGACCACCTATGGCGTCTGCTTCGCGGAGGGCGACAAGGACTTCAGGAGCTTTCCGCTCGAGGAGGACTACGACACCGACCCGATGGATTCCTACGGGTTGTCCAAGGTCGTGAACGAAAAGACCGCGCGCGCCTTTGCGATGCGCTATGGCATCGACATCTACTGCTTGCGCATCGGCAACGTCATCGAGCCGCATGAATACGACATGTTCCCCCGCTTCCTCGCCGACCCGCCGTCGCGCAAGCGCAACGCCTGGTCCTATATCGACGCCCGCGACCTCGGCGAGATCGTGCATCTGGCGATCGAGAAGGACGGGCTCGGCTTCCAGGTCTTCAACGCGGTCAACGACACCGTCACCGCAACGATGCCGACGCGCGAGCTGCTGCGCCGCTATTGTCCGAATGTGCCGGTGACCCGCGAGATGGGTGACGACGAGGCGCCGCTGTCGAACCGCAAGACGCGCGAGGTGCTCGGGTTCAAGGAAGCGCACAATTGGCGCAAATACGTGAAGGCGGGGTAGGGCAGCCGTAGGGCGGATGAGCGCAGCGTAATCCGCCATTCCGGCTGTTGTGCGCATAGCGGCTGTTCGCGCACGGGGCGGCCGATTACGCTGCGCTCATCCGCCCTACGGACCGGTGCCTTCCCTCACGTCATCCGCCGCCGGAGCGCGAGCATCGCGAGCGACAGCACGATCGTCCCGACGATGAACACGGCCGCCGCCGAGACGATCGCCGGACTGATGTTCTCGCGGATGGTGGCGAACATCTGCCGCGCCAGGGTGCGCTGATTGGGGCCGGCGACGAAGAGCGTCAGCACCACCTCGTCCAGCGACGTCGCGAAAGCGAACAATGCGCCGGAGATCATGCCGGGCAGCGCGATGGGAAACGTCACCGAGCGCAGCACCACGGCGGGCGAAGCGCCGAGACTCGCGGCGGCCCGCTCGAGCTGGATATCGACGCCCTGCAAGGCCGAGGAGACGTTGACCAGCACGAACGGCACGGCGACGACGGTGTGCGCGATGATGACGCCGAGATAGGTGTTGGTGAGCCCGTAGCGCGAGAACATCAGCTGCATGCCGACGCCGAGCACCACCGCCGGCACGACCATCGGCAGCAGGAACACGGTGCGAAGCGTCGCGAACAGCAGCGAGGCGGGCTTGCCGCGCAGGCCGAGCGCGGCGAGCGTGCCGAGCAACGTTGCAAGGGCTGTGGTCCCCGCGCCGATCAGCAGGCTGTTGACGATCGAGAGCCGCCAGGAGTCGGCGGTGACCAGCTCGCGAAACCAGCGCGTCGAATAGCCGGGAATGGGATAGTTCAGGAACACGCTGTCGGTCAGCGATAGCGGCAGCACCGCGATCAACGGCCCGAGCAGGAACACGATGACGGCGATCGCGAACAGCAGCTTGACGAGCGGCAGCCATTTCATGCGCGCTGCTCCTCGGTCGAGGTCAGCCGGATGTAGAGGGCGTAGAGCAGGATCGTCATCGCGAGCAGGACGAGGCCGAGCGCGCCGGCCATGCCCCAGTTCGCGGCTCCCGTGGCGTAGTAGGCGATCACCGAGCTGATCATCTGATCGTTGGCGCCGCCGATCAGCGCCGGCGTGATGTAGTAGCCGAGCGCGGCCATGAACACGAGCAGGGCGCCGGAGACGACGCCGCGCATCGACAGCGGCAGCAGGACGTGGACGAAGGCGCGCAGCGGATGCGCGCCGAGCGAGGCCGCCGCCGGCATCAGATTGCGCGGGATCGCGATCAGCACGCTGAAGATCGGCAGCACCATGAACGGCAGCAGCACATGTGTCATGGCGATGACGACGCCGAGCCGGTTGAACATCAGCGGCACCGGCGCTGACGTCAGGCCGAGCCCCTTCAAGGTGGCGTTGATCAGGCCGTTGTCCTGCAGCACGACATACCAGGCCGCGGTGCGTACCAGGAGGGAGGTCCACAGCGGCAGCAGCACCGCGCCGAGCAGGATCTGCCGGCGCCAGCCGTCGACCGAGGCGGCCACCATCGCGAACGGCAGGCCGATGAGGATGCAGGCCAGCGTCACCAGCGCCGAGGTCACGAAGGTCCGGATCATGATCAGGCGGTTGGCCGAGGCGCCCTCCGGCATCGCAGCGATATTGCCGGCGGCGTTGCGCTCGAGGTCGACGGCGGCGAGCAGGTTCTTGTCGGTCCAGGGCGAGGCGACGGCCTCGGCGATGGTCGTCCAATAGGAGGTCTCGCTCCAGCGCGAGTCGATTGCTGCGAGGTCGACCGCGTCGGTGCCGTCGAGCGCGCGGCGGGTCTTGCCGAGCAGGCTGCGGAATCCGGACTGCGCGCTGTTGAGGCGGCGAACGAGATCGCCGAACTGCTCGTCATTGGTCAGCTTGCGGATGTCGTCGATGAACGCAGCCTGTGCGGTTGCAGGAGGCACGCTCGTGCGGTCCCAGCGCGCCAGCGCCTTGTGGGTGCGGGGCAGGGACTCGGTCGCAACTGGATCGGATACAGCCGACCTCATCATCGTCACCAGCGGCACGACGAAGAACGACAGCATGAACGCTAGAAGCGGCGCCAGCAGCAGAACTGCCGTCAACCGTTGGCGGAAGTCTGGTCGCATGATCCCACCACCCAGACATCCGACGCCGTGAACGACAGCGCGACCTCGCTGCCGACCTCCGCGGCCTGACCGGCACGATCGCCCTTGATGATCAGCCGCTGCGCGCCGGCCGTGGCGACCAGACGCACGTGATCGCCGAAATACACCGCATCCAGGATGCGCGCGGTCAGGCGGTTCGCGGTCGCCGCTGCATGATCGTTGATCCGGATGGCCTCGGGACGGATCGAAACCTGCACCTTGCCGCCATCGATGCGGGCGGCGCCGGCATGCGCCGACAGCGTGAGGCCCGAGTCTGTCGTCAGCCGCATCACCTCGCCCGCGTGTTCGTCGAGCTTGCACGCCAGCAGGTTGGTCTCGCCGATGAACTCGGCGACGAATGGCGTGCGCGGCAGCTCGTAGATCTCGCGCGGTGTGCCGATCTGCTCGATCCTGCCGTGGTTGAACACGGCGATGCGGTCGGACATCGTCAGCGCCTCGTCCTGGTCGTGGGTGACGAAGACGATGGTGAGGCCGAGCCGGCGGTGCAGGTCGCGGATGTCGAGTTGCATCTGCTCGCGCAGCTTCTTGTCGAGCGCACCGAGCGGCTCGTCCATCAGCACCACTTGCGGCTCGAACACCAGGGCGCGGGCGAGTGCGACGCGCTGCTGCTGGCCGCCGGAGAGCTGCGCCGGTTTGCGCTCGGCCATGGCCGACAGCTTGACCATGTCGAGCACGCGGGCGACGCGCTGCGCGATCTCGGGCTTGGACGTGCCGCGCATCTTGAGCGGAAAGGCGATGTTGTCGCGCACGCTCATATGCGGGAACAGCGCGTAGTTCTGGAACACCACGCCCATGTTGCGCTTGTGCGGCGGCAGCCCGTCGACCCTGGCGCCGCCGACCTCGATCGTGCCGCTGGTCGGCTGCTCGAAGCCTGCGAGCATCATCAGGAGCGTGGTCTTGCCGGAGCCGGAGGGCCCGAGCAGGGCGACGAACTCACCGCGCGCGATATCGAGATCGAGATCGTCGACCACGGTCAGTGCAGCGAAGCGCTTGACCACATGCCGGAACGAGATGAAGGGGGTATCCATGACGGAGGCTTTCGGCGCGGACCTCGCCGGGACTCATGCACGAGGAGGGCAGGCGCGCGTCGCGACGACGATCATCGCGCGCCCGGTTTGCTGAAGCGGCGAGCCTCAGCGCGCGAGCCAGGCGTTGAAGCGCTTCGACAGCTCTTCCGAATTGTCGGTCCAGAAGCCGACGTCGAGCGCGATCGCCTGCTTCAGATTGTCCGGCGTGGTCGGCAGCTCGGCGGCGAACTTTTCCGGCACCAGCTTGGCGGCGGCGATGTTCGGCAGGCCATAGGCGATGTATTCCGGCAGCTTGGCCTGGTTCTCGGCCTGGCTCGCAAACGCGATGAAGTTCATCGCGGCGTCCTTGTTCGGCGAGCCCTTCAGCACCACCCAGCTGTCGACAGCGTAGATGCTGCCCGGAAACACGAAGCCGAAATGCTTGCCCTCGGTGCGGTTGATGGCGCTGATGCGGCCGTTATAGACCGAGGTCATCGCGACCTGGCCGGATGACAGGAGCTGCAGCGGCTGCGCGCCGGCCTCCCACCACACGATGTCGGCCTTGAGCGCGTCGAGCTTCTTGAAAGCGCGCTCGACGCCCTCCTTGGTCTTCAGCACCTTGTAGACGTCGGTCGCCGGCACGCCGTCGGCCATCAGCGCGAATTCGAGCGTGTATTTGGCGCCCTTGCGCAGGCCGCGCTTGCCCGGAAACTTCGCCGTGTCCCAGAAGTCCGCCCAGGTCTTCGGCCCATCCTTGATCTTGTCGCCGTCATAGGACATGCCCGTCGACCACACGATGGCGCCGACGCCGCAATCGCTCACGCCGGCCGGGATGAAGCCTTTCTTGTCGCCGATCTTGCTCCAGTCGATCTTCTCATAGATGCCGTCGCTGCAGCCGAGCTCGAGCTCCTCGGCCTCGACCTGCACCGCATCCCAGTTCGGCACCCCGGCCTTCACCTTGGCCTGCAGCACGCCATAGCCGCCGTCCCAGCTCTCGTCGAGCACGGTGGCGCCGAGCTTGGCGGCGAACGGCTGGAAGTAGATCTTGCGCTGCGCGTCCTGATAGTTGCCGCCCCACGACACCACCGTGAGATCGCGCGCCTGCGCCGCCGCGGCGACGCTCAGCATGGCTGCCGCCGCCACCAGCACCGTCTTCGAGACGGTGAGGGCCGCGCGTGGCGTCCCGTTCGACACCTTCACACCCGTGGGGCTGGTCCGCCGTGAAAACATGCTCGATGATCCGTCGCGCTTTGAAAGGTTCAAAAAAGCTATCGGCTGTTCCCAGCCGTGGCAAGCGCGAGTTTTGATCGTGAGATGATGCCATTTTGGCGCTAGGCGCCGCGCCGGCCGCGTTGCGGCAGGGCATGTTGAGATCGTCCGCTGCCGGCGCATGGTCTGGTCCGCGGGGTTCACGCCCCCGGGGACGTGTTTGGAGCGCCGCGGTCCTACAATCCGGCGCTGCAACCTTGATCGTCCGGGCAGGCAAGCGCCGGCACCGGTTCGCTCCCCGCCGAATTGTCGACGACGAGACCGAGCGCCGGTGTGCTCGTCGCCCGCGCACGGGTCGGAGCCGGCAGCCGCCGCGATGCACCGTGGGCGCCGATGCGTTCAAAACCCTCTGCCGTCTTCATCAGTCTGGCGGCGACAAGATGATTCAAAAAATCCATGTTGCAACTCCGTGTGGTCAAATGACCCGGCGGCCTGGTGCGGGACAGGCCGCCGGGTCGGCGCAACGTGCTGGAGTTGGCGTCCTCCATCTCGCTGCGCTGGTCTGTGATCCGTTTCACAGTCCTGTAGAATTGATCGTGAATCGGATCATCCGTGGAGCGTGATCGGGACGCCGACTGCCATTTGTCTCTACGAATCAAGAGACGATCGCGTTTCCGGGCGCTCGACATCACGCGCGTTCACATTCTTGTTTACTCCGCAGGTTGAGCCGCCACCGTGCCGTGGCCGCCATGCTGGGTGAGGGGCTTCATGCCGGTCAGCGTCCGCAGCAGCACGTAGAACACGGGCGTCAGGAACAGGCCGAACACGGTGACGCCGATCATGCCGGAGAAGACCGCGACGCCCATCGCGCGCCGCATCTCCGAGCCGGCGCCGGTCGAGAGCACCAGCGGCAGCACGCCCATGATGAACGCCATCGACGTCATCAGGATCGGTCGCAGCCGCAGGCGGCTGGCCTCGATCGCCGCGCGCAACGGCGTCCGCCCGGCGAATTCGAGCTCGCGCGCGAATTCGACGATCAGGATCGCGTTCTTGGCGGAGAGGCCGACGAGCACGATCAGGCCGATCTGGGTGAAGATGTTGTTGTCGCCCTTCGAGAGGTAGACACCGAACATCGCCGCCAGCAGCGCCATCGGCACGATCATCAGGATCGCCAGCGGCAGGGTCAGGCTCTCGTACAGCGCGGCCAGCACCAGGAACACCAGCAGGATCGCGAGCGGAAACACCCACAGGCCGGAGTTGCCGGCGATGAACTCCTGGTAGGTCAGGTCGGTCCATTCGAAGGCGAAGCCGGGCGGCAGCACCTCGGCCGCGACCCGCTCGGCCGCCGCCTGCGCCTGGCCGGAGGAGAAGCCGGGCGCCGCTGCCGCGTTGATATCCGACGACAGGAAGCCGTTGTAGCGGATGGCGCGTTCGGGACCTGCGCTCTGTCGCACGTTGAGCAGCGCCGACAGCGGCACCATGTCGCCGGAGGCGGAGCGCACCTTGAGCTGGCGGATATCGTCGGCACGGGCGCGGAACGGCGCGTCGGCCTGCACGCGCACCGAATAGGTGCGGCCGAACTTGTTGAAGTCGTTCACGTAGTAGGAGCCGAGGTAGATCTGCAGGGTGTTGAACACCTCCGTCACGGGGACGCCGAGCTGCAACGCCTTGGTGCGGTCGATGTCGGCGAACAGTTGCGGGACGTTGACCTGGAAGCTCGAGAACACGCCGGCGATCTCCGGCGACTTCTGCAGGCCGGCCATGAACGCCTTGGTGACGTCGTTCAGAGCCTCGTAGCCGAGGCCGGCGCGGTCCTCGATCTGCAGCTTGAAGCCGCCGATGGTGCCCAAGCCGTTGACCGGTGGCGGCGGGAACATCGCGATGAAGGCGTCCTGGATGCCCGCATATTTCTTGTTGAGCTCCATCGCCAGCGCGCCGCCGGACAGCGATGGATCCTTACGCTCGTCGAACGGCTTCAAGGTCGAGAACACGATGCCGGCATTGGAGGAGTTGGTGAAGCCGGAGATCGACAGGCCGGGGAAGGCGACCGAGCTCTCGATCCCGGGCTGCGTCAGCGCGATGTCGCTCATCTTGCGGATCACCTCCTCGGAGCGGTCGAGCGTGGCGCCGTCCGGCAGCCGCGCGAAGCCGACCAGATACTGCTTGTCCTGGCCCGGCACGAAGCCGCCCGGCACCTGCTTGAACAGCACGGCGGTGGCGCCGACCAGCAGGACATAGAGGATCATCACCGCGGCCTTGCCGGTGATCACCTTGGACACGCTGCCGCTGTAATTGTTGGAGGCGCGGACGAAGGCGCGGTTGAAGCCGCGGAAGAACCAGCCGAGACTCTGGTCGAGGATGCGGGTGAGGCGATCCTTCGGCTCGTGGTGGCCCTTGAGCAGCAGCGCCGACAGGGCCGGCGACAAGGTCAGCGAGTTCACCGCCGAGATCACGGTGGAGATCGCGATCGTCAGCGCGAACTGCTTGTAGAACTGGCCCGTGAGGCCGGAGATGAAGGCGAGCGGCACGAACACGGCGACCAACACCAGCGCGATCGCGATGATCGGCCCCGACACCTCGCGCATCGCCTGGTAGGTGGCGTCACGCGGCGACAGCCCGCTCTCGATGTTGCGCTCGACATTCTCGACCACGACGATGGCGTCGTCGACGACGATGCCGATCGCGAGCACCAGGCCGAACAGGCTGAGCGCGTTGATCGAGAAGCCGAACAGATGCATCACGGCGAAGGTGCCGACGATGGAGACGGGCACCGCCAGCAGCGGGATGATCGAGGCGCGCCAGGTCTGCAGGAACAGGATCACCACGATCACGACCAGCACGATCGCCTCGAACAGCGTGTGCACGACGGCCTCGATCGAGGAGCGCACGAACTGGGTCGGGTCGTAGACGATGTGATACTCGACGCCCTCCGGCATCGTCTTCGCGATCTCCGCCATGGTGGCGCGGACGTTGTCGGAGATCTGCAGCGCGTTGGAGCCCGGCGCCTGGAAGATCGGAATCGCCACCGCCTGCTTGTTGTCGAGCAGCGAGCGCAGGCCGTATTCGGAGGCGCCGAGCTCGATGCGGGCGACGTCGCGCAGCCGCGTGATCTCGCCGTGAGCGCCGGTCTTCACCACGATGTCGGCGAACTGGTCCTCGTTCGACAGCCGGCCCTCGGCATTGACCGAGAGCTGCAGGTCCAGCCCCTTCACGCTCGGCGAGGCGCCGACCACGCCGGCAGCGGCCTCGACGTTCTGCGCCTGGATCGCCTTGACGATGTCGCTAGCGGAGAGACCGTGCTCGGCCGCCTTCTGCGGATCGACCCAGACCCGCATCGAATAGTCGCCGGCGCCGAACAGCTGGACGTCGCCGACGCCGTCGATGCGCGCCAGCCGGTCCTTGACGTTGAGCACCGCGTAGTTGCGCAAATAGGTGGTGTCATAGCGGCCGTTGGGCGAGATCAGATGCACGACCATGGTGAGGTCGGGCGAGCTCTTCTTGGTGATCACCCCGAGCTGGCGCACCACGGCGGGCAGCCGCGGCTCGGCCTGCTGCACCCGGTTCTGCACCAGCTGCGTGGCCTTGTCCGGATCGGTGCCGAGCTTGAAGGTGACCGTGAGCGTCATCGCGCCGTCGGTGGTCGCCTGGCTGCTCATATAGAGCATGTTCTCGACGCCGTTGATCTGCTCCTCGATCGGCGTCGCCACCGTCTCGGCGATCACCTTCGGATTGGCGCCGGGATAGGTCGCACGCACCACCACGGAGGGCGGCACGACGTCGGGGTATTCGGAGATCGGCATGGAGAACAGCGCGATCAAGCCGCCGAGGAAGATCAGCGTCGACAGCACGCCTGCGAAGATCGGCCGATCGATGAAGAATTTGGAGAGGTTCATGGGAGGCCCCGTGGTCGGGAGAGGTCGGTCGTCGTTATCTGACTTGGTCTAAGGGCTGGCGCGGTGCCCACCCTCCCCTGGAGGGGGAGGGTCGGCTCGCATGAGCGCAGCGACATGCGAGACGGGGTGGGGTGGCGGCCCCTCCGCGCGTGCGGTGCTCGACTGAGACGAACCCGCGACGCACGGATGGCTGAGGAGGTGCGAGCAGGTTTTCACCAACTGAGACCGTCACCCCACCCCGCCGCGCGCTGTGCGCGCGTCGACCCTCCCCCTCCAGGGGAGGGTGGGCATCGCGTGTGTGGTGACCGCCATTGTCGATCATGATCAGCGCTGCGCCAGTCGCTTGTTGTCAGTGGCCGCCCCATCGCGTGCGCCCATCGCGGCCACCTGCGTCTTCAACAACGCACCTGGCCGCACCCGCTGGAGGCCATTGACCACCACGCGCTCGCCGGGCTTGAGGCCGGCGGAGATGATGCGCAGGCCATCGACGCTGCCGCCGAGGCTGACCGGGCGATAGACAGCGCGCTCGTCGTCGCCGACCACCATCACGAATTTCTTGTCCTGGTCGGTGCCGATGGCGCGCTCGTCGAGCAGCACCAGCGATTGCTGCTGCGGCTGGCCCATGCGCACGCGCGCGAACTGGCCGGGGATCAGCCGGCCGTCCTCGTTCTTGAACACGGCGCGGACGCGGATCGTGCCGCTCTGCCCGTTGACCTGATTGTCGATCAACTGGATATGGCCGGATGCCGTGATGCCGCCCGAGGTCGTCATCTCGACCGGGATGCGGTCGAGATTGCCGCGTTTGCCCGAGCCGTCGGCAATCGCCGACAATGCGCGCAACACCAGCTCTTCGGTGGCGTCGAAGCTCGCATAGATCGGGTTGACGGACACCAGCGAGGTCAGCACCGGCGAGGCCGACCCGGCGGCGACGAGGTTGCCGACCGTGACCTCGATCCGGCCGACCCGGCCGTCGACCGGCGCGCGCACCTGCGTGTAGTCGAGATTGAGCTTGGCTGTCTGCAAGGTCGCTTCGGCGGCCTTGACGTTGGCGATGGCTTCGCGATTGCCGTTGTCGCGCTGGTCGTAATCGCGCTTGGTCACGATGGAATTGCCAACCAGCTGCGCGCCGCGCTCCAGTTCGTTGGCGGCGAAGGCGGCGCGGGCGCGCGCCGCTTCCAGTTGCGCCTGCGCCCGGTCGACCTCGGCGGCGTAGGGCGCCGGGTCGATCTTGAACAGGACGTCGCCAGCCTTGACCAGCGAGCCCTCGGTGAAATTGGTGCCGAGAATGGCACCGGCCACCCGCGGCCGGATCTCGACCCGCTCGACGGCTTCAAGCCGGCCGGAGAACTCGTCCCACAGGCTCGCCTGGCGCGGCTCGACGACGGCAACCGTAACGGGGACGGCCTGTTCGGGGGCCGCAGCGCGGGCCGCATTCGGCGCGGAACTGAAGTGGAAATATTGGGAGCCGGCGTAGGAGCCGGCGGCAATCACCAAGCCGGCGGCGACGGTGCTCAGCCACCGCTTCAGGCGGCCGGAAGAACGAATTTCGGACGAAGGCATTGGCGCGCTCCAGATTTGTAGTGCTCGCTACAAATGTGGCGCTGGCAACCCGTTCGCAAGAGACTTATGTAACGGATACTACGAAAATAGTAGCCCGACTTTCGGCGGACTGCGCCAGATCAAAGAAATCGCGTTCAAGAACAACTAGATAAGAATCAGACGGGGCGGAGACGGAACAGGAGTTTTGCAGATGGGCATCGGACGGCCCCGGACTTTCGATCGCGACACCGCGCTGGACCAGGCGATGGAGGTGTTTTGGCGCCATGGCTATGAGGGCGCCACCATCGCCCAGCTCACCGATGCCATGGGCATCAACCCGCCCAGCCTCTATGCCGCGTTCGGCAGCAAGGAGGCCCTGCTCAGGGCCGCGCTCGACCGCTACACGGCGCGACGGGAGGCCTGGATGGACGAGGTGCTGAGCGCGCCGACCGCCCACGAGGTCACCGCGCGGATGCTGATGGGCGTCGCCGAGAAACAGACCGATCCCTCCAATCCGCCCGGCTGCCTGCTGGTGCAGGGCGGTCTCGCCTGCGGCTCCGGCTCTTCCAACGTGCCGTTCGAGCTCGCGGCCCGCCGCGCACAGACCGAGGAGCAGCTCCGGCACCGTTTCGAGCGCGCCAAGCGCGAAGGCGATCTGGCTGAAGCCGCCGACCCCGCTGCGCTCGCGCGCTATGTTTCCGCCGTGATCACCGGAATGAGCGTGATGGCGTCGTCAGGCGCCGACCGCGAGGCATTATCCCAGGTCGCCGTCGTCGCGATCAAGGCGATCGAGGATCAGTCGGTGAGGGCGCCGGCGGCGGCGAACTGATCGACATCATGCGCTGAGCGACGGGTGCTCTGCCGTCGCAAAGTCTTGTGCTCGTGGGCGCAATGCGATCCCCTGCGGCCGCCTCATTGTCATCGCGCGAACCAAGAGCAATTCCTCCATGCGTGTCTTCTCCGCCGCCCTTGCCACCGAGACCAACACTTTTGCGCCGATGCCGACGGGGCTCGCGACCTTCCACGAGCGTGCCTACTTCCCGGCCGGAACGCATCCGGACAAGATGCAGATGCATGGCGGGCCACTATGGGCGGCGCGGCAGGTCGGGCCATCGAAAGGGTGGACCTTGATCGAGGGGCTGGTCGCCGCAGCGGTGCCGAACGGGCTCGTCACCCGCGCCGCGTTCGAAACCCTGCGCGACCAGATCCTCGCCGACCTCGAAGCCGCGCTGCCGGTCGACATGGCGTTGATCGGCCTGCACGGCGCGATGATCGCCGACGGCTATGATGATTGCGAGGGCGAGCTGCTCGCGCGCATCCGCGACATCGTCGGACCCGATGTGGTCATCGGTGCGACGCTCGACCCCCACGTTCACATGAGCGAGCTGATGGTCAGAAGCGCCGATCTTCTGATCTGCTGGAAGGAATATCCGCACACCGACATTCTCGAGCGGGCCCAGGATCTGGTGAAACATTGCACCGAGCTCGCCGAGAAGCGGCTGAAGCTGCAGAAGGCCCTGGTCGACACCGACATGATCGTCACCCTGCACACCACGCGCGAGCCGGTGCGCAGCTTCGTCGACCGCATCACCGCGCTGGAAGGCAAGGACGGCATCGTCTCGGTCTCGATCGTTCACGGCTTCGGATGGGGCGACACGCCTGACATGGGCACCAAGGTGCTGGTCTATAGCGATGCCGCCGTCGATCCCGATGGCGCCAAGGCGCAGGCGCTGGCGCGCAAGCTCGCGGACGAGCTGATCGGCATGCGCGAGGCGGTGACCGAACGCATGCCCGGCGTCGATGCTGCGCTCGACCAGGCCTTGGCGAAGGACGGCACCATCGTGCTCGGCGATGCCAGCGACAATCCCGGCGGCGGTGCGCCCGGCGATTCCACGTTCATCCTGCGCCGGCTGCTCGACCGCAACATCGGCAATGCCTGCCTCGGTCCGCTCTGGGATCCGATCGCGGTGCGCATCGCCTTCGATGCCGGCGTCGGCGCCAAGCTGCCGCTGAGGATCGGCGGCAAGATCGGGCCGCTGTCGGGTGATCCCGTCGATGCGACCTGGGAGATCAAGGCGCTGAAGGAGAATATGGTGATGACGGGCCTTGCCGGCACGCCCGCCAAGCTCGGCGATTGCGCGTTGATCGGGAGCAATGGCGTCGAGGTCGTGATCACCACGTTCCGCTGCCAGGCGTTCGGCACCGACTTCTTCACGCAGCTCGGCTGCGATCCTGCCACGCGCAAGCTCGTCGTGGTGAAATCCGCCCAGCATTTCCGCGCGGCATTTGCGCCGATCGCGGCCGACATCATCATGGTCGATGCGCCCGGCGTGGTCGCGCGCGACGTGACGACGTTGCCCTACAAGAAGATCAAGCGTTCGAAATGGCCGCTCGATGAGTTGCCGCAATCATCGCGAGCATGATGTCCCAGAATGCGACGATCATCGCACCGCCGTTAACGTTCGGAACGCGGCTGGAACGAACCGCGTCCGAATCGCTTGCGAATCACGGTTTGAGATCTGTTCACGGCTAGATGTCGTAGCTCTCGGAGATGGCGCGCAACATGCAGCGCCGGCGATTCTGATCGTGCGGCTCGGCTTTCGTCAGAAGGTTAAAGGCGCAGAGGCGCGCCGGCGTTGTTGGAGAGAAGGCGACGCCCCAGCATGCTGCGGGCGGGCCCGCTCACGTCGTCGACGTTCCGAACCGTCGCATCCACGCCGCCCTCAGACCGATCGGTGCTGGCGAGAACGGGCCCGGCGGCGCGCGCGTGATCAGGGCGACCAGCAGGAGCGCGGCGATCGCGAGCCAGAAGCACAGCCAGAACGCATCGAGATAAGCGAGCACGTTGGCCTCGCGCTGCACCTGTGCGGCCAAGGTCCCGACGGCGCGGGCCTTGGCCTGGCCGCCGCCATGCGCGGCGAAATAGCCGGTCAGTCGTTGCAGCGCGCGCGCGACGTCGAGATCGCCGCTCTGGATGTTGAGGCCGAGATAGGCCGAATGCACCTGCTCACGCACCCGCAGCCACGTTCCCATCAGGGCGACGCCGATTTCGGCGCCGCCGAGCCGCATCACCTGGATATAGGCCGCAAAGGACGTCGCTCGCGCCGGATCGGAATTCGACAGCGCGAGGATGATGATCGGAAGCAAGGTCAGGGCCTGTCCGATCGACTGCAGCACGACGATGACGATGAAATCCTCGCGCGCCCAGGCATGGGTGATCTGGGTGCCGAGCAGATTGGCCGCCGCGAAGGCACTGAGACCGAGCACGACGACGATGCGGGGATCGAGATGGCGAAGCAGGACGATCGACAGCGGCACCAGCACGACCATCGGCAGCGCGCCGTAGAACAACAGCAGCGAGCCGCTCTGCTCCGGCCGCAACTGCGTGATGGTGACGAGGAAGTTCGGCACCAGCGACGCATTCGAGAGGCTGGTCAGCGTGTAGAGCAGGATCACGACCAGCGACAGCCCGATGTTGCGCGAGAACAGCACGTTGAAATGCGCCCATGGCTGCGGGGCGAGCGCCTCGTTGACGAGGAACAGGACGAACAGCGCGGCGGCGCCGCACAGCAGCGCCATCACCGTGCCCGATTGCAGCCAGTCGAGTCGGTTGCCCTGGTCGAGACCGGCATAGATCATCGCCACGGCGCTGCCGAGCAGCAGCATCCCGCCCCAGTCGGCGTTCTCGAGCAGCGCGCGGTTGACGGGCTCGGCCGGGGTGCCGAGATAGACCATCAGCGCCATCAGCGGCGCCAGCACGACGCCCTGCCAGTACAGCCACTGCCAGCCGAGATGCTCGACATAGAAGCCGACCAGCGAGGTCGAGGTATCCAGCGCGAAGCCGACCCGGATCGCATAGATCGAGATCGCCGGCAGCCACCAGCGGATCGGCAGGTTGCGGAAGATGATCATGAGCGTGGCCGGCACGAAGGTGCCGAGCAGCATGCCGTGCAGGATCGCGAGCGCGATCAAGGTCGGATAGTCGCGCACGAACGGAATGATCAGGGACAGCACCGCATAGATCAGGCTGGGAATACCCAGCACACGGCGCAGACCGAACACGGTCGCGAGCCACGCCACGGCCGGCGCGATGACGATCTGCGAGCCGATCGCCGCGGTGGACAGCCAGGCGCCCTCGTCAAAACCGAGCGAGAACGCGCCGCGCAGATCGGGCAGGCCGACCGAGGTCAGCCGGCTGTCGAAATTCGCCAGGAACGAGCCGAGCAGGACGGCGCCGACGGCAAACAGCGGATGCGCCGCCTGGCCGCCGCGCGACAGCGGTCCGCGATCGGTCTCACTTGGCGCCATCGGCCTGGCCGGTGGTGCGGATGTGGGTCACGACCGACATGCCCGGCAGCAGCCGCGCGAGCAGCGGCTGGTCGCCGTCGAGGGCGATGCGGACCGGAATGCGCTGCACGACCTTGGTGAAGTTGCCGGTGGCATTGTCGGGCGGCAGCAGCGCGAATTGCGAGCCGGAGGCCGGCGCGATCCGCTCGACGCGGCCATGCAGCCTCTGGCCCGGGAACGAATCCACGGTGATCTCGACCGGCTGGCCGGGCGCGACATGGGTGAGCTGCGTTTCCTTGTAGTTGGCGATGATGAAGACATGCGGCAGCGGCACCACCGCGATCAGGCTGCTGCCGATATTGACGTAGTCGCCGACCTGCACCTGGCGCTGTCCGACGACGCCGTCGAATGGCGCGGTGATCCTGGTGTAGCCGAGCTTGAGCCGCGCGGCGGCGAGCGCGGCCTTGGCGCCGGCGAGATCGGCGCCGCGCTGCTTCTTGGTGCCGGTGAGCACCTCGAGCTGATGACGCTGCGCGGCGATCACCGCGCGGCTCGCGCGCACGTCCGCCTGTGCCTTGGCATAGGCGGCCGTTGCCTGTTCCAGCCGCTGCTTGGTACCTGCCTCGCTCTGCGACAGCGACTGCTGGCGCTCTTCCTCCTGCCTGGCCTGCACCTCGGCCGCGCCGGCCGAGACCTGCTGCGCCTCGGCCTGGGCGATGGTCGCGTATTGCAGCTCGACCTGGTTGCTGAGGTTGTCGAGCGCCGCCTGCGCCGCTTCGACATTGGCCTCGGCCTGCGACACCTGTGCCTCGTAGTCGGCCGGATCGATCTGGACCAGCAGGTCGCCGGCCTTGACCTGCTGGAAATCGCTGACCGCAACCTTCGTCACCTCGCCGGCCACGCGGCTCGAGAGCTGCGTCAGGTCGGCGCGCACATAGGCATCGTTGGTCGATTGGGTCGTTGCGTTGCCGGTCCAGGCGTTCCAGCGCGTGGTCGCGAGCGCCACGAAGGCGAGCGCTGCGATCACCGCAAGCAGCGGAATGCCGAGACGCGCCCAGAGCCCGGGCGCCGCGGCGGGCGGCGTCGATGCAGCGCGCGCCGCCGCGTCGACGTTGCTCGGTGTTTCACTCAAGGGACGCCTCCTGCATCGGCCGACGCTGATCAGTCCGACGACTCGTATCCCATTCTGCGCCGCGTGCCACCTGGACTCTGGGTCGTGAGCCATGCGTCGCGGGGCATGGACATCTGCGCGCCGAACGGAACCCGCGGGCGATCGGACCGTGATGAACCAGCTAACAGGCCAGCAGGTTGAGCACAGGCACAGCCCGCGATCGCCGCGCCGGGATCGCGCCAACGACATCGGCGCCGGATTCGCTGCCGCGACCAGCCCGCGCCTGATGTCCCAGAATGCGACGTCGCGCGCGCTCACGTTAACGTTCAGAACGTGACTTGAACGAACCGCGTCCGAATCAGCGGCGCAGCCCGGTACGAGGTCTGTTCACGGCTAGATGTCGTGCTGTCATCGCGTGACAGCAGCTATTCGGCGTCACTTGACCGCAATTTGGACGACCGGCTGGGTGCGAGCGCGTTAAGAGCACGGAGCGGCCTGCCGCCAAGCGGTTGTCGGTGACGCCGGCCGGCGCGCGCTGCCCGGTTGCAGCAGTCGCCTCGCTGGGTCACATTTCTCATCCGCGACTTGGGTCCAGCCGTTTGCTGATCAGAAGGCTTTCATGCATGGGTCACAACGGAGCGATCCTGGTTGCCGGCGGCGCCGGCTACATCGGGGCTCATTGCTGCAAGGCTGTCGCCGGGGCTGGCTACGTGCCGATCTGTTACGACAATCTGTCCACCGGCCATCGCCGCTTCGTGCGATGGGGACCGCTCGTGGTCGGCGACATTGCCGACAGCGCCAGGGTGGCGGACACCATTCGCGCCCACGCGGTCGACGCGGTGATGCACCTGGCCGGGCCGAGCACGATCGGCGAATCCGTCGCCGATCCGCACAAATATTATCTGAACAACGTCGTCGGCACGTTGGGCCTGCTGCAGGGCATGCGCGAGGCCGGCTGCGCGCGGCTGGTGTTCTCCTCGACCGGCGCGGTCTATGGCGACGCCGGGCGGGATCCGATTCCCGAGAGCGCCGCGGGATCGGCCCTGAATCCATACGGCCGCTCGAAATACATGATCGAGCAGATCCTGGCGGACTATCAGGCAGCCTACGGCCTGTCGGCCATCGTGCTGCGCTACTTCAACGCCGGCGGCGCCGACGCGTCAGGCCTGATCGGTGAGTTGCGCGATCCCGAGACGCACCTGATCCCGCGAGCGCTGATGGCGATCCTCGGCCACGTGCCGGACTTTGCGATCTTCGGCACCGACTATGACACACCCGACGGGACCGCCGTGCGCGATTACGTTCACGTCGACGATCTCGCGGCAGCCCACATTGCGGCGATGGAGCGTCTGCTGCAGACCGGTTCGGGTGGCACCTACAATCTCGGGACCGGCCGCGGCCATTCGGTGCGCGAGATCGTCGATGCAATCGGCAGGGAGACCGGCGAGCGGGTCCCGCTGGTGGTGCGCGCGCGCCGCGCCGGCGATCCACCGGTCCTGGTCGCAGATCCCCATCTTTCCCAGCAGGAGCTCGGCTTCGCGGCGCATCGGTCCGATCTCGGCACGATCATCCGCTCGGCCTGGACCTGGCACCAGACCGCGCACCCCCGGATCGCATGAGGCCGATGCCGCGTGCCGGGGGCTCGTCGGGGAAGCTGTTACGCCGCGGCCGGCGGCGTGTGGGCGAACTCGTCCACGAAGCTCATCTCCGCGCGCTCGTCGTCGACCGACCAGCAGCCGATCTCGGAAGCGCCCCGGAAGAAGTGGACACTGTGGACCGGTGAGCGGAAGTCGTCGCCGCGAATGATCCGGAGCAGGGTCTGCGCCACGCGGCGGTGATCGCCGGGGAGCCTGAGGTCGAAGAATGCGTCGCCATAGCCCGGCAGGATGGTGCCGGCCGAATCGCGAACTTCCATGCGCAACTGTGCCATGCTCGCATTCAACGACAGCAACGGTTTCCGCCCGGTAAATGCCGCCGTGCCTGCGCAGGTGGTCTCACCATGGAGCGCGTAGCGCGCTGGTCGCCATCAGCGAAGCGTGGACGAGGTGCTCTGACAAGAGGCGCCGTTCGAGCAAGCGGCCAGCCTTGTCAGCAGCGGATCGCATCGGCCGCGGTGGCCGTTGGGATGATCGCGCAAGGGATCACCGGGCCTTCTCCAGCACCGGGCGCTCTGTGGTGACGAGGGCTGCCGGGACAACCGCTTCATTGCGGGGGAGGATCGGCAGTTCGAACAGGACACGCGTGCCAGTCGGCTGGTTGGCGCTCAGGGTGAGACGGCCGCGAAGCTGCTGGACCATCCCCTTGATCATCCGGAACCCCAGGCTTGTGCGCGGTTGATCGATGTCGAAACCATCGGGCAGACCGACGCCCTGATCGGACACGCTGAGCTGCAGGCAACCGTCGATGTCGCGGGCGGAGATGTCGATCGGTCCGTCCTGGCCAGGATAGGCATGTTTCACGGCGTTGCTGACCAACTCATTGAGCAGGAGACCGAGAGGCACGGCGTGATCGGCCGATAGCCGCATCGGATGGGCATCGCAGTTCAGGATATGCGCTCCCGCGACGCGTTGCAGCCTCTTGCAGAAGTCTATGAGGAAGACGTCGACGTCGATGAAGCCGATCTGTGATGCCCGCGAGAGATGATCATGAACCTGTGCAATGGCTGCTACGCGCGATCCGGCCTCGCCGAGGGCAAGCTTGGCCTCAACGGAATCCGTCCCGAATGCCTGCACCCGGAGCATGGCCACGACGGAAGACAGGCTGTTCTTGACGCGGTGACCCATTTCGCGCGTCAGCATGGCTTGATGGTCCAAGGCGTCCCGGAGCCGCGTCTCCTCATGCAGGCGCTCGATTGCAATCCCGACGATGTCGGCGAATTCGGTGAGGAAGGCAGCGTCCGCCTCGTCGAAGCGGCGGGGGGCCGGACTGTCGACCTGGAGCACGCCGAAATAGCCGCCGCCTCGTCCGCCGCGTTCGATCCGGACGCTGATCGACGTCTTGATGCCGCGGTCTACTGGAAGCCCCGGTATCTCGAAGCGACCATCCGGGGGGGCGCGACCGGTGATGATGGCTTGACCCGTCTGGAAGGCGCGTCCGGCAGGCGAGGTACTGTCCACGACGAACGATGATTGTTCGACCGAGCTCGGCCATCCGTACCCCGCGCGGACCAGCTGTCTCTTTCCGTCCGCCACGAATTCCATCACCATCGCGAACGGTGCATTGAGGCCCTTGGCACCGAGCGCGGCGGCGCGCTGAAGAGCGACGTGGATGTCGCGGGTCTGCAATGCAGCACGACTGAATTCGGCGAGCGCAGATTGTTGGATGAGCCTGTAGCTGCGCATGTCATTCCGGACGCCCGCGCGCTCGAGAAGGATCGGAAAAGCGGTATCTTGGCTCTGATGTCCCAACACGCGGATTCTCCAAAACAGAACGCACCCCGACTACAAATTCCCCGCGGCTCTCTTCCTTACGATTTGATATTGTAGGGCTATTGTGTTGCCGTTCACCGGCCGGAGTCTGAGCAAAAGCGGACATGGTCCAGTTTGCCGCAGCGCAATTCGTCGCGAGCCGGATCGAGGCGAAAGGCGCCCCGGCTCGCGTCGAGGGGGCGCTTGGCAGTTGCACCTGACGCTTGCCGTGCCCGCGCGCTCGTCCAGAGGACCTTCCACGGAGAGCGGGCACCGGCGCCGCGGCGCGACGCGCGCTCTTGCAGCCCGTCAGAGGGTAGGCGGCACCATCCTCACGGAAACCGCCATATGCGCGATCGGCCAGCCTTGAGCCGGGCGGCAGGCCGGGTTGGCGCGCCGGCCAGATCCGCTCATTCGGCGGCCATTCTTTTGGGCCGCTCGGTGGTGTGGCCCACCGACAGCGGGCCGTGGGGCGTGTGACAGATGGATCCCGTCGAAGGGGTGTGTCCTGTCCGAATCCGTCAACGACCGCAATTTCATCCGTGAATGCCTGCGTCTGGCGGCCGATTTCACGCAACTTGCGCGCGATGCCGTCGATCCGGACCTGCAGGCGCATTGTCTGCGGATGGCCGCCTTCTGGACCGATCGGGCCGCCGGAAATCCCGGCGCGGAATCGGACGATCCGAGTCAGTGAAATCGCCGGATGCGCGATGAGCGAGCAGGGCCGTTGTTGCGGCGCGGCGGGGGAGCCTTGCGTGCGGGAGCTCGTGAGCAATTTTGCTCAGACTTGCCGGTCGAGAGCGCCCAAGAAACGGGGGCGACGGCGCGGACAGCCGCCTCTGCGCCGTGGCCTCCGTCCCTCATCGTGGCTTGTCAGTTTTGGAATGATCAAGGCGCAAACCGATCGCGATCTGCGAAGCAATCAGCTGCTCGATGCCCTGGCGCCGGACAGCCGCGGCCGGATCGAGCCGCACCTCGAGCCCGTTGATTTCAAGCTCGGCGCCGTGGTCTGCGAGGCGGGCGGCCATCTCCGGCATGCCTATTTCCCGAGAGGATCGGTGTTGTCGCTGTTGACCGTGCTGGAGAACGGCGACGCCATCGAGACGGCCAATATCGGTCGCGAGGGCGCCTTCGGCCTCTTCGCCGCCATGTACAGCCGGGCCTCCTTCAACCGTTGCATCGTTCAACTCGAAGGGCATACCGTCCGGTGTCCGATCGAGCTGCTGCAGCACGAGTTCGATTCCAGCGAACATGTGCGCAATCTTCTCGTCAGCTACTCGGAGACGCTGCTGTCCCAGGTTCAGCAGACGGTGGCCTGCAATGCCATGCATTCGACGGAAGAGCGCATCTGCAGATGGCTGCTGATGATGCACGACCGGGCCGAAGGGGCGGTGCTTCCGTATACGCACGAGTTCCTGTCGCAGATTCTCGGGGCCAATCGCAAGTCGGTGACGCTTGCCGCGCAATCCATGCAGGCGGCCGGCCTGATCAGCTATCGTCGCGGCACCATCCAGGTGCTCGACCGGCCCGGCCTCGAGAAAGCATCGTGCGAATGCTACGCCATCGTCAAGCAGCGGTTCGATGCGTTTCTCCAGCCGCCTACGACGGCGGTGCGCAGTCAGCTGCAGTGATGTGACGGTGGCAATGATGTGATGGTGGCGTGGATCGAGCCGAGCAGGGCGGCCCAGCTCGATCTCGCGATGCCCGGTCACAAGCTCTTCAGCGGACCTTTGCCTCCGACCGACTTGTCGCCTGCGATATGCGGCTGATCGTGCAGGACGACGTTCAGCAGGGAGCTGTTGATCTCGAGGTGACCGTTGTAGTCGATGAAGCCCAGCTTGCGGAACTTGTTCATGAAGTGACTGACGCGCGAGCGGGTGGTGCCGATCATGTCGGCCAGCATCTCCTGGCTGACCTTCGCGATGACCCGCTGCGGCTTGCCGTCATTGCCGAAATTGGCCAGCAGCAGTAGCGCCCGCGCAAGGCGCTTCTCGCTCGAATTGAACAGCTGATCGATGAGATCGGCCTCGACGCGGATCGTGCGGGCGAGAATGCGCGAAACGAAGATCTCGGAGAACGCCGGCTGCTCACGCAGGGCGCTCAGCGCGGCCGATTTGGTGATCCGCAGGATTTCGCTGTCCGTGATGACCGACGCCGCCGACAGCCGATGAGACTGGCCGGCCAGGCAGCCTTCGCCGAAAAAGTCGTCCTGCCCGAGCAGCGCGATGACCGCCTCCTTGCCCTGCTCGGAATGGACGACGATCTTGACCGTGCCGGTGATGATATAGAACAGCACATCGGCGGGGCCGCCCTGAGAAAAGATCTGCTGGTCCTTTCGGTATTTCCCGATCGTCCGGCCCGGGCCTTCGGTCTTGAGGAACACCGCCGGATCGAAAGCCTGCTTCCTTGGCGGCGGCTTTGCGGCCGTCGGCGGCTTTACGATGGGTCGCTTCGCCATGTGTTCTCCCGGGTGAAACGCGAGTGTTGGATACTTCGAAGCCGGATCTCGGCATCACGGTTGGGCAGGCGCGAACACAGCATAGCGCCTTTCGCGGATGCTTGACAGCGCGGCGTCTATTTCAACGGGACACGCACAGCCGCTTCGTGTTCCAGTGACGCAGCGGAGCGAGAATTAGTTAATTCATGTTATCAAGCATTAGCATCGCACCGCTCATGCAGCGCGAACAGGCCCAGGGCCTCGCGGACGTCACGCAAGGTCGCATCGGTGACGGTGCGCGCCAGTTGGGTGCCGCGCCTGACGATCTCGAGAACGTGGCCGGGATCACGCGCAAACGCCGCCCGCCGGTCGCGGATCGGCGCGACCACGGCCTGCAGCACGTCATCAAGTCGCTGCTTCACGACGCTGTCGCCGAGGCCACCGCGGACGTAGCGCGCCTTCAGGTCCGCAACCGCCGCAGGATCGTCGTCGAACGCGTCGAGATAGGTGAAGACGACATTGCCTTCGACGCGGCCCGGATCGGCGGCCCTGACGTGGCCGGGATCGGTGAACATGCGGCGGACGGCATCGCGAATCTGGTCCGCGGTGGCGGAGAGCGGAATCGTGTTGCCCTGTGATTTGCTCATCTTGGCCTTGCCGTCCACGCCAGGCAGGCGTCCGACGCTCGGGATCAGTGCGCGTGCCTCGGGGAGCACTTCCGTGCCCGCCTGGCGGTTGATGCGGCGGACGATCTCGTTGGTCTGCTCGATCAGCGGCGCCTGGTCGTCTCCGACCGGCACGATGGTCGCCTTGAAGGCGGTGATGTCGGCGGCCTGCGCAACGGGATAGCACAGGAAGCCGGCCGGAATATCGCGGCCGAAGCCGCGCGCCTGGATCTCGTCCTTGATGGTCGGGTTGCGCTCGAGCCGCGCCACCGTGACGAAGTTCATGTAGAGCAGCGTGAGATCGGCCAGCGCCGGCAGGTGCGATTGCAGGCAGATGGTCGTCATCTCCGGATCGATGCCGACGGCGAGATAGTCGGTCGCGATCTCCAGGACGTTCCGGCTCACCTTGGCCGGATCGTGGGCGTGGTCCGTGAGCGCCTGGGCATCGGCCAGCAGCAGGAATTGCCGATGCGTCGATTGCAGCGCGACGCGGGTTTGCAGCGAGCCGACATAGTGGCCGAGGTGCAGCGGGCCGGTGGTTCTGTCGCCGGTCAGGATGACGGGACGTTCTGGCATTGAGAGTGGCATCGTGGTTCTCCAGGAGTGAGAACCGCCGCTCGATCGAACTCTTCGATGCTGTTGATGACAAGAACCGCGTCGCAGGCCGATGAACGGCGGCGACGGGCGAATGAATGACGAGGCCGTGCCGCTCCTAGATGGAGCGCCACCACGTGTTCGCGTGCAAGGTCTCAGTCTTGATCATGCGACCGATATGGCCGAAACCGCCGATGAATGCAACCCGCTCAGGCACGCTGCGCAGAGCGCGGCCTCAGGCCAGTTCAGCCATTCCGCCTATTCGAGATCAATCGCATGATACTGGCCGGTCTTGTCGAGCTGCGTGCCCCAGACCTTGTGCAGCGCCTGGTGGTCGGAGGGGCCGAAGCTCACCTTCGATCCGACGCCCAGCTCGTAATTCTGCATCGATTCGAGGACATCGACCAGCGTTTCCGTGTCCACCGCGGGACCGGCGCGGCGCAGCCCTTCGATCAGGATGTTGGCCGTGAGATAGGCTTCCAGGGACGAGTAATCCGCCGGCTCTCCCGGAAAATATCTGTCGAGCGCCTTCTTGTAGTTCAGGGTGACGGACGCGTAGCCGTCGACCGCCGGCGTGACCTGGGTGCAGATGACGCCGTCCGCATAGCGCGGGCCGAGCACCATCAGCTCACTGGCGAGGCCGGTGCTGCCGACGCCGGAGATCGTCGCGTAGGTCATATCCGGATAGAGATCGCGGGTCTTCTCGATGAACTTGGCCGCGGCGCGAAAGGTGGCGACCAGCACCACCGCCTTGATCGCATGCTTCTGCCGGCGCAGTTGCGCGATGGCCTCGTCGACATTGACGGTGTTGCGGCTGTAGCTCATGCGGAAGGCGTCGCCCGCGCCGCCGCGCAGCCCGTGCATCGCCCTGCTGACGCCCTCCCACCCCGCGTCGCCATAGGCATCCTGCTGGGTGAGAACTCCGATCTCCTGCGGACGCAGCTTGCGGATCTTGACGAGATAGTTCACGAGCGCATGGGCTTCCTCGGCGTAGCCGGCGCGGTAGTTGAAGACGTAGCGGTCCGGCGGATCGCGGCGAAGCGAAGGAGCCCCGGTGAAGGCGCCGAAATACAGCGCATGATGCTCGAGCGCGTACGGCACCGAGATCAGGGCCGTCGGACTGCCGTAGTTCTCGACGAATCCGAACACCTTGTGCTGCTCGTAAAGCTCCTTCATCGCGTTCAGCGTCCGCGTCGGCTCATAGGCATCGTCGGCCGTGTAGAGCTTGAGCTGCCGGCCATGCACGCCGCCTTCCTCGTTGACCTGAGCGAATGCGAGGTCGATGCCGAGCTTGAGCTGATGGCCCATCTCCCTGGCCGGCCCGGAAAACGGCGCCGCCATTCCAAAGCTGATTTCGGTATCGGTCACGCCCTGGACCGGGGCGCGCGTGCTGGTCGGCTGCGCCGACGCGGCATTGGCCACCCGCGTGTCGAACTTCGGCACACGGTCGTCCTCCCTCAGCGGCATGTTCTGGTCCGGCGCGACCGCCGGAGCGGCGCTCGCGAGCGCTCCGGTCCGGAGAGTATCCTGGACTGGCGCAACGGTCTGCGCGGCTTGGACCGGCGGCGATGGGACTGTTGCCGTCGTTGTCGCCGCCGCGCTGCTCTTGGCGGAGAGCGCAGCGGTCCACCGCGTCGGAAGTCTCGTCGCTGCAAAGCCGGCCACGCCCGCGGCAACAGCCACGAGCCCCATCACGCTCAACGCGCCGAGGAGACGCCGTTCCCGTGGCGGCGGAGGAACCTCCTGCACGCCGTAACGGGACGAGAATTCAGCAGGGGTAGGCCGATCGTGCTCGTCGCGCCACGGTTGTTCATACAGCGGACGCCGGCCGTCGTCGTAGCCGGACGGGAATGGCGGATCGCGGTCGTCATTGGGCGCACGCAGATGTCTCACGATTTTCCCCTTGGCTCGCGCGTCATGGACTCGTTGGAGTTTTTTCTGGATCGCGCGGCATACGCTGCAGGTTCTGCCGGCCGGATGAGCGTGGCCATGCGCCGAGATCTGCACATGTCACACGAACTAACACTCGTCGTCGAGCGTCAGTGGAACGGCAGTTCCAGACATGTTGTCTGGAACAAGTCCGAACGTCGGCATGATACTGCGAAGCAATGGGGCGGTTGTTTGTTCTCGCCGTCAATTCCAGCTGAACAAGGAGGGAGCCGCGCCGCCATGGCAGCAAATTGGCTCTGACAGCAAGCAGGAGAGAAGTGCCGTGAAGCAGTCGGACTTGTTGTTGGCATCAGCATCCGATGACGCTGCGCCCCCGACGCCGAGCTCCGCGTCACCGGCCGGTCGTCTCCTCCGCCACCAGTCCCGTCACCATCGCCTTCACCATGGTCGCGATCTGCGCGCGCAAGGCCGCGAGCGGCACAGCGATCAGCTTCTGCTCCAAGCCGAGCGCGACCATGCCGTGGACGGCCGAGAACAGGCTGCGCGCGGTGACGCTGATGTCGTCGAAAGAGCGCCGTGGAAACAACGCCGCCAGTGGCTGGTGGATGTGACGGAACAGGTGCATCTGGTCGGCGATCGCCCAGTCGGGCAGCGGCTTCTCGGGCGGCATGCGGTGCTCGAACAGTGCGCGCCAGAGCTCGAGATTGTGGGCGGCGAAGTCGCAATAGGCGATCGCGATGCGCACCAGCGCAGCCTCGGGGCCGGGAGGGCCCGCGCTCTCGGCTGCGGACAGGTCGGCGTCGAGCCGCGCCAAGGTGCGTGATCCGACCATCAGCACCAGTTCGTCGACGTCGGCGACGAGATTGTAGACCGCGCCATTGGCGACGCCGATCTCCTGGGCGAGATCGCGCGTCTTCAGACCCGCGAGACCCCGCGTCCGGATCATCCGCTCGGCGGCCTCGATCAAGGCTTCGCGCTGTTTCGCACGTCTTTCCAGTGTCTTGGACATTGTTAACCAAAATATTGAGCGGTGCTCAAAATAATTCTTGAGCGTCGCTCATGGTTGCGCTAGAAGAAACGTCATGAGCGATGCTCATAACAGGGAGTTCACAATGTTCAAGACCGTTCTCACGCTGTTTCGGGGCACCGTGGCCGTCGCGGAGGAGGAGCTGCAGGACCGGACCGCGCTGGTGATCCTGGATCAGCAGCTGCGTGACGCCGCCGCCGCCGTCGATCGCAGCAAGCGCGCGCTGGCGCTGGCCATTGCGCAGGACCAGCAGGAGGGCAAGCGGCTCGAGGCGACCTTGGCACGGATCACCGATCTCGAGGTGCGCGCCACCGCAGCGCTCGACGGCGGCCGCGAGGATCTGGCCCGCGAGGCGGCGCAGGCGATCGCCGGCCTCGAGGCCGAGCGTGACGCGGCGCGGACGGCGCGGGCGCTGTTCGCGACCGAGATCACCAGGCTGAAGAAACATGTCGCCAACGCCGAGGCGCGCATTGCCGAGCTCGATCGCGGCCGGCGGATTGCGCGCGCCTCCGAGGCCGTGCGCAATCTGCGCCGCGGCGGCATCGAGGCGGCGCGTCCTTACGAGTGCACGCTGCCCGAGGCCGAAGCGACGCTGAAACGGCTGCGGGAGCGGCAGATCGAGGCGCAAGCCGCCGACGAGGCGCTCATGGAGCTCGATGCCGCGACGGGGCCGATCACCACGGCCGAGAAGCTCGCCGAGCAGGGCTTTGGCCCACGCATCAAGACCACTGCCGACGACGTGCTGGCGCGGCTGAAGGCCGGCCGCGCCGCACCGGCCAACTGATTTCCGTCACGACCGATCGAACGCATCAACAACCACGTCATCATAGGAGCCGACCATGAACCAGAACACCCAGCCGCACAGCAGCGCCTTCATCACCTTCTCCTACGCCTCGTTCGCCGCCTCCGCCTTCCTCGTCGCTCTCGGCGTCTTCTTCATGCCGATCGATCTCTGGATGAAGGGCTATCTGACGATGGGCATCGTCATGCTGGTGCAGACCTGCGTCACCCTGACCAAGACGCTGCGCGACCGCCACGAGAGCGGCAAACTCGTCAATCGCATCGAAGACGCCCGTGCCGAGCGCCTGCTGATGGAGGTGTCGAAGGCAGCTTAGGGCGGCCGCAGTCGTCTCGCTCTCTTGGCCTCTCCCCGCTCTTGTCCACCGTAGCTCGACGAGCGAAGGCGGATGCGGGGAGAGGCCGGATTGCATCGAAGATGCAATCCGGGCGAGGGGAAGTTTGCGGGGCAAGCTTCGACTTCGGCGAGACAGCGCCGGCAGGCGGTGGGCGCGAAGGCGTCCGCCGCTCACGTCGTTCAACCTGCGGTTACCCTCGCTCACGCTCCGTCCCGCGTCGTTATCGTGAATTAACAGCACCAGGGCATAAGGCGGCCAGGGCGGCCGTGATCCCGGCTGCGCCGCTTCTGATCACGCCGTGCTAGGTTGAGGCATGAACATCGTCGCAGCAGTGGGGCGTATCCGACGCAGCATCGGCTTCTGGCTGACCGCGCTCGGCCAGGAGGCGATGGACCTGTCGCTACGCACCCATGCGGAGTTGCGCACGCGCATCGTCGAGAGCCCGGGCACGACCCTGGACGATGCGGCGCTGGCGGCGCTCGTGGCCGATCTCCGCACCATTGCCGGCAAGACGCTGCCCGCCGGCGAGCTCACCTACGGCATCTTCTCCGGAGCGCGCGAGCCGCTCGCGCGCGCCATCATCACGGTGGTGTCGGAGGAGGCGGGCGGCCGGCCGATCGCCTTCAATGCGCTCGCGGTGATGCAGGTGGAGCGCGATGGCGACAGCCAGCAGGTGATCCATCTCGGATTGGTCATGGTCGATCCGGAAGCGCGTGGCAAAGGCCTGTCCGGCGTGCTCTACGGCCTCACGACGCTGCTGCTGTTCGTCCGCGACGGGCTGCGGCCGAAATGGATCTCCAACGTCACGCAGGTGCCGGCGGTGGCCGGCATGGTCTGCGAGACCTTCTCCGACGTCTATCCGTCGCCGCTGCCGCAGGCCCGACAGAGCTTTGCACATCTTCAGCTCGCGCGCGGCATCATGCGGGCGCATCGCGCGGTGTTCGGTGTCGGCGACGAGGCCGGGTTCGACGAACAGCGCTTCGTCATCACCAACGCCTATACCGGCGGCTCCGACGCGCTCAAGAAGACGTATGACGATGCGCCGAAGCATCGCGACGCCGTCTACAACGGCTTCTGCGCGCGCGAGCTGGACTACACCAGGGGCGACGACCTGCTGCAGCTCGGCCGGATCGATCTCGCCGCCGCCCGGCGCTATCTGCTGCGCGAAATCCCCTCGGGCTCGCTGCCGGCGCTGCTGGCGACCTCGGGCGTGCTGGCGCTGCAGCGGATGATCCTGCCGCTGGTACATTGGCTCGACGACACCAGGACGTTCGGCACGCTGCGTCCGCGCCTGCAGCCCGGCGAGCCCGCGCCATGACGGCCGGCATCGTTGCGGACTCCGTCGTCAACCTCTGCGGCGCGATCGGTCTCGCGGTTGCCGCGGCGATGCTGCACCGGCGCGATTCCCATGGACCGCTGACGGCGCGGCTCGTCGCTCTGCTCGCGCTGGTCGCCTCGCTGTTCCTGTTGCGCGGCATCGCATGGTGGATGGACAGTGCTTTTCTCGACCGCATCTCGCTGATTCCGGCGGCGCTGATCCCGCTCGGCGCGCTGGTGGTGACGGAAGGTCTGCTGCGCCGACACGCGCATCGCGCGCTCAAGGCGATCGCGCTGGCCGGCGGCGTGGTGCTCGCGCTCGCCGGCGCGCTCGGTCCGGTCGAGTTCGAAAGCCACCACACGGTCGTGCTGTCAGCCTTTCAGCTCGCAGGCTTTGCGACCTGCGCCTGGCTGCTGCTTCGCCGCGACCGCGCGAGCCTGCTGGCCTGGGAGAACCGCGCCATCGATCGCGTCGCCTCCGGCGCCATCATGGTCATCCCCTTCATCATCACCGATTTCCGCGTGCTGGCGCCGAGCATGCCGGTGCGGCTCGGTGCATTGGGCGCGCTGCTGGCGGTGACCGCGATCCTGATCGCCGGCGCCAGCGCGGAGACGCAGCGTCAGGGCGGGCTGCTGACATTGTTGCGGATCCTCGGCGCCGCCCTGCTCGGCGCTGCCGCGGCCGCGCTGTCGCCGGACGTCGATGCGGCGCAACTGATGCGTTTCTGCGCGGTCGCGGTGGCCGGCGTGCTCACGATCGGGCTGATCGGCGATGCCTTGCGCGCGATGCTGCAAGCCCGCGAGCCGGGCGTGCTCGACTCGATCGGGGCGTCGATCGCGGCGACGCGCGACGAACTGATCGCCGAGCTCACGCGCCAGCCGGTCTTCGAAAGCGCACGCCGCTGTCGCGAGGTTGAGCTGACCGCCTATGATCCGCCGCTGCTGCGCGACTTTCTCGCGTCAAGCCGCGTGCTGCGCCGGGCCGATGCGCCGTGGCGGCGGGCGGCCACCGACCCCGCCGTCGAGCGCATGGTGGCGCTGATGGATGCGCGGCATGCGACGCATGTGATCGTGCTGTCGCACCAGCCGGTCGACCTCATCGTGCTCGCGGTCTCCGTGATCTCGGCCGATCCGGCCACGGAAACCGCGCTCGCGCTCGTCAGGCGCCTGCTGGTGCAGGCGCCCGAGCGACAGGTGATCACGCCCACATGTGATGATGCTGATGCTGTGACATCTCCATCATCGGCCCCTCCATCATCGGACCGTCCATGACCAGGGTTGGCGGAGCGGCGCTGGCCTGTGCTGCCGGCGCGGCGCTGGGAAGCATGATCACGTTCGAGGCGGGCGCGCTGGTGACCGCGGCCAGCAGCGCGGCGGCGTCGGCACTGTTGCCGCCGCCGGTGGTCGCCAGCACCTGGCCGATCGTGGTGCCGTCGACATTGTAGGCGCCGCCATTGACCGGGATGTTGTTGCCGCCGACATCGGCTGCGTTCTGGTGCATCTGGTCGGCGGCCGCGGCGACCAGCGCCTTGTTGCCGGCCTGGAAACCCTCCAGGATCTTGGCGATCTCGGCGCCGAGCGTGCTCTGGTCGCCGAGCAGCTCGTTGTCGAAGCGGGCCTGGAAGATGCCGCCCTGCGCCGCGTCGAAATCGGTGACGTCCTTCTTGAAGGTCATCAGGTCGGCGGTGACCTGCGCCATCGCGGCGGCGTCGCCGGAATTGACGGCCGCGATCGCAGCCTTGCCGAGCGCGTTCGACTGGGCGATGAACATGGCCCAGAAATCGGTCTGTGCCTGGTTGTCCTGATAGGCCGGCGTCGGGTTGAGGAAGCCGCCGAAGCCGCTCCAGCCGTTCAGGCCGTTCTGCTGCGCCATGTTGGCGAGATTGGTGTCGCCGGCGACGATGTCGATGATGTCGAGGAAGTCGTCGTTCAGCGCGCGGCCGATGTCGACATTGCCGGCCGCGCCGTTGATGTGGGTGTTGACGAGCGCGAGCTGGTCGATGATGGCGAGCGCGTGCACGCCGGTCAGGCCTCCGAACTGCAGCGGATTGGCGGCGACCAGCGCATTGAGGCCGGCGATCAGCGCGTCGACATCGTCCTGGATGACGTCGACGTTGCTTTCGTTCACGCCGCCGATCAGCCGGTTGGCGGCATCGTTGAAGATCAGGCCGAGCTCGGCCAGTGTGCCCTTGGCGGCGGTTGCGGCCGTCACGCCTTCGGGCAGCAGCGCCGGCGCCTGCAGGAAGCCGGTGACGCCGTCGGCGTTGGTCGCATTGCCCGCAAGGTTCGGATCGTTGTTGACGACGTTGAGGATGTCGAGGTGCGCGTTGCGCAGCGCGGTCTCCGCGGCGGCGATGCTGCCGAATGCGCCGCCGCCGGTCACCGAAGCCATCGCGGCATCCTGCGCGACCGTGATGTCGGCGAGGATCTTGTTGATGTTGGTGAGCGTCTGCCCGGTGAACTGGCCGGCGGCAACCATCGCCTTCAGACCATCCTGAATCACGGTGAGATCGCCGGTGTAGTTGTAGACGCTGCCAAGCCCCTGGCCGCCTTCCTCGACCACGTTGCGCCACAGCCCGCCTTCGAGAAAGCGCGTCGCGTCGTTGAAGACGACGCCGAGATCGGCAAAGCCGAGCGCGGGCGTCGGCGGCGTGGGTGTGGGCGGCGTCGGAGGCATCGGAGGCATCGGCGCAGGAGCCGGCTGGCAGTGATGATCGTGATGATGATGGTGGTGGTGGTGGTCGCTGTGATGATGGTGACCGTGGTGACTGTCGTGATGGTGACGGTGATGGCGCGACATGTCCGACGTACTCCCCAAAGCTGCGCACCACTGCGGATGAGCCGAAGCAACGCGGCGCGGCTGACGCGGGTGCGGATGATGAGGGCCATCTGCTGCCTGCTTCGTGGCTGCTTCGCGCAGGGATTGTGGAATGCGTCTGCGTCAGATTGTCGTGCGGCGTAGGGGTGGCGCTCAAGCAGAGCTGCGACATCTCCCCGCTTGACGGTTGAAGGGCGCTTCAAGAGCCGGCGACCGGCGGCGACGTCGCGCCCGCGGCAAATCAGTGAGTTGCAAGAGCGTTCGACCGTAGTGATTCGGTCGATGGTAGACGTCCCAAACGCACGCGGACCGCCTTGCGACGATCCGACGCGTCCGGGAACTTGTGATGAGACCGGGAGCAGCTACGCGCCGCCGCTCCGATGTGGCCGGATCATGGCGATTTCTTTACGAACGCGGCGAATGCGTCGGCGTAGTCGGCATGCCAGCGCGACAGCGGCGGCCGGTTCTCGACGATGTCGCCGGCCGCCCACAGGATGCGCCGCTCGTCCAGCGCGCGCGGCACGTCGTTGTCAGGGCACAGCACGTAGAAGTCGCCGGCCGCGACGCGCTCCAGCATGAAGTCGACCGTCTGCTCCGGCGTCCAGGCGGCGGCCGGCTTCTCGACGCGGCCATTCGCCGTCAGCGGCGTGAACACGAAGCCCGGAATGAACAGATGCGCCGTCACCTGGCAGCCGGGCGTGTTGCGCAGCTCGTGCTGCAGCGCCTCGGTGAACGCCTTCACGCCGGCCTTCGAGACGTTGTAGGCGGGATCGCCGGGCGGCGTGGTGATGCCCTGCTTGGAGCCGGTATTGATGATCAGCGCCGGCTTGCTCTGCGCGATCATGTTGGGCGCGAACACCTGCGCGCCATGGATGATGCCCCACAGATTGACCCCGAGGATGCGCTGCCAATTTTCCTCGGCAAGCATCTTGCTGCCCGGCTGGATGCCGGCATTGTTCATCAGCACGTCGATCGCGCCGAAGCGCTGCCGCACCGCCGTTTCGAGCGCGACCACGCTGTCCCGGTTGCTCACATCGACCGTGGCGGTCATGACCGCAGCCTCGCCACGCTTGGCCGCAGCCGCGAGCCTGGCGGCGGCGTCGCGCAGCCGGGCCTCGTCGACATCGGCGATGCAGACGTTCATGCCGCGCTCTGCGAAGCGCGTGGCGGCGGCGAGCCCGATGCCGGAGGCGCCTCCGGTGACGACGGCGGTGTGGTCGGCGGACAAGGCAGGGTGAGACACGGCAGGTTCTCCGGCATGACGACGAGATGCTGGTGTATGACGTCTTGGCGCGGCCGCAAGATCATCCGGCTGACGGCAAGACGGTTTTTTGCGGCTGCAACGCGAGGCGCATCAGTCCGGTCGCGGATGCATCGCGTCGGCTGGAACCGGCTTACGACGCGGCCCTGGCCCCGCGGGTCTTCCTTGGCTTCTCGATGTCGCTGCGCAGCGCGGCGAGATCCTTCTTCACGGCGTCAGCTGCGTCACGCTCGATGCGCCGGTAACGTTCGACCAACTGCGTGCCGAACGCCGTCAGCGCCGCGCCACCGCCATTGCGGCCGCCGGTCTGGCGCGCCACCGCCGGCTGCCGGCACACCCGGTTGATCTCGTCGACGAGGTCCCAGGCCCGCTTGTAGGACATGTCCATCGCGCGCCCGGCCGCAGAGATCGAGCCGTGTCGCGCGATGTTCTCCAGCAGCGCGATCTTGCCCGGCCCGATCCGGCCGCCGTCATCGAGATCGATGCGCAGGCTGAGCGAGGGCAGGGCGTTCGCTTTCGGCATGGAGGGTCTGCTCGTACTGACGTGGGGCGGACATTGCCACCATCATGTTTTGCGAACAAGATGATCCAAATCGACAATCGCAACGACATCTGGGGACGAAATGCTGCCTGCGCTGTTTTCACCACTCACGATCGGTCCTTATCGCCTCAAGCACCGCGTCGTGATGGCGCCGTTGACCCGCATGCGCGCCGCAAGGGAGACGCTCGCGCCGCGGCCGCTCAACGTCGAGTATTATGCGCAGCGCGCGACGCCGGGCGGCCTGATCATCGCCGAGGCCTCGCCGGTGCTGCCGACCGGCACCGGCAGCCCGAACGTGCCGGGCATCTACAGCGCGGCGCAGATCGCCGGCTGGAAGCAGGTCGTCGATGCGGTGCATGCCAAGGGCGGATTCATCTTCCTGCAGCTCTGGCACGTCGGCCGCGTCTCGCACTCCTCGTTCCAGCCCGGCGGCGTGCTGCCGGTGGCGCCGTCGGCGATCGCGATCGGCGACGATCTCAAGGCGATGACGGCGGAAGGCAAAGGCGCAGCTTACGAGACGCCGCGTGCGCTCGACACCGACGAGATCCCCGCGCTTGTCGCCGCCTATGGCCAAGCCGCGCGCAATGCGATGGCCGCCGGCTTCGACGGCGTCGAGGTGCACGGTGCGAACGGTTACCTGATCGAGCAGTTCCTGCAGACCCGCAGCAACCAGCGCACCGACCGCTATGGCGGCGGAATCGCGAACCGCTGCCGCTTCCTGCTCGAGGTCACGCAGGCGGTGATCGATGCCTGCGGCGCCGACAAGGTCGGCGTGCGGCTGTCGCCCTATGGCATCGCCAACGGCTCCGGCGAAGCCGAGCCGATGCCGCTCTATACCTATGCGATCGAGGCGCTCAACAAGCTCGGCATCGCCTATCTACACCTGATCGAGCCGCGCTCCTCCGGCGCCGGCCGCGCCGACGTCAACTGGCAGAACGTGCCGTCGGCCATCGCTCTGTTCCGGCCGGTGTGGAAGGGCGTCCTGATCGGCGCCGGCGGCTTCACGGGCGAGCCGGCCGACGCCGCGATCCGGGCCGGCCTCGCCGACGCCATCGCCTTCGGCCGCACCTTCATCTCCAACCCGGACCTGCCCGCCCGGCTGCAGCACGGCTGGCCGCTGACGCCCTATCACCGCCCGACCTTCTACGGCGGCGAGGAGAAGGGCTACACGGACTATCCGGTGTATCAGGAGATGGCGAAGGTGTAGTCCGCGCTCTCTCCGCCGTCATTGCGAGGAGCGTAGCGACGAAGCAATCCAGAGTCGCGTGCGCCACCCTGGATTGCTTCGCTTCGCTCGCAATGACGGTGGAGCGAGAGTTCGCGTCAACCAATAAGCCTGAGCCCGGGAGGACACCGCCCCATGAAGAACCGCACGACCGGACGTTCGGCCTTCCTCGCGCTGCTCAAGGATGAGGGCATCACGCATCTGTTCGGCAATCCCGGCACCACCGAATTGCCGATCATGCATGCGCTGAAGGACCATCCCGATCTCACCTACGTCATGGCGATGCAGGAGAGCCTGGTGGTGGCGATCGCCGACGGCTTCAGTCGCGCCTCGGGACGCCTCGTCGCCTGCAACGTCCACGTCGCGCCGGGTCTCGGCAACGCCATGGGCGCGCTCTACAATGCGCAGTTCACCGGCACGCCGATGATCCTCACCGCCGGCCAGCAGGAGCAGGGCCACGGCCTGATGGAGCCATTGCTCTACGGCCCGCTGGTGCGGATGGCCGAGCCGCTGGTGAAATGGGCGGTCGAGGTGACGAGGCTGGAGGACCTGCCGCGCATCATCAGGCGCGCCGCCAAGGTGGCGACCACGCCGCCGACCGGTCCCGTCTTCATCTCGCTGCCCGGCGATATCCTCAATGCCGAAGCCGGCATCGAGCTCGGCCGTTCCACCCGGGTCGATGCGCGCGTGTTGCCGGCCGCGGACGCTTTGCAGGGGCTGGCGCAGCGCATTCTCAGGGCGCAGCGGCCGGTGGTCATCACCGGCGACGAGGTCGTCAAGAGCGATGCGCTGCGGGAGGCGGCCGAGTTCGCGTCGGCGATCGGCGCTCCCGTGCATCAGCAGTCCGCGCCCTATGGCGCGCATTTCCTGTCCGAGCATCCCTGCTACATCGGCTCATTGTCGCGCGCGCAGCAGCAGGTCCGCGACCTGCTCGCGCCACACGATCTTCTCATCGTGCTCGGCGCCGATCCCTTGCGGATGTCCGTGCACAGCGAGATCGAGCCGCTGCCCGAGGGCTTGCCGATCGTGCAGATCGGCCTCGTCGATTGGGAGCTGGGAAAGAATTTCGGTGCCGAGATCGCGCTGAAGGCCGACGTTCGCGAGACGCTGCTTCAGCTCACGCCGCTCTTGCGCGAGCTCGGCGGCGCGGCCCTGCAGGCGCGTGCGCAGGAACGCGTGGCCGAATTGTCCTCGAAGAACTGGAGCGCGCGGCGCCGCAAGCTGGCCGCGCAGATCGAAGCGGCGCGCGAGCGGACGCCGATCGATCCGGACTACCTGGCGCTGCAGGTCGCCGAGGCCATGCCGGAGCACGGCATCATGGTCGACGAGGGCCTGACCTCGGCGCGCTACATGACGGCGCTGTGGCCGTATCGCGACCGCTACAACTATCACGCGCTCGCCTCGGGGGGCATCGGCTGGGGCCTGCCGGCCTCGGTCGGCGTCAGCCTCGCCAATCCCGATCGCCCCGTGGTCTGCTACTCCGGCGACGGCAGCGCGATGTATTCGATCCAGGCGCTGTGGACCGCAGCGCATCACAAGCTGCCGCTGTCGGTCGTCATCGTCAACAATGGCGGCTACCGCATCATCAAGCAGCGGCTGCTGTCGTTCCACGGTGACGACAACTATATCGGCATGGATTTTGTCGATCCGCAGGTGGATTTTGCCGGGCTCGCCCGCTCGCTCGGCTGCGAGGCAATGCGCATCAGCGATCCTCGTGAATTGCAGCCGACGCTCTCGGCGGCGTTCCGCCGCCCCGGCGCCAAGCTGATCGAGGTGATGGTCAGCAACGCGGTGAACTGAGCGTTACTCCCGTCGCGCGGGGAATGCCGGACGTCCGGCCGAACCTTTGGTGACTGCCGCCTGCTTTTCTTCTGCGGGCGAGCCATGGGTGAGGCCTTCGCCGGGCATCCCCGCGCCCTCCGCCTTGCGAAGGCACCGCACCGGCAAACCTCGGACGCTCCTGGCGCCGCGAGAACGGAAGCGCGCATCCCGACACACGCCCATCATCGATCTCTGCGACAAGTTCCGAAATCCGAGACTTGCTTGATGTCAGCATTGAATTCAAACCCAGCCCCTTCCGCTCGTCGCGCGATCCCGATATGACGCCGCCTTCGTTGTGACTGGAAAAGCGCCATGACCAGGATTGATGCAATCGCCCGTGCCCGTCAGAGCCTGACGAGCGGTGACTTCTTGGCCGAGCTCGGCCGCCGGGTCGCCTATCGCACCGAGAGCCTCAATCCCGAGCGCAAGGACGAGCTCGCGGCGTATCTGACCAACGAGCTGACGCCGTCCTTTGCAGCGCTCGGCTTTTCCTCCGAGCTCGTGCCCTCGCCGAGCGGCAAGTCGCCGTTCCTGATCGCGACCTACCACGAGAGCGACAGCGCCCCGACGATGCTCAGCTATGGCCACGGCGACACCGTCGACGGCATGGCCGGCGAATGGCGCGACGGCCGCGATCCCTGGGCGGTGACGCCAGCGGGCAATCGTCTCTATGGCCGCGGCACCGCCGACAACAAGGGCCAGCACAGCATCAACATGGCGGCGCTGCGCGCGGTGCGCGAGGCCCGCGGCGGCAAGCTCGGCTTCAATGCCAAGTTCATCATGGAGATGGGCGAGGAGATCGGCTCGCCCGATCTCGCCAGGGTGGCCGATCTGCATCGCGACGCCTTGAAGGCCGACGTCTTCATCGGCTCGGACGGCCCGCGGCTGTCGACCGCACGCCCCACCATCTTTCTCGGCTGCCGCGGCGGCATCCGGTTGCATCTCGACGTCAACCTGCGCGAGGGCGGCAACCATTCCGGCAATTGGGGCGGCGTGCTCGCCAATCCCGCGACCATCCTTGCCAATGCCATTTCCACGCTGGTCGACGGCCATGGCCGTATCAAGCTCGATACCTTGAAGCCGCCGCGCCTCACCAATGCCATCCGCGCCATCCTCGCCGACGTGAAGGTGGAGCCGACCGCCGACGAGCCGGCGCTGTCGGACCATTGGGGCGAGGAGGGGCTGACGCCGGCGGAGCGGCTCTATGCCTGGAATACGCTCGAGGTGCTCGCGATCTCCTCCGGCAATATCGACAAGCCGGCGAATGCGATCCCCGGCCGCGCCCGCGCCGTGCTGCAGCTGCGCTTCGTGGTCGGCACCAAGGTCGACAGCATCGTGGAGGACGTGAGGAGCCATCTCGCCGCGCACGGCTTCCCGATGGTCGAGGTCAGCATGACGCAAGGTTTCGCGGCCTCGCGCGCCGACATCGACAGCCCCTGGATCAAATGGGCCGCGGAGTCCATCAAGATGAGCACCGGCAAGGCGCCCGCGGTGCTGCCGAACTTCGGCGGCTCGCTGCCCAATGACGTGTTTGCCGACGTGTTGAAGATGCCGACCATGTGGGTGCCGCATTCCTATCCGGGCTGCTCGCAGCACGCGCCGGATGAGCACATCCTGCTGGATGTCACGGACGAGGCGCTCGGCCTGATGGCCGGGCTGTTCTGGGATCTTGGTGAATTGCGGAAGCCGCTGTGAGCCGAGAAGGAGGCATGCGCACACATCGCCTGGCGTCTGGTGAGGAGCGCGCGCCGGCCAGGAAGACGGAAGGCGGGCTTGCTGGGCGCGGCGCGTCTCGAACCATGAGGTCCGTGTGCCGTGCGGTTGCATTGCCGCGTGCGGGAACCCGCCTGCAACTTTCGTCTGGTCGCGGGGCCTGCGAGCCCCTCGTAGTTTACCATCCCAACGTTCGGCGCTGCCGTTTCAGCCCGGACGTCTTGTCGAAGGGGACGCGGGACAGGCAATTTGTCGCAATCGTCCGAGGACGTCCCGCCGCGGGGCGGTCTATGGTGCCCGCGCTCGTCCGGCCGGAGATCGTCCGGGGGCGGGGGCCATTTTGAGTTCGCTGTGGTTTATGCAAGCATCCGGCGATCAGCCGGATTGAGGAGATCAGTTATGAAGCAGCTTCGCCTATTCGGTCTTGCCGTCGCCGCCGCGCTCTGCGCCGGCCAGGTGCAGGCCGAGGACCTGACGGGGACCCTGAAGAACATCAAGGAGACCGGCACCATTACGCTCGGCGTCCGCGACTCCTCGATCCCGTTCTCCTATCTCGACGACAATCAGAAGCCGATCGGCTTTGCCATCGACATCTGCATGGGCATCGTCGATGCCGTGAAGAAGGAGCTCAAGCTCGACAAGCTCGATGTGAAGCTCAACCCGGTGACGTCGTCGACCCGCATCCCGCTGCTCGCCAACGGCACCATCGATCTCGAATGCGGCTCGACCACCAACAATGCCGAGCGCCAGAAGCAGATCTCCTTCACCAACACCCACTTCCTGACGGCGAGCCGCTACGTCTCGAAGAAGGCGAGCAAGATCAACTCGATCGACGATCTGAAGGGGAAATCGGTCGTGTCGACCGCCGGCACCACCAACATCAAGCAGTTGACCGAGGCCAATGCCGCGCGCAACCTCGGCATCAACATCATCCCGGCCAAGGATCATGCCGAGGCCTTCCTGATGGTGGAGACCGATCGCGCCGTCGCCTTCGTGATGGACGACATTCTTCTGGCGAGCCTCGTCGCCGGCTCCAAGGATCCGGCCGCCTATGTCGTCTCCAAGGACGCGTTCTCGAAGCCCGAGCCCTACGGCATCATGCTGCGCAAGGACGATCCGCAGTTCAAGAAGGTGGTCGATGCGGCGACCGCCAAGATCTACACCAGCGGCGAGGGCGCCAAGCTGTATGACAAGTGGTTCATGCAGAAGATCCCGCCGAAGGGCCTGAACCTCAACACCCCGCTGTCGGCCGAGCTGAAGGCCGAGTTCGCCAAGCCGTCGGACTCGCCGGATCCGGATTCGTACAAGCCGTAACGTGAGGCCGCAGCTCTCGCGCCGAATTCGATGTGCTCCCCTCCCCCTTGCGGGGAGGGGTCGGGGGTGGGGGTCTCAGGAAAGACTGCCCGTGTGGACCCCCCACCCCGACCCTCCCCCGCAAGGGGGGGAGGGAGCGCAGCGAGTTTTTGGCAAAGACTGTGTAATGCGACTTGCGAGCTAATTCCCTCTCAGGATGTCCCCGTGAACTACACCTGGAACTGGCACATCTTCCTGGAGCCGAACCCGACCGGGGCCGGCACCTATTTCGACATGCTGCTGGCGGGGCTGAAGGTCACCATCGTGACCTCGCTGTCGGCCTGGGTGATCGCGCTGATCTGCGGCACGATCGTCGGCATCCTGCGCAGCTTGCCGTCCAAGCTGGCGACCTGGATCGCCTTCGCCTATGTCGAGTTCTTCCGCAACATGCCGCTTTTGGTGCAGCTGTTCCTGTGGTTCTTCGTGCTGCCGGAGCTGTTGCCGCCCACGATCGGCCTGTGGCTGAAGCAGATGCCCAATGCGCCATTCTATACGGCGGCCGTCGGCATCGGCCTGTTCATGTCGGCGCGTGTCGCCGTGCAATTGGCGGCCGGCATCGGCTCGCTGCCGCGCGGCCAGAAGCTGGCGGCGACCGCGCTCGGCCTCACCACCTTGCAGGCCTACCGCTACGTGCTGCTGCCGATGGCTTTCCGCATCATCCTGCCGCCGCTGACGTCCGAATTTCTCAACACGGTCAAGAACAGCGCCGTCGCAATCACGATCGGTCTGATCGAACTGACGGGCGCTGCGCGCGCCATGCAGGAATTCTCGTTCCAGGTGTTCGAGGCCTTCAGCGCCGCCACCTTGATGTATCTCGTCATCAACGTCATCGTCGTGATCGGCATGCGGCTCTTGGAGCGCGCGGTGGCGGTCCCTGGCTACATCACGGGCAAATGAGATGCTGGCCAATTTCGATTTCGACGTCATCCGCCGCTCGCTGAGCTATCTTTTCATCGACGGCATGACCTTCACGCTGACCTTGACGGCGCTGTCGGCGACGGGCGGTCTTGTGTTCGGCACCCTGATCGCGCTGATGCGGCTGTCCGGCTATCGGGTGATGGGCTTTATCGCCGGGCTCTATGTCGACTTCATGCGCTCGCTGCCGCTGGTTCTGGTGATCTTCTGGTTCTACTTCTTGGTGCCCTATATCGGGCAGTGGATCACCGGCTCGTCGCGGCCGATCAAGGTCGGCGCGTTCGCGTCCTCCCTGATCACCTTCATCCTGTTCGAGGCGGCCTATTTCTCCGAGATCATGCGCGCCGGCATCCAGTCGATCTCGCGCGGCCAGCCGGCCGCGGCCTCGGCGCTCGGCCTGACCTATGCGCAGACCATGCGCTACGTCGTGTTGCCGCAGGCGTTCCGCAACATGCTGCCGGTGCTGCTGACCCAGACCATCGTGCTGTTCCAGGACACGTCGCTGGTCTACGTGCTCTCGATTCCGGACTTCCTCGGCGCTGCTTCGAAAGTCGCCCAGCGCGACGGCCGCCTGGTCGAGATGTACCTGTTCGCGGCCCTGGTCTACTTCACCATCTCCTGTGTCGCGTCCTACGGCGTCCGCCGCCTGCAGTCGCGCATCTCCATCATCAGATAGTCGGCTCCCATGATCGAAATCAGCCACGTCAACAAATGGTACAGCCCGAGCTTCCAGGTGCTGAAGGACTGCACGACCTCGGTCGCCAAGGGCGAGGTGGTGGTGGTCTGCGGCCCCTCCGGCTCCGGCAAGTCGACCCTGATCAAATGCGTCAACGCGCTGGAGCCGTTCCAAGACGGCGTGATCACGATCGACGGCCTCAAGGTCAATGATTCCAAGACCAACCTGCCGAAGCTGCGCTCGCGGGTCGGCATGGTGTTCCAGCACTTCGAGCTGTTTCCGCATCTCAAGATCATCGACAACCTCTGCCTCGCCCAGCAGAAGGTGCTGGGTCGTGGCCATGAGGAAGCGACCGCGAAGGGCATGAAGCTCCTGGATCGCGTCGGTCTCAAGGAGCAGGCGCAGAAGTTTCCGGCGCAGCTCTCCGGCGGCCAGCAGCAGCGCGTGGCGATCGCACGTGCGCTCGCCATGGATCCGATCGCGATGCTGTTCGACGAGCCGACTTCGGCGCTCGATCCGGAGATGATCAGCGAGGTGCTCGATGTCATGGTTGATCTCGCCCGCGAGGGCATGACCATGATGGTCGTGACCCACGAGATGGGCTTCGCCAGGAAGGTCGCCCACCGCGTCATCTTCATGGACCGCGGCGAGATCGTCGAGGACGCCAAGAAGGAGGAGTTCTTCGGCCAGCCGCGCAGCGAGCGCGCGCAGCAGTTCCTGTCGAAAATCCTGTCGCATTAGTCCGGTGAGTCATTCCGGGGCGCCCGCAGGGCGAACCCGGAATCTCGAGATTCCGGGTTCGATGCTGCGCATCGCCCCCGAATGACGGCGAGAGTAACAATTGGTGTACGCAGATGGCTTTGCGTGCGCAGATGAGAATGGAGACACGTCCTTGGACCCGATCGCTTACGTCAACGGCGCCTTCGTGCCCCTGTCCGAGGCCAAGGTCTCGGTCCTCGATCGCGGCTTCCTGTTTGCCGACGGCATCTACGAAGTGGCGGCGGTGCTCGATGGCAAGCTGGTCGACAGTGCCCCGCATCTTGCCCGCCTGAAGCGCTCGGTCGGCGAGATCGGGCTGGCGCTGCCGGAGAGCCTGGCGCGGATCGAGGAGCTGCAGAAGGAGCTGGTCGCACGCAACCGGCTCGACCAGGGTATGGTCTATCTGCAGGTGACGCGCGGCGCCGACAAGGGCCGCGACTTCCCGTTTCCCAAGGGCGACGTCAAGCCGACCTTGGTGATGTTCGTCACCGCCAAGGACATCATCAATGCGCCCTCGGCGAAGACGGGAATTGGCGTCATCACCGTGCCCGACATCCGCTGGGCGCGCCGCGACATCAAGAGCGTGGCGCTGCTGGCGCAGGTGCTCGCGAAGCAGGCGGCCGCCGCGGCCGGGGCCGGCGAGGCGTGGATGGTCGAGGACGGTCATGTCACCGAGGGCGGCTCGTCCTCGGCCTTCATCCTGACCAAGGACGACGTCATCGTGACGCGGCCGAACTCGAACGCGATCCTGCCGGGCTGCACCCGCAAGGCCGTGGTGAAGCTCGCCGAGGAGCGCCAGCTCAAGGTCGAGGAGCGGCTGTTCACGGTGGAGGAGGCGCTCGCGGCGAAGGAAGCCTTCATCACCAGCGCGAGCTCGTTCGTGCAGCCGGTGGTCACGATCGACGGCAAGCCCGTCGGCGACGGCAAGCCGGGACCGGTGGCGGCGCGGCTGCGCGAGATCTATGTCGATTTTGCGCGCGCCACGGCGGTGTAGTTGGAGGAGACGATAGAGCAGGTGCAGCATCGAAACCCGTTTGCATTGTCCGGCGCTTTGCTATCGTGGCGACGAACGAAACAGAAATCAGGGAGGAGTTTCGATGCGGTATCGCTTGAGAGGGCTCGCGGCCGGACTATTGATTGCGGGCGCAGGCATGACGGGAGCGGCATTGGCCGATGACGGCTGGGTGACCCTGGTCGACTCCACGACCAAGGCCGACTTCACCGAGGTCGGCAAGGCCAATTGGGAGATGAAGGACGGCGCGCTGTCGGCCGACAAGCTCGATGGCAAGGATCCATCGTATCTGGTGACCAAGGAGAGCTACAAGGACTTCCAGATCAAGGCCGAGTTCTGGGTCGATGACGCCGCCAACAGCGGCATCTTCATCCGCTGCGACCAGTCGGCGAAGATCGACTCCAACATCTGCTACGAGGTCAACATCTTCGACAAGCGGCCCGATCCGAAATACGGCACCGGCGCGATCGTCGACGTGTCCAAGGTCGATCCGATGCCGAAGGCCGGCGGCAAGTGGAATACCTATGAGATCACCGCCAAGGGCACGCGGCTGACCGTGATCCTCAACGGCGAGAAGACCGCCGATGTCGACGACAGCAAGCACGCGGCGGGACCGATCGCCCTGCAGTACGGCTCGGGCGTCGTGAAGTTCAGGAAGGTGCAGATCAAGCCGCTGTAGCGGCCGTGCATTCCGGGCAGCGGCGCTGGCCGCGGCTGGCGCGGTAGAGGCTCTTGCAGTACCAGCGGCGCGCTATCATCTGCAGGGGATGGCGGGCCAACCGGGCCAGCGTCACCAGTTCGAGCATGGCGGGCATTGCAGACTCCTTGGCATCCTTCCGACTTTTGCGAGATGGGGCGGCACTTCGTTTACGGAAGTGCCGCCCCAGTCGCATCAGCCATGCAGCTTCTTTGCGGTCTCGGCGATGACGCGGCCCTGATAGCGCGCCCCCGCCAGCTCGTTCGCGCTCGGCTGCCGGCTGCCGTCACCGCCGGTGATGGTGGTGGCGCCATAGGGCGAGCCGCCGGTCACCTCGTCGAGCTTCATCTGGCCGGCGAAGCCGTAGTTGAGGCCGACGATGGTCATGCCGAAATGCAAGAGGTTGGTGATGATCGAGAACAGCGTGACCTCCTGGCCGCCGTGCTGGGTCGCGGTCGAGGTGAAGGCGCCGCCGACCTTGCCGTGGAGCGCGCCCTTGGCCCACAGGCCGCCGGCCTGATCGAGGAAGTTGGCCATCTGCGAGGCCATGCGGCCGAAGCGGGTGCCGGTACCGACGATGATCGCGTCGTAGTCGGCGAGCTCCTCGACCTTTGCTATCGGAGCGGCCTGGTCGAGCTTGTAGTGGGAGGCCTTGGCGACGTCGGCCGGCACCAGTTCGGGCACGCGCTTGACGTCGACGGTGGCGCCGGTCTCGCGGGCGCCTTCGGCCACCGCGTTGGCCATCGCTTCGATGTGGCCGTATGCGGAGTAGTAGAGAACGAGAACCTTGGTCATGGCAGTCTCCGTGGGGACGAGGATGATCGGGGAGAGCGTCCCGGCCGGATGCCCGGCCGGGATCGCGTGAGAGGTCAGGCGGCGTCGACGAGCACCAGCTCGGAATCTTCGAGCGCGGTGATCTTGAGCGTGGCCTCGTCGCGGATGGCGGCGCCGTCACGGGCGTTGACTCGGACGCCGTTCACTTCGACGCTGCCGGCTGCGGGCACCAGATAGATGTGGCGGGCCTTGTCGGCGCTGTACTCGGCGGTCTCGCCGGCCTTCAGCGTGGTGCCGAGTACGCGCGCCTTGGCACGGATCGGCAACGCGTCGCCGTCATCTGCGAAGCCGCTCGCCAGTGTGACCAGCTTGCCGGAGCGGTCGGACTTCGGGAACGGCTTGGCGCCCCAGGTCGGTTGGCCGCCATCGGTGGTCGGCTCGATCCAGATCTGGAAGATCCGCGTCGTGGTCGGCTCCAGATTGTACTCGGAGTGGCGGATGCCGCTGCCCGCACTCATCACCTGGACGTCGCCGGCCTCGGTGCGGCCCTTGTTGCCGAGGCTGTCCTGATGGGTGATCGCACCCTCGCGGACATAGGTGATGATCTCCATGTTCCGGTGCGGATGCGCCGGGAAGCCGGTGTTCGGCGCGATCTCGTCGTCGTTCCAGACGCGCAGGGCGCCGTGGCCCATGTTGCTGGGGTCGTAGTAGCTCGCGAACGAGAAATGGTGCCTGGCCTTCAGCCAGCCGTGGTCGGCGCCGCCCAGCGCCGCAAAGGGCTTCAATTCGATCATGGGTCTGCTCCTGTGGTTGAAACGGCCGGCCGGGGCCGCCGTGCTGTTGGGCATTGGAATAAGGGAGCGGCCGGGGTATAGAAATAGAAACTATTGAAATCTATTGTTTCTAAAAACGAGATTTAAGGCGATGGCGCGACTTCCGGATTTCGAGGCGATGGCGATCTTCGCGAAGGTCGTCGAGCTGCGCTCCTTCGCCGGCGCCGCGCAGGAGCTGGGCCTCTCCAAGGCCTCCGTCTCCAAGGCGGTGAGCCGGCTGGAGGAGCGTCTGGGTACGCGGCTGTTCAACCGCACCTCGCGGCGCTTGGCGCTGACAGACGCCGGCCAGCGCCTGTCCGAGCGTGCCGCGCAGCTGCTCGCCGATGGCGAGGCTGCCGAGACTGAGGCGCTCGCGCAGTCGCTGACGCCGCGCGGCCTGGTGCGCTTCGCGGTGCCGATGACGTTCGGCGTCAAGAAGATCGCGCCGCTGCTGCCGGCGTTCCTAGAGCAATATCCGGAGGTCTCGATCGACCTCCACATGAGCGACGCCACCGTCGATCTGATCGGCGAAGGGTTCGACCTCGCGCTGCGGATCGCGCGGCTTCCGGACTCGTCGCTGGTCGCGCGCCGCCTTTGCCCCATGCCGCGCTACACGGTGGCGGCGCCGTCCTATCTGAAGCGCCACGGACGGCCGACGCATCCGATGCATCTCGCCGAGCACAAATGCTTCGGCTACGCCTATCTCTCCACCGCCGGCGTCTGGCACTACACCAATGCGGCCGGCGAGCAGGCCAGCGTACGGCCGGCGGGACAGCTGCGCGTCAACAATGGCGAGGCGCTGTTGCCGGCGGTGCTCGCCGGGCTCGGCATCGCGGACCTGCCGGATTTCATCGTTGGCGACGCGATCGCGTCTGGCGAGGTCGAGGTGGTGCTGAAGGGCTGGAGCCAGCCCGAAGGCGCAATGCATCTGGTGATGCCGCCCGGCGGCCCGCGCCCCGCGCGGGTCGAGGTGCTGACGGAGTTTCTGGTGAAGGAACTCGCGAAGGGGAAGAAGCGATGATCGCGGCCGCCGATCCCAGCCGATCAGGACTGCACCTCGCACACATCGACCCATGCGGCTCCCGTCAGCTCGGCCAAGCGATCCGGCGTGATCTTCACCGCGCTGTGGGTCGAGCCCGCGGCGGGCACCACGATGTCGAAGGCCTTCAGCGAGACGTCGCAATACACCGGTAGCGGCGACTTCAAGCCGAACGGGCAGACGCCGCCGACCTCGTGTCCGGTGATGTCGGCGACCTCGTCGAGGCCGAGCATCTTCGGCTTGCCGCCGAACAGCGCCTTCACCTTCTTGTTGTCCATGCGCGCGTGGCCCGCGGCGACGATCAGGATGACGCGCTCGCCGACGCGCAACGACAGCGTCTTGGCGATGCGGGCCGGCTCCACGCCATAGGCTTCCGCCGCGAGCGCCACGGTTGCGGAGCTCTGGCTGGAGACGAGAACGTCGATGTCGGGGGCTTTTTCGGCGAAGAAGGCGCGGACGGATTCAAGGCTCATGCGTGTTGACGATCTCAGGCAATTCGGAAAGCGCAGCAATACGATGATCGGGCGCAAAACCCAACTCGTCCATCTGGGTCCGCAGCGCCTTGAACATCGTGAGCGGGGATACGAGATCGGTCTTGATGCAGGCGGCCGCCATGGCTTCGGGAGTGACGCGCTCGATCCAGGCAACGTTGAGGCCGAAGGCCTTGGCGCCGCAGACGTCCCAGGGATTGGAGGACACGAACAGCACCTCGTCGGGCGCAAGTCCGAGTGTCTCCTCGATCAGCGCATAGGCTTGCGAACTCGGCTTGAAGATCTTGTGGGCATCGACGCTGATGACGGCATCGAGCAGCGTGTCGAAGGCGCTGGCTTTCACCAGGCCGTCGAGCATCGCTGGGCTGCCGTTGGAGAGGATCGCGAGCCGGCGGTCCTTCATCGCGGCGAGCGCGGCACGTGCATCAGGGTAGGGATCGAGATCGAGATATTTGGCGATGATGCGATCGCGTGTGATCGCATCCGCCTGCAGGCCGAGAACGCGCAGCGTATAGAGCAGCGACTCGCGGGTAACGACCGAAAAATCCTCGTAGCGCTGCATCAGCGAGCGCAGCCAGGTGTATTCGAGCTGCTTGATGCGCCAGATCTGGGTGATGATGTCGCCGTGGCCGGGAAAGGCCTGCTCGGTGACCGCCGCTACTGACTGGATGTCGTACAGCGTGCCATAGGCATCGAAGACCACGGCTTTGAAGGGCACGGCGCTCACCTCATCGAGAGAGGCAGGCGCGATGGCCGATGGCCACCGCGCCCGCGGATGATAGCACGATCCTCGACGATACGAGCCGTCGGACGGCCTCAGATCCCGAGCAGCCTGCGCGCGTTGGCCTTCAGCACTTTCGGCCGGATCTCCTCGCGGATGTCGAGCTTGGCGAAATCGGCGAGCCAGCGGTCGGGCGTGATCACCGGCCAGTCGGAGCCGAACAGCATCTTGTCCTGCAGGATCGAGTTGATGTAGCGCACCAGGATCGGCGGGAAGTACTTTGGCGACCAGCCGGAGAGGTCGATGTACACGTTCGGCTTGTGGGTCGCGACCGACAGCGCCTCCTCCTGCCAGGGGAAGGAGGGGTGGGCGAGAATGATCTTGAGGTCGGGGAAGTCGGCCGCGACGTCGTCCATGTACATCGGGTTCGAGTACTTCAGCCGCATCCCCATGCCGCCCGGCATGCCCGAGCCGACGCCGGTCTGGCCGGTGTGGAACAGCGCGATGGCGCCGCCGTCGTTGATCGCCTCATACAGCGGATAGGCCAGCCGGTCGTTGGCGTAGAAGCCCTGCATCGTCGGGTGGAACTTGAAGCCGCGGACGCCATACTCCTCGATCAGCTTGCGCGCCTCGCGGACGCCGAGCTTGCCCTTGTGCGGATCGATGCTGACGAAGGGGATCAGCACATCGAGATGGTCGGAGGCGACCTCGAGCATCTCGTAATTGTTGTAGCGGCGGAAGCCGGTCTCGCGCTCGGCGTCGACCGGGAAGATCACGGCGGCGATGTTCTTGGAGCGGTAATAGGCCGCCGTCTCCGGCACCGTCGGCGGGTGCTTGTGCGGCGACTTGAAGTAGTCGGCCATCTGGGCCTGGAAATCGTCGTAGCCGTCATCCGCATGCATGCCGCAGGGCTCCTCGGCATGGGTGTGGATGTCGATGGCGACGACATCGTCGATCTTGGGCAAAGCGAGCTTGGGCATGGGCGTTCCCGGCGGTTGGTTCTTGGCTTTGGAAAATTGATTATAGGATATAACAAATTTGGCAATCGCCAAGTTGGATCGAGGGGCCCGTCGCCGGCCGGTTCTGTTGAAGCCGGGGCCCGCCATGATTGACATCCGGCGGGCTGGTGGTTAGAAACCGGCCAATCCGGGCGACTTGGTCGCTTGCGGAACTCCCTTTGTATTTGCCACTTCCGGCCTGTCCAACACGGCCTTTCAACGTATCAGGATGTCCCATGAAGGTCCGTAACTCGCTGAAGTCGCTGCGTGGCCGCCATCGCGCCAACCGTCTGGTCCGCCGCAAGGGCCGCGTCTATGTGATCAACAAGGTCCAGCGCCGCTTCAAGGCTCGCCAGGGCTGATCCCGTAGATCTCCCCTCGAGAAGAGGGGCCTTCTCACAGGTCTTTGAGGCGCGTGCTGCTTTGCAGGACGCGCCGACTGCGTTTAGACTTGGGGCATGGCCAAGCGATCCCTGCGGGCGATTCTTCTCGCCGTTGTCGTCATTTCGGTACCGCACCTTGCCTTTGCGCAGGGGGAGCCGCGGGCCGGCGTCAAGCCAAAGCCGCCCGAGGCTCCGGCCAAGCTGCCCAAGGTCGGCGCCGACAAGACCAAGGGCCTCGATTTCCTGTTCGGCGCCCTGAAGGCGGCGCCCGACGAGATCAGCGCCAAGCACGTCGAGGCGCGGATCTGGGCGATCTGGCTGCAGACCCCCAGTGACACCGTCGCCCTGCTGATGGCGCGGTCCAAGGCGGCGATGGACGCGAAGCAGAACGAGGTTGCGCTCAAGCTGCTCGATTCGGTCATCAAGCTCCGGCCCGACTACGTCGAGGCCTGGAACCGTCGCGCGACGATCTATTACCTCCAGAACGATTACGGTCGCTCGCTTGCCGACATCCAGCAGGTCCTGCTGCGTGAGCCGCGGCACTTCGGCGCGCTCGCGGGTCTCGGCATGATCATGCAGGACCTCGGCGAGGAGAAGCGGGCCCTGGACGCGTTCCGCAAGGCGCTCGAGGTCAATCCGCACCTGGACAAGGTGCCGGAGCTGGTCAAGACGCTGACCGAGAAGGTCGAAGGCCGCGACATCTAGCCTTGGCGGTCGATTAACCATGTCAGGACGGCCGTCCTTGCCGGCCGATCTGCGCCATCCCACCTGCCGTTGATCGGAGGACATCCGGCGAGGAGGTGGCGCAATGAGGCGTGCAGTGCTGACGGCAGCGCTCATCGGAATGACGGCGACGGCCGCCTGGGCCGAGGATCCGGATCTGTTCTGGGTGGTCGGCAACCGCGCCACCAATCGCTGCGAGATCGTGACCAGCAATCCGATCGTCACCCCCACCATGGGCGACATCTGGTTCGCGTCCGGGCCGTTCAAGTCGAAAGACGACGCCAAGCTGGCGCGATCGACGATCAACGCGTGCCCGAACAAGGACATCACGTCCGAGGACTGATCGGCGCAATCCGGCCCGGTCAGCCGACTCAGTGAAATGCGGTGCTGCGGCGGTCCGGCATGCCGTACTGCGCGGCTGCGGCATACAGCTGCGCGATCTCGGCCTCGAGATGCTCGTTGACCAGCAGCAGGGCCTTCAGCGCGCCGCGGAGATCGCCATTGCAACTTGCGACGATCTCGTCGATCGCAGCCTCGCTCGAACGAAAACTCATCGGTAACCCCCTCCCAAAACACCAAACAAAACGCAGGGCCGGTCATCGTGTTCAAACGACGCAATGATCTGACCGCAAGTAATTCACGGCCATCAGCCGATTGCGAGGAAATGTCCCGACCATGGTTATAAAATGGCCGACGACGCCATGATGACAGGATTGGCTTGACGGGACGTGGAATTGCGCGCTTTCCCGCGCAACCGCCTTCGTTCTGCTCCGTATCTGTCAGCGTGACACGTAGAAAAATATCAATGATTTCAATCACTATTGCGGTCGTCCTCGGTGGGCTCGCGCTGGCCACGCGGGCCGGCATCGCGATCGTCGAAAAGCGCTATCCGCAGCAGGGGCAGGCGATCCCGGTGGCCGGTGCGACCATCAATCTTGTGGATATCGGGCCGCGCAACGCGTCTGGACCGCCGCTCTTGCTGCTCCATGGGGCGAGCTCGAACCTCGAAGCCATGCGCCGTCCGCTGGGTGATCTCCTGGCGCAGCGCCACCGGGTGCTCCTGGTCGACCGTCCCGGCCACGGCTGGAGCCCGCGCGCGCGGCCTGAGGATTCCACGCCCGCGGCTCAGGCCCGGATGCTGGACGAGGTGCTGGCGCGGCTCGGCGTCGGCCAGGTCGTCCTGGTGGTGCATTCCTGGAGCGGCGCGCTCGGCCTGCGCATGGCGCTCGACTTCCCCGACCGGGTTGCGGGCCTCGTGATGCTGGCGCCGGTCGCCTATCCCTGGCGGGGCGGGGTCGGGCGCTACAACGAGGCCGTCACGACGCCGGTGGTCGGGCCGTTGCTGGCGCATACGATCACGCTGCCGCTCGGCCTGGCGCTGATGGCGCCCGGCGCCCGCGGCGTGTTCGCGCCGCAGGCGATGCCGGACGATTTCGTCGACCGGACCGCGACGCCGCTGCTGCTGCGCCCGCGCGAGTTCATGGCCAATGCCCGCGATCTCGTCACCCTGAAGCAGGCGGTGATCGCGCAGGCGCCGCGCTATGGCGAGATCAAGGTCCCGGTCACGATCGTGGCGGGCGGGGCCGACCGGACGGTCTATACCGACATCCATTCCCGCCCGCTCGCGCGGGTCGTGCCACAGAGCCGCCTGATCGTCCTGCCCGACCTCGGGCACATGGTCCAGAACGCGGTGCCGGAGCTGGTGGCCGGCGAGGTCGACCGGATCGTCGCCGCGGTGACCCCGGCCGCCGCCCTGGCGCCGTGATGTGAAAAAGCCCCGGCGGTCCGCCGGGGCTTTGCAGTCGAGGTGACGTGTCGGCCGGCGGCCGCTTACTGCTTCTGCTTGCCGTCCTTGTCGAACGACGAAACATAGGCCCAGAGGTTGTTGATCTCGGTCTCGTTCTTGATACCGGCGAAGGTCATCTTGGTGCCGGGGATCTTGGCCTTCGGGTCCTTGATGTATTCCTTGAAGACCGCCTCGTTCCAGGTGATGCCCGAGTTCTTGTTGGCTTCCGAATAGTTGTAGTCCGGCGCGCTGCCCGACTTGCGGCCGTCGAGGCCGTTGAGTTCCGGGCCGACCTTGTTCTTCGCGCCCTCGCCGATCGCGTGGCAGGGCAGGCACTTGTTGAAGGACGTCTTGCCGGCGGCGGCATCCTGCGCCAGCGCGGCAGATGCCAGCGACGACGAGGCGAGGACGACGAGCGCGCTCAAAGTCATTTTCTTCATGGATCAGGCTCTGTGGGTTACGAGACGAGTTTGCGCGCAGGTTGTGGCATGGCCTCAGGCGACGCACAAGCGGGGAAGCACTGAGGCAAATCAGCATAATGGCGGAGCTTGTTGCTCTGCCGCAAACTTCGATGCGGATCCGCTGCCTATCCAAACCGTTTCCGTTGTGATTGATATGCCAGCACAAATCGAGGGCCGGAGGAACGCGATGGCGATCATGATGCCGGAAGCTGATCGGGCGGTGCTGGCGCGCCGCGACGAGATCGTTGCTGCACTGCGTGCGATCGTGCCGGGCGAAGGCGTCATCGACAGCGCCGCCGAGATGCTGCCCTACGAGTCCGACGGGTTGATGGCCTACCGCCAGCCGCCGATGGTCGTGGTGCTGCCGGAGACCACCGCGCAGGTCTCGCAGGTCCTGAGATATTGCCACGGGCAGGGCATCAAGGTGGTTCCGCGCGGCTCGGGCACCTCGCTGTCCGGCGGCGCGCTGCCGCTGGCCGACGGGGTGCTGCTCGGGCTCGGCAAGTTCAAGCGCATCCGCGAGATCGATTTCGACAACCGCGTCGTCGTCACCGAGCCAGGGGTCACCAATCTCGCCATCAGCCAGGCGGTGGCGCATGCCGGCTTCTACTACGCGCCCGACCCGTCGTCGCAGATCGCCTGCTCGATCGGCGGCAATGTCGCGGAAAATTCCGGCGGCGTGCACTGCCTGAAATACGGCATGACCACCAACAACGTGCTCGGCTGCGAGTTCGTGCTGATGACCGGCGAGGTGCTGCGCATCGGAGGCAAGTGCACCGAGAACGCCGGCTATGACCTGATGGGCCTGATCACCGGCTCGGAGGGCCTGCTCGGCGTGGTCACCGAGGTCACCGTGCGCATCCTGCAGAAGCCGGAGACGGCGCGCGCGCTGATGGTCGGCTTCGCCGAGGTCGAGGCCGCCGGCGAATGCGTCGCCCGCATCATCGGCGCCGGCATCATCCCCGGCGGCATGGAGATGATGGACAAGCCGGCCATTCATGCCGCCGAGGCCTTCGTCCATGCCGGCTATCCGCTCGACGTCGAGGCGCTCCTGATCATCGAGCTCGACGGCCCCGGCGTCGAGGTCGACGAGCTGATCGGCCGCGTCGAGGCCATTGCACACGGCTGCGGCTCGACCACCTGCCGCATCTCGACCTCGGAGGCCGAGCGCAACCTGTTCTGGGCCGGGCGCAAGGCGGCGTTCCCCGCCGTCGGCCGCATCTCGCCGGACTATCTCTGCATGGACGGCACCATCCCGCGCGGCGCGCTGCCGAAGGCGCTGGCGCGCATCCGCGAGCTGTCCGAGAAGTACCAGCTCGGCTGCGCCAATGTCTTCCACGCCGGCGACGGCAACCTGCATCCGCTGATCCTGTACGACGCCAACAAGCCGGGGGAGATGGAGCGGGCCGAGGCGTTCGGCGCCGACATCCTGCGCTGCTGCGTCGAGCTCGGCGGCGTGCTGACCGGCGAGCACGGCGTCGGCATCGAGAAGCGCGACCTGATGCCGGAGATGTTTTCCGAGATCGACCTCAACCAGCAGCAGCGCGTCAAATGCGCGTTCGACAGCCAGGGCCTGCTCAACCCCGGCAAGGTGTTCCCGACCCTGCATCGCTGCGCCGAGCTGGGCCGGATGCATGTCCACGGCGGCAAGCTGGCGTTTCCCGATCTGCCGCGGTTTTGAGGCGCGGACGGGAGAGCAGGGCGGCGTCATCCGACGTCTGCCCGATCGACTACGTCTGCTGGATCTGACGCGAACCTCTCTCCCCGCGTCATTCCGGGGCGCCCGCAGGGCGAGCCCGGAATCCATAACCACAGGCCGCTGTGGGGACGCGCGGTTCGCTCCATCTCGCTCCGACAACGCCCGCTCGTGGTTATGGATTCCGGGCTCATCGCTGCGCGATGCCCCGGAATGACGACGAGAGAGTTGTCCTCATCGCATCCATCTCCACTCCGCAGACACACGTCCGCATCGCCGCGGCGCATGACGCCCGGATCGTGCCATCGGCACCGCCCTTCGAAACCAAACGAGAGGGCGCAGGGAATGCCGGGTGAAGGCCTCACCCATGGCCCGCCTGCTAAAAAAATGCAGGCGGCAGGTACCACAGGTTCAGCCGATCAACCGGCATTCCCCGCGCGGCGGTCTTAACGCTTATGCGTGCTCGCCCCGGGGATCGGCGTTCTTGTCCCCGTCGCTGGCCCGCCCCGCAAAGGGCACGACCCGCTTGGCCTCAGCACCGGGAGGCCAGGCCCACACGATTTCACGTCCGCGTCGACGTCGTTCGTCGGCATGATCAGATCACGCTGCGACCCGACACGGCCACCGCACCCCCGCCTCGCATATCGTGACGACCGCGCGTACGCCCCTCTCGGTGAGGCGGGATGGGCGTAGTCATACACGATTTCTGTAAAAACGAAAGAGGAAAATTGCGGCGCTAGAGGGAGTTCGGCATTTGGCGTTGAAATAGCTCGTCAAATGAGTCTTTCGCGCAAGGCGACCTTTGCCTCGGCCGGAACTAAATGTGCGGCGAGACGCGCAAAATGGCAAAGGTGATTTGCCCGACGATCCAGCGCATCAAGCGATTGCGCTCGGCCTTAGTCGCGTCTGTTAGTTCATCTCCGCATAATTGCATTGGGCGTCGAAATCCTATTCTCGACGTGACCGGGATTATTTCTTTGTAGGTCTTGCGGAATAGCGCAAGCGGAGGGACCCTTAGAAATTGCTCGCTATGGGCGAGTCGGGCGTCGTCTTTGTCCATTGACTTGTGATCGGCCGCCCAGCAAGTTTGATCCCGGCAAAAGCTCTAAAATATGGCTTTATATCAATTGTTTAACGGGGACCAGCCGCAACGCTTGACAAACATCCAGCGCTTCTCATATATCTCACGTATTAGGAGTGAGATACATGAAGCATCCCCGCATCAGCATGTTTGACCTGGCCGGAATGGATACCCTCTCAGGAGCATCAGACGGCCGGGCCAGCTTTCAGGCTTTGCTCGAAAAGATTCAGATGGAGCCCTCCGCCCCGACCCCCCTGATCATAGATTTTGACGGAATTGCCGTGGCGACCGCAAGCTACCTGCGTGAGGCAATTTTCAATTTGAAAGCCTTTCTCCGCACAGCAGACTCCAAATACTACCCGGTCGTCGCGAACGCAAAGCCGACGGTACTAGAAGAACTCGCAGTGATTGCGGATGCTAGGAACGAGAACGTATTGGTGGCCAGCATCTCGGACGATGGCCGAGTGGAAGATCAGCGCATTGTCGGGCAGCTTGATGCGAAACAGGCGTCGACGTTCGAACGCGTCAAGAGTCTTGGGCGGACCACCGCCGGCGACCTGAATAGAATGTTCGGAAAAGCTGATGGTGTGTCGGCCCCCACTGTTTGGAATAACCGGCTCGCTTCGCTCGCGGCGGCCGGTCTCATTCTTGAGTACACCCAAGGACGCGCTAAATTTTACCAGCCGCTGTTCACGGAGGCTAGTTGATGGGGGCCGAGGAACTTAAAAAGCGTCGTCAGTCGCATGACAAGTATATTGACCGTCAGCGCGTAGCGTTGGCGACATCGGATCTGTTCACGCGTCAGCCCAAAGAGCAGCCCCGTTCTTTCATTGCAGTCGTGGAAAAGGGAATTCAACTCGATATCGGCGGCGAGCACATCTTGCAGGTAGATAAAGGGAAGCTTGTAGGGTGCCTTGGTAACTCGATCCAGTTTCAGACTTCGGCGGCCCCGCCCGATATCTTCCGCGCGATAAGCAGCGGCCCCGGCGTCGCCGTTGGCGAGATAATCCGCGTCAATCCGATTTCCGGCACCATCGAGGTGAAGATCAAATGATTTCACGTCACTTTTATGCGCGCGCCGACGAGACAGTTATTGATGCACTCACGCATGATCCGTACGCGTATCCTGTGGCTCTTGGCTGCCATGCTTGTAGCCATTTGACGCAGTGCGGCGGCCTGTGCCTTAAAGCTCCAGTATTCGACTGTCTCGATTTGTGCTGCAACGATCCTGAGAACTGCACGCGCGTCTGCAGGAAGGCTCCCAGCGCTCGCTTTGTCGATCAACTTCGTGAAATCGACGGATTCGAATTCAGCAACGTTCCGCGCGCGCCTAGAGTAACTCATAAAGTTCAGAAGGACATTGTTCCGCTTGTGTATCACGGAAGCGGCCGTGTTAACATGCTCGTGGGCGATGTGTTTGCGCTTCGGTTGACTGACGTCGTGAACTTCCGTGAGCGGACGCTCAAATTCGCTGACCGAGCATCGCTTTGTAGAGCATACCGAGTTCCTGAGGACGCACAGCTCATATTGAGTGGAGTCAATCAAGATCACCGCATCGAGCCCTGGTGGACCCTTGGCCCTGCGCGGATTGGCCTAATCGAGAAAATGCACCGCATCGGCATTGATCTTGTGACGACGCCGAACTTCAGCGTTGTGCTCGATCAGCCTCGTACCGATGACATGCACGCACTGAAGCGGATATTGATAATTTTTGCAGAGTTCGCGGAGGGGGGGCGTCCCTTGTGCGCTTCATGCCCATGGTCGTACTGAGCGCGATTTTGAACGTTGGGGTGTTGAGTTAGCCGCAAGAACGGAGATCGAAACGCTCGCTTATGAGTTCACCACAGGTCCGGGAAGGCGCGCTCGGCGGCAATGGCATCTGGATCAGCTCGCGGGGCTTGCTAAGAATGCGAGGCGCGAGCTTGATTTGGTTGTTCGAGGGGATCCTGAGGTTATCTCCTTCCTGCGTCCTTACTTCCGCAAAGTGATCTATCTCGAAACGAGTGCGTTCATGAAAGCGCTAAAGCGCCAGCGCGCAGAACGCCAAGGTAACAATGCAATACGTTGGGTTCCGAGCCCGACAACGCCGGGCGAGCCGCTCGATGGGCTGTTTGCGCATAACGTACGCGAACGTGAAGCGTTGTTAAGCGCGCTTCATTTTACCGAGAAGCTTTAGCGGTCTAGGTGAAAACGAGTGGTGCACGTACTTTCATTCGATGTCGTAGAGGATATTGTGCTGGCTTTGGCAGCAAAGAATATCTCCGAAGCTGATCTGCCTTCTATTAAGGCGGCCCATCTCGGGCCGTTAGTGGAGCTTCGACATTCGGGTGTGCAGCTCCAGTCTTGCCGCTGGCTCGATATTGGCAGACATGGCCAGTTAGCCTGCGCACTGGAGTCGGGAGTCAAATGGTTCTCTAACTCGGGTGCTCAAGGGTGCGTGAAAGTTTCGCAAATTACGGCCGATCGACGCTTCTGGACCGAATTTGCAATGCGGGGGAAGAAGGCTGCTACCCAATCTGGATTTGCGGCGGATACTGCCGGCCAACTATTTGCAGCCATTGGTGAGCTGCGCGATAATATCTGCGAACACAGCGAGAATCCCGCGAGTGGCTATTTGATCTACGACGCTGCGCCTGGGCATTTTGAGTTTGTTGTGGCCGATTCAGGTGTAGGTGTCCTAACGAGCTTGCGCAGCCATCACTACTACTCTCACGTTACGGACGCGGGCACTGCGCTAAACCTTGCGCTGAGTGAAGGCGTCTCGCGCCACCATGACGATAGAGGTCGAGGAAGAGGGTTTCGCCCCATTTTCGTCGGCCTCGCGAACGCGAGCGAGCATCTACGCTTTTGCTCTGGTGACCACACGAGAGAGATGATGCGCGCCAAGGACCGCGGGGTCTTGTCGAGCACCCGTCAAAGGGCTCCTCTGAACGGCTTCTTTTGCTCCGTCCGATGCGTGCAAGCTTAAAGGCGCTGGCGCCGTGGTCCAGCCGCGTCTAGGCCAGGCCCTACGCAGCCTTGATCCGGACGAGCTGGCCATGCCGGCGGCTTTAAGCCGCTGTAAGCTTAGGTGTACGCAAACGGCAATCGCGTTGGCGGGAGAGAAACATGGGAATGGTAAGGGCTCGGGTGACAGGGCGTCGCAAGCTGCATATCCATAACACGCTGGAGAGTTTTGCCTACTTCACCAAAGGCGTCGTTGAAGAGAAAATCAAAAACAACGAACGAGACGGTATCGGCTTTGACTACATGACGCTTGGCATCATGCTCGCGTTCGAGTTTGAAGCGAAAGTAAACTTCATGGGTGCTAGGTACGTCAAACCATGGAATGAATTCCAAAAATGGAAACCGAAGCTGAAGCTTGTTTTCAAAACACTCGGCATGGCCGTCGACTGGAATAAACGTCCGTATACTTCGCTTGTCAAAATGAAGACGTTCCGCGACACGATTGCCCACGGCAAGCCGGTTGACGAGTCAGTGGATTACGAAGTCACGGACACGGAGGAGAATATCCGGAAGTCGTTCAACCTCAAGCAGGCGTGGGAACAGTTGGTTACGCATGACGAAATCATGCAGGCCTACGATGATACAGAAGAAGTGTGGAAGGAGATGGTAGCAAAGTCAGGAATAAGCGCCTTCGAGCTTTTGGACCAAACCGAATATGCCATTCAGATTAAGCAACGCCTGAGCAAATAGGGTAAGCAGGGCATAAACGGCTACTATTGCGGCCTAGACCTTTTCGTTAGACGCGCTATAGGCGCAATGTGTTTAGGACGCGACATGACTATTCAGCACGATGTGGTGCGCAAATTGTTGCCGAGTATTGCAGCTGCGGGCAGGGGGTATCGCGATGCACTAATTCCGCACCCTTATCGGTAGGTCGAAATGCTCAAAATCGCGACCAGGAATAATGCACTTGACTGAGGCGAAGCGCAGCGCCGGGCCTTGCCGCTGAATAGCCTCCTCTGACGCGGCCTGTCCCTTCAATAGCAAGAAACGGACAGACCGCTATCCACCCAATCGGATCTCTATGGGCACGGCCTAAATCAGCCCGTACTGCATCCGCTCGCGCCGCGCGAGCAGCGGCAGGGCCTGGCCGGCGATGTAGGTCTTGAAGTGGTCGCTCTCCTGGTGGGCCTTGAACGCGGCTTCGTCGCGGAACAGCTCGTAGAACAGGAACTGCGCTGGGTTGTCCTTGGCACGGGAGATCAGGAACAGTTTTGCGCCGGGCTCGCGCTGCGCCTCGGGCAGGAAGCGCGACAGGATCTCGGCGACGCGGTCGGCTTCGCCGGCCCTCGCCTCCCATTGCGCCACCACCAGCAGGCCGCCGCCGCTGACAGCCTCGTTCACGGTTTTCGTCTCGATTGCATATCCGGTCATGGGGATTGGTCCTCTCGTTGATGGTGTGCGAGGGGATAGATAGCTCGGTTTGTGGGATCGATCCTTCGATCGTGGACGAAGGGTGGATGCAACGTCGGGCCCCCCGGCGGAAGGGCGATGGCGCTTGACGACATGCGGCAATCGCGGCACGAACGCCTGCCCATGAGTTACTCCGTCATGCCCGGGCTTGTCCCGGGCATCCACGTCGGTCCGAGAGCGCCGGACGGCGTGGATGGCCGGGACAAGCCCGGCCATGACGACGCGGGAACAGTTTGGCCCGCCCTTGGCTGCGTCACATGCGATAGCCCTGCAACTCAGCGGAGCTTCGATGCCGCCGGGCACTACGGCGGGGCGTCATGCAGATCGCGTGTGAACGTTCCGTCCGGCCCGCCCTTGTGTCCGGGCCGCAACGCTTTAGAAAGGCCCCAACACGGGTGGCCGCGCGTTGCGCTCGACCATCGTCATCATCAACGAGCGAGGCGAGCAGCGGTGGACGCTCTCAAGGTACGCAACGCAGCCGATGTGGAGGAGGTGGTCCGCTCGGCCATCGCCAATGAGCAGCCGCTCGACGTCATCGGCCATGGCTCGAAGCGCCAGATCGGCCAGATCACCGCGACCAATGCCGTGCTCGACCTCTCGGCGCTGAGCGCGGTGGTCTCCTACGAGCCGAACGAGCTGATCATCACGGCGCAGGCCGGGGCGCCGCTCGCCGACCTCTTGTCGCTGATCGATTCGAAGAGCCAGCAATTCGCGTTCGAGCCGATGGACACGGGACCGCTGCTCGGCACCACCGGCCGGGGCACGCTGGGCGGCATGATCGCGGCGGGGCTGGCCGGTCCGCGACGCATCCGCGCCGGCGGGGTGCGCGACCATCTGCTCGGGGCGCATGCCGTCTCCGGCTTCGGCGAGAGCTTCAAGACCGGCGGCAAGGTCGTCAAGAACGTCACCGGCTACGATCTCTGCAAGCTGCTGGCGGGCTCCTGGGGCACGCTGGCGGTCATGACCGAGGCGACCCTGAAGGTGATGCCGCGGCCGGAGTCGGAGCGCAGCCTGGTGCTGCGCGGGCTCGATGACCTCAAGGCCAACCGGGCCATGACGGCGGCGCTCGGTTCGCCGTTCGATGTGTCCGGAGCCGCGCATCTGCCGGCCTCGACCTTGCGGCCGGAGGTCGCCGGGCTGAGCCCGATCGGCTCGCCGCGCGAGGCGGTCACGGTGATCAGGCTCGAGGGCATCACGGCGTCCGCGGCGCATCGGGCGGCGTCGCTCGCCAAACAGCTCGCGGCCTACGGTGCGGCCGAGATCATCGCGGACGACGCCTCCGCCGATGTCTGGAGCGCCGTACGCGACGTGCTGCCGTTCGCCGCCAACGGCCCGCTCGGGGCCTGGACGGTGTGGCGGATCGTCTGCCCGCCGGTGTCGGGCGGCGCCATCGGGCAGGCCTTGACGCGCCAGACTGGCGGCGAGGTGATCTATGACTGGGGCGGGGGGCTGATCTGGGCCGCGCTGCCGCCGCAGCCCGATGCGTCCGCGGGGCTGGTGCGCAAGCAGGTGGAGGCCGTCGGCGGCCACGCCACCCTGCTGCGGGCGTGGGACGAGATGCGGCTCGCGGTCGACGTGTTCCACCCGCAGCCGCCGGGTGTCGCCGCGCTGGAGGAGCGGGTGCGCGTCTCCTTCGATCCCAAGACCATTCTCAACCGCGGCCGTATCCGGCGGAGCGTTGCGTCATGAAGACCGAGTTCACTTTGGCGCAGCTCGCCGATCCCGACATCGCGGTCGCCGACAAGATCCTGCGCGCCTGCGTGCATTGCGGCTTCTGCACCGCGACCTGCCCGACCTATGTGCTGCTCGGTGACGAGCTCGACAGCCCGCGCGGGCGCATCTACCTGATCAAGCAGATGCTCGAGAAGGATCAGGCCCCGACCGCCGACGTGGTCAAGCACATCGACCGCTGCCTGTCCTGCCTGTCCTGCATGACGACCTGCCCGTCGGGCGTCCACTACATGCATCTGGTCGATCAGGCGCGGGTGCGAATCGAGCAGCGCTACCAGCGCCCGCTGACCGACCGGTGGCTCCGCGCCGTGCTCGCCTATGTGCTGCCGCGGCCGCGCGAGTTTCGGCTGGCGATGACCCTGGCGCGGCTCGGCCGGCCGTTGAAGGCGCTGCTGCCGGCGTCCTCCGCGACGCGAACACCTGCGCCCGGCCTGCTGCGGCGCGTCAGGGCGATGCTCGATCTGGCGCCTGCCGCGGCGCTGCCGCCGCCGGGGCCGGCGGGCGGCAGCGTGTTCGCGGCGCAGGGCGCGCGGCGCGGCCGCGTGGCGCTGCTGCAGGGCTGTGCGCAAGCGGCGCTGGCGCCGCGCATCAACCAGGCCGCGATCAGCGTCCTGACGCGGCACGGCGTCGAGGTCGTGCTGGTCAGGGACGAGCAATGCTGCGGTGCGCTGACCCACCACATGGGGCAGGATGCCGACGCGCTGGCGCGGGCGCGCGGCAATGTCGACGCGTGGACCGCGGAGATGAAACGCGGCGGTCTCGACGCCATCCTGGTGACGACCTCGGGCTGCGGCACCGTCATCAAGGACTACGGACACATGCTGCGCGAGGACCCGCAATATGCGGCGGCCGCGGCCGCCGTGTCGGCGATGGCGCAGGACATCACCGAGTATCTCGCCGGTCTCGAACTGGCCTCCGCCTCTCGGCACGACGACATCGTCGTGGCCTATCACTCGGCCTGCTCACTGCAACATGGGCAGAAAATCACGAGCATTCCGAAAGAATTGCTTTCCAAGTCCGGATTCGTGGTGAAAGATATACCGGAGAGTCATTTGTGTTGCGGTTCGGCGGGGACCTACAACATTCTCCAGCCTGACATCGCGATGAAGCTGCGCGATCGCAAGGTCGCCAACATCGCGACCGTCAAGCCGAATGTGATCGCGGCGGGCAATATCGGCTGCATGATGCAGATTGCCAGCGGCACCTCTGTCCCCGTCGTGCACACCGTTGAGCTTCTCGACTGGGCGACGGGCGGTCCGCGGCCAGGAATGATTTGACGGATGGGCGCGTGCTGACTGCCGGCCCGTCCCGCCGGACGAGCTGATCGAACGGCGGCAACTGGAGGGTTTCTGATGGCGAAGGACAAGAAGGCGAAGAAGGACAAGAAAGAAAAGAAGAAGCTGATGGCGCAGGCCAAGTCAGCGAAGAAGGCGACGAAGAAGTCCGCCAAGAAGGCTGCGAAGAAGTCTGCACCGAAGTCCGCGAAAAAGGCCGCCAAGAAGGCTGCCAAGGCGCCCGCCAAGAAGGCGAAGAAGGCCGTGAAGGCCGCGGCGAAGAAGGCGGCCAAGGCGCCTGCCAAGAAGGCTGCTGCGAAGAAGGCTCCCGCCAAGAAGGCCAAGACGTCGGCCGCAAAGGCTCCTGCCGCGCCGAAGAAGAAGGCCGCCAAGAAGCGGGCTCCCAAGATGGCTCCGCTGGTCGAGACCCCGGCAGTGAACGAGACCGAATCGGCTGCCGAGACCAGCTGGGCGATGCCGAGCGCGGCCCCCGAGGAGCACGAAGACGGCGAGGGGACCGCCTCCGGAAACTGATCTTTCCGGTCCGGATCGTTCTCACCACCAGACGAATTCACATCGGGAGGCCGCGGCGGCAACGCTGCGGCCTTCTCGTTTGTTGCCGGCGCCTGTCGTCTGGCTTCTGGCGTCTGCGTCGGCTCCTAATTGCCGATGGATCTGTTCGTCGGAGCCGTCGCCCCCGCAGATCTACGGCCGGGCGAATCCGACCTCGCTACGCCGTGTCGTTTTGCTTGGGACACCACGATTCCAGCGCGTCGGCACAACCGAATGTGCGTCCTGGCGTGCGTTCGGACACGGAGATTTGTTGTTCAAATGCAACACGCGCTGACTACCTGCCGTAGAATTGTCAAAACGCCCAAAAAGGCGGCAGATGCCGCGCTTTTTTGCTTCACGTGCGGCGAGACCCTGGCACAAATTGTGTCTGGATGACGCAGCCGGTCTTGTTTGCGCCCTGGGGGGCCAAGGTGGGGCAGGCTTTTCGAAATAGGTAATGGGGATCGTCATGAAGAAGTGGGCTTTGCTGGCAACGGCGCTGGCAATGGTTTCGGGATCGGGATCGGGATCGGCTTCGGCGGCGGACATGGCGGTCAAGGCCTATAAGGCTCCGCCTCCGGTCGCGTTCGATCCCTGGGATATCGCGTTCGGCGCGGCGATCATGAACGACTACGTGTTCCGTGGCGTCACCCAGTCGAACCACAAGCCGTCGGTGGCCGCCTATTTCGAGCCGCGCTTCAACGTCAACAAGGACCTGCAGTTCTACGTCGGCGTCGCCGGCGAGAGCATTTCCTTCCCGAACCGCGCTGCTGCCGAGATCGACATCTACGGCGGTGTCCGCCCGACCTTCGGCGCCTTCGCCTTCGACATCGGCGTCTGGGGCTATCTGTATCCGGGCGGGACCTGCTACTACGGCGGTGGCGCCACGACGGACTTCGCCGGCCGCGCCCTGAGCGCCGAGTGTCAGGCCAACACCTTGACGAACTTCAACACCATGAAGAAGGACGTCAGCTTCTTCGAAGTCTACGGCAAGATGAACTACACGGTGAACGACAACTGGACGTTCGGCGTCACCGAATTCTACACCCCGAGCTTCCTGAACTCCGGCGCCTGGGGCAACTATACCTCGGTCACCGGCAAGTGGACCGCGCCCAGCACCACCTTCGGCTCCAGCGGCGTCGGCATGTATGTGTCGGGTGAGTTCGGCCGCCAGTGGTTCGGCACCACCGACAGCTTCTACGGCACCGCGGCCTTCCCGAACGGCATCAAGTACGCCGACTACAACACCTGGAACCTCGGCGTCGGCTTCACCTACAAGGTGTTCACGCTGGATCTGCGCTACTCCGACACCAACCTGTCGAAGGGCAATTGCAACGCCTTCACCGGCGACTTCACCGCCAGCGGCACCACCAACGTCACCCCGATCAACCCGGGTGGCCTGGGCTCGAAGTGGTGCGGCGCCACCGGCATCGCCAAGCTCTCGGTCGACCTGACGGCGATGACCAACCTGAAGTAATCACCGCAAGGCGGATCGAACTTATCACGAAGGGCGGCGGAGCAATCTGCCGCCCTTCTGCTTTGCTGGCGCAGCGGCGCTCGCGTCAACTGCCTCCATCCGCGGTCGCGTCGGCCGCCTGTCCGGCCGGCCGCAGCGAGAACCGGTCGCCATCCCGAATCAGCTCGACCTTCCGATCGTGGAACTCGTGCAGGGTCGAGCGGTGGCCGATCGAGACGACGGTGGTCTGCGGCAGCCGTTCGGCGATGACCCGATAGAGCCTGGCTTCGCTCGGCTCGTCGAGCGAGGCCGTGGCCTCATCGAGGAAGAGATATTGGGGCGCATGCAGCAGCGCGCGGGCAATTCCGAGCCGCTGCTGCTCGCCGAGCGACAGCATCCGGTTCCAGTGCGAGTCCTCGTCCAGGCGGTCCGCCAGTTGCGGCAGACCGACGGCCACCAGCGCCTCCCTGACCTGCTCGACGCTGAAAGCGTCCGCCGCCGCGGGATAGACGATCGCCGCCTTGAGCGCGCCGATCGGGAAGTAGGGCCGCTGCGGCAGCATCATCAGCTTGGCATGCGAGGGCACGCTGATGGCGCCGCTGCCGAACGGCCAGACGCCGGCGATGGCGCGGAACAGCGTCGACTTGCCGGCGCCGGAGGGGCCGGTCAGCAGCGTGCGCTCGTTGTTGCCGATGCTGAACCCGTCGGCCGCGACCAGCGGCAGGCCATTGGGCAGCTTCAGCAGCAGCTGGGCGAGATCGATGCTGTCGCCGGCATGGTCGACGACATCGATCGTCTGCGGCTCGCCCGAGAGCTTGTGCGCGCTCTCGATGGACATGTCGAAGCCGTCGAGGCGGGCGACGGTCGAGCGCCAGTCGGCAAGCGTCCGGTAAGTCGTCACGAAGAACGACAGCGCGCCCTGCACCGTCGAGAACGCGGACGCCGTCTGCATGATGCCGCCCATCTGGATCGACTTGGCGAAGTAGGCAGGCGCAACGAGCACATAGGGAAAGATCACGGCCGCCTGCGAATAGCCCGCCGTGAAGGCCGTCAGCCGCTTGGTCCGGCTCATGATCTGGTACCAGTTCTGCACGACCCGGCCGAAGCGGGTTCCGAGCTGACCTTGCTCGGCGCCTTCGCCGCGCAGCAGCGCGATCTGCTCGGAGCTTTCGCGCACCCGCACCAGGTTGAAGCGGAAGTCGGCCTCGTAGCGCTGCTGCTCGAAGTTGAGATTGACGAGCGGCGAGCCGATCCAATGCGTCAGGATGGTCCCGAAGATCGCATAGATCAGCGCGATCCAGACCAGGTAGCCGGGGATCGCGATGTCGGTGCCGAACAGCTGCAGCGGGGCATCGGTCGACAGCCCCCAAAGCACCACCATGAACGATGCGAGCGAGACGATCGAGCTGAGCAGGCCGATGGTGATGTTCAGCGTCTTGTCGACGAACAGCTGCACGTCGTCGGCAATGCGCTGGTCCGGGTTGTCGGCGATGTCGCCCTTGAGCTGCATGCGATAGTGCGTGGCGTTGTCCAGCCAGCGGCGCAGGTAGACGTCGGTCATCCACCGCCGCCAGCGGATCTGCAGCCATTGATTGAGATAGAGCTGGTAGACGGCCAGGATGATGAAGATGGTCGCCAGTACGGCGAATACGCCGATTTCCCAGATGAAGCTGTTCCAATCATACTGCTGCAGCGCGTTGAAGAACCTGTTCTGCCACTGGTTCACCAGCACCTGGATCGCAACGAGCGACAGTTCGATCGCAATGACGGCGGCGAGGAGGATGCGGCCGGCGACCTTGTCCTCGGAGCGGAAGTAGGGAATGGCGATCCGCCAGACGGTGGCGACGGTCGAGCGCAGATTGTTCACAGAGGGGCTGCTCCTGAGAAAAGGTCTTAACAGGCTGGCGAAAAACGAGAAAATCGCGGTTGGCACCGCCTGCCTAGACTAAAGTCGTAATCTGGCGGGTGGCCGCCGGCTTGTCGGTCGCGTGTGACAAACCGTAGCATGGGGCAGGGGAGAGGGACTGCGACCGCCGCCAGATTTCGCGAGAATTTGAGCAGAGTTGGGCGTTGCGGGTTTTGTGATCTGCTTTTCCGACCTTTGCCAGGCTTGGGGGCCTGGGCGAGCAGACCTGATCCGTCCCGCCGGCCTCAGGTCCAACAACAAGAACGTGGGGGGAGAAGTCACGATGTGGAATCAAATCTACGACCCGTTGGGGAGCCCGGCGCTGTCGACGCTGGCCGCCGCCGTCCCGGTGGTGACGCTGCTGGTGCTGATCGCCAGCGGCAAGGTCAAGGCACACATCGCGGCGATCATCGCCGTGATCCTGACCAACCTGATCACGATCTTCGTCTTTACGATGCCGGCCAACATGTCGCTGCGCGCGACGTTTCTGGGCGTCATCACCGGGTTCTTTCCGATCGGCTGGATCGTCCTGAACGTCATCTTCCTCTACCAGGTCACGGTTTCCACCGGACGGTTCGAGCTTCTGAAGCGCGCCATCGGCGGCGTCACGGAGGACCGGCGGCTGCAACTGTTGCTGGTCGCCTTCTCCTTCGGCGCGTTCTTCGAGGGCGCGTCCGGCTTCGGCACCCCGGTGGCGATCACCGGTGCCGTGCTGATCGGTCTCGGCTTCTCGCCGCTCGCGGCCTCCGGCCTGTCGCTGATCGCCAACACCGCCCCGGTCGCCTATGGCGCGCTGGGCACGCCGATCCAGGGCCTCGCCTCGGTCACCGGTCTCGACCCCTACATCCTCGGCGCGATGGTCGGCCGGCAGCTGCCGGTGTTCTCGCTGATCGTGCCGTTCTGGGTGATCTGGGCGTTCGCGGGCTGGAAGGGCATGAAGGACATCTGGCCGGCGATCCTGGTCACCGGCGTCTCCTTCGCGGTGCCGCAATTCCTGATCTCGAACTACATCAATCCGTGGATCGTCGACATCGGCGCCTCGCTGATCTCGATGGGCGCGCTGATCCTGTTCCTGAAGGTCTGGCAGCCCAAGCAGCTGTGGCTGTCGCCGGCGTTGCGCGGGCGTGACGAATCGGCCGCCACGATGACGGCGGCGAAGCCGCTGGACCGCGCGCCGCTGACGCAAGCCGAGCTCTGGGGCGCACTGCTGCCCTGGATCATCGTCTGCGTTATCATGCTGATCTGGGGCAACGGCGCCTTCAAGGCCTGGGCGAACTCGATCTTCACCTGGAACTATCCGGTGCCCGAGCTCGACAAGCTGATCAACAAGATGCCGCCGGTGGCTGCGAAGCCGACGCCGGAAGGCGCGGTGTTCTCGTTCACCTACCTGACCTTCACCGGCACCGGCATGCTGATCGCCGCGATCATCTCCGGCTTCCTGATGGGTGTCGGACCGGGCAGACTGATCGCGGAATATGGCCGCACCATCCGTCTCTGCGCGATCTCGCTGATCACGATCTCGGCGATGCTCGCGATCGGCACGCTGACCCGGCTGTCCGGCGTCGATGCCACGCTCGGCTTGGCCTTCGCTGCGACAGGCGTGCTCTATCCGTTCTTCGGCACCTTGCTCGGCTGGTTGGGCGTGGCGCTGACAGGATCGGATACGGCCTCGAACGTGCTGTTCGGAAACCTGCAGAAGATCACCTCCGAGCAGCTCGGCCTGTCCCCTGTCCTGATGGCGGCCGCCAACTCCTCCGGCGGTGTCATGGGCAAGATGATCGATGCGCAGTCGATCGTCGTCGCCTCGACCGCCACCAACTGGTACGGCCACGAGAGCTCGATCCTGCGCTACGTCTTCCTGCATTCGATCGTGCTGGCCTGTCTGGTCGGCCTGTTCGTCACCTTGCAGGCCTATGTCTATCCGTTCACGGCGATGGTGCTGAAGTAGCAACACCGGCGGCGACAAACGCCCCGCGCCGTAGCTGCGGCGCGGGGCTTGCTATGTTTGGAACACATTTGTGCGGGAGCCGTGCTGGCGGTCGCTGGGCCGATCGCTTAAGAGGCGAGCCCTGCACGTGATGATGTGTCGAGAGGAACGATGCGAGTAGTGAAGCGAGCTTGCGCCAAACTGGCTGCGGCCCTGTTGATGTCGGCCGTGCCCCTTGCCGCCGCCTCGGCGGAGGAATTTCCCTTCGGCATGGAGATGACGCTGGATGCGCTGCCGCAGCCGGGCTCGAAGCGGGTGCCGGATCTCGACATCGGCGACAACGGTGATGCTGTGCTCGAGCTGTGGTGCAAGGGCGGCAAGGGGCAGTTCTCGGTCGCCGGCAACACCATCGTGTTCATCGCCGGCAAGATCGAGGACCGCAACTGCCCGGTGGCGCGCGCGCAGGCTGACGACGAACTGATCGCGGCGCTGAGCGCGGTGACGAACTGGAAGCGTCAGGGCGACCTGATCATCTTCATCGGACCGAAGACGCTGCGCTTCCGGCTCAACACCAATTGAGCCGAGACGGCCGTTTCCAAAGTCCTGGTGGGGACTGTCGAGGGCTCAAGCTCGAGCATGATGCGTTCCACTTTCCGCATCATGATTTGAGCAAACAGCCTTGCGCACGCTCGCGCTTCCGCAGTGTGCACCCTTGAGGTCTGCCCCGCGGTCACCCTCCCCTGGAGGGGGAGGGTCGCCTCTCATGAGCGCAGCGAATGGGAGGCGGGGTGGGGTGATCTCTCCACGTGCCCCGGTGCCCGCGGCGTCACCCCGCTCGCCCGCTTCGCGCGCGATCGACCCTCCCCCTCCAGGGGAGGGTGGCATCTGAGATCGCGGCGCCATGCCGTCATGGCTCGCCTTACTTCCAGACCGAGTTGTCCGCATCCCAGCGCTTGGCCTTGAAGGCCTTCGCCAGCTCGTCGATGGCGCCGCCATCATCCCGCGTGTCGCCTTCCTCGTCGCCCGAGGATTCGTCCGACAGGATCAGCTTGGCGCTCGAGGCCTCATCGATGGTGGTCGTCGTCGGGCTGCTGATCCAGAGCATCAGCGCGTCGGCGCCGCCCGGCTTGTCCGCCGAGACGAGGCCGGTGACCTCGATGACGTCGGTCAGCTCGAGCGCCGGCATCAGCTGGCTCGGCCGCCTCAACGTCAGCTTCAGCTTGCCGCTGACCGGATTCCACGCCGCACTCGTCGGCTTGGCATTGTAGGTCTTGGCCAGCACGTCGGAGATGGCGCCCGCCAGCTTGTCCTTGTTGATCTTGTCACCGTCGCGCCAGTCGGCCGCCGCAAAGCGGATGGTGCGGTCCATCTCGACCGTGCCGGCGGTCCAGCCGGCAGTGACGACGCCGTTCATGGTCCGCGCCTTCGCGATCAGCGCGCCGGCTCGTTCGGGGTCGACGGTCATGCTGATGGTCTGCTCGCCCGCGCGCAGTGCGTCGCAGCTCACGATGAGGCTCGACAGCGAAACTTCGACGTTCTCGCCCTTCAGGCTCTTGAGGAAGTCGGTCACCGCGTCTAGCTTGAGCCGGACCGAGATCGCCTCGGGCGAGACGTCAGTGAAGTCCTTCGGCTGGGCGCTGATGCCGTCGTCGCTCGACTGGCTCTCCTGGAACTCCTTCTCGCTGACGTCGGAATTGTCGGTCGACGCCACCTCGGTGACGGTCTTGCCGATCGCGATCTGTCCGCGGAACTCGAACGTGTCGCCGGTCGGCTTGCGATTCAGCTTCACCGTGACCGGCTCCTTGGCGCCGTTGCTCTGGGTCGCACCGGTCAAGGTCTGGCCATTGACGGTGAGGCTGACCACGAAGCGGTCCTTGCGATCCGAATTCTTTGCGACGGGATAGCAGACGTCGAGCGTGGCGGCGGTGACGGTCTTGCCCTGGCGCGTCTCCTTCAGGATCACGTCGGCATTGCCGTCCATCAGGCCGTCGATCGCGGTAAAATACCGAGTCTCGTTGGCGGGGGCCTTGGTCCCGCTCTTGCTCTGGGCCCAACCGAGTTCCGGCGCGGCCGCTGCAATCACGGCCAGCGCAAGCAAAATCGCGCGCATCTGAAAATCCTTGTGGGGGCAGAATCGGCTTTAAGCTGTAGCGCCGATTTGCGGTCGCTGCACCCCCGGTGCGGACACTCGGCCAAAAAGAAGGCCGCCCGGAGGCGGCCTTCCTGAATGTGAGATGTCGAAAGCAGGGCTCAGAAGCCCATGCCGCCCATGCCGCCCATGCCACCCATGCCGCCGCCGGCCGGCATCGCCGGAGCAGCATCCTTCGGCAGCTCGGCGACCATGGCCTCGGTGGTGACCAGGAGGCCTGCGACCGACGAGGCGTCCTGCAGCGCGGTGCGGACCACCTTGGCTGGGTCGATGATGCCCTTGGCGACCATATCGACATAATCCTCGGTCTGCGCGTCGAAGCCGAACGTCTCGGACTTCTCGTCCAGGATCTTGCCGACCACGATCGAACCTTCGACGCCGGCGTTCTCGGAGATCTGGCGAATCGGAGCCTCGAGCGCCTTCAGCACGATGTTGATGCCGGCCTGAACGTCCGAATTGGCGTTGGTGATGCGGCCGACGGCCTTCTTGGCGCGCAGCAGCGCCACGCCGCCACCAGGGACGATGCCTTCCTGCACCGCAGCGCGGGTCGCGTTGAGGGCGTCCTCGACGCGGTCCTTCTTCTCCTTGACCTCGATCTCGGTCGCGCCGCCGACGCGGATCACCGCGACGCCGCCGGCGAGCTTGGCCAGACGCTCCTGCAGCTTCTCACGGTCGTAGTCCGAGGTGGTCTCCTCGATCTGCGCCTTGATCTGGCCGACGCGCGACTCGATGTCGGCCTTCTTGCCGGCGCCGTTGACGATCGTGGTGTTCTCCTTGTCGATCACGACCTTCTTGGCGCGGCCGAGCATCTTGATCGTGACGTTCTCGAGCTTCATGCCGAGATCTTCCGAGATCAGCTGACCACCGGTCAGGATCGCGATGTCCTCGAGCATGGCCTTGCGGCGATCACCGAAGCCCGGCGCCTTGACGGCGGCGACCTTGAGGCCGCCGCGCAGGCGGTTGACGACCAGCGTCGCCAGCGCTTCGCCCTCGACGTCCTCGGCGATGATCAGCAGCGGGCGGCCCGACTGCACCACGGCTTCGAGCACCGGCAGCATGGCCTGCAGGCCCGACAGCTTCTTCTCGTGCAGGAGCACGTAGACGTCGTCCAGCTCGGCGGTCATCTTCTCGGCATTGGTGACGAAGTAGGGCGAGAGATAGCCCCGGTCGAACTTCATGCCTTCGACGATGTCGACCTCGGTATCGAGCGACTTGTTCTCCTCGACCGTGATGACGCCCTCGTTGCCGACCTTCTGCATCGCCTGGGCGATCATCTTGCCGATCGCGGCGTCGCCGTTGGCGGAGATGGTGCCGACCTGGGCGACCTCGGAGGACGAGGCGACCGGCTTGGCGCGCTTCTCGATGTCCTTGATCACGGCGGCCACCGCGATGTCGATGCCGCGCTTGAGGTCCATCGGGTTCATGCCGGCGGCAACCGCCTTGGCGCCCTCGCGCACGATGGCCTGGGCCAGCACGGTCGCGGTGGTGGTGCCGTCACCGGCGGTGTCGTTGGTCTTGGAGGCGACCTCGCGCAGCATCTGCGCGCCCATGTTCTCGAACTTGTCCTCCAGCTCGATCTCCTTGGCGACGGTGACGCCGTCCTTGGTGATGCGCGGAGCGCCGAAGCTCTTCTCGATGACGACATTGCGGCCCTTCGGGCCGAGCGTCACCTTGACGGCGTTGGCGAGAATGTCGACGCCGCGCAGCATGCGGTCGCGTGCGTCGCCGGCGAATTTGACGTCCTTGGCTGCCATTTCAGAATTCTCCTGGAGTAGACCTCGACGGCGAGGGGCGTGATCGCCCGTCTGTCGCCGGAACGAGGTTGCAGAGCATTTTCGCCCGGGGCGGCTGATCGCCGCCCCCGACAGGTCGGGATCAGGCGACGACGCCCATGATGTCGGACTCCTTCATGATCAGGAGTTCCTCGCCGTCCAGCTTGACCTCGGTGCCGGACCACTTGCCGAACAGCACGCGGTCGCCGACCTTGACGTCGATCGGGATCAGCTTGCCGCTCTCGTCGCGGCCGCCCGGGCCGACGGCGACGACTTCGCCCTGCGAGGGCTTTTCCTTGGCGCTGTCGGGAATGATGATGCCGCCCTTGGTCTTCTCTTCGGCGTCGATGCGCTTAACCACGACGCGGTCGTGCAGGGGACGAAACTTCGATTTGGCCATGACGGATCCCTTTTGGGGTGCTTGGATAAGTGTTGCTGTCGGAGGAAATCTGAATGCGGCCACATTGAACGCCCACTTGGCGCCAACTGGCTCGCAGCCTTAGCAATCCCGCCCTCCGAGTGCTAAAGACCGCTCGGGGAAATATGGCTTGCGGCTGTTCCTGTCAAGCAACGGCCAGCCGTTAAGCCGTTCTTGAGGCTGTTAGGGGATGTTGTCCCGGGCCAGACATGTTAGTGGAGCGGCGTCGTCATCCGACGTCATTGCTCTGACGAGCGTTTTGCGCTTGGTTGCCGGACGGGGCAGCCATGATCTTGTTCCTAAGGGGATGCCATGACGAGTTCACGGTGCGCGCGGCCGGTTGCCAATCTCGCGATCGCGTCAGCGCTCACGATGCTTCTGGGAGCGTGCACGGGCTTCAGCCTGTCGCCGTCGACCCCCATGCAGCAGACCGAGGCGCCGGTCGAGCCCGAGGTGCCGGCCACGATTCGCGCCGAGGATCTCGTGGGCAAATGGGGGCTTGCCGCCTACAACAACCCGAATGACCGCCCGCGCACCGAAAAGATGGCTTTGGCGCAGTGCAAACAGCCCTACGTCATCGGGGCAGGCACGTCCGGTGGTGTCGTGATGCACCTGGCCGACCAGGCGACTCCCCAGGAACTGCGCTTGAAGGGATCGGCCAGCGGCAAGAACTACATCGGCCCGGCCGGACCGCCCGGCGGCGAGCAGGACCGCGAGGTCGTCTCCTTCGACGGCCGTGTGCTGATCACCCGCTTCGTCGACAAGGATGCGGCGACCCGTTACCAGACGATGGTCTACGTCCGCTGCGGACCGCGCGCCTGAGATCCGGGCGAACATCCCGCAAAGGTCGAGAGTCGAACGAAAAACGCCGGCGATAGCGCCGGCGTTCCTGTATGGTGACGTTGCCTGGAGCGGTCGCTGGGACTGGCCGACGAGGTCAGTTGAACATCGCGTCGATGTCGTCCTGCGAAGCGTGGCCGACGTCGCCTTCCGCCTTCGGGCCGTTCAGCAGCCGGGCGTCGCCCTCGCGGTGGTCGACGATCGGCGGCGTATGCGCCTTGATGGCGTCGACGCCGCCCCAGATGTCCATCATCACCACGATGTGGTGCTCGATGAACTTCATCGTGGTCATGACCTTGTTGATGCGCTGGCCGGTCAGGTCCTGGAAGTTGCAGGCCTCGAAGATCGAGACCACGCGCTCCTGGATCTCTTCGCTCAGGATCTTCTGCTGGTCGGCCGAGTCCACCTTGGACAGCGCGCTGGCTGCCTGGTCGATCGCCTCCGCGGCTTCCAGGATCTGCTGCGTCGCCTGCTCGGTGCCGCCGACGACCGCGCCGAGTTCGCCGTTGACCTTGGCCATCTCCTCGCCGTTGAAGCTCTTGGCATGGAGGGTCGCGATCTCGCCCTTGGTGCGGTTGATCGCGTCGTGGATCAGGTCGAGCTCGACCTTGAGCTTTTCGCACTGCTCGATCTGGGCGCGATAGGTCTCGAGCAGCGCGCGCGCTTCGGCGACCTCGCGTGCGGCGGACTCTTCGATGGCGGCGTTCGCCGTGTTGCTGCCGCCGCTGCGGATCGCATTGGCCATCTGGGAGCGGATCGCGCGCAGCTCGTCCATGATTTCCTTGTGGTTGGGGCCGATCTCGCCGCCCACGAATTCAGGCTCCGGCATATGGCCGACGATTGCTTCTTCGATACGGAAACGCTTGCGAACAGCCATGATAGTATCCCTGACCTTTTGCTCGGATCAGTTCTACGCAGAGGCTATTTAACATCGCGTTCACGCCAGGAACCGCCGTTGGGCAACGCTGGCGTGCATCGTGCGTCAACTATTAACCATGCTCCGCCGGCCTTCACGCAAAATAAACGCTAGCGATCAAAACCGCCGACGTATGCAGCGATGGTGAATCCCGGCGCCTCCCGCGTTTACCAAAGCGATCGGGTTTTGCTCTTTATTGACGATACGCGGCGGCGTTGCCGCCTCGCGCGACGAACAGTCTCCAGACGAAACAGTACAGAGTACGTCGATGTTCAAATCATTCTCCATAGCGCTGCTGGCCGGCGCATGCGCATTCCATTCAGGTCTGGATCGGGCTGCGGCCCAGGGATTTCAGCAGCCGACCGTGATTTACAGCGGGCCGCCGCAGCAGTCCGCGCCGGTGCGCACCGCTTATGTCGAACGCTCGCGCATGGGTGGTGGCTTCATCGAATTCCTGTTCGGGGATCCGCAAGGCGGCCGCGGCGCGCCTCCGCCGGGACAGCCGATGTACCAGCAGCAGCCGTCCTACTACGAGCCGCAGCGGCTGGCGCCGGGCATGGTCCCGCAGCAGGGAGTACCGGATGAGGAGGCCTATGAGCAGACGCAGCGGCCGCTCGATCCGAAATACGAGAAACAGATCGTTGACTACGACGGCAAAGAACGGCCGGGCACGATCGTCATCGATACGCCGAACAAGTTCCTCTATCTGGTTCAGGGCGAGGGCAGGGCGCTCCGCTACGGCATCGGCGTCGGCCGCCCCGGCTTCACCTGGTCGGGCGTGAAGACGATCTCGGCCAAACGCGAATGGCCGGACTGGACGCCGCCGCAGGAAATGCTCGCGCGCCGGCCCGACCTGCCGCGGCACATGGAGGGCGGACCGCAGAACCCGCTCGGCGCACGCGCGATGTATCTCGGCTCGTCGCTGTATCGGATCCACGGTTCGAACGAGCCATGGACGATCGGCACCAACGTTTCGTCAGGCTGTATCCGGATGCGCAACGAGGATGTCATCGACCTCTATGGCCGCGTGAACGTCGGTGCTCGGGTCATCGTGCTCTGACGACCGCCGCTGCACGACATCCGCAACTGAAAAAGGCCGCCCGTGGGGGCGGCCTTTCGCATTCTTCGGTTCGCTGCGACCTGGGAGCATCAAGCGTAGTCGCTGCCACCGTCGTCGTCGCCATAGCCGTCATCGGCGTCGAAGTCGGCCGCGTCGTTGTCATTGCCGCTGTCGTCATAGTTCGCCTGGTCGAACAGGCCGGCACGGCCACCGTCGCCGCCCGAACGGCCGATGTCGTCGAGACCGGCGTCGCGCGCCAGCGAGCCGCTGGACTGGTCGCCGCTCCACGGGCCGGCACCACCGCCGCGCTCCTCGATGATCGTGGTGTCACCGAACGCCTGATGCGACCCGCCGCCCATCATCGAGCGGATGCCGCCGAGCAGCAGCGAGCCGCCGACCATGCCCGCCGCAGCGGCCGCCGCCGTTCCGAGGAACGAGCCGCCTCCACCGCCGAACATGCCGCCACGCGGCTGGCCGAAGCCGCCCTGATCGTAAGGGCCGGGCTGACCGGGATAGCCGGGCTGGCCCTGGTAGCCCGGGGGCATCGCCTGACCGCTGTTCCAGACCGGTCGGCTCTGCGACGGCGGCGGCACGTTGGGGACCGAACCGCGGCTGCCCGAGCCGAAGATGCTGTCGCGCATCGAATCGAGGAAGCCGCCGGACTGGGCCTGCTGCGGGGCCTGGGCGTGCTGCAGCTCCTCGATGCGGGCATTGGCGCGCTTCAAGGCTTCGTCCTGCACCAGCACCGTCTGCACCAGCGCGTAGACGGCATTGGGAGCCCGCTGCAGCGCCTGGGCGATGGCGGCGGCGGCCTCCGGATCACGCGGTGCACTCTCCAACTTGGCAAGCCGGTCGAACAGATCGTCGATGAGTTGGCGTTCTTGCGGTGTCATGTCGTTCTCCTGCCGCTTGCCTTGTTCCGGCCAAGCGCGGCCAAGATTTAGGGGGACTTTGTGGCCCGGCCAGCCGGGGCGCGGATTAAATTTCCGTATGCGACACAGCGTCTCTCGGGCTTGCGCAGCGTTTTGGACCTCGATGTTGCCCGCACTACAGGAGGAACGCAGCCGGGCGGCCTTTTGTTCGTCGCAGACCCGCAAGATCCGTTCAGGCCAGCGTCATCCGCCGGCGGTCGAGCAGCGCTGGAAAATGCTCGCCGGCGAGATAGGCGTGCTCATGCTCGCGCTGGACGGTCAAGGGATCGAGCTCGATCAGGACGTCGTCGACGAAGCCGGGGTGGCACATCACCAGCCCGTCCTCGGGCAGCTCGTCCAGGAAGCCGTCCATCAACGTGGCGAAATCCGAGGTCTTGCTGAAGTCGTAGGCGCCGGCGAAAGCAGGATTGAAGGCGATCTCGGCCCGCTTGGCATGACGGCGGAATTGGGCGCTCAGGACGTCCAGCAGCAGCGCCTTCGGTGCCGTCAGCCGCTGCATCAGCGGCACGTTCCGCCCCCCCTGACGCACCCAGGCCGCCGGCGCGGCTTCCTTGACCGCGGCGAGGAAGCCCTCGCGCACCTGCGGATAGAGCTGGGCGTGCTGATGGCCGTCGACGAAATCCGGGGCGCGGCCGAACAGCTCGCCGAACGCCGCAAGCTGGACCAGCACCTCGGCGCGGATCAGCTCGGGATCGAGCCGGCGGGACATTCCGGCGCGCAGCAGCTTGGGAAAGGGCAGGAACATGCCGCCTTCCGACGGGCGGAAGTGCATGGTGAGGGGCCGGAATGGCGCGGTCAGCGTGACATGCAGGCCGATGGCGCAGCGCGGGCTGTCGGACGCGACCTTGGTCAGCTCCGTCACCTCGTCGCGTCCGATCGCGGCGCCCACAGTCATCACCGAGGTAGCGTTCAGCCGACCGCGCGCGATCAGGTCGCGGATGGCGCTGTTGACCCCGGGGCTGATGCCATAGTCATCGGCGCACAGCCAGATGCGCCGGTGCGGGGTGGCGCTCATTCGGCGGCGTTCCTCTCGGCGCCGTCGCTCCGTGCATCGAGCGCTGCACGCTTCTCGCTGTGCTCGGCGACGAAGTAGATCGGACGCGCTTTCAGCTCGGACAGGATCTTGCCGATATACTCGCCCATGATGCCGATCATGATCAGCTGCACGCCGCCGATCGTCATCAGGCCGACCATCAGCGAGGGATAGCCAGGCACCGATTTGCCGGTTGTGAAGGTCTCCCAGAGGATCGAGAGGCCGAACAGGAACGCGGCCGAGGCCAGCAGGATTCCGAGCAGACTGGCGAAGCGCAAGGGCGCGACCGAGAACGAGGTGAGACCTTCGATCGACAGGCCTAGCAGGCCGGTCAGGTTGAAGGTTGTGACGCCATGGGCGCGGGCCGCTGGCTCATAGTCGACGCGGATCTGACGGAAGCCGATCCAGCTCGCCAGGCCCTTGAAGAAGCGGTTGCGCTCGGGCAGCTGCCGTAGCGCGGCCACCGCGCGCGGCGAGAGCAGGCGGAAGTCGCCGGCATCCTCCGGAATCTTCTGCCGCGCCCCCCAGTTGATGAGCGCGTAGAAGCCGTGAACGGCGACCCGGCGCAGGAACGGCTCGTTGTCGCGATGCGCCTTGGCGGTATAGACGACGTCGTAGCCGTCCTTGATCCAGTGCGTGACGAGTTGCTCGACCAGGGCCGGCGGATGCTGGCCGTCGCCGTCCATGAACAGCACCGCGCCGCGCCGGGCATGATCGAGGCCGGCCATCAGCGCGGCCTCCTTGCCGAAATTGCGCGACAGCGACACGACCTGCACATCGAGCGCATCGGCCTGCAGGGTCCGGGCAATCGCGAGTGTGTTGTCGCGGCTGCCATCGTCGACATAAACGAGCTCACAGGCGAGACCGAAGCGCTGACGCAGGGTGCGTGCGAGATTATTCAGCCGCTCGTGCAGCGCCGTCAGTCCCGCGCCCTCGTTATAGACGGGGATAACGATCGACAGTCCCTGCGACGCGGCGTCGGCCGCGGTCGTGGTCAGGTCGGACACGTCAGTTCCCAGCATCGCTCAGAGTCCTCGTTCTCCTACCAACATATGGTAGTCGCGCTCACCTGTCGCTACGATGAACGGCGATTTATGATCGCAGGAAGGCCTCGAGGCGGGCAAACAGCGGATTCTCGCGGTCGAGCACGTAGTCGAGCGAGGCGACCGAGACGGTCTCGGCACCATGCGCGCGCAGAAAGCTGCCGAGCGCGTAGATCTGCGCTGGCGGGCAGTGCAGGGTGAGCATGCCGGACGAGGTCGGGCCGCCGAACGGCGCCACGACGCCGAAACGGTTATGCGCCTCGGTCAGCATTGCTGCGTCGCACCCTTTGAAGCGGGTGCGGACCTCGCGGTATTTGCTGGCGCGGGCGCGGGCATGGATGTGGTCGAGAATGATCCGGGCGCTCTCGCGCGGACCCTCCGACCACTCGGCGTCGCGCGAGGCGACCAGGTTGGCCTGGCTGCGCAGGATCACGCCGTCGTCCAGCACCTTCAGCCCGTTGGCGGCGAGCGTCGAGCCGGTGCTGGTGATGTCGACGATCAGCTCGGCCGTGCCGACCGCGGGCGCGCCCTCGGTGGCGCCGGCGCTCTCGACGATGCGGTAATCGACGATGCCGTGGGCGGCGAAGAAGCTGCGCGTCAGGTTGATGTACTTGGTGGCGACGCGCATCCGGCGATTGTGCTGGGCACGAAAACCGGTGGTGACGTCATCGAGATCAGCCATGGTCCGGACGTCGATCCAGGCCTGCGGCACCGCGACGACGACGTTGGCGCCGCCGAAGCCGAGCGTATCGATCAGCAGCACGCGCTTGTCGGCATCGGTGATGCTCTCGCGCACGAGATCCTCGCCGGTGACGCCGAGATGCACGCTGCCGCGCGCCAGTTGCGAAGCGATCTCACTCGCAGAGAGATAGGCGATCTCGACATTGTCGAGACCTGCGATGGTGCCGCGATAGTCGCGCGCGCCGCCGGGCTTGGACAGGTTCAGCCCGGCGCGGCCGAAGAAGGCTTCGGCATTCTCCTGCAGACGTCCCTTGGAGGGAACGGCGAGGACGAGGGGGCCGCTCATGATGCTCTCCCGACCGGGGACTTGCCCACGGCGCTGCTCTGGGCCAGGCGCTCGATCCAGATCGAGAAGCCGACGGCCGGAATCGACTCGGCGGCGCCGAGCTGGCTCAGCAGGCCGTCATAACGGCCGCCGGCGACCAGCGGCTCGTCGCCATTGTCAGGATGATGCAGCTCGAACTCGAAACCGGTGTAGTAGTCGAGGCCGCGGCCGAACGACGTGGCGAAGCGCACCTTGGCGATGTCGATGCCGCGCTGGGCCATGAAGCCCGCGCGGGCCTCGAGCGCGTCGATCGCGGCCGAGATATCGAGCTTGGCATCGGCGGCGAGGGCGCGAAGCTGCTGGACGGCTTCGGTCGGGCTGCCGCTGATGGCCAGGAAGCGCTTGATGCGGTCCAGCGCGTCACGCGGCAGCGCCCCGCTCTTGAGGGTGGACTGCTCGAGGAAGCGGTCGGCGATCTCCGCCACCGTGCGGCCGCCGACGGCGGTTGCGCCGGCAATCGACATCAGGTCGGTGACCAAAGCGAGCGCCGCCTTGCGGTCGGAGCCGGCCAGAGCAGCGAGCACGCCCTCATACTCGTTGCGCGGCGCCACCGAGGCGATCGCCAGCCGCTCGAGGTCCTGCGCCAGGGTGCGCTTGCGGTTGAAGTCCTTGATCAGCCGCCGCCGCCAGACCGGATAGAGATCGAGGGCGTCGATCAAGGCCGTGAACAGCGCGACGTCGCCGGTGCGGATATCCACCGCGGCAAGGCCGGCGGCGGCGGTCGCCTCGATCGCCAGCGCCAGCATCTCGGCATCGGCAGCGGGCCGGTCCTGGCGGCCGAACGATTCGATGCCGGCCTGCAGGAACTCGCTCGGGCGGCCCTCGCGGTAGCGAAATACTGGACCAAGGTAGCTGAAGCCGGCCGGCTGCCCGGCGCGGGCCGAGCCGAGGTAGTCGCGGGCGACGGGAATGGTCAGGTCGGGGCGCAGGCACAGCTCTTCGCCAGCGGCGTCGCTGGTCAGATAGAGGCTCTTGCGGATGTCCTCCCCGGAGAGGTCGAGGAACGGCTCGGCCGGCTGCAGGATCGCCGGCTCGGCCCGCTCATAGCCGGCCTGGGCGAAGGATTGCAGCAGCTTGTCCGCCCACGCGGCGGGTCCGGTCGGAGCGGGTCCGGTCATGTCGATTCGAGTTCCAAAATGGCTTGGGCGCCCGCTGGAAGCGGCGGCTGCCCCTTAGCATGGCCGTTTGACGGTTTCGACTGGGAATGGCCGCGGCGCGCCACAATTGGTCGGATGCCTTAACCGCGGGCTCCGGCCCAGTCTCCGAGCGTCGCCTGAATTACGGCGAGGGCGGCAACGCCGGCCGTATCCGCGCGCAGGATGCGCGGGCCCAGGGCCAGCCTGATCACATGCGGCTGGCGCAGCAGCAGCGTCCGTTCATCGTCGGCGAAACCGCCCTCCGGTCCGATCAGCAGGTCGATGCCGGCCGCATTCTGGCCGCCGCGCAGGGCCTGCAGCGGATCGGCCAGTTCGGCCGCCTCGTCGCAGAACACCAGCAGCCGCTCGGGTTGCCGCTGCGCGAGGAAGCGCTCCAGCGGCACCGGGTCCTTGACGTCGGCGAGGCTGAGGATGCCGCATTGTTCGGCGGCCTCGACCACGTTGGCGCGCATGCGCTCGCTATTCACGCGCGACACCTGGGTGCGACGGGTGATCACCGGCTCCAGCCGCGCGGCGCCCATCTCGACCGCCTTCTGCACCATGTAGTCCAGCCGCGCGTGCTTGAGCGGTGCGAAGACGTAGGCGATGTCCGGCAGGTGATCCTGCGGCCGGCTCTGCTGCTGGATCGTCAGGCCATCTGGCCGCTTGCGGCCCTCGATCACGGCCCGCCATTCGCCGTCGCGGCCGTTGAAGGCCAGCACGTGATCGCCGGCGCCAAGGCGCAGGACGTTGCCGAGATAATTTCCCTGGTTGCGGTCGAGCGCGACCGAGCCTCCCTCCTGCAGGGGCGCGTCGACGAACAGGCGCGGGGCGTTGAAGTCGTATGCGGGCATGGAGCGAAGCGGAGCCGATGATGGACGTTGCTTACCGGACCCACGCGCCAGCCGCAAAGCCGGAAGGGCCGTCACGTGGTGTTGTATCGGATATCGGCGATGGCGCCTTTCGGCCGTGCTGTCGACAGATTTTACCGTTTCGATCCCGCCGGTCGTCCCCCCGGGACGGACATCCGACGATTTCGTAAGCCTCGATGCGGAGAACGGCCTTGATCTTGAGACATTCGACTTCGGCGCTTGCGATCTGGGCGCTGGTCGCGATCATCGCGGTGATGGTCGCCGCGCCGTCCCGGGCCGATGACAAGGCGGTCGCCGCGCCGCAACGGGCGGCCCCCGCGGTTCCGGGCGGTGCCAGCGTGGCTGGCTTCCGCCCGCCCGAGACCTGCCTGAAGGAGTTCAACCCGCTGCGGGACGAGACCGCCCGCCGGGCCAAGCTGCTCAAGGCGGCGACCGAGCGGCGCTTTGCGCCCGGCGAGGCCTGTCAGCTGGTGCATGACTACGAGCTCGCCCAGACCAAGATGATCGACTACGCCGTCGCGCATGCCTCGCTATGTGGAATCCCCGCCAAGATCACCGATCAGCTGAAGGCGAATCACGAAAACACCCTGGCCGTGATGCGCAAGGTGTGCACGGCGACGTGAACCGTCCCGCCGGCCGCTGAACTGGCGACTCCGGCTTGACCAGGTGGGCGAGGGCGCGGAGTGAACGGATTTTTGGGCTCCGACGTTCGGGAAGGGCCTCGTTTTGGGCCTCCGCGCCGGTTGGAACCCGGCTGCGTCTCTGCGCCGCGGATGTGATCAAATCCGCGGTTGTGCTGGACGGGCGAGAATCGTAAAAGCCCCGGATCGGATCGTGCTTTCATCCGGAAGTGTTGAGGATTCTTGGTCTTGCCGGAGAACCAGCCTTGATCGTCCGCCAGTCTTTCATGCCGCTCGCCATTGCCGCGCTGGTGCTCTCCACAGGGCAGGTCTTCGCGCAGAGCTCGTTTCCCGCGCCGATGCCTGGCCAGGCCCAGACCAGCAATTCGCCGTTTCCACCCATCAACGGTGCGGCGCCGACCCGGGCCGCAGCCCCGGCAAGTCCGTTCCCCAGTCCAGGCGCCTCGGCGTTCGGCGGCGGTGGCGGTGGCGGCTTCCAGCCGGCCCCGATGGGAGCCGCGCCGCAGGGTGGCCCGCCGGAGAGCTGCATGAAGGAGTTCATGCCGCTGCGCGAGGAAGCCGAGCGTCGCGGCAAGCTGATCAAGGCCGCGAGCGACCGCAAGGCCTCGCCTGACGAGGCCTGCAAGCTGATCGCCAATTTCGGCAAGGCCGAAGTGAAGATGATCAAATATGTCGAGGCGCATGCGGCGAGCTGCGGCATCCCCCAGCAGATCTCCGATCAGCTGAAGGCCGGTCACAAGAACACCGACGCGCTGGAAAAGAAGGTCTGTGCCGTGGCGGCGCAGATGCAGTCGGGGGCCGGAAGGCCCGCGGCTCCGAGCCTGAGCGACGTGCTGGGCTCGTCGGCTGCGCTGCCTGAGGCCAACACGACGAAGAAGGGCGGTTCCGCCTTCGACACCATGACTGGCAACGTTCTCACCCGATGAGCACGACCGCCGTCCGCGTTGCTGACGCGACCGGCAACTGGGTCGACACGCTGGCGCCGGTGTGGAGCCGGCCTTACCTGCGGCTCGCCCGCTTCGATCGCCCGATCGGATCCTGGCTGCTGCTGATGCCGTGCTGGTGGTCGGCCGCTCTGGCGGCCGGGATCGGCGGGAATCTGTCCATGCTGCCGGCGTGGATCGGGCTCTATTTCGTCGGCGCGTTCGTCATGCGTGGCGCCGGCTGCACCTGGAACGACATCACCGACCGCGATCTCGACGCCAAGGTGGAGCGCACCCGTTCGCGACCGATTCCGGCCGGGCAGGTCGGCGTGAAGCAGGCGCTCGCCTTCCTGGTGGCGCAGGCCCTGATCGGCTTGGCGGTACTGCTACAGTTCAACCGGTTCGCAATCGCCACCGGCATCGCCTCGTTGCTGATCGTCGCGATCTATCCGTTCATGAAGCGTGTCACCTGGTGGCCGCAGATCGTGCTGGGTCTCGCCTTCTCGTGGGGCGCGCTGATGGGATTTGCGGTTGCGTTCGGCCGCATCGATGCAACCGCGCTGCTGCTCTACGCCGGGTCGATCTCGTGGGTGATCGCCTATGACACGATCTACGCGCATCAGGACGCCGAGGATGACGCGCTGATCGGCATCAAGTCGACCGCGCGCCTGTTTGCCGAGCGCACCCATCTGGCGCTGGTCGTCTTCTACAGTTTGGCCGTGATGCTGATAGGGGCCGCCTTCGCGACCGCCCATGTGCATGTCGCGGCGTGGCTCGGGCTCGCGGGTTTTGCCGCGCATCTCGGCTGGCAGATCTGGCGTCTGGATATCGCCGATCCGGCGCTGTGCCTGCGGGTGTTCAAGTCGAACCGCGATGCTGGGCTGCTGCTGTTCGCAGCGCTGCTGGTCGATGCCGTGCTGCGCGCAACCTGATCAGTTGCGCGCGATGATCTCGCGCTCGCCGCGATGGACCGAGGCCGGATTGAGCTGGTAGCCGACACGGCGGCGCATCAGGAAGCGCGGGCGGCGCGAGCGGATCGCGTTGCGGCGGCGGCGGCGCGGCGTCGCCTCGCGGCGCGCGTCCTGCAACTGCGGCAGCGCGAACGTCTCGCTCCACATCGCCCACGCAGCAACGATCTCGTTCTGGTCGTCGCTGACGCAGAGCGGGATGGTCAGGGAGGGGTCGCGGTGGACGAGCACCAGCATCACCTGCGTGGCGTCGATTTCGCGCACGCCGATGCCGAGGAAGTCGCTGACGCGGAGGTTCAGGGCCATGCGCATGCCGCTGACGGCACGCCGCAGGACCACGCGCTCCCGGTGCAATTCGATCTGCCGGATCCCGCCATCGGCACGGGTATCGTGCGCGCTGTACGAGACGGGTAGGGAAAGAGGGTCGAGCCGCAGGACGCGGCCCGACCCAGCGGAATTGCTTCCGCCTGTTGCTGTTTGACGCCTCACGGCTTGGTCTCCCCGCCGGGATTATGCTCCCGGTCGATGCGTGTGACCTTGCCACGCGGATCGCCCGTATCGGCTTAACAAGCCTGGTTAATCAGATCTCACGCATGATCCTCTCACCGTCATGATTGACAAGCGCTTGCCCCGCATGATTGACGAGACCTTGCCGATTTGCCGACAATCCGATGTGCCGTCTGCCGTCCTGCTTGAAGTCGGCGTGAACAGGCCACATTTCGTTTGGATTGAGCCGTCTTCGCCGCCCACCTGACATCGATCGGATCGTGTTCGTGACCTCTTCCCCAGCCTCATCGTCGACATCAGCCCAATCAGATCTGCTCGACCAGTCCGCCCTGCGAACGCTCGCCGAGCGGCTGGTGGAAGCCGCGAGGAAGGCCGGCGCCGATGCCGCCGATGCCATCGCGGTGCGCGGCATCTCGCAAGGCGTCGAGGTCCGTGACGGGCGAGTCGAGGAATCCGAGCGCTCGGAAGGCGACGATGTCGGCCTGCGCGTTCTCGTCGGCAAGCGCCAGGCCGTGGTGTCGACCAACGACGTCAGCGGCGACGGTGTGGCGCGGCTGGCCGAGCGGGCCGTGGCGATGGCGCGGGTGGCGCCTGACGACCAATATGTCGGCCTCGCCGATCCGGCGCTGCTGGCGCGCGATATTCCCGAGCTCGACCTGCTCGATCCGCAGATTCCCTCGACCGCAGAGCTGGAGCGCCGTGCCCAGGAGGCGGAGGCCGCCGCGCTCGGCGTGAAGGGCGTGACGAAGTCCGGTGGTGCGTCGGCCTCGACCGGCATCGGCGGCATGGTGCTGGTCACGAGCGACGGTTTTCACGGCGCCTATCTGCGTTCGAGCCAGAGCATCTCGACGACCGCCATTTCCGGCGAAGGCACCGGGATGGAGCGCGACTACGACTACACGGCGGCTCCGCACGGCGCCGACCTGCTGGCGCCCGCGGCCGTCGGGCGCAGCGCTGGCGAACGCGCGGTGGCGCGCGCCAATCCGCGCAAGGTTGCGACGTGCCAGGTGCCGGTGGTGTTCGATCCCCGCGTGTCCGGCTCGCTGGTCGGACATCTGGTCGGCGCCATCAACGGCGCCTCGATCGCGCGCAAGACCAGCTTCCTCAAGGACAAGCTCGGCGCGCAGCTCTTCGCCAAGGGCATCCGCATCATCGATGATCCGCTGCGCAAGCGCGGACTGCGGTCGCAACCGTTCGACGCCGAGGGCGTGAAGGTGAAGCAGACCGCGCTGGTCGACGACGGCGTGCTGACGACGTGGCTGCTGGACTCGGGCACCGCGCGCGAGCTCGGCATGGTGACGACCGGCCACGCCCATCGCGGCGTGTCGTCGTCGCCTTCGCCCGGTCCGTTCAATCTGCATCTCGAAGCCGGCGTCGTGACAGCCAAGGAGCTGATCTCGGACATCAAGCAGGGCTTCTACGTCACCGACCTGATCGGCTCGGGCGTCAACGGCGTCACCGGGGACTACAGCCGCGGCGCGTCCGGCTTCTGGATCGAGAATGGCGAGATCGGCTATGCCGTGAGCGAGGTGACGATCGCCGGGCATCTGTTCGAGATATTCAAGTCGATGACGCCCGCCAGCGATCTGGAATTCCGCTATGGCGTCAATGCGCCGACGGTGCGCATCGAAGGATTGACGCTTGGCGGACGATGAGATCGAGAAACCGAACGAGACCAGCCTCGCGGCAGACGCCAGGCTCCTGAAGGAGGCGGTCCGCGAAGCCGGCGAGCTCGCACGTTCGATGTTCGGAACGGAGCTGCGCAAATGGACCAAGGGGGCGTCGTCGCCCGTCTCCGAAGCCGACATGGCGGTCAATGCACTGCTCGAACGCAGGCTGCGATCCGCAACGCCGGATTACGGCTGGCTGTCCGAGGAAAGCGCGGATGATCGGGAAAGACTCGGCCGGTCACGGGTCTGGATCGTCGATCCGATCGACGGCACGCGGTCCTATCTCGGCGGCCGCAACGATTGGTGCGTGAGCGTTGCGCTGGTCGAGCACGGTGCGCCGATACTCGCCGCCGTGCATGTCCCGGTCAGCGAGGAGTTCTTCTTCGCCGCCCGCGGTAGCGGCACCACGTTGAACGAACAGCCGGTTCGGGTGGCGCCCGGACGAGAGCTCGAATTCTCGCGCGTGGCCGGTCCAAAACCGTTGGTTGAGCGGCTGGCTCCGGATTCTGCGCGGATTGAACTCCATCCGCGAATCGGATCATTGGCGCTGCGCCTTTGCCGTGTCGCGCATGGCGGGCTCGATGCCGCTTTTGCAGGCGGGCAAAGCCGCGATTGGGATCTTGCGGCGGCTCATTTGATCGTGCAGGAAGCGGGGGGTAAAATGACCGCGTTGTCCGGCGAGGCGATCCTCTATAATCGTCCGGAGGTGGTGCACGGGGTGCTGGTGGCAGCGGGCCGCGACCGACATGCCGACATCGTCGCGCAGTATCGCAGGTTACCGCCGGACTGATCGCCCTGGATCGCCCCCTCCACGTCGCCTGCAAGGCGTTGACTAGGAAACGATACCGATGACAGATAGCGCCTCGCAGCAGCTCCTTCACCTCGTGATCGGCGGCGAGCTCATCAATCTCGACAAGAACGAATTCAAGGATCTCGACAAGGTCGATATCGTCGGCGTCTATCCGAACTACGCGGCGGCCCACGCCGCCTGGCGAGCCAAGGCGCAGATGACGGTCGACAACGCCCACATGCGCTATTTCATCGTTCACCTGCACCGGCTGCTCGATCCCGGTCAGGATGCGAAGTAAGACGCAAAGCTCGCGACTTGAAACATCTGATCCGTAATACGCTGCGTAGCGGCTGGTTCCAGCGTGCCGTCGGGTTCCTCGCGGCCGAGTACCTGCGGTTGGTGTGGCTGACCAACCGCTTCACCTATGAGCCGCCGGAGGTCTACGACATCGTCGAGCCGCAGATGCCGGCGATCTTCGCGTTCTGGCACGGCCAGCATCTGCTGACCCCCTTCATCAAGAACAAGCCGAGCTATCGCGCCAAGGTGCTGATCTCCCGGCATCGCGACGGCGAGTTCAACGCGATCGCCGCCGAGCGGCTCGGCATCGGAACCATCCGCGGCTCCGGCGATCATGGCTCCTCCTTCCACCGGAAAGGCGGGGTGGGGGCGTTCAAGGAGATGGTGCGGGCGCTCGAAGACAACTATAATGTTGCATCGACCGCCGATGTGCCGAAGCGGGCGCGGATTGCGGGGCTCGGCATCATCATGCTCGCGCGCGAATCAGGACGTCCGATCATGCCGTTCGCAATGGTCACGAGCCGCTTCATCCGCCTGAAGAACTGGGACAGCACCACCATCAATTTGCCATTCGGCCGCGGCGCATTGGTGGGAATCAAGGAAATCAACGTGCCGCGCGATGCCGACGCCGCGATGATGGAAGAGGCGCGTCTCGACCTCGAGGCGACGCTGAACGAATGCATGCGCCGCGCCTATGAGATCGTCGGCCGTCCCGAGGCCTGTCCTCCGCCGGTCGCGTCGGGAGCATCGAGTGCCTAGCCCGCTGCCGATGGCCCTGCGTGTCTACCGCGGGTTGTCCTCGGCGGCGGTGCCGCTTGCGCCGGCACTGATCAGACAGCGGCTCAAGCACGGCAAGGAGGATCCCGAGCGGACCGACGAGCGGCGCGGCCTGAGCCATGACACGCGCCCGCTGGGTCCGCTGGTCTGGATTCACGGTGCCAGCGTCGGCGAGGTGCTGGCGGCGGCGGCGCTGATCGAGCGGCTGCGTGAGCTCAACATCCGCATCCTCATCACGTCCGGCACCGTGACGTCGGCCGCCATCGTGGCCAAGCGCTTCCCGCCCGACGTGATCCACCAATACGTGCCCTATGACACGCCGCGCTTCGTGGAGCGGTTTCTCGATCATTGGCGTCCCTCGCTCGGGCTGTTCATCGAGTCGGACCTCTGGCCGAATCTCATCCTCGCTGGCGCCTCGCGGCGGGTGCCGATGGTGGTGATCAACGGCCGCATGTCGCCGCGCTCGTTCCCGCGCTGGCGCCGCATGTCCGGCACCATCTCCGCCTTGCTCGGACGCTTTGATCTCTTCCTGACGCAGTCGCAGGCGGATGCCGACCGGTTCGCCGCGCTCGGCGCGCGCAACGTCATCACCACCGGCAATCTCAAGCTCGACGTGCCGGCGCCGCCCGCCGATCCGGCGAAGCTCGATCGGCTCACGGCGATGACGCGCGGCCGTCCGGTCGTCGTCGCCGCCTCCACGCATCCCGGCGAGGACGAGATCCTGATTGCGGCCCACAGGGCCTTGTCGGTGTCCTATCCGTCGCTGCTCACCGTGATCGTGCCGCGCCATCCGCATCGTGGCCCGGCGGTCGCCGAGCTCGTCGCAAGTGCCGGCCTGCGGGGCGCCTTGCGGTCGCGGGAGGACCAGCCGCTCGCCGGCACCGACATCTACGTCGCCGACACGATGGGTGAGCTCGGCCTGTTCTACCGGCTGGCGCCGGTCGTGTTCATGGGCGGCTCGCTGGTCGAGCATGGCGGCCAGAATCCGATCGAGGCCGTCAAGCTGGGTGCGGCCATCGTGCACGGGCCGCACGTGTTCAACTTCACCGACGTCTATGAGTCGCTGGACAAAGCCGGGGGAGCCAGGCTCGCCCACGATCAGGAGGCGCTGATCCGCCAACTCCGGCAACTGCTCGCTGATCCCGCAGCCGGCAACAGCCTGGTTGCGGCAGGAACGCGGGTGGTCGATCAGCTCGGTGGCGCGCTGGAGCGGACGCTGTCAGCGCTCGAGCCGTATCTGTTGCAGGTCAGGCTCGAGATGGGGGCCGCCGGCGATGCGTGAGCCGGCCTTCTGGCATCGGCCGGCCTCCTGGCAATCGCGTCTGCTGTCTCCGCTCTCGACACTCTACGGCGCCGTTGCCGCACGCCGGATGGCGCAAGGCGGCGTCGATGCCGGCCTGCCGGTGATCTGCGTCGGTAATTTCCACGTCGGCGGAGCCGGCAAGACGCCGACCGTGCTGGCGCTGACGGATATTCTGCGTGACCTCGGCGAGCGGCCGGTGGTGCTGAGCCGTGGCTATGGCGGCCGGCTGGGCGGTCCCGTCGTCGTCGATCCTGCGGTCCATGAGGCTGCCGATGTCGGCGACGAGCCGCTGATGATGGCCGCGCGGGTGCCGGTCGTCGTGGCGCGCAATCGCGCCGACGGCATCGGTCTCGTCAAGGCGCAAGGCGCCACCGTCGTCCTGATGGACGATGGCTTCCAGAATCCGTCGATCACGAAGGATCTCGCGCTGATCGTGATCGACGGCGCGCGCGGCCTCGGCAATGCCGAGGTGTTTCCCGCCGGACCATTGCGCGCGCCGCTGCCGCCGCAACTGGCGCGCACCGACGCATTGGTCGTGATCGGCAGCGGCCGAGCCAGCGAGGCGGTCGCCTCACATGTGTTGTCGGCCGGCAAGCCGGTGTTTTCAGCCGCGTTGCAGCCAGATCCGCAGATCGTTGCGGCGCTGCGGGGCAGGCCGTTGCTGGCGTTTGCCGGGATCGGCGACCCCGCCCGCTTCTTCCGCACCCTTCGCGGCGCTGGTCTCGACGTCAGGCGCGAGCGTACCTTTCCGGATCACCACCCGTTCACGGCGGGCGACGTCGTGGCCCTCGCCAATGAAGCCAGACGTGATGGATTTGCCCTGGTGACCACGGAAAAGGATCTCGTGCGGTTCCGCGGCCACGAGGCCGCGCCCGATGTCATGGCATTCCCGGTCACACTGCAGTTCGACGATCTCGCCGCGTTGCGCGCGCTGGTTGTGCAACGGCTGTCAGCGAAGCGCAAAGATCAGCCGTTGGCCTTCAATGCGCCAGGATAATGCCGCTGCAGCACGGCGCTCGGCAGGGCGTAGGCTTCCTGCAGATCGACACTCCAATACTTCAGCTCGTCCAGCGGAATCCGCACATCGGTGACCGCGCAGCGCACATAGCTTCCCGGTGAGATCACCCGGAAATCGCCATCCAGATACTGCACCTGCGCCTCGCCCTGGCCCGAGGGACCAAACTTGTTGAGCACGTCCGCGATCTCCAATTCCTTGACGTGAAGTCCCCCTACGCGGGCGCCGCGCGCACACGACAGGCCGAATTTCGATGATTTCCTAGCATAGATGGGGGACGCTGTCCCCCCGCGCAAACCCACTGATTTGTGATGCTTCTGCTCGAAACTCCGTGCTAGCTAGATTGCGATATCCGCCGCTTGTCCCGCCCGGCTGGTTTGATGCGCTCCCTCGTCGCCATCGTCGTCTCACTGCTCTGCGCCACGGCGTTTCCAGCCTTGGCAGAGCCGTTGCCAGCGCCCGTCGCGGTCGAGATCCCCTCGGGAAGCTATGTGCTGCACGCCCAGCTCTACCGGCCGAAGGGGGCCGGCCCATTTCCGGTCGTCGTCGCGCTCCACGGCTGCGGCGGGCTTTCCGGCCGCTCGGAGCCGGTGCTGCCGCGCTATCGCGACTGGGCCGAGGAACTCGTCAGGGACGGCAAGGCCGTCCTGCTGCCGGACAGCTACGGCTCGCGCGGGTTGGGCCCGCAATGCCGCGTCAAGGAGCGTCGTATCAGCGGCCGGCGCGAGCGTGTCGCCGACATCGTGATCGCGCAGAAATGGTTGGCCGAGCAAGCCTGGGCGATGCCCGACCGGGTCAGCCTGGTCGGCTGGGCGGCCGGCGCGAGCGCGCTGTTGTGGGCGGTGCGCCCGCAATTGCCCGAGCATGTCTCGCCGGATTTTCGCTCGGCGGTGGCGTTCTATCCGGATTGCCGCGCCTCGTCCGGCCTCGGCTGGAGCACGCGCGTTCCGACATTGGTGCTGATCGGCGGCCTGGACGACGTCTATTCGCCGCCCGCGTGCCGGCAGATGATCGATGGCGCGCGCGGCCGCAGCGCGCTGACCCGCATCGTCATCTATCCCGGCGCCTATCACGATTTCGATCGTGTGAACCTGCCGCTGCATCAGGTCGCGGGATCCGACGCCGGGGCGCCCGAGCGCGGCCATGTCGGCTCGGATCCCGAGGCGCGCGCCGATGCGCAGAAGCTCGTGGCCGATTGGCTGGCGCGCTGAAGGCTACTCAGAACAGGCTGCCTTGGTCGGCGGGATCGGGCGTGCGCTTCGGTGCCGAAGGCTTGGCCTCGCGCGCAGGTTTCGGCGATGACGGCGCTGCCGGCGGAAGCGGGCGGTCCGCGCCCGCCGTGGCCGCGACCTTGCCGTCCGCAAATTCGATCGAGAGCGCGGCGCCCGGACCGATGCTCGCGGCATGGTGCAGCGGGTGGCCGGCCTCGTCACGCACCAGGGCAAATCCACGGGCCAGCACGCTGCGATAGGACAGCGCGGTGAGGAGCTTCTCGTTCTGGCCGACGCGGGCCGACAGGCGCTGAAGCTGGGTCAGCAACGCGCGCCGGGCCCGCTCGGCAAGACGTTCGGTTCGGTCGCGCTCGCGACCGATGGCCTGGCGCTTGGCCTGGGCGTAGGCTTGGCGCGAGGCCTTGAAGCGGGCGTCGAGCGCCTCGAATCGCTCGCGCCGCCGGTGCAACTGGCCGCGCGACGACAGCGACAGCCGCTCGGACGACGCGATGAGACGATGGCGTGATTGCGCGATCTGCGCGTGCAGCACGCGCAGAGTGAGCTTGGCGCTCGCCGCCGCGAATTGGCGAAAGTGTACATGCGTGTTGGTCTTCAGCGCGCGTGGCAGGCCGGCGGCCGCCGAATCCAGCCGCTGCCTGGGAATGGCGAGCAGATCGCTAGGGCCGGGCAGGGCGCGCGCGGCGGCGCGCAGCTCGTTGCGGCGGCTCTCCTGGCTGCGCTGCCAGCAGACGCCGACACGGCGCGCGAGGCTTGCGACCTCCTGCATCAGCTCGCTGCGCACCGGCACCGCCATTTCCGCGGCTGCGGTCGGCGTTGGCGCACGTTTGTCGGCGGCGAAATCGATCAAGGTCACGTCGGTCTCGTGGCCGACCGCCGAGATCAGCGGGATCATGCTCTCGGCCGCGGCGCGGACCACGATCTCCTCGTTGAACGACCACAGGTCCTCCAGCGAGCCGCCGCCGCGCGCGACGATCAGCACGTCGGGCCGCGGGATCGGGCCATCCTGCGGCAAATCGTTGAAGCCACGAATCGCGGCGGCAACCTGCTCGGCCGAGCCTTCGCCCTGCACCTTCACGGGCCAGACCAGCACGCGGCGAGGAAAGCGGTCCTCGAGCCGGTGCAGGATGTCGCGGATGACGGCCCCGGTCGGCGAGGTGACCACGCCGATCACCTCGGGCAGCCATGGCAGCAGTTGCTTGCGTGCGGGATCGAACAGTCCTTCGGCCCCGAGCTTCCGCTTGCGCTCCTCCATCAGCGCCATCAGCGCGCCGATCCCGGCCGGCTCCAGCGCCTCGATGACGATCTGGTATTTCGACGAGTTCGGATAGGTGGTGAGCTTGCCGGTGGCGATCACCTCGAGCCCCTCCTGGGGCTTGAAGCGCATGCGGCCATGCACGCCCTTCCAGATCACCGCCTCGATCTTGGCGCTCTCGTCCTTGAGCGCGAAATAGCAATGCCCCGAGGAATGCGGCCCGCGAAAGCCGGTGATCTCGCCGCGCACCCGGACGTGGCCGAACTGGTCCTCGACCGTGCGCTTCAGCGCCGAGGACAGCTCGGTGACGGTGAATTCGGGCGCGTTGGGCAAGGCTTCCGCAGGCGGCATCGCTGTTTGATTCGGTTCGGGGAGCAGCAGCCAAGGTAGGGGCTTTCCGCGTCCGCCGCCAATCAAGCCATTGCCTTTTCGATAACTCTATAATACAGAGTACTCTGTATAATGCAGAAAAGTTGGAGGACAGCGTGCGACGCGGCGTGAAGTTCCTGTTTCGGGTCCTAGGATGGGGGCTCTGCCTCGTGGGCGTGCTCGCTTTGGCCCTGGCTGCGATGATCGCGACGCCACTGGTGCGCCCGCCCGAGCTCAAGTCGATCTCGGAGACGGCCGGCCAGGTCGACCGCAGCACCATGCCCGGCCTGCAGCGCTTCAGTGCCCGCGATGGCACCGAGCTCGCCTATCGCCACTACCCGGCGCGCGGAACGGCTGTCGGCAAGGTCGCCATCGTGGTCCACGGCTCCTCCGGCTCCAGCGTCGCCGTGCATGCCCTTGCCGATGCGTTGGCGGCGCGCGGCATCGATACCTTCGCGCCCGACATTCGCGGCCATGGCGGCTCCGGCACCCGCGGCGACATCGGCCATCTCGGACAGCTCGAAGACGATCTCGCCGACCTCGTCGCCGAGGTCAGGAGGTCGATTCCGGCCCAACCGATCGTGTTGCTCGGCCATTCGGCTGGCGGCGGCTTCGCGCTGCGCGCGGCGAGCGCCCCGATCCAGGATCTGTTCACGCGCACCGTGCTGCTCGCGCCCTATCTGGGTTACGACGCGCCGACCAACCGGGAGAATTCGGGCGGCTGGGCCGGTCCCGACATTCCGCGCATCCTGGCGCTCGGCGTGCTCAGGCGCATCGGCATGCCGTGTTGCGAGGCACTGCCTGTGCTGGCCTTTGCTGTCAGGCCGAACTCGGAGAAATTCCTGGCGCCGACCTACAGCTACCGGCTGTTCCGCAATTTCGCGACCCGTGGCTACAAGGCCGATTTCACTGCGGCGAAGCACCCGGTGACCGTCATCGCCGGCGCCGATGACGAGCTGATGCTCGCCGACAAATATGCAGATGCGGCGCACGCCGTCGTGCCGGGCGTTGACGTGAAGCTGATCGCTGGCGTCAATCACATGGAGATCGTGTCGGCGCCGCAGGCGGTGAGCGCGATCGCCGAGGACGTGGCGACGCACTAGAGGTCCAAACCGCATGATCGACAGCCTGGAAGCCGCGCGGGCGCTCAGCGACATCGAGGATGTGACGAAGCGCGTGCGGCAGTCGCAGATCTATCGGCTGTCGAGCCTGCTGATGATCCTCTGGGGCGTTCTCGTCTTCGCCGGCAATCTCGTGACCTATCTCGCGCCCAACTACGCCGACAAGGCCTGGCTATCGGTCTATGTCCTCGGTCTGGCCGGGTCGCTGGGGTTGGGCGCGACGGAGAAGGCGCGTTCCGGCGTACGCAGCTTCGATCTCCGGGCGCTGCTCGCCTTCGTCATGTTCTTTGCGTTCGGCTTCTTCGTCGAAGCGATCGGCCATTTCGGACCGCGCGAGATGGGCGCATTCTGGCCGATCTATTTCATGCTGTTCTACGGCCTCGCCGGCTTGTGGTTCGGCGCGGCGTTCACGGTGTTCGGCCTTTGCGTCACCGCGTTGACCCTGGTCGGCTACCTCTTCATCGGCAAGGCTTTCCCGTTGTGGATGGCGTTCGTCAATGGCGGTGGCCTGGTTCTCGGCGGCTTGTGGATGCGGCGGAGCTGACGGTTTGGCGGAGCTCGACGAGATCATCCACCAACCGCTGCGGCTGAAGATCATGGCGGCGCTGAATGCCCTGCCTGCCGTGGCCGGGCTGGAATTCGTCCGGCTGAAGAAGCTGACCGGCGCCACCGACGGCAATCTCGGCGCGCATATCGACACGCTGGCGCGGGCCGGCTACGTCGCCGTGGACAAGGCCTTCGTCGGCAAGAAGCCGCAGACCACGGTCACGGCGACCGCGGCCGGCCGTGCGGCCTTCGCCCGCTATGTCGCGAACCTGCAGGGCATCATTGCCGGCGCTGCCGCGAAGCCGCCGGAGCCATGATTTGACTCCGTTGCGAGGGCCGGGCAATTGGGGCGTCCAAATTGGCCCACCCCTCTGCGACGGCATCGACGATGAACATTCTGCTCCTTGGTTCCGGCGGCCGCGAGCACGCGCTCGCCTGGAAGATTGCCGGCTCGCCGCTGCTCACCAAGCTGTGGTGCGCGCCCGGCAATGCCGGGATCGCCAAGGAGGCCGAATGTGTCGCGCTCGACGTCGCCGATCATGCGGCGGTGATCGCCTTCTGCCGGGCGAACAAGGTGGATCTGGTGGTGGTCGGCCCCGAGACGCCGCTCGCCGCCGGCATCGTCGATGATCTCGAGGCTGCCGGCATCAAGGCGTTCGGCCCATCCAGGCTCGCCGCCAAGCTCGAGGGCTCCAAGGGATACACCAAGGATCTCTGCGCCGAATACGACATCCCGACCGGCGCCTACTGCCGCTTCGACAATGCCCCCGAGGCGCTCGCTTATGTCCGCGAGCACGGGGCGCCGATCGTCGTCAAGGCGGACGGGCTCGCGGCCGGCAAGGGTGTCGTCGTGGCCAAGACGGTTGCCGAGGCCGAGGACGCCATCAAGATGATGTTCGAGGGCGGCTTTGGCGTCGCTGGCGCCGAGGTCGTCATCGAGGAGTTTCTCGAAGGGCGGGAGGTGTCGTTCTTCGCGCTGTGCGACGGTGAGACCGCGATACCGCTGGCCTCCGCCCAGGACCACAAGCGGGTGTTCGATCACGACCAGGGACCGAACACCGGCGGCATGGGTGCGTATTCGCCGACGCCGTTCGTGACGCAGGAGATTCATGACGAGATCATGAATCGGATCATTCAGCCGACCATTGCCGGGATGAGCGCCCGGGGCACACCCTTCAAGGGCATTCTCTATGCCGGCCTGATGCTGACCGCCCAGGGGCCGAAGCTGTTCGAATACAACGTGCGCTTCGGCGATCCGGAATGTCAGGTGCTGATGCTGCGGATGATGTCGGATCTCGTGCCCGCCATGCTGGCCGCCTGCGACGGGCAGTTGAAGAATTTCGACCTGCGCTGGTTTCCCGACGCCGCCGTCACCGTGGTCATGGCCGCGAAGGGCTATCCCGGCGACTACGCGAAGGGTGGTGTCATCGAGGGACTCGACGATGCCGCGAGGATCGAGGGCGTGGAGATCTTCCACGCCGGCACGGTGGCGAAAGACGGCGCCATTCTCGCCAATGGCGGGCGCGTCCTCAATGTCTGCGCGTCGGGAAAGAGCGTCGCCGAGGCTCAGGCGCGGGCCTATCAGGCCGTCGACCGCATCAAATGGGCTGACGGCTTCTGCCGGCGCGACATTGCCTGGCAGGCGGTGGCGCAGGAAAGCGGTCGGGGCTGAGCATCGTGATCGCCGCAGGCGGCCCCGCAAGGCTATTTTTCCCGCGAGAATTGTGGCAGTTCCATAGACTCATGCCGTGATGGGATGAATCAGTTCCGCCGTGGAACGGAGGGGCCATGGAATGCGCGCGGTGCGGCAGGCAGAATCAGCCCGGGAGAGCCTCGTGCGACCGGTGCGGCGAGCCGCTCAGCCTTAGATGTGAGGCGTGCAACCAGACCAACAGCCTGTCGAATCGCTTCTGCGGCCAATGCGGCGCGCCGTTGCCGGGCCGGCTGGCTCAGCCGGATCAGAACGCCCAGCGGGTGCTACGGACCCTGAGCAGCAAGGGCGGTGAGCGCAAGCGACTCACCATCCTGTTTGCCGACATTCGTGACTCGACCCAGCTGATCGATAGTCTCGGCGATCCCGAACTCGCGATGCAACGGCTCGATCCGGTCCTCAACCTCATGAAAGAGGCCGTTCACCGCTATGACGGCGTCGTCAACAAGACACAGGGCGACGGCGTCATGGCCCTGTTCGGCGCGCCGGTGCCGCACGAGGATCACGCCGTGCGTGGCTGCCTCGGTGCGCTCGCGATGCAGGACTCGATCGCCCGCCTGGCGGATCCGCATCTGCAGGTCCGCGTCGGGCTGCACACCGGCGAGGTGATCGTCCAGGTCGTCGAGAACAGCATGTACCAGACCTACGATGCGGCCGGCGCCAACGTGCATCTGGCCAATCGTCTGGAGCACATGGCCGAGCCAGGGACCATCCTCATCAGCAAGGAGACCTACACCGGCGCCAGGCAGTTCGTGGAAGCCGAGCCGCTCGGCACCCGCACGCTGCGCGGCATTGCCTCGCCGGTGTCGATCTACAAGCTGATCGGCCGCCTGAACGCGCCGGCGAGCGACGTCTTCCGCAGCGGGCAGCGGCTGTTGCCGTTAATCGGTCGCAACGCTCAGCTTGCGGTGCTCGAACGCGAGCTCGACGACGTCCTGGCGGCCAGAGGCGCCGTCGTCGGCATCGTCGGCGAGGCCGGCATCGGCAAGAGCCGGCTGTGCTTCGAGTTCGCCGAGCACTGCCGCCGCCAGGGCATTCGCGTCTACGAGGCGCGCGTGCTGGCACATGGCCGCGCCACCCCGTTCCAGCCGGTGCTCGAATTGTTGCGTGACTTCTTCGGCATCCGGGCGAAGGAGCCGGTCGAGGTGTCGCGACAACGGGTGGTCGACAGGCTCGAGGCCCTCGGCATTCCCGATACGGCGCTGGTGCTGCTGCTGGACTTCATGAGCCTTGCCGATCCGTCTCGTCCCGCGCTTCGGCTCGATCCGGGCGTGTTCAAGACGCGTCTCCTCAACGTGTTCAAGACGTTGTTCCGCTCGGCGCCGGCGGATGGCGCCGTGGTGATCATGATCGAGGACCTGCATTGGCTCGACGAGGCCAGCGAGGAGTTCGTCGAGGCGCTCGCGGAGGCCTCGATTGGCACCAAGACGCTGCTGGTCGTGAACTACAGGCCTGGTTTTGCCGCGTCCTTCATGCAGCGGGCTCCGTTTCACGAGCTGCACATCGTGCCGCTCGCCTCCGCCGAGGCGCGCAAACTGCTGCGCGGCGTCTTCGGCGACGACGCATCGCTCGAGGCGCTGGTCGGCGACATCATCGAGCGCGCGCAGGGCAATCCCTTCTTCCTCGAGGAGCTGGCGAGCGCGGTCTCGGAGAGCGGCGGGTTCGAGGGTGAGCGCGGCGCCTATCGGCTGAAGGGCGGGATCGGCCCGATTCCGCTGCCGCCGACGGTGCATGCCGTGGTAGCGGCCCGCATCGACCGTCTGAGCGAGACCGCCAAGAGCGTCCTGGAAACAGCGGCCGTGATCGGCCGCTCGGTCGCGCTCGCCGTGCTCAAGCCTGTCGTGGGGCTCAGCGAGGCGGACCTGTTCGACGCGCTCGCACAACTGAGGCATGCCGATCTTCTCTATGATATGCCGCCGTTCGACATGGGCGTGCTCGCCTTCCGCCATCCGCTGATCCAGGAGGTGGCCTATGCCATGCAGCTGCGCTCGCGCCTGAGCGGCGTGCACGTGGCCGTGGCCAAGGCGATCGAGGCGCTGGATTGGGGCACGCAGGACGAGTTCGCCGCCCTGATCGCCTCGCACTACGAATTCGCCGGCCAGACCATGCAGGCCGTCGAGCATCTGCAGCGCGCGGCGCGCTGGATCGGCCGCACCAATACGGCCGAGGCACTGCGGCTTTGGAAAAAGATCCGCTCCATGCTGCAGACGGTGCCGCCATCCGAGCACGTCGATCGCCTCAGGGCGCTTGCCAGCGGCCAGATCCTCAATTGCGGATGGCGGGAGGGCATCTCGGCCGAGGAGGTGAGGCCTTTCGCCGAGGAGGCGCTGCGCTATGCGCGCTCCTCGGACAAGATGCACGAGCCGATCCTGCTCGGCGCTTACGGCCGCGTCCTCGCCTCGACCGGCGCAGCCGACGACTACGTCAACCTCGTGCAGAATGCGGTCAAGCTGACCTCGGAGGAGGGCGATGTCGGCCGCTATGCGACCGTCAACGCCATGCTGGCGCAGGCGCTTCTGCTGTCGGGGAGAGCACGAGACGCGCTAGCAGCGGCGAACACGGCGCAGGCGACGATCGCTAACCAAGGTGGTTTTGACAGTAGTGTGACTCTGGGGCTGACGCCAAATCAGATCCTGGGATTCGATGTTGAATATTGGATCAAGTGCCTCAGGACGCGAATCCTGGTCCAGCTCGGCTGTTTCGCTGAGCTCGAAATTCAGCTTTTCGAATTGTTGAATACCCCTCCCGAACAGTTGGCTCCGGTGGTCCGTTTTATCCCGCACTTTGCCGCTGTTGAATTTGCTCGATGGCAAGGTCGTGCTGAGGCCGCAGCTCTGCACTCGGCCGAGCTGCTTCAGATCGCTGAAGCGTCGGGCATGCCGTACATTCGGGTGCAGGCGTTGGCAGGGGCTGGTCTTGCTCGGGCGGCTGCAGGCGATTTCACTCACGCCGCGTATGATCTCAGGGAAGCGATCGAGTACTCGAGGCGCGCCAGGGCAGGTCTCGAGTTCGAAGCGCGCATGATGAGCGATCTGGCTGACGTCCTTTATCGCGCAGGAGACCTCCGTGGTGCACTCGACGTTGCTGAGGAAGCCAGCGTCATCGCCCGACGCAGGACGGATAGGATCGGTGAACTCCACGCGGTGCTGCTGCGATGTTTGATCAGTTCGTCCGACTCCGATTTTCGGAACGACGCAGAAGCTGTCGGATCGCTGCTCGACGCCGAGCGCCTGCTGGAAGTCTCGGGTGCCGAGGTCTACAAACCCATGTTGATAGCGTGCCGATCCTCTCTTGAAGGTACTAGATGACCCGTGCAGTATGCCCGCTTTCCATGAAGCATTATTAGGAGGCTGGGCACATGGGGATGATGATTAAAGACAGTACTACGCTCGATATTCTTGTGCAGTTGAACAGGCGTTTCGAGGCTGAAGCTTTGCCGGAAATGGTCGAGCTGCAGCGCGAGTTTGGAGTTTTTTCACTGCAGCATGGCTTGCAGCAATCGTTCGCTTTGCTGGGGATCGTGCCGCAGGATTGGACTGAGCGTCGCCGGTGGTACCGTTTCTTGGAACACCTCAGGACCTATCCCTCCGATCTTGATGGCGTGAATGGTCACGACCGTGTCATCCGGGCGTTCAAGGACGACCTGGAATCCGAGAAGCCGCTTCCTGTTTCGATTGTCTGCCATTCGGCAGCGGACGATCCTCGGGTGACGGTTACGCAAGGCCGTCCGGTCGTGTTCTCGCTCGAAACGCATGTGATCGTTTCGATACCGACCACTCCCGGACGAGAGGCGCGTCAGAACCTGGCCGAAGTTGCTCGCACCAGGCGTGTTCAGAAGCGCGGCAAAAAATGAGCCTGACCGCAGGCGACGGCGCCGGACAAAAGGCTCCTTCTATTCAGGCCATTTGCTCCGACGTCGATGCCTACTACACCGCATGCGTCGCGCGTCATGGCGCGACGCCGCGGGGCGTCGACTGGTCCTGCGAGGCGACGCAGGGCCTGCGCTTCGTGCAGCTGATGAAGCTGTGCGATGCGTCGGCGCCGTTCAGCCTCAACGACATCGGCTGCGGCTATGGCGCGCTGGTGCCGTTTCTGGCCGCGCGCTATCCGACCTGCGAGATCGACTATCTCGGCATAGATCTGTCGCGCGCCATGATCAGCCGCGCACGTCGGCGCTTTGCCGGCCCGCAGCGGCGTTTCGTCGTTGCCGCGGAGAGCCCGCGCATCGCCGACTACTCGGTCGCGTCCGGCATCATGAACGTCAATGTCGGCTATCCGCGCCAGGCCTGGGAGAGTTACATCAAGGGCCTGTTGCGGCAGATGTTCGCCACCAGCCGCCGCGGCTTCGGCGTCAACTTCATGCGGGCCCACGGTGACGATGACGAGGCCTCCGATGCCGCGACGGCGCGGCTGTACCGGACCACGCCGGAGATCTGGGCGGCCCATTGTGAGCGCGAGTTTGCCGCGCCGGTCGAGGTCATCGGCGGTTACGGCATGAAGGAGTTCACCCTGCTGGTGCGCCGCAGACCCGAGGCGGCCGTCTCGGGCGGCGATCCGTCGCACTGATGTCCGCAGCTCCGTTGCTCTCATCCAAGCCCGGTCGACACGCTGCCGCGATCGCGCGCGCGGTGGATGTGCTGATCTCCTCGAAAGGTCACGCCAGCCCCTTGCGGCTTGAACGGGCCTGCGCACTGTTGCGCCAGCATGCGCCGCTGCACTGGGTCGAGCGCCCGGGCGTGCGTCCGTTCTGGGCCGTCACGCGCTACGCCGACATCGTTGCGATCGAGACGCGGAGCAGGGATTTCGCTGCGGGACCCCGCACCTATCTTGCCAGCGAAGCCTCGGAGGCCGTGCTGCAGCGGGTCACCGGCAAGCCGCAGGCCGTCCGCAGCCTCACCGAGATGGATGCCCCGGATCACGCTGCCTATCGCGCGGTCATCCAGGGCGCCTTCGCGCCGCCGGCTCTGCGCGCGATGGAGAGCTGGCTGACGCAATGGGCCGCCGAGATCCTCGACCGGGTTGCTGCGCGTGGTGATGCTTGCGATTTCGCACGCGACGTCGCGCTGCCTTTCACCTTCCGCGTCATCGGTCGCATGCTGGGCACGCCCGAAGCCGATGACGCACGGCTTGCCCGGCTCGCCCAGGCGTTCGTGGCCGCCGAGGATCCGCAGCGGCGTTTTGCCGAGGCGCCCGGCGACACCATGCGCATGGCCATGCTGGCGCTGCGCGACTACTTCGAAGCCGTGGTCGCCGACCGCCGCGCCAGCCCGCGCGACGATCTCGCCAGCCTCATCGCGGAGAGCGCGCCGCATGGCGCCGCAATGCCGCATTACGAGCTGATCTCCTATTTCATCCTGCTGGTTACGGCCGGCCACGACACCACCTCGCTCGCTTTGGCCGGCGGGCTCGAGGCGCTGCTCGCGGACCCGGGCCAGCTCGAGCGGTTGCGCGCCGAGCCGGAGCTGCTCGATCCGGCGATCGAGGAGATGCTGCGCTGGACCACGCCGGTGCGCCATTTCATGCGGACGGCAGTCGGCGACACCGAGGTCGCCGGCCAGGTCATTCGCGAGGGCGAGGCGCTGGCCTTGTTCTTCCATTCCGGCAACCGCGACGAAGCCGTGTTCGACGAGGCCGGCACGTTCCGGATCGATCGCAGTCCGAATCCGCATATCGCCTTCGGCCGCGGCCCGCATGTCTGCATGGGGCTGCAGCTGGCGCGGATGCAGATGCGCGCGATGTTCGCGGAGCTGCTCCGTCGTACGTCGCATATCGCGCTCGCCGGACGGGTGCGCCGGGTCGAGTCGCCGTTCATGAGCGGGGTCAGCGGCCTTCCCATCCACATCCGCTTTCGCGAATGATGCGGCCGGGGCGAGGTCTCGTCAGCGCCGCGCCTTGAAGAAGTCCTTCAGCATCTGCGACGCCTGCTGCTCGCCGACGGCCGAGTAGACCTCCGGCGCGTGGTGGCAGGTGGGCTGGCAGAAGAACCGCACGCCGGATTCGACGGCGCCGCCCTTGGGATCGGCGGCCCCATAATACAGCCGGCGGACGCGGGCGAAGGAGATGGCGCCAGCGCACATCGTGCACGGTTCCAGCGTGACGTAGAGGTCGCAATCGACCAGCCGTTCGCTGCCGATCGCCTGCGCGGCCTGGCGCAGCGCCAGGACCTCGGCATGGGCGGTGGGGTCGCGGTCGGTCAGAGTGCGGTTGGCGGCGGTGGCGATGACCACATTGTCCCGCACCACGACGCAGCCGATCGGCACCTCGCCGGAAATTGCGGCCGATTCGGCCGCTTTCAACGCCAGATCCATGAAAGAAGGAGCGTTCATGGCTCGTAATGCCCGGATAAGTCTGGTACTGCATCGCCCTTCAGCAAAACCGGACCTCGATTTCCCGCGTGACAGGCGCTGCTCAGAGCGCGCGTACCACGCGACGTCCCGCACCTCAAAGTGAGACTTCCATGCCCCGCGACACCGACAAAGACAACGATTCCCGCGGCCGCCGCGGCGGCGCCCCGCGGGGGCGTTCCGAAGGGACTAAGGGACGCTCGGGCGCCGCGCGGGGCCCGGAGAAGAAGTTCGCCAAACGCGGCTTCGGCGACAAGGCGGCGGGGGCCAAGGGCAAGCGCTCGTTCGACGAGGGCCGTGCGCCGCGCCGCCGCGACGACGGCGGTGCGCCGCGCAAATCCTTTGGCGACAAGCCGCGCTTCAACCGCGATGAGCGTCCGCGCGGCGACCGTCCGTTTGCCGCGCGTCCACCGCGGGGCGAGGACGGCGAGAAGCGCGCCTTCAAGCCGCGCGGCGACCGGCCGAAATTCGACCGTGACGCGGGTGGCGGCGGCAAGCGTCCCTACACGCCGCGCACCGATCGCGACGAGGCCCGTCCGGCGACGCGATCCTCCGAGCGCAAGTTCGGCGAACGCAAGCCCTACGCGCCACGCGAGCGTGACGGTGAGAAGCGCCCCTATACGCCGCGCAGCGGGGGCGCCCGCGATCGCGGCGACCGTCCGCGCGCCGAGCGCAGCTTCGGTGACCGGCCGCCGCGTGGCGATCGGCCGGAGCGGAAGTTCGGCGGCGAGAAGACATTTTCCCGCGGAGCTGACGGCGATCGCGGCGAGCGCAAGTTCGGTGCCGGCCCGCGCGGTCCGCGCAAGGAATTCGGCGACCGTCCGGCCCGCGGCGAGTCCAAGCCCTGGCAGAAGCGTGAGGGCGGCGATCGTCCGGAGCGCAGCGCCCGCCCGCCCCGCGATGGTGCGCGCAGCTTCGACCGTCCCAAGTTCGACCGTCCCAAGTCCGATCGCCCACGCGAGGATCGCCCCAAATTCGATCGTCCGAAGTTCGACCGTTCCGCCTCCGATCGGCCACGGGGGGACCGTCCCAAGTTCGACCGGCCCACATCCGACCGTCCGAAATTCGACCGGCCGCGCGATCGCGGCGACGACCGCAAGTTCGATCGCCCGCGTCAACGCCCCGAAGGCCGCAGCGAGTGGCAGGAGCATCCGCGTGGCGAAGGTCGGGGTGGTGATTTCGCCGACCGGCCGCGCCGCGACAATGAGGACGAGAGCCGGGTCTTCGCCAAGCGCCCGGCGTTCGGCGGCCGCGGTCCGTATCGCGAGCGCAAGCCCGAGACCGACAAGCGCACCAAGCGCGTCGTGCCCGACGAGGCGCCGAAGCCCGGCAAGGCTGGCGAGCGCATCGCCAAGGTGCTGGCGCGTGCTGGCCTCGCCTCGCGCCGTGATGCCGAGGAGATGGTGACGCAGGGCCGCGTCACCGTGAACGGCCGCATCATCAACTCGCCGGCGCTCGACGTCACCGAGAACGACGTGATCCAGGTCGACGGCGCGCCGTTGCCGGAGCGTGAGCGCACACGGCTGTTTTTGTACCACAAGCCGCGCGGGCTGATGACGACGCACAGCGACCCCGAGGGGCGCCCGACCGTGTTCGACAATCTGCCGGAAGGGCTGCCGCGCCTGATCTCGATCGGCCGGCTCGATTTCAATACCGAGGGGCTGCTGCTGCTCACCAATGACGGCGGGCTGGCGCGTGTGCTCGAACTGCCGGACACCGGCTGGACACGCCGCTATCGTGTCCGCGCCCATGGCGAGATTACGCAGGCGCAGCTCGACCAGCTCGCCGCAGGCGTCGAGGTCGACGGCGTGAAATACGGCCCGATCGAAGCGACGCTGGAGCGCGACCAGGGCGCCAATGTCTGGCTGGTCGTTGCGATCCGCGAAGGGAAGAACCGCGAGGTGCGCAACGTGCTCGCCCATCTCGGCCTCGAGGTGAACCGCCTGATCCGCGTCTCCTACGGTCCGTTCCAGCTCCTGGAGCTGCCCGAGGGCGAGGTGCAGGAGGTCAAGACGCGGGTGCTGCGCGAGCAGCTCGGCGAGAAGGTCATCGCGCAGTCGGGCGCCGATCTCGGTCCGGCTGGCAAGGGTAATCGCGAGCCGTTGCCGGATCCGAAGCCCAAGCCGAAGCGCGAGGTCGTCGCCGACCGCAAGGGCCGGCGCGTGCTGGTTCAGCGCACAGGCAGCGAGGAGGCACGCGAGCGCCACGAGGCCGAGGCGCGCTTTCCCGGGCCGCCGCGGCGGCCGAAGCGCGGCTATCACGGCAAGCGCGATATCACGCCGCAGGACGAGTAGGGTGGTGCGATGCGTGTCGTCGGTGGACGGCTGAAGGGCCGCAACATCGCCTCGCCCGCCTCGCGCGACATACGGCCGACGCAGGACCGGCTGCGCGAGGCGCTGTTCAACATCCTCGTGCACGCCTACGAGGATCCGATCGAGGGCGCACGCGTGCTCGATCTGTTTGCCGGCACCGGTGCGCTCGGCATCGAGGCTGTCTCGCGCGGCGCGGCGTTCACGCTGTTCGTCGACAACGGCGCCGATGCAAGGGCGCTGCTGCGCAACAATGTCGAGGCGCTCGGCCTCGGCGGTGTCACCAAGGTCTACCGCCGCGATGCCACCAATCTCGGTCCGGCGCGCCCGGTCGAGCCGTTCTCGCTGGTGTTTCTCGATCCGCCCTATGGCAAGGGTCTGGCCGAGAAGGCGTTGGCCTCGTTGCGCGACGGCGGCTGGCTGGTGCCATCGGCGCTGCTCGTGGTGGAAGAGTCCAAGGCCGCCGCGTTCAAGGCGCCCGAGGGGTTCGAAGAGCTCGAGCGCCGCGCCTATGACGACACCGAGTTCGTGTTCTTGCGTGGCTCTTGATCCTTGCGAATGGCTCGTTGCGGAAGTCGTCGGCGCTATCTCCTCCCGAACAGCTTCTCGACATCGGCGAGCTTGAGCTCGACATAGGTCGGGCGGCCGTGATTGCACTGGCCGGAGTTGGGCGTGTCCTCCATCTCGCGGAGCAGCGCATTCATCTCTTCCGGCTTGAGGCGGCGGCCGGCGCGCACCGAACCGTGGCAGGCCATGGTAGCGGCGACGTGCATCAGGCGGCGCTCCAGCGGCAGCGCCTCGCCCCATTCCTCCATGTGCTCGGCGAGATCGCGCAGCAGCCCCGCCGCATTGATCTTGCCGAGCAGCGACGGCGTCTCGCGCACCGCGACCGCGCCGGGACCGAACGATTCGATCACGAGGCCGAATGAGGCAAGCTCATCAGTCCGCGCGAGCAGCGTCTCGACGGTGGCTTCATCGAGCTCGACGATGTCCGGGATCAGCAGGATCTGCCGCTGCACACCATGCGCCGCGAGCGAGGCCTTGAGCCGCTCATAGACGATGCGCTCATGGGCGGCGTGCTGGTCGACGATGACGAGGCCGTCGCGGGTCTGCGCCACGATGTAGGTGTCGTGGATCTGGGTGCGCGCAGCGCCGAGCGGACGGTCGAGCAGATCGGGCGCGGCCGGCTGCTCGTGCAGCCGAAGATCGGCGCGGGGCGTGCCGACGTCGAAGGCCGCTTGAGAGGATTCCGCAACCCCGAACGACCCGAGATCTGGTGAGGGCGCCGCCGCAGGGACGGAGCCGCCGAAATGCGGCATCGCCGGCGCCGACGGCGAGCGCTGCCAGTCCCAATTCATCGGACCGACGTTGGGCCGCGGTGGCGCGAAGGCCGGGCGGAACGCGGCGATGGTCGCGCCGCCGTCATTGGCCGCGGTGCGGCGGCCTTCGCGGGCGAGACCTTCCTTCAACGCGTGGATGATCAGCGCGCGCACCAGGCCGGCATTGCGAAAGCGCACCTCGGTCTTGGCCGGATGCACGTTGGCGTCGACCTCGCGCGGATCGAGTGTGACGAACAGCGCCACGACCGGATGGCGGTCGCGCGGCAGATAGTCGGCGTAGGCTGCGCGCACCGCGCCGAGGATCAGCTTGTCGCGCACCGGGCGGCCGTTGACGAACAGATACTGCCCAAGCGCATTGGCGCGCGTCAGCGCCGGGGCCGCTGCGAAGCCTTCGACCACGACATGATCGCGCTCGCTGCGCACGGCGATCGCATGGCTGCGGAAGTCGGCGCCGAGGATGTCGCCGAGCCGCGTCAGCTGGCCCGGCGCGCCGGGCAGCGCGGCGGCCCAGGTCACCGGCGCGCGCTCCTCGCCGGCGAGCGTGAAGGCGATGTCGGGCCGCGCCATCGCCAGCCGCCGCACCACCTCGCGGATCGCCTCGGCCTCGGTGCGGTCGGTCTTGAGGAACTTCAGCCGGGCCGGCGTGGCGTGGAAGAGATCGGCGACCTCGACGCGGGTGCCCTGGTTCAGCGCGGCCGGCACGATCGGCGACTTGTCGCCGCAATCGACCGCGAGCGCCCAGGCATGCGGCTCGCTCCTGTGCCGCGTCGTGATCGACAGCCGCGCCACCGAGCCAATCGAGGGCAGCGCCTCGCCGCGGAACCCGAGGGTGCGGATCTGCAGCAGGTCCTCGTCGTCGAGCTTCGATGTCGCGTGGCGCTCGACCGCGAGCGCAAGATCGGCCGCCGTCATGCCGCCACCGTCGTCGGTGATCGCGATCTTTCGCCGGCCGCCACCGTCGGTGAAGATGTCGATGCGGCTCGCGCCGGCATCGATCGCGTTCTCGACCAGCTCCTTGACGACGCTCGCCGGCCGCTCGACCACCTCGCCGGCGGCGATGCGGTTGACGATCTGTTCGGGAAGCTGGCGGACGGGCATGGTGCGAACGAACTTGAAAGCTGGCTGGCTCGGATCTTGAAGGCGCGCGGCGCTGCGGCGGTCACGCTGCAAATCTCGGCGAGAATAGCTTTTTTCATGCGCTGCGGCAGAGAAAAGCAACCTTCTCCAACGGGATTGTGAGGCGGGCGGGGCCAGTATATCGTTTCGCAAAAATAACGATCAGCCGGAGGAAGCCCATGTGCCATCTGTTCGCACACCAGCCTCAGCGCGATTATGAGTCGCAGACCCGCTCGTTGCGGATCGGCGGCCATAGCACGTCGATCCGGCTCGAAATGGCGTTCTGGGACACGCTCGAGGAGATCGCCGCCAAGGAAGGCATGAGCCTCGCCAAGTTCGTGACCACGCTGTACGCCGAGGTGCTCGACCATCACGGCGAGGTGAAGAATTTTGCGTCGCTGCTGCGCTGCTCCTGTCTGATCTATCGGGCAAAGGCGACTGCGACGCTGCCGGAATTTACCGCGGCGGCGATCATGGACGCGGCCGAGTAGCCACTCGGGCGGTCTCTCGTCTCCCTCCCCCGCTTGCGGGGGAGGGCGGGGTGGGGGCGCCACATCGGCGGTCTTTCCTGAGCGTTCCCCCACCCGTATCGCATCTTCGATGCGATACGACCTCCCCCGCAAGCGGGGGAGGCGCTGACCGAGATCGCCGCAAGAGTTTTGCGTCACCATACCGATCGTAATCAAATCTCCTTCTTCTGCATCGCGCCAGCAATGTAGTCCGCCTGGCGGATCGCCAGCGCCACGATGGTGAGCGTCGGGTTGCATGCGGCTCCCGTCGTGAACTGGCTGCCGTCGGAGACGAACAGGTTCTTGACGTCGTGGGTCTGGCCGAACTTGTTGACGACGCCGTCCTTGGCCTTCTCGCTCATCCGGTTGGTGCCGAGATTGTGCGTCGAGGGGTAGGGCGTGGTCGGGTAGGTCACGGTTGCGCCGACCGCCTCGTAGATCGCCGAGCCCTGCTTGTAGGCGTGGGCGCGCATCGCGACGTCGTTGGGATGATCGTCGAAATGCACTGAGGCGACCGGCATGCCGAACTTGTCCTTGGCGACAGGATCGAGCGTGATGCGGTTGGTCTCCTGCGGCATGTCCTCGCCGACCAGCCACATGCCGGCCATGCGCGGATAGGTCTCCATCGCCGCCGTGAAGCTGCGGCCCCAGGCGCCGGGATTGAGGAACGCGGCCATGAACGGCAGGCCGAGCGAGAGCGTCTCCATCTCGTAGCCGCCGACGAAGCCGCGCTTCGGATTGAACGCCGCCTCGTCGCGGACGATGCCGGCCATGGTGGTCCCGCGATACATGTGCACCGGGTTCTCGAACGTCGCATAGACGCTGCCGGTCATGTGCCGCATGTAGTTGCGCCCCACCTGGCCGGAGGAGTTGGCAAGTCCATCCGGGAACATGTTCGAGGCGCTGTTGAGCAGAAGCCGCGGGCTCTCGATCGAGTTGCCGGCGACGGCGACGATACGGGCCTTCTGCAACTGCATCTTGCCCTGACCGTCGGCATAGACCACGCCGGTGACCTTGCCCGAGGCGTCATGCTCGATCTTGATCGCCATGCTGTTGGGGCGCACCTCGAGATTGCCGGTGGCCTCGCCCTTCGGGATCTCGGTGTACAGGGTCGACCATTTCGCACCGGACTTGCAGCCCTGGAAGCAGAAGCCGATCTGCTGGCAGGCGCCGCGGCCGTCGCGCGGCTGCGAGTTGATCGCCATGTTGCCGGTGTGCACGGTCTTGTAGCCGATCTTCCGGGCGCCGGCTTCGAGCACCTTGAAATTGTTGTTGCCGGGTAGGCCCGGAATGTCGTTGGTGCGGGTGACGCCCATCTTGAACTCGGCCTTGGCGTACCACGGCTCCATTTCCGCGAGCGTCACCGGCCAGTCCAACAGGCTCGTGCCGGGCACGCCGCCATAGGTGGTGCGGGCCTTGAACTCGTGCTCGTCGAAGCGCAGCGAGGCGCCCGCCCAGTGCACGGTCGAGCCGCCGACCGCCTTCACGATCCAGGCCGGCAGGTTGGCGAAGTCCTTCGCCACGCGCCAGGTCCCGGATGTCGTGCGCATGTCGGTCCAGGCGAGCTGGGTGAAGCTCTCCCATTCGTCGTTGATGAAGTCGGGAATCTCGTAGCGATTGCCCGCCTCGAGGATCACGACCTTGATGCCTTTCTGCGCGAGCTCGTTGCCCAGGGTGCCGCCGCCGGCGCCCGAGCCGATGATCACGACCACGCCCGAATCGTTCTGATCGAATTTTGCCATGGTGGTTTCCTCCGTGTTTTCTGTTGTTCGCCGGCGTCAGGCTTTCGGCAGCCAGTCGATGTCGGAGAAGCCACGGTTGATGTAGCCGCCATGCTCGGCGGAGGAGCCCTCGTAGCCGAACTTCGGCCAGAGCTCCTTCTGATTGTAGAGCGACACCACGAGGTCGCCGCGGAGCGTCTTGAAGAAGGTCGTCTGCTCGATGCCCTGGAGCAGCGCGACGCGGTCGGCCTCCCACGGCACCTGGGCGTAAGGCACCTTGTGGCGGTCACGCGCGTCCTGGTCGAGCCGGGCGACGCCGTCATTGATCATTGCCTTCACGGCGGCATCCTCCGCGGCCTTGCCGTCCCACGGCTTGACCGCGGTGATGTAGTAGCGGTCGGCGAGGAAGTCGTGCGGATAGATGTCGCGCGCGACCTTCACGAGTGTCTTCAGGGTGGCCGGCGTCAGCGCCTTGGCATCCTCCGCCCAGGCATCGGCAATGCCGAGGCCGGTCGCGGAAGCCACGGCTGCGGCCGGCACGGTCGAGGCCGCGCCCTTGAGAAAGACGCGGCGGTCGTATTTGTTGCGGCGATCGACTTCTCTCATGGGTATCCTCCGTTGGGTTTTTGTTTGGTGTATTTTCGTGGTCAGCGGCTCATCCGAAGCGGCCGCCGCGCTGGATGACCTCGATCTTGTAGCCGTCGGGATCTGTGACGAAGAAGAAGCGCGCGAGTGTCGCACCATTGTGCTTGAAATCGCGCAACGGGCCTGGTGCCAGGTTCTCGCGCTCGAAACGGGCATGCTCGGCATCGAGATCGTCGACCACGACAGCGAGATGGCCGTAGCCGTCACCGAGCGTATACGGCTCCTTGCGGTCGTAGTTGACGGTGAGCTCGACCTCGAACGGCGACGACGGATGGCGCAGATAGATCAGCGCGAAGCCGTCGAAGCGCAGGTTGTCGGCGATCTCCAGGCCGAAGGCACGCTTGTAGAAGTCGAGCGCCTTGGCCTCGTCGAGCACGCGGATCATGGAATGAACGGGTTTGGCCATCTCAATTGTCCTTCAGGTAGTTGATGATCGCGGCGCGCACGTCGGGCTTGGCCTGGCGATACGCCATCACGGCGCCGGGGATCAGCTCTTGCGGGTTGGTCAGCCAGGCATCGAGCCTGGTCTCGTCCCAGGTGAAATCAGCTTTCGCGAAGCCGGCCGAATAGCGGAAGCCTTCGACGGAGCCGGCGCGGCGGCCGACGACCTTCGACAGCGGCGGCCCCTGGCGCATCGGCTCGGCGCTGCTCAGCGTGTGGCAGACGCCGCATTGCTGCTTGAACAAGGTCGCGCCGTCGGCAGGCTTGGGCGACGGCAAGGCCATCTGCGCCGATGCGATCGTGGTGCTCAGGACTGCGCCGCACCATCCTAGTCCTAAAACAAGCAGCAGCTCTTGCGCCGTACGCCGTCCCGACATCGATCCTCTCTCATCATTTTTGATGAGACTAGGTCGCAGCGAGAGCGCCGTGGTAGTAGCGGGCTGTTTCGGCCGGAACAAAGCGTGCGCAGGACTCGTCCAGCCGCAGGATATGTCAGCGTTGCGGACTAATCGTCGAAGCGGCGCCCACCGCGTCCCGCCTTGACGTCGCTGCGGATCTTCTTGCCTTCGAGCCGGCGCTGCTTGGAGCCGAAGGTCGGCTTGGTCGGGCGCCGCACCTTCGGCCGGATCATCGCCTCCTTCAACAGCGTGACCAGGCGCTCGATGGCATCGGCCTTGTTGCGCTCCTGGGTGCGGAAGCGTTCGGCCTGGATCACGATGACGCCGTTCTTGGTCATGCGCTGTCCAGCGAGCCGCGCCAGCCGTGCGGCGGCGTCCTCGGGCAGGGTGATCCGGGTCGTGTCGAAGCGCAGCTGCGCCGAGGTCGACAGCTTGTTGACGTTCTGGCCGCCGGGGCCGGAGGCGCGGACGAACGAGATCTCGATGTCGTCTTCGTTGATGGCGAGGTCGCGGGAGATCCGCAGCATGGGGCACCAGTGGAATCGAGGTTTTCGCGTCCACCATAGCGGGTTTAGGGGAGGTGTGCGCGGGGCGTCATGGCGAGGCGCGGTTGGCGGCCCGAGACCGCCGCCAGAATCTCCACTGTCATCCCGGCGAACGCCGGGATCCATAACCCCAGGGAGCAGTTTGGGGCAGGCTGGCCGCTGACACCTCCCGCCTCACGTCGGCTGCGGCGTATGGGTGCCGGATCTGCGCCGCGCTGGCGCGCGTCGCAGCTTGTCCGGGACGACAGCGGTGTGCGAGGCGGATTCACGGTTCAAACAGCGGCCGCAGGCGACGACATGTCAGCGCGTTCTCGCGGCATCTGATGCCCGAGGTCTGCGATCAGTTCGTCCCTCGCGAGCATGCAGAGGGCGCGGGGAATGCCGGGCGCTGGCCGCACCCATGGCCCGCCTGCGAAAAAAATGCAGGCGGCAGGTACCACAGGTTCAGCCGAGGCATCCCGGCATTCCCCGCGCGATGGGCTTCACGCTTATACGCAGTCTCCCTGGTGCGCCGGGCGTGTTGGCCACCATTGCGCATGATGCTTGCGCATCAGCGCGTGATACCAGCATCGGGGTATCAGGACGCTGCGACTTCACGTCCGCAAGACATCGTTCGTCCGCGTCCTCGTGAGAAGACGCTGCGATCTCTCGCGGCCACCGCTCCCCGCCTCGCGTGTCGTGACGATCGCGCGCAACGCCCCTCCGCAGTGAGGCGGGATGGGCGGATCAAATCATGAATTCCGAAAAATAGCAAGACGATTATTTTTATCGGAAGTCGACGCGCGGTCCTCCGCTGTCGTCCCGGGCAAGCCGTCAGCGACGCGGAGCGTGGCTGACGGCGCCGACCCGGGACCCATACGCCGCAGCCGAGGTGGGGCGGCAGATGCCAATGACCAAGCTGCCTCAAACATCGCCCTGGGGGTTGGGTCCCTGTGTCTGGAAAGTCTGCCATGATGATGGTGGGCGGGAAGCCGTTGGGTCCTTGGCGCTAGACGCCGTG
>NZ_JAUETB010000016.1:0-169818 GCF_032484495.1 Bradyrhizobium sp. SZCCHNS3052 | reverse complement strand
TTCAGTCCTGCCCACTAGACAGACTGAATCACCGATATCTCTGCGTCGCAACTGCTGACTTTTTCAACGAAATCGGCTGAATGCGGACGCCTGTAACTCGGTCGCGAAGGTCTGCAGTTGACCAGTGGCAAGCTCGTCAACACGGGTCGGAATTTAATCCCCTTCATCCGGTCCGCACGGTGAAGCGCCGAGCAGCCACGTGCGGCGAACGTCGCGGACGTCTAACGCCCAAGATCAGCTCGCCGCGACATCTCCGCGGGCGTGCACGCCGCGCGCGAACCGGCCGAAGCGCAGCGCCAGCGTCGGCAGCACCAGCAGGTTGAGCGCCATCGAGGTCAGGAGTCCGCCGAGGATGACCACGGCCATCGGTCCCTCGATCTCGCGGCCCGGCTCGCCGGCGCCAAGCGCGAGCGGCAGCAGGCCGAGGCCGGTCACCAGCGAGGTCATCAGGATCGGCACCAGGCGGTCGGCGGCTCCGGCGATCGCGGTCTCCAGATTCCAGGCGCGGCCTTCGGCGACGACCAGATGCTCATAATGCGAGATCATCAGGATCGAGTTGCGCAGCGCGATCCCGAACAGCGTCACGAAGCCCACCATCGAGCCCAGCGACAGCACGCCGCCGGTCAATGCGACGGCGATGACGCCGCCGACGAAGGCGAACGGCAGGTTGATCAGCACCAGCACCAGGTTGCGCCAGTGCCCGGTGACGAAGGACAGCAGCAGCACGATGCCGATCGTCGCCAGCAGCGAATTCACCAGCAGGTCGCGCCGCGACTTGGCCTGCGCCTCGGCCGCGCCGGTGAACTCGATATGCGCGCCCGGCGGCAGCTTGACCTCCTTGGCGATCTTCCGTTTGGCCGCGGCCACGAAGGATTCGAGATCGCGCTCGGCGACATTGGCGGTGACGGTCTGGACGCGCTGCCCATTGCGATGAAGCACGACGTAGCGCCCCGCGGTGCCGTACACGTCCGCGACCTGCTTCAGGAGAATGTAGGCGCCGCTCGGCGTCCGGATCGGCATGTTGCCGATCTCGGTCGGGCGGGCGCTCGCATCGGGGTCGAGCTTGACGATGACGTTGAAGACCACGTTGCCTTCATAGGCCTGGCCGACCACGTCGCCCTGATAGGCGGTGCGGATCAATTCCAGCACCTCGACCGCGTCCAGGCCCCAGGATTGCAGATCGGTCGGGCGCAGGGTCACGTTGACCTGCGGCATGCCCGGCGGCGACTGCTGCTGGATGTCGATCGCGCCCCAGACCTCGCCGAGCTCGCGCGCGATGTCGCGCGCCGCACGCTCGAGATCGTCGAGATCGGGGCCGAACACGTTGATGACCACGGCGGCGTTGAAGCCGGACAGCGTCTCCTCGATGCGCTCGGTCAGGTAGGTCTTGATCGACAGGTTGATGCCGGCGAAGTTGGCGAGCGCGGCGCGGATGCGCTGTTGCGCCAGCTCCTGCTGTTCGCCGGACAGGCCCGGCTTCAGGTCGACCTCGATCTCGCTCGAATGCGTGCCCGCGGTATCGACGCCGGCTTCGGCGCGGCCGGCATGCTGCGCCACGCTGCGGACCTCCGGCACGCCCTGCAGGGCTCCGGCGATCAGTGTGCCCAGCCGCAGCGATTCGTCGAGCGAGGTGCCCGGCAGCGTCGAGACGTGGAGGATCAGGTGACCTTCCTTCAGGTCGGGCAGGAAGGTGCCGCCGAAGAACGGAACCAGGCTTGCGCCGCCGGCGGTCACCAGCACGGCCGTCAACATGACGGATTTGGGAAAGCGGCCGAGCCGCCGCAACAGCATCTCGTAGGAGCCGCGCGACCAGCGCACCAGCGGCGGCTCGCGTTCCTCGCGCGGCTTCCGGCCGGCCAGCAGCAGCATCGACAGCGCCGGTGTGACCGTCAGCGCGACGATCAGCGAGGCCACCACGGCGAGGATGTAGGCGATGCCGAGCGGTCCGAACAGCCGGCCGGCGAGGCCCGGCAGCGCAAGTATCGGCACGAACACCAGGAGCACGGCGAAAGTCGCATAGGCGACCGCGCTGCGCACCTCGAGCATGGCATCGTAGACCACGCGCGCTTCGCTGCGCGGCGACGGCAGGCCGCGGTTCTCGCGCAGCCGGCGCACCACGTTCTCGACGCCGATGACGGCATCGTCGACGACCTCGCCGATCGCGATGGCGAGGCCGCCAAGGGTCATCGTGTCCAGGCTCTGTCCCATCCACTGCAGGGCCAGCACGGCCGACAACAGCGACAGCGGGATCGCGGTGCAACTGATGACGGAGGTGCGCCAGTCGTAGAGGAACAGCAACAGCACGATGATGACCAGGGCGCCGCCGATCAGCAGGGCGAACAGCACGTTCTCCGTTGCCGCATCGATGAAGGTCGCCGGACGGAACAGATCAGCGTGCAGCCTGACCTTCTCGCTGTCGAGCGCCGGGCGCAGCTCCCGCAGCGCGGCCTCGACGCGCGCCGCGACGGTGCGCGTGTTGGCGCCGAATTGCTGGCTGATCATCATCATGATGCCGGGCCGGCCGTTGATCAGCGCGCCGCCGATCGGCGGCTCCGGCGCGTTCACGACCGTCGCGACGTCGCCGAGCACCACGCTGGCGCCGCCCTGGTGCAGCAGGACGGTGCGCGCCAGCTGCTCGGGTGTGAGCGACTGGCCCTGCGTCTGCAGGATGACCCGTTGATTGGCGGTGTCGACGAAGCCGGCGCCGCGCACGCCGGTGGCCTTGCGCGCGGCGGCGACGACGTCGTTCATGCCGACGCCGAAGCGGACAAGGTCGTCGGATCTCACCTGCACCTGCAGCGACCGGATGTCCCGGCCATAGGTCGTGACCTGCGCCACGCCCGCGACGGCCAGCAGCCGCCGGCTCACGGTCCAATCGGCGATCGTGCGCAGATCCATCAGCGAGCGCTGCTCGGAGGTCAGCCCGATCGCCAGCACGGTGCCGGCCGCCGGCACCAGTGGCGTCATCGATGGCGCCCGCACGCCCTGTGGCAGGCTGCCGGCGACGACCGCGAGTCGCTCGGTCACCAATTGCCGCGCCCGGAACACCTCGGTGCCGGGCTGGAAGATAACCGAAATGACGGACAGGCCCTGGATCGACGACGACCTCATGCTCTCGACGCCGGCGAGACCGTTGATCGCGATTTCGATCGGCTGCGTGACCAGCACCTCGACCTGTTCCGGACTGAGCCCGGGGGCCTCGGTCTGGATCGAGACCTGCGGCGGCGCGAATTCGGGAAACACCGCGTAATTGGCGCTGCCTAGCGAGAAGATGCCGTAGCCGAGAATGGTGCAGGCCACCCCCAGCACGATGCCGCGGAAGCGGATGGCAAACGAGATCAGCGCCGCCTGGGGGCCGGTCGCGGCGCCGCGAACGCCGTCAATCATCGTCGCCGCCGCCGCGCAGCTCGCTCTTGGCCTCCTCCGACAACAGCACCTGCGCGCCGCGCAGGACGATCTCGGAGCCCGACGGAATGTCCTGCACGACATAGTCGTCGTCGGACACTGGCTGGTCGGTGCGGATCGGGTGGCGCTTGAAGATCTCGGGACCGGCGCGCAAATAGACCCACGAGCGGCCCTGCCATTGCACGATCGCGGTGTCCTCGATGAAGACGCCGTCGAACGACTTGCCCGAGGGCACGTAGGCGGTGGTGTTCATCCCCGGCAGCAGCCCGCTGTCGCCGGCGGCGACGAAGTAATAGCTCACTCCCTGGATGCGCGGATCGGTTCGCGGCGCAGCCGACAGATAGCGCAGATCGATGTTGGCGCTGCGGGTGGGCGCCTGCGCCAGCGCGCCGCGCGGCGGCCCGGCCAGAGTCACGCCGGGCGGCAGCGTGACCTGCACCAGCAGCTGCTCGCGTTCGATCAGTTGCACGACCTGCGGCGAGCGCTCGATGATGCCCTTGCCGATGACGGCGCCCCATTCCTGCCGCGCCGTCGCCATCAGGGTCTTCACTTGCGATTCGGCGGCAGCCAGGCTGGCTTGATCGGTCCGGAACGTGCCCTCCGCCGCCTCCGCATCCTTCCGCGGCATCGCCGCCGACTGCACGAGGTCGCGGGCGCGCTCGAATGCGAGTCTTGCGACGTCGAGTTTCGCTTGTGCCGTCTGCAGCTGCGCCTGGGCATTGGCATAGTTGTTGGTCAGGTCGGTCAGCCTGGCGACGTCCAGCACCGTGCCGTAGGCGCGAAACTGCTCGGGATGGGATTCCGCCGCCAGGACGGCGGTCTGGAGTCCGATCTGCTTCTGTTGCGTTGCGGAAAGCTTGACCGTCGCCGGCTCCCGGCCTGCCGCGCCGTCAGACTGCGCCTGCGCGCGCGACGACAGGGAAACCACCGTGAACAGCACGGCACCGCATGCGGCCGCAGCTCTCGTCCGTTGCCTCACCATGCAGTCCCGGCCCCATCGATCGGGGAAACGTCTGGATGACGTTGATGTCTCTACAACAACAGCTACTTCAGCTTCGAGGGTGTTTCAAGCAGCACCGGCTGCGGGGCCATCGCGGACGTCCTGCCCACGCGGCTTCCGTCGGATGCGATCCCGGTACTTGCGGAGGGGAGCGCGCAGCGCGATGCACGCAGGCGCCAATGCTTGTGGCGCCTGCCTTGCAAGCGAGCCGCATCCGCGGCGGGTTCGTGGCCGAACATGGACCGCAGCCGCGCTGCGGCGTGGAGATCGGGCGTTCGGCATGCGTCGGGATATTTCTTCTTGAGTGTTAGAAGTATTCTTAGACACATTCCAGCGTATTCGTCCGCAACCCAAGCTTGTTGCCGGCCACGCGCGCCGCGCTACACAAAAAGCCCAGACTAACAAACTTGTTAGGCACGATTTTCCTCATCGAATGACCCGGGATTTTTTCCCGATTCCCCGACAGGGGCGAGAATCGTCACATTCATCTACCTGTCGGGTCATTGATGTGACCTCACTTCGCCATACCCCTCCGCAACGAGTCGGGAGTTCCGTCGACGTTGCAGCGAGGCAAGCTTGTCCACTCTGAACCCACCCTTCGATCGCCCGGCGCACCGCGATCACGCGCAGGGCCATCCTTGTCGGTCAGCCTCTCGCCGAGCTCCCGCCGACGTCGCGGCCGACTTCAGAGAAGGATCTGTGCGATGAGCCAGCTGGTGAATGTGCGGCCCAACGAGGCCGGCGCGGGCGATCGCAAGGCGCAGAGCAGTGCAGCCGATCACGGCATGCGGCTGCTTGGTGCTATCGGTGCGGCGGCCCTGGAGTCGCAGTCGCCGACCGACGCCTGGGCGTTCTCGACGAGCGAAGCGCTCGGCACGGGATCGGTCGTCGAGCCGTTGCAGGACGTGCTCGGCAGTCTGACCGAGATCATTCGTGCCGAGGGCTCCCCGGCGGAGCGGCAGCCGGATCATCCATTCGCCGACGATCATGGCTTCGCGCTCGACCAGGAGGAGCTGGCGGGTCTGCCGGGCGTGGTGCTCAATACCTTCGATGTTGACGGCCCGGTGTGGCTCGCCGTCGAGGCGCTTGCTGCGACGCAGCCTCCCGCCATCGACTACGATCTCAAGATCTGGGTCGAGCCGTCGTCCGAGCCCGACCGTCGTCCATCGCCGCACGAGAGCATCGTCGTCACGGTCGATGAGATCGAGAAGAACCGCCTCACCTTCGCCCGCCACGCACGGCCCGAGGATTTTTCGCCCGCCCCGGCGCTGGGCGCCTGGACCGGACGGCTGCGTCTGGAGCAGCGTCCTGACCTCGTGCAGCGGATCGAGCGCTATATCAGCGGGCCATGGACCGCCTGGGCCGACACCGAGCGCATGCGCCGCCGGACCATGGCGATCCATCAGCGGCTGCGCGACATGGCGGCCACGGCCCGCGACGATCAGGCGATCGAGGTCATGTGGGGCATCGCGCTGTCATCGTGGCGGCAGGGCGGGCGCGAATTCGAGTTGCCGCTGTTCGAGCGCGCGGTCGAGATCGAGATCATTGCGCGTCCGGATGCCGAGGTCAGGGTCCGGCCGCGCTTCGTCGGCGCAACCGTCAATTTGAGGGCGCTCGATGCCGTGGCGCCGGACGTGGCGCTTGCTGTGCGCGACAAGCCGGATCGCCTGGTCGAGGCGCTCGAGCAGCGCGCAGAGCTGTCGCCGTTCACGCCGATCGGCCTCGATCAGATCCTGAGCGCCGCAGGCGCGCAATCCGGTTACAAGACGTCGCGCAAATTCGCGTCTTCGGACGATGCGCCGGCCATGGAGGCCTCGGAGGCCGCGCTCACGTCGGGACGCTGGGTCATATCCGCGCGGCGGCGGCCGGAGAGCCTCGCCCTGCGCGACATCGACCGTCTCAAGAACGCGATCGAGCATGCGCCGCAGAGTGAGTGCTGCCTGTCGGGAGCCGTGAGCGCGCTGCTCTCGCAGCCGGATGGACGTGGCCACGCCAATGCGCGCCGGCACCTGTCCGGCATCGTCGGCGGCCCGATCGACCTTGCGCCTGCGCCCAAGCCTGCTGCGGTCGAGCAGGGCGATCTGTTCTTCCCGCTGCCCGCTGTCGCGGAGGATGTCGAGGTCGTACGCGAACTGTCGCGGTCGGATGGCCTGATGGTCCAGTCTGTCGAACGCGACGATCGGATTACGGCGCTCGTCAACGTCGTCTGCCATCACCTCGCGCTCGGCTCGCGCGTCCTCGTCGTGTCCAGGGACGAGGCTGCACTTTCGCTGCTGCATCAGAAGCTGCCGCCGGCCATTCGCGAGCTGACCGTCAGCTCGACCGGCTCCGACAAGGACGTGCTCAGGAAGGCCGAAGCCCTGGCGGGCCGGCTGCAATCGATCCTGGATACGCCAAATCTGCGCGATCAGGTCGGTCAGATCGGCCGGCTCGAACGCGACATCATCTCGAAGCGCACGCAGATCGCATCGCTCGACGACGAGATCGCCGAGATCGTCCGGCGCAATCTGCGGCTCGCCGGCGGCTTGCCGGAGCTGCCGTTCGATCTGTTCAAGGCGCTGATCGGCGAGCAGGACGCGCATGCCTGGTTCACCGACCGGCCGAAGCACCTGCTCGCGGCCACCGACTCGCTCGTGACGGCGATCGACAAGGCACGCGAGGCGCGGCTGCGGCTTGCCGCTGATCTCAAGCACATCGATGTCGAGTTGCCGGAGCTCGCGGCGCTTCCCGACACCGCCGCTATCCTGCGTCTGCACGCGGAGCTGCAGCACCAGGCAGGGCTGACGTCGGACGCTGGCCGCGACGAGGATCTCGCGCTCGACGCCATCGCGACCTTCGGGCTCGACGCAACCAACCGTCTGGCGGCCGATCTCGATGCGCTGGTGGCTGGCCATCGCGCCATCGCCGAGGAGACCTGGCTTGCACGGCTGTCGCCGCTCGGCACCGCCAAGGCCGACGCTCCCGCGGGTCTCGACAAGGTCGTGGGGTGGGCGCGTGATGCGTCGTTCCAGCTGTCCCGAAGCGCCGAATTCACGAGGCGCCAGGTGCAGGCGCCGGCCGAGGCGTTCACCAGGAGGGACGCGATCCGCGTGGTCGAGCGGCTTGCGGCCGGCGAGAAGCCGTTCGCGCGGTTCTCGCCTTCGCGCCGCGCGCTGAAGGCCGCCGTCGAGGCCATCACGGTGGAGGGGGCCGAGCCGTCGAAGCCGGCGGATTGGCAATATGTCGGGCGCTTCCTGCTGTGGCGTCACGACCTGCATGCATTGCGCGCGCGCTGGACGTCGATCGCAACGCAGATCGATGCACCCGCGCTTCCATTGGAATCGGCGCGGGCGTTCGATGACCTCGAGCACATCGTCAAGAGCGTCGAGGCCGCCATCGTGACGGCCGCGCTCGCCGTCCGCAACGTGGCCGATGCCTGCTCCAAGCTGTCCATGCCGGACGGTGACGTCAGGGCGATGCTGGCCGATGCACAGCGGCTGGCCGCGTTCGGCGCGGCGATTCGGACCGTCATGACGCGCGTATCGGGACCGCTGATCGAACTCGCTCGCCTCGGCGAATTGTTCGCCCGGGCGGGAGAACTCGCCGTCTCCGTTCAGGATGACGTGCTGTCGCGGGTCGGTGACGCCGAGACGGAGCCGCAGGAGCTCGAAACGCGGTGGACAGGCATTCTCGCGACCATGGAGAAGATCCGCGAGGCCAGCCCGGACTACGAACTCGTCAGGACCGCCTGCCGGATGGTGACTGCAGCGGGCGCGCCGAGTCTGGCGCAGCGGCTGCGGTCCGCGCCGGGCGCGGGCGAGGCGAAGGATGCGGCGACGCTCGCGGAATGGGTGGCGGCCTGGAATTGGGCCGTGCTGATGCGGATCGAAAGTCCGGAGGAGCGGCAGCTGCTGCATGACCTCGCGGCTCAGCGCGCGCGGCTGGAGACGCGGTCGCTGGCCTTGTTCGAAGCGGTGATCGGCGCCCGCATGTCGCTGGGCATCGCGCAGAATGCGGGCGTCGCCGTCAGGCAAGCGGTAAAGCGGTTCAGGGACTCGATGCAGAAGATGGCGTCGGCCTGCTCCGGTCCGACCGCACGCCGACTTCGGCTTGCTGCGCGCAGGTCTCTCGACGGCTGGCTCGAGGAGATTCCCTGTCACGTGATGCCGGCCTGGCGTGTCGCCGAGTTGCTGCCGGCCCGGATCGGCACCTTCGATCTTCTGGTCGTCGACCACGCCTCCCGCTCCGATCTGCGCGAACTGACGGCGATGCTGCGGGCCCGCAAGGTTCTGATCAGCGACGAGCGTCACGACGACGGAGCCTTGGTCGGAGCCGGCCGCAACGATCCTGTTGTCAAACGCACCGAGACGAACACGCTGCGCCGCGTTCCACCAGCGCTGCGGCGGCTGCTGATGCCGGGTGCCTCGCTGCGCGATCTCGCCGCGATCCTGTTTCCCGATCGCATGATCGAGCTGCGCGCGCGCCCTGCCGGCGTCGAGACAGCCTCGGTCACAGCTGCGCTGCTGCCCGCCGATACGTCCAGACCAGCCGATGCACCAGCCGCCGAGCTGCCGCGGCCGGCCCGCGCGGCAGCGCCCGCGCCGAAGCAGCGGCCGCAGCCACGGCAGGTCTTCACGACGCACTCGCTCGAAGAGGAGATCGCCACCGTCGCGAAATATCTCTCGATGGCTCGCCGCTCGGGGACGGACATCGTCACGGCTGCCGCCGGCAAGCCGGGCGCGCCCGCTATAGCGCAGCGTGCCGAGAGCCGCGTGGCTGCGCCCAAGCCCGCGCCGGAGATTCGCGTGCTGCGCCGGCGTCCGCCGCGCCAGCCGGCCGCGGACATCGTGGCGCCGGTTGTGACTGCGGCTCCGCCTGAGCTGCCGACCGTCGCGCAGCCGGCCACGGTCGAGCCGACCCAGCCGAGCGCCGCCGCCGTCACTGAAGCGCCGGTCATCGTCGCCGATCGGTTTGCGGTGCCGCAGCGCCCTGCCGAAAAGATGGTGGTCACGGCGGAGATCGAGGCGGAGTCCACGAGCGCCGCGCCGGCAGAGCCCGTGAAGCCTGGCGTCGTTGCGACACCCGCTGCGGCAGCGGCTTCTGCCACCACTGAGCCCGCCGCCGCTGCTGCGGCTCCAGCCGCTGCTGCGACTTCTGCAGCGCCGGCGACAGAGATCAAGATTCATCCCTCCCTCGTCGAGATGGCGTTCAAGTCGACGGAGAACGCCGCGGCACCACGCCGCCGTCTGCCGAGCCGGCGGGTGATGGCATTTGCCGCGGCCGGACTGCTGGCAGTCGTCGGTGCGGCGGTGTCCTGGGAGCGCGCGTCGGAATGGGTCCAGCTGTCCCTGAGCGGTGCGACGGCAGCGTCGGCTCTGCCGAGCGAACCGGGCGCCCATAAGGTCAATGCGGAGCGGATCATGCCGGAGGCCAAGCCGGTGGTTGTCGCCGCGGCAGAGGAGCATGCCACGGTCGGCATGAGCGTGCCGGTCAGCACGCCGGCGCAGGCGTTCCTCTATCATGAGGATCCGCAGGATCCGAAGGGCAAGCGTTATCCTGGCAAGGTCACCTGGTCGATCGAGCAGACCAAGGGGCCGCGACTCGATACGGCGCCGGCGATCAAGGGTGAGATCGAGATCGAGAACGGCACCAAGGCCACGATCTCGCTGCGGCGGAACGCCGACATGGAGATGCCGGCGAGTCACATCATGGAGCTCAAGTTCGACTGGCCGGATCAGTCGGTCAGCGGCCTGACCAGCCTGAGGGGCATCGGCCTGAAGGGCGAGGAGGCCGAGCGCGGGACGGCGCTGGTGACCCAGACCGCCCGGGTGACACCGAAATACTTCATGGTCGCGCTGTCGGCCAACGAGGTCGATACCAAGCGCAACCTGATGCTTCTCAAGGGCAAGCAGTGGTTCGACATTCCGATCGTCTACGAGGGCGGCAACCGGGCGCTGCTGTCGATCGAGAAGGGATCCGACGGCGACCGCGTGTTCAAGGACGTGTTCGCCAGCTGGGGTCAGTGACGGGGTTGGCGGGCATCACGAGCGAGGACAGCATGAGCGAGAGTTCAGCGTTGCAATGGCTGCGGGCTCCCAAGCTCGCCGAGGATGCGCTGCCGGAGGATTCCCGCGCGGTGGCCTGCCGGCGCTGCGGCCGCACGGTGCAGGTCTCGCTCAGCCCGATGCGTCCGCCGAGCTTCCTGCGCGTCGAGGATCAGGTCGAGTGTCCCGAGGTGCAGGAGCGCTGGACCGGCAAGAGCGAAGGCGGGCTGTTGCTGATGATGTGCGGCGCGCTCGAGCAGTCGCTCGATGCCGAATGGGAGATCGCAGAGCCGGAGAGTGCGGCTCGACGAGAACCTGCACCAGTCTCTCCGGTGCGCCCGTCACCCGCGCCGGCGGCGTCCCTTCCAGACAGATGGGACGACGGCAGCGACGGTGATCAGGAGGAGGCGGGTGAGGGCGGCCGGCTGAAGGCCGTGTTCGCACCGGCGGCAGGTGCGCGCAAGAAGCTGATCCGCGGAGCGCTCGGCGTCGTGGTCCTCGGCATCGTCTTCCTCGGCGGCGTGCTGTTGCCGTTACGCGAGATCAGGCTGCTGATTCAGGCGCCGCCTGGGTCGGCCGGATCGTCGAGCTCGCAGCAGGAGGCGCAGTCCGCCGCGCCGCTGCCTCCGCCGCGCCGGATCCTGCTGGAAGCCGCCGGCGCGCGCCAGGACGCCGCGCGATCGCCGTCCAGCGCCTTCATCGCGCCGCGCCAGGATGCTCCGGCACTCGAGGCGACGCTGGCGCGATCATCCGACACGGCAGCCATTCCGCGGCCCGCGCCGGCGCCGGAAGCCGGGCCGAAGCTGCGCGTTCCTGAGCTGGTTGCGATCGCCGGTGGCAGTTTTGCGATGGGCGGCGACGACGAGTCCGAGCAGCCGGCGCATCAGGTCAGCGTGCGACCGTTCTCGCTCGGCAAGCATCCCGTGACGATCGGCGAGTGGAAGCAGTGTGTCGCCGCGGCAAGCTGCGCCGACATCGCGGCCGGTGCGGATGATCGTCCGGTCACCAACCTGAGCTACGACGACACGCAGGCCTATCTCGCCTGGCTGTCGAAGGCGACCGGCAAGTCGTTCCGGCTGCCGACCGAGGCCGAGTGGGAATATGCCGCGCGCGGCGGCCAGCGCACCCGCTATTGGTGGGGCGATCGCATGCGCCCCGGCATGGCCAGTTGCAAGGGCTGCAACGGCACGGGCGACGCCGAGACCGACCAGCCGCCGAAGATCGGCAGCGTCCAGGCCAATCCTTACGGCCTGTTCGACATGGGCGGCGGCGTCGGCCAGTGGGTCGCCGACAGCTGGCACAAGAACTACAAGGGCGCGCCGGCGGACGGATCGGCCTGGCTCGAGGAAGGTAGCTATGCCCGCGTCATCCGCTCGGGATCGTGGAAGAACGGCGCCGCCGATGCGCGGGCCGGCAGCCGCGACCGCTATGACGGCCGCATCCGGCATCCGACCCTGGGTTTCCGCATCGCGCTCTCACCATAGGGGATTTGCATGCTGCCGAGGTCTGCGCGACTCTGCCTCATCCTGACCGCATCGCTCGTGCTCGCGCCGTCATTGGCGCCGGCCAAGGGGACGAAGGCTGCGAAGGATGCCCGCGTCTATTTCATCTCTCCTGCGGACGGGGAGACGGTGACCGGGCCCTTCATCGCTCGCTTCGGACTGCGCAACATGGGCGTTACCCATGCGGGCGACGATTTCGCCGGCAGTGGCCATCATCATCTTCTGGTCGACGTCGACGAGACGATGCAGGCCGGCGAGGAGATTCCGCGCGACAAGAAACACGTTCATTACGCAGCGGGGGAGACGGAGGCGCGGATCGAATTGTCGCCCGGCAAGCACACGCTGCAGCTCGTGCTGGGCGACACCAGGCATCTCAACTTCGATCCGCCCGTGATCTCCGAGAAGATCATGATCACGGTGAGCAAGCCGAACGGAGGCGAGCAGGAGGCGCGCGCGACGCGCAGCGTCACCGTCCGAAGCCGACCGCAGATCCGATCCGTACCAACCGAGCCGCCGGCCCAGCCCGAGCCGTCGCCGGAGATGACGAAGTCGCCCGAGAGCTCCGACTTCATCAGCCGCGTCTTCTCCGGAACGAAGTGACGAGCCTTCCATTCCCGACGGCCGGGCGCGTGATGCGCGTCGCCTTGCGCGCGACCGTGGGACGCAAGCTCGCTCGCTCCTCGAGGATCCATCGCTGAGGGCGGCGCTTGTCGCGCGATGGCGGCAAGGACGATCCATCATCATCCTGCCCCTGCCGCAGCGATGGAGTGACGCATGTCGAAATCCGCGCCAGGGCTCGCGAGGCATGCGCCGCACTGGGCGGCGCAAGCGCAGCTCACCCGGCAATGGCCGCTCGTCCTGGCGCGCGTCCATGGCAGATCCCGACGCAAGCGGGGACGTCGTTGCCGAGGCATCCGACACGTCGTTTTCCTGCAACGACTCGCCATCCTGGTCGGCAGTCAGTGTCGGCAAGGGCATCGCCCGCGCCCAGGATCAGGATGGCTGCGCCGCTGTCCGCACGGATGTGCGTTTGACGGCCGGACGATGCGTGCGCAAGCAGCCGCATCGTCATCATCCACCATCGATCTCGATCCGGTCGTGCGAACGATGGCGACGCTCAAAAAAAAATTTCTGAGGCTTAAGGTCGCAGCCTTGTAGCTGTCGGTTCCTTTCTCGCCTCACCATGGTCACAGCGGCAATCGGGCAGGAGTGTGGTCCCGCACACAGCGCCGTCCACGCCTTGTGCGGGAGCAAAGCGCATGCGCCTCGCGATGATGCTGCTACATCCTTGCGAATCAATATCAGTTGCAATGCGCGGGGAACCGCGCGCGTTGTCGAGTCCTGAAAAGATCAGCAGTCTGCCGACACGGTTCGATCCTGACGGGACCGCATGTGAGTTCGCATCTCAGCGACATTGCGGCCGGATGCGGAACGTTTCGAACCGCGCCTGCGTGATCGAGGCCATCCGCCGCGGATGATGATGTCCAAGTTTCGTTGAAATCTCCTCCCCTTTGTAGCCTGCGCATCGAGCGCTGTTGGCGCCGATGGCGCAGTCTTCGAGGAGGGATTTGATTATGAAGGTCATCAAGCTGATGGGCGTGGTCTTGGCTGCGGGTCTGGCGTCGGGCTCCGCGGCGCTCGCCGACGGCTACAAGGATTGCACCAAGCTCGACAAGGCGTCGTGGAAGACCACCGCCGAGGCCGAGGCAAAGGCGAAGGCCGCGGGCTACGAGGTTCGGCAGACCAAGATCGAGGGCACCTGCTACGAGGTCTACGGCGTCAAGGGCGGCAAGCTCTATGAGCTGTTCTACAGCCCCGAGGACCTCGCGCTGAAGCACACCAAGGCGAAGTGATCTGATGGTCATGCGTGACGCAGGCCAGGCACAGCGGAGCGTCTTCTCCGAGACGCCGGCGAACTCGGGTTCGGGGACCGTAGCGGTCTGGGATTTTCCGCTGCGCGTCTGGCACTGGTCGCTCGCGGCCTTCGTGCTCGTCGCCTGCGTCACGCCCAACACGTTCGATCGCCTGCATCGCCTGGCGGGCTATGCCGTCATCGGTCTTCTCGCCTTCAGGCTGATCTGGGGACTGATCGGCAGCCGTCATTCGCTGTTTGCGCGGATCAGCCTCAAGCTGCGGGCGGCGCCTCAGTACATCGTGGGCATGTTGCGCGGAGAGACGGGACGCTATCTGGGCCTGAACCCGGCAGGGGCCGCGATGCTGGTCGTGATGCTTGCGCTTCTGATCGTCTCGACCATCAGCGGCGTCATGCAGGTCTCGATCCGGTTCTTCGGCGTCGGCTGGATCGAGCAGGCGCATGCGCTGTCGTCCAATGCCATCATCGCCCTGATCGCCGTGCATGTGCTCGGCACGGTGTGGATGAGCGTGCTGCAGCGGGAGAATTTGATGCGCGCGATGGTGACGGGACGCAAGCGCGTGCCTGGCATCATGCGCGCCGCGCCTGCGGTGGCGCGCAGCGTCGCACGCCAGAGCCCGGAGCCCGAGCCGATGGCGGACGAAGAGCACGTATCCGTTGTACCCGATCTGCCGCCCCTGCGCGTGAATCCGGCCCCCGGCGCCGCGAAGCCTGCGCGTATGCCGCGATCCCTCAGCATTCACGACAGGCGGCTGGGGGTCGGCAGGTGAGACGGCGGGCATCGGTCGTGTGCGCTCGCCGGCGATATGTGCGTGCAGGCCCGCGCCTGATTTCATTTCTAGTGCGCGCAAGGCTTGTCCGCGCACGGCTCGAACTGGATGGACGCACACGCATATTGCGGTCCATGCCGCGTGAGACCAGCACGAGCGTGTCCCTTCGTGCATCTCGCTCGCACTCGTCTCGATGAGCGGGCGCATGAGGATCATGCATGTGCTGTGCGCAGCGTAGGCGGTCGATCGTGAGTCTCGTGTGGTTCGCGGCGCGCGACGGCGCTGCATGACCTGTCGTGTCTCATATCAGCACAGATGCGAACTAAGGCGATTGTGCTGCTACCGACCGCAGTGACCGCCGATTTTCGTCGTTGTCATTCGGCGCTGTGCATCGGCGATGATCGAGCCCACGCGTCTGCGCGGCGACTTGACGCCGTACAACTAATAAATTCGCGCGCTTTGTCGCACACACAGATGTTGTCAAATTTCGACACGGCAAATTGCCGCATTCGGGACTTTATAGTCGTTCTATGAAGTGTCGAAGACTCGTCGAAACAGGCGAGCGCGGGAAGACGTTCGGCACATTCGGGTGAATTCGGGACAGGGACATACAGCATGAATCTCTTTGGGAAGGTACAGGCAGCAGGAGCCGCCGTGCTGTTGATCGCGGCGTTCGCGCTGCCGGCAGGGGCGGCTGAGACGACCATCGAGATATCGGTCAAGGACAACAAGTTTCAGCCGGCGGAGATGAAGGCGCCGGCCAACACGCCGATCGTGTTCAAGGTCAAGAATCTGGATGGCGCGCCGGTCGAGTTCGAGAGCGAGCCCCTGGAGTTCGAGACGGTGATCAAGCCCAACATGGAAGGCGTCGTGAAGGTCAAGGCGCAGAAGCCGGGACGCTACGAATTCTTCGACGACTTCCATCAGGGCAACAAGGGCGCGCTGATCATCGAGTGATCCGACCTTCGACGCCGTGATGCCGGGATGCGTCACGCCGCGGGCGCCGCGCTTCGCGGGTTGCCGAACTCGACGGAGACGAGGCTCTTTGGAACGGGCAGCACGAGAGACGGTCGCTTCCAGACGTGGCATCGGTCGCGACGTCTCACGGTGCCAGCAGGAGACGGTTGCGATCACCGTGCTGCTCGTGACGCTGTTCGGAGTCGCGCCGTCCTACGGTCAGACCGTCACGCCGGGGAGCCAGGTCAGGGCCTATGCAGATCCGGGGACCAACGACGCCGGACCGGTGGTGGTCGTACCCAATCGCCGCCGCCAGCCGGTGAGGCCGGCGAACAGCAATGGACCGCTGGTCATTCCGCAGGTGATCGTTTCGCCGGGCGGGGTCGAGCCGGAGCCGAAGGCGGCCACGCAGGTGGAGGAGGCTCCACCGCCGCGGCCGCGGTCTCCGATCGATGCGGGCGCGGGCGCGCTCCCGCAGGCCGCGCGCCGCGAGCCGGCGCCGCGTCTGGCTCCGGTTCGAAACGGCTTTTTCGGTGCACCGTCCGCCGGCCTCCTGGTCGGCGGCTGCCTGTCGACGCCAGGCCGGCTGTCGGTCACGAACGTGCCCAATCGCTGCCTGGACGCGCTGGCGTTCGCCGTCAGTCCGCCGCCGGCGACGCGTGGCGTGCTGCCGCGTAACCTGCCGCCGATTCCGCGACAGGATGCGCAGCCGATTCCGCCCGTTCTGGCGGACAAGCCCAAGATGCGGCTGCCGCCGGTGAACAAGGGGCAGAAGCCGCAGGAGCAGCCGCAGCCGCCGATGATGGCGGAAGACCCCTATGAGCCCAAGGGCATCACGGTGGGAAACTTCATCCTGAAGCCTGCGTTCGAAATGTCCTCAGGCTTCGACAGCAATCCCGGCCGTGTGCCGCAAGGCAAGGGCTCGGCCTTCGTCAGCGTTGCGCCGGTCCTGCTCGTGCGCTCTCAGTTCGAGCGGCATCTGCTCAACGCCGATGTGCGCGTCGGCTACATCGACTATGCGAAGCTCCGGCAGCTCAGCAGGCCTACCGTCGACGCCAAGGTGAATGGGCGCTACGACATCACCGATACGTTTGCGCTCAACGGCGAGGGCCACGTTGCCGTCGATGCCGATGATCCCGGCACGCCGCGCTTCGCCGGCCGGTTCGCCAGGATTCCGCTCGCCTCCACCGTCGGCGGCTCGGCGGGCGTCACCAAGCGGTTCGAGGAGGTCGAGGTCTCGACCAAGGCCGCCATCGACCGCGTCGCGTTCCAGAACGCGCCGCTCGTCGACGGCCAGATCGTCAGCAATGCCGATCGCAACTTCGTCCAATACGGCTCGCAGAGCCGCATCACCTACAATCTGACGCCGGAGATCCGTCCCTTCGTCGACGTCGCCGTCGATCGCCGCGTTCACGACATCGCGGTCGATGCCGAAGGCTTCCGCCGCGACTCCACCGGGACGGCGGTCGAGGCCGGCGTGACCTTCAACTACGCCGACAAGCTGACAGGCGACGTCGCCGTCGGCTATCTGACGCGCCGCTATCAGGATCCGATGCTCAAGCCGGTCAACGGCTTCATTGCCGACGCCAATCTGACATGGCAGTTCGCCAAGGAGACGGCGATCGCGCTGGGGGCCAAGTCGCAGGTGGTGGAGATCACCGAGCCCGGCATTTCCGGCGTGCTCAAGCGCGACGTCACCGTCGGCATCGAGCATCAGTTCGAGCCCTGGCTCGTCGGCACGTTCCTCGCCGGCTATGGCGAGGACGCGTTCACCGGCACGACGCGGGTCGACAACCGCTATCTGGTCGAGCTCGGCATGCTCTACAAATTCTCACGCCTGCTGCAGCTCAGGGCCAGCGTCCGGCGCGAGGAGACGCGCTCCAACTTCCGCGAGAACAATCTGTCGGCGACCGTGGTGCAGGTCGGCGCGCGGGTACAGTACTAGACGAACGTTTCCATCCAATCGGCACGCGCGGTGGGCTGAGCCCTACAGTCTCCAACGCTGTCATGCTCCGCGAAAGCGGGGCATCCAATACTCCACGGCAGCAGATGCCGAACCGAAACGTCACGGCGTGCTGGATCGTCCGCCTTCGGACGATGACGGCGAGGATACCCGTCTTCGTATGAATATGAGAGGAGACGTTGGAAAAGGTCGTCCCGCGGGAATTCCGGCCGGATATGGAAAGGTCTCGGGTTCCTTCGTCCGCGCGACCTCGGCCCAGCAGACGCAAAAAGCAGCGCTCGCGCCATTGCGAGCGCTGCCAAGTCTTCAAGATACACGCGTCGAACGACGCACGGTCTACTTCTTCTGGTTGAAGTTCACGTCGAGGCTGAAGCTGAACTGATCGTCCGTCAGTCCGGACGGCGGCGCAGGCACAGGGTCGGAGCGGCGGATCATCGCCAGCGCGGCATCGTCGAACATCGAGTCGCCGGACGACTGCATGACGGACGCAGACACCACCTTGCCGGCCCGGCTCAGCACCAGCGCCACCTTGACCGTGCCATTGTGCTTCTTGCCTTCCGGATAGCGCTTGTGCAGCTCGAAATAGGCGCTGATCTTTCGGCCCCAATCGTTGGTCAGCTTCTGCTTGTCCTTGCCCATTCCCGGATTGGGGGCCTTGGCCGTCTCGGCCGGCGGCGCGGCCTCGTCCAGCGCCTTGCGGGCCGATTCTTCCTGCGCAGCAGATGCGACCGACGCCTCGGCCTGCTGGGTCGCCTGCTGCTGTTCCTCCTTCTCCGGCTTCTTGGGATCGTTCTGCGTGACGACCCGATCGGCCTCCTCCTCTGTCTCAGTCGGCTTGTCCTTGACGGCGTCGGACTCCTTGACTTCGGCGGTCTGCTGCATCTGCTCCGGCGCAGCTTCGGCCGCGTCGCTGTCGGGACCCGGCGGAAGATCGTTGTCCTCGACCTGGGGCGAGGCGATCTCGAGCGCGAATTCGGCGCCAGCCGCGCCGAGACCGCCGTCCGCGTCATTGCCGCTGAGATGGACGACCGCGAGCGCGGCGCCGCCACCGTGCAGCATGAGGGCGCCGATCGCGGCTGAGATCCACAAGCGGCGCGACGCTCCCTGATACTTGTGTTCGACCATTCTTCAGTTCCGTCGTTTCACTGGTTTCAATGTGCAGCCTGGGCGGCGGCCTGTGAGACGCCTTCGACAGTCACGAGCTTGATCTTCGGATAGCCGCCGGTCCGCAGCAGCTCCATCACGTCCATCAGCTCTCCATACGCCACGCCCCGGTCGGCGCGCAGGAAGATGAACTTGTCCTTCGCCGCCTCGGGGATGTGCTCGAGCGTGCTCACCAGGCTCGCCCGTTTCACCTGCTCCTCGCCGACGAACAGTGTCAGATCCGGCTTGATGCTGACATAGATCGGCTTGTCCGGCTTCTTCTGCGGCGTGGCCGTCGATGTCGGGAGATCGACCGGCACGTCGACCGTCGACAGCGGCGCCGCCACCATGAAGATGATCAGCAGCACCAGGATCACGTCGATGAAGGGCGTGACGTTGATGTCGCTCGTCTCACCGAGATCATCGTCGCCATCGCCTTCCGAGAGAGAGACGGCCATGGAGCTACTCCGCCGCCAGCGCCATCGGAGGCGCAGAGTGGACGTGGATGGGCTCGAAGCGCTCGCCGTGATGACTGCTGTGGTGGCTCTGGCCGCGATCCAGATCGCGCGACAACATCCGGGCGGTGGCGCCGGAGGACCGGTTCACGAGCTCCATGTAGCCCTTCGTCACCCGTGTGAAGTGATTGTAGATGATCACGGCCGGGATCGCGGCGACGAGGCCGATGGCGGTTGCGAGAAGCGCTTCGGCGATGCCGGGCGCGACGACCGCGAGGTTCGTGGTCTGCGACTTCGAGATGCCGATGAAGCTGTTCATGATGCCCCAGACCGTGCCGAACAGGCCGACGAAGGGCGAGATCGAGCCGATCGTGGCGAGCAGGCCCATGCCGGTCCGGCAACGCCGGCCCTCGGCACGTACGATCTCGGAGAAGCTCGACGCGGCGCGCTCGTTGACGCCGTGAGACGGCAGTTCGGACGACATTCTGATCTCGTGCATGGCGGCGTCGATCAGAGCCGTCAGCACGTTCTGGCGTGATCCCAGCGCGAGCTTGGCTTCCGACAGCCAGCGTACGTCGTCGACCTTGCGCAGCGCGCCGCTCAGCTTCCGGCGCAGGATGGAGAACTCGATGGTCTTGGCGATGAAGACGGTCCAGGTCGCAAGCGAGGCGAGCGCGAGCCCCATCATGACCGACTTCACGAGAATGTCGGCGGCCAGGAACATCGACCATGGCGACAGATCATGCGGCACGTGTGATGCCGCTTGCGCACCGCCTTGTGCCGCGCCCTGGGCCGGCTTCTCTGCCTGGTCCTTCGCCTTGTCGCCCGCTGCCGTGTCCGTGACGGCTTCGGTCGCGGTCGACGGTTGGGTGTCGTTCGTTGCGGCGGCCGGTGCCGGGTTCGTTGCACCAGCTTGCGGCGTGGTCGCGGCCGGAGCCGGCGAAGGCGCGGCCGCCTGCGCCGTGGGCGCGGGCTGGGCAACGGCGGGGGCTGTCTGCGCCTGTCCGACGGTCATCGGCTTCGGAGCCGCGCCCTGAGCTTGAGCTGCGTGCGCGACGGGAGCCGGCGCACTGGCGGCGTTGGCGAGCGCAGCTGCAGGCGCCTGCGTGGCGGCCGCCGTCGTCGGAGCCTGAACGGATTTCGCGCCGGTCGGAGTCGTGGGACTCGGTGCTGTGGTCTGCGGGGCGGTGGCAGCCTGGCCAGGTCTCGGCGACGTGGCCGGCTGCTCGGCATGCGCCATGGCGCCGGCCGAAACGGCTGCGATCACCGCTCCTACATGAAGAACGATCCTGAACATGTTGCTGCGTACCCCTTGGTAGTTATCTTCTCTGTAATGCTTCTAGTCGTAACCCGGCTGTTTTGAGACGGCGCGTTGACTCAAAGCGGGAACATCAATGTCGGCAGTCACTCCGGTGAGTGCGATGCCAGATGAAAAATCGAATCGTGTGATCTGCGTAAGAGCTCGCGATGCTGCCCATCGCGTCATAACTCCCTGAAAGTCCTGACCTGGGGCGCGACGAGCCGTGCACGGTTCCGCCAACGCGGCTGCCTGTCACGCAAATGCCGCCGTTCGGTCTTCCATCAATTCTAATTAGTCGGCGCCGGCGTGATGGTCCCGTTCGGTGGGAGCGAGGGCATCACGCGCGTTCTTCGAGACGTGATGCCGCCGGAAACGGCTCGAAAGCGTCGAGATCCGAATCAGGGTGCGGTGGAATCAGGTTTGTTTGAAAAAACGGGCCCCGCGCGATCTGGTCAAGCCGCGAGCGGTGGCTGAAGTTCGCGAATCGCACACGCTTGCCGGCGTAGAAAGATCGTGCTGCTCGCAAGCGGCGGTCTGCCGGCAGTCAAGGACGTGTGACAGCTCAAGGAAGAGACAGGCGGCCGCTTGTGAGATTGGACGGTGGTCCATCGCGAAGGCTGAGAACGGCTCCGCAGCGATGTGGTCATCGTCCGAACGAATGAGCCGGGCTGCATGTGTGCAACCCGGCTCGTAGACGATCGAAAACAACGTGAGCATGGCGACCGAAGGCGGATATTGAGACGCGCGTTTCCTTGGAAGCAGCGGTCGATGCCGGGTCTATCGCTTGCCATCTCGACCGCTGTCATGCTCCGCGAAGGCAGTGCATCCAGCAATCCGCGAAGATGATGAACCGAGATGTCACGGCGTACCAGATCGTCCGCGCTCGCGGACGATGACAGTGAGGGTCTACATATCTGCATCAATAGGGCTGGAACGTTGAAAACGGTCGTCTAGTTCTCGGCCCAGTAGCGGATCAGGTTGTGATAGAGGCCGGTCAGCCGCACCATCTCCGGATCGTCGCGTCCCATCCGCTGCGACAATCCCTGGATCGTCGTGTCGAGATCGAAGATCATGCTGCGCGCGAGGGGATCGCGGATCATGCTCTGCAGCCAGAAGAACGAGGCGACGCGGACGCCGCGCGTCACCGGGGTGACCATGTGCAGGCTCGAGGCGGGATACAGCACGAGGTCGCCGGCCGGCAGCTTGACCTCGTGCGAGCCGTACAGATCCTCGATGACCAGCTCGCCGCCGTCGTAATCCTCCGGCTCGGACAGAAACAGCGTGACCGAAAGGTCGGTGCGAATGCGCAGGCCGGTGAGCTTGTCGCCGCGGACCGCGTTGTCGACGTGGATGCCGAAATGGTGGCCCGACTCCGCGCTGTAGCGGTTGAACAGCGGCGGGAAGATCTGCTGCGGGATGGCGGCGGCGAGAAAGCGCGGATTGGCGGTCATCGCCGAAATGATGCGGTGGCCGAGCTTGCGCGCCACCTCGCTGTCGGGCGGCAACTGCTCGTTGCGCTTGACCATGGCCGACTGGGCGCCGGCCGTCGAGCGGCCGTCCTCCCAGTCGCTGTCGTCCATGATGTGGCGGAAGTCCGCCACATCGTCTTTGCTCAAAACTCCGGGGACACAGATCAGCATGAACTCATCACTTGATGTATGCCCAGGTTTGGGTGTGCGATCAGAACCGCCCGGACAGGACGATCGACGCGCTTCGTCCCGGACCGACGAGCACGAACGGGGTGGCACTCTGATAGAGAGCGTCGTAGTAGAGCTTGTCGAAGATGTTGGCAACAAACAGCTTCGCCGTCCAGTTCTTGTCGAGCTTGGCTTCCGCGAACGCATCGAAGCGCCAGTAGCTCGGCAGCTCCGTGCCCTGGTTGGCCGCCAGCCAGGTGCCGCCGAAGATCTTCGAGCGGTACACCGCCTGGCCGCCGATCTCCCAGGTGTCGTTGATCTGGTACTTCGTCAGCAGGCTGAACGACTGGTGCGCGGTGTTGGCGAGTTGCAGGCCGACATTGCTGGTGAACAGCGCGGTGTTGGCTGGCGGGATGTTCGACTTCGTCACCTCCGACTGCATCAGCACGATGCCGCCGAAGATGCTCCATTTGTCGGTCAGCTTGCCGCCCGCCTGCAGGTCGATGCCGCGGATGCGGTAGGCGGCACCGGCCGAGAGACACGGCACGGAGCCGATGGTGCCTGCCGGATACGGGCAGTCCGCGGTGGCCTGCGCGGCGCTGGTGATGTTGCGTGACTCGCGGGCGTTCTCCTTCTCGGTCTGGAACAGCGCTCCGGTGACCAGCAGGCGACCGTCGAGCAGCTCCCACTTGGTGCCGATCTCGATCGAGGTGTTCTTCTCGGGCCCGAAGATCTGGTTGGCGCCGCCATTGGTGACCGCCGACAGGCCGCCATATTGCGGGCTGAGGCCGTCGAACTCCGCGCCGACCGGATTCGACGAGGTGGCGTAGGCCGCATAGAAGCTGGCGTAGGGCACCGGCTTCAAGGTCATGCCGACGTTGAAGTTCGGCATGCCGCTGGAGGCCGCCGTCGAACCCGGCGTGTTGGCGACGCCGTTGACGGTGCCGAAGCCGTCGACCCGGACGTCGTATTTGTCGTAGCGCACGCCGCCGTTGAGGATGACGAGATCGCGGTAGTTGACGCTGTCGAGCGCGTAGACGCTCGCCGAGTCGATCTTCACGTTCGTCGGGAATTGTCCCAGCGACGGAATGCCGAACGGTAGGTTGGTGAACTGCGGGTTGAACACGCTCACGCCCGAGAGCGAGCCGCTGCCCGCGAACGCCAGGCCCTGCTGCTCGGATGTCAACCCGGTGTAGCTGTTGATGCGCGCCTTTTCCTGCGAGACTTCGAGCCCCGCGAGCACGGTGTGCCTGAAGTTGCCGGTATCGAACTTGTAGGTCGCCTCGAGCTGGTTGGCGAGCACGTCGGTCTGCTGGAAGCGGCTCTGCGGATTGGCCCGGATCGTCGAATTCGACAGCGGGTTGGTGAGCGTCGGGCCTTCCGGCAGCGTGCCGATGTAGTTCAGGGTCGAGCGCGACACCCGGATCTTGTCGGAGATAGTCAGGTCTGGGGTGACCTTCACCTCGGCATTGAACGTACCGATGTCCTGTCCGACACGCGAGAAGTCGCGGTTGACGAAGCCGTACCAGGCGTTGCGCGGCGAGCCGACCTCGGGGAACGGCGCGCCGGCGGTGAGCGTGCTCGGCCGATAGTAGGGAACGCCGAAGTCCGGACGGCCGGTCACCTCGTTGTGGATGTAGTTGGCGGACAGGGTCACGGTGTCCAGCGGCGTCCACTTGGTGGCGACGAAGCCGCCGTTGCGGTTGTCGGTGACGTAGTCGCGGCCGGCCACGCCGGCATCCTGGAACAGGCCGCCGACGCGGGCAGCGAAGGTCGGCGTGATCTTCTGGTTGACGTCGATCACCACGCGCTTGGTCCTGTCGGTGCCGAGCGTGGTGTCCATGTTGTAGAAGCTGTTCTCGGTCGTGGCCTGCTTGGTCACGATGTTGATCGCGCCGCCGGTGGTGCCGCGGCCGGCGAAGGACGACGCCGGGCCGCGCAGGATCTCGACCTGCTCGGTGAAGAAGTTCTCACGCACGGAGACGCCGGCGTCACGCACGCCGTCGATGAAGACGTCGTTGCGGGCGTCGAAGCCGCGGATGAAGAAGCGGTCGCCGAACGCGTTGCCGCCTTCGCCGGTGCCGAGCGTCACGCCGGCGGTGGAAAGCACCGCGGATTTGAGGCTGGTGGAGTTCTTGTCCGCCAGGATCTCCTTGCTCAGGACGGTGACGGTCTTCGGCGTGTTGAGCAGCTTCTCCGGAAACTTGCCGGAGGCCTGCAGCCGCTCGCCCTTGTAGTCGGAGGCGGGGCTGGAATAGGGGTTGCGGTCGGGCGGCAGATTGCTCTTCGGCGCCGCGGCCTGTTGCTGTTGTTGCTGGCGGGCGGCGCGGCGCATCGCGTCGCGGGCGCGGACCTGGTCCGCGGTCGGGCGCGAGGCGGCCGGCTTGGGGCGCGCCACCGGGGCTTCGACGGTGACGGACGGCAGCGGCGCCTGTTGGGCTTCGGCACCGGAGAACGAGGCAACCGCGATTAGGCTCGCGACTGCCGAGACTTTCACACCGGAAATCTCGGGAGATGGATCCCACTCGTGTCCGCTTGCCCCTCGCAAGCTCCTTGGAAAGACTGCCTTACCCATACTCGACCACCCCATTCGTTACGCAGAACTTTGACTTGGGTTCGTTTCAACGCCCGCAACCGGCGCGCGCTTGTTGCGAATGCAAGTCAAGAAGCGGGGGAAAGCGGCCCAAAGCTGGTTCCGCCGGTGGCCGGAATGCGAAAAGTTTCCATCCATTTCTGAGAATGAGAGTTGTTTGCAGACTGTCGCCCCGTAGCAACAGTTGAAACCTCCTGGTTGAACCGATCTCCGTCATTCAATTGCTGATGAGAGAATTGGTGGTCTTTCACGTCGTCTCGCGAGGTGGATCGTTCGCTTGACGATCACTTCGGTCGATCTTCGGTTCGAGCTGCTCCCCGCCGCGTCGCGAGATGCGGCGGGAATCTGGCGAATCTGTTGCCTGATCGGGACGCGTGTGCGGCTCGGAACTTCGCCGTGGTGATCAGGTAGAACGCGGCGCCCGGAGCGATCTGGGTGAACGGGACGTTGCCGCGGTGGCAGGTGTCGGAATGGAGCGGTCGGTGAGGTTCCGAGCGTAGACCTTCATGCCAGGGGCCGGCATCTGCAGCGGTGTCGACCGTGAGATCAGCGGCGCTCGGCGATGATCGCGACCGGCCCGCCGCCGTCGGGGCCCTGATGCTCGGCGCCGCCCGAGACGAACAGGTCGGTGAAGCCGAACAGCCCGGCCAGCGCGCCGCCGACGAAGGCGCGGGCATGGCGGGTGGAGGAGACGTCGCTGTCATCCAGCATGGTATGCCGCTGGCCGCGCAGCCGGCCGCTCTGCGCCGCCTCCGCCTTCGCGAGCACCGCGGCGATGCGGCTGCGATCGGCCGCCGCCACCTGGCCCGGCACGTTCAGGCCGAGCCGGGCGAGCGCCTGCCGGGCCGGCTCGATGTCGATGGCATCGCCCATGACGGCATGATCGATCGCGAGCGGCCCGCTCCAGGTGGCCGACATGCCGGCCACCATGATCTCGTGGTCGAGCAGCTCGACGCCGCCCGAGGTGGCCGCACGCGCGCTGTAGCGCGAGACGTCGGCGCAGATCGTCGCGTCGGAGACATCGGCGGCGGCGAGCTCGCCGAGCGCGATCGCGACACCCAGCGCCGAGGCGCCGCGCGAGAAGCCCATCGATTTCAGCGTATCGCGCACGGCGGTGCGCTGTCCCCGGGCCTCGACCGCCTCGATGCGCTCCATCGTCAGCAGCGGGCATTTCACCTGCACATAATGGACGTCGGCGGGATCGCTGATGCCGGCGTCGGTCATGGCCGCGCGCACGCCGGCGGCCACGAGCTCGACCTGCGGCATGCGGCCGAGATGCTCGCCCGGCAGCGCCGGCGTGCGCGCGCGCCCGAGCGCCAGCGATGCCGGGAAAGCGCGCGGCGCCGCGGCGTCACCCCCGTCGCGTGCCTCGAACACGATCATGTGCGGCGACAGCGCGCCCTCGGTGCCGCCGGACATCACCATCGCGATCTGCCGCACGGCGTCGGCTGCGAGATATCGGCCGAGCAGCGTCTCCAGCGAGCGCACGGCGAAGGCGCGGGTGAAGTCGTTGACGCAGCCATTGCCTTCGGTCTTGCCGAGAATGGCGACGATGCCGGCGGGATCGATGGCGCTTTGCGCGATTCCGGCCTCGAGCGCGCCGACATCGTCCGGGCTCCGCATCGGCAGGCGGTGAACGTAGGCGCGGCGCAGCGTGGTCGGCATGTCGAGAACTCCTGTCGGGCGTCCGGCGACACTAGGCAATCACGAAGCCGCGCGCGACGGTGTTCCGGGATGGTCCGCGTGCTATCCTTCGCAATCCCATCTCGACGACTGGTGCTCCATGCCTCTCTGGACCTGCTTTCAATGCGGCGCGCAGTTTCCCGATACGGTAGCGCCGCCCGGCCATTGCGTCGTCTGCGAGGACGAGCGGCAATATGTGAATTGGAAGGGACAGAGCTTCCTCAGCCGCGACGACCTTGCTGGCCGGCATCAGGTCATCTGGCGCGAGGATGACGGCCTGACCGGCCTCGCTCTGGACCCGAGCTTTGCGATCGGCCAGCGCGCGCTGCTCGTTCCCGAGCCGGACGGCTGCGTGATGTGGGACTGCATTCCCTTGGCGACCGATGCGGCCATCTCCCGCGTCCGCTCATTGGGCGGCCTGAAGGCCATCGCGGTGTCGCATCCGCACTACTATGGCGCGGTCGCCGATTGGAGCGCAGCGTTCGGCAACGCGCCGGTCTATCTCCATGGCGACGACCGCGCCTTCGTCACCCGGCCGCATCCGGCGATCGTGCCATGGACGGGCGATCGCCTCGCCATCTCGGATGACGTCGTGCTGCTGCGGATCGGCGGGCATTTTGCCGGCGCCACCATCCTGCATTGGCGCAAAGGTGCCGGTGGCAAGGGCGCGCTGTTGACCGGTGACATCGCGATGGTGGCGATGGATCGCCGCCACGTCAGCTTCATGTATTCCTATCCGAACTACATCCCGCTCGGCGCCGCCGCCGTGCGCCGCATCGCCGATGCGGTCGCGCCGCTGGCCTTCGACCGCATCTACGGCGCGTGGTGGCAGAAGAACATCGGCGACGATGCGAAGGCGGCGTTCGATCGCTCGGTGCGGCGTTATCTCCAGGCGATCGCCTGAGCCGCCGGCTTTGCGGAATCCCCGTAAAGTAACGGGGCATTAGGCACAACCAGAAGGTTGTTTCAGGGCATCTTGCAGTCTTTGGTCGGATGGTATCGAAGTATCCCGGGCGGAATGGGGTACCTCAATGCATTTGCCATCGTGCTCGTCGGCGACCGGCGCCATCGTGCCGGCCGGGCTCCTCGTGCATTCAGACCTCCGATCAGCTCCCCATCATCCGGTGTCCGCCTCCAGCGCCGGCGACCTGTCCTGGCGCTGGATTCTGTTGGCGCTGGTGCTCGCCATCGTGCTCGCGGTGCCGTTCCTGCTGGTCGATGTCCCGCCGGTGCTCGACTATCCCAACCACCTCGCGCGGCTGTTCGTGCTGGCGCATCCCGACGATCCCGTGCTGTCGCAGATATACGCGCCGAATTGGCGCATCCTGCCCAATCTCGGCATGGACGTGATCGGCGTCGCGCTGCTGCGCGTCACCGACGTTCATGTCGGCGGCCGCATCCTGCTCGCGCTCAGCCTGTTCGCGCCGCTCGTCGGCGTCATCACCTATCACCGCGCGGTGTTCGGCCGGCTGTCGTTGTGGCCGCTGGCGGCCGGCATCGTCGCCTATGACGGCGTCTTCCTGCTCGGCTTCATGAATTTCCAGCTCTCGCTCGGCCTGGCCCTCGGCGGCGCCGCCGGCTGGGTGGCGCTGCGCCGTCGGGGCGGCTGGCTGCCCGCGATCGCCTGGGGCGCCATCGCCGCGGCGGCCGCCTTCCTCTGCCACATCTTCGGCCTGCTGTTCTTCGCGGTCCTGATCGGCGCCGGAGAGGCCGACCGGCTGTGGCGGCTGCGCCGGTCGCCGGTCCTGGCGCGGGAGTTCGCTGTCGCTGCCTGTGCGCTCGGAGTCACGCTCAGCCCGGCCGTGCTGCTCTATGGGCTCTGTCCGCTGGGCGAGGGTGGATTGCAACTCGGCGACTGGGACGGACCGCCGAAGCTGTGGCGCATCATGACGCCGTTCCTGACAACCAGCGCCGAGCTGACGATCATCACGACGGTCGTGGTGATGTCTGTGTTGGTCCTCGTCCGGCGCCAGCTCGTCGTCGCGCCGGGCGTTCCGCTGGCGCTGGCGGCGCTGTTCGTCGCCTTCGTCGCCGCGCCGTGGACGGCGCTGGGAGGAACGTTGATCGACATGCGCTTTGCCGCGATGTGCGGCCTGCTGCTGTTCGCCGGCTTGCAGCCGGTCGTGTCCGGCAGGAAGGCGGTGCTCGTCGGCATCGTCCTCTCGGGGCTGATGTTGATTCGGACCGCGGATATCGCATCGGCATGGATCGATCACAGGGTGGACCTCGCCGAACTGCGCGCGGCGATCGCGCATGTGCAGCCCGGCGCGCGCGTCATCGCCGCGCATGGCCACGAGCAGCCCGTCTCCAGCCGGCGCGAGCGGATCCTGCCCGGATTCCGCTACGTCGATTCCCATATGGCGGCGCTGCTCGTGATCGAGCGGCGGGCGTTCTGGCCGCTGATGTTCGCCCATCCGAACCAGCAGCCCATCACGGTCCGTCCCTCTTTCGCTCGTCTTGCGCAGCCGCTGGCCGAGCCCGCCGCGTGGCGCTGGCTGCAACCTGACACGCCGCCCGCCGACGTGTTGCCGCTCGCGCGCTATCTGGCCGGCTGGCGGTCGAACTTCGATGCTGTCCTGTTGCTCGACCCGCCAGTCCCTGAGCAGCCGGTCGCCGGACTCACGCCGCTCTATCTCGGCAGCTACATCCAACTGTTCCGCATCGGGCAGGGCACCGGCACCACCGCTGTGCAGGAGCCTCAGCCCGCTCCGCCGGCGGCCTCACCTTCGTGAAGCCGGAACGACGGCCGCCGCTCCCCATCCGTCTCCAGTGATCCCTTGTCTCCGTTCGGCCGTTGCCTTGCGCTGGCCGGGCGCTAGGCGCGCTCGGTGGCGCCACAACGGAGAAGCGACATGCGACGCATCGTGCCGGGGCCGGGCCAGGAATCGGTGTGGGACTATCCGCGGCCGCCGCGGCTGGAGCGCTGCACGGCGCGGCTGCGCGTCGCATTTGCCGGCGTCACCATCGCCGACACGCAGGATGGCCATCGCGTGCTCGAGACCAGCCATCCTCCGGTCTACTACATCCCGCCGCAGCATGTCGCGATGCAGTGGCTGCGGTGCGCGCCCGGCCGGTCGTTCTGCGAGTTCAAGGGCGTCGCCGGCTACTGGACGCTGGAGGTCGGCGGCCGCGTGTCCGAGCAGGCCGCCTGGAGCTACGAGCAGCCGACGGCGCCATTCGCACCGATCGCGGGCCATCTGGCGTTCTATGCCTCGCGGGTCGAGGCCTGCTTCGTCGGCGACGAGCGCGTTGCCGCGCAACAGGGCGATTTCTACGGCGGCTGGATCACCTCTCGTGTCGTCGGACCGTTCAAGGGCGGGCCGGGTACGCGGCACTGGTAGACAGGCTCCCGTCCCGATGCATGATCCGGTCGCCGATCCTGATCGTAGGGATGAATGGTGACGGCAGCCTGCGCATGCAGCGCGGCCTGACTTGGCTGGGGCCGCAATCCCTGCCGGACCAGATCTCATCTTCACGACGCCGGGGGAATGCCATGCGACGGTTGATGAAGTTTCTGCACACGATGGGCGCGATCGGCATGATGGGCGCGATGGCCTGCCTCGTCGTGCTGCTCGGCCTCATCCCGCAGCCGTCGGTGTCGCTTGCGCACTATGCCGAGATGCGCGCGGCGATGGGCGCCATCGTGCGCTACGTGTTCTTCCCCTCGCTCGGCCTGACCCTGGTCGCCGGCCTGCTGGCGATCGCGATCAACCGCGCGCTGCACAGCGCCGGCTGGGCGCTCGCCAAGCTCGCTTCCGGCATCCTCGTCTTCGAATGGGGCTTTGCCGCCGTGCAGGGACCGATGCAGGAAGCCGCCGAGGAGGCCGCGCGCGCCGTCGCCGGCCAGATCGATCCGGCGACGCTTGCGCCCAACTTCGGCACCGAGCAGGGCGCCATCTGGGTCATGCTCGGCGTCGCCACCGTGAACGTCATCCTGGGCGTCTGGCGGCCGACGTTTACCAACCTGCCTGATTGAGGAGACTGGGCGCTGGAGGCTGGTGCTACAGTGCGTCGTCGAGGCAGCGCCGTAGTTCGGCGACCGTGGTCACGACACGGCTTGCACCGGCCGCGGCGAGTTGCTCCGCGGTGTGATAGCCCCAGGTGACGCCGATGCCGGGGACGCCTGCAGCCTTTGCCATCAGCATGTCGAAGCTGGTGTCGCCGATGAAGACGGCATCATCAGCCGCGACGCCGGTCTCAGCCAGCGCCTGCAGCAACATGCCGGGATGCGGCTTCGACGGTGCCTTGTCTGCCGCCTGAATGGTGCTGAACCGATCGCGCCAGCCGAGCATTTCGAGCGCCGGCACGACGGCCTTTGAGGTATGTCCGGTCGCTATCGCAAGCACGGTGCCGGGCCTGCAGCTCAGGGCGCCCAGCAACTCGCCGATTCCATCGAACGGCCGCTCGGCAAAGGCGGCATCGCCGCGTAGTTGCGGCAGCACCCGGCCATAGGCCTGCACCATGCTCATGATTGGAGCGCCGTCGCCGGCGAGCTCGGCGAGCACGAGCTCCAGGGAGCGGCCGATCAGCGCCAAGCTGTCCTGCGCGCTAGGCACCGGCAGCCCGAAGTCCGCGAACACGATGCGATGGCATTCGAGGATCAGGGCCCGGCTGTCGACCAGCGTGCCGTCGAAATCGAAGATGATGAGCTGCACGGAGTGGGCTTTCGGGTGGGCGTTCATGGCGAGAGACTAGACCGCGCGCGGGCCGCCTATTTCAATTCCAGCTCCTGCGCGAAGCGCAGCAGGTAGCCGTCGGGATCCTGCACCAGAAACTGGCGTTGGCCGCGTGCCCGCTCGCCCACCCGATACCAGGCTTCGCGACATTCTTCGAATAGCGGCCAGTTCCCTTGTTCAAGCGCGGCCAGCAACGGCGTGATGTCATCAATGATGATCTGGAAATTGATCCCCCGTCCGAACGGCCGTTCGAGGGGGGCGGTCTCCCAGTTGCCGTTGTGCTGCATCAGCATCACCTGTGCGCCCTGCAACTCGATATACATGAAGCGGTCTTCGGGACGCTGATAGGCGATCCGAAAGCCCAGCAGGTCGCACCAGAAGCTCTTGCTCGCATCGAGGTCACTGACGTCGAGCTCGGGGACGAGAGAAGCGAAGCCACCGGTGGGCAATCTGTCGGATGAAGCGGTCATACTGCTCCATCATAGCCGGCAGCGCGCGCGAGAGCCACGGCGTTTGATCTGTCCAATGGATGCGGTCAGTTGCTTGCTGCGCTCGCTGCTGCACAGCGAAGCGCGGGCCAAAACGCAGGTCTTGATCGCTGCTTCAGCGCGATCGCCCCGTCGAGGCCACCGAGAAGAAGATTTTTGTTGCTATTTTTCCGAAATCATGTTTTTCTCTCCCCATCCCGCCTCGTGCAGAGGGACGTACGCGTCGTCACGAACGTGGAGGTGGGCTGCGATGGACGTGACGGCTGCGCCAGACGAGCGCAGTTCGGCGCGGACGGCGAAGTCGTGTGGTCCTGGCCTCTCGACGCTGAGGTCAAGTTCGCTTTCGATGCTGTGACGGCTCGGGGCGGGCGATGGGGGCAAGAACGCCGATCCCCAGGGAGAGCGCGAAGGACACCGTTAAAACCGATCGCGCGGGGGAGGCCGGTTGTCAGGCCCGACCTGTGGTGACTGCCGCCTGCTTTCTTGTTGCAGGCGGGCCATGGGCCGCGGTCAGCACCCGGCCTTCCCCGCGCCCTCTCATTTTCAGAGGGACGACTGCCGCATCACTCGGGCACCGATCGTGCCGCGGGATCGCGAACACGCATGCAAGATCACATGTTCAGGATGTCATCAGGGGGCGGGCCCGCAGCCTCCGACGACGCGCATTGTCTTCAGCTGGTCATGCCCGACGCCAGCGCCGCCGCGGCGCTGACGCCGGCCATGTCGACGTTTTCAGAGCTGCGTCGCCCGCAGCTCGATCGTGAGCGGTACGGTCGTGCGCTTGGCGGCCGGATCGGCCGGCATCTGCAGCACGCGGGCGCGCTGGCCGGTGGCGAGGTCGGTGACCTTGACGATTCGGCCATTGGAGAATTCGAGCGCATCGTGATGTTCGGTCGGCTTGTTGGTGTCGACCTGCCGGAAGCGGGCGAGATGGGCGCCGACCTTGCGCCGGAAGAAGAAGCCCTTGATGCGGACATCGTCTTCGAAGGCGAGCTCCGTGCCCGGCCGCAGGCAGACGGCGGTCAACGGGTCGTCCTTGGTGCAGAAGCCGCGGGTCTCCGTGCCGGGAAATCGACAGGAGACCAGCACGTCGGCAGTTTTGGCATCGCGGGAAGCAACAGTATGGAGGCTGTAGTCACACATGGGGAGCTCCTGAAGGCCGCCAGCACTGAGGCCGCAACGGCGCAGCAGGAGAGTTGTTCCATGTTGTTGCAGCCCGTCTGCTCAAGGACTCCCGCCGCGGGACCGGCCGGCGGCGGGAACTCGCGATCAGGTGAGATGCGCAGCTTCTTCGGCCTCGTCCTCGGCGGCGCCCCAATGCGAGGCGTCCTTGATGGTTGGATCGATCAGCTCGCCGCGCAGCAGCGCCAGCGGCGACTTCCAATACAGCGCGATGTTGTGGAACGGGTCGGTCAGCACCTTGAAGGCCCAGATCAGGCCCGTCGAGACATCCTGCATTGCAAACAGCTGGATGACGCGAAACAGGCCGCCGCCGATGCCGACCGCGAGCCAGAGCAGGCCGACGTGGCGGACGAAGTCCATCCGGCCGGTCGGCTCGGCGAACAGGCCGAACAGCGTCGGAAACGCGAACAGCGCCACCGGCACCAGGCCCCACACCGTCAGCAGCACGATCTTGCGGGTCTGATTGTAGCCGACCTTGACCGCTTCCTTGTAGTCGTTGCTGACGCCGTTGACGTGGTCATAGCCGTTCGGTTCGAAGAAGAAGTGCCCGGTCTGCCGCGTCAGCATCGCGAGCCAGCCGACCAGGCCGGCCATCGCCGGATCCTTGAACAGGAGCGCATAGCACACGAGGAAGATCACGGCGCTGACCAGGTGCAGCGTCTGATTGATCCGGCTCTGATGATAGTAGCGATAGTCGTCGAAGCGCTGCGTCTGCAGCGTCTTGTAGTAGCGCGACATGCGAATCCCCGTGCCGTTGTGGAACGAGGCGAAGACGTAGAGGGCCTCGGTGAAGGTGGCGTGACATTATGATGTTGTCACAATGAAACCGACCGGGATCGGATCGGGAGCCGCAATGTGCGCAAGCGAGCGGACTCTGCGCCGGCGCACGCTCGCCGGCTGGTCTCTCTGTCTGCCGCAAAATGCGGAGAAACGGCTTTGATCCGGATCAAAGCCGGCTGCCGATGTGACGTGTTGCGGCCTGCGTCAGCCGGCGGGCGACCTTGCCAGCCGGATCGCCTCGCTCAGGATCGCCCGGTCACCGATATGGTTGGCGAGCAGCAGCACCAGCCTGGCGTTCATGCGCAGCGCCTCGTCCTCGCCGAGGTCGCGCTGGCCGCCGATCAGCTCGGCATAGAAGTCGTCGGGATCGCTGATGTTCGGGGTGAGGGTCAGGCTCATGCTGCAAGCTCCTGCTGGACCGCGCCGCGCCTGCCGCAGGCGCGCCGGACCGCGTCCGTGATCGCGTCCCCGTCGAACTGCGGCCAGCGGGCGGTGACATATTGATCGGGACGGAACAGATAGGTCGTGCCGGGCGAGGCGCCGTATCGTGCCGCGAGCAGGCCCGTGGCATCGGCGATGTCGCGACCGACGACGATCACCTGCGCCGTGATGCCGTCGATGGTGAGCTGCTCGGCCGTCACGGCGGGGTCGAACGTGACCACGGTGAAGCTGGAGCCGAGACAGTTCAGCAACCAGCCGGGCTCGCCCGCGATCGTCACCGGTGCATCGGCGGCATTGGTGCCAGGCGTCATCGCGCCGGGGACGTTGCCGCCGTCAGGCGTATTCAACGACGACGCGACATAGGGCGTCGGCGTCGACAGCCGGCCGCTGTTGACCAGCGGCCGCGCAAAGCTGTGGTTCTGTGCGAGGTCGAGCACGGCGTCGCGGTAAAGACGACTGGCTTGCGTCTTCGGCGTGATGAAGTCGGTCGCGCGCGTCGAGTTCAGGATGTTGTCGTCGGCGGCAAAGGCGCGCTCCTCGTGATAGCTGTCGATCAGGCTCTCCGGCGCCTCGCCGCGCAGCACCATTGCCAGCTTCCAGGCGAGGTTGTCGATGTCCTGCACGCCGGTGTTGGCGCCGCGGGCGCCGAACGGCGACACCTGGTGCGCCGCGTCGCCCGCGAAGAGGATGCGGCCGTGACGGAAATTGTCGATCCGGCGGCAGGCGAACTGATAGATCGACACCCATTCGAGCTCAAATTCGGTGCTCTCGCCGAGCATGGCCCGGATGCGTGGGATCACGCGCTCGGGCTTCTTCTCCTCGTCCGGATTGGCGTCCCAGCCGAGCTGGAAGTCGATGCGCCAGATGTTGTCGGACTGGCGATGCAGCAGCACCGACTGCCCCGGATGGAACGGCGGATCGAACCAGAACCAGCGCTCGGTCGGAAACTCCGCCTTCATCCTGACGTCGGCGATCAGGAAGCGGTCCTGAAAGAACTGACCCGTGAACTCGGCGCCGACCATGCGCCGCGTATCGGAATTGGCGCCGTCGCAGGCGATCACCCACTGCGCCTCCATGGTGAAGATGCCGTCCGGCGTCTCCACCGCGAGCTGCGCGAAGTCGTCGGTCTGCTTGAGGCTGACGAGCCGATGCTTCCAGCGCAGATCGATCAGCGGAGTCCTGTTGCAGGCATCGACCAGAATCTCCTCGAGATAGTATTGTTGCAGGTTGATCATTGCCGGCCAGCGATGGTCGGGCTCGGGCAGCAAATCGAATTGATAAGAGAGCTGGTCGCGGAAGAACACCTTGCCGATGTTCCAGCTCACGCCCTTCTCGACCATCGGCGCGGCGCAGCCGAGCCGATCCCAGATCTCGAGCGGGCGTTTGGCGTAGCACACGGCGCGGGAGCCGATGCTGACGGTATCGTTGTCGTCGAGCACGACCACGGGCTGGCCGCGGGCGGCGAGATCGAGCGCCGCTGTCAGGCCGATCGGCCCGGCGCCGATCACGACGATCGGATGGCGGCGGGTCTCGCCGCTGCGCTGCTCCACCGAGCAGACATAGGGAAATCGCGGATAGACATAGTTGCTCATGGCTGCCTCGCCTGGCGCGTTGCGGTCGGGACTGTCGGGACGAGCAATCGCTCAGTCGCTGCCTGCGAATTCCTTCTCGTGCATCCAGGCGGTGTGCCGCGGCGGCTTCTTGGTGGTCGCCCATTCGTCGACCATGGCGTGGGCGACCGACTTCATCCGCGCGATCTGCTCGGGCGTTGCAGTCCAGGCCGCGATCTCCAGCCGATGGCCGCTCGGATCATGGAAATAGATCGACTTGAAGATGGTGTGGTCGGTGATCCCGACGACGTCGAGGCCGGCGGCCTCGGCGCGCGCCTTGGCTTCTTCCAGCTCCTCCATGTCCTTGACCTGGAAGGCGATGTGCTGGGTCCATTCCGGGGTGTTCGGATCGCGCCCCATCGGCGGCGAGTTCGGCAGCTCGAAGAAGGCGAGGATGTTGCCGTTTCCCGCATCCAGGAAGATGTGCATGTACGGATCGGGCGCCTTGGTCGAGGGCACCTTGTCCTCGGCGATGGCGCCGAGCAGGTCCATGTTGAGGACCTTCTTGTAGAACTCGACCGTGGCCTTGGCGTCGACGCAGCGATAGGCGACGTGATGTATCTTCTCGATCTGCATGATTGTCCTCCCGTTGTTGCCAGGATAGTAACGAATGATACGATTGTGCGGCATTGATCCAGATCAACCCGACCGGGATCGGATCGAGGTCGCCAGGGGCTGGAAGGACGAGGACAGAGACGCAATGACGAAGCCGGCCACCGACATGCGCGACCGCAAGCAGGGCGAGGCGGCCACGGAGCGCGAGCTCCGATTGCAGCGCTATTTTCCCTACCGGCTGGCCCGGCTCGCCGAACAGGTGTCGCTGGCGGTGGCGGAGGTCTATGCCGACCGCTTCGCGCTGTCGCGCCAGGAATGGCGGATCCTCGCGGCGCTCGGCGAGCAGCCGCGGCTGCCGACCAAGGAGATCGGCCGGCTGACGACGCTCGACAAGATGAACGTCAGCCGCGCCATGCAGAGCCTGGAGGCACGCGGGATCGTCAGCCGCAGCCGCGATCCGGAGGACGGCCGCGAGCGGATCGTGGCGCTGACGGCCGCCGGGCGGGCTCTGTACCGCAGGATCGTGCCTCATGCGCTGGCGCGCGAGGCCGAGCTGCTGAGCGTGCTTTCGGCCGCCGAGATCGCGACCCTCGACACGGTCATCGACAAGCTGCTCGCGGCCGCCGAACGATCGCTCGATGATCCCCCCGGCCGAAAGGCTTGATCGGTGCCGCCGCCGCGCTATATCGACGGTCTCTCTCCACCCCTGATAGCATGGGCCAACGTACGACGATGACCGACACCGCCACCGTTAGCCATTCCTTCCAGGCCGAAGTCTCCGAGCTGCTCCATCTGATGGTGCATTCGGTCTATTCCGAGACCGATATTTTCCTGCGCGAGCTGATTTCGAACGCCTCGGACGCCTGTGACAAGCTGCGTTACGAGGCGATCGCCAGACCCGATCTGATCGGCGACGGCGAGGCGCCGCAGATCCGCATCATCCCGAACAAGGCCGCTGATACGCTGACCATCGCCGACAGCGGCATCGGCATGGAGCGCCAGGAACTGATCGACCATCTCGGCACCATCGCCCGCTCCGGCACCAAGGCGTTCGTGCAGAAGTTGGCCGAGGCCAAGGACGGCACCGGCCTGATCGGCCAGTTCGGCGTCGGCTTCTACTCGGCCTTCATGGTCGCCGACCGCATCGTCGTGATCAGCCGCCGTGCCGGCGGCAGCGAGGTCTGGACCTGGACCTCGTCGGGCGGCGCGGGCTTCGAGGTGGCGCCCGCGTCCGAGGAGGATGCCAAGCGGGTGACGCGCGGCACCGAGATCGTGCTGCACCTCAAGGACGACGCCAAGAAATATCTCGAAACCTATGAGATCGAGCGCATTGTCACCGCCTATTCCGACAACATCCAGTTTCCGATCATGCTGGTGCCGGAGGAGGGCGAGCCGCGCCAGATCAACTCCGCCAGCGCGCTGTGGCAGCGCTCGAAGTCCGAGCTGACGTCCGACGACTACAGCAAGGCCTACAAGTCGATTGCGCACGCGTTCGACGAGCCGGCGATGACGCTGCACTACCGGGCCGAGGGCCGCTATTCCTACGCGGTGCTGCTGTTCGCGCCGTCGACCAAGCCGTTCGACCTGTTCGAGCCGGCGCGCAAGGGCAAGGTCAAGCTCTATGTCCGCCGCGTCTTCATCACCGATGACGCCGACCTGATGCCGGCCTATCTGCGCTTCATCCGCGGCGTGATCGACAGCGAGGACCTGCCGCTCAATTTGTCGCGCGAGATGCTGCAGAACAATCCGCAGCTGGCGCAGATCCGCAAGGCCGTGACCACGCGCGTGATCGGCGAGCTGGAGCAGCTCGCCGACAAGGATGCCGAAAACTTCGACAAGATCTGGGATTCGTTCGGCGCCGTGATCAAGGAAGGCCTGTACGAGGATTTCGAGCGCCGCGACAAGCTGCTGTCGCTGTCGCGCTTCACCACGACATCGGGCGAGCGGCGCTCGCTGAAGCAATATGTCGAGGGTCTCAAGGAGAACCAGACCGAGATCTATTTCCTGGTTGGTGACAGCATCGAGCGGCTGAAGTCCAATCCGCGGCTCGAGGCCGCCAAGGCGCGCGGCGTCGAGGTGCTGCTGCTCACCGATCCGGTCGATGCGTTCTGGACCTCGGCACGGCTGGAGTTCGACGGCAAGCCGCTGAAGTCGCTGAGCCAGGGCGACATCAATTTCGACCCGATCCCGGTAACCGAGCCGACGCAAGCGGACGAGGCGCAGTCGGCGGCCGACGAAGCCAACACGATCGCGTTGATCAAGGCGAGCCTCGGCGACCACGTCACCGACGTGAAGGTCTCGACCCGGCTTACCACCAGCGCGTCGTGCCTGGTGGCCGGCAGCCATGGTCCGGATCGCGAGCTGGAGCGCATCCTGTCGCAGCAGGCGCGCGGGGCGCGCACCAAGCCGATCCTCGAGATCAATCTGCGCCATCCGCTGGTCGTGGCGGTCGCCAAGGCCGCCGCCGACAAGGCCAAGGTCGACGATCTGTCGTTCCTGCTGCTCGAACAGGCGCAGATCCTCGACGGCGAACTGCCGGAGGATCCGGCCGCCTTCGCGGCCCGTCTCAACCGGCTGGTGCTGCTGGGCGTCGCGGGGGCCTGAGGCAGGCGGGTCGCCGGGCGCGGAGGTCAGTTCTTCGCGCTCACCTGCGGGACCAGCTTGCGCCAGTGCATGATCTCGGCGCGGTAGGTCGCGGCATAGACGCCGACGTCGCCGGTGAGCGGCGTGGCGCCGACCTCCGCGAACTGCCTGCTGATGTCGGGATCGGCCAGCGCGGCGTTGATCTCGCGGTTGAGCAGCTCGACGATGGCTTTCGGCGTGCCGTGCGGCACCGCGACGCCATAGAAGCCGGAGGTTTCGAACGCCGGCAGTACGTCGGCGACCGGCGGCAGATCGGGGAAGGCGGCGGCGTGCTCGCGCGTCGTGACGGCCAGCGCCCGGACCTTGCCGCTGCGCAAAAGGTCGGCGGCGGAAGCGGCGTTGTCGAACATCGCGTGGATATGGCCGGAGGCGAGGTCGGTCAGGGCCGGCCCCGAGCCACGATAATGCACGACGGACCAGGTGATGCCGCCGAGGGTCCGGAACAGCTCGGCCGACAGCAGCTGGACGGTGCCAGGACCGGCGGAGCCGACGCTGAGCTTGCCCGGGTTGGCCTTGGCATAGGCCAGGAATTCGGGCAGCGTCTCGACCGGCAGCTGCCGGCTGACCAGCAGCAGCAGCGGCATGCGCGCCATGCCGGCGACGGGGATGAGATCGCCCTCGGCGCCGGGCGAGCCGTCGGTCGAGGCCGTAATGACGTTGGCGGTCGAGGTCGCAAGGATCGTGTAGCCGTCCGGCGCGGCGCTCGCGACGCTCTTGGTGGCGGTCGTGCCGCCCGCACCCGGCCGGTGATCGAGCACGAAGGGCTGGCCCAGTCGGCGGGTCAGCCGGTCGCAGATCAAGAGCGACAGCCGGCCGGTGGCTCCGCCCGGGGCAAACGGAATGACCCAGGTGACGGGCTGAGCCGGATAGGGCGCATCAACTCCGGCGAACGCCGTGGTCGAAGTCATGGCTGCAACGCTGCTCCAGGCGGCGCAGCGCAGCAATGCGCGTCGTGTCATCGTGTCCTTGGGCATGCCGGCCTTCGCGTTGGCATGTTCTGGGAGCGGTAGGATAACCGGCATTTCCGAGAACTTCGTAAAGGATCGCATTCGCATCAACAGCGACGCACTCTCGGCCGGTTAACCCTCCCGCTTAACGGCCGGTCAGGCCACCCGGCCTATAAGCACGCCGAATTGGGGTGAGGGCGTTCATGAACTCCGGGCAGTCGGATCGATCTGTGGAACTCAGCACGGCCCCTCGGAAGCCGTCGGCGGCGAAGATCTGGCTGAAGGCGATCGAGCTGACCTCGCGCATCGAGGCAGAGCCGGCGCGGCTGTTCGCCGACGTGGTGGACGACTGGGCCGCGAAGCAGCCCGAACGGCCGGCGCTGATCTCCGATCGCGAGACGCTGAGCTATTCCGCCCTGTCTGGGCGCATCAACCGATACGCCCGCTGGGCGCTGGCCAATGGCATCGGGCCTGGCCACACGATCGCTTTGATGATGCCGAGCCGGCCCGACTACCTGGCCGCCTGGCTTGGGATCAGTCGCGTCGGCGGTGTGGTTGCGCTCATCAATGCCAATCTCATCGGACCGTCGCTTGCGCATTGCATCAATGTGGCTCGGCCAGTCCATGTGATCGTCTCCAAGGACTTCCATGAAGCCTATACGGAGGTTGCGCCGTTGATCGCGGGCGGGCCGCGTGTCTGGGTTGCCGACGGCGGCGATCTCGACGTCGCGATCGCCGCGATGGATACGCAGGCGCTCGACGCAACCGAGCGCCGCGCCGTGACGATCAACGACCGCGCGCTGCTGATCTACACCTCCGGCACGACGGGCCTGCCCAAGGCCGCCAGTATCAGCCATCGCCGCATCATGAACTGGGGCGGCTGGTTTGCCGGCCTCACCGGCGCAGGTCCCGACGATCGCCTCTATGACTGTCTGCCGGTCTATCATTCCGTCGGCGGCATCGTCGCGCCCTGTAGCATGCTGCGCGCCGGCGGTGCGGCGGTGCTCGCGGAGAAATTCTCGGCGAGCAATTTCTGGCGCGACATCGTCCGTCACGATTGCACGCTGGTGCAATATATCGGCGAGCTCTGCCGCTATCTGCTGGCCGCCGCGCCATGCGATTTCGACCGCGCCCATCGGCTGCGGCTCGCCTGCGGCAACGGAATGCGCGGCGACGTCTGGGAGGCGTTCCAGGCGCGCTTCGCCATCCCCCAGGTGCTGGAATTCTATGCCGCGACCGAAGGCAACTTCTCGCTCTACAATGTCGAGGGCAGGGTGGGATCGATCGGGCGCGTGCCGTCGCTGCTTGCGCATCGCTTTCCCGCCGAAATCATCAAGCTGGATGCCGACCAGCGCGCACCCTTGCGCGGACCCGACGGGCGGTGCCTGGTCTGCGCGCGCGGCGAGATCGGCGAGGCCATTGGCCGCATCGGTACGGCGGACCAGGGAGGCGGCCGCTTCGAAGGCTATACCGATACGGGCGAGACCGAGAAGAAGATCCTGCGCGACGTCTTCGCCAAGGGCGATGCCTGGTTCCGCACCGGTGACCTGATGCGCCAGGACGACCAGGGCTTCTTCTATTTCGTCGATCGTCTCGGCGACACCTTCCGCTGGAAGGGCGAGAACGTCGCGACCAGCGAGGTGAACGAGGCGATCCTGCAATGTCCCGGCGTGTTGGAAGCATCGACCTATGGTGTCGTCGTGCCCGGCAGGGACGGACGCGCCGGCATGGCTGCGCTCGTCGTCGGCGACAGCTTCGATCTCGATCGCCTCTCTCTAGAACTTGCCCGCCGATTGCCGCCCTATGCTCGGCCGGTGGCGCTCCGCATCACGTCGTCGCTGCAGTCGACCGAAACATTCAAGCAGAAGAAGCAGGCGCTGATGCGCGACGGCTTCGATCCGTCGATCGTGCATGAGCCGCTCTACGTGCGCGACGCCGGGACGGGTGCCTATTGCCTGCTCGATCGGGATCTCCATGCGCGGATCCTCGCCGGCGAGGTTCGTTTGTAGATGATTTTAATCATAGGCCATGATGGGTATTTACCAACGGTCCCGAAAGATGGCTGGCAAGTCCGGCTTCCTTCACCTTCTCGTCCTATGGTCGGTTTCATCGTTTGAACAGTGAGCGGATTGGCCCATGTCGGTACGGTTAAGAATCATTGCAGCGATCAAGCAGATTGCGGACGAGCAGAAGGTCAAGCTGCCGCCGCTGACCGACGAGCTGACGTTGCACGAGACCGGCTTCGACTCGCTCGCTTTCGCCATCCTGGTCGCCCGTCTCGAGGACGATCTCGGCGTCGATCCGTTCACCCTGTCCGAGGATGTGACGTTCCCCAACACGATAGGCGACTTCATCGGGGCCTATGAGAATGTCCCCGCGTGAGATCTTCGCCCTTCGCGACCATCTCGGGGCGGCGCTGACCGAACGGACGATCTCCGATCCGCGTCACGTCATATCGCTCGCCGAGCTGTCGCGCGGAAGCTGCCTCGGCGGCCGCAGCGCAGAGCTCAACGGACGTTCGGTGCTGCTGGCGACGTCCGGTCAGTTGCTCGCCGGCTTGGCGCTGATCGAGATCGACGGCGTCGCACGGCGCCTGTTGTTGTGTCCGCCGGATCTCAAGGGCGAGCATCTCGCCAGCATCATCGCCGATGCTGACATCGACGCCATCGTGACCGACGAGGTCCAGCGTTTCGACGCCTGCGGCGTCGATCTCGTGATCGAGGTCGCCCTGCCGCAGCCTTTCGCCGAGGTGGTGCAAACGGCGCGTGCCACCGAATGGCTGATGCTGACATCAGGCACGTCGGGCGTGCCGAAGATTGTCGGGCATACTCTGGATGGCCTGTGCGGCGCGATCATCGGCGACCGTCCGGGTCCTGGCGAAGCCATGCCGGTGTGGGCGACCTTCTACGACATCCGCCGCTATGGCGGCCTGCAGATCTTCCTGCGCGCCATCGTCGGCGGCGGCTCGATGGTGCTGTCGGATCCCGGCGAGGGGCTCGCGGACCAGATCGCGCGTCTCAACGCGCGCGGCGTCACTCACATGTCCGGAACGCCGTCGCATTGGCGCAAGCTGCTGATGAGCGGATCGGTCGAAGGCTTTGCGCCGCGCTATGTGCGTCTCTCCGGCGAGATCGCCGACCAGGCCGTGCTCGACGGATTGAAGCAGGCATTTCCCGACGCTTCGATCGGTCATGCCTACGCCTCGACGGAGGCCGGCGTCGGCTTCGCGGTCAATGATGGGCTGGAGGGTTTTCCTGCGACGCTGCTCGGCGAGGGCCGCGGGGCCGTCGACATGAAGGTCGTCGACGGCTCGCTGCGCATCCGCTCCAAGCGTGCCGCGCACGCCTATGTCGGACGCTCTGCCGCCGCCCTGACCGACACGGATGGCTATGTCGACACCGGTGACATGGTCGAGCTGCGCGGCGATCGCTACTACTTCGTCGGACGCCGCAACGGCATCATCAATGTCGGCGGGCTCAAGGTCCATCCCGAAGAGATCGAAGCCGTGATCAATGGCCATCCCGAGGTGCGGATGTCGCGCGCCAAGTCGCGGCGCAGCCCGATCACCGGGGGCATCGTCGTCGCCGAGGTCGTGCTGACGGCGGATGCCGATCCGGTACGGAGTGAGACGGTCCGCAATGAGATCCTGGCCGCGTGTCGCGCGCGTCTCGCGGCCCACAAGGTGCCGGCGATGATCCGCGTCGTGCCAGCGCTCGACGTCACTCCGGCCGGCAAGCTGGCGCGCGCCGATGCATAATGTTCTCGTCACCGGCGGCAGCCGTGGCATCGGGCTCGCCATCGCGCGCAGGCTCGCGGGAGCGGGCTATGACGTCATCGCGGTGGCCCGCCGGGAGAGCGACGAGCTGCGCGCCGCGATGGCCGAGTTCAGCGCCAGCAGCGCCGGCATTCATTTCCGCGCCTGCGACCTCAGCATCGTTGATGAACTACCGGCCTTCGTGAAGTCGGTGCGCGACGAGTTCGGTCCGCTCTATGGTCTCGTCAACAATGCCGGTCTCGGCACCGAGGGCCTGCTCGCGACCATGCATAATTCGGAGATCGAGGCACTGGTGCGGCTGAACGTGCTGGCGCCGATGATCCTGACGAAATACGTCGTTCGTCACATGATGGCCGCGGGCGAAGGCCGGGTGATCAACATCTCCTCGATCATCGCCTCTACCGGCTACAAGGGCCTGTCCGTCTACGGAGCGACCAAGGCGGCCGCCAACGGCTTCACGCGCTCGCTGGCGCGCGAGGTCGGCAAGGTCGGCATCACCGTGAACGCGATCGCGCCGGGCTTCATCGCCACCGAGCTGACGCAGAGCATGGACGAGGAGCAGCAGCGACGCATCGCCGGCCGCAGCGCGTTGCGGCGGCTGCCGGAAACGGATGACGTGGCCGCGATGGTTGAATTCCTGCTCGGCGACGGCGGGCGCAATGTCACCGGTACCGTGCTGACGGTCGACGCAGGCAATACCGCCTGAGGCCATTTGCGGCGATCGGTCGCTCTCGCCGTTGATTTCGCTCAAGCGTCCGACGCGCGGCAGCAGCGATAGTGCCGGCGCAATCCGGAACCGGTATCCATGTTCGAGCGCATTCTGCGGTGGACCCTCGTCGTGATCGCAATCGCGGGCCTCGCCGCGGGCGGCCTCGCGCATGTGCTCGGTCGCCCCGATCTTGCCGGGATCGCGTTCACGGCCTCGACCGTTCCTGTCATCCTGGGGCTGATCGTCTCGATCGTCCGCGATTTCCTGGCCGGCCGCATCGGCGTCGACGCGATCGCGCTGGTGTCGATGAGCGCGGCGATCATCCTCGGCGAGCCGCTGGCCGGCGCTGTCGTGGCGCTGATGTATTCCGGCGGCAACGTGCTGGAGGACATTGCCGTCGCCCGCGCCGAGCACGATCTGCGCGCGTTGGTCGATCGCGCGCCGCGCGAGGCGCATCGCCGTCGTGGCGACGAGATCGACAACGTTCCGATCGCCAGCGTCGCGGTCGGTGATCGCCTGATGGTCCGCGCCGGCGAGATCGTCCCGGTCGACGGCATGGTCGAAACAACCATCGCCGTCGTCGACGAGTCGGCGCTCACGGGCGAGCCCATCCCGGTGATGAAGACGCGCGGGATGGCGATCCTGTCGGGATCGGTGAACGCCGGCGACACGTTCGAAATGGCCGTCACGGCGACCGCGGGCGAAAGCACCTATGCCGGCATCGTCAAGCTGGTGACGACGGCCCAGACCGCGAAAGCGCCGTTCGTGCGGCTTGCCGACCGCTACGCGCTGATCTTCCTGCCCGTAAGCCTCGCTATTGCGGGGGCCGCCTATTTGGCCTCGGGCGATCTGATCCGGAGTCTTGCCGTGCTGGTGGCGGCAACGCCGTGCCCGCTGATTCTCGCCGCACCCGTCGCTTTCATTGCGGGCGTGGCGCAGGCGGCCCGAAGCGGCATTCTGGTCAAAGGCGGCGGCAAGCTCGAGGCGCTCGCGCGTGCCCATACCGTGCTGTTCGACAAGACGGGCACGCTGACCGTCGGCGGCGCGCGGCTGCTCTCGGTCGACGCGGCACCGGGCGAGGACGCCGATGCGGTGCTGCTGCTCTGCGCATCGCTCGAGCAGGCCTCGCACCACGTGGTGGCGCACGCGATCGTTCAGGCCGGCCAGGCCCGCGGGCTGAAGCTGAAGGTGCCCGAACAGGTCAGGGAGACGATGGGCTCGGGCCTCGAAGGGCTGATCGATGGCCGCCCTGTGATGGCCGGCTCGCGCGACCTCGTGCTCGGCAGCCGCACGCCGCCGGCTTGGGCGGCGCGCGCGATCCGCCGCGCGTCATGGCGTTCGGCCCTGATCGTCTTCGTCGCCGTCGAGGGGCGCCCGATCGGGGCGCTGCTGCTGGCGGACGAGCTGCGCGCGGATACGCCGCGGGCGATCCGCTGGCTGCGCGAGGCCGGCATCGCGCGCATGGTCATGGTGACCGGGGACCGCGCCGCGGCCGCGCAGGCGATCGGCGCGGCGCTCGACCTCGACGCCGTGCTGGCGGACCGTGTCCCCTCCGACAAGGTGGAGGCGGTCAGGAGCGAGCAGCGGCTGCATCCCACCATCATGGTCGGCGACGGCATCAACGACGCCCCGGCGCTGGCCTGCGCCGACGTCGGCATCGCGCTCGGCGCCCGCGGCGCCAGCGCCTCGTCGGAAGCCGCCGACGTGGTCATTCTGGCCGATCGGCTCGATCGGGTCGGCAAGGCGATCGTGATCGCCCAGCGCGCCCGACGCGTCGCCCTGGAGAGCATCTTCGCCGGCATGGGCCTGTCGTTCGTCGCGATGGGGGCCGCCGCCTTCGGGCTGCTGCAGCCGGTACCTGCGGCCCTGGTCCAGGAGGCCATCGACGTCGCCGTCATCCTGAACGCGCTCCGCGCTCTGTTCCCGGCTGGACGCAGCAAGGCCGGCCGGATCACGGCCGAAGACGGCCGAGGGCTCAGGCATGATCACCAGGCGCTGCTGCGCGGCCTCGACCGCCTGCGCTCGATCGTCGATGCGCTCGACGAAGCCTCGCCGGACGGCGCCGTGGCGCTGATCATGGAGGCAAACGGCTTGGTGCAGGACAAGGTCGTGGCGCATGAGCGCGACGACGAAGGATCGGTCTATCCGAAGCTCGCGCGGCTCCTGCAGGAGAGCCATGGCCTGTCGGCGATGAGCCGGGCGCATCGCGAGATCCTGCATCTGGCGCGCCTGCTCGGCCGGCTGGTCGAGGATCTGCCGTCCGAGCATGTGGACCGCTATCTGATCCGCGATGCGCAACGGGTGATCGAGGCGATCGAAACGCTGGTGCGCATGCACACGGCGCAGGAGGACGACATCTACGAGGCCGTGGTGGCGCGCTCGGCCGCCTGAACCGTTCGCGTCAGCCCGGATGCCGCGGCAGGTCGATCCGTTCGTTGGCAAATTCCGCAGGACCTTCGATCAGGCGGCGGATCCGCCGCTGGCGCTCCTCGGCCGACAGGCTCGGATCGAGCATCCGATCGATCAGCCGGATCGCATTCTGCTCGATGGCGACGGGATCCCGCGACGTGGGCTGCCCGGCTGCTGCCGGCCGCGATGCATGCAGGCCGATCGTGAGCAACTGGCCGATGGCGTCGGAGCGTGTCATCTGGTGAGCCTCCGCCCAGGCGTCGATCTCGGCGGTGAGCTCCTGGGACAGCTTCACCGCACTCACCGCATCATGCCCCAGCCGGACGGCCGGGCTGTGATCCCTGCGGACGTCGGAGAATGGCGTCATGTGTTTGCCGGACGTCATCTGCCTGTTGATCATATCAGCCTAAAGTATGCGGGAGGGACTGGGATTTGATTTCGATCAAGGACGTCCTAAGAAAGCGGCCTCTCGCGGCGGTTCCGCCGCCGGATGCCACGCGTGTCGCTGCTGCCAGGCAGGCCACGGAGCTTAATACTGCAGACAGTCAGCAAGCCCATGCGATTCCTCCACACTTTCCAAGTCTATGATTTCCTCGACACGCTCGTCAGCCTGTTCGCAGCTTTCGTGCTGGGCACGCTGATCGGCGCCGAGCGGCAATACCGGCAGCGCAGCGCCGGCCTGCGCACCAACGTGCTGGTCGCCGTCGGCGCGGCCGCCTTCGTCGATCTCGGCAACCGCCTGACCGGCGCCGACGGCGCGGTGCGGATCATCGCCTATGTGGTGTCGGGCATCGGCTTCCTCGGCGCCGGCACGATCATGAAGGAGGGCATGAACGTCCGCGGGCTCAACACCGCCGCGACGCTGTGGGCGTCCGCCGCGGTCGGCGCCTGCGCCGGCGCCGACCTGATCGCGCAATCCGTGGCGCTGACCGTGTTCGTGCTGGCCGGCAACACCTTGCTGCGGCCGCTGGTCAACGCGATCGATCGCATCCCGCTCAATGCGCAGACGTCGGAGGCGCACTACGAGATCGTCCTGACCACCGACGGGCTGCGTGCCGCCGAGCTGCGCGAGGCGCTCGACGAGCGGCTGGAGGCGGCCAAATACCCGGTGCGGGAGACCGAGGTCGTCTATCGCTCCGAGGACATCGTCGAGATCGTTGCGACGCTGGTGCCGCTCGCGGTCGATACGGTCGATCTCGACCGCGTCGTGTCCGAGCTGGCGAAGCTCGCCGGGGTCCGTCATGCGACCTGGAACGTCAGAGCGCTGGTGTGACGGCATTGCCGGACCAGCATCGCCGCACCGGCGGCGGGGCGCTCGCCACACCTCGTGGCTGCCGGCCGCCGGCGGTCGTGGCAAGCTCCCCACCCGCGTCATGGTTCGATATCCCCTGCATCGCTCATCGCGCCCATGCGAAAGTTCCATGTCGCGCCTGAACCATCGCTGAATGCAGCGCCGTCAGTCGTCAGGCGTGCGGCAGCTCCATCGTCAGTGCCCGCCGCGGGCGAAGATCTCATAGAAGCCGAGCACGATCTCGCAGGCGATCAGGATGACGACGATGACCTCGAGCCGCAGCGAGCGCTTGGTGTCGATGATGTCGGCGAGCGTGGTCGCCGTCTCGGCGATCACCGCGAGCTTGCGGTTGAGGGTGTCCTCGCGCTCTTTCAGCTCATACTCGTCCTCGAGCCGCGCATAGAGCCGCTCCAGATCTGGCCGGTCCCACAACACGTCCGGCTTTTCGCCGACGGCCACGCGGCCGGAGACGCGGTGCTGCACCAGCAGCGCCTCGCCGAGCAGCTTGAGCATCGCCACCCGGCTCTTCGATGTTCGTCCCAGCATCGCCAGCTCGCGCGCGAACGGCTCGATGGTGTCGAACACGTTGGCGATCTCGCGCTCGCTGCGGCCGAGCACGACGCTCTTCGCCAGCGCATCGGCGACGATGAGCAGCCGCTCCAGCGACAATTCCTTGACCAGGACCGGGCCGCCGACCGGGATCGGCTCGTCGGATTCGCGCGCGACCTGGACCTTGGCCGTCTCTTCCTCGTGGGGGGCGATCGGGCCGAACAGCCGCGCGCTCAGCCGGTCGAGGAAGTTGATCTCCTCGGCCACCGACAGGCCGATGAAGACGACGACGCCGTAGCGGAAGACCACGGCGACTCCCGTCTCGCCGATGCGGACCGCAAGCGGCGTCGCCGACAGCACCTGGCCTTCGAAGCCGGCGGTATTGATGCGGTCCGCGATCTGGAGCGCGCGGGCGGCGAGTTGTGGAACGGGGGAGGAGTCGGCCATGATGGTGAAAGGGTAGCACGTCGAGCCCGACAGAACGATAACGCGGCGCAAGCCTGGCGACACGTCCGTTGCCGAATATCGCTGCCTGAACCCGCTTGACAGGAAGGAACGTAGCTCCTCATTGGACGCGCACCCCGGATGGATGCCTCTCGATGTCGAAGACCAGTGCTGCGGACTACTATGCCTCGATCCCGGTGTTTCGCGGCTTCGCGCGCCTGATGGAGCCGCAGCTCTACCAGCCGGTGCCGGACGACTGGCTGATCGGCACGGCCGACATCGTCGAGTCGACCAAGGCGATCGCCGACAGGCGCTACAAGGCGGTCAACATGGCCGGGGCGGCGGTCATCGCCGCGGTCACCAATGCCTTGGAGGGGCGCGAATTCCCGTTCGTGTTCGGCGGTGACGGCGCCAGCTTCGCCGTCAGCCCGGATGACGAAGCGGCCGCGCGCGAAGCCCTTGCCGCCACCGCGACCTGGGTCAGGGAGGATCTCGCTCTCGCGATGCGCGTCGCGCTGGTGCCCGTGACGGCGATCCGCGCGCAGGGGCTCGATGTCCGCGTGGCGCGCTACGGTCCGTCGGCCAATCTGTCCTATGCGATGTTCGCGGGCGGCGGAGTGGGCTGGGCCGAGGCCGCGATGAAGCGGGGCGAGTTCGCGATTCCCCCGGCGCCGTCCGGTGCGCAGCCCGATCTGTCCGGACTCTCGTGCCGCTTCGAGGAGATTCCGGCGGCGCGCGGGGTCATCCTGTCGGTGCTGGTGCTGCCGGCTCCCGGCGCGGATGCGCAGGCCTATCGCAAGGTGATCGAGGAGATCATCACCCTCACCGAGCGCAGCCCCGATGCCGGGCGGCCGGTGCCGGCCGGCGCGCCGGCGTTGCGATGGCCGCCGCAGGGATTTGGCTACGAGGTCCGCGCCGCGCGCGGACCGCTGTTGTCGCGCTGGGCCCGCGTGCTCGGACGTACGCTGTTCGTCTATGCCGTGATGCGGTTCAACATCAGCATCGGCGGCTTCGTGCCGGATCTCTACAAGCAGCAGGTGGTCGAGAATTCCGACTTCCGCAAATATGACGATGCGCTGCGCATGATCCTCGACTGCACCGACGAGCTCGCGCAGGAGCTGGAGCGCCGGCTCGGCGCGGCGGCTTCGCGCGGCATCGTCCGCTACGGGCTGCATCGGCAAGATGCCGCGATGATGACCTGCTTCACGCCGTCCGCGATCCGGCCGGATCACGTCCACTTCATCGACGGCGCGCGAGGCGGCTACGCATCGGCTGCGACCGCGTTGAAGGCCGCGGTCGCCTGAGAGTGATCAGCGCGCGCGGGTCCAGGTCTCGCCGCCGCACAGCGATCCGACGCAGCCTTCCACCTTCAGCGTATCCGGGCCGGAGACGGAGATGTGGCTGGTGTAGCTCTGGCCGTCATCGGCGTTGTAGATCTTGCCGGACCATTTATTCGGCCCCTCCGAGTGAACGCCTTCGAACAATTGCAGGCCGATGATCGGGCGGTTGGCCAGCGCGCGATTGGGATTCTTGTTGTCGACGGCCGGCTTGCCGGTGTCGGTGTCCATCGGCTCCTTCAGCCACACGACGGTGCCGCAGAGATTGGCGCCGCATTTGGCGACCTTGATCCTGGCGTCGCCCGCCTGGGTCAGCCAGGTGCCGGTCGGATCATCGGCGGCCAAAGCGGGCTGCGCCATCACGACGGTCGCCAGCGCAAGACCAGCCAAACGCAATTTCCAAATCATCTTACCCCCCGTTGAAGCCGCGTTTCCATAACAGCAAACGGCGCAGTTGCAATCGCAGAGGAGCGGTTGTCCAAAGCGGGATCATCACGATCAGGTGCATGGCTGCCGAGCCGTCTCAATTCCTTGTTCGGTTGTCTCATGCATGTGCCGGGAAATGGTTTTGATTGCGGCAACAAACTCGGCTGTCGTCCCGGCCCTTGAACCGGGATCCATACCCCCAGGGAGCGGTTCGAAACGCGCCGGCGATTGGCTTTTCGCATCTCGCGTCGCCGCCGCGTATGGGTCCTGGATCGGCGCCATGCCGCGCTGGCGCGCGTCACGGCTTGTCCGGGACGACGACGGCGGGTGAGGCGGTTTCACGGTTCAAACAGCGATGGACATGGCTTTGCAGTCTCGCGGCGCATCGCGCCCGAGGTCTGCGATCAGTCCGTCCCTCTCGAAATGCAGAGGGCGCAGGGAATGCCGGGTGAAGGCCTCACCCATGGCCCGCCTGCGAAAAGAATGCAGGCGGCAGGTACCACAGGCAAAGCCGATTCAACCGGCATTCCCTGCGCGACGGTCTTCACGCTTATACGCAGTCTCCCTGGTGCGCCGGGCTTGTTGGCCACCATCCCCAGCGCCATGCGTGAGCATTGCGCCAGGTTGACACCAGCTTCGGGGTGTCAGGACGCTGCGACTTCACGTCCGCGTGCTACCGTTCGTCCGCACGCCGATAAGCATGCTGCGGCAGCAACGCGGCCATCGCATCCCCACCTCGCGTGTCGTGACGATCGCGCGCTACGCCCCTCTGCGGTGAGGCGGGATGCCGGGATACAAGCATGATTTCTTGAAAAACGCAAGAGAATTATTTTTTTCGGAATACGGGCCATGTGATCCGCTGTCGTCCCGGCCTCGAGCGGGGACCCATCCTCCGCAGCGGACATCATGGGCAAAGTGCCATGACCAGCGTGCCTCAAACGTCTGCCTGGGGGTAGGTCGTCCCGGATCTGCGCGCGCGTACCGCGCGCTTGTCCGGGACGACAGGGGAGAGCGGCCTCACCACGGCAATCCGCAGAGGTCGATGGTGCCGCGGGTCGGCGCAGTGCGCTTGACGTCGTGCACGAGCGCAGACAGCGTGTCGAAGCGGATGCGGCCCTGGTCGGGCTGCTCGGCGTAGACGTCGCCGTCGAACGGGATGAAGCCCCTTGCGCCGTAGAAGGCGATGCGATCCGGCGCGCAGAACAGCACGGCGTAGTTGATCGAGTCTTCGTGCCGCAGGGTCTGGATCGCGGCGTTGAGTCCCACGGTGGCCAGGCCACGATTGCGCACGTCCGCGCGCGTCAAAACGCCGCCGATGCCGCCGATGTTGACGTTCTGCCCGTTCCATTTCACCAGGCGGCGATAGATGCCGACGTGGCAGAGCAGGTCGCCACTCTCGTCTTGCACCAGCACGCGCAGATCGGCATGCGCAAAAGTGATACCTGCCCAGGGTAAGCTCGCGACCACCTCGGGCGGCCAGATCGCGTCGTACAGCGGCTTCACCAGCGGCCAGGAGGCGTCGCCATTCAGGACCTCGATTTCGATGCTCATCAAAACGGCTCGCTTTTTCCAGAATCACAGTGTTTAGGACTGCGGAACCTTCTATAAGAAGGTCCCGTTAAATCCCGTCTTCCACAAGTTGCGGAACCGCCCCCATGACCTTTACGCTTCCCCCCCTGCCTTACGCCTATGAAGCCCTCGGCCCCTACATGTCCAAGGAGACGCTCGAGTACCATCACGACAAGCATCACCAAGCCTATGTGACCAACGGCAACAATGCGATCAAGGGGACCGAATTCGAAGGCAAGTCCCTCGAGGAGATCGTCAAGGGCTCGTTCGGCAAGAACCCCGCCGTGTTCAACAATGCCGGCCAGCATTTCAACCACATCCATTTCTGGTCCTGGATGAAGCCGAACGGCGGCGGCTCCAAGCTGCCCGGCCGGCTCGAGAAGAAGATCGACGAGGATCTCGGCGGCTTCGAGAAGTTCAAGGCCGACTTCGCGGCCGCCGGCGTCGGCCAGTTCGGCTCTGGCTGGTGCTGGCTCTCGGTCAAGAACGGCAAGCTCGAAATCTCCAAGACCCCGAACGGCGAGAACCCGCTGGTGCACGGCGCGACCCCGATCCTCGGCTGCGACGTCTGGGAGCACTCCTACTACATCGACTATCGCAACCGCCGTCCCGACTATCTGAAGGCGTTCGTCGAGAACCTGATCAACTGGGATTACGTCGACGAGCTCTACGGCAAGGCGATCTGATCGCTGACGCAAGCAAGTGACCAGGGCGGCGGCTTCGGCTCGCCGCCCTTTTTCATGGCAAGGCTTTTGACGAGGGCGATCCTTGCAAGAGCGGCGCCCTTGCGGCAAGAGTTTTGCTCCATTCGCGACGAGGGCAGGGCATTCCGTCTCTCGATGCGGTCTGCAGGTAAGGTCCCGTGAATCAACTGATCGGATTCTTTCTCGTCTTCTTCGGCGGCGGCTGCGGCGCCTCGCTACGGCATGCGATCAACGTGGCCAGCGCCAAGGCATTCGGGACGGACTTCCCGTACGGCACCTTCATCATCAACATCACCGGCTCGACCGTGATGGGTCTGATCGCCGGGTATCTCGCCTTCAAGGGCGGCGCGACCCAGCATTGGCGGCTGTTCCTGATGACCGGCATTCTTGGCGGCTACACCACGTTCTCGGCGTTCTCGCTCGACACCGCGCTGCTGTATGAGCGGGGCGCGTTGGGACTGGCTGCGGTCTACGTGCTGGGGTCGGTGGGGATCTCGATCGCCGGCCTGTTCGCCGGCCTGGCGCTGGTGCGGTATTTCAGCTGACGCGCTGGTTGACGGGAGGCGGTCTCTCTCCGCCGTCATTGCGAGCGCAGCGAAGCAATCCAGAATCCCTCCGCTTGGGCAGCCTGGATTGCTTCGCTGCGCTCGCAATGACGGGGTGAGACCACCGATGCCACAAACGCCCCGCCTGCGGTGGACAGCGGTGATGTTATAATGTAACATCATGACGAAATGACGCAGTCTGTCCTCGATAGCCACGGCCATTCGCATGCGCACGGGCACAGCCATGGTCACGGTCATGCCCACAGCCACGGTCCCGCGGCGCCGCATCCGGCGCAGCCGGCGCCGTGGTCGATCCTGCGCATGCCGGTGACGACGCGGCTCGGCGCGGCGCTGGCGGCGAGCGCGGTGCTCTGGCTGATCGTCTGGCTGGCGATGCGATGATGACGGCCATGGTCCAGCTGCAATTCCGCGACGTGACCCTGGGCTACGACCGCCACCCCGCCGTGCATCACCTTACCGGTGAGGTCGCGACAGGGGCGCTGCTCGCCGTGGTCGGCCCCAACGGCGCCGGCAAGTCGACGCTGTTTCGCGGCATCGTCGGCCTGTTGAAGCCGCTCGCCGGCACCATCGCCGCGGCCGGCCTGAAGCCGCGCGAAATCGCCTATCTGCCGCAGATCGCCGATATCGACCGCTCCTTCCCGATCTCGGTGTTCGATTTCGTCAGCACCGGACTGTGGCGCAGCACCGGCATGTTCGGCGGCATCGGCGCGGCCGCGCGCGAGAAGATCGCGCAGGCGATCGCGGCCGTCGGCCTCACCGGCTTCGAGGGTCGCGGCATTGGCACGCTCTCGGGCGGCCAGATGCAGCGCATGCTGTTCGCGCGCGTGCTGCTGCAGGATGCCCGCGTGATCGTGCTCGACGAGCCGTTCAATGCGATGGACACGAAGACCTCGGCCGACCTTCTGCAACTGATCGAGCACTGGCATGGCGAGCGGCGCACCGTGCTGGCGGCGCTGCACGACATGGACATGGTGCGCGCGCATTTCCCGCAGACCCTGCTGCTGGCGCGCGAGGCCGTGGCCTGGGGACCGACGGCGGAGGTGCTGACCGCCGACAATCTGTCGCAGGCGCGTCGGATGTGCGAGGCGTTCGACGATGCCGCCGCGCCCTGCGTGCCGGCGCAAGCCTCCAAGGCGGCATGATGCTGCGCGAGGTGCTGTTCGCTCCGTTCTCGGATTTCGAGTTCATGCGCCGCGCGCTCGCCGCGGTCATCGCGCTGTCGCTCGGCTCCGGACCGATCGGCGTCTTCCTGATGCTCAGGCGCATGAGCCTGGTCGGCGACGCCATGGCACATGCGATTCTTCCCGGCGCGGCGATCGGTTTCCTGCTGTCGGGTCTCAATTTGTTTGCGATGACGACCGGCGGCCTGATCGCCGGCTTTGCCGTGGCGCTGCTATCGGGCCTCGTCTCGCGCTCGACCGGGTTGAAGGAGGACGCGTCGCTCGCGACCTTCTATCTGGCGTCACTGGCGATCGGCGTCACCATCGTCTCGGTCAAGGGCACCAACGTCGATCTCTTGCACGTGCTGTTCGGCAACATCCTGGCGATGGACGACCCGACCTTGCTGATGGTCGCGACCAACGCCACCATCACGCTCGTCGTGCTCGCCGTGATCTACCGCCCGCTGGTCGTCGAGAGCGTCGATCCCTTGTTCCTGCGCACCGTGAGCCGCGCCGGTGCGCCGGCGCATCTGATCTTCCTCGCCCTGATCGTCGTCAACCTCGTCAACGGCTTCCAGGCGCTCGGCACCTTGCTTGCGGTCGGCCTGATGATCCTGCCGGCGGGGATCGCCCGGTTCTGGTCGCGCGACGTCACGCCGATGATCTGCATCGCGGTCGCCTCTGCGATCGTCTCCGGCTATGTCGGGCTGGTGCTGTCGTTCCAGACCCGCATTCCCTCGGGGCCTGCGATCATCCTGGTCGCGTCCTTGCTCTATCTCGCCTCGGTGCTGTTCGGACGCGTGGGCGGCGTGCTTCCGCAACTGTTTCCGGGACGTCACCTCGAAGCCTGAAGTCGATGCCCATGAAACGCCTGTTGCCCACCCTGAGCCTGCTGTTTGGCCTTGTTCTGATCGTCCCCGCATCGGCCGAGACCCGGCTGAAGGTCGTCACCAGCTTCTCGATCCTCGCCGACTTCGTCCGCCAGGTCGGCGGTGACAAGGTCAATGTCGCCTCGCTGGTCGGGCCGGACAGCGACGTGCACGTCTACACGCCGACGCCGCATGATGCGAAGGATGTCGGCGCCGCGCAGCTCCTGATCGTCAACGGCCTCGGGCTGGAGGGCTGGCTGCCGCGGCTGCAGCAGGCCTCCGGCAGCAAGGCGCCGATCGTCGTCGCCACCCAGGGCATCACCCCACGCAAGCGCGGCTCGGATGCCGATCCGCATGCCTGGCAGTCGGTCGGCAATGCCAAGGTCTATGTGAAGAACATCCGCGATGCGCTGGTCGCGGCCGCCCCCGCAGACGCGGAGGTCTTCAAGGCCAATGCGGAACGCTATCTCGGCGAGCTCGATGCACTCGACCGCGAGGTCCGCGCCGAGATCGACAAGATCCCGGCCGAGCGGCGCAAGGTGATCTCGACCCATGACGCCTTCGGTTATTTCGCCGATGCCTATGGCGTCCAGTTCATCGCCCCGCTCGGCGTCTCCACCGAGACCGAGCCGTCGGCCCGCGACGTTGCCGAGATCATCCGCCAAGTGAAAAAAGCCGGGATTCCGGCCGTCTTCCTGGAGAATTTCAACGACGACCGGCTGGTCGGCCGGATCGCCGCCGAGACCGGCGCGAAGATCGGCGGCACGCTGTATTCCGATGCCCTGAGCGAGGAAAAGGGCCCCGTTCCCACTTACATTGCCATGGTCCGGCACAATATAAGGGCTCTGACGAGCGCGCTGGTCCGTTAGGGTTCTCGAGCCCTCGCGGTAGTGCGCTTTTGAGCCATTTTCGACGCGATCTGAGGTTTTCGGAGTGAGCATGTCCGACGCGAGCAAGACACCAGTGACGGTCCTGACCGGCTATCTCGGGGCCGGCAAGACCACGCTTCTGAACCGCATCCTCTCGGAAGACCACGGCAAGAAGTACGCCGTCATCGTCAACGAATTCGGCGAGATCGGCATCGACAACGACCTCATCGTCGGCGCCGACGAGGAAGTGTTCGAGATGAACAATGGCTGCATCTGCTGCACCGTGCGCGGCGATCTCGTGCGCATCATCTCCGGCCTGATGCGCCGCAAGGGCAAGTTCGACGCGATCATCGTCGAGACCACGGGGCTCGCCGATCCGGCGCCGGTGGCGCAGACCTTCTTCGTCGACGAGGACGTGCAGAAGAACGCGCGGCTCGACGCGGTCGTGACGGTGGCCGACGCGAAGTGGCTCTCGGACCGGCTCAAGGATGCGCCGGAGGCGAAGAACCAGATCGCGTTTGCCGACGTCATCGTGCTCAACAAGACAGACCTCGTCACCAAGCCGGAGCTCGCCGAGGTCGAGGCGCGCATCCGCGCCATCAACCCCTACGCAAAGCTGCATCGCACCGAGCGCTGCCAGATCGCGATCGCGGATGTGCTGGAGCGCGGCGCGTTCGATCTCGACCGCATTCTGGAGATCGAGCCGCAATTCCTCGAAGCGGGCGACGATCACGATCATCACCACCATGATCACGACCATGGCCATGATCACCATCATCATCACGATCACGGCCTGAAGCACTATCACGACGAGGAGATGCAGTCGCTGTCGCTGCGCTCCGACAAGCCGCTCGATCCGTCGAAATTCATGCCGTGGCTGCAGAACCTGGTGCAGACCGAGGGCGGCAAGATCTTGCGCTCCAAGGGCATCCTGTCGTTCCAGGACGATGACGACCGCTACGTCTTCCAGGGCGTGCACATGATGCTCGAAGGCGATCATCAGCGGAAGTGGAAGCCCGACGAGGCGCGCCAGAGCCGCGTCGTCTTCATCGGCCGCGAGCTGCCGGAAGACGCCATCCGCGAAGGCTTCGAACGCTGCATCGTGACCTGATGACGTCGTTCGACCAGGGCGGCGAGGCCGCATCGATCGTCTCCGTCACCGACAAGGTGAAGCCGGTCTCGCTCGGCATGGCCGTCACGGCCGTGCACTATCTCGGCGATCGCGCCGCCTTCGTCGGCACCGAGGAGAGTGTCGCTGTCGTCGACGGCGACGGCGAGATCAGCAAGGTGGATGTCACCGGCGGCGGCATCCTGTCGGCGGTGTCGGACGGATCGCGCATCCTGATCGGCGGCGATGACGGCAAGGTCTCGTCGCTCGACAAGGCGGGCAGCGTCAGCGTGCTCGTGACCGATCCGAAGCGGCGCTGGATCGACAACGTCGCCCTTCATCCGGATGGTGCGATCGCCTGGTCGGTGGGCAAGACCGCGTTCGTGCGTCAGCCCAAGGGCGAGGAGAAGTCGCTCGAGGTGCCGTCGACCGCGGGCGGACTTGCGTTCGCGCCGAAGGGCCTGCGGCTTGCGATCGCGCACTACAACGGCGCCACCTTGTGGTTTCCCAACATGGCGGGCGAGCCGGAATTTTTAGGCTGGGCCGGCTCGCATCACGCCGTCACCTTCAGCCCGGACAACAAGTTCCTGGTCACCGCGATGCACGAGCCGGCGCTGCATGGCTGGCGGCTCGCTGATAGCAGGCACATGCGGATGACCGGCTACCCCTCGCGGGTGAAGTCGATGTCCTGGGGCAGCGGCGGCCGTTTCCTGGCGACCTCGGGTGCCGACATGGTCATCCTCTGGCCGTTCGTCGGCAAGGACGGCCCGATGGGCAAGGAGCCCGCGATGCTGGCGCCGATGAAGGCCAAGGTCACCGCGGTCGCCTGCCATCCCAAGCAGGACATCCTGGCCTGCGGCTACGAGGACGGCACCGTGCTGATGGTGCGGATGCAGGACGGCGCCGAGATCCTGGTGCGGCGGAACGAGACGCCGCCGATCGTGGCGCTGGGCTGGAATGCCGCGGGAACGTGGCTCGCTTTCTCCGATGAAAGCGGCGAGGCCGGGCTGCTGCGGCTCTGATGAGGCACTGGGGCGCAGACCCCGATGGAACCTCGCAGGCGCGTGACCGTTGTTCCGCACACATAGGATGCGGATGACAAGCCATGGCCTCGATCAACAGCAAACAGACGTTGCGCCGGGACATGCTGCTGGCGGCGGGCCTGTTCGTCCTCGGCGTGCTCGTGGCCGTGGTCTCGCTGACCGAGATCAAGGCCAATCACCTCGACCAGGTTGCGCAGGCGACGCCCTCGGCCTCGCCTGAACCGTCAGCGACCCCGGCCGAGTCCAAGCCCGGCGGCACGCGCCCGACGACGCCGGCGCCAGAGCCCGCGCGCCCTGACGTGGAAGCTCAAAAGGAAGGCGCCAAGCCGGCGCTGCCGCCGGCCCCGGCCGAGAAGATCGCGCCGACGATGGAGCGGAAGTAGCTCGCTGTAGCAACGGCAGAGCGCGAGAGAGTTCGCGTGCTGCTTCCACGTCGTCATGCCCGGGCTTGTCCCGGGCATCCACGTCGTTCAACTGCGCGTCTTCGTGGATGGCCGGGTCAAGCCCGGCCATGACGGAGGAGAGAGTGCGGCCCAGCCAGTCATCGCACCAGGATGTTCCGGAACTGCCACGGATCGGACGTGTCGATATCCTCCGGGAAAAGCCCCGGGCGGTCGTTCAGCGGCGTCCAATCCGTGTAGTAGCCCTTCACCGGGCCGAGATAGGGCGACTGGATCTCGAGGCAGCGGCGGAAGTCCATCTCATCGGCCTCGACGATGCCGGCGGTCGGGTTTTCCAGCGCCCACACCATGCCGGCGAGCACGGCGGATGACACCTGCATGCCGGTCGCGTTCTGGTACGGCGCGATGCGGCGGGTCTCCTCGATCGAGAGCTGCGAGCCGTACCAATAGGCGTTCTTGCCGTGGCCGTAGAGCAGCACGCCGAGTTCGTCGATGCCGTCGACGATCTCGTTCTCGTCGAGGATGTGCCACTTCCCCTGCATCTTGCCGGTGGCGCCGAAGATCTCGTGCAGCGACAGCACGGCGTCATTGGCCGGGTGATAGGCGTAGTGGCAGGTCGGGCGGTACACCACCTTGTCGCCGTCGCGCACGGTGTAGTAGTCGGCGATCGAGATCGACTCGTTGTGGGTCACCAGGAAGCCGTATTGCGCGCCCGGCGTCGGACACCACGAGCGCACGCGGGTGTTGGCGCCCGGCTGCAGCAGATAGATCGCGGCACCGCAGCCCTCGGTGTGGCGGCGGCCGTTCTCCGGCATCCATGTCTCGTGCGTGCCCCAGCCGAGCTCGGCCGGCTGCATGCCCTCGGAGACGAAGCCCTCGACCGACCAGGTGTTGACGAACACGTCCATCGGCTTCGGATTCCTGGAGCGCTGCGTGTCACGCTCCGCGATGTGGACGCCCTTGACGCCGAGCTTCTGCATCAGCTGCGCCCAGCCCTCGCGGCTCTTCGGCTCGACGATCTCGGTCTTGGTGTCCTTGGCGATGTCGAGCAGCGCCTGCTTGACGAACCAGGACACCATGCCGGGATTGGCGCCGCAGGTCGAGACGGCGGTGGTGCCGCCGGGGGTCTTGCGGCGGGCGGCGAGCAGCGTCTCGCGCAGCGCGTAGTTGGAGCGCTGCTCGACCCCCATCTGCTTGTCGAAATAGAAGCCGGCCCACGGCTCGACGACGGTGTCGATGTAGAGCGCGCCGATCTCGCGGCACATCGTCATGAGGTCGACCGAGGAGGTGTCGACCGACAGGTTCACGCAGAAGCCCTGGCCGCCGCTCGCGGTCAGCAACGGCACCAGCAGCTCGCGGTAATTGTCGCGGGTCACGCCCTGCTGGACGAAGCGGACGCCGTGCTTCTTCGCCAGCGCGCCGTCGTCATGCGGATCGATGATGACGAAGCGGCTCTTGTCGTAGTCGAAATGGCGTTCGATCAGGGGCAGGGTGCCCTTGCCGATCGAGCCGAAGCCGATCATCACGATGGGGCCGGTGATCTTCGCGTGGATCTGCGAGCTCATGAATGGTTCTCCGCGAAAGGTGCGTGGGATGGATGGATTCAGGCGGCGCGCCGCCCTCGGATGCCGCGCCGCGTTAGCGGCTGCGGCGCTTGGCGGTGACTTCGATTTCCACCTTCATCTCCGGCTTGAGCAGCGCCGCGACGACCAGCAGCGTTGCGGCGGGGCGGATGTCGCCGAGGACTTCGCCGCAGACCGCAAAATGGGCATCGGCGTCGTTGACGTCGGTGAGGTAGTAGGTCGCGCGGACGATATCGGCCATCTCGAAGCCGCCCTCCTGCAGGGCAGCGGCGATGGTCTTGAAGCAGTTGCGTGACTGGCTCGTGACATCGGCCGGCATCGTCATGGTGGTGTAGTCATAGCCGGTGGTGCCGGCGACGAAGGCGAAGTCGCCATCGATGACGGCGCGGCTGTAGCCGGCGGTCTTCTCGAACGGTGATCCGGTAGAGATCAGGCGGCGGGACATGGCGGACCTCGTGGGGGGATTTTCGGGGGTTAAAGAGCTTTTGCTGCACCTGCGCAACCCCTGGCGGGGCGGGCAGGACGCGGCCTGCCGGCATGCCTAACGCGGGCGGGTGACGTCAGGTCCGGCGGGCGGCGTGCTGGACCAGCGCCTGACCACGATGTCGCGGACGATCATGATCCCGAGCAGGATCAGCAGGAGCGTCGGTAGCAGTGTCCGCCGCTGCGGCGCAGTCGCCGCCCTGGCCTTCACGCTGCGCATCGCATCGGCCGCTCGCGACGCGAGCGGCGGGCCTTGCGTTCGGCAGCGCCGGTCGCGACGATCATGCCCGACGCGCCGTCCAGCGCGCCTTCGACCAGTTCGAGCCCGAGCAGGCGCTCGCGCGCGAACGCGCCGGGCAGCTCCAGCGCGGCGGTCTGCGCGACCGAGAAGCCGAAGCGGGCGTAATAGGGCGCATCGCCGAGCAGGATCACCGCGCCATGGCCGCGCGACGCCGCGATCATCAGCGCGGCATTCATCAGCGCAGCGCCAACGCCGAGGCTGCGCGCCTCGGCCGCGACCGCCAGCGGCCCCAGCATCAGCGCGTCGCGTCCGCCGGCGCTGACGTGCCACAACCGCAGCGTTCCCACCAGCGCGCCGCCGCGCACCGCCGACAAAGCGAGGCCCGCGGCGGGCGCGCGTCCGTCGCGCAGGCGCTGGCAGGTGCGCTCATGGCGATTCTCGCCAAAGCACAGGTCGAGCAGCGTCTCGCGCGCCGCGACGTCGGAGGCCCGTTCGCTGCGGATCACGAACGGAGCGGCAGTCCGAGAGGGCGCAGTCGAGGGGATGCGAAAAGCGGTCATGGCACGTCAGTCCCCGGCCTGCGCGGCAAGCCTTCGCCCGCGCGCAAACACGTGATGTCAGGTTGAAGGTGACGGTCTATCGCTCCCTCCCCCGCTTGCGGGGGAGGGTCGGGGTGGGGGAACGCCCCACCCGAGGCTCTTAGCCTATCTCACCCGCGCGCGGGCGAGGGCCGCCGGATCAGATGTGATAGGTCTTCAGCGGGGGGATGCCGTTGAAGGCCACCGACGCATAGGTCGACGTATAGGCCCCGGTCCCCTCGATCAGCACCTTGTCGCCGATCGAGAGCGTCACCGGCAGCGGATACGGCAGCTTCTCGTACATCACGTCGGCCGAATCGCAGGTCGGGCCGGCGAGCACGCACGGGGTCATCTCCGCGCCCTCATGCGGGGTGCGGATCGCGTAGCGGATCGACTCGTCCATCGTCTCGGCGAGGCCGCCGAACTTGCCGATGTCGAGATAGACCCAGCGCAGCTCGTCCTCGTCGCTCTTCTTCGAGATCAGCACCACTTCCGACTCGATGATCCCCGCGTTGCCGACCATGCCACGGCCCGGCTCGATGATCGTCTCCGGGATCTGGTTGCCGAAATGCTTGCGCAGCGCGCGGAAGATCGAGCGGCCGTACTGCACGACCGGCGGCACGTCCTTCAGGTACTTGGTCGGGAAGCCCCCGCCCATGTTGACCATGGTCAGGTTGATGCCGCGCTCGGCGCAGTCGCGGAACACCGTCGAGGCCATCGCCAGCGCGCGGTCCCACGCCTTCACCTTGCGCTGCTGCGAGCCGACATGGAACGAGATGCCGCACGGCTCCAGGCCCAGCCGCTTGGCCAGGTCCAGCACTTCCACAGCCATCTCCGGATCGCAGCCGAACTTGCGCGACAGCGGCCATTCGGCGCCGGCGCAATCGTACAGGATGCGGCAGAACACCTTGGCGCCGGGCGCTGCGCGCGCGATCTTCTCGACCTCGGCGGCGCAGTCGACCGCGAACAGGCGGATGCCGAGCGCATAGGCGCGCGCGATGTCCCGCTCCTTCTTGATCGTGTTGCCATAGGAGATGCGGTCCGGCGTCGCGCCGGCGGCCAGCGCCATCTCGATCTCGGCGACCGTCGCCGTGTCGAAGGACGAGCCGAGCGAGGCGAGCAGCGACAGCACTTCCGGCGCCGGGTTGGCCTTGACCGCATAGAACACGCGGCTGTCGGGCAGCGCCTTGGCGAAGTTCATATAGTTGTCGCGCACGATCTCGAGGTCGACGACGAGACAGGGCTCGTGGTCCAGACCTTCCTCGCGGCGGTTGCGCAGGAATTCCCGGATACGTTCGGTCATAGCACCCTCCAAACGGCCCCAGCGACGGAGACCCGTTCAAAATGATCCCGACACGGGTGCCTTGGCGTTGCCGCCCGATGGAAAGGCGACAAAACCTCGAACCCGTAGCCGAATTGTGCTGCCGTGGATTGGTTGGGAATTTCCCGCCCGCACACCTGGCAATGAAGGACAAGCCTTTTCAGTAGCCCGCGCCGGCTTTGGACTGCCGGTAGAGACCAAAAAAGCCCGATCCGTCGTTGCTTTAAGTCGCGTCCCCCGTTGAGAGCGGGGTGCGCCGGTTCGCCTCCGGCTGCCAGTCACGGTTGCAAAAGATGAGGTGACCTTCAGCGGCATCTCTTGAGAGAGATGCTGGGCTCTGGAGCATGACGATCTCGATCATGGTGATCTTGATCGCAACGATCCGAGGGCCCCTCGGTTCCTCATCCCTTGGCGGCTGTCCGGCCTCTTGTCCGGATACCTACCGACTGACACACGACCACAGGCACGTGCGAAATTGGGCAGAAGCGGAAATAAGCGTTTTGAATTTCGTTCGCAAGGAATTTTTGGGCGCCGGGAAAGATTTCCCTAATCTGTGCTTACGCGACACACATGCCGCGCTGATCTCTGAACGAACGTTAAGCGAGCTTAAACTTTCGTAACGCGCTCACGCTTGCAGGACAGTGTTTTTACGCTGTTCACGCGCGCCTGGTGAACGGCTCGATGCGCTGCGCGCCGCGGATGAAGCCGATCATCACGAACACGCCGATCGCGAACAGCACGGCCTGAACGATGTGCGCGCCGCCATCGCCGAGCCCGAACAGAATCGCGAGCGCCCAGCCGCCGGCGAAGGCCGCACCGAACACTTCGGCACCGATCAGGATCGCCGCCGAGATGACGGTGATCACGGTCGGCCAGGCGATCTGGCGGCCGGCTTTGGAGGTGGTCTCTGCGTTCATGGTCCAGGGTCCTGTTGCGGGCCGCAATCTCTCCGAAAAGGCCCGGCCCTTCAAGGGGAAATGACCCAAAAAGAGCCAGCTCCATGATATGAGGGGCGCATCGAACTTCCGGGAGAGGACGGACCCCAGCCGATGTCAGACACCACCGCTGTGATCGACGCCCAGACCAATCCGCTGCTCGTGGCCTGGGAGACCCCGCACCAGACACCGCCCTTCGACGCGATCAAACCCGAGCACTTCCTGCCGGCCTTCGAGCGCGCCTTCGCCGACCACGCCGCCGAAATCACCGCGATTACCCATGATCCGGCCGAGCCGGACTTCGCCAACACCATCACGGCGCTGGAGCGCTCGGGCAAGCTGCTGTCGAAGGTCGCGGCTGTCTTCTACGATCTGGTGTCGGCGCATTCCAACCCGGCGATTCTGGAGATCGACAAGGACGTGTCGCTGCGGATGGCGCGGCACTGGAACCCGATCATGATGAATGCCGTGCTGTTTGGCCGCATCGCGCTGCTCTACGACAATCGCAAGGACCTCAAGCTCACCGGTGAGGAGCAGCGGCTGCTGGAGCGCACCTACACCCGCTTCCGCCGTGCCGGCGCCGGCCTCTCGGACGACGACAAGGTGCGGATGGCCGAGATCAACGAGAAGCTCGCCCAGCTCGGCACCACCTTCAGCCATCACGTGCTCGGCGACGAGCAGGACTGGTACCTCGAGCTCGGCGAGGACGACCGCGCCGGCCTGTCCGAGAGCTTCGTGGCTGCCGCCAAGGCTGCGGCGGATGAGCGCGGCATGCCCGGCAAGGCGATCGTGACCCTGTCGCGCTCGTCGGTCGAGCCGTTCCTGCAGAGCTCAGGCAGGCGCGACCTGCGCGAGAAGGTGTTCAAGGCCTTCACCGCGCGGGGCGACAATGGCAATTCCAACGACAACAACGCCGTCATCGGCGAGATCCTGTCCTTGCGCGAGCAGGCCGCCAGGATCATGGGCTTTCCCAACTTCGCCGCCTATCGCCTCGAGGATTCCATGGCGAAGACGCCGGAGGCCGTGCGCGGGCTGCTGGAGCGCGTCTGGAAGCCGGCGCGCGCCAAGGCGCTGGCCGATCGCGATCAACTGCAGGAGATGATCACGGCGGAGGGCGGCAACTTCAAGCTCGAGGCCTGGGACTGGCGCTATTACGCCGAGAAGCTGCGCCAGGCGAAGGCCAACTTCGACGACGCCGCGATCAAGCCGTATCTCTCGCTCGACAACATGATCGCGGCCGCCTTCGATTGCGCCACCCGGCTGTTCGGCATCACCTTCGCCGAGCGCAAGGACATCCCGGTCTGGCATCCGGACGTCCGGGTCTGGGAGATCAAGGACGCGGGAGGCCGCCACAAGGCGCTGTTCTATGGCGACTACTTTGCCCGCTCGTCGAAGCGCTCCGGCGCCTGGATGACCTCGCTGCGCGACCAGCAGAAGCTCGACGGCGACACCGCGCCCTTGATCATCAACGTCTGCAACTTCGCCAAGGGGGCCGACGGACAGCCGTCGCTGCTGTCGCCGGACGATGCCCGCACGCTGTTCCACGAGTTCGGCCACGGCCTGCACGGCATCCTGTCCAACGTGACCTATCCGTCGCTGTCGGGCACTGCGGTGTTCACCGACTTCGTCGAGCTGCCGTCGCAGCTCTACGAGCACTGGCAGGAGCGTCCCGAGGTGCTGCAAACCTTCGCGCGCCACTACCAGACGGGCGAGCCGCTGCCGCAGGACCTGCTCGACCGCTTCCTGGCCGCGCGCCGCTTCAACCAGGGCTTTGCCACCGTCGAGTTCGTCTCCTCGGCGCTGATCGACCTCGAGTTCCACACCCAGCCGGCGGCGGCCTCCAAGGATGTTCGCGCCTTCGAAAAGGCCGAGATGGAGAAGATCGGCATGCCGCCCGAGATCGCGCTGCGCCACCGGCCGACTCAATTCGGCCATATCTTCTCGGGAGACCATTATGCGGCGGGCTATTACAGCTACATGTGGTCGGAGGTGATGGATGCGGATGCCTTCGGCGCCTTCGAGGAAGCCGGCAACATCTTCGACCCGGCGGTCGCCAAGCGGCTCCACGACAATGTCTACGCCTCCGGCGGCTCGCTCGATCCGGAAGCGGCCTACATCGCCTTCCGCGGCCGCGAGCCCGAGCCCGACGCGCTGCTGCGCCGGCGCGGCCTGCTCGACGTTGCCAAGGCGGCTTGAGATGAAGGGGATGGCGCTGGTCCGGTTCGTCCTCGCTGCGCTGACGCTCGTGCTCGGCGCGAGCGCGGCGAGCGCCCATCCGCATGTCTGGGTCACCGCGACCAGTGAGCTGCTCTATGCGGCCGATGGCTCGGTGACCGGCGTGCGTCACGCCTGGACCTTCGACGACATGTTCGCGACCTATGCGCTGCAGGGCCTCGAGACCAAGCAGAAGGGCGTCTACACCCGCGAGGAGCTGGCGCCGCTGGCGCAGACCAACGCCGAGTCGCTGAAGGAATATGCCTACTTCACCTTCCTCAAGGCCGACGGGCGCAAGCAGAAGCTCGAGGACCCCGTCGACTATTACCTCGAATACAAGGACACCAAGCTGACCCTGCACTTCACCTTGCCGCTGAAGGCGCCGGTGAAGCCGAAGCAGCTCCAGGTCGAGGTGTACGATCCCAGCTATTTCATCGATTTCCAGATGGCGGAGAAGGATCCCGTCACGCTGGTCAGCGCTCCCTCGGGCTGCAAGTTCGGCCTGGTGAGACCGAGCGACGGCGGCTCCGTCGCGCAGACCATGAACGAACAGACATTCCTGAGCGGCGGGGCGAACGCCAATTTCGGAATGAATTTCGCCAACAAGATCTCAGTGGAATGTCCATGACGCCTCGCCCCAGCTCCGCTCGACCGCTCCTGACCTGCGTTGCGATCCTCGCAGCACTCGTTGCCGCCGACGCCGCCTCGCATGTGCTGCTCGCCAAATCGCCGTTCGGCGCGCCGGCCGAGCCGCAGGTCGGCGGCATCGTCGGCTGGCTGCTCACCAAGCAGTCGGAGTTCTACCGGCAGATGTCGGGGGCGATCCGCTCGGCCAAGCAAGATGGCTCGGCGGTGTGGTGGCTGCTGGCGATCTCGTTCGCCTACGGCATCTTTCATGCTGCGGGCCCCGGCCACGGCAAGGCGGTGATCGCGTCCTATCTCGTCGCCAACCAGGAGACGGCGAAGCGCGGCATCGTGCTGTCGTTCGCCTCGGGCCTGATGCAGGCGCTGGTCGCGGTCGTCATCGTCGGCATCGGCGCCGTGGTGCTCAATGCCACCGCGGCCACGATGTGCAGCGCCGAGAAGGTGGTGGAGATCGCGAGCTACGGGCTGATCGCGCTGCTCGGCGCGCGCCTGGTCTGGGTCAAGGGCGCGGCGTTCCTGCGCACCTGGCAGCCGGCGGCGCCGGCATTGGCGCTGGCCGGTGCGCCCGCGGCCGCGGTGGCGCCGTCGACCCATGATCATAGCCATGCGCATGATCACCAGCATCGCGCGCCTCATCATGATCATCACGGTCATGACCATCATGGTCACGACCACCACGGCCACGATCATCATCACCACGATCATGCGCACGCCCATGCTGCGGCGGCGCATGGTTCCGCCGCTCACGATCACGTCCACCACGATCACGTTCACGGCGATGACTGCGGTTGCGGCCATTCCCACGGGCCCGCGCCGAGCGAGCTCGCCGGTCCCGGCGGCTGGCAGCGCGGCTTTCAGGCGATCTTCGCCGCCGGCATCCGCCCGTGCTCGGGCGCAATCCTTGTGCTGGTGTTCGCCTTGGCCCAGGGCATGTTCTGGGCCGGCGTCGCCGCGACCTTCGTGATGGGCATGGGCACGGCGGTGACCGTCGCGACCATCGCGGTGCTCGCCGTCGCCGCCAAGGACGTCGCCCGCCGGCTCAGCGCCGGCCGCGAGGGCGGCGGCGCCCTGATCATGCGCGGCCTGGAATTCGGCGCCGCCGGTCTGGTGCTGCTGTTCGGCGCGGGCTTGTTGCTGGGCTACATCGCGGCGGAACGCACGACCTGCTTCTGAGCGGGCGCGGCTGAGCTGTTCGCTTCCGTCCCCTATGTTTACCCCGATGCCGCGGCCAGTCCCTGCAGCGCGCTGTCCTACATGCCCTCTCCCACAAGGGGGGAGGGCGCATTCACGGGCACGCGCGGAGGCGATGAGTTGTTAGTGCCCCTGCGGCCGCAGCGCGCGGCCCAAGGCCATCAGCGGGAAGTAGTGGCGGTACATGCCGTAGCGGAGCATGAAGGCGCGGGACAGCTCCGGGCCCTGCATCAGCCGCTCCTGCAAAGAGGGATCGGTCAGCTTGATGGTCTGGCCGACGCCATAGCCGGGGAAGCCGGTGCCGGTGAATTCCGGCTCGTCCCAGGTGCCGGCCGACTGGCGCTCGACCAGCCACATGCAGCCGCGCTCGATCGCCTCCTTGTCCTGCGGCCGGTTGGCGGCGAGCAGGGCCATCAGCGCCCACGCCGTCTGTGACGCCGTGGTGGTGCCGCGGCCGACCGCGCTGACATCCATGTAGGAGGCGCAGCTCTCGCCCCAGCCGCCGTCCGGCTGCTGATGCGCGACGAGCCAGTCGCAGGCGCGGCCGATATAGGGTTGCGTCATGTCCTCGCCGATCGCGGCCAGCGCCGGCAGCACCGCGCCGGTGCCGTAGACGTAGTTGACGCCCCAGCGGCCGAACCACGGGCCGCTCGGCTCCTGCTCCCGTCGGATGTAGTCGAGCGCGCGCACCATGGCCGGATGATTGCGCGAGATGCCGAGCTTGCCGAACGCCTCGACGATGTGGGCGGTGACGTCGACCGACGGCGGATCGAGCGCCTCGCCGTAGTCGCAGAACGGGATCCTGGTCAGGATCTTCTGGTTGTTGTCCTTGTCGAACGCGCCCCAGCCGCCGCCCTCGCTCTGCATGCCGATCAGCCAGTCGACGCCGAGCTGAATCGCCTCGTCGATGCCCTTGGCCTGCCACTTCGGATCACGGCGCAGCGGCGCCAGCGCGATCAGCGCCACGGCGGTGTCGTCCGTGTCGGGATAATAGTTGTTGGCGTATTCGAATGCCCAGCCGCCCGGCTTGACGTGCGGCAGCTTCATCGACCAGTCGCCGGGCACGCGCACCTGGCGGTCGAGCACCCAATTGACCGCCTTGTCGACGGCTTCGGGATAATCGCCGAGCACGCCGGCATCGTCGAAGGCGAGCAGGGTCAGGATCGTGTCCCACACTGGACTGTTGGTCGCCTGGATGTAGGTGGCGTCGCCGACATCGACTCGCCAGCCGGGATCGTTCAGGGCATCGAGGCCCTTGGCGAGAACGGGATGATTGAGCGGATAGCCCTCGGCGTAGAGCGCCATCAGGCCGTAGATCCAGGGCGGCTGGATGCCGCCCCAGGCGCCGTCGAAATCCTGGTGGCGGATCATCCATTCCAGCACGCGGCTGGTCGCCGCCGGGCGGAACAGGCCGAGATTGAGCTTGTTGCCGAGGTTCTGCAGGGCATGCAGCACCTTGTCGGCGCCGCGGAAGAACTTGTCCCAGCCGCCGGCATTGGCCTTGACCGGCAGCTCGTAGTCGAACGCGTTGCGCCCATGCGGAAACAACGCGTCCAGCCGGTTCTCGGGCGGCAGCGGCCGGCTCGGCCGCCGCGCCGACAGCACCGCGATCGGCATCAGGGTTGCGCGTGCCCATTGCGCGAAATTGTAGATCGAGAACGGAAACCAGAGCGGAAACCAGATCACCTCGGGCGGGATGTTGGGGGTCTTCTCCCACGGCCATTCGCCGATCAGCGCCAGCCAATAGCGCGTGAACACGCGAATGTTGCGCAGGCCCCCCTTGGCTTCGATCCATTCGCGGGCGCGGCGCACCGGCGGCTCGTCGTCGCGGAAGCCGAGCGAGCGCAGCGCGGCATAGGCCTCGACGGTCGCGTTGATGTCGCCATTGGGGGCGCCGAAATAGACCTGCCAGGCGCCGTCCGGGCGCTGGCTGTCGAGCAGCGACTGGCCCAGGCGCTTGCGCAGCGGATGCTCCTCGAGCCCCATGAACCACAGCGCCAGGCACCATTGCGCCTCCATGCAGGCGTTGGATTCGGCGCGGCCGACCCAATGACCGTCGGGCTTCTGGTTGGCGATCAGCCAGTCCGCGGCCGCCCGCACCGTCGATTGCAGGGCGGTCTGGTAATTTCCCGGGTCGCGCGGCGCGCGCGCGGGGGCCGAGCTGGTCAAAGTCATCACGATCCCTCTGGCGGCCTCACAGCGCCGCTGCGGCAGTCGAATTCACTCCGCCCTATAGGGAATTTCGCCGTTAAATCCAATCAACTGGCCGCAGCAGACCGGATCAAAGGAGAAACAAAAAGCGTACAGACGGACGCCGCATGGCCGTTTTGGTTAGCATCCGGATGGGCATGGAGATGTGACGCTTCTCACGCCCGGAAACTGGGCCCGCTCAAACCGGCAGGTATTGGCGCAGCAGGGGCAGGAAGAAGATCGCGACGGTGATCAGAAACCCGATCGCCCACAGGATCGAGCGCAGCGACGGCCGGTTGCCGACGTAGGTCAGCACATAGGCGGTGCGCACGATCACGAACAGCACCGACAGCTCGTTGATCAGGTTCTGCGGCGCGCCGCGGAACTCGGCCAGCAGCACCGCCGCGGCAAAGAACGGGAACGCCTCGATGCCGTTCTGATGGGCGCCCAGCGCCCGCTCGCGGATGCCGCCGGCGTAGAAGGCGGGATCTCGCGGCCGGGCGTTGTCATAGCGCCCGCCACCGTCGACGCTGATCCATTTCGCCGGCACGATCGTTAAGAGATAGAGCATTACGCTGGCGAAAATGCACAATTCGGCAATCGTCATGGCTCCTCCAGCCCGATGACATCAGTGAAATGGCCCTTATCTTGACAATGTCGAAACAAGCCGCCAAGCCACGCCCTTCAGCAGTCACGGGCATCATGACCGCCGCCATCTCTCTGGACAATGCCAGGCCTGTCGACGTCAGGCCGTTGCCGGCCGCGAGCACGTCCCGCGTCGGCGTGCTGCTGGTCAATCTCGGGACGCCGGATACGGCCGACGCCGCCGGCGTGCGGGTGTACCTGAAGGAGTTCCTGTCCGACCGCCGCGTCATCGAGGACCAGGGCCTGTTGTGGAAGATCATCCTCAACGGGATCATCCTCAATGTCCGGCCGCGCAAGAAGGCGAAAGACTACCAGTCGATCTGGAACACCGAGAGGAACGAATCGCCGCTGAAGACGATCACCCGCGCGCAGAGCGAGAAGCTGGCCGCGAGCCTGGCCGACCGCAGCCACGTCATCGTCGACTGGGCGATGCGCTACGGCAATCCGTCGATCAAGGCTGGCGTCGATGGTCTCATGGCCCAGGGCTGCGACCGCATCCTGGTGGTGCCGCTCTATCCGCAATATTCAGCCGCGACCTCGGCGACCGTGTGCGACGAGGCGTTCCGCGTGCTGACCGAGCTGCGCGCGCAGCCGACGCTGCGGGTGACGCCGCCTTATTACAACGACGACTTCTACATCGAGGCGCTGGCCGTCTCGATCGAGGATCATCTGAAGACGCTGGCGTACAAGCCCGAGCTGATCGTGGCCTCGTTCCACGGCATGCCCAAGGAATATGTCGACAAGGGCGATCCCTATCGCGAGCAGTGCATCGCCACCACCGAGCTGCTGCGCAAGCGGCTCGGGATGGACGACACCAAGCTGCTGCTGACCTTCCAGTCGCGCTTCGGCTTCTCGGAGTGGCTGCAGCCCTATACCGACAAGACCATCGAGAAGCTCGCCAAGGACGGCGTCAAGCGCATCGCCGTGGTGATGCCGGGCTTTGCCGCCGACTGCCTGGAGACGCTGGAGGAGATCTCCGGCGAGAATTGCGAGATCTTCAAGCACAATGGCGGCGAGGAATTCTCCGCCGTGCCGTGCCTGAACGATAGCGCGCCCGGCATGGAGGTGCTGCGGCAGCTCGTGCTGCGCGAGCTGCAGGGCTGGGTGTAAAAGGCTGGCTCTGAGCCGCCGGCGGTATTGCCGGCCCGCTAGGTGAGCCGCCCGCCGGCGCAAGGCGGACGACCGTCCGCCCGTCGAAAATACTTTCCTGAACCGCGCCTAGCGGACCCCCGACCAAATCATGCAGTAATCCCTAGATTGTGATGGCTGCAGAGGCTGGTGAGGGGACGATCGTCTCCTCCCTTGGAGGATCCATGAGCGGTTTCGACATTTTCGCCATAGCGCTGGTGCTGCTGGTCATCTTCACGCTGTATTCCGGCGTGAAGACCGTGCCACAGGGGTTCGACTGGACCGTCGAACGGTTCGGCAAATACACCCGCACCTTGTCGCCGGGCCTCAACATCATCGTGCCCTTCTTCGATCGCATCGGGCGCAAGATCAACATGATGGAGCAGGTGATCGACATCCCCGAGCAGGAGGTCATCACCAAGGACAACGCCACCGTGACGGTCGACGGCGTCGCCTTCTACCAGGTGTTCGACGCCGCCAAGGCGAGCTACGAGGTGTCGAACCTCAACCAGGCGATCGTCACGCTGACCATGACCAACATCCGCTCGGTGATGGGCGCGATGGATCTCGACCAGGTGCTGTCGCATCGCGACGAGATCAACGAGCGGCTGCTGCGCGTCGTGGACGCCGCGGTGTCGCCATGGGGCCTCAAGGTCAACCGCATCGAGATCAAGGACATCGTGCCGCCGGCCGATCTGGTCGAGGCGATGGGCCGGCAGATGAAGGCCGAGCGCGTCAAGCGCGCCGACATCCTGCAGGCCGAGGGCCAGCGGCAGTCGGAGATCCTGCGCGCGGAAGGCGCCAAGCAGAGCCAGATCCTGCAGGCCGAGGGCCGCCGCGAATCGGCCTTTCTCGATGCCCAGGCGCGCGAGCGCGCCGCGGAGGCCGAGGCCAAGGCGACGCAGATGGTGTCGGACGCGATCTCCAAGGGCGACGTCGCCGCGCTCAACTACTTCATCGCCGACAAGTACATCAAGGCGTTCGGTCAGCTCGCCGACTCGCCGAACCAGAAGGTGATCATGCTGCCGCTGGAGGCGACGGGCATGCTGGCCTCGCTCGCCGGCATCGGTGAGATCGCCAAGGCGACGTTCGGCGAGAGCGCGGCTTCGGCCGTGGCGGCCGCGCGCCGCGGCGGTTCGGTGCCGTCAGCGGGGACGCCGCCGAAACCGCCGACGTCGCCGCAGGCTTGACGCAGGGGAGGATACTCATGAGCGACATGTTCGTGACGCTCGGCACCTGGAACTGGCTGATCTTCGGCATCATCCTGATGGCGCTGGAGCTGCTCGCGCCTGGCATCTTCCTGTTCTGGCTGGGCCTCGCGGCGCTGCTGGTCGGGCTGCTGTCGTTTGCGTTTGCGCCGGGATGGCAACTGCAGATCCTGCTGTTCGCGCTGTTCGCGCTTGCCGCCGTGCCGCTGTGGCGGCGCCTCGCGCGGGCGAGCGCGGCGCCGTCGCAGGACAATCCGTTCCTCAACCGCCGCTCGGCGGCCCTGGTCGGCCGCGAGTTCACCCTGGAGAAGCCGATCGTCGGTGGTAACGGCACCGTACGTATCGACGACACGGTGTGGCGCGTGGCGGGCCCGGACACGCCGGCCGGCAGCCGCGTCCGCATCGTGCAGGCGGACGGCGCGCAGCTCACTGTAGCCGTGGCGTAGTGCTGCGGGTGATGCCCTTAGTATGATCCGACGGCCTCACCGCGTCATTGCGAGCGAAGCGAAGCAATCCAGAGTCGCGCGCGGCGCCCTGGATTGCTTCGTCGCTGCGCTGCTCGCAATGACCGGGAAAGAGCGGGACTTAATTCTGCAGTCGCACACCCAGCATCACCACCGTGCCCGATGAGCCGGCGCCGGTGATGTTCGAATCCAGCTTGTCGTAGCGCAGCGTGCCCTTGACCCAGACGTTGCGCGACATCTTGTAGACGAGGTTGCCTTCGGCCGAATAGGTGCGGTCGCTGCGGCCGTAGCCCTGATAGTCGAGCGTGCCGAAGCTGAACTTGCCGATACCGGTCAGCCAGCGGCGGAAATCGTGGTCGACCTGCACCGTGTAGGTGCGCACCAGCACGCCGGAGGCGCCGGCCACCGTGGTTTCTGCGAGCTGCGTGTCGGAGAGAAACCGCGCGGTGGTCAGCGGCGTCGCCGACCACACCAGCGAGGCCGTGGTGAGGAAGCCCTGCAGCCGGTTGAGCCGCGGGTCGACATAGCTGCGCGTGGCATAGCCCATCGAGACCTCGCCGGTGAGGAGCCGGGTGAACTCGAACGAGGTGCCGGCCTTGGCATAGCCGCCCGAGGAGTCGCGCTGATAGCCCGAACGATCGACCCGCTGGTCGTGCACGCGGCTGTCGCCCTGGATCTCGGCGAACGGCTTCAGGCCGGGCATGACCTCGTAGGACACCCGGCCGATGCCGCCGAACTGGTTGTAGTTGCGGTCGTCGTTCGACGTCATCGTGCCGTCGGTCAGCTTGCTCTGCTGATAGCTGGTGCGATCGGCGGTGGCGCCCGCCGAAATCTGCAGCCGGTTGAAGCGCTGGTCGATGCCGACGGTGGTGCCGAGCGTGGTGTAGACCGGATAGCGCGCCAATCCAGCTTGCACGCTGGGACTGCCGGGATTGTCGGTCGCGGCACGCAGCCGGAGCTGGGCGCCGACCGAGGTGTCGCGGCTGACGTCGAGGCGGCCGTCGACATGGCCGGTGAAGTCGGGGCGGTCGAGCGTGGTCGGCGCCGAATTGATGCCGCCATCCATGATAGCCGGCAGGGTGCTGCCATAGCCGGTGAAGGAGCCCCGCAGGTCGGCGACGAGGGCGTGACGCTCCCAGTTCGACACCGCCAGGAATTCCGGCGCGATCACCCAGGCCGGCATGCCGCGCGGCTTGGCGAGGCGGGCCGGGTTGCTGTCATAGCCGGCCGAGAGCTCCACCGCGCCCTTGATCAGGAACGGCCCGGCGTAGTCGCCGACCGCGCCGAACGGGTCGTCGTCGATTCTGAGGCGCTTGCGCGGCGGCTGGCCGGGCACGGTGCCGGCCATGGCAGGCGGGAGCGGCTGCCGGTTGGCGGAGGCCGAGGGCGGCAGGGTCGGGCGCAACTGGCCGGTGAGCTCGCCGGACGGCCGCGTGCCGGGGCCCGGCGCCGGCTTGGGCCGCGCCTGGGCGGGATAGTATCTCGGCTTCTTGCGGGTGCGATTCAGCGAATCATAGCCGACATCGGATGCGCCGCTGGCCGCGGGTACACCGGGCAGGGGGACCAGATTTCGTCGTGCGGCCGAGCTGGTCGGCGCAGGCGTCGCGGGCAGCCCTGGCGTCGGGACGGCATCGGTCAGGCCGCTGACTACGGTCCGCCGCAACGGGGAATCCTGCGGAGCGAGGAAGCCGTCGCGCACCGGCCGGAACACGTCGATGGTCTGGGGGTGGGCCGCATCGGGGCCGAGCGCGCCGAGCAGCAGGCATGCGGCGGAGGCGCCGCGCCACACCGCGCGCCTTCGCGCGCGCCTCGCGCGGCCGCTGTCAGGCCTCCACCCCACGATAAAAATACTCCAACAAAATCAATTGCGTCGTCGGGACACCCGCGCCGCCCGGCAAACCGCGTCGTTAAGGGAGTAAAAACAAATATGGTTAATGGGCTGTTGATGGCGCCTTGCTGCCTTACCCATGCTAAAGAGCGGCGCCTGACTGTTCAGCCTTGGAAGTCCGCATGCCGAGATCGAAGCCGTTGCCCGACACCGCTCCCGCCAACGCAGATATCCAGTCGGCACTGCGCACGCTCGATGCCGGCAGCAACGGCATTGCCGCGATCTCCGCGGCGCTGTCGGGACCTCTGGGAGCGGCCTTCGCCGCCGCCGTCGAACTGATCCGCCAGGCGAAGGGCCGGGCGATCCTCACCGGTCTCGGCAAGTCCGGCCACGTCGCCCGCAAGATGGCCGCTACGCTCGCCTCGACCGGAACGCCCGCGTTCTTCGTGCATTCCGCCGAGGCTGGCCATGGCGATCTCGGCATGATCACCTCCGACGACGTCGTCATCGCGCTGTCGTGGTCCGGCGAGCAGCCGGAGATGAAGACGCTGGTCAACTATACCAAGCGCTTCGCCATCCCGCTGATCGCGGTCACCTCGAATGCGCAATCGTCGCTGGGGCAGGCGGCGCGCATCGTGCTGGAGCTGCCGAAGGCGCGCGAGGCCTGCCCGCACAATCTGGCGCCGACCACCTCGACCCTGATGCAGGCCGCGATCGGCGATGCGCTCGCGATCGCGCTGCTCGAAGGCCGCGGCTTCACCGCGCTGGAGTTCGCCAATTTCCATCCGGGCGGCAAGCTCGGCGCCATGCTCAAGCACATCTCGGACCTGATGCGCTCGGGCGACGCGGTGCCGCTGAAGCCGCTCGGCACCGGCATGCCGGATGCGCTGGCCGAGATGTCGGCCAAGGGGCTCGGCTGCGTGGTCATCGTCGATGCTCGTGGTCACGTCGCCGGCATCATCACCGACGGCGACCTCCGCCGGAAGATGCGCGCCGATCTGTTGTCCGCATCGGTCGAGGAGATCATGACGGCGAACCCGCGCACCGTGCGCCGCGAGGCGCTGGCCTCCGAGGCGCTGGAGATCCTGAACTCCGCCAAGATCACCACGCTGATCGTCACCGACGGCGCCAGGCCGGTCGGCATCCTGCACATGCACGATCTGTTGCGGGCCGGGGTGGCCTAGCTCGAAGCGTCGTTTGCGGGCGCCCGGCTGCCGCGCGCTTGGGAAGACCGGTCAGCCTGCGTTGAATCGTGCCGCATCGGCCTCCAGCGGCAGCTGCAGTGCGTTCGCGACATACGACACGGTGCGATAGAAGCCGCACAGCAGGATGATTTCCAGCACCTGATCCTCATCATGATGCAGGCGGAGGCGGGCGAATTCGTCGTCGCTCAAGGTCGACCGTTGGTGCAAGGCATCGACCGCAGCGATCAGGGCCTGTTCGGGGGCCGACCAGCACGCCGCGTCGGCCGGTGCATTCACGGTGGCGTCGATCTGTTGCGCCGTCAGGCCGGCGTCTGAGCCAAAGATGCGGACGTGCACGCCCCATTCGTACTCGCACGCATTCAGCGCGCAGGTCCGATCGATGACGATCTCGCGCTGACGCAGGGACAGCGGGCCGCGGTCGAGCAGGCTGCCGCCGCGAAATTTGGTCCAGGCGCGCGCATGGCCGGCCATCACCCGGAACAGCATCAAGGGCGGCGCCCCGCGCATGATCTGGTCGAATTGCGCCTGGATGTCGGCCGGGTAGGGCGGCTGCAGCGGGGCGATCCGGGGCATGGCGGTTCCTCCTGTGCGGTGCTACATTTACTGTAGCAGTATGCTACGCTTTCCGTAGCGCTTGGCAAGCTGTTGGAGAGTTTTCGTGCCGAAAGACGTTCAACCGCGCCGGGTGCGCGGCTCGCGCTCGGGCCGGCCGGTCATGGCGCTGCTCGATCTGTTGGGCCGGCGCTGGTGCCTGCGCATCGTCTGGGAGCTGCGCGACGACGCCCTGACCTCCCGGGCGCTGCGCGCGGCCTGCGACGAGGCCTCGCCGACCGTGTTGCAGGCGCGGCTGGACGAGCTGCGCGAGGCGGGCTTCATCGTGCTGGGCGACAGCGGCTACGAGCTGACGCCATTGGGGCGCGAGCTGTTGGAGACCTTCCTGCCGCTGCATCGCTTTGCCGAGCGCTGGAGCCGGCAGACGGGATGAGCCGAGCTTGGGCACGTGCGCGGTCCCGTTCTGGCCGGGCACGGCGGCGTCGTGCTATGGGCTCGTCCGAGACAGGGAGCAGAGCCGATGCCGGGCGCATTCGATCTGGATAAATATCTCGTGCGCATCGGCTATCGCGGGCCGCTGGCGCCGACGCTCGAGACGCTGGCCGGATTGCAGGCCGCCCATGTCGATGCGATCGCCTTCGAAGGCATCGATCCGCTGCTCGGCCGGCCCGTGAACATCGATCTCGCCTCGGTCCAGGCCAAGATCGTCGACGGCCGCCGCGGCGGCTATTGCTTCGAGCAGAATGCGCTGCTGAAAGCGGCGCTGGAGGCGATCGGCTTTGCGGTGACGCCGCTCTCGGCGCGGGTGCGGTGGCGGCTCGATGCCGATGCGCCGCTGACGCCGCGCACGCACATGATGCTGAAGGTGGACCTGCCGGAGGGGCCTCATCTCGCCGATGTCGGTTTCGGCTCCTGCCTGCTCGATACGCCGCTTCAGATGGTTGCCGACATCGAGCAGCCGACCGCGATGGGTACGTTCCGTCTGACGCTGTCTGATGGGCTGTATTGGCTCGCGGCGAAGCAGCCGGCCGGCTGGCGCACGATGTATGTGTTTGATCTGGTGCCGCAGATTCATGCCGACTATGTGCTCGGCAACTGGTTCACCTCGACCAGCCCGTTGACGCCGTTCACCTCGATGCTGATCCTGGAGCGGTTGACGCGTGAGGCGCGCTACAAGCTGGTCAATCGCCGCCTGGTCATCGAAGCGCGCGATGGCGAGGTGAGGAGCGAACAGATCATCGAGACGCCCGAGACGCTGCGCAGCGTCATCGAGGAGGTGTTCGGGCTCACGCTGCCGGTGCCCGTCGATGTGATCTGGAAGCGCATCAAGAGCTGACGGGAAAGCGTTGCGATGGCCGGTGAGCTTCAGCTGGATTCCTATCTCGCCCGCATCGACTATCGCGGGCCGCTCGCGCCCGACCTGTCGACGCTCGCAGCGCTGCAGGCCGCGCATGTCGACGCGCTGCCGTTCGAGGCGCTCGATCCGCTGATGGGCCGTCCCGTCCATGTCGACCTGCGGTCCGTGCAACAGAAGCTCGTGCTCGGCCGCCGCGGCGGCTACTGCTTCGAGCAGAACGTGCTGTTCCAGGCGGTGCTTGAGGCGATCGGATTCAAGACCACCGGCCTGGCCGGCCGGGTGCGCTGGCGCTCGGCGCCGACCGATCCGCTCGGGCCGCGCCAGCACATGATGCTGCTGGTCGAGGTCGATGGCCGCCCGTATCTCGTCGATGTCGGCTTCGGCATCTGCATGATGGATGCGCCCATTCGTCTCGAGCTCGGACCCGAGCAGCAGACGCCGATGGGAACGTTCCGCGTCGGCACGTGGGACGGGCTCTATACAGTCAGCGCGAAGCAGCCGACGGGCTGGCGCATGATGTATGCGTTCGACCTCGCGCCGCAGATCCATGCCGATTATGTGCTCGGCAGCTGGTACACCTCGACCAGCCCGAACGTGCCGGCCACGCATACGCTGATGATGGAGCGTGTCGAGCCCGGCATACGTCACAAGCTGGTCACCCGCCGCTATCAGCGGCAGGCGCGCGATGGCGAAGTCGTCGAGGAGCGTGTGATCGAGAGCGCTGCCGAACTCGGCCGCGTCATCGACGAGATCTTCCGGGTGACGCCGCCGGTGCCGGTCGAAGACATCTGGGCAAGGACCAAGGCCTGATCACTCTCCGATGACGCGAGTCAAAACGCGTATTCGCGTGATCAGCGCGGACATGATCACGCGCGAACTGCATTTGAATGGAATGCCGGCGCGGCCATTGTGCTTATCTTAAGAGCCGCAGCTTTAGGTTGCGGGAACCAAGGGGGCTCGCGGCGTCCTGCCGTCGAACAGTGGGGACCGTCCACATGGCTGACATCGTGATGCTCGCGGTGCGCGCAATCCTCGAAGGCACGCCCGCTGCCGAGCCGGGCCGCTGTCGCTGCACGCGGCCTCATCCCGCCTGACATCGGAGCCGCGCGAGGCGCGGCTCATCCGAGCTGGCCCGATGGCCAGAACGGGTGGGGGCTTCACGGTGACACGTCGACCCTGACGCTTCGACGCTCATCCGATCGATCATGGACCGTCGACCTGACCTGCCACTTCAGGCCGTGCGGAGATTCATGCCGAGGAAGCCCCCACCCCTTTTTTGTTTCACGTTCTGCTGACTGGATGCGATCTTGACCCAACAGTCGGTGCAAGCCCGTCCAGTTAGCGAAACAGGGTGTTCACGCCACGGCTCAGCGCGGCAGCTCGGTCTTGCCCATCAGGAACTTGTCGACGGCCTGGGCGCACAGGCGGCCCTCGCGGATCGCCCATACCACCAGGGACTGGCCGCGGCGCATGTCGCCGGCGGAGAAGACCTTCGGCAGCGAGGTCTGGTAGTCCGTCAGGTTGGCCTTGACGTTGCCGCGCGGGTCGAGATCGACGCCGAGGCTCTTGAGCAGGCCCTCATGCACCGGATGGACGAAGCCCATCGCCAGCAGCACCAGATCGGCCGCGAGCACGAACTCGGTGCCGGGAATCGGCTTGAACTGCGCGTCGACGCGGACGCAATGCAGCTTCTTGACCGCGCCGTTCTCGCCTTCGAACTTCTGGGTCAGCACCGCGAACTCGCGCGCCGCGCCTTCGGCCTGGCTCGACGACGTCCGCATCTTCAGCGGCCAGTTCGGCCAGGTCAGCGCCTTGTTCTCACGCTCCGGCGGCGCCGGCATGATCTCGAGCTGGGTCACCGACAGCGCGCCCTGGCGCAGCGAGGTGCCGATGCAGTCGCTGCCGGTGTCGCCGCCGCCGATCACGACGACATGCTTGCCGCCGGCCAGGATGTCGGTCGCGTTCACGGGCTCGTTGCCGACTCGGCGGTTCTGCTGCGGCAGGAAGTCCATCGCGTAATGGATACCGGTGAGATCGCGGCCGGGAATCGGCAGGTCGCGCGGGGCTTCCGCACCGCCGGTCAGCGCCACCGCGTCGTAATCCTTCAGCAGCGACGTCGCATCGAGGCCGTCCTTGCCGCCGACATTGACGCCATAGTGGAAGGTAACGCCTTCGCCTTCCATCTGGGTGATGCGGCGGTCGATGATGCCCTTCTCCATCTTGAAGTCGGGAATGCCATAGCGCAGCAGGCCGCCGGCCTTGGCGTGCTTCTCAAAGACATGGACGTCGTGACCGGCGCGCGCCAGTTGCTGGGCGCAGGCCATGCCCGCGGGGCCGGCGCCGACGACCGCAATCTTCTTGCCGGTTTTCACAGCGGCGGGCTCCGGCTTCAGCCAGCCGTTCTCCCAGGCCTTGTCGACGATGGCGCATTCGATCGTCTTGATGGTCACCGGATTGTCGTCGATGTTCAGCGTGCACGACGCCTCGCACGGGGCCGGGCAGATGCGGCCCGTGAACTCGGGGAAGTTGTTGGTCGAGTGCAGATTTCGCGACGCCTCTTCCCAATTGCCGTTGTAGACGAGGTCGTTCCAGTCCGGGATCTGGTTGTTGACCGGGCAGCCGGTGGTGCCCGGCGCGGCCGAGCCGGTGCCGTGGCAATAGGGAATGCCGCAATTCATGCAGCGCGCCGCCTGGTCGCGCAGCTCCTTCTCGGAGAGCGGCACCACGAACTCGTTGAAGTTCTTCAGACGCTCGGCAACCGGCGCGTACTTGCGATCGTGCCGCTCGATTTCGAGAAAACCTGTGACCTTGCCCATGACCTACGACGTCCCTTGTCATCGTTTCCGTCATTCCGGGACGGCGCGTTAGCGCCGGCCCCGGAATCTCGAAGTTGTGGGGCGAGATCCCGGGTTCGCGCTTCGCGCGCCCCGGAATGACGCCGTCTCTCATTCGCTCCGTCATTGCGAGGAGTGTCAGCGACGAAGCAATCCAGACTTTCTCCTGGGCCCTGGATTGCTTCCGCCTACGCCCCAAGGGGCTTCGGCGGACAAGTCGCTGCGCTCGCAATGACGCCTTGGTTGTGGCCTGCGCCTCAGGCCCCGATCGCGATCTTGGGCTCGGCGTCGGCGTTGGCGGCGAGCTCCTTCAGGGCACGGCGGTATTCGACCGGCATCACCTTGCGGAACTTCGGCGCATAGTCCTTCCAGTTCGCCAGGATGTCGGCGGCGCGCTTGGAGCCGGTGGCCTTGGCGTGGCGCGAGATCAGCACGTGCAGCCGCTCGACGTCGGACGCCAGCAGGTTCTTGAACACGTCGACCCGGCCATGCGCCTCGAGGTCGCCCATCTGGTGATAGGTGTCCTCTGCGATCATCTCCTCGGACAGCACCGGCTCGAGCTCGACCATCGCCATGTTGCAGTGCTTGTCGAAGTCACCGGCCTCGTCGAGCACATAGGCGACGCCGCCCGACATGCCGGCCGCGAAGTTGCGCCCGGTCTTGCCGAGCACGACGACGATGCCGCCGGTCATGTATTCGCAGCAATGATCGCCCGCGCCCTCGACCACGGCGACCGCGCCCGAGTTACGGACCGCGAAGCGCTCGCCGGCGATGCCGCGGAAGAAGCACTCGCCGGAGATCGCGCCGTACATCACGGTGTTGCCGACGATGATCGATTCCTCGGGCACGATGCCGGAGTTGCGCGGCGGCTTGACGATGATGCGGCCGCCCGACAGGCCCTTGCCGACGTAGTCGTTGCCTTCGCCTTCGAGCTCGAAGGTGACGCCGTTGGCGAGCCAGGCACCGAAGGCCTGACCGGCGGTGCCCTTCAGGCTGACATGGATGGTGTCCTGCGGCAGGCCGGCATGGCCGTAGATCTTGGCCACCGCGCCCGAGAGCATCGCGCCCGCCGAACGGTCGGTGTTGTTGATCTCGGCCTCGATCTTGACCGGCGCGCCGCGGTCGAGCGCGGGCTTGGCCTGCTCGATCAGCTTGCGGTCGAGCACGGCCTCGAGGTGATGGTCCTGCGCCTCGGCGTGATGGATCTTCTGGCCCGGCGCCTCCTTCTGCTTGACGAACAGCTTGGAGAAGTCGAGGCCCTTGGCTTTCCAATGCGCCACCAGGCGGGACTGGTCGAGCATCTGGGTCTGGCCGACCATCTCGTTGAACGAACGGTAGCCGAGGCTCGCCATGATCTCGCGGACTTCCTCGGCGACGAAGAAGAAGAAGTTGATCACGTGCTCGGGCTGGCCGGTGAAGCGCTTGCGCAGCACCGGGTCCTGGGTGGCGACGCCGACCGGGCAGGTGTTGAGATGGCACTTGCGCATCATGATGCAGCCGGCGGCGATCAAGGGGGCGGTGGCGAAGCCGAATTCGTCGGCGCCGAGCAGGGCGCCGATGACGACGTCACGACCGGTGCGGAAGCCGCCGTCGACCTGGACCACGATGCGGCTGCGCAGCCGCTCGCGCACCAGCGTCTGGTGCGTTTCGGCAAGGCCGATCTCCCACGGCGAGCCCGCATGCTTGATCGAGGTGAGGGGAGAGGCACCGGTGCCGCCCTCGAAGCCCGCGATCGTGACATGGTCGGCGCGCGCCTTGGCAACGCCGGCGGCAACCGTGCCGACGCCGACTTCGGAGACGAGCTTGACCGAGACCTGGCCGTCTGGATTGACGTTCTTCAGGTCGTAGATCAGCTGCGCGAGATCCTCGATCGAGTAGATGTCGTGGTGCGGCGGCGGCGAGATCAGGCCGACACCCGGCGTCGAGTGACGCACCTTGGCGATGGTGGCGTCGACCTTGTGGCCGGGCAACTGGCCGCCTTCGCCGGGCTTGGCACCCTGCGCCATCTTGATCTGCATCATGTCGGAGTTGACGAGATATTCCGTCGTCACGCCGAACCGGCCCGAGGCGACCTGCTTGATCGCCGAGCGCATGGAATCGCCGTTCGGCATCGGCTTGAAACGGTCGGCTTCCTCGCCGCCCTCGCCGGTGTTCGACTTGCCGCCGATCCGGTTCATGGCGATCGCGAGCGTGGTGTGCGCCTCGCGCGAGATCGAGCCGAACGACATCGCACCCGTGGCGAAGCGCTTGACGATCTCCTTCGCCGGCTCGACCTCGTCGAGCGGGACCGGCTTGCGCTTGTCGTCCTCGGCCGACTTGATCCGGAACAGACCGCGCAGGGTCAGAAGCCGCTCGGACTGCTCGTTGAGCAGCCTGGCGAACGCCTGGTAGCGCTCCCTGGAATTGCCGCGCACGGCATGCTGCAGCGTCGCGACCGATTCCGCGGTCCAGGCATGGTCCTCGCCACGGGTGCGGAAGGCGTATTCGCCGCCGACGTCGAGCGCGGTCTTGTAGACCAGCGCGTCGCCGAACGCGTCGCGGTGACGGCGCGTGGTCTCCTCGGCGATCTCGGCCAGACCGACGCCTTCGATACGGGTGTGGGTGCCGTAGAAGAACTTCTGCACGAACTCGGCCTTCAGGCCGACCGCGTCGAAGATCTGCGCGCCGCAATAGGACTGGTAGGTCGAGATGCCCATCTTGGACATGACCTTGAGCAAGCCCTTGCCGATCGACTTGATGTAGCGCTTGACGACCTCGTAGTCGCTCAGCGCGCCCGGCAGCTTGTCCTTGAGCGCGATGATGGTCTCGAAGGCGAGATAAGGATTGATCGCCTCTGCGCCGTAGCCGGCCAGGCAGGCGAAGTGATGCACCTCGCGCGGCTCGCCCGACTCCACCACGAGACCGACCGACGTGCGCAGGCCGGTGCGGATCAGGTGATGATGCACGGCGGCGCAGGCGAGCAGCGACGGGATCGGAATCCGGTCGGCCGAGACCATGCGGTCGGACAGGATGATGATGTTGACGCCCTCGCGCACCGCGGCTTCGGCGCGGCCGCAGAGATCGTCGAGCACCTGCTCGAAGCCGGCCGCGCCCAGGCTCGCATCGAAGGTGGTGTCGAGCGTGCGCGAGACGAAGTGGCTGTCCGACACTTGCGAGATCGAGCGGATCTTCTCGAGGTCCGCATCGGTCAGGATCGGCTGATGCACCTCGAGCCGCTTGGTCGAAGCGACGCCTTCGAGGTCGAACAGGTTCGGCCGCGGACCGATGATCGAGACCAGGCTCATCACCAGCTCCTCGCGGATCGGGTCGATCGGCGGGTTGGTGACCTGGGCGAAGTTCTGCTTGAAGTAGGTGAAGAGCAGCTTCGGCTTGTCCGACAGCGCCGAGATCGGCGTGTCGTTGCCCATCGAGCCCGTGGCCTCCTCGCCGGTCGCCGCCATCGGCGTCATCAGGATCGCGATGTCTTCCTGGCTGTAGCCGAACGCCTGCTGCCGGTCCAAGAGCGGCAGGTTGGTGCGCGCGCCCATGGTCGGCGCGTCCGGCAGCTTCTCGACCTGGATCTGTGTGCGCGCGAGCCACTCGGTGTAGGGATGGCTGGCGGCGAGCTGCGCCTTGATCTCGTCGTCCGGGATCAGGCGCCCCTCCTCGAGATCGACGAGCAGCATCTTGCCCGGCTGCAGCCGCCATTTGGTGACGATCTGCTCCTCCGGAATCTTCAAGACGCCCATTTCGGACGCCATCACGATGCGGTCGTCCTTGGTGACGAGGTAGCGCGCCGGCCGCAGGCCGTTGCGGTCGAGCGTGGCGCCGATCTGGCGGCCGTCGGTGAAGGCGATTGCGGCCGGGCCGTCCCACGGCTCCATCAGCGCGGCGTGATATTCGTAGAACGAGCGGCGCTCCTCGCTCATCAGCGGATTGCCGGCCCACGCCTCCGGGATCATCATCATGACCGCGTGCGGCAGCGAGTAGCCGCCCTGCACCAGGAATTCGAGCGCGTTGTCGAAGCAGGCGGTGTCGGACTGGCCTTCATAGGAGATCGGCCAGAGCCGGCTGATGTCCTTGCCGAACAGCTCCGATGACACCGACGCCTGGCGCGCCGCCATCCAGTTGACGTTGCCGCGCAGCGTGTTGATCTCGCCATTATGCGCGATCATCCGGTACGGGTGAGCCAGCGACCAGGTCGGGAAGGTGTTGGTCGAGAAGCGCTGATGCACCAGCGCCAGCGCGCTCTCGAAGTCCGGCTCGTGCAGGTCGGCGTAGTACTTGCCGAGCTGGTCGGCCAGGAACATGCCCTTGTAGATCACGGTCCGGCACGACATCGAGCAGGGGTAATAGCCCGACATGCCGCGGTCGCGGCGCTGATAGATCGCCTGCGAGATCGACTTGCGGAGGATGTAGAGCTTGCGCTCGAACTCGTCCTCGGTCTTGGCGGCGCCGTTGCGGCCGATGAACACCTGCATGCTGCGCGGCTCGGTCGGCTTGACGGTCACCCCCAGCGAGGAGTTGTCGGTCGGCACGTCGCGCCAGCCGAGCAGCACCAGGCCTTCGTCCTCGATCTGGTCGGCGATGATGCTCTTGATGACGTTCCGCCACGCTTCGTCGCGCGGCATGAACAGCGCGCCGATGGCGTATTCTCCCGGAGCCGGCAGCGTGAAGCCGAGCTCCTTCGCCTTGCGCGAGAAGAAGGCGTGCGGGATCTGCACCAGGATGCCGGCGCCGTCGCCGAAGCGCGGGTCGGCGCCGACGGCGCCGCGGTGCTCCAGATTGCAGAGGATGCTGAGCGCGTCCGCGACGATTTGATGCGACTTCTGGCCCTTGATGTTGGCGATGAAGCCGACGCCGCAGGAATCCTTCTCCTGGCTCGGGTCGTACAGACCTTCGGCTTCAGGACGCCACGTATGCAGCTCGCGGGTGATTTCGGCCGGTTTCTCATGCGAATCCACAGCCAGCACCGCGCCGCCCAAAATTCCGTGCTCGACCTTCGATCCGCTCATATCCGTCCCCATAAATTATTGGTCAGGGCCTTCACCACAGTCCGGTACAGTCCGTCCGGCGCACCCCGGGCGCTGCGCGGGCCCCTCTCCGGAGCCAACGCTCGTCCTTCTCAGCGAGCCGCATTTGCAGAATTCAGGCCAGTGTCCGGGGGACCATGTCCCCGCTGGACGACCGCGGCCTGTTCATGTCGCAGCGCCCTCAGGCGCCGTAACATCATTGCAAAGTCTCGGTCACCTTTGCAACGAAATTTTAGACAGCATTTCTGTCCTAAACCGCAAGATGCCAAACTTTAACCTATCACACAAGCACTGCGGAGTCCTGAGGTCCGGGCGCCGCACACGCTCATTCCCCGGCAAATCTTCCGCTTCTGCCACTGACCGATCGATCCGGCCGGGCCGGCGATCACGCGCCGCGCTCGATTTTGAAACCTAACGCCCCGATCCCGCCCTCTCGCCGACCCAGGACCGCCGGAATCACGGCAGAACTTCCGCGGCACTTGAGAAGAAGCGAACAGCTTCACGTGCGGGGGCATGCAGGAGCTTTGAGCCATGAAGTTGCTAGTTGGAGTCGTCTCGGCCGCGTTGATCGCGCCGTTTGCCGCGCAGGCCGAGCCGTTGCCGCCACAGGGCGTCCGTGCGCCCTACACGGTGGTCTCCGATTTCGATACGCCTTATTCGGACCTGCCGCCGCCGGCCGTCGTGCCCGCACCGCCGCCGCGTTACGGCTATCGGCCGGGCCCTGACTACGGCTACCGCGACGAGCGCTATGTGCCGCCGGCGCCGGTCTACCGTCAGGACGGTTACCAGCAGGAGTATGGCTATGCACCGGCGTTCCTGCCGGTGCATGAGGTCTATGCGATTCTGCGCGACAACGGTTTCTCGCCGCTCGGCGCACCGCGCCAGCGCGGCAATGTCTGGGTCGTGGCGGTGCTCGATCGCCAGGGCGAGGACGGCAAGCTCGTGGTCGATGCTCGCTCCGGCCGCATCATCCGCTTCGTGCCGGCGTTCCAATGGGGCGAGGAGTACGAGCGGATGCGCTATGAGCCGAGCCCGCGCGGCGGCCTCGACCGCCTGCCGCCGCCGAGCGTGATCCGGGCCGATCCGCGCCTGGTGCCGCCGATGCCGGCTGCGCCGCGCGTTGCCACCGCGGTGCCGGTCCAGCCGAAGGTGCCGACGCCTGCCGCACGGCCGAGTGCTCCGGCACCGCAGACCGCCGCGCTCAATCCGAAGCCGGCCGAGGCGGTCAAGCCGGTCGCGCCCAGCCCCGCGGACATCAAGCCGGCCGAGGCCAAGCCTTCAGAGGCCAAGCCTTCAGAAGCCAAGCCTTCAGAAGCTAAGGCTTCAGACGCAAAGGCTTCAGACGCAAAACCCTCTGAGCCGAAGCCGGTGCAATCGGCCGCGGCCGCGCCGCAGACGACCGGCTCCGTCGCAGCGCCCACGGCGAAGCCCGTGCCCCAGATCCTGCCGACGGCAAAGATGCCGGCTGTACAGGGTTTGGAATAGAGGCAGTCAGACGGTCTGCCCGGCCGCTTGCCACCACCAAAGCTGTCATCGCCCGGCTCGACCGGGCGATAACGTAACCCCGGCATCTCGGTCAGTCACGACTGCCACGGCGACCTGGATGCCCGCTTTCGCGGGCATGACAGGTCGTTTGGAGCAGCCGATGAGATCCCAGCGCGATCGGTCGCACTACTCGTGCTGACCGGCGGCCTTCAGGATCAGATCAGCGATCTCCTTCGGATGCGACACCAGCGACAGGTGCCCGGCGTCCAGCTCGATCGTGGTCGCCTTCATGCGGTGGGCCAGGAAGCGCTCGAAATCCGGATCGATCGTCTTGTCCTGCTTCGACACCGCATAGAATGACGGCTTGTCGTGCCACGCCGCCTGGGTGGTGCGGTTGCCGAAGATCGTCGCCGCGGTCGGCCATTGCACCGCATAGAGTTCCTTCGCCGTCGTCGCATCGACACCATTGGCGAAGTCCTTCAGGAAGGCGTCCTCGTTGAGCTTGGTCTCGCCGTCGTGGTCGACGATGCCGGCGCGTGCCGGCGGTGTTGGATATTGCCCGGCGAGCTTGACGAAATCCTCGCCCGCATCGGGGGCCCGGGCCGCGACATAGACCAGCGCGCTGACCTTCGGATCGGTGCCGACCTCGCTCACGACCGTGCCACCCCAGGAATGGCCGACCAGCACGGCCGGCCCATCCTGCTCGGCCAGGGCGCGGCGGGTGGCGGCCGCGGAATCCGCGAGCGAGGTCAGCGGATTCTGCACGGCCGTGACCTTGAGGCCGGCCGCCTGCAGATAGGGGATGACCTTGGCCCAGCTCGAGCCATCGGCCCAGGCGCCGTGCACCAGCACGACGTTGTGGACCTTGGGCGGCTGCGCGGGCTCGGCGAGGGCGGGGCCTGCGGAGATCAGCAGCGCGGCGGCGCAGGTGAGGGTGCGAAGAAGGTCCATGTCACGGCTCCAAGCCCGGTTGACGAGGCGATCATTGGCGTCTTCGCGAGCTGAGAGCTGGCCGTTACCAGTGGTCACGATCGTTTGACTGCACTGCAGCGAGACATGAAAAAACGCCCCGGTTGCCCGGGGCGCTCCTATTCCAGAATGAGGATGTGCTGTTAGGCGGCGGCCTTCTCGGCCGAGCCTTCGATCACCGGCTGCTCGGCGGCCTGCGCGCCGGTCGAGATCGGAATCGAGCGGGGCTTCTTCGCTTCCGGAATCTCGCGTACGAGGTCGACGTGGAGCAGGCCGTTTTCGAGACTGGCGTTCTTCACCACCACGTGGTCGGCGAGCTGGAACGAGCGCTCGAAGGCCCGGGCGGCGATGCCGCGATACAGCACCTCGGCCTTTTTGCCGTTCTCGTTGGCGGCCTTCTCGCCCTTGATCGTCAGCGTGTTTTCCTTCGCGACGAGGGAGAGCTCATCCTTGCCAAAGCCGGAGACGGCGACGGTGATGCGGTAAGCGTTCTCACCGGTGCGCTCGATGTTGTAGGGCGGATAGCCGGGGGTGGGCTCGGCGGTGGCCTGGTCGAGCAGCGAGAACAGACGGTCGAAACCGACGGTGGAACGATAGAAGGGGGTGAGGTCGTAGGTACGCATGGTCAAAGTCCTCCATTGAGCGACTGTTGGCTAACCCGCCCGCCATCGGGCCGGGCTGTCGTGCAGCCTGACGCGGCCTGCACGATCTCGATATGGGTCGGACGTTTCGACCTTCAAGGGCGCCCGAGACCTGCTCTTTTTGCCGTTCCACCCCTTGATTCCCGCTGCCTTTCACCTATTCGATGGGCGCCTCATGACGCTCGTCTCGATTCCCGCCAATCCCGTTCCCGAAAACGTCACTGCCGGCACCATCAAGACCCCTGATGGCGCCGAGCTGCGCTTTGCGCGCTGGGCGCCGCCGGCCGGGCGCAAGGGCACGGTGTGCGTGTTCACCGGCCGCAGCGAGATGATCGAGAAGTATTTCGAGACGGTGCGCGATCTGCGCGATCGCGGCTTTGCGGTCGCCATCATCGACTGGCGCGGCCAGGGCCATTCGTCACGGCGCCTGCGCGATTCCCGCAAGGGCTATGTGCGCTCGTTCTCCGACTACGAGACCGACGTGGAGACCTTCGTCACGCAAGTCGTGCTGCCGGATTGTCCGCCGCCTTATTTCGCGCTGGCGCATTCGATGGGCGGCACGGTGCTGCTGCGGCTCGCGCATGCCGGCAAGCGCTGGTTCGATCGCGTCGTGCTGTCGGCGCCGATGATCGACCTTCCGGACAGCCGCACCGCGCTGCCGGCGCGGCTGTTGCTGCGGGCGATGCGCATCGCCGGACAGGGCGGTCGCTACGTGCCGGGCGGCAACGACGAGATCAGCGGGCTGGCGCCGTTCGTCAACAATCCTCTGACGTCCGATCCGGTCCGCTATGCCCGCAACGCCGCGATCCTCGAAGAAGATCCGACGCTCGGCATCGCCTCGCCCACGGTCGCCTGGGCCGACGCGGCCTTCTCGGCGATGATGACCTTCCGCGGCATGACCTATCCCTCCCAGATCCGCCAGCCGATCCTGATGCTGGCGGCGTCCAGCGACACCGTGGTGTCGACCGCGGCGATCGAGGAGTTCGCCTATCATCTGCGCGCCGGCTCGCATCTCGTCATCGCCGGTGCCAAGCACGAGATCCTGCAGGAGCAGGACCGCTACCGCTCGCAGTTCTGGGCCGCGTTCGACGCCTTCGTGCCGGGCACGCCGCTGTTCGGGTGAGCCGTCCTGCCGTCCGCTGGACACCCCTGGGTCCTGCGGGCTAGAGCTACCGGCCAACCCCCTCGCGTTGTGACGGCTGGTCGTGAGCAAGGCGCAGAACAGATTGCAGGCGCAGGCGCTGCAGGAGGCGATCCACGCGCTGCGCGCGCGGCAGTTCGCGCGCGCCGAGCAGATCGCCGCCTCGATTCTGCGCACGGCCAGGACCGACCGCGCCGCGCTGCTCGTCCAGGCCCATGCGCTGCTCGGCCAACAGCGCGCGAGCGAAGCGATCGCGGCGCTCGAGAAGGCGGCGCTCCGCGGCAGCGATCCGGAACTCGAGACACTGCTCGGCGCTGCCTTGTGCGAATCCAGACGCGCCGCCGACGGCATCGCGCAGTTGCGCAAGACTGCGGCGCGGCGGCCGGCTTTTCTGCCGGCGTTCCAGGAGCTGGCGGGGCGGCTTGCCAAGTCGGGACAGCTTGGTGAAGCCATCGCCGTGATCGAGGAGGCGCTGACGCTGTCACCCGACAGCGTCGACCTCCAGCTCGATCTCGGACGCCTCTCTCTTCAGGCCAATGACCGCGTTCGTGCCCGCAACCACCTGTTGGCGGCGCGCGAGGCCGCCCCGGGACGGCCCGACATCCTGATCGAGCTCGCCTGGGTGCAGTTCCTCGACGGCGACTATGCCGAGGCCGCCGGCACCTACCGCCATGCGCTCGGCCTGCGGCCTGAGGACACGCAGACCCGCGCCAACCTCGCTATGTGCCTGATGGAGATGGGCGACCGCGCCGGGGCCGAGGCGGCGCTGCGCACGGTGGTGCGCGGCCGGCCGCATCTGTTGAGCCGCGCGGCCTATACGATGGTCGTTAGCTCGCATGGCCGCTTCTTTTTCCGGCCGAGCGATGCGGCGAAGTTCCTTCAGGTCGACGGCGTGGCCGCCCTCAAGCCCTGAACCGCTTGCGATAGACGCCGGTCTCGCGCTTCAGCGCCTCGCGCACCTCGTGAATCTCCGCGATTTCCTCTTCGGTGAAGGCCGAGGTCTGCATCGTCCACGCCTGCCGCTTCACCGGAATGCATTGCGCGACCGGCGTACCCTTTGGCAGCACGCCGCGGAACGACGTGTCGTGCCAATGCGCCGGAAAATGCACGAAGCTATCGTGAAAGCGGTCGCTGTCGACGAGGCCGGTCACGGTGGTGAAGGGCAGGTCGAAGCGGTTGACGGGATGCGTGAACAGCAATGCCCAGCCCTCCGGCGCCTCGATCGTCCAGAGATTGTGAAACTTGAGCAGGAAGCGGTCGGCCTCGAACAGCGGCGAGCCCGTGACCTGCGCGACGTCGTGGAAGCTGATCGGCGAGCGCGGAAAATCGATCGCACCGCCCGGCGGCAGCTCGTTGTCCCAGCTGATCCCGCCATCCTCGACCGTGAGATCGCAGATCAGCGGAATGAGGAAGCCCGTCGTCATCGCGTCGATGAAGGGCGGGCAGCGCTTGACGGTCTGCTCCTCGGCCTGGTTGAGCGCGCTGAACGCGGTGGCCGGCATCGTCTTGACCCAGTCGGGAACGCCCATCGGCGCCGGCACCGGCTGCGGAATGAGGCCTTCCAGCTCCTTCGGACAGCGAAATTTCAGCGTGAGCGGATCAGTCTCGGACATGGGCGCCGCGGCTCTTTCGTGGTCGACGGTAGAGGTCTACGCCTTCGGCGCCGAAAGTCCAACGGCCGAGCCTGGGCTTGTCTCTGCTCTATCTCGTCAGATGCGCCTCGGACACCGCATGATTGAACATCGCGTTCAGCGCCGACGTGATGTCGGCGGGCGTGTTCGCCGTATAGAAGAATCCCGGCGAGGCGCAGGCCTTCAGGCTCGGCGGAATCGAAGGAATGTTGCTGTTGGCATAGTCGTCTTCGTCACCGGCGAAGGATGCGTTCACCGGATTGATCACCTGATAGGGAATGTAGAGAACTGAGATGACGATGCCGCGGTTCTTCAGCGGTGTGCAGGAGGTGTTCGGATCGATCACGGTGGCATGATTGCTGCCGGACCATGAGCCATTGGGCACGCCCTTCACTTGCGGGTCTTGCGCGCCGTCGGTGACCAGGAACACGTAGGGCAGGGTATTGGTCGAGGCGCTGCCGTTCCCGACATTGACGATCAGGTTGTTGACGCTGGACAGGGCCGTGTCGATATGCGTTCCGCCCGAGCCGAGAGATGCGTTGGTGTTGGTGTCGAGCAGCGTCGCAAGGTTGGCCGCCGCATAGTTGATGGTGGTCGAATCCGTCGTCGAGCCGTTGATGCTGCTGGTGAGCGGAAAGTAGGAATAGAGATATCGGATGAAGGGGTAGAGCCCGATCCGGAACTGGTTGTTGACCTTCTTGGTGTTGTTCGCCGTGACAAACAGCTGGTTCACGGCATAGCCCACGGCATCCAGCCGCAGCTGGATGCACGCATCCGTCCCATCGGTCGGGCAGTTCGCAACGGTCGCCAGGTTCTTGTACAGTGAGTTCGGCAGGCCGGACACGATCGACGACGGCAGTTGAACGCCCATGGGGTAGTTCTTGTTGGTGGTCAGCAGGTTCTTGTAACCGCTCTGGCTGACGCGCGAGATCGCATAGCCCAGGCAATAGTTGTTTGTGGGATATCCCTGGGTCCCTGAATCGGTGCAAGCGCTATTCTGCGGCGAAAAATGGCACGCCAGCGTGCATCCCGTGGGGTATTGCCTGTAGTTGTCCGGGCTGATGGCCTGCATGCGCTGTGCTTCGGACGACGTCGACGGGAGGCCCATCGAGCCCGAGACGTCCAGCGTCAAATAGAAGTCGAGATAGAGTGGCAACGTGACGGAGGAGGACGATTGGCCGCTGACCGTCAGATTCTGATAGCCGATCACCGTCAGGAACGTGGCCGGCACGTTGGCGGTGAATTGCACCTGCGACGTCAGTGTGGACCCGCTCTTCGTGACGGTGCTGGTCTCGGACGTCAATGTGTAGCCTTGAAAGGTAGAGGCGTTGCCCTTGAAGATGTTGTCCGCCTCCGCGACTCCGGCGGTAACGGTTCCGTCCGACGTCATCGCCATCGCCGCTGTATAGCCTGCCGAGTTGACCGAGATCGAGGCGATGCTCGCGGCATCCGCCGCAGACTGGAGCCTGATCTTCATGCGCATGGCCATGGAGTAGTCGGTCGCGCATCCGATCGCCGTGAGAATCGGCAACAGCGCCAGCGCGAATGTGACCGCGATATTGGCCTTGCTGTCGCGGGAGAAGCGCGCGATGGCGGCGCTCGCCCGGCTCGCTGGTCGGCTGATATCCGTCATGCTCTTCCTCAAAAGATCCCGTTGGGGCGGTGAGGACCTGTATTCTTTTCCTTGTTGGCGGTTCCCCCGCGGCGATCATCTCCGCGACTGCTTCAAGGAGACCTGCGGTGAGAACCGGGCAGGAGCCCGCCTCCGCCCGCTCCCCCGGCCGTGAGCAGAGGGTCACGCCGTCGCGCGCGGGACCACATGTGGATGTATGCGGACGCCGATTGCGACTTCGGTTGACCTGCGACGAAACATCGCAGGCGACTGTTGCGATTTTGTTTACGTGGCGAGAGAGAGGCGCCGTCCTCCAATACCGTGCCAGCCCATGCGTGCGCCTGTCGTCAGCGCGGAGCCGCGCCGACGATCCACGGAGCAGCCGCCGCTACTTGGTCGACAGCACCTCGCCGAACCGCTCCCACTGCTTGCCGGTGAAACGCATGAACTGCACCTGCTCGACCGGGAGGTGGTCGGTCTCTGACGTGTTGACCTTGATGCCCGGCAGCAGCATCGGCAGTTCGAGATCCTTGATCGACAGCGCCTGCCGCAAAATGTTCTCGCGCGACAGATCGTTGCCGGCCGCCTTCAGTACTTGCTCCATTACCATGCCGTTGTTGTAGCCGTTGACGTAGTTGGAATCGCGGATGTCGCCGTCGGGCACGTATTTCGCCATATAGTCGCGCCAGCCCTTGACGCCGGCATCGTTGGCCCAGGCGGGATCCAACGGATCCTTGACGTAGGCTGTCGAGATGATGCCGGTGCCGGCCTCCAGTCCCGCCGGCTCCATGACCGATGACATCCACACCGAGACGTTGGTCAGGAACGTCAGCGGCCGCCAGTTGATCTCGAAGGTCTTGCGGATCGCCTGCGCGGCGAATTTCGGCGTCGCGGCGATGATCAGCGCATCGGCGCCGGTCGATTTCAGCTTCACGATCTGCGAGTCGATGGTCGGCTCGGTCGACTCGTAGCTTGCGACGGTCACCGTGCTGTCGAAGCGCTCGCCGAGCACGTCCTTCAGCCCGGCGAGATAGTCGCGGCCGAAATCGTCGTTCTGCGCGAGAATGGCAAAGGTCGAATCCGGCTTCTTCTGCAGCGCGTAGCGCGCATACATCCGCGCTTCGTTGCGGAACGGCGCCATCACGCCCATCAAGGCCAGCGGAAATTGCGCAGGGTCGCCGAACTTCGAGGCGCCCGAGGCCACGAACAGCTGCGGCACCTTCTTGCCCTGGAGATACTTGGCGATCGCGGTGTTGTGCGCGGTGCCCATGGTCGAGAAGATGAACGACACCTCGTCGCTCTCGACCAGCCGTCGCGTCTGCTCCACGGTCTTGGGCGGCACGTAGCTGTCGTCCAGCGAGATCAGGTTGACCTTGCGGCCGTTGATGCCGCCGCGGTCGTTGACCATCTTGAAATAGGCCACCTCGCCCTTGCCGAGGATGCCGAAGGCGGACACTGGCCCGCTATAGGGCATGGTCTGTCCAATGCGGATCTCGCTGGCGGTGATGCCCGGCTGATCCTCCGCCCGAGCGGGTACGGCGAGGACGGACGCGACGACGAGCAATCCTGCCGCTGCGATGGTGCTTCGCATGGATACCTCCCTGATGGGCCGCGCTGCCGGCGGCGTTTTGGCGTTGAGCATAGGGGGATGGCGGAGGCCGTGCAATTAAAATATATTTTTTGATGAAAATATACTTTTAGACTTTGCTAGTGTGAATTGATTGTCCCGCGAGAGTGAGTCGATGTCCGGCAGCGCCACCCAGACCGTCTACGAGCAGTTGCGTGCCAGCCTGCTCGCCGGGCTCTATCGTCCGGAGGAGAAGCTGAAGATCAGCGAGCTCGGATCAGCCTTCTCGGTCAGCACCGGGGCGATCCGCGAGGCGCTGGCGCGGCTCACGGCGGAAGGGCTGGTGACGGCGACGCCGCAGCGCGGCTTCCGCGTGGCGCCGGTCTCGGTGGCCGATCTGCGCGATCTGACCGACATGCGCGTCGAGATCGAGACCAAGTGCCTGCGCCGCGCCATCGCCAACGGTGATCTCGCCTGGGAGACCGCGGTCGTTGCCGCGCATCACCGTCTGGCCGCGACGCCGATCGCGGCCCATGACGGCAGCTTCTCGCCGGCCTGGATGCTGGCGCATGCCGATTTCCATGCCGCGTTGGCCCAGGCCTGTGGCAGCGCCTGGATGATGCGGGTGCGTGATCTCCTGTTTGCACACAACGAGCGCTATCTCGATCTCGCCCGCCAGACCGATCGTGGCAACCGCGATGCCGCGCGTGAGCATCGCGAACTGATGGAGGCGGCGCTGGCGCGCGACACCGAGCGCGCGGTGACGCTCATGATGGCGCATCTCGACAAGACCCGGGACACGATCGAGGCGGCGCTGCTCGCAGCGACGGCGATGAATGAGGCGAAGTAGGATCATATCAGGACGCAGACCGCGAACGTCTTCGCGATCCGTCCCGAGCCGGATGTCACCAGCCGAATGAATGAGGGTCGCCTGACGGCTGCGGCCACTTCATTCGGGGTGACGATGTACTTCGGCTGGGAAACGGGAAACGTCGAATTGCTCGCGCCGCGTATAGATGCGACCGCTCCGCGCGACGCGAACACCGTGCCTCGCGTGCGGCCGTCGTCCACCCTTGTCGTCGACATCGTGCTCCGTTCAGGGCGAGCTAATACGACGATTCAACTTTTTCGAGCGTCGGCGCTTCCCCCGTCTCGATGCAACTGCAAATCCGCCGTCAGTGTTAAGCGGCCTTCATGCCGGGCATGCTGTGCATTCAAGGATGCATTCACCACGCGCCGATCTCTCCAAATTTGGAAACGCCCCGGTAACGCACCGTCCCTCTAGTTAAGTCCACTAACGACATTCAGGAGGAGACATTGATGATGATGATTGTGCGGAAGCTGGTTGGTCCCCATGCGCTCAATTCCGGATTTGGTCTGGTGACCATGTTCTCATTGACGGGCGTGGTCGCTTCTCTCGTGCTGGTCCAGCACGGGGTGAATGTCAGTCCGCCCGCGATGTTCTGATCGGACGGCTCACGACTGCTGACCTTGCCCCAGTTCGGAACGAACTGGGAGTTGGTCCGCAAGACCGGTCCGTCCCGATGTCTTGCGGGCTGCCTGCAACCTATTTCAAGACAAAGTGCCACGGACAGGTCATTCAGGCCGTGAACCGCTCTTCCTGTCGCGTGATCCGATCAGCTCGGCGACGAGCGGATTGGGATAGCGGCGCTGCTGGCTCACGGCGAAGAACTGCTCCTTCAGCGCGCTCAGGCGGGCGCGTTCAACCAGCACGCCGGTACGCAGCTCGTCGATCACGACGATCGACGGCACCAACGTGACGGTGCCGCTCTCGCGGGCCATCAGGCGCAGCATCGCCATGTCGTCGACCTCGGCGGCGATGACCGGACGGATCCCGCTGGATCCGACCAGCGCATCGAAAGCCGAGCGCAGCGCGCTGCCTCGGCCGGGCAGGATCACCGGCGTCGTTGCCAGGTCCTGCGGGAATCGGAATCGCGCGGGCTTGGCCGGCTTGCGGCTAACGAGGCTGACGCGCTGCTCATCGATCAGCGTGTTGTCGAAATTGCTGCGCATGTCTGGCGCCGCCGGATGGTTGGCGAGCACGAGATCGAGCTTGTGGGCGTCGAGCTGCTCCAACAGGTCGCTGAACTGACCGGTGTGGATGATCAGCTCGACGTCGCCGCGCCCGATCAAGGGCTTCAGGAACGCGATCTGGAAGTTGCGCGACAGGTTCGCCGCGGCGCCGACCCGCAGCAGCTGCCGTCCCGGCCGCAGGCCCGACAAGGTCTCGATCAGCTCATGGCCGGACTTGAACACGCTGCCGGCATAGTCGAGCGCGATGCGCCCGGCCTCGGTGAGCTGCAGGGTGCGTCCAATGCGCTCGAACAGCTTCTGCCCGAGCTGCTCCTCCAGCGCCTTCACCTGCACCGACAGCGAGGAGGGCGAGACGTTGAGGCGCTGCGCGGCGCGGCTCATGCTGCCTTCGCCGGCGATGATCCAGAAGTAGCGTAGGTGGTGGTAATTCAGATGCGGCACACAATCATTCTATATTTTATAATGATCAGGTTCAATGATTGAAATTTTAGGAATGAACTGCAGCCCGTAAAGCAAGAGGGAGAGATCGTCCCCTGTGATCAAACGACCGGGCCGCCATGAACCAGCTCCTTCCCTGTCTTGCGGCGCTTGCGCCGCTCACGCTCGCGGTCGTCGCGCTCGCCGGCACCGGCGGCAGCGCCAGAACCGTCGCACGTAACGCGATCGCGACCGCCGCGCTCGCATTCGCCCTTGCCACTGTCGCGAGCCTCGGCGCAGCGGTCATGGGGGCAGGGCGGACGCCACTGCTCGGCGGCTACGGCCTAGGGTTGTCGCTGCAGCTCGATACGCTCGGCGCCATCCTCATCATGCTGGTCAGCTTCATCGGCTTCGTCGTCGTGCGCTACAGCCGCAACTATCTCGACGGCGATCCCGGCCAGGTCAGGTTCACGCGCTGGCTGCTGCTCACCCTGGCCGCGGTGCTGACCTTGCTGATCTCCGGAAACCTGGTTCTGCTGCTGGCGGCCTGGATCGGCACCAGCCTGGCGCTCGGCAAGCTGCTGCTGTTCTACGACACCCGTCCGGCCGCGGTCCGCGCCTCGCGCAAGAAGTTCGTGGCGAGCCGGCTCGGCGATGCCTTCCTCGCGGTCGCGGCGCTGCTTCTCTACCTCCGCTTCGGCACGCTGGAGCTCGCCAGCCTCGCTGCGCAGGCCCGCGGCGGAGAAGGGGCGGGATCGGCGATTGTCACGATCGCCGCGCTGCTGATCGTCGCGACCGCGATGCTGAAATCCGCGCAGCTGCCGCTGCATGGCTGGCTTATCGAGGTGATGGAGACGCCGACCCCGGTGTCGGCCCTGCTGCATGCCGGCATCATCAATGCCGGTGGCTTCCTGGTGCTCAGGCTCAGCGACGTGCTGCTGCTGGCCACGCCCGCGCTCGACGTCCTCGCGGTCGTCGGTGGCGCCACCGCGCTGTTCGGCTCGCTGGTGATGCTGACGCAGACCTCGGTCAAGGTTCAGCTCGCTTATTCGACGGTGGCGCAGATGGGCTTCATGCTGCTGCAATGCGGGCTCGGCGCCTTCTCCGCGGCGCTGCTGCACATCGTGGCGCATTCGCTCTACAAGGCGCACGCCTTCCTGTCGTCGGGCAGCATCATCGATCTCGCCCGCGCGTCATGGACGCCGAGCCCCGGCGGCCAGCCGCACGCCGCAAGGCTGATCCTGGCCTTGGTCGCGGTGATCGGCCTCGCGCTGCTGACGGGGCTCGCCTTCGGCATGACGCTCCGCAGCAACCCGGCGCAGATCGCGCTCGGCTCGGTGCTGCTGATGGGGCTGGTGCACCTGATGGCCAACGCGATCGACGAGCGGCCGAACGCCTTCGTCATCGCCCGCGCCGCGGTGACCGCAGCGGGCGTCGCGATCGTCTACTTCGCGCTGCAGGCCGGCACGGCCTGGCTGGTCGGCGGCAGCATTCCCGCATCGCGGCCGGTCGATGGTGTCGTGCCGATGCTGATCGCGGCGGCCGTGGTGGTCTCGTTCGCGGCGGTGACCGTGTTCCAGAACCAGATGATGCGCCGCGCCGACGCGCCGTTCTGGATCGCGGCTTACGTCCACCTGCGCAACGGCCTCTATCTCAACACGCTCGCCAACCGCCTCGTGCTGACGGTTTGGCCGCGAAGCGCGAGCTCGCACCTTCCGTCCAAGCCGTAAGCCGGAGATGAAGATGACCCAGGCTGCCCTTGCCATGTCCATGACCGACCCGATCGACACCACCGCCGATGCCGGGCTGATGGCCCGCATCGACAGCGCCTGCCAGCGGGTCGCGCCGTTGTGGCCGCTGAAGCACTTCGTCGCCGTCAATCCGTTCCTCGGCTTTACCTCGCAGAGCTTCGCCGCGACCGCCGCGACGTTCGAGCGCGTGGTGCGGACGCGGATGCTGATGCCGCGCGGCTACTACCGGCAGGCGCTCGACGACGGCCGGATCGACGATGAAGCGCTGGCGCAGGCGCTCGCGCTGCATCCCTCGACCGGGCTCGATGTCGACGCGCTCAAGCAGAAGGCGCGCGCCGAGGCCAGGCTGTCGTCGCCGCCCGCCGTCGTGGCGACGGTCGCCGAGGTGCTCGACCGGCTCGCCGAGGGCGATCGCTACGTCTCGCTGGTCGCCTTCATGATCGACGAGATCTCGGCGTTTTGCGCCACCTATTTCGACGAAGGCCAGGCGAGCTGGCCCAGCCCGGTGCGCAAGCTGAAGCCCTATGCCGCGTGGCGGACGATCGCGGCCTATGACCGCAATCCCGAGGTGATGGGGCTCACCGGCTTCCGCAAGGCGATCGCGGAGCTGCCGGCCGATCCGGTGCAGGCGATCGGTCTGATCGTCGACCGGCTCGGCATCCCCGCGCGGGCAGTCGAGGACTATCTGGTGCGGGCACTGTTCGATCTCGGCGGCTGGTCGGCCTATGCCCGCTACATCGGTTGGAACGCGCAGCTCGACGGTCGGCGCGACGAGACGCTGCTGGAGCTGCTGGCGATCCGGCTCGCCTGGGGCTACGCGCTCTATCAGGCGCGCACCGACGACGCCTTCAAGGCGGCCTGGGCGGAGGCCATGGCGGAAGCGGCGAAGCTGCCGGCCGATCAGCGGCTCGACGAGACGCCGGAGCTTGCGATCGATCTCGTGCTGCACGAGGCCTATGAGATCGCCTTCCGGGCGCGGCTGGTCGGGCAGCTTGCCGCGCATGGCGCAGAGGCGGCGATCCCGCGGCTGCCGGCGCGGCCGGCGTTGCAGGCCGCGTTCTGCATCGACGTGCGCTCGGAGATCTTCCGGCGCGCGCTGGAGACCGCTTATCCGGAAGCCGAGACGATCGGCTTCGCCGGATTCTTCGGCTTCCCGATCGAATACGTCCCGATCGGCCATACCAGGGGCGGCGCGCAATGCCCGGTGCTGCTCAAGCCCGCCTTTGTCGTTTGCGAGGCCGTCAAGCATGCCGATGACGTCGAGGCGGCCGAGGTGCTGGGTCTGCGGCTGCTGCGGCGGCGGGCGGCCAAGGCCTGGAAGTCGTTCAAGGTCTCGGCCGTCTCGTCGTTCTCCTTCGTCGAGACCGCCGGCCTCGGCTTCGCCGCCAAGATCGCAACCGACAGCGCAGGTGTCACGCGTCCCGTGCCGTCACCCGTCGTTGATGGTCTCGATCCCGAGATCGCGGCCCGCGTCCAGCCGCGGCTGACACCGGGCGAGCTCGGCGGGCGGGCCACCGGCTTCACCGATCCGCAGCGCGTCGCGATGGCCGAGGCGGTGCTCAAGGCGATGTCGCTGACCGGGCCGTTCGCGCGGCTCGTGCTGCTGGCCGGTCACGGCAGCACCACCGTCAACAATCCGCACGCGTCGGGGTTGGATTGCGGCGCCTGCGGGGGCCATACCGGCGAGGCCAATGCGCGGGTCGCCGCAGCCGTTCTCAACGACTGGCGTGTGCGAGAAGGTCTGCGCGCCAAGGGCATCGACATCCCCGCCGATTGCTGGTTCATCGGAGCGCTGCACGACACCACGACCGATGCCGTGACCTTGTTCGACGAGGACGACGTTCCGGCCGTGCTCGCGCCGGATCTGTCCCGGCTGAAGGCACGGCTCGCGGACGCTGCACGGCTGGCGCGGCAGGAGCGCAGCGCGCTGCTCGGCATCAAGGACGTATCCGACATCGATGACGCGGTGATCGCCCGGAGCCGCGACTGGTCGCAGGTGCGGCCCGAATGGGGGCTCGCCGGCAACGCCGCCTTCATCGCCGCGCCGCGCGCCTTCACCCGCGGCCTCGACCTCGGCGGCCGCGCCTTCCTGCACTCCTACGAGGCCGCCCGTGACGACGGCTATCGCACCCTCGAGCTGATCATGACGGCGCCGATGGTGGTCGCGAGCTGGATCAACCTGCAATATTACGGCTCGACCGTGAACAACGCTGCCTTCGGCAGCGGCAACAAGGTGTTGCACAACATCGTCGGCCAGCTCGGCGTGCTCGAGGGCAACGCCGGCGACTTGCGTGTCGGGCTGCCCTGGCAGTCGGTGCATGACGGCACGCGCTTCATCCACGAACCCATCAGGCTCAACGTCTTCATCGCCGCGCCGGAGAGCGCCATGGACGAGGTCCTGCAGCGTCACCAGGGCGTGCGCGATCTCGTCGTCAACGGCTGGGTGATCTTGCATTCCCTCGGAGAGCAGGGAGCGATCCGGCGTTGCGTGCGTCCGGGCGGCTGGACCGCGGCGTGAAGCCTGCGGTGCGCCCCATGATCAGCAGGCCGCACCGTCGCGTGACCTCACAGCGTCTTCAGGTACTCGATCAGGTCCCAGCGCTCGTCCTCCGAGAAGGCACCGCCGATGATGCCGTTCGGATAATCCTTGTTGGGCTTCGTCGGCCCTTCGAAGGAATGGCCGAGCGTGCTGTTGCCCTTGATCGGCTTGCCGCTGGAATCGCTGGTCACGAACAGCGTCTGTCCGACCTTGCACGTGCTCTCGCCGCCCTTCGGCACTGCGAAGCCGACCGACTTCGGGTCATAGTCGCGCGCGCCCTGGCAGAACGACGTCGGCCGCTCGGCAGCCGGCGTCAGCAGCCAGTACAGCGACGGCACCGAGCCGTTGTGCAGATAGGGTGCGGTCGCCCACACGCCGTTGAGCGGGCGGGCGCGATAGCTCTTGCCGGCCGGGTTGGGGCAGTTCCTGCGATCGCCCCACAATGCGGTCCGCTCCGCCTCGGAGATCTTGCGGTCCTCCATCCATTTGTCGCTGGCCTTCTGCACGACGGCCATCAGCGCCAGCGCATAGGGCATCTCCGTGGTCGAGCCCTGCGGCAGGTTGCAGCCCTTCAGGTCCTTGGCCGGATCGACCTCGAGGAAGCCTGCCACGTTGACCTTGCGGTTGGCCAGAATGCTCGCCTGTCCGGGGTCGGTCTGCATCGCCTCGACGGGCTTCTGCACGAGGTCGAGGATCGGGCCCTTGGCGTTCCAGCCCTTGCTCTCCCAGTCATCGGCTGGCTTGATCTTCCAGAAGCTCTTGTCCGGATAGGTCTTGTCGAACACGGTGTCGGCGACCGGGCCGAGATGGCACTCGACACAGACAGCGGCATAGAGCTTACGGCCGCGTTCGACGCGGACCGGATCGATCTTCCAGGCGTCGTCGCCGGCGAACAGCTTCTCCGGCCATTTCGGCGAGGTCAGCCCGCCGAACGCGGGCGTCGTGGTCGCGAACGGATCGGGACCGCGCAGCATGTTCTCGATGTAGAGCAGGTTATCGATCGCCATCGACGAGCGCCACAGTCTGTCGCTCGCGGTCTTCGGCGAGAAGTTGATCTGTGCGGAGACGCCGAGCGCCTCGCCGGCATTGCGGATCAGGGGCTGCGCGATCGATCCGTCATATTGCGCCCAGGAGAACCACGGAACGGTCCAGATCGGCGGATAGGACACCGGCGCGTCGATGGCCTCCTGGTTGTCGAGCATGTTGGGCAGACCGCTCGAGGCCATGTCGAGGTAGAATACCTGGTTGCCGATGCGGTTCAGCGCGTCGAGCCGGCCGAAGCCTTCCTCCGTCTCGGTCTGGCCCTTGGCTTCGATCGTGGTCTTGTAGTTGTTGGCCTGCATGTTGAGCGCGAAATCGATCGCGGCCTTCAGGCCCTTCTTCAGGCTCGCGCGATCGGCGTCGGACGCATTCGGTCCGAGCACGCGATCGGCAAAGCGCGTGAAGCGGCCGGGCACGTATTGCGTGAAGATCATCGCAAAGCCCATGGCCTCTTCAAGCTTGCGCAGGTCGACCATGCCGGGGCCGCCGTCGAAGCGTACGCTCACACCCTTGTAGTGGATGCTGCCGGAGTGACAGGCCGCGCAGGTCAGGCCGATCTTGTCGGACTGCGCGGCGCCGGTGGCGGGATCGGTCGCGCCGGTGAGCCGGGCAAAGCCGACCGGCAGGCCGCCTTCGTTGCCGGCCGGGGTCGGCTTGAGGCCGGCGGGCAGTGGCGCTGCGGGCTCGGTCTTGGCAGCCGTCGCGGCGTAGCCGAACGGCCGGAGGACGCTTGGGTCGCCGTCGACGCTCTTCGGGCTCGGGATGAAGCCGAAACGTTCGAGATAGGCGCTGTCGGAGATCAGGCCGGGCGTGCCGAACGGCGCCAGATAAGGCTGCTCCATCGCCATGAACCAGGCGTAGGGAATCGGGAAGGTCGCGGTGCCCTGCGTCACGTGGTGAAACCAGTGCCGGTCCTGCGTGGTCCAGCCCTGATCGAGCCAATAGGCCGCCCTGGTCGGCTCGGTCTCGGGCAAAGCGGGCGGGATCAACGCCGCGACCTTCTTCGGCAGAACCTTGCCGAGCTTGTCGCTGACGGCGTCGGGCGCGGCCACCCAGGCGAGCAACACGGCGGCGCCGGCCAGCACTGCCGTGCCGACGAGCGCCTTGCCGATACGCCAGACGATGTTCGCGGGCTTGGGCTTGGCCATCAGCCGCGCGGCGATACGCTGCGGCAGGCGGCGGTCGACGAACAGCGTGCGGACCTCGGCAACGGAGAGATAGCGGCCGTCGCCCTCGCCCTTGCCGAGGATGTTGAGCAGCACCGGCCATTCGCCCTGCATCAGAATGGGGAAGTACCAGCGCGCTCGGTCGCCGTCGCGCGTCAGATTGGCCTTCATGAAAGTCTGGATCTGCGCCTCGTTGAGGCCGCGCTCGGTGCCCCCGTTGGGATCGGGATAGTCGCTGCCGAAGCTCGCGAACCGGTCGATCTCCTCGGGATGAACCTTGGCCTCGGCGTCGAGAATGCGCGATCCGCCGCCATGTTTGTCGAGCGGGCCGTTGCGCAACTGGTCGAGATCGGCGCCGGACCACAGGCTCTTCAGCAGCCGCAGCGGCGACAGGCCGTTGGCGATCAGCGCAACGCCAAAGGTCTCGATGCCGACGAGCCGCTTCTTGAAGCCGGTCTCGCCGCTCGCCGCCTCGACCCGGTCGCCGATGGTCTTCAAGGGGACGCTGTGGCCGTCGACGAAGCCGCCGGCGACGAGCGCGCGCAGGAAGGGACACGGGTTGTCGGACGAGACCGGAAGCTGTCCGGGCAGGGCGTCACGGGCGCTGTCTTCTTGCATCGAAGAACATCCTTGGAAAGCACCTGAGTGATGAAAACGAAATCACGCAAACAAACGAGGACGACGCCGAATTGCGCCGAGGAACGGGCGGATCGGCCGCCGTCTGAACGCTACAATGCAATCGTGAATGATTGGCGCAACCCGCCCAAGTGTCAACCTCAAGTCGCGATCGCGCTATTCGCCCGCGAACTTGGCCTTGGTGTCCACCAGAGTGAGCTTGGTCAACGGGATGCCGGCCTTGGTGAGGCCGTCGCGATAATGCGCGATGTCGGCGGGATTGCGCCAGCGGATGTTGCTCAGGAGGCGCTCGATCGTCATCCACGGATGCTGGCTCAAAAGTGCCGCGACGGCCTCGCCCGCTTCGACCGAGCGTCCGAGCTGCGCCAGCGCGGCGGCGCGGATGGCGAGGCACTGCAGATGGTTCGGGTTCTGATAGTGCGACTCTCGCGCCCAGGACAGCGAGGCGTCGTACTGGCCGAGCATGTAATGGCTGAACGCGCTCAGCACCGACCATTGATAGCGCGGATCGCTGTTGCCGCGCTGGGCCGCCACCGAGAACAGCTCGATCGCCTGGCGGTGCTCGCCGGCGACGAGATGGCAGACGCCGAGCACGCCGCGCGCGCCCATGTCATAGGGATTGAGCTGCAGCGACTTGCGCGCCGCCTCCATCCCGGCCTCGACCCGGCCCTGCATGGCATGGACATAGGCCAGCAGCGAATAGGAGAAGGACGAGCGGGAATCGAGCCGGACGCCGGCCTCGGCCAGCGCCATTGCCTCGTCCCACAGCTCCCGTGAGTTCCTGATCCAGCCGAAATGGATGCCCTGCAGCAGGATGGTGCCGAGATAGGTGTGGGCGATCGCAAGACCTGGGTCGATCCTGATCGCCTCGCGGAACAGCGCGATCGAGCTCTCGTAGTCGGCCTTGGTCGGCTGGTAGTAGTGCGACAGCCCGCGCAGGAAGCGATCCCACGCCGTGAGGTCCGTGGTCTTGGACCGCACCGGCACCGCCGCCTCCGCGCGATAGATCTCGGGGATCAGCGCGGTGCAGAGGTTGGCGGTGATGTCATCCTGCACTGCAAACAGGTCGCCGATGTCGCGGTCGTAGCGGCCGGCCCACAGCTGCTCGCCGTTCTCCGGCGCGACCAGCTCGGCGGTAACCCTGATCTTGTCGCCGGAGCGCCGCACCGAGCCCTGGATGAGATAGGTCGCATCGATCTCGCGCGCGATCAGGCGGGCACTCATGCCGGCATGCTTGAAGGCGAAGGTGGAGTTGCGGCTGAGCACCCGGAAGAACGACTGCAGCGACAGCGCATGGATGAGGTCTTCGGCCAGGCCGTCCGAGAAGTATTCGTCGGTCTCGCCGCTGAGATTGGCGAATGGCAGCACGCCGACGATGGCGGTGCGGTATTGCGCCGGCAGGGTCGTGGCGGACCGCTGCTCGCGGCTCTTCTCCGGCGAGGACGGATCCCAGGTCCAGACGTTGATGGTGTCTTCGATGTTCTTGAAGCGGAACGGCCCGCGGTCGACGAAGGTGACCGTGAGGTGCTTGCTGGCTTCCTGGTAGGCCTTGTGGGAGACGGCAATTCCGCCGGGCGGTGCTGCGGCTTCAAGCCGCACCGCGGTGTTGACGCCGTCGCCGAACACCTCGTCCTCATCGAAGATGACGTCGCCCATGTTGAGGCCGAGGCGAAACTGCATCACCCGGTCGGCCGGCAAATGAGCATTGCGCTCGGCCATCAGCTTCTGCACCTCGACCGAGGCCGCGATGGCGCCGACGACGCTCGGAAATTCCAGGAGAAACCCGTCCCCTGTGTATTTCACGATGCGGCCGCCGTGATTGAGGATGATCGGGTGGATGGCGCCGCGATGGGCCTTGAACGCGGCATGGGTTCCCGCCTCGTCGGCGCCCATCATCCGCGAGTAACCGACCACATCGGCACAGACAATCGCGGCCAGCCGTCTCTCCATTCCGTCTTTGCTCCTACTCAGGGCGATACCACGGCAACAGCGGTCGAATCCAATCAATTTGCGGAAGCAATGTGTAGGCCATGTGGCGGGCCGGCGACATTGGACCCGATTGGCTCAGGTCAGCCCGGCCTTGATCAGTCCGTCGCGGTAGTGGTCGATGTCGTCCCGGCGTTTCCATCGGATGTTCTTGATGTGGCGGTCGAGCGTGAGCCAGGGGTATTGCGCGTGCAGCACGTCGACGGCGTCGCCCGCCTGGTCGGTCGCACCAAGCTGCGCCAGGGTCGCCGCGCGGATCGTCAGCGCCTGCAGATGGTTCGGGTAGAGAAACAGCTCCTCGCGGGCCCAGGACAACGCCGCCTCATAGCGGCCGAGCAGGTAGTGGCTGTAGGCATTCAGCGCCGGCCATTGGTAGCGCGGATCGCTGTTGCCGCGCTGGGCCGCGATCGAGAACAGATCGATCGCCTGCTGGTGCTCGCCGTTGACCATATGGCAGAGCCCGAGCACGCCGCGTGCGCCCATGTCGTAGGCATTGAGCTCGGTCGCCTTGCGCGCCGCCTTCATGCCGTCGTCATGGTCGCCCTGCATGGCCTGCACGAAGGCCAGGATCGCATAGGCGAACGAGGAGCGCCCGTCGAGCCGCACGCTGTCCAAGGCCAGATTCTTCGCCTCCTGCCAGAGCTCGCGCGAGCCCTTGATCCAGCCGAAATTGATGCCCTGCATCAGAATGGTCGCGAGATAAGCGTGCGCGAGACCGAGCGTGGGATCGAGCGCAATGGCTTGCCGAAACAGCGAGATGGAGATCTCGTAGTCGGCCTTGGTCGGTCGGTAGTAGTGCGACAGACCGCGCAGGAAGCGGTCCCATCCGGTCGGGTCGGTCGCCGGCGCGCGGACTGGAATCGAGGCTTCGACACGATAGATCTCCGGCATCAGCGCCGCGCATAGGCTGGTGGTGATCTCGTCCTGCATCGCGAAGAGATCACCGACATCGCCGTCATAGCGACCGGTCCACAATTGAGCGCCGGTCTCGGGCGCGATCAGCTCCGCCGTCACGCGGAGCTTGTGACGAGAGCGCCGCACCGTTCCCTGAATCAGGTAGGTCGCGTCGATCTCGCGTGCGACCAGGCGGGGATTGAGGCCGCGGTCCCTGAAGCGAAACGTCGAGGTGCGGCTCAGGACACGAAAGAACGATTGCAGCGACAGCGCATGGATCAGGTCGTCCGCGAGCCCGTCGGCGAGATAGGCGTCGGCGTCGTCGGAGAGGTTGACGAATGGCAGCACGCCGACGATCGCGGTGCGATATTGCGGCGGCAGGCCGGTGACGCTCGTCCCGGCCCGGATCGCCGCCTCGCTACCCGGCTCCCATGTCCACGCCTGCACCGGCTCCCGCAGGTTCTTGAACTGAAAGCTTCCGGCGCTGGTCAGCTTGACGGGGAGTTGCAGGCCGGCCTCCTCATAAGCCTTGGCCGAGACGGCAACACCGCCCGGGACGGCGATCGATTCCAGATTGACGGCGACATTGATGCCGTCGCCGAAGGCCTCGCCGTCATCGACCGTAAACTCACCCTGATGGATTCCCAGCCGGAAGCGCATGTTGCGGTCGGACGGCAGATCGGCGTTGCGCTCCGCCATCAGGGACTGCATCTCGATCCCGAACTGGATGGCGCTGGCGGCGTTGGCGAATTCCAGCAGAAAGCCGTCGCCGGTGTGTTTGACGATGCGGCCGGCGTGGTTGAGGATGATCGGATGGATGGCGCCGCGATGAGCCTTGAAGGCGGCGTGCGTGCCGTCCTCGTCAATCCCCATCATGCGTGAATAGCCGGCGACGTCGGCGCAAAGGATGGCAGCGAGGCGTCTTTCCATCACATCGTGCTCCCGCCTCGCGCATACCACGGCCGAGGCGGCCAAATCCAACGCTTTTCCAGAACCCATCGCGGCACCTCGCCATGCGGCCCCGCGCCGGCCTCTGCGGCGCGAGACGGCAATGCCGAGGCCAGGTATGGTTAGACCGTTATTGTTAGGAAATGTTCAATCATGCTCGGCATTCACGATCTGCCTTTGTTTCTCGTCTCCGGGCTGCTGCTCAACATCACGCCGGGTCCCGACACCGCCTACATCGTTGGCCGCAGCGCGCAGATGGGCTGGCGCGGCGGGGCCGCTGCCGCCTTCGGCATCAGCACGGGCTGCCTGGTTCACGTGTTCGGAAGTGCGATCGGGCTGTCGGCGCTGCTCACGGCCTCCGCGACGGCCTTCGCGACGGTGAAATGGGCCGGTGCGGCCTATCTGGTCTATCTCGGCATCACGCAGCTTCTGGCGCGGCGGCCGGACGCCGCCAGGGCCAGTGATGCGACGTCGATGCCGGTGGTGACGCTGCGCCAAGCGTTCTGGCAGGGCGCGCTCACCAACATCCTCAATCCGAAGGTCGCGATGTTCTTCCTCGCCTTCCTGCCGCAATTCGTCGCAGCCGAGGCGCCGCACAAGGCGATCGCCTTCCTGCTGCTCGGCACGATCTTCATCGTCAACAGCACGATCTGGTGTCTCGGCGTCGCCGTCGTCGCGGCCCGTGCAGCGCGCCGCGTGCGCGACTCGTCCGCCGCGCTGCTCTGGCTCAACCGCACGATCGGCGGGCTGCTGATCTATCTCGGCGTCCGGATCGCGATGCTCGAGGCGCGCTGACTTACCGGAGCAGCTCGACGACCGCCGTGCCGGCGAGATACAGGCCGAGCAGGATCATGGCGATCAGGAACACACGGCGGAACGCCTCGGCCGGCAGTCGGGATCGCGCCGCTTGGCCCGCGAACATGCCGACAAAGGCGCAGGCCATCGCGACCGCGCCGGGCAGGGCGGTGGCCGTGCTGAGCAGGCCGGAGCTCGTCAAGTTGAAGGCCAGCGTGACCGTGGCGACCGTGAAGAACACGCCGAGGGCCTGGACCAGCTCGTCCTTCTCGAGCCCGATCGCCTGCATGTACGGTACCGAGGGCACGACCTGCACGCCGGTGGCGGCCGAGATCAGCCCGGTGACGAGGCCGACGATGCCGCCGACCCATTTCTCGTGCGGCGGCGCGACCTTGAAGGCGAGCTTGGTGAGACCGAGCAGGGCATAGAGCATCAGCAAGACGCCGAGCGCGACGTTGCCCCAGCGGGTCGAGGCATGGCTGAGCGCGCCGGCGTTGAGGCAGATGCCGATCGCGGTCCCCAGCATCAGCGGCCATAGGCGCCTGGCGATATCGCGCAGATAGGGGCCGGCGAAGGTCTGCCAGATGTTGGTGATCACGGCCGGTACGATGACGATGGCGAGCGCCCGGCCCGGCGGCATGGCGACCGCGAGCAGTCCGACCGAGATGGTCGGCAGGCCGAGGCCGAGCGCGCCCTTGACGAAGCCGGCCAAAGTGAGCGCGAAGGCGATGAAGATGAGGATGGGGTCGATCATGGTCGGCACATTGACCAGACTGCGCCGACGACACAATGTGGAGGTTACGGAGCAAGCCTTCGTCCAAGGCTGAGGCAGGATGACCATGCGTTTCGATCTGGTCGATCTCAGGCTGTTCATTGCCGTGGCCGAGGCCCGCAGCATCACCGGCGGCGCCGACCGGGCGCATCTGGCGCTGGCCTCGGCGAGCGCGCGGATCAAGGGTCTGGAGGACGCGTTTGGCGTCGAGCTGTTCAAGCGCGGCCGGCGCGGCGTGGAGCTGACCGCGGCGGGCGAGAGCCTGCTCGATCACGCCCGCATCATCATGGCCAATGCCGAGGCCATGCAGGGCGAGCTCTCGGGCTTCGCATCCGGCCGTCGCGCCAACGTGCAGCTGCTCGCCAACACGGTCGGCCTCGCCGAGCATCTGCCGAAGGCGCTGGCGGCCTTCCTGCGCGAGCATCCCGACATCAACGTCGATGTCGAGGAGCGCGAGAGCACCGAGATCGCCGAGGCGATCGTGTCCGGCAGAGCGGATCTCGGCTTTGCGGCGGAGCACGCGCTGCCCGAGACGATCGAGCGCTTCGCCTTCGGCGAGGACCGGCTGATCCTGGTGGCCGGACGGCGCAGCCCGTTCGCGGCGCGCCGACAGATCGACTTCAGCGAGACTGCGGGGGAGGATTTCATCGGCCTCACGCAGGGGACGGCGCTCAACGTCCATATCGGCCGGCACGCCGCGCGGCTCGGCATCCGCCAGCACGTGCGGGCCAGGCTGCGCGATTTCGACGCGATCTGCCAGATGGTGGCGGCCGGGATCGGCATTGCCGTGGTGCCGGAAGCGGCGGCGCGGCGTTGCGCGCGGTCGATGCCGATCAGCCTCGTCGCGCTGCGCGACGCCTGGGCCGATCGGCGGCTCGTGATCTGCGCCCGCAGCTTCAAGGCGCTGCCGCGTCCGGCGAAACTGCTCGTCGAGCATTTGCGCCGGGCCGCCGCGTGAGGCGCCCGACGACCGGCCGGATGTCTCCGTTCCGCGCGAGAGGCGGGGAGCCAAGCCGGTGGAGGCGGGCTCAGCCCGCTGCCAGCCGCTTCAGCGCCGCTTCGTGGACGCGCTTGTCGCCGGCGGCGACGATCCGGCCGCCGTTCTGCGCCGGGCCGCCTTCCCAGTCGGTGACGATGCCGCCGGCGCCGTTGATGATCGGGATCAGCGCCGCGATGTCGTAGGGCTTGAGCTCGGTCTCGATGACGAGATCGAGATGGCCGGCGGCCAGCATGCAATAGGAGTAGCAGTCACCGCCATAGCGCGACAGCCGCGTCTCGGCCTCGACCCGGCCAAAGGTGGCGCGATCGGCCTCGTTCATCAGCAGCGGGCTCGTCGTATAGCACACCGCATCCCCGAGACGCTCGCAGCGCCGGACCGAGAGCCGGCGCTCGCCGCCGCCGTTCTTGTAATTGGCGGAGCCGTTGTCGCCGGCGAAGCGCTCGCCGATGAAGGGCTGGTGCATCATGCCGAACACCGGCGTGCCCTTGTGCAGCAACGCGATCAGCGTGCCCCAGGTCGGGAAACCGGCAATGAAGGATTTGGTGCCGTCGATCGGATCGAGCACCCAGACGTAGTCGGCGTCCTCGCGCTCATTGCCGAACTCCTCGCCGACGATGCCGTGCTGAGGAAAGTTCGCCTTGATCAGGCGGCGCATCACGGCCTCGGCGGCGCGGTCGGCCTCGGTCACCGGATCGAAATCGTGCCGGCTGCTCTTGTTGTCGACCAGCAGCGAGGTCCGGAAGAACGGCAGGATGGTTTCGCCCGACGCGGTCGCCAGACGACCGATGAAGGCGGAGAAATCAATGACCGTCACAACGCGTCCTTGGGTGTGGGAATCGGGTGGCACTAAGCCCGGTTATGCCTAGCTCAAAGCGGTCGGGGGCGCATCCGGATATGGAACACCAGCGTGGCATCATGGATACCGTTTGGTGTCCGGCCGCGCTGGCCGGGCGCGGTTGAGCCGTCGTGGGCCCCTGATGTGAAACTGAAAGCGAAACCGGCGTCCCTCTCCGATCGTTTGGAATCTCCAATCAAGCCATTGACTTCTATGATGAAAAGAAGAGCTGTTTCGCGCTGAACGCAACCCGGCCTATGTTTTTTTGCATGGAGAAAGGCGGAAAAACTCTTGCGCTTTGTGCAGCGCGATTGCATATTGTTGCGGTGCGGTAGCGCTTCGCGTTATCGCTGCCCTCCTTGGGCGTTTCCTCCCTAGACTTGGGCCGCTTGTCATTCAAGCGGCCCTTTTTTTTGCGCCGACGCCACCGGCCGAAATCGCTCGGACCGAACGCGCAGTCCTCTATTCCGCCGCCGCCTGGAACGGCCCGAGGTCGCCGAGCGGCACCGTCGCCAGCACCTCGGCGAGCACGGCGAGATCGGAGGCGACCTGGGCGAAGCGCGGTCCGCGCTCCCTGCGGCGCTCGTCCATGTAGATCGCGCGGTTGAGCTCGATCTGGATCGCATGCAAGCCCGTGGCCGGATTGCCGTAATGCTCGGTGATGAAGCCGCCGGCATAGGGCTTGTTGCGGCCGACCGAATAGCCGAGCCGGCCGAGCACGTCCTCGACCAGGTCCGGCAGCAGCGACGCGCAGCTCGTGCCGTAGCGGTCGCCGATCACCATGTCGGGCCGGCGCGGCTCGTCGCGCGAGACGCCGACCGACGGCATCGAATGGCAGTCGACCAGCACCACGGTGCCGAACTGCTGGTGCACGCGGTTGATCAGCCGGCGCAGCGCGCGGTGATACGGCTTGTACAGCGTCTCGATCCGGTGCAGCGCCTCGTCGACGCTCAGCCGGTCGCGATAGATCTCCTGGCCGTCGCCGACCACGCGCGGGATCGTGCCGAGGCCGCCGGCCACCCGCATCGAGCGGGTGTTGGCAAAGCTCGGCAGCCGCCCGGTGAACATCCGCGGATCGAGCTCATAGGGCTCGCGATTGACGTCGACATAGCAGCGCGGGAAATGCACGCGAACGACCGGAAAGCCGCGCAACAGGAGATCGGCGATCAATTCGTCCATGAACGAATCTTCGGAGCGCCGCAGCGCCGGCAGATCGATTCGCGACGCCCTTAGGAAATCGTCGGGGTAGGCCGATCCGGAGTGAGGGGAATTGAAGATGATGGGCGCGCGCCATTCGGTCGGCTCCATGATCTCGAACGGCGGCAATTCGCCATCAAAGTCCGTCATCTCTGGGCGCCGTCCCCTTGGTCACGTGCGTCGATGTCACGTCCGTTGATGCGCCGGTATCCTCCGGCCGATTCGTTCTGGACAACGCAGGCACTGCTCTTGCCAACGCGCATCTTCGATAATCCGAGCCGGTCTGCCAAGCGAAAAGCAATGAAAAAGTTCATCTCGCGTTTGGAACAACTCTGAGCTGGCGTGCTGCTTCGGTCGAAGACCGCACCTTCAGCCCTCAAAATGCCTTGCCGATGTCGGATCAAAAGGCGCAATCTTTCACCCGAAATTTACCGCCCGTCAGGCTTAGTGGCGGCAACGCTCCGCCTCTCACCCGGACCAGACAACCCCTCGCCATGCACAAAATCCTGCTCGCCGAAGACGACAACGACATGCGCCGCTTCCTGGTCAAGGCATTGGAAAATGCCGGGTTCCAGGTCTCGCCCCACGACAACGGCATGTCGGCTTACCAGCGGCTGCGCGAGGAGCCGTTCGAGATGCTCTTGACCGACATCGTGATGCCGGAGATGGACGGCATCGAGCTGGCGCGCCGCGCCTCCGAGCTCGACCCGGACATCAAGATCATGTTCATCACCGGCTTCGCCGCGGTCGCCTTGAACTCCGATTCGGAGGCGCCTAAGAACGCCAAGGTGCTGTCCAAGCCGGTGCACCTGCGCGAACTCGTCAGCGAGGTCAACAAGATGCTGGCGGCCTGAGCCGCCAGGGACAGACCTCCGGAACTGGCGGATTATTCCCAATTTCGGCATTTTGCGTCCTTGCCTGCCTGCGTGGGAGCCGATATAGGGACGCCCACCCGAACGGATATTGGATTAGGGCACGTAGCTCAGCGGGAGAGCACTACCTTGACATGGTAGGGGTCACAGGTTCGATCCCTGTCGTGCCCACCACCCCTCCGGACGTCGGCTGAATTCATTGAGCTTTTTGTTCGATTTCCCGCACCTAGCTTGTCGGTGAGGGAATAGACGTTCGCTCTATGATCCACGGAGCCGATCATTCGCTCGAGCTTGGCGACGCCGCCATACGCCAATTTCTTGCGATTGGCGTTCCGCGTGTAATGGCTTGCCATCCGACGATCGGTCCAACCGAAGATCGCATCCAGCTCGGCTTCCGTTGCTCCGTTTTCGGCGGCGACGGTTGCAGCCGCCTTGCGAAGGCCGTGCGCTGATCGGTTCGCCAACCCAGCTGCGACGCACTTCTCCTTGAACACGTTGCCTAAGCTCTCCTTGGTCATCGGCTTGCCCTGCCGGGTCGCGATGTAGGTCTCGGTTCCGATCGGACCTGCCTCCAACGTCCGGCGCAGGACATCGAGCATCGGGAAGGTGACCTCAATGGTCTCGCTCCCCTTTTCCAGGCGCTTCGTGATGATCGGCACGAAGATCTGCTCGATTTTTCCGTCAGGCCCAATCCGCTCTTGCACCTGTTCGGTCACATCGGCAGGGCCGAACGATGCTGCGTCACCCCGCCGAAAGCCGGTGAAGAGGTAGACGTCTATCATGACGCGCTCTCGCGTGCCGAGCGGCCAGCGCTTGTAGTAACGCCGAACGTCGGCATCAGACCAGGTGACAAAGCCTTCGGTTTTCGCTGGCTTGGGTGTCTTGATCCCTTCGGTTGGATCTGCCGCAAGGATCTTTTGCGCGACCGCCCAGGTGAACATCCGCCTCATGGTGGTGAGAAAGTGCCGGGCCGCGGAGGGGTTCTGAGCGCGACGTCCAAGCCCGTCCAGGATGTGCTGCTTCTGGATGGCGGCGGCTCGTTTGTTGCCGTTGGCCTCCAGAACATGAATCATGAGGCTGTTGCGCTGCTTGTGAGTGCTCGCCTTCATCTCGCGCCAATCAGGCGCTTTTGCCTTGTATTCTTCCCATAGCCATTTGAGGCTACCATCAAAGACCTTCGCCCTGGCTTCGCTTGGATCGATTGCGAGGCGTGGCCGATTGAACATGTCGGCTACAGCGATGTCGTAGTTGCGGTTGAATTCTATGGACCCGTACTCGCCGCGAATGCGAGTGCGTTTGCCGCCTACGTCCTTGTTGCGAACGTACCAGACCGTCCTGCCATGACGGTTGATTTCCTTGTGAAGGTAGGGCCTGCGAGGACGGGGCATGAAGCGAATCAAAGCACGAAATGCTCTTCGGGCTCAACCGTCTCATCGATGCCCCGCTCTTCCTTGTATTTGACCAGGTCGACGATGATCGTGCCGTCCGGCTTAATTCGTATGGATGAAGCACCGGCCGCTTTTGCAGCGCGGATCGCTCGTGCCACTTCGCCTTGGGTAAATCGAGCGGAGCGCCGGCTCATGGAACGCCTTCGGTTGACATCGCGCTCTGCCGTAAGCGCATTTGCAATGTAGCTTGGTCCGAACTCGTCGTCTGCATCTCGCGGGACCGTCCCTGAAGCGGGATGCCGTGGCGTAGAAAAGGATGGGGTCGGATAGTTCAGGAGAGCGCCTCCAGAAACGTCGTCCCTGATCGTTGTGCCATAGAGCTTACAAGATTTCATCGAGGTCGCGCCGCGGACGCCATCTTACGGGATCTGCGATCCACCGGTTGATGTCGGATTCATGCCAACCAGTTCCGTTGCTGCTGATCTTGAGTGGGGTAGGGAACGTACCTTCGGCGATCTTGCGGTAGATGGTGGATCGGGACAGCCCGGTCCTGGCAAGGACGGTTTTCAACCTGATGATACGGTCTGGCTCGCGCATGGCCGTGATGCCCCTCGCTGGTTGCTCCTGACGTCCGGCGAGACCAGAGGCCAAACAGGTGCAGGCGGACAATAGGAGTTCGCGCGTTGCCAGCTGTGGCGTAGAGCCGGCGGCAAACGGGATGGGTCAAATTCCAAGGCCTCGGCCTCTGCCGAGATCGATGCCATGGACGAAGGCCAGATCCTGGCCGAGTCGGCGGCCCGATTCGAATGCAATGCCGAGATCGTTCTTGCGGCCGGCAAGGATGGATTCCAGTTGCGGGTCGCGCTGGAGGCTCTTCGCCATGTCGCCCATCGCCGAGCGCGTGGCCTTGTAGCCGGACAAGTCGCCCGCCTGATATAGGCGCCTGCTGGTCTGGTCGAGCTCCCGCCATCGCTCAACGAAGTGATCGGCGCGGCGGCCCGGATCGCTGCGGAGTTCGGTTTCGAGCTGGAGCGCGCGGATGGCGCGATTGACCCGGCCGTCCGCCGCTTCGCGGGCGAGCTCCGGGTTCTTCTTGTAGGCGGCTTCGGCATCGTGCGAGCCAAACGGGCGCACCGCATTGAAGGCTTGGCGGGCCTTCTGCAGCTCTTTCACCTGCTCGGGACTGGTCCTGTCGTCCGTCTTCTGCGCCTCGAAGATCGCGTCCACCGCGCGGGCGTGGCGCACGAGAGCACGGGTCCGGACGCGACGCGCTTCCACTTCGGGATCTTGCGTCACGTTCCTGGCCGGCACTTCGGCTCCACGCCGGTCGGCTGCGGGATCGTTGCTTTCCCTTTCCGGCGTCGCCCGTTCCGGCCTCTGTCCGCCATCCAGTCTGGGCACATCAGCCGGAGACCGCAGGCCGTCCAACATGTCGCGCAGCTTCTCGGGCACAATCTTGCGCACGATCTCGACCACGCGCTTGCGGAAGGTGATCCCGCGCCGTTCGGCGTAATTCTGTACTGGATCGGCAGCCTCGTAGTCCGAGGCCATATCCTTGGCGCGAACGCGTGACAGGGCACGGGTGAGCCGGTCCTGACCCGCAAAATCATCGCGGCCATAGTGCAGGCCTACCCCGTCGCGGTGCCGAGACAGCGCGACATAGCTGCTGTGGGCGTCCATGCCCGGCGTCGCCAGCACATGGACGCGGTCAACCGTCATGCCCTGCGCCTTGTGGATCGTCGCGGCATATCCATGGTCGATGCGGTTGTAATCCTTGAGGTCAAAGCGCACAGATCGGCCATCGTCGACCTGTACCGTCATGCCCTGCGCGCTGACCTGTTCAACGGTCCCGAGCGTGCCGTTCTTGACGCCAAGGCCGCGCTCGTTCTGCAGAAACATGACGCGATCCCCGCTGGCGAAGGTTCTCGCACCTCGCTCGACCGTCACCCCCACCTCATTGCCCAGATCGCCCGCGGCTCGCATCCGTTCGCGCGCTTCCTCGTTCAGGATGCGGACCTCGTCATTGGTGTGGGTGAGGATAATCCGGCTCCGGTCCGGTGACGCCTGCCGGTCGCGGTCCCAGCGCTCGATCAGATCGCTGCGCGCCTGCTCGCGGGTCTGGGCCTCGTGCACCATGCCGTGAGCGCGGTAGGCTTCGAGCGCATGGCCCACTTTGCCGGCTGCCAGATCGCGTGTGGCGTCCCGCTGCCAGTCTTCCTGCTGACGGCGCACTTCACCGATCTCCGCGCCGCCGTAACGCTCATGGATGGAGCGGAACGCGGCGCCCGCTTCGATGGCCTGCAGCTGCTGCGGATCGCCGACCAGCACCACCTTTGCGCCAGCCTCGGCCGCATGCGACAGCACGCGCTCGAGCTGGCGCGTGCCGACCATCCCCGCCTCGTCGATCACCAGCACATCACTGGATCTGAGCAGATCACGGCCTTGTTTCCAGCCATGCTCCAGGCTGGCGATCGTGCGCGACGCAATGCCCGATCCGCCTTCGAGGTTTTCGGCGGCAATACCGGACAGCGCAACACCCCGGACCTCGAAGCCCGCCGCTTCCCAGGCCTCGCGCGCCACCCCCAACATTGCGCTCTTTCCCGTCCCGGCATGGCCGACCACGACGCTGAGATCGCGTCCGTCCGTAGCATGCGCAACCGCGTCGGCCTGCTCGGACGAGAGGACCAGACCGCGCGCTTCCGCTCCCGCCAAAGCGGCCTGGCGATCCGCGTCGGGTACCTGATGGCGCGCCTGTTCCGCCATCCGTTTAGCAGCCCGGTGCAGCCGCTGTTCCGCTTCGATCATTCCGCGGGTGGTGAACCGATCCTCGCCGCGGGCGTCCTTGCCGAGTTCGACCAGATTCGGCGCTCCCTGCATCGCGCCCATGACCTCGTTGAACTGGTCGAGTCCGTCGCTATGCCGGTGCGCGAACTTTGCCATGTCGCGCCGCGTGAAGGTCGATTGCTGCTGGGTGATGGCATCCAGCCCAAGTGAGGGATCCGTGATGATCCGCACGCCATTATTTCGCGCGATCTCCCGGTGCATCTCGGCCCGGTCGGCCTCAAACCCTTCGCCCGCAATGTCTCGGACCTCGATTCGCTTTGCCGGCGCGCCGATCTGGCTTTGCGGCTCCAGAGCAATGCCCTGGGCCTCCAGGCTGCGATGGTCGATCCGCGCGTCGATGTCGAGCTCGGCCAAGCGCTCGTTGGCAAGCTCGGCCCAGCGCCTCCGCCAGCGCTCGACCATCTCGGTACGATTCCAGTCCCGCACCTTTTGGCCGAACCCGTTCTCGTCGACCGCGCGCATTGTCAGCATCACATGGGCATGAGGTTTGGGCATGCCGTCTTCGGCCCTGTCCCAATGCACATTGAGATCGGCGATCATGCCGAGACCCACGAACTCGCCGCGAACGAAGTCCCGAGCCAGTTCGATGCCCTGCGCCTCAGTCAGTTCTCGCGGAAGGGCGACCTCGACCTCTCGGGCCAGCTGCGCGTCCTTGCGGATTTCGTGTGCTTCGACATTATTCCAAAGCCGTTCGCGGTCTCCCCACGCCTCCGGCGCATTCTCCGGCAGTATCACCTCGGAATGGACGACGCCGCGCTTGGCGGAAAAATCCTGATCGCGGCCAAGCCGCTCGTCACGCAGTCGCGAGGCCGAGCGGTAGGCGGCCGACGCCACCGCACTGCTCCCGGCCTTCCGGCCAATGACCTTGACGTGAAGATGATAGATCGCCATCGCGAGCAGAGCATCTACACAGCAAAGCGTACGTCGGCACGACGTATAAGCGCGCCCTCCCTCGAAAAAATCTCGGGAGGGACTATCCCGTCTCAGCTCGTCCTGATGACCTTACAGCAATGCGCCAGTGGCCAAGCTATCATTTCTCCATTGTCACTCATGGAGACGACGATGCGCAAACCCAGGAACTTTGATGCTGACCTGAAGGCACTCGACGACAAGGCGCGCGAGCTGAAAACCCGCAAGGTACGCCAGCTCGGCGAGCTCGTTATCGCTACGGGAGCTGACGCGCTCAGCGCCGACGAGCTCGCGGGCGCGCTGATCGTGCTGGCCGAGACGAAAGAGGCCGGAAAGAGGGAGGCATGGTCCAAGCGCGGCGTCGCGTTCTTTCAAGGACGGTCGCGGCGAGTTGCGCCAGCAACTGACCGCGACGCTGACGTTGCTCCTACGCAACCGAGCGGCGCGCAACCGGCATCAAGCCGCAAAAGCGCGACGTGACATGCGCGCGTGGCGGGTCGAACACCGCAAGCGCACCCGGTACCTCATCGAACTCGGCGGCCTCGTGGTCAAATCCGGTATCGTGGACCTGACCGGTGATGACCGTTCCGCGATCTTGGGTGCGCTACTTTGGATGGTTGACAAGCTTAAGAGCGGTGAGGGCGAAACGGGCACGTGAGCTTTGGGCCGCAAAGGGAAAACAAGCGTTCGAGATGAACCCTAGGATGCCAACACGCATAGTCGTTTATGTCCGACAATCGCACGTTGGCCAATAGCTGCCGCTTCGACAGCAGCCCTATTGATCAATCGGCATACAAATTGCGATTTGGTTGCCGCCTTACTCCAGCTCCGAGCCGTTCGCTCTTGATAAAGCGGTCACTGTGACTTTCCAAATTGGCCACTGGCGTTGGGTAAGGCACACTAGATCGAGATCTCCGCTTTCATGATGATTGCCTTCATTGAAGCAGGACCGGACTCGCCTGCCGAGTCTCTTGCCTTCGCAGCAGAAGGGTCCGGACTAGCCGCTGAGCAGGCGCTTCAAACCAGCAATAGGTGAGGCGCGCGGTGACGAGCGTGGACAGCACGAAAGCCGCCGAGAACAGAGGATCGAGGTAGGGGATGGGCCGCTGCATCGACGAAAAAGCAAGCGCGATCGCAAGTTGAATTGGAAAGTGCAGCAGATAGCAGGAATAGGTTGTATTGCCGGCTGTCTCCACCAGGGTCTCCAGGCGCCGCGGCAAGACTATGGGCTTCGAGCAGCAGAACAACAGGATCGGCGTATAGATCAGCAGAAGCGGTGCAGTGAGCGCCTCAAGGTCCATGCCGGACATCCAAAATGCCGCGGGCATCGCGATGCTCGCACACGCAGCCAAGGCTTCCAACTTCGGCCGATGCCGAGCCCCGGCGACAGCCTGTCTTGCCATCGCGGCAAGGCCGCCAGCGTAGAAGAAAGCGAAGCATTTTGACATCAGCGTACCGGTCGCGATCGAGATCACGATCACCGCTAGATTGAAGAGCGGGGACGGACGCACGACGCGCAGCGACAGGAAAAACGCCGCATAGACCACGATCTCGATTGAGACTGACCAGATTGGTGCGTTGAAGCTGACGCCGTGCGGCGGAAGCCAGTCGCTGGCCATGAACAGCTGCTTGACGAATTGAGGGATGTCGTTTTGCTGAAAGACGAAGAAGTAGTTGTGCTGAACGAAATACATCAGCTGGAGCATCATGACCAACGGCAACGTCGCGAGATGGAGCGGGTAAAGTCGCGCCAGCCGATAGACGAAGAAGGTCCATCCGCTGATCGTGCGGTCGGCGATGACCGCGCTATACTTCCAGAAGAAGATGAAACCGGAGATGCACCAGAATATCTCGACCCCATTCTTGCCCTTCTCATAAAACGGGAACAGAACGCGGTAGAACGGCAGCTCGCTCCTCACGAGACCGACCGGCTCGTCGCCGACGAAGGCAAAGTGCTGATAGTGCCACAGCAGCACCGCGACGGTAGCGAGGAAGCGCAGCCCTTCCAATCCAAGGAGTTTCTGGGTCTTAGGCCATGTCGACGCTTTCGGAATGATCATCGGGGTCATTGACCTCCTGACGAGGGCGCTGGCCAATTCTAGCCGGAGCAAAGTGAAGGATTCTTTTCGCTCGGCCGAGCCCCGCCCGGAGGCATCCCAGGCGTTCGCCGCAGGCGATCTCGGCGCCGCGCTAGATTGCCTTCTCCAAGGAGCGATACGCTGATCGTCGCGGTCTGCCTTAAGATCTTGCGGATCATAGGCTACGAGCCCGACCCCGGTGACCATTGCGCGCAGTTTTCTCTCCAGTGCCTCGACCTTGCTCTTAGTGAGAGGCGCGACGACGGTGAGGTGGTGGGGACTCAAATCGGCCGTGGGACCGACGAAAAGAGGAGCCAACGCCGAACGAGATAGTGCGGTGCCAGATCGCCAATGATGACAAGAACAAGAGTCGCCGCACCGAGAACTGGGGCTGCCGAGCTGCTCAATCTGACGCTCTGATCGCCAGAGGGGTCGCTCGCGAGATCGAGGATGCAGTCCCTCGGCCAGTGCAGTTCTGCGCCCCGAAACAACTGGGTATATTTGACAGTCACCTAAATCCAGATCTGGCGAGGCGCTCCCGTCGCTCGACAACGTGAGCTGCCCGAGGATAAAAGAGCTGTCGGCTCGCGTTACGATGGGGAGCAGCGGGAGCTTTGATAGAGCCCAAGTCTGCGCGAACCGCACGCGCTTTCGGCTACAGCTGCTTGGTGAAATTGCGGTTCGGTTAGTCGCCGTCTGTCACTTTCGGTTGCATCGACTCCATCGAGCATGGCCGGCAGCGGCGATGCGAATACGGCGCCTGGAACGTTCCAGGGCGCGGGCGGCACGACGGGAATGATCGGAGACGTAGAACTCGACAGCCACAATCCTAACACCAATGGCTAGGGAACTCTTCCGTCAGACGCTTAGGCTGCGGAAATACTTCTATCTCCACAAATATTAAACTCACGCGACTTGTGAAATGCTCGAGCAGGCTGACCGGTACTTGAAGATTGGTGATGTCCACCATGAGACTGTACGACATTAAAAGGCCAGTATTCCGCGGCGCTGCGGTTTTTGAAGCAAGAAACCCGAACGCATTGGTTCGGGCTTCCTGAGAACGCCAACGTGTAGACTGTGCAGAGCTAGTTGATGGAGGAATTGATGTCTACGAACGAGGTGTTGATCTTGCTGCCCAAACCGTTGACTGCTGCGATGATCGCAATTGAAATTCCTGCGGCAATCAATCCGTACTCGATTGCAGTGGCTCCCGATTCGTCACGCAGGAACCTCATCATCTTGACCCGCATTACACCCTCTTTGCTGTTGGCCAGATCGGCGCACCTTCAAGCCACAAAAGGATACCTTATGGCATCTTATAATAGATGAGTCTGAATAAGACAATTTTAGATAGAGTAAATATCTTTAGCGCATGTGATCTAGTGGGGGCGCAAATGGCCGTACGTTTTAGTGTCAGAACGAACGCCTATACGCCATCAAGAGAAATCGCAGAACCGGGCATACAGGGCCGGTGTCAGGATTCGCTGACTTGCGCTCTGGTCATGATTTGGCACATTCCGTGCGTGAGACGGTCGTGTGAAGCGTCGGCTCGCAATCCAGATGATCCCTGCGCCCGTCGCGAGGACAATGACATCAAGGCGACAGCAGTTCCGGTTGCGACCAGCCACACGACCGCGCCGCATGGAAGATCGATCGCATAATGTCCACCGATCGGCACGGTCGATGCGATCACGAGGGAATTCCAGATCAATGAAATCGGGAATAGCCACCTGAGGTGCCGGGACGCGGATATGATCATCAGCGCCAGGCAGCAATGGAACGACGGAAATGTCACAACTCCCTGCAGATTGGCGAATGACAGCAACGGCGAGGCCGAATTGCGGAAGTATTCCAACTTCGACAAGTGATACGTTCCCGCGCCTGTCGGGAGATGCTCAAGCAAGCTGGCTGGGTACCCAAAGAACGCGAAGGCACCTTTCGCTGGCCAGATCACGGAAATGCTCGCGCATGCGACAATCGTGGTGGCGAATACGAACGTCAGTATCCATAAATGATCGAAACGGCGAACGATTGCGAGCAGCACTGAAAGGCCGAAGAGCAGGGGGAATGAGCTGTCGTACGTGACCGACAGGAGCTGGGACCAGGCGGGGTTGTCGGCTGCCCAAGCGATGACAGCAGGCAAGTCGAAACCCGCCGCTCGATCCCATCTTGCAAGATCTGCATCGATGAATGGGGCGTTATTCCGAAGCCCAACAAGGCTGATGATTCCAGCCACTGCGCCCGATAGTAACATTGCTAGGAGCGCTCCGCACAAGTTGCTGAGCACCGGCGATGGTCGCCAACGTCGATAGACAACGTGAACAGTGAGGAGGAAGCCCAGTATCGTCAATGCAACCAAGAGGCTGCCGAGATCAACAATGATAGCCGACCGCTGGGTCAGGAAGGCCGCGAACGTGGTCGCGACAAAGCAAATGGCCCATACGCTCGCTTCCACATATCCGGTCGTATGCGTTCCCTGCGAAGACCAAGCGAAAGCCGTGCGACCCGAAGACTGGGAAGCAGGAGTGATCGAATTACCATCCTGCGATTGCGTGCCGTTAGGTCTGTGTATCTCCCCGATCTGTGTCCTTGCGGATATCAGGAAGCGGAGGCGACGAAAGAATGCGGGCAATAGGGTGTCTGTGGCGGGCTCCAACATGGATGTCCGCTCCCGTGTCAGTCTGTTTCAGATTATTTCGGTCGGTACCTACATACGCAAAAACCGTGAGCCTGAGCAATCTCAACGTGTATTTTAACATGATACCGTGCTGAGATGCTTAACAGATCTCTAGCGCATCGCGAGATGTGCCTTTGGAATCGGTCTGGGATTGCGCTGTCCAAAAGCTACTGGCCATGAGCCTATGATCGCCTGACATCGCAGCTTCGGTGTCAACGGGGGTCCTTATGTAGGCTTGCTCGTTGCGCGGCGATGTTTTGAGTGCGGATTTCACCTTGCTGTCAAAATTGTCAGTTGTTCGGGCGGCCGGATGTTTATCGCCTCGACAATTCGGAATTCACCAGCTCTCGAACATCACGCAGATGCATATGATTCGTGGGGATTGTGTCGTTCTTTGTTTGTAGTGGGGAACATCAGGCGCGCGGGAGTTCAGGCGTTTGCCGTGAGGGAGCTAGCTGAGTAAGTCAAGAATCTTCGTTCCTCAGCCGTCCGGGGCGTTGCGAGGTGCTGTCGGGTTAGTCCAGCAGACGCGCGAAGCCTGCACCCAATGCACGCAATGCATGTAACGTGCGATCCCTCGCAGGTAAAAATATCCTCGGCGGGAACGTGGCAGATCTTGTCCAATCGTTTCTTGTGGTACATCATTCCTGCACGACTTAGGGTAGTGCAGGGGCAATGGACGCGGGGCAGAGGGATACGGGGCTCGACTGCCTGACATTGCTGCTGCGGTTTCATCAGGTCGCTATCGATCCGGCGCAGATTGCACATCAGTTGGCGGGAGAGCCGGTCGGCGTGACGGAGATGCTCCGCTGCGCCAAGCAGTTGAAGCTCAAGGCTCGCGCTGTCAGCCAGAATTGGGACGGCCTTGCCAAGCTGCCGCTGCCGGCCATCGCAGCGCGGGCTGATGGCTCGTTCGTCATTCTCGGCCAGGTCACCGTGGATGCGGCGCTGATCCAAGATCCGCAGGTCAACCGGCCGCAGAGTCTCAAGCGCGCCGAGTTCGAGGCCAACTGGACCGGCACGGTCGTGCTGATGGCGCGCCGCGCCTCGCTGACCGATCTTGCGCGCCGTTTCGACATCACCTGGTTCCTGCAGGCGATGCACAAATATCGCCGGCTGCTCGGCGAGGTGCTGCTGGCCTCGTTCTTCCTGCAGCTGTTCGGACTGGTGACGCCGCTGTTCTTCCAGGTCGTCACCGACAAGGTGCTGACCCATCGCGGCTACACCACGCTCGACGTGCTGGTGTTCGGGCTCGTTACAGTCACCATCTTCGAGACCGTGCTGGGGGGCTTGCGCACCTACGTCTTCTCCCACACCACCAACCGCATCGACGTCGAGCTCGGCGCGCGGCTGTTCCGCCATCTGGTCGCGCTGCCGATCGCCTATTTCGAGGCGCGGCGCGCCGGCGATTCCGTGGCGCGGGTGCGCGAGCTGGAGAACATCAGGAATTTCATTACCAGCTCGGCGCTGACCCTGGTGATCGATCTCGCCTTCACCTTCGTCTTCCTGGGCGTGATGTTCTACTACTCGCCGTTCCTGTCCTGGATCGTGATCGGCTCGTTCCCGTTCTACATCGCGCTGTCGGCCGGGGTGACGCCGATCTTCCGCAAGCGGCTCGACGTCAAGTTCGACCGCGGCGCCGAGAACCAGGCCTTCCTGGTCGAGACCGTCACCGCGATCCAGACCCTGAAGGCCATGGCAATCGAGCCGCAGATGCAGCGGCGCTGGGAGGAGCAGCTCGCCGGCTATGTCGGCGCCAGCTTCGACGTGCTGTCGCTCGGCAACTGGGCGAGCCAGTCGGTGCAGTTCATCAGCAAGATCGTCACCGCGCTGACCTTGTATTTCGGGGCGCATCTGGTGATCGAGGGCAGCTTGAGCGTCGGTGAGCTCATCGCCTTCAACATGCTGGCCGGGCGGGTGGCGCAGCCGGTGCTGCGGCTGGCGCAGCTGTGGCAGGATTTCCACCAGGCGCGGCTGTCGGTGGCGCGGCTCGGCGACATCCTCAACACCACGCCGGAGCCGGCGTTCAATCCCGGCCGCGCGGCGCTGCCGCCAGTGCGCGGCGAGGTCGTGTTCGACCACGTCCATTTCCGCTACCGCGTCGATGGACCGCTGGCGCTGCACGACGTCAGCCTGAAGGTGCCGGTCGGCCAAGTGGTCGGCATCGTCGGCCCCTCCGGCTCTGGCAAGTCGACACTGACCAAGCTGATCCAGCGGCTGTACGTCCCCGAGGCCGGCCGCATCCTGATCGACGGCGTCGATCTCACGGTCGCCGACGTCACCTGGCTGCGGCGGCAGATCGGCGCGGTGCTGCAGGAGAACGTGCTGTTCAACCGCTCGATCCGCGACAACATCGCGCTGGCCGATCCCGGCATGGCGATGGAGCGGGTGATCCAGGCGGCCGAGCTCGCCGGCGCCCATGAGTTCATTCTCGGCCTGCCCGACGGCTATGACACGGTGGTTGGCGAGCGCGGTGCCAGCCTCTCCGGCGGCCAGCGCCAGCGCATCGCGATTGCGCGTGCGCTGGTCACCAATCCGCGCATTCTCATTTTTGACGAGGCGACCTCGGCGCTCGACTATGAGAGCGAGAACATCATCCAGAGCAACATGCGCAAGATCTGCGCCGGGCGCACCGTGTTCATCATCGCGCACCGGCTGTCGGCGGTGCGCAACGCCGACCGCATCCTCACCATCGAGAATGGCCGCCTGGTCGAGGACGGCACCCATGACGAGCTGATCAAGCGCGCTGGGCGCTACGCGACGCTGGACCAGATCCAGGCGGGGCTCCATGTCGTCGGCTGAAGCGCAGAAGCAGGACAACGCGCCGATCTCGCTCGACGCGCGACGGGGCCGCCGCAAAGATGCCCGCGAGTTCCTCCCCGCGGCGCTGGAGATCGTGGAGACGCCGGCCTCGCCCGTGGGCCGAGCCGTGGCCGGGACCATCATGCTGTTCTTCGTCATCGCGATCGGCTGGTCGATCGTGGGCCATGTCGACATCATCGCCTCGGCGCAAGGCAAGATCGTGCCGACCGGCCGCACCAAGACCATCCAGCCGCTGGAAGCGGGCGTCGTCGCCGCGATCCACGTCCAGGACGGCGACAAGGTGCATGCCGGCGACGTGCTGGTCGAGCTCGATCGCACCGTCACCGAGGCCGAGCGCCGCCGCGTCGCGCAGGGCCTGATGCAGGCAAGGCTCGATGTTGCAAGGCTCGGTGTGCTCCGCGACAGCTTCGGCGATCTCGCCGAGCTGCGACCGCTCAACGTGCCCGAAGGCGCCGCACCCGCCGACGTCGCACGTACCCGCGCCGCCCTGCAGGCGCAGGCCGCCGAGCAGCTGTCGAAGCTCGCCTCCAATTTGCAGCAGATCGCACAGAAGCGTGCCGAGGCGCAGTCGATCGAGGCCGCGATCGCCAAGATCGATGCCACGCTCCCATTCCTGCAGGAGACCGCTGACATCCGCCGCAACGCCAAGGAGATCCAATACGGCAACCAGATCGCCTATATCGACGCGCAGTCGCGGCTGATCGACCAGCAGAGCGAGCGCATCGTGCAGACGCGGCGCCTGGTCGAGATCGAGGCGGCGCGGCTGGCGCTGGAGCAGCAGCTGGCGCAGACCCGCTCCGGCTTCGAGCGCCAGGTGCTGTCGGACCTCGCCGATGCCGAGAAGAAGGCCGACGAGCTGACGCAGGACCTCGTCAAGGCCGAGCGCAAGATCGCCGAGCAGGTGCTGCGCGCCCCGATCGACGGCACCGTGCAGCAGCTCGCGCTGCACACTGTCGGCGGCGTCGTCACACCGGCGCAACAGCTGATGCTCATCGTGCCCGCCGACAGCCAGCTCGAGGCGGAAGCCATGATCTCCAACCGCGACATCGGCTTCGTCAATGTCGGGCAATCAGCCGAGATCAAGATCGACACCTTCAACTTCACCCGCTACGGCCTCGTCCATGGCAAGGTGCTGAGCGTCTCCCAAGATTCGATCGTCCGCGAGAAGCCCGCCGATAAGCAGAATGGCGGCAAGGCGGCTGGTGCACTGGCCGAGACCAGCGAGCCGGCAGGCCAGGAGTTCATCTATTCGGCGCGGGTGTCGCTGGATGAGAAGCAAATGCAGATCGAGGACAAGATGGTCGCGCTCGCGCCGGGGATGGCGGTGACGGTGGAGATCAAGACGGGGACGAGACGGATCATCGAGTATGTGATGTCGCCGCTGCTCAGATACAAATCCGAGAGTCTTCGCGAACGATGAAACTACTCCGCGAAGATGCCGCGACTCATCACCGATTTTGTTGGGATGCCGACGTGGAAAGGGTTGTTGTCGAATTGACATCCTAAGGTGATAAAATACCGTGCAGTTGATCTATGATTGATATGTATTTGATTCGTGTTGTTGCAATCGGAAGTTGGGGGCACATGATCCGGGTTGGAAATAGGTTTGCGCAGCTGGCTTGGCTGCGCGGTTCTATCGTCGCAGTCATCTTGTTCTGTGCCTCGTTCATCGTCTGTCTTGCGCCCCAGCCGGTGCATGCGGGCCACTGGGCCAGCTATCACAACGGCAACTGCGGTTCGGATGGTATTGCCTGTGCGCAGGAAGACTTTTGGGCTTACTGGAGCAGCGACCCAAGCGTCATCCTGACGAAGTGCTATCTTAACGGGGCGGGGAGCAGCGGCATTTTCGCCGGTGCGATTTGTGACGGGAATTCGAATGGAGCTTACCGGGGTGGTGTAGCGTTTCTCAACTGCGATAGTGGTGAAGTTCTAACCGGATCGGGGTGTCTCGCTGCTCCCCCGGCGGATCACTGCCCGTCCTGTCGAGACCAGGTCGCCAATCCCGTCGATCTTCGCAGTGGCATGAAGATCGAGGCCTATACCGATTTCTCGACCCAGAGTACGAGCGACGGCGGTGCGTCGCTCAAATTCGAGCGCTTCTATACGAGCGATCAGGCGACGCTGAGCGGACGTCTGCGTCCGTCGCGGCTCGGTAACGGATGGCGGTCGAACTTCGATTCCGGCGCGATCGTCGCTTCCAATAGCGTGACGATTACGCTCCCCAACGGAGAGGTCGTCCTCTTCAGCTATGTCAGCTCGACCGGCCTCTACGCGCAGAGCTATTACGACTGGAGCCTGAAGAGCCTCGTCATTGGCAACCGCGGTCGGGCTGCGACGCTCGTGAAGAATGCGACCACACAGCTCTATACCCTGACGACGGATGACAATATCAGCCGGGTCTACGACGCCGGCGGCGTGCTGCAGTCGATCATATTCCAGAGCGGCTACACCCAGGCACTGACCTATGACAGCGCCGGCAACAACACGCTGGTAACCGACAGTTTCGGTCGGACCCTGCAGTTCACCTATACGCCGCAGGGGCTGCTCGATACGATGACGGTGCCCGGCGGACAAGTCTATCGCTACAAGTTCATTCCGCGCTACGCCATCGTCGGCAGGAGCGGTCCGGATCCGCTGCAGATGGCGGCGGACCTGTTCGCGCTCGAATACGTCATTCAGCCGGATACGACCGCAGACACGGCGGACAATCCGCGCATCCGCTATCATTACGAGAATGCAAGCTTTCCCTACGCGCTGACCGGCGTCACCAACGAGGCCGGCGTGCGCTACGCGACCTGGACCTACGATGCCAAGGGGAGGGTGCTGACATCGGAGCATGCCGGCGGCGTCGAGCGATATTCGATCGCCTACAATGATGTGGCCAACACGGTGACGGTGACCAATCCGCTGTCTAAGGTCGCAGTGTATCACTACAGCAAGGATGCGCGGGGCAACAACATCCTCGCCAGCATCGAGGGGCAGCCGTCCGCCAATTGCGTTGGTTCGAATTCCGTCATCGGCTATGACGTCAACAATTATGTTACGGACGAGACCGACGAGGAGGGGCGGGTCACGCATTACGTCCGCGACAGCCGCGGCAATCCGACGCTCGTCACCCGCGGCTACGGAACGCCGCTCGCGCAGTCGAACAGCTACACTTGGCATCCGACGCTCAACGTGCCGACGCGTGCGGTCGAGCCCGGCGTGACTACCGACTTCACCTGGACCGGCGGTCTTCTCACCCAGCTCACGAAGGCCGATACGACCAGCCAGACGGTGCCGTATGCGACCAACGGCCAGACCCGGACCTGGACTTACGGTTACACGACGGGAGGGTTGCTTGCCTCCGTCGATGGGCCGCTGCCCGGAGCCGGTGACACAGTCCTTTACACTTATGACCAGACGGGATTCGTGGCGACGATCACCAACGAGGTCGGCCACCTCACCAAGGTGATGTCGCATAACGGGCGGGGCCAGCCGACCACGATCCTCGACCCCAATGGCGTCTATACCAACCTGACCTACGATCCCCTGGGCCGGTTGAAGAGCACAATCGTGGATCCCAGCGGGCTGGTCGCGACGACGTCGATCGACTACACCCCGACGGGCGATGTCAGCCGGATCGTCAGGCCGAACGGCGCGTTCCTGCAATATACCTACGATGACGGCCGCCGGCTCATCCGGGTGCAGGACAATACCGGGGCGACGGTCGAGTACGACCGCGACAATCTCGGCAACGTCACCGCGCGGCGGATCAAGGATCCGAGCGGCATCCTGCAAGCGTCGCAGACGGCGACCTATGACGAACTCGGCCGGTTGCTGACGTTCGTCGGCGCGTTCGGGCAGACCTGGACCCACGGCTATGACCGCACCCACAACGAGGTGTCGGTCACAGATCCGCGAGCCAACGTGTTCGGATCGAGCTTTGACGGCCTCAACCGGCTGATCGGGACGACGGACGAGGAGGGCAACTCGGTCGCGGTGGCTCGCAACGGTGCCGACGACATCACCGCCTACAGCGACCCGCGCTCGCTCACCACCAGCTACGTCCGCAACGGTTTCGGTGAGGTGATCCAGCGCGTCAGCCCGGACAGCGGCACGACCACCTACACCTATAACGTCCTGGGCAAGCCGATGCAGATCGTCGATGCCCGCGGCGTCGGCACGAACCTGACCTATGACAATGCCGGGCGGCTGCTGGCCAAGCAGTATCCGGCAGCGCCCAGTGAGAACATCACCTATACCTGGGACGACGCGACCAACGGCAACAAGGGCAAAGGCAGGCTCACCCGGATCCAGGACGCCACCGGCTCGATCGATTGGACCTTCAACGCGCTCGGCCAGGTGATGCAGGAGCGCAAGGCCACGGGCTCGGCCATCTATGTCGTCGGCTATGGCTATGACCTCGCCGGAAACATCATCCGCATGACCTACCCGTCGGGACGGGTGGTCGATTACACTCGGGACACGGTCGGCCGCATTACGGATGTGACTTCGCGGACCACGAACGCGACCGTGCCTCTGGCGTCCAACGTGACGTATGGCGCTGCGGGGCCGTTGCAGTCGCTGACCTATGGCAATGGCCTGACCCTGATCAAGACGTATGATCAGGACTACCTACTGAGTCAGCTCGTCGTCACGGGCACTTCATCCGGAACCGATGTTGTCAATCGCCAATACAGCCGCAACGACGGCGTCAACATCACCGATATCACCGACACGGTCGATACGCTGCGCAGCGAGAATTACTCGTATACGCCGACCGGTCGGCTCGAGAATGCCAGCGGCCCCTGGGGCGTGCTTGGTTATGCCTACGACGCTGTCGGCAATCGGATGTTCGAATCCTATGCCAGCCGTGGAACCGTCACAGAGCAGATCACCCAGTACGAGGCCACGTCGAACCGGTTGGTCGATGTCAGCAGCAACGGAACCAACGTTCGGACATTTACTCACGACGCGGCAGGTAATCTCGTGACCGACAATCGGTCCGGCACGATCTATGGCTATCGCTACAACAACCGCGATCGGCTCGATCAGCTGAGTCTCAACTCGTCCGTCACGGCGGACTACGGCTATGACGGTTTGGAGCGGATGGCCGTCCGCACGCTACGGACGGCCTCGCCGCCCGCTACCATGCATTACGTGTACGATCTCACCGGTCGTCTTATCGCCGAAGCGACGGCCTCCGGCGTCGTGACCCGGGAGTATGTCTGGCTGGACGACATGCCGCTCGCCGTGGCAGCTGATCTCGACACGTCCGCGCCAAACCTCTGGTTCGTCCACGCCGACCATCTCGACCGCCCGATTCGGATGACGGACAGCACGAAGAACGTGGTGTGGAATGCATACTTCTTGCCGTTTGGCGCCGTCGACGTGATCCTAGGGTCTGCCACGAATAATCTGCGGTTTCCGGGGCAGTATTTTTTGTTGGAAGCCGGGCTTCACTACAATTGGTATAGACATTACGATCCCACCCTGGGACGATACACGCAGCCGGATCCTAATGGCGAAGTGCCGGCGTTCTGGTCTGTCACTTCTGGCGAGTCGCCCATTAGCTCTATAATTGACGGCCGGGGCATGTCGGCGCAGGCGTCCGCGTTTGTCCCGTCGTCACTCACTGTAAATTGGTCCTTCGGTCTAGAGCTGCCGGAATTGCTGGATGGACCAAATGTCTACGCCTACGCAGGGTCTGCGCCTGCGCTGAAGCGGGATCATACCGGTCGTTATGTCGACGCAATGGGAATCTGGTATCCGGGAACGGACGAAGAACCTGGTTTCGATTACAATCCTCTTGAGCACCCATATCAAACCGGCGGTATGATGTTGGCGGTGGTCGCTATGCCTTACGCTGGCGCGATCTGTGAGTATGCAGTGCTAGGATGGGAGTATTCGTTCGGCCGCAATTTCCGTTTTGCTCCCTATGGAAACCGCACGGGCCACCCCCTCGGACGTTGGCCGCATTATCACAGGCGAGCTGTCGATCCTGTGACGGGGGAGACTATGCCGGGAGGCGGTATCGGACGTCACCGGCCGTGGGAAACTAAGTCTACCGATCGATCATTTTGGAGCAGATTCTGATGAATGTGGACCTATCGAGTGTTGCTATCATAAACGAGTCTAGCAGCAGCGAAGTAGTTGGTGATGTAACGCTGTTCCGGAATTTTGAGAGCTTAGCTGCATGGACGGAGCCGATCGATGTTGAGAATAACGAGTACTTTGCGTATTCGTTGGCAGGAGATCGCCTCAACCTCAACGTTGAAAGCGACCGAGTGAAGGTTACAAAGGCTAACGACGGAGTTAATCTTTCCGCGCATGTTAGGAAACTTCTTGAAGCGACTGCTGAGCACGTCATTAGAGCAAGCAATCGGGAAAGCGTCACGGGTATTGATCCAAAGCTGATGTCGCTAAGAGAGCTTATCGATGTCATCGGTTTCGCCCGATAAAAGTGTCTATGCGTCTGGAGCGAGAAATATTTTCTTACAGCCGATCACTGTGGCTAACGCTCGATCGTCGGTCTGCTAAGGTTCCCGCGATTGTTCGGAATAAACCGCTTGTTGGACACTGGTTGCGACTTGGCTTGAGGTAGGAATCGCGGAGGTTGATCGTGCTACGAGCGTGCCGATGGTTGTGGACTACACAAGCTTCGGCTGAATGTGAGCCTTGAGACCTGAAGAGACACAGGTATCAGTGGCTACAATCTTCGGTGAATCCGGCGACGACACGCTCACCGGAACATCGGGCGCTGACACGATCTACGGCCTTGCCGGCGACGACATCTCGATTGGTTGGCAGGGCAACGAGACCTACATCTTCGACCGCGGTGATGGTCAGGATACGATCTTCGATAATGACGGTGGCAGTGGCGAAGTCAATACGCTGCAGTTCGGTCAGGAGTTTCGGAATCGCAAGTAACCGTCAAGGAATCTGGGACCGGGGATCTGGTCCTGGGCATCGAGACAAGCCAGAAGTCGTTGGTTGCGCCGCACTAATTTAGTTGGATTTGGTGATGTTGACCGTCGCTGCCGGCGAATGCATGAGTTGGCGGGTACAATTGGGGTTGGAGTTAGTACTTCGGGCGTCTGTGAACAACGGCTAAAGCCTGAGCTAAAGTGAGTTTGACGTACGGGCGACTTGGGGGCATTCATGACCACGATATTCGGCACATCAGGTAACGACACGCTCATCGGCACCTCGTCGGCAGACTCCATCTACGGCCAGACCGGCGACGACACGCTGATTGGTGGGCAGGGCAACGACACGCTGCAGGGCGGACTGGGCAACGACACCTACATCTTCAACCGCGGTGACAGCCAGGATACGATCTTCGACAATGGCGCCGGTAGCGGTGAGGTCAACACGCTGCAGTTCGGGTCCGGGATCACGGCGGGCCAGGACACCGTCAAGGAGTCCGGTACCGGGGATCTGGTGCTGAGCATCACCGGAACGACCGACAAGATCACCTTGCGCAGTCAGCTGCTCTCGGCGGCTGGGGGCGTCGATCAGGTCGTGTTTGCCGATGGCACGATCTGGAATCGGGCCGCGCTGCTGGCGCTCGCGACGGCGCCGACGAGCGGCAACGATACGTTCTATGGCGACTACAACGCCAATACGCTGAGCGGCGGTGCGGGCAATGACACACTGTCGGGCGGTGCCGGCGACGATACCCTGATCGGTGGGACCGGCAATGACACGCTGTCGGGCGGAGCCGGCAACGACACCTATGTGTTCAACGTGGGTGATGGCCAGGACACGATCACGGACAATGGGGCGGCGAGCGGAGAGACCAACACGCTGCAGCTCGGCAGCGGGATCCTGCCTGCGAACGTGGTGGTGACCGAGGCGAATGGCGGCGGCGATCTCGTGCTTACCATCAGCGGCACCACTGACAAGGTTACGTTGAAGAACCAGCTGGTCTCGGCCACCGGCGGCGTCGATCAGGTCGTGTTCGCCGACGGAACGGTGTGGACGCGCGCGGCGCTGCTGGCGCAGGCGACGGCGCCGACGAGCGGAAACGACACGTTCTATGGCGATTATCTCGGCAACACGCTGAACGGCGGCGCTGGGAACGACACGCTGTATGGCGCGGGAGGCGACGACGTTCTGGCTGGTGGCACCGGCAATGATGTGTTGGTCGGTGGCACTGGCAATGATACCTATCTGTTTAATCTCGGCGACGGACAGGACACGATCTTCGACAACGGCAGCTCGAACAGCAGTGAGGTCAATACCCTGCGGCTGGGAACTGGCATTGCCGTCGGCTCTGTGACAGTGACCGAGGCCAATGGCGGGCGCGACCTGCTGCTCTCGATCGGCGGAACGACGGACAGCATTCTGCTGCAGAACCAGCTGGTCGCCAAGACCGGCGGCGTCGACCAGGTCGTATTCGCGGACGGCTCCGTCTGGAGCCGGGCGGACCTGCTGGCACATGCGACACTGCCGACCGCGGCGAACGCCACCCTTTATGGCGACTACGCCGACAATGTCCTGACCGGCGGAACTGGGAATGATACAATCTATGGCGCGGCCGGCAACGACACGCTCGCCGGCGCCGGTGGCAACGACTATCTCGAGGGAGGCGTCGGCAACGATATCTATCTGTTCGGTCGCGGCGGCGGCAACGACCGCATCAACGACAATGGCGCGGCGGCCGATGTGGACCGGCTGCAATTCGCCGCGGATATTGCGCCGGCCGACATCGTGGTGACGCAAGCCAATGGCGGGCAGGATATCGTCCTGAGCATTGCCGGGAGCAGCGACAGCGTGCTGCTGAGCAATCAGCTGATCGGCACCACCGGCGGCGTCGATTTCGTGCAGTTCGCCGACGGCACGGTCTGGGACCGTGCCGCGCTTCTCTCGAAGTCGCTGGTGCCGACCAGCGGCGACGACGTCCTGGGTGGCGACGACGGGGCGAACATCCTGACCGGTGGCGCCGGCAATGACCGGCTGATCGGGCGGGGCGGCGCCGACACCTACGTCTATACGCTTGGGGATGGCGTCGACATCGTCGACGATCAGGCTAGCAGCGACGGCGATACGGTTCTGCTGCATGGCATCGTGCCCAGCCAGGTTCATATCGTGCGCAGCGGCGACAATGCCCTGCTGCTGTTCGAGGCGGATCACAACAGCCGGCTGACATTGGCGGGCCAGTTTGCCGGCACGGGAACGATCGAGCAGATCGTCTTCGACGATGGTACGGTGTGGTCGAGCGCCGACATCCTCGCTGCGGCGATCGGCGGAACCGACAATGTCACGCTCGGCATGAATGCCGCCGAGACGATCGTGGGCTCCGGCGTCAATGACACGATCGAAGGGCTGCGTGGCAACGACGTGCTGCAGGGCGGCGCTGGTGACGACACCTACATCTTCAATGCTGGCGATGGGCAAGACACGATCATCGAGGCCGGGGGGACCGACACTCTGTCTTTCGGCCGCGGCCTTGCCGCGAGCGATGCGATCTTGCAGGCGGTCGGCAACGATCTTTACGTGCGATTCCGGAACTCGACAGACTCTGTTCTGGTCCAATCGGCCTTCGCCAACTCGTCGTCCGTGGTCGAGAACGTCCATTTCGCAGACGGTACGACTTGGAATCTCACGAAGCCGTTGACGTTCACCTATATCGGCACCGATACGAACACGGTGCTGACGGGCAGTTCGTATGGAACCAACATTTTCGAACTCGGACCCGGCGGTGACACGGTCACAGCAGGTTCGGCCAACGATGTCATCATCTTCAAGCGAGGTATTGGCCACGCCACGGTGACACTGACCGGAACCGGAGCCGCGCTCAAACTGGCAGCCGGAATCGCCCAATCCGATGTGAGCGTCCAGACTGCCTCCAACGGTGATGTGACAGTCGCGCTCGCGGGCAGCAATGACAGTGTCACCTTTAACGGGGCGTCCGCCAAAGGCCTGAATACGATCGGGTTCAGCGATGGAACGAACTGGCGCCTGATCTACGGCACGTCCGGCAACGACACTTTGAACGGCGGGTCTGGAGTCGACTTTCTCAATGGCGGCCAAGGCGACGATCAGCTCAGTGGCGGCGCCGGCTCCGACACGTATGTGTATAAGGGCGGTGACGGCAACGATACGATCATCGATGGTGGTACGTCGGACGGCAGCATCGACAAACTCATGCTGGTCGACATCTCGCCGTCGCGGGTCTCGCTGACGCGCAACGGAAGCGACGTGGCCCTGGTGATCGCGCCGAGCACGGCGGGCGGCAATGACGGCGGCTCAGTATTGCTGAAGGCCGAACTCGACTGGCAGAATATTGAGCAGATCGTCTTTGCTGACGGGACTGTCTGGTCGCCGTTGACCCTGTTCCAAATGCTGGTCTCGGTCGGGGGGACTTCGGGCAATGACACGCTCGTCGGGACGAATGGATCAGATATCCTGGCAGGTGGGCTGGGCGATGATCAGCTTGATGGCGGCGCTGGATCGGACAGCTATCTCTACAATGTCGGTGACGGCAATGATACGATCATTGACGGTACCGCGTTCGACGGCTCCAACGACAGGCTGGTTCTGGGGGCGGGGCTGACGGCCTCCAATCTCGTGATCAGCCGCAACGGCAGCGACGTGACGTTGAGCTTCACCGACCAGGCAGGCTCCGTCCGTATGGTGGCGTTTGACAGCGGCGCCAGTGTCGGCCTGGAGCAGGTGGTGCTCGGCGACGGCACGGTGTGGAGCAAGCAGCAGGTTGAGAGCGCCTACATCGCGCAGCAGATCGCGGCCGGCGCGACCACGATCACCGGTTTCGATCAGAACAACGACGTAATCGTCGGCACCAGCGGTAGCGACACCCTGTATGGCCTCGGCGGCAACGACACGCTAACCGGCGGGCGCGGCGACGACACGCTGGATGGCGGCAACGGCTCCGACACCTACGTCTACAATGCCGGCGACGGCAACGATACTATCATGGACGGGACCGCGTTCGACGGCTCCAACGACAGGCTGGTTCTGGGAGCGGGGCTGACGGCCTCGAATCTCGTGATCAGCCGCAATGGTAGCGACGTGACATTGAGCTTCACCGACCAGGCAGGCTCGGTCCGCATGGTGGCCTTCGACAGCGGCGCCAGTGTCGGCCTCGAGCAGGTGGTGCTCGGCGATGGCACGGTATGGAGCAAGCAGCAGCTGGAGAGTGCCTACATCGCGCAGCAGATGGCTGCGGGCGCGACCACGATCACCGGCTTCGATCAGAATAACGACGTGATTGGCGGGACCAGCGGCAACGACACGCTGTACGGCCTCGGTGGCAACGACACACTGTCCGGCGGACGCGGCGACGACACGCTGGATGGTGGCAGTGGCTCCGACACCTACGTTTACAACGCCGGCGATGGCAACGATACGATCATTGACGGGACCGCGTTCGACGGCTCCGACGATCGGCTGGGTCTGGGGGCAGGGCTGACGGCCTCGAACCTTGTGATCAGCCGCAACGGTAGCGACGTGACGTTGAGCTTCACCGACCAGGCGGGCTCGGTCCGCATGGTGGCGTTTGACAGTGGCGCCAGTGTCGGCCTCGAGCAGGTGGTGCTCGGCGACGGCACAGTGTGGAGCAAGCAGCAGCTGGAGAGCGCCTACATCGCGCAGCAGATGGCGGCGGGTGCGACCACGATCACCGGCTTCGACCAGAACAACGACGTGATCGGTGGAACCAGCGGCAACGATACGCTGTATGGCCTCGGTGGCAACGACACACTGACCGGCGGACGCGGCGACGACATGCTGGATGGCGGCAGTGGCTCGGACACCTACGTCTACAACGCCGGCGATGGCAACGACACGATCACGGATGGCACCGCGTTCGATGGATCGAACGACAGGCTGGTTCTGGGGGCGGGGCTGACGGCCTCGAACCTCGTGATCACCCGCAGCGGCAGCGACGTGACGTTGAGCTTCACCGACCAGGCGGGCTCGGTCCGCATGGTGGCGTTTGACAGCGGCGCCAGTGTCGGCCTCGAGCAGGTGGTGCTCGGCGACGGCACGGTATGGAGCAAGCAGCAGCTGGAGAGTGCCTATATCGCGCAGCAGATCGCGGCTGGAGCAACGAACATTACTGGCTTTGACCAGAACGACGACGTGATTGTCGGGACCAGCGGCAACGACACGCTGTATGGCCTCGGCGGCAATGACACGCTGAGTGGGGGCGCCGGAGATGATTACCTGAACGGCGGCAGCGGAACGGATACTTACATCTACAGTTCGGTGGGTGGTAATGATGTCATTGACGACAGTACCAGCGGCAACGCGCTGGTGATGCAAGGCATTGCCTCCAGCGCGGTAGCCTTGAGTCGGCCGGGCAACGGCGCGGATCTGGTCATTCAGAACATCTCCACGGGCAAGACGATCACTGTGAAAGGCCAATTCAGCAACGGGACCCTCTCTACAATCAGCTTCGCCGACGGTGCGAGTTGGAGTCAGGCCCAGGTCCTTGACCTCGTGTCGGGAGGCAGCGACGCAAACGCCTATCTGTTCAACGCTGGAAGCGGCCAAGTAACCGTTGCGAATACGATCACGACCATCCGGATGGGAACCGGGATCTCGTCATCCGATCTCTACTTCCAGGCGAACGGCAATGGCGACCTGACGATCCGGTTCAGGAACAGCAGCGACGTCATCACCGTGCCGCGGGATCTCACCGTGCAGCCCTGGGGCGTTTCCAGCGCCATCATCCGCATCGCCTTCAGCGACGGCACGGTTCTGCCAGTCGGGCAGCCGGGCGCGGGGGTGGGGGCGCCGCTGACCTTCACGTGGATCGGCAACAGCAATGGCTTCGATCTAGGAAACACCAATTTCGGCTCGAACGTCTTCGAGGTCTCCGCGTCCGGCAATCTTGGCTTCGGCAACTACAGCAACGGCGTTGCCGGCACCAATACAATCAAGTTTGCGGCGGGCTCAGGCGCGCTGTCGGTGTGGCCCGGCGCGAGCAAGGGTACGCTGCAGTTCGGCACCGGCGTCACAGCGCAGGACGTGCTGTTGCAGGCCAACGGCAGCGATCTGATCGTCAAGTTCCGCAACAATGCAAGCGACAACATTCTTGTTCACTCGGACCTGACGGTCAGTGGCGGCGTGGCCTCCAGCTCGATCAACAGCCTGGTATTCAGCGACGGTACCTCGATCGCCCTGGGCGGTTCGGCGTCCGTGCCGATCACGTTCACCTGGGTGGGAAAAACCAACGGCTTCGATCTCGGCAATACCAACTTCGGCTCGAACGTGTTCGAGGTCTCCGCATCCGGCAATCTTGGATTTGGCAACTATAGTAACGGGGTGGCCGGCACGAATACGATCAAATATGCGACGGGCTCAGGCGCCCTGTCGGTGTGGCCTGGGGCAAGCAAGGGCACGTTGCAATTCGGCACTGGCGTCACGGCGCAGGACGTGCTGCTGCAGGCTAACGGCAGCGATCTGATCGTCAAGTTCCGCAACAATGCGACTGACAACATTCTCGTTCACTCGGACTTGACGGTCAGCGGCGGCGCCGCCACCAGCTCCATCGACAAACTGGTTTTCAGCGACGGCAGCTCGATCGCCCTGGGTGGTACAGCGTCCGTGCCGATCACGTTTACCTGGCTCGGCAACACCTCGTCGACCACGCTGTCCGGCTCGGCCTACGGTTCGAACGTCTATGAAATCAGCGCTAGTAATGTCTCGGTCAATTTTGCAAATGCGGCGTCGGTGGGAGGCGCCAACACGTTGCTGTACAGCCGCGGCGTCGGACGGACCGACATCAATCTGAACGGCGCGACGGGCACGATCAATTTGGGGGCAGGCATCTCTGCGCAGGATGTTTACGTCCAGGTCGAGAATGGCGCCGACCTGATCCTTCGTATCCGGAACGACGACACCGACAAGATTGATATTCACGGCGATCTGACGAGCACGGGAGGCATCCAGACGCTGCGGTTCGCCGACGGAACAGTGTGGTCGAGGCAACAGCTGCTCGCGCTGGAGACGACAGGTACTGCCGCCAACGACGTTCTCTGGGGTTCGCTGGGAGCCGACATATTCGACGGCAAGGGAGGTAATGATGTCGCGCACGGGCGCGGCGGCAACGACATCTTCGTGTTCAACACCGGATATGGCCAGCTTGAGATCGACGAGACCGACAGCTCGAGCACGGCGGCCAATGTGCTGTCCCTCGGGACCGGAATCCGGCCGTCCGACGTGTCGGTCGCTACATCCTCGAACGGCAACGACTGGATCCTCACGATCGGCAGCAATGGCGATCTGATCAGGATCGACAACATGGTGCAGTCGAGCACCAGCGGCGTCCAGCAAGTCCGGTTTGCCGACGGCACCGTCTGGGACCGAGCGGCGGTCAGGGACGCATCTCAGACCTTTACCTGGAATGGAAGCAGCAGCAATCCAACGCTGGTCGGAAACGCCACGGGATCGAACATCTTCGTGCTTGGTGACGGAGCCGAGACGGCATTCGGCGGCACCCGCACCAACCTGTTCCGGACATCGTCGACAACGGGGCAGGCCACCATCAATCTTTCGGCCACACTTGGTGCGAAGAACCAGGTCGATTTCGGCAGCGGGATTACGGCGCAGAAGCTGTGGTTCACACAATCGGGCAATAATCTCGTGATCGCCGTGCTCGGGACTACGACACGGGTGACGGTCGCGAATTGGTTTACCGGCTCCGCCAGTCAATTGCAGACCATCACTGCAGGAACGACGGTCCTCGATGGCAGCGCGATCGGGACTCTGGTTCAAGCGATGTCGGCCTATGCGGTGGCTCATCCGGGCTTTGATCCGGCGTCGGCCTCGCAGGTCCCGGGCGATTTGGCGGTGCAGAGCGCAATAGCGGGAGCGTGGCACGGTCAACAAGGATTCGTCGCCAAGTTTTTTGCTCTGTCCTCCGGACCGTCGCAACTATCGGACATCAACTGGGGGGCTGCGCCGAGCTTCGTGACGACAGTGTCCCAGATCTCGGGTACCGCAGACGCAGCCTGGCCAGCCTCGTCGCACGTCAATTTCGCGACGGCCTACCAGGCCAACCTCACCATCACGACGGCTGGAACCTATACGTTCAGCCTCGCTTCCGACGACGGCTCCGCACTCTACATCGATGGCGTGCGGGTCGTGAACAATGACGGGCTGCACGGCAATAACACGGTCTCCGGCCAGGTGACACTGGGGATCGGGTCGCATGCGGTCGAGGTTCGCTACTTCCAGAATGGAGGCGGCGAGGTCGTGACGCTGACGGCGCCGGCAGGAGCAAACAGTTTTGCAACTGCGACCGGCAGCCTGATCTTTGCCGGAAGCTACGGCAGCTATCGATTTGCCGCCGATGCCTTCGGCGATGTCTTGATCCTGGACACTCGTGCAGGCGCATCGGGAGCCAATTCCGCGGTCGGCCTGACGCAGCTGATCTTTGCTGACGCAGCGATCGGGGTCGTCTCGGGAACGGCGGGCGTCGATGCGCTGAGCGGCTCCGCGGCCAACGAGATATTCGTCGGATCCGGAGGCAACGATGTGATCGTCGGTGGGGGCGGGGTTGATACGGCCGCATTCTCCGGCAACTTTGCGAACTACACGGTATCTTTGAATTCGGCTAATCAGGTCGTGGTCAGCGACCTGCGCAGCGGCAGTCCGGACGGAACCGACACGCTGTCCGGCATTGCTTCGCTCGGATTTGCCGACCAGCAGGTGCAGCTCGTGGTCGGGACCGGCTCTACCGGCACAGCAGGTTCGGCTACGCTGGCAGGAACAGCTAGCTCTGAAGTTTTTGTTGGCGGCGCCGGCAATGACACGTTTATCGGTGGCGGAGGAAACGATCGGTATCTGTTCGGCGCGGGCCAGGAGACGATCGTGAACGGAACTGCGAGCAGCTCTACCGCCAGCGGACAGCTAGCTTTCGGAACGGGCGTGACGGACAACGATCTCTGGTTCCTGCAGTCCGGCAACGATCTGCAGATCGACCTGCTCGGCACGACTCAGAACGTCACGATCAAGAACTGGTTTTCGGCGCCATCGAACCAGCTGCAGGAGATCACCGCCAGGGGTCTCAAGATTGACAGCCAGATCTCGCAGCTGGTCCAGGCCATGGCGAGCTATTCGTCTAGCCATGCGGGCTTCGATCCGACCAGCGCAGGGAGCCAGGCAGCGTCCAGCGACCCGAGCTTGCAGGCATCGATTGCGGCCGCTTGGCACGCGTAGAGAGTGAGGTACACGGAGACGAAAGCTGGCTCGCTCGACTCGTCGGGCGCACCAGTTCAATCTCAACTCGGCCTGCTTGCCGACGTGCCTCCGGATCCTCTGCTGCCGGCCATGCCAGCAACTAGTGATTCTGCGGGATGGCGAACACCTCAATCTCGGCGCCAAACGAGGGGGAAGTAAGTCCCTCGTCGACTGTCGCGGCAAGCCAGCTACGATCGTTGACAAGACTCACCTTCATCGCGATGACGGCGGCACTTCCTCGCCTCTGGGGACGCCCGTCCAAAACGCCGTTTCCATCAGCCGGCCCGGGCACATCTGTCATTTATAACTTGTTAACCAGCGTCCATTTGTCCGTGCGAGGAGATCGATGCGAACGTGTTTTTTACTCCGCCTTAGACGCCCTCCCGTATTCAGGTACAGGTAGCGCAAAAGTATCGGTATCGAAGTGGGTTGCGCGCGCTGCTCGGAAGGCAGAAGTACAACATGTGCGAGCAGACGTTACCCGGGCGTGAGGTGCTGGCCACGTCGGCTGCGACCGATCAGCCGCCGTCGCACCACTTGGGAACTTACGCGTTCCTGATCTCTCTTTTGAGCGTTTTCTATCTTTCCAACGCATCACTCGTCCTAAGTCATTACGACCTTGGCTGGCATCTTGCCGCTGGCGACTTGATTCGAACCGAAGAGCGCATCCCCTTCCAGGATCCCTGGTCGTTCACCCTCGGGACCCAACAGTGGTTCAACCTCTCGTGGCTATGGGACGTGGTTGCCAGCACAATCTTCAAGTTCAGCGGATACGCAGGTCTTGTTGTCCTCGTCTTGGTGTGCGGAATCCTGATCGCTGGATATCTCACGTCGGCTTGCTTGCGAAGTGGCGCTTCCGCGTTCGCCGCCTGCATCGGGACATTTGCGGTTTGCCTGCTGTATCCCTCCTACGATACGGCGCCTAACAGCTATCTCGCAGCATCTCCCAACATCGCGACCATGGTATTCAGCGTGGTCTTCTACCGGGAGTGTTTGCGGCCGACCAAACTGTTGTTGCTACCCTTGCTGATGGTGCTCTGGGTGAATTTGCACGGTGGATTCGTGCTTGGCTTCATGATCCTCGCTGTCTTCGGTGGCGGGGCCATTCTCCGAGGTGACTGGAACAACTTAAGGGCCATCGTAGTGGCTGGTTGCGGCTGCCTAGCCGCTACCTTCGTCAATCCGCTCGGCTGGAAAATCTACAAAGGCGTGGCCGCTACCTTGGGACACTTTGTTCAGGGACATATTGGAGAGTGGCTTCCCTATTCTCACAATGTCGAAATTCCGGGCAGCCTTCCCGGAATGGCCTACATTATTGTGTTCATCGCGCTGGAACTGCGGTACGGCGTAACGGCGAAAATCCGCGCTGAGCACCGCATTCTGTGTTGGGCATTTCTCGCGCTCGGACTTTCCCAGTTTCGATACATGTCATTCTTTTTCATCTTTTCGACGGTGCCGGTGGCTCTTCATCTCGATCGGCTTCTTCCCACTCGGCTGCCCAAGCCGCAAATTCAGCGCGCGCTTCTGACTGCAGCGCTCGTTGGCGCATGTGTCCTTCCGGTTACTTTTATCCGAGTACAGCCGGCTTTGGCATTGCCAAACATGTTGTCGGAGCAGGACGCCGAATACCTGGAGAAGCATTTTGCGCATGCGCGGGTGCTTAACCATTGGAATGTTGGAGGATATCTGATCTTCCTTACCCATGGATCAGTCCGGCTCTTTGTCGACGGCCGAGCGGCCACGGCTTATCCTGATGAGTTGCTCCGCGACTACTTCAAGCTCGTGCATTGGGAGGTCGATGAAGCCGCCTGGGATGAGGTGCTCGAGAAGTACCATATCGATGCTGTCGTGTGGCTTAAGGGGCATGATGAATTGAGGCAGTTCCTCGTAGGAAAGCGAGGCTGGACTGAGGACCATATCGGGAAGTACGAAAGTGTCTATGTCAGGCCCGCTGTCGCGCGCTGACGTGGCGCCGAGGGATATCGCCAGGTACTGCATCCCCCGGAGCGGCAGAAGCTCATGCGCATTTGCGTAGAAAGTTGACGGCGAGGTTTCCACCAACGCCCGCTCTGCTTCACCGATCTACTCCAGGGCTCTCGCTCACCGGCCAAACGATTGTAAAGCGTGGTTTCGTTGCTGCCGTAGCCTAGAGATCGCGCGGCGTTATATCCCCGCGCAAAAGCCGCGGCACAGGTTCCACAATGGTACGCAACCGGTGAGAGAATTGTGTCCAGCCAGATCTACCAAAATGCCCTCTCATGAATCCGGCCGCTCTGCAAATGGCTTCAGAACGCGCCTCGTTTGTGACTCGTGAATCTCAGGATCTCCCCTTTCACACTACCTTAAGTTTTGTCCCGTAATTTTGCGGGGTGAGAGATCGGGTGATCTGCGGGCCACTGGCCGCCGGGTTAAAGAGCCCTGCTTGAGAGATGTGCCGCGATCAGCTCCCTGGGAATGCGATCCAATGTTCCGTGCTTTCGTCAGATGTTGCGCTCGCGATCGTCAAAAGAGCTTCGTTGAAGGAAACGATGGCCTGCAGGCATGAAAGCCGACGAAGAAAGCCTCGCGTGGCAAACACTCAATCTCAATTGGCTGCCAATCGCTCTGTTTGGCGCGGCGCTGTTGAGTGCCTTGACGTACTCCGACTTTTCCTTGGAGCCAATGGGTTTCGGAGTTCTCGTTGCTATTGCGATTTCGCTTGCGAGTATTGCGTATGGTTATGCCCACATCAGGCAGGCTTCTGCGGATCCTAAACTTGTCTTCTGGTTTGGTGTCACAGCTCAGATCATATTGCTCACGGCGATCGCTGGCCCTCTTAGTTATGTCGCAAACGCGATGAATTGGCCCCTACAGGATCAGAGCCTATTGTGGATCGACCGCGCAATTGGGTTTGATCCCCAGGGGATTGCAGCGTTTTTCAATGCCCACAGCTGGATCGTGCACTACTTGAAAGTTGGATACGGCTTCATCAAGTGGCCCCTGCTCGCGATCCCGATCGTTTTGGCGATGGGATCGCGGTTCTTGCGACTTCAGCAATTCGTGCTGACGTTGAGCGTTGCACTCGCTGTAACGATTGTCGTGTCCGCCTTCATTCCGGCCATAGGGACCTACTATGGTCTGGGATTGTCGCCGGGCGAGCAATTCCCGAAGGTTGACTCGACAAATTACGCGGCGCAGCTTCGGGATATTTTCGCGTTACGAGATGGGTCGTTACGACAGCTCGACGTGCTCAGGCTAGCGGGCATCGTATCATTCCCAAGCTTCCACACGGCGTCGGCAGTTCTTTATATCTGGGCTTTGTGGCCGATCCGAGTTTTGCGGCCGGCGTCGATCGCGCTCAATACCTGGATGGTTGCCGCGACGCCCCTGATCGGTGCGCACTACATCATCGACCTCATCGGAGGCGCCGCTGTGGCTGGCGGGTCTATCGTGATGGTCAAGCACTTCTTGAGATCTGTATTTGTCAGGTCACAGCGCCGCACGCAATGGCCCGCTTATTGGCCGTCCGCTATGCCAAACGCAGGATCTTCGTCGGAGTAAATCCGGGTCACATCTTGGTGGCGCTGCCAGATGGGCCGCGTTGGGGCCGGCGGGAGCGACGAATCGGCTCGATATCTGCAGCTCGCGGACCACTTGAACCCGATGGGCTCAGTGCTGTGCAGACGTTGTGCAGTTCGACGCGGTGCGTGCTGCTCCAGTTAAACTCGGTTGTTGATGCTGCGGAAACCAGTGGGCTCACCATGTCAGACGCCGTTTCGGGTTCAAACTCGGTTGCAAGCCAGGGCAGAGCAAGAGCCGTCGGCGTTCTGATCCTGGTGCTGGGGCTTACTGCGGCGATGGCGTTCAAGCTGCTCTCGATCAGGGGCGGCGTTTTCGACGCCATGTCGACCGATGATGCGATGCGTCTTGTCGAAATCCGGGATTTTCTCGACGGCCAGGCCTGGTGGGATCTCCGGCAATACCGCCTGGGTCCATCCGGCGTGCTTATGCATTGGTCGCGGATTGTCGATCTGCCACTAGCTATATCGATCCTGACCTTGAAACCTTTGATCGGTCCGCTCCATGCGGAAGCGGTAACGCTGTTCGTCTGGCCAATACTTCTGCTTCTCGTGGCTCTCGTGCTCGTCGGGACGATTGCCTACCGTATGAGCGAAGGCGTCGCGGCCTCATCGCTGGGCGCAGCTGTGCTGGCTATGCTGGCAGCGCCAGCATTGATTCACTTCAAGCCGGGCGCGATCGATCATCACAACGTGCAAATCGATCTCTTGCTCCTGATGCTTCTCTTTGCGATCCAGGCCGATCGAAGCGCGACCAGGGCGGCGCTCGCAGCGTTGACCGGATCTGTGTCGCTCGCAATCGGAGTTGAGATCCTGCCGGTGATCGTCACGATATGCGGTGCCATGGCGGGTCTTTTCGTCTGGCGTGGTGGAGAGGTTGCGCGCGAAGTCTCGGCCTTTGCTCTCGCGCTAGCCGCATCATCGGCGGCTCTCGGATTTGCGTTGGTTCCGGCAGAGGAACTAACGTTGCCCGTGCTTGACGCGTTCGGGGGCCCGCTGCTTTTGTTGACCGTGGGCGGGAGCGTTGGCCTGGTGCTAATGGTTGGAATTGAGCGTTACCGATCCTCGCTATGGCTGCGTGTTGGCACTGCGACCGGAACCGTGATCGCCTTGCTCGGTGCGTTCGTCCTGCTTTTTGCGCGATCGCTGGTGTTGCCGTATTCGCAGCTTGATCCGCTGGTCGTTTCTCTATGGCTCGATCATGTTCAGGAGACCGTATCCCTGGCGGAGATGATCCGGATCGGTCCAGAGGAAGTACTCGGCTTTTACGCGTTTCCTCTTATAACAATGGCAATCGCGGCAGCGGCATTTTTGCGAGCCAACCCGGTTGATCGATTTCGGTGGGGTGTTGGTGTCGCTGCCCTCGCGACGTTGATTGCGATCAGCGTGTGGGAAATGCGCGGAACAGGCGGGGCTGCCATGGCGGCAGCGCCAATATTCGCCGCAGCCGCCGTCTTCATCTGGCCATCGCTTGCCCAGACAAGCAGCCTCGTTTTGGTGGCGTTCGTCTTGTCTCCGGTCATGTTCGCGGTACTTGGAAATTGCGCGAAACCACTGATCGATTCGATGGTAGAGCCGACTGAAATGGTATTTGAACCTGACGAGTCCCGATGCCAAAGTGTTTCGGATGCCGAGCCTATGGGGCTATTGGCGAGAGGACGCGTCATGGCGCCGATCGATCTCGGCCCGGCCATATTGGCTGCGACGAAACACGCCGTGTTTGCGGCCCCATACCACCGGAATAACGATGGCAATCTCGCGATGCTCAAGCTCATGCTTGCGCCAGCGCCGGTTGCGCATCAGATGCTACGAGATTACCACGTCGATTATGTGGTCACGTGTCGGACATCTCCAAATCGTAACGTTATTGAGCGCGCTCCGGATGGCTTAGAATCATTGTTGGCTCGAGGCGAAGTTCCTGAATTTCTCGAGCCATTGGGACTCGCATCCTCGTCCAAAATCGCGGTTTGGCGTGTTCGGGGGTGATGGCCCAACTCCGGTAGCTTAGGTTTGGCGCAGATGAAGTCAAGTTGCTCACGCAACTGCCCGTATTCTGATCCGTCCCGTCAATACTGCGTCCACTACCCGGTCCGTGGGTGCGCGCTCTCGATCTCGCGGCCGCATCGGCGCGAACTCGGTAGCAATTGGGTATCCTCTTGAAGCGAGAGGACTCAGGAAGGTTGAGCACCAACTCGCACAATGAAGCTTCGGTCCGCGCGCCTGCGCGCGGTACTGGGGCGCGGACCAAGGACCTTGAGCGGCCCTGGGTATATGAAGAGAACGCGATCGCGGGACATTGCAATGCCAGCTGGCAGCGGGGTGTCGGCACGACGCATGGGTGGATCTCGCGCGTGCGCGAGTCTTGCGCCTCCCCGCAACCACTTCTGTCATAACTCACTCACCGTCCCGGTCTAACCGCTGGGACGGACTCCGGGAATGAGGGATCCCGACGGCCCAGGTTCGGCTGCGCGCAGCCGCTATCTTTGGGGTTCATCGAGAGTGAAGGACAGACGTCCTCTCGACAGCACCTTGCCTTTACTACGAATCGGAGGGGCGGACGTTCGAATCGTTCCCGGCGCGCCATCGACTGCCCTAGGGGAGCGCCAACACCGCTCACCCCCTCTAGAGCGTTGGCCGTCCGAAGTGCCTCCAAGCGGAGGCACAAAACTTGAAAATACAAAGAATTACAGAAAGCCAGCGGCACGCTCGCGGTAGAATTCGGCCGTATCACCCGGACCGATGCCGCCCCGTGCCAGCCAAAGCGTGCAACAAAACGTCCAACAGGACGTCCAACATTTCGTCCAACAGGGGAGGGAATCATTCCTGACTTCCTCACCCGTCGGAATGGTACCTGGCATTCGCTCGGCGCGTGCCGGTCGAGTTTGCGGCACTGGACCCGCGTGGCATCGTCAAGCATTCGACCAGGGTTCGCTGTCTTCTGACCGCACGGGCCGGAGGGCCACGCGCGTTGCCGATCAACTGAACCAGGAACTTGAGAACCATTGGCAGGAGCTTCTTGCCTGCCAGATGGGCATTGCACCGCAGGGATATAACGAGGCCCGTGTCGGGCCCGCTCGCTGGGCTTTTGCGCAAGCTCGATGAGTGGATCAGGCGGCGGTTGCGCGCCATCGTCTGGACCCAATGGAAGCACGGTCGCACTCGCTTCGATGAGCTGCAACGCCGCGGCGTTGGCCGGGAGCTGGCACTCAAGACCGCCGGCAACCCACGTGGCCCTTGGCGGCTCTCGAACAGTGCCGCGCTGACCATGGCTCTGCCGAACGTCTTCTTCGTATCACGCGGCTTGCCTTACGGCACGCTCGTGCAATCAAGTGCCAAGCGTTACAATTTTCCACATAGCACTTTGGCACAAGAACCAGCTGGCCATCGGCAGCCGACGATCACGGAAAACCAATCCTGAAAAAACGTATGACAGCAAAGATGCGCTTCACGAAAACCTTCGGCGCGTGGGCGCCGCTCGACGCCAGATGCAGCCGGAAACCACGCACATCCTCTGGCTCGGCCTGATCGGGAGAGCGGCCGAGCAACGCGGCGAAGTCCTTGACCCTTTGTACGTAGTCATGTTGGGTCTTCGGAGCGAACTTGCGGATCGCCATGTCTTCGATCATGCGCTGGCGCAACGGGCTGATGGCCTGCTTGGTCATTGGGGATGCTCCTGTCTTGAGTGAGGTGTCGAACCCCTCATCTCAAGACAGGACGCCCCGTTGCGCTATCGTCTTGCCTCCGCCGCCAGCCGCGGAGTCCGCGCGAGCGGTTTAGTCCAATGGACCGGGGGCGACGTTCGATCGGGCAAATACGAGGTTCGCTTTCCCGGACGAGCGGGCGCGGCATCGCCGCGCTGGCGGAGTCGCCTGGTGGCCCCATCTTGGACCCTCGGTCATAGCCGGCGATGTCGCTCTCAGGGGGCAACCGAACGTGAGTCGTCGCACAGCCGGAAGGTTGCTATTGACCTAAACGGCCTTCCTACAGATAGTCTACGGCCTGTCCCGGCAACACGTATCCATACACTCGGAAGCCATCGTCCGTTTCATCCGCGGGCAGATGGATCTTTTCGAGTGCACTCCGAATCTTTTGACGGTGAGATCGGTCTGTCGCGAAAGAACAGTTCACAGGTCACGAGGTCAGCTCACAGCTTGGGCAAATCAATAAAACCCAACCGGATCGCTTTCACAATGGCTACGAGCCGGCTCCCCGTCTCCAGCTTTTCCATCGCGTTTCTAAGATGAAAATTAACCGTGTTCGTGCTGATTTGCAAAACGATACTAATATCCCACGAGGATTTGCCCTGGGCTGCCCAATGGAGGCAGTCAATTTCCCGTTTCGATAGCTTCAGCGATCGATCACCTGCCATTGTTTGGATAACCCTTCTTTTGACGCTTGGACGAGGAGCCGCGTGTGCGCTCGGCACCTCCGGAACATTGTCCATCGCTCTCCGACTTCGTCATCGCATGTAGAGCGGTTGGTCAATGGCAGACCCTCGGCAAAACCGGACCTCCCATGACCGGCTTCAATGTCAAGCCTCATTATGAGTTGAGTGCATCGCGCGGTTCGCGTTTCGCTCGGTAGCGATCCGCGATCAGAGTTCCGAAGGCTCCAAGGAAGGTGAGCATCCACGGTCCGAGCGGCTTCCCATCGGAAAAATATCCGACAAGCATGCTGCCTGCCGCAGCAGCCAAAAGTTGCAGCGCGCTGAGCAATGCTGCGGCACTACCGGCGCTCGACGCGTGCTGGGCCAAAGCGCCGACGCTCGCGTTCGGGAATATCACCCCAGTGCATAGCATAACAATTCCGACAGCTAATACGGTAAGCGCGCCAGACTGGGGCTGCAAAAAAGCGACCAAGGGAAGTCCGATCGAGACCAACAGCATTGTAGCCGAAGCGACCCCAAGCACGGCATCTCCGCCGAACCGATGGAATAGATGGGCGTTAATCTGGGCAGAAAGAATATAGCAGACGGACCATATCGCGTACGCGACCGAATACAACCAGGACGAATATCCATAGAACTCGATAAGAATAGCGGGTGAACTCGTGATGTACGCGTATAGTGTGAACATAGCAAAACAACTCATGACGACATTCGTCACGAAGCCGGGCTCGCCTAAGATCCGCAAGTTCAACGCAAGAACGTGCGCCGGCATAACCGTCATGCGCATTTGTTGTGGCAGCGTCTCGGGAACAAACGCAGAGGCAACTGCGCAAGATATTAGTCCATACCCTGTGCAAAACCAAAAAATCGCCCTCCATCCAAATTCATTAAGCAGGAGCGAACCGCCGATTGGCGCTACAATGGGGCCGACGCCCATTACCAGTATCAGTTTGGCGAGCAGATGTCTTGCGACTTGACCGGTCGCGATGTCACGGACCATCGCACGCGGTATGACCGTAGGTGCCGAGCATCCAAGCGCAGCGAAAAAACGCAGCGCGGCCAGCGATTCGATATCGGTGGCCAAAGCACAACCGGCAGAGGCCGCAGTGTAGACGAGAATGCCGCAGATTAAAGGGGTGCGGCGCCCAAACCCATCGGATAGCACGCCTTGGATAGCTTGACCGAGGGCCAAGCCAATAAACCACGCGGCAAGGGTAATTTGAGCGCTGCCCTTCGGGGCGGCGAACGTGGTTTCGATCGCCGGAAAGGCGGGCAGATACATGACGGTTGACACTGAGCTGATCGAAATCAGAACGCCCAGGATAGTCGGTAGGAGAGGAGACGTTTTCACCGTCATGTTCTCGAAAGTTGGATTGGACTTTGAGGCTAGGCTGCGTCGACTTGCGCCGGTCGCCCTAACGTGCTCGCGACGACCTCACGCAGCGTATCGATCGCAAACGACAGATCCGTAGAGGAAATCGTTAAAGGCGGCAGCAGTTTCACGACATGGTCGTGGACGCCACAGGTCTCGGCGATTACGCCATTCTCAAACAAACGTTTAGAGATCTGATCGGCAAGAGCAACGGACCGGAATGACAAACCCGTGATAAGTCCTCGGCCAACCACGCTTGCCTCGCCGTCCGTAGAGTCAGCAATCGCGGTCAGTTCCCTTGTCAACACATTTGCGTGCTCCTGAACCGATCTCGCGAAGTCACCGTTCGTCCAGTAACATCGGATAGCAGCCGTTGCGCCGACAAACGCAAGATTATTTCCGCGGAAGGTTCCATTGTGCTCACCCGGCGACCAAATGTCGAGGTCAGGGCGGATCAATACTACGGATAGCGGCGCTCCGAGGCCGCTCAGCGATTTGGAAAGTACGACCATATCTGGCTGAACCGCGCTACCCTCGAAGCTAAAGAACGATCCGGTCCGCCCACAACCAGCTTGAATGTCGTCGACGATAAGCAACGCTCCGATCTCCCGGCAGAGCCCAGCGATTCTCTCGATCCAAGACATGCGTGCGGCAGCGAGACCACCTTCGCCCTGTACCAGTTCAACGATCACCGCTGCCGGTCGATCAATTCCAGAGCCTGGCGATGTGAGCATCGCTTCGATGTAATCGCAAACGTCGACTGACGGACCGAAATAACCGTCGTACGGAAGGAACGTAACATTTGTAAGTGCGACGCCGGCACCCGCCCTCTTGACGGGATTCGATGTCAAAGCGAGCGCGCCAAGACTCATCCCATGATAGCCGTTTGTGAACGCCACGACATTGGTACGACCAGTGATCTTGCGCGCCAATTTCAATGCCGCTTCAACAGCATTAGTTCCGGTCGGACCTGTAAACTGAATTTTGTACGTAAGTCCGCGTGGAGCGAGGATGCTATCTGAAAAAGCCTGCAAGAATTCGGCCTTCGCTACCGTATGAAGATCTAGCGATTGAACGATGCCGCTTCCATTGAGATACTCGATCACCGGCGCGACGATAAGAGGGTTGTTGTGCCCATAGTTCAAACTTCCAGCACCTGCAAGAAGGTCGAGGTACTTTCGGCCATCTGTGTCCACCATCCAGGCGCCGCTTGCGGACGAAAAGGTAACCGGGAAATGTCTGCAATAGGATCGCACGTTAGATTCCGCGCAGTCGAATATTGTCGTATACATTGCTTAGTCCCTCTCGTTTAAGACGCACTAGGGCAACCTAGGAAGCTGGATGATTGCGCTCCTGGAGCAGCGAGGCCGACCCGAAGCCGCTATGAGTGCGCAGTCGCTCTAGCATTTCGTCGCGGCTTGACCACATCAGATAAAACGGTTCACCCGGAAATGAGGCTGGTGCAGGCGCGACGATGCAAGGAGCGATATGCGAGAAGGCGTTGCTGCCGAGCGGGAGCGTTGATCGCGCAACCCTCTCAAAGCATGTCGCGCAAAGCCATTCGACCCCGAAGTGCTTGATTGAGAGCAAGCGAGTCATCCGTCCGACGCACGCATTGATTCCCTCCTGTCGGAGTTCGGGCGCGACGAAGGCGGCCCCACAATACGCGACTTTGCCGGCCATGAAGGGGAACTCCGGCGTGAGCAATTCTTCCGCAAACGGCGCCAATCGCGGAGCGAGATCCCAAAAGACCTTTCCCACAGCCAGGTCGTAGCGAAAATCGTGGCTATCGATCAACTTGATGGCTGCTGTCGCAACGCAATGGCCCGATCTGCGCGCGATCGCCCAAAAACTATTTGCTGGCGTAAGGTAGCTGTGTTCTGGATCGTACGTGCTGAGAACTACCTCGCCGGAGAGCTCATAGTAGGCAGCCGCAAAGACGGCGAAATCGCTACCGACTTCGAATGTAAGGCCCAGGCCGGCGAGATAGGCGTGCCCTCGACGAACATAATCATTAATGAAGAGCAGCCAATCGGGAACTGGGTAAGAGCGCATGTGTGTGTACCTTATCGTCTCGCGGTGTTCATTGTGCCTCAACTGAGTTTTCGCTGACCAGGCGCCGAATGCGAACTTTTCCGGTATTGGTCGATGGCAGCGTATCGGCATAAACGTAGCGGGCTGGGTACACGTGAGCTCCAAATAGTCGTGTGACCGTCCGACCAATCGTACGCTCATGCTCTGCTCGCATGGCAGGGGAAACGCTACGTGCGAGCGTGATCAAGTAGAAGGTATGCCCACGGACGACGTCCGGCTCGATCACAATTGTCATTGGCCTGTCTGGAAACACCATTTCAAGCTCGGTCGCGAGGAGTCCGAGACGAACGTTAACGCCGTTGACTTTCACCAGATCGTCTCGACGGCCATTGAGCCGGATCTGTCGCCCCGGATGAATTTCTACGTCATCTTCGATGGTGATGCCGTCGAGATTGGGGCCAAGCTCTCCGCTTGGTGAAGCTGTTGCGCAGCGTGGGCTCAATACACGGAGCCGTCCCTCAAGGTCTGGACCGAGCAGAGTGGTGTCGGAACACAGCTGCCAAAAGCTCGCGTCGTCGCGCGCCGATTGTCGATATGCAATTGCGCCAGTTTCCGTCGATCCGAAGATTTCGCGGAGGGCGTAAGAGGACGGGCGGCCAAAGTTCGGCATGTCCCGAGCAACTCGCGGGACCGGGCCAGCAGAATGGAGGATTGTCGTCGATGGATCGTCCAGAACCCCGGTGCGCATCAACATCTGCCAAGTCGAGGGGAGGCTAAGAATAATTCGTCTCCCGGACGATGGAACGCGGAGGATTTCACCTCCCTGAAGCTGGGGGCAATAGGTCAGGCGAGCGCGCTTGTTGCGCGCGAGTGCGATCCCGCACAAGAAGCCGAAGGCGTGGTTTACAGGAGCGAATGAAACCACTTCATCGACTTGCTCGAGTGCGAAAGCCTGCACAATGCAGTTCGCTTCAAGTTCGACCTGCAGCATCGATCGCCACGCTACCTTTGCCGTCCCAGTCGTCCCTGAGGAGCGTAGACCGATACTTGCACAGAGGGGGATAGTCTGGCGAAGCTGGCTAGCCCGCCAAAAATCGATCGACCAGGGGGCGCATGTGAGCGAGCGATCGAGTTCGCTGCGCACCATGCATCGCTCGTCTGATTTAGAATCGAATAGCAGAGCCTGCAGCTCCGGCCAGGACAATTCCTTGGCCGCTGGTCGGGTGGTCGTATCCATCGCGTCCACGTTCGCGCCTCCTCGGCATTCACTCCGCAGCACCTGACACGTGCTTAACGCTCAACTTTCGTTCGACCAATTGGGCTGCCCGTCGAACGGTCGAAAGATTAAAGGAGAGATCGTCAACACCAAAATCGATCTCGATTCCGAATAGTTCTTCAAGGAGTGAGACCATTTCCATAGCTTTCAGGCTGTCGAAGTTCAGTCCAGGAATGCTTGGAAGGGGCGTGTCGATCTGAGCGAGTTTCAGCTCGAACGGAAATAGTTCGCGCGAAGCGGCTAAGATCTTGTCAACAGTCGTCTCGCCCGGCATTGCGCCCCTCCTTTACTGCGCGATCGCGCATTTCGGCCAATATGACATTCCAATGATCGAACGGATCAACCGGGATCAGTCGTATGAAGAGGCGGTCGTGCGGGAATACGTCTTTCGACGCACTGAGCACACCCTCAACAATCTTGTCACGCCAGGAGCGCTCACGTGTTTGGTCTACCTCGATAGCAATAAACGCGACGGAGGCCAGCGATTTCACATTCGAGCGGGCGAGCGGGGCGGGTCCAGAGAATACGGCACTCGGATCAATGACCAGCCAGCGAGTAAGTACGTGCCTGACATCGACTCCCAGCCGTCCGAAGGTGACCGTGACGCGTCGACAGAAGCGGCCCCGCATAGTGGGGTCTTTGAGGTCGGAGTGGATCGTTAAGGTGGGCATGGCTCAAGCGGTCAACGCGAGAACAGGAAGCGAGAACGCGGGATCATCAGCCTTACGCTTCAAAAGCGTAAATAGCGCTACCGCTAATGGATCCTGGCCGCTTTGCTGTAGCGGCGTCCATCCGATCTCACCGGTCTTGGAAACGAGTTTCGCAAGAAAACGGTCCAGCGAAGATGATGACATAGGGAGGCGATCGTTCTGGCCATAGGCAAGCAACGCTTGGTAGGTCGCATAAAGGCTTGGCAGAGAGGCTCTTGTTTCTCGGAAACCGGACATGATAGACAGTTCGCCGAGACAATTGGCGGTCTTCTCGGCCAAATCTCGTTGGCCAAGGCTGTGCAGTATATAGCTAGCCTGGGCAGTCGCACTTCCGCTTGATAAGCCGCGGGGTGTAGCGGCGGCGTCGTCCGGGCGCAAGCATCGCATAACAAAGCCGGTAAGAGAGCGATGATCGATTTCGTTGTTGGCGTCCCTTCCAAGCGAGGTAAGGATGGCAACCGCGGACATCGATGACGTCATATCAGATCCTCGCCCCACCCAATACCCGAAGCCGCCATCTGGGTTTTGCAACTCTCTAATCCATTCGACCAGCCTTCCTTCCTCGCGGAGCCGCCGGCCCGCCAGGCGGAGGGCCGACACGGCCCATAGTGAACAGCGCACCTCTGCGCCGCGCCCCGGCATATACATTACGCCGCCTTCCCATGGGGTATGTGCCGTTTGGAGCCATTCGCACAGCGTCTCGATAGAGGGATGTCGGGGGGAATTGATGCAGGCGATCATCACTGCCGATGCGGTCGTCAGTGCGTCGCTGGCAAGCGCGATTGGGCGATAGTTGAGCCCTCCCGACGGGACGCTTGTCCGTATAACACTTCGGCGTACGACATCCGCTTGGGCCGCCTCCAGCTTCGAGTCGAGCGCCGCGAGTGCTCCGACAGCCGAAAAGTTTGCCCATACATCGGACTGAGCGCTGCCCTCTCAACGAGTAAACCCCTCCGGCGTCAGTTGGCCGAGTATCCACTCGCGGCACGCTTCCGGCTCGGCTGGAGACCATCCCAGAGCTCGAAGAGCGCTTGTGGCCCGAAACGTCGCCCACATGCATGGCGCTGCGTTCGCATGAAAGCAAAACGCGCCGGTTTCCGCCTGTCTGCTCTGCATCCACTTTAGAAGTTCGTGCCCTTGCCAGGGCAGATCCGGACGCTGTTGGAGAGCTTTAAGAGCGTTAACGGCGTAGTAGACCGCCCTTACATCCGATTGTCGGTGGCCTGGACACCAAGTAAGGCCACCGTCTGGCAATTGAAGCGAGCGCAGCCAAGTTAAGAGCTCGGCCTGGGCGGGAATCTTCGCCCGCACGATTTCGTGGAAAAGACGCGCGGCGTAGTAAGTCGCCCATACGTCCGGCTCCTGCCCGGCGATCATTGCAAAGCCGCCGTTGCCGTGTTGGAGGCGAGCCAGCCAGTCGGCCATTCTTGGAATTTCGGGCACGGGCGCGCCCAAGTCCGTCAATGCTTGGCTGCAGTAGTATGTGGCCCACACGTCTGATATCAGTCCCCGTTGCCACGCGAAGCCTCCATCGCGATTTCGTCGTGACAAGAGGTAATGTATCGTTCCGCTGCGCTCGGGCTCGGGCAGCGTGTACTCCAACCACCTCAGGGTTCTCACACCAGCGTAGGTGGCCCAAAGGTCTGCCCCGCCAGTGCCCGCCCCGCCGTCCCGCAACAGATGCAACGAGCCTGACAGGCGCTCGATGGACGGGTCGAGGCTAAGCTGCGACGGCATTGGAGCGCTTCCAGCTCTTTAGCGACGCCCCACTCTTTGTCGTGATGGGAAGCTGAGCTACAATCTCGAGTTCAAAATTCAGTCCATGATCGCGAAATGATCTGGCCGCATTTTTCGAGAGCTCGTCTAGTCTGTCGCTATAGTCCGGGTCGTGTTCCAGAATGATGCCGACAACTTCGTTATTCCGAACCTTTAGTAGGTATCCAGTGACTCCTTTGGTATTGTAGACCATGCTATCGACCTCGGCTGTGAGGTAATTGCGGCTACCAATTCCGAGCGTCTCTTCTTCGCGCCCTAGAATCTCGAGGTATTTTCTCGAGCTGCTCGTGTCACCTAGTATCTTGACTCTGTCGCCTGTGTCGAAGCGCAGCAGTGGCCTTGCGAATGCATTCAACGTAGTGATGACCAGTTGACCGCAATCCCCTGGCTCGGCAGGCTTGATTCCTTCTGGTGTCGATATCTCACAGATATATGCATATTCCAGAAGCCGGAGAGAGTTGTCGCTGCCTGTTGCGGCAATCGTTCCTGTCTCGGTCGACCCGTAGCTCGCAACGTAGACGTCGGCGTCCCACTCGGACGCCAGCATCTGCCGCAATTCCCGGCAGACGACCTCGCCGGAAAGCATGATGGTGTTTACCGAGGCGGCGCAAGAGCGAAAGGTTCCTCGGATCTTGAATACACGCATCATCTGGATCAGCGTGCCGGGTGATGCAAATACTACCGTGGGCTGAAAGCGACTGCAGAGCGCTTCAATCCGATCCCAGGAAACAATGCCTTGGGTGAAGGGAAAGCATCTCGCGACGCAAGCACTTGCCATTTCGCATACGCCGACGATTAGATCGCCGATAGGTGCGATATCGGACGGCAGCAAGGTCAAGCAGCGGTCATTCGGCCGAATGACCTCTCCCCATTGTAGAAACACACTTCCGTAATTCCAGGCGATATCTTCTGCCGTTCTGCGTGTCGGCGTTGCCGTTCCTGTTGTTCCAGTCGATTCATAGTACTTGACTGCTTGTTCGATAAGGCTGCTCTCGAAATCATCGGGACGCGCCTTCAAGGCAGCTTTAGAAGTAACATCGAGTTGTTGAAAGGCGCCGACGCTAAAGCGGCCCAGATGTGAGTATGCCCGCGACGACTTCGCGATATCCCAAACCCGCGCGAGCTTTCTTTCCTGATACGCGCGGAGCAGTGGAGGACATTCGCTTTGCCAAACGCTTCGCATCTCGGCAAGTGCATTGTTGGCCTCCGACGAGGCGCTCGTCGCTTCAATATTCATCGGAAACTCCGTGGATAGGCCGACAGTGTGACGTCGAGCGGCGATGGAGAGGCTAGAAGTCGAGGAACACGTAGTCGGCGCACTTGCCGCTGCGGTCGTTGATGACGAACGGCTCGCTCGAATCCACCGACAATATCTCGCGAAGGACGTCGTTCTGGACGTCGTCCTCGATGAGCGCCTTCAGGACATCATCATGCGATGGCTCCGCCGCACCGAACTGAGGCCTTATCCGGATCTCGATTCGCTTCACAACGCCGTCGCGCTGACGGAGTATGACCTGGGAATCTTCGATGTTGCGAATACGGCGTACCGCCTGCGCGATCGCTCTAGGCGAGACGTTGTTTCCGTCGAAGAATATTCTGTTGTCGGCGCGGCCCAATACTTTAAACTCAAGAATACGTCCGTCAGCGGTCTGATCGACCGCCTCAATGAGATCGGGAACCTTGTATCTCAGCATTGGGTTGATGACGGCCTCATTCAATGACGTTACGACCAGTGAGCCGTCCACCAACTCGACGTATTGATAGTCAAGGGCCCGGAATTGGTTGCGCGGCATCTCTGGCGTTTGGAAGCCGATCACCCATGGTTCAGTCCCACCGTAAACGCTCCAGAGCTCAGCGTTGGGGAATGCGCGCGTTATAGCCCGTTCGTGAAAACCCTTTAGAGGCTCTCCGGTCCAGAGGACTGCTTGGACCGTCGGCATGTCCCGGCCAAGCTTGACCACATAAGAAGCGATGATCTCCAGCAATGTAGGGTTTCCGGAGATTACGCAGGCCTCGGATTGGAGGAGCACGCGGCCCCAGATTGCATCGAGATCGAGGTCGTTTGCGACATTGCCGAGGTGCAGGTATATCATCCCCTTCGAGAGACAAAGCTCTCGGAAGAAGTGGTTTGCTGACCAGGCCTTGCCGCCAGAAGAGAAATCGACGAAGCGCCGACCAGACGTCCGGGACGTCGGATTCCATGATTGCAGTATCTCTGGGATGTGCTGATGCCGTGGTTGTAACCCGATTTTGGGTTGACCGGTTGTCCCAGACGACATGAATAGATAGGCGCCGCTCCCTCGCCAAGCGTCGGAGATCTCGCGCATGGCGTGCAGGTATCCCTGCTCGGTCAGGAGAGGTACGGCGCGTAGGTCGGCAGGACTCCTGATAGGGTCGGCAGATGTGTACGCCTCAGCCAAGTTCGGAAGAGTGCGGAGGTAGCTCAACAGACGATTGGGAACGGTCCAACACACATCCATCACGCAACATCCTTTTGCATCTAACGGTAGTATGGTAGTATCAATTGAACTTCAACGCGTCCAATACGAATGAAATATAGGGCGTCTTCTAAAACAGGTATGACATGCCTCAGTTGCGACGTTTCCGGCAATTCATCGTAGTTGCGGAAGAATTGAGCTTCAGTCGGGCGGCTAAGCGCCTCAATATTGCGCAGCCGCCTTTGACGGCGGCAATCAAGGCTTTAGAGGCCGAGCTGGGGCAGACATTGATTGATCGTGGTACCCGCGTTTTTGGTCTGACCACGGCCGGGAAAGTATTTCTCCGTGAAGCAAAATTGACTGTTGCACAAGCTGATCGAGCCATGTCGCGCGTACGAAGCGCAGAGCAGCCCATCGAGGGGCCTCTACGGATTTCGTTCGTTGGGATGGGCGGAGCATACAACCTTGTTCCTCGGTCGTTGCGGCAATTGCGTGCCGAGCATCCGAAGATGGAGCTCGTCCTTGTCAAGGCAACAACCGCACAACAGATGAAGATGCTGCATACGCGGCAGGTGGACATCGCGATCGTTGCTGGCCCCGTGCTCACAGCCGACCGGCTTTCCACGGAATTGCTATTTTCCAGCCAAATGGTTGCAATAGTTCCCGACAACCATCGCTTCGCGAGCCCTTCTGTGACAACGGTGTCGCTTGTCGACCTCGCGCACGAGAACTGGATTTTATTCCCACCGACCGAGGGGCCAGGGCTTTATGGCAGCATTGTTGCAGCTTGCGCTCAGACGGGCTTCCACCCTTACGTGAGTCATTGCGTACCTGACTTCCAGACCGCGATAGGCTTGGTCGCTGGCGGGCTTGGGATTTCGGTCATTCCTATGTCACTTCGATCGGAGATCCGGCCGGGCGTGGCCGTGCGTCAACTGACCGGATGTGGAACACCTATCAACTATGATCTCCTAATGACCTGGCGGTCCGAACCGGACGCGTCGCCGGCCACTGCGAGCTATATTTCTATCTTGCGGCGGGTCGCGCAACAGGGACCTCAAGAGCCTGATCTGGACGTTCCGGACTTATCGTTGCTGCCAAGTGCACATCCCGAGTTGCCCTAGAACCATCGACGAGCCATTTTCGAATTTTGCACCGCCACTCCCGCGACCCACTAAATCTGGTAGGTCACCCGGGTGAGTTGGTGTGCTTGAGTGGCCGTCGCTCCACGAAGGAGGAGGCGAGAGCAATGATAGCGGTTACAGACAAGGTCACATCGTTCTTCCGCGCATGCAAATTGGAGGACCAATCGGCTACGTCGCCCCTTCCGGAAACGCTCCGCATGTCGCTGGAGGCACGCGTCGAAGCGAGGCAGGATGGAAGCCTTGATGCTGACCGTTGGAGGTCTGAGTGCGGCATCTGGAGCACATGGGCAGATACTCGCTATCGAGCCTGCGCACATCGGAAAGAGTTAGGATCGAACGCACGGGCTATACGCATTGGAGTGAAGGACACGATCAACGTCGTTGGCTTTCCCACGCGTCTTGGTCTGCGGCATCATCGGCACTATCCGGACAGCAGTGCCGCTGCCGTTCGAGCGATAGATACAGAGTTCGCAGAGATAGTCGCCAAGGTTGTCACGACTGAGCTTAACCTCGGTGTTGGCTCCGGCTGTGTCAATCCCTACGTGCCGGACGTTGCTCCCGCCGGCTCGAGTACCGGATCGGCCGTGTCTGTGACAGCCAACATTTGCGACATATCCCTCGGGACGGATGTGCTTGGATCCATCCGCTGGCCAGCGGGAAATTGTGGCGCTGTCGGTCTACGCACGACCTGCGACAGAGCCGACCTTCATGGTATCTTCCCTCTGTCTCCTCAGATGGACGCACTGGGCTGGGTCACACGCAGCGCTGAGGATCTTTTCTTCTTATGGCAACTGTTGCGCCTCGGCGGTCAAGAGAGATCAGCGATTGCGCCTTTAGGCCGCTGCCAAGTCTCGGTTGTTGAGAACGCTTTTGATGGAGGTTGTTGTCATCCTGAAATGCGGGACGCGTTGCATCTTGCATGCCGTCTACTCGAGGACGCCGGGCACCACATTCGATCGGTGCGATTGGACGATCTCTGGGCGCAGCGCGAAGCGGCATGGCAACTCTGTGCTCGCGAGGCTTGGGATGGTTACCGCCTGTGGCAGAAATGGATGAAAACTGAATTGTCGGAATCGACGCAGGCTGCGCTGGAAATCGGAGCTCGCATCGATGATCAATCCTATGGCCGAATACTCGACAGACTTGCAGCGTGCCGCAAAGATATCGAGTCGCGGTTCGACGCGGAGTCTGCCGAGATTTGGTTGCTACCTCTTCACCCGACACCGCCTCGCAGCCTGAGGGACGCTGTGATGCCCAAATCGACCATCCCAGCCTCAGACCAACCCGACTACGAACAACGATTGGGCTACACGCCAATCGCGAGTTTCGCTGGACTTCCTGCAATCACCATGCCGATAAAACGAAGCGAAGTAAGTGGTGCTCCCCTGGCCATTCAAATGCTTGGCCGCCCACACCGAGAAACGCAGCTTATTGCTATAGCCGCCGACTTGGAACGGGTAAGAGGCGATCTCAGATGGAATCCATCTTGAACCGATCAGATCGACGAGAAACTACTTGAGTCCCAGGAGCGAAAGGAAGATCGATGACGGATGCAGTTGTCGTAAGCGGTGGTGCAAGCGGGATTGGCCTTGCGGTCGCCAAGCACTTCCATCAGAGCGCTCACGTAGTCGTTCTTGGGCGTCGCGCAGATCGGTTGGAGAAAGCGGCTGAACACCTGAATCGGAGCGGAGGCGTTCCGGTTCTCCCGATTGCCGTTGATCTCACCCAGGCAGACCAAGTACAGCGCGTCTGCGACGAAATCACACACAGGCATAAGGAAATACGCGTTCTGGTGGCGGCGGCCGGCGGGAATGTTGTGCTGACGTCACCGCCCGGTTCATACGGCCCAGACCTCTCGGGTATTGCGAGGCGCTGGACCGAAAACTTCGCATCTAATGTGTTGAGTGCCGTCCTCCTCATCGAAGGCTTACGCAGGCACCTCAGTGCGCCGGGCGGACGGATCATTCTTATCAGCTCTATTGCGGCATATCGAGGGTCGGGCAACGGCTGTTACGGCGCCGCCAAGGCGGCCTTGCACCCGTATTGTTATGATCTCGGCGCGGAACTCGGACCAAAGGGCATCACGGTGAATGTGGTCGCACCCGGCTATATTGCGGAGACTGAGTTCTTCGGCGATCGCTTATCGCCTGAGCGCCGAGAAATGCTGATCGGTCAGACGATGAATAGGCGAGCGGGTCTGCCCTCTGATATCGCCAGCACGATCGGATGGTTGGCCTCGCGCGAAGCCGGACATATCACGGGCCAGATCGTTCAGGTCAACGGGGGGGCTGAGCGAGGAAGATAAGAACTGCTGCGTGCGGCGGAGCGAAACCGCCTTTGGAGGCGCGCCGCAGTTGGCCCGCGTATCCACAACTGACGCTGACGCCATGCCCAGGCTCTTCTCGCTGATCCTGAAGGCCGCGGGCTATGATCCGGGGCCTGAGCCTCGCTCACGGCAGCGCTCGGCGAACGACCCACAGGTGAGATCCTGGCTGCAAAATTGCAGGGCGAGACGATCAGCTTCGGTCCCAAGCTCACGGATGGTCCGTTCACAATGCGATTCGAGCTCAACGGCCGGATGACCTATCCGCACTGGAAAGAGTCCCTTGGACCTGCAGCCGGGACATGACGGTCGCGGAGGATAAGATCTGTATCCTGAACTCGGGTGCCCGTCGTCGCTGTTACATCCCAGCTTGGCCTCCCGTTCATCTTGCAAGCCGCGTTGCCACGACTTTTCGCGATGCCAAAGCTTCAACCAGAAGAGAGCTTCGGAGGGGCGCATGTCGTGCATCTTATCAAACAAAACGCTTGTGGCTATCTGGTGAGTGCAAACCGGCCCACCATTGATACACAAACAAGGCGCCGTCGATCCGCGGGCATGGACGAGCACAGAATTCCGGTGCAGCGCTTCATGCGCTAAGCCGCTCCGTCCAGAACAGCCCTCGGCGGCCATGTCGCGCGCTGCGAGGACTGCGCCTACACGTCCATCGCCTACAACTCCTGCCGCAACCGGCACCGTCCGAAGTGCCAGGGCGCCGCGGCGAAGCAGTGGCTCGCCGACCCCGAGGCTGAGCTGCTGCCGGTGCCGTATTATCACGTCGTGTTTACGCTGCCGGCCCGGATCGCCGACATCGCCTACCACAACCGGGCCGCCGTCTACGATCTGCTGTTCAAGGCCTCGGCCGAGACCATGCTGACGATCGCCTCGGACCCGAAGCATCTCGGCGCCAGGATCGGCATCATGTCTGTGCTGCACACCTGGGGCTCGGCCATGACCCATCACCCGCATGTGCACATGATCGTGCCGGGCGGCGGGATCGCGCCCGATGGCCGGAGCTGGGTTTCCTGCCGGCCGGGGTTCTTCCTGCCGGTGCGCGTGCTCTCACGCCTGTTCCGGCGGCTGTTCCTGGAGCGTCTTGCCGCCCTCCACCAGGCCGGGCGCCTGAGCTTCTTCGGCAACGACGCTCATCTCGCCGGAGCACAATCGTTCGCCGCATGGCTTGCAGCGTCGCGCAAGACGGAATGGGTCGTCCATGTCAAGCGTCCGTTTGGCGGGCCACAGGCCGTGCTGGCCTATCTGTCGCGCTATACCCACCGCGTCGCCATCTCCAACAGCCGCCTGATCGCCTTCGACCGGCACGGCGTCACCTTCCGGTGGAAGGATTACCGGGTCGACGGCCGCGACCGTCAAAAGCGGATGACGCTCGCGACAGACGAGTTCATCCGCCGCTTCCTCATCCACGTGCTGCCGAAGGGCCTCCACCGCATCCGCCACTACGGCCTGCTGGCGCGGGGCGCCTGCGCCGACAACGTCGCACGCGCGCGCGAACTGCTCGCCGTCAGGGATCGTGAGGATAAGCCGGCCGAGACCATCGTCGACATGGCCAAGTCGCCCTGTCCATGCTGCGGCGGCCGCATGATCGTCATCAAGGTCTTTGAGCGAGGCGCAACGCCGCGTCACCAACCGACCGCACCAACCGGCGCCATCAGGATCGATACCTCATGACCGCGCACCCGCCATTGTGCAAAGTTGCTCGCAGTGCCTGCCGCTCATCGACCGGTCACGGCGGCGTCCGCCCCAACGTTCCTCTGTCCTCGTCAATCCGCAGACGACACGTCGAGACCGGCGCCGTGCACCACCCGTTCAGCGACTGCACCGCCGCCGCGTCGCGCGCTGCACCGGCTCAAACTCAATCGGCCAGCTCACCTGCAGCGCTCAAATCCCCATAGAGCCTGCCGCGCCAGTCCTGCCCATCATGCGCGGTTTCCTCCCTTGGAGGCTTTCGGACGCCGGCCGCCCGAATGTGCCGCGCCGTCAATCATGCGGCCGGCATCCGAAACCCTTCACATTTACAGACATCAACCGTGGCAGCTCTGCCTTTAAATCATCGCGGTTGGCACGAGGTTACTTAGAGCGGCAAGGAGCCGTCACATGATCGTTGACCGCGGAACTTTCATTGCCTGCGCCGTGGTTGCGGTGGTAGCGCTCATCCGGGATTTGCTGGCTCGGCCGTCGGTTCCCCCGCTGCTGGGACGCGCCCCGTTATCTTCCTTGTCGAAGGGTGGAGCGTTCAAAGCGACGAGGAGACCGCCGACCAGATGTGGTTCAGGACCGACCGCGGATGGCGAGCCATCTGGCGGTAGTTTGCAATTGTTGTGCATCAACGACGAACTGCTGAGACAGTTCGATCTATCCCCTTGTGTGTTGCAGTGTCCGCCTCGAGCGCCTGCTTCCCCTTCGCGGCCCACAGCGCTCGTGCCCGTTCGCCTTGATCGCTCTTGAGCTTGGCAGCCATCCAAAGCAACGCGCCAAGGATAGTGGCGCGATCATCGCCAGTTAGGTCCGCGATACCGGCTTTGACGATGAGCCCACCGAGTTCGATGAGATGCCGCGTGCGCTTGCGGCGCTCGACCTGCCACGTGCGCATGTCATGCCGCGCCCTTGCGGACTGATGCCGGTTGAGAGCCACCCGGTTGCGCCGGAGGGCCGTCCACGTCGCGGTCAGTTGCTGGCGCATTTCGCCGCGCTCGTCCTTGAAAGAACGCGGTCCCGCGCCTGGCCCATGCCTCCTTCTTTCCGGCCTCTTCTGTCTCGGCCAGCACGATCAGTGCTCCCGCTAATTCATCGGCACTTAGCGCGTCGGCTCCGGTAGCGATCACCAGTTCGCCGAGCTGTTGCACTTTGCGGCTCTTAAGGCCACGCGCCTTGTCCCCAAGTGCCTTCAGTTCAGCATCAAAGTCCCTAGGCTTGCGCATCGTCGTTTCCATCCGCGTTGATAGAGAAATGATAGCCGAGCGCCCGGCACAATGCTGTAAGGTCGCCGGGACTGGCCGGGACGGGCTGGTCCCTCCCGAGATTTTTTCGAGGGAGGGCGCGCTTATACGTCGTTCCGACGTGCGCTTCGCTGTGCCAGTGATTGGATCGCGATGGCGATCTACCATCTTTACGTCAAGGTCATTGGCCGGAAGGCCGGGAGCAGTGCGGTGGCATCGGCCGCCTATCGCTCGGCTTCGCGGCTGCGCGACGAGCGGCTCGGCCGCGAGCAAGACTTTTCCGGGAAGCGCGGCGTCGTCCATTCCGAGGTGATGCTGCCGGGGAACGCGCCGGAGGCATGGCGCGATCGCGAGCGGCTTTGGAATGATGTCGAAGCGTTCGAAATCCGGAAAGATGCCCAGCTGGCCCGCGAGGTGGAGTTTGCGCTTCCGCGCGAGATGAGTGAGGCGCAGGGCATCGAGCTAGCCCGTGATTTTGTTCGGAGCGAGTTCGTGGACTTTGGCATGATCGCCGATCTCAATGTGCATTGGGACAGGGCCGAGGACGGACTGCCGAAACCTCATGCTCATGTCATGCTGACCCTGCGCGCGGTCGATCAGAACGGCTTTGGCAAGAAGGTACGAGACTGGAATCGCACCGAGATGGTCGAGCGCTGGCGCGAACGCTGGGCGGAGCTCGCCAATGAGCGGCTGGCTGAGCTCGACATCGACGCACGGATCGACCATCGCAGTCTGGAAGCCCAGGGCATCGCGCTGGAGCCGCAAAGCCAGATCGGCGCGCCGGCGAAACGGATTGAGGTTCGGGGCGTCGCTGGAGAAGTCGGTGAGGCCGACCGGGCCGAGATGCACCGCGAGATCGCGCGCGGCAATGGTGCGCGGATCATCGCCGATCCCTTGCTTGGACTGGACGCTATCACCCTGCAGCAATCGACCTTCACCCGTCGCGATATGGCGAGGTTCGCGCACCGGCATAGCGACGGGCTCGACCAGTTCAATGAGGTGGTGGGCGCACTGCAGGGAGCGCCCGATCTGGTCGAACTCGGCAAGGACGCCCGCGGCGAGGATCGGTTCACCACCCGCGGGATGATCGAGGCAGAACAGCGCCTGCACCGGGCCGCTGAACTGATGGCGGAACGGGAGCGCCATGAGGTGCGCGACGCGGATCGCCAGGCCGCTCTGGCGGGTGCGGAAGCGCGCGGCCTGTTGCTGTCATCCGAGCAGGTTGACGCCTTGGCGCACGTCACCGATGGACGCGATCTGGGCGTCGTTATCGGACATGCCGGGACGGGAAAGAGCGCGCTGTTGGGGGTGGCGCGGGAGGCATGGGAAGCGGCCGGCTTCGAGGTCCGGGGCGTGGCGCTGTCCGGCATTGCCGCGGAAAACCTCGAAAGCGGATCGGGTATATCGTCACGCACGATTGCCAGCCTGGAGCATGGCTGGGAACAAGGCCGTGATTTGCTCAAATCGAGCGATGTGGTGGTGATCGACGAGGCCGGCATGGTCGGTACGCGGCAACTTGAGCGCGTGCTGTCCCATGCTGCCGAGGCTGGCGCAAAGGTGGTGCTGGTCGGCGATCCGCAGCAGCTGCAGGCCATCGAGGCGGGCGCTGCGTTCCGGTCAATCCATGAGCGTCACGGCGGCGCCGAGATCGGCGAAGTGCGGCGTCAGCGGGAGGACTGGCAGCGCGACGCCACGCGCGATCTGGCGACCGGCAAAGTAGGCCATGCGCTCGAGGCCTACCGCACCCACGGCATGGTGCATGAGGCCCAGACCCGCGAGCAGGCGCGCAGCGATCTGATTGAGCGCTGGGACCGCGACCGGCAGGCATCACCGGATCGGAGTCGGATCATCCTGACCCACACCAATGACGAAGTGCAGGCGCTGAACGAGGCAGCGCGCGAGCGGATGCGGGCCGCTGGCGATCTCGGCGACGAGGTGCGAGTAGCGGTCGAGCGCGGGGCGAGAGACTTCGCCGGCGGAGACCGCGTCATGTTCCTGCAGAACGAGCGCGGCCTTGGCGTGAAGAACGGCACGCTGGGCACCGTCGAGCAGGTCAGCGTGCGATCCATGACTGTGCAGACCGACGATGGCCGATCCGTGCGTTTCGACCTCAAGGACTACAACCGGATCGACCACGGTTATGCCGCGACGATCCACAAGGCGCAGGGTGTGACGGTCGACCGGGTCCATGTACTGGCAACGCCCGGCATGGACGCCCACAGCAGCTATGTCGCCCTGTCGCGGCATCGCGACAGCGTGGACCTGCATTATGGCCGCGACGATTTTATCGATGCGGATCGGCTCAACCGTGCCCTGTCGCGCGAGCGGTCGAAGGACATGGCCTCGGATTACGACCGTGCCGATCCCGTCCAGAGCTACGCCGCGCGGCGCGGGATCACGTTCCGCGAGCGCGTGGCCGAGATCGTGCGCAAGGCCTTGCCGGAGAAGCTGCGCGGCATGTTCGACGGCCTTAGCGTTCCTGGAGAGGTGCTCGACCGGGATGGCGGACGACGG
>NZ_JAUETB010000015.1:2500-173438 GCF_032484495.1 Bradyrhizobium sp. SZCCHNS3052 | reverse complement strand
CGGCGTCTAGCGCCAAGGACCCAACGGCTTCCCGCCCACCATCATCATGGCAGACTTTCCAGACACAGGGACCCATAACCCAGGGCCATATTCGAGGCACGCGCATTGATGCATCCGGGCTCGCCACGTCCTGGGGTCTCGGTCCTGGGTCGCGCGAACGCGACGATGCCTGCACATCGTCCGGCTTCGCTTGTTCGGCACGACAGCGGGTCGGAGTGCAGACCGGCTTTTCGTTGGGCCCTCTGTCGCGCGTCGCCTGGGATTCGTTGTGCCGCAGCGAGGTTGATTTGGCCGACGAGCAGGCTTGCTTCCCCATCGATACTTTCCGGCGCAGGTCGGGCGTCCGCAGCGGCGCGCGCAAAGACGAAATTCGCTCGCGCGATCAAGCTGATTTGGGCTGTCCAGATGCGGAGCGAAAAATATTCGACTTTGCATTTTCAGAAATCCATGGTCTCTTCTCCGCATCCCGCTTCACTGACGAGGGGCGCTTCGCGAACGTCACGATGCGTTGGGGTGGGATGCGGTGGCCGCGATGGGGCGCAGCATGCTTTGGGCATGCCGACGTACGCCACGTCGCGGACGGTGAAGTCGCAGGGTCCTGGCCTCCCGAAGCTGAGGTCCGCGCAACGCGTGAAACGCGTTGTCGCCACGGTGGCAAACAAGCCGGTCACCGAGGAGACTGCGTATAAATCGTAAAGCCATCGCGCAGGGAAGGCCGGGTCTATCCGGCCGAACCTGTGGTTCTGCCGCGTGCTTTTTTGCTGCACGCGGACCGCAGGCCTCGGTCGAGGCCTGGCCTTCCCTGCACCCTCCGTGAGTTGGAGGGGAACGACACCAGCAAGACTCGGACGCAGATGCGCCGCGAGGCAGCAATGTCATGTCTGCAATGGGGGCAGCGCATTCAGTGTTGTTTGGATACAGCGGATCGCGTGGCGAGTATCGCGCCACACAAAGGCTGTCGTCCCGGCGAACGCCGGGACCCATGATCATAAGACGACGGTCGAGGCACGCGGGTCGCTACGTCAGCGCTTACGACGCTGCCCTGTGGTTATGGATCCCGGGTCGCGCTTCACTTGCCCGGGACGACAGCGGAGCGCGGCGGCTACGGGCGAGAGCTTCCATCGGCATTGCAAAGCCGCGAGTCTGGATTGCCGTCGTTGCGAGCGGAGCGAAGCAATCCAGGGCCTCATCCGCGGCCCTGGATTGCTTCGGCGCAAGAGCGCCTCGCAATGACGGTGGCGATCGAGGGAGCTGATGATGCCGCTACCCCACCATCCGCCCGCGGCCCTCCCAGAACCGTGCGCGCAGCACCTTCTTGTCGACCTTGCCGACGCCGGTCATCGGCAGCTCCTTGACGAACGAGATGCTCTTGGGCGCATGGGCCGAGCCCTTGCGCGCCTTCACGAGCTCGATCAGCTCGGCAGCGTCGATCTGCGCGCCGGCGCGCGGCACCACGATCGCGGTGACCGCCTCGCCCCATTTGTCGTCGGGCACGCCGACCACCGCGCACATCGCCACGTCGGCATGTTGCGTCAGCACGTCCTCGATCTCGCGCGGGAAGATGTTGAAGCCGCCGGAGACGATCATGTCCTTCTTGCGGTCGAGGATGTACATGTAGCCGCGCTCGTCGCGGCGGGCGATGTCGCCGGTGTGCAGCCAGCCGTTCTTCAAGGTCTCGGCGGTGATGTCCGGCCGCTGCCAATACTCCGCCATCAGATGCGGTGCGCGCACGCAGATCTCGCCGGCCTCGCCCAGCGCGACCTCCTGATCGTGGTCATCGAGGATCTTGACCTCGCAGGCCGCGATCGGGAAGCCGCAGGACAGGAACAGCTCCGGCTGCTTCGGATCATGATCGGCCTTCCGCAGCACCGAGACGGGATAGCATTCGGTCTGGCCATAGAGCTGCGAGAACACCGGGCCGATGCGCTCGATGCCTTCGACCAGCCGTGTCGGCGACATCGCCGAGGCGCCGTACAGCACGAGCTCGAGCGAGGAGAGATCTGTCTTAGCTAACGCGGGATGATCGAGCAGCACGTAGATCATCGTCGGCACGAACAGCGTGAAGTTGATGTGCTCGCGCGCGATGGTCGCGAGCACGGCCTCCGGATCGAAGCTCTTCAGCATGTGCACGGTGCCGCCGCGCATCAGGGTCGGCAGCACCTTGGTGCCGGCGACATGGCTGATCGGGGCGACCGTCAGATAGCGGGCGCGCTCCGGGATCTCGAAATCGGCGAGGATCGCGGTGGCGAAGCCGCCATATTCCCGGTGATGGCGCAGCGCGCCCTTCGACTTTCCGGTGGTGCCGCCGGTGTAGTTCAAGGTCGCGATGTCCTCGGGCGTGGCGAAGTTGCGCGCGCTGGCGTGGCCTGACTGCTCGATCGCGGCGAGGAGGTCGACGCCATAGCCGGCTGCGCCCAGCGTGAACACGTGGCGCAGGCCGCCCGAGCGCGCGGCCAGTTCGCCGCCGCGGTCGTGGAACGCGGCGGCATCGATCACCAGCACCTGCGATTCGGAATCGGCGAGCTGGAACAGCTGATCGTCGAGCGAGCCCAGCGGATGCAGCCAGGTGATGGCGAGCCGCGACAGCTGCGCCGCCGTGCCGGCGCACCAGGCATCGGCGCGGTTCGCGCTGAGGAACGCGACGCGTGTTCCCGGCGGCAGGCCGAGCCGCATGAACACGTTCTGCATGCGGCCGATCAGGTCGATCGCGCCCTGATAGGTCAGCGATCCGTCCGGCCAGCTGAAGGCGGTGCGCGACGGATGACGCGACAGCGTGAGCAGGGTCTGCTCGCAGACGACCGGAAACGAATGAAGCTGTAGGCTCATGGACGATCCTCCCGAGATGCCGCGATCGTTATGGCGTCGCGGGGCTTGTTGCCGACGCTATCAGAAAGCCCATCGCGCTCAAGGCGCGCTTGTCGTCCTCGGAACATCGCTGCGCGCGCCGCGTTGCCCGGCCGAACAATAGCGGAGCAAGGCCATGCGCACCTCGACAGCTTTTTTTGCGGGAGCCGGAACGGTCGCCATCGCCGTCGCGGCCGGTCTCGGCGGCGGGCTCATGATCGCGGAGGGCATGCATCCGAGTTCGCAGGCGTTCGAGCAGGCCAAGCTCGCGCGTTCCGTGCCGGAGACGCCGTCGCCAAGTCCGACGACCACCTCGTATCTTGCGGCAACGCAGGCGGCCGCGACCACGCCGATCAAGGTGGCGCCCGCAGCAGCGGAGACGGGGCCGGCGACGCCGGTATCGCCCAATCCCTCGCCCCCGCCGCAGGCTGCCGTGCCGGACGCGACGGCTGTGCCCGCCGCCTCTTCGGCGCCGGCCAGCACGCAGGCCGGTACCGCCGAGGACGTTCAGGAGAAGGGACAGGACAAGGCCGCAGCGAAGGCCGAGGACGCGGATATCAAGGCGCGCGGGGCGGAGCGCAAGCGCGTCGCGGAGCAGCGCCGCACCGAGCGGCACCGGCAATATGTCGAGCGCCGGCGCCAGCGCCGCGAGCAGGATCTGCGCGCGGTCGAGCAGGCCGTGCGTGAGGATACGACGCCGCGCGCCTATGCGGCGCAGCCGGTCGGCATGGAGGGGCCGCGCTTCAGCTTCTTCGGCGACGATTGATCGCACGCGGCGGCGCCGTTATCCCTGAGCCCAACAAGGATCAGGGAGGGACGCGCCGTGCAGGACACTCGATGGGACGGGCTGCGGGCGCGGCTGCGCCTGCCGCTGATCGCAGCGCCGATGTTCCTGGTGTCGGGAATCGAGCTGGTGAGCACGGCCTGCACCAACGGCGTGATCGGCGCGTTCCCGACGGTCAATTGTCGAACCCCCGACGAGCTCGACGCCTGGCTGCTCCAGATTGCCGATCGGCTTGCGCGCGGCAGCGATGCGAGCGGGGCGGCGGCTGCGCCGGTCTGCCCGAATCTGATCGTGCATCACTCCAACGCGCGGCTGCAGGACGATCTCGCGGTGCTGTTGCGGCGCCGCCCGGAGATCGTGATTACCTCGGTCGGCTCGCCGGCAAAGGTTGTTGCGCCCTTGCATGATGCGGGCGCGCTGGTGTTCGCTGACGTCGCCTCGATCCTTCATGCAGAGCGCGCGGTCGAGGCCGGCGCAGATGGCCTGGTGCTGCTCACGGCCGGGGCGGGCGGCCAGACCGGCTGGCTCAATCCATTTGCCTTCGTGCGCGCGATCAGGGCGTTCTTCGCCGGGCCGATCGTGCTCGCCGGCGGCATCAGCGACGGCGTGGCGTTGCGGGCGGCCGAGGTGCTCGGCTGCGATCTCGCCTACATGGGCACGAAGTTCATCGCCACGCGCGAAAGCCTTGCCGATGACCGGTACAAGTCGATGCTGGTCGCGAGCTCGGCCGACGACGTGCTGCTCACCTCGGCCTTCACCGGCCTGCCGACCAGCATGCTCCGGCCGTCGATCGTCGCGGCCGGGCTCGATCCCAAAGCCTTGCCGGCGCGTGGCGCGATCGAGATCGGCAGTGACATCGACATCGCTGCGCGCGAGGCGCGGCCGAAACGCTGGCGCGACATCTGGAGCGCCGGGCACGCGACCTCGGGGGTCACCGACATCCCGTCGGTCGCCGTGCTGGTGGCGCGCACGGCTGATGAGTACGGCGGCGCGGGTGGCCTCCGGCCATGAGAAAACGTGATGTGTGTCCTTAAGGCACCATTAACCATCGGGTCCCACAATCCGCGGAGCTTGAACTTGGCGGAATCGTGCGATGGGCATCGGGCTACGGCAGGACAAAGAGCGGGTGACGCTCGAGGAGATCCGGATCCGCGTCGGGCATGCTCTGCAGCGGCATCCGCTATGCCGCAACGTCCAGTTCGACATCATGAGCGTTCCCCGCACCGCCCGCGGCGGGAACTGGACCATCAGCTTGCATTCGGTGGAACCGGCCGCGCTTTGGGAAGCCTCCGACATCGTTGCCGACATCCAGGCCGCGTACGATCTGCTGATGCCGGCCGAGCTGTCTTCGGCGGCGTGAAAAAAAATGTCCGTCATGTTCACAGGGCAGAATGGTGGCCTCTGTGTTTCTGTGGCATCGTAAAGCCTTAATTAACTCCCACTTTTCGGCAAAGTGCGGCTTTCCGCCGGGATACGGAGAATTGCGTGACGAAGTCGATCGCTTTTGTCGCTTTGCTGGGCGTGCTGATTGCAGGCGCGGCCGTGACGAGCGTCCTGATGCAGGACAGCGTGCCTTCGGCCGGTGCGATGATGCCGCCGGTGGTGGCGAAGAGCCCGCTCTCCAATCGTGAAGCCAAGGGCGACCGCCTGGCGATGGTCACACTTGCGACCCCCGAGGTGCAGCAGCCGAGTGCCCCGTCGAAGGCGACGCTGCGTCAGGCCTATGCCTATGCGCCGTCCGAGCCGGAGATGGCAAAGGCGTCGGCTGCCGCGGTCGTCGCTGCCGAGCCGATGGTGCCGAAGTCCAAGATTCTCGCCAGGAGCGAGCCGGCCCCGGCGCCGCTGAAGCCGGAGGTGCAGAAGGCCTATTCGTTGCTGTCGGACGGCCAGATCGCAGGCATCAAGGAACGGCTGCGGCTCTCGTCGAGCCAGGAATATTATTGGCCGGCGGTCGAGACGGCGCTGCGCGCCGTGGCCCGCAAGATCCACGCCGGACGCCAGGGCGCGGCGAAGCCGGGCGCGGTGGCGCTCGATCCGGATTCGGATGAGGTGCAACAGCTGAAGTCAGCCGCGATGCCGCTGCTATGGCAGTTGCGCGAGGATCAGAAGGACGAAGTGCGGCGGCTTGCGCGCACCATCGGCCTCGACAAGGTCGCAGCCGCGATCTGATCGGGGGGGGGGATCCTCCCGGCGTGAACATCAAACTTGGAGTGAACATCAAGAAGGCCGCGCATTGCGCGGCCTTCTTGCTTTCGAGAGGCGCTTTTTCACCTCGCCGGGGGATTGGCCTCCGGATGCCCGCCGCTCTCGGGGCCGGCTCCCGTCGGCGACGATGCGGGCGCGGTACGCAGGTCCGGGCCGGGCCGTGCCGGCTGGGTCATGGTCGGGGCTTCCGGCGGGGTGATCGCGGCGCCGGCGCCGACCGTAGTGCCGCGGTCGGTGTTGGTCGGCGCTGACGGCACTGGCGTCGGCTTGTCGCCGCCGGCGAAGCGCGTCGCGTCGCCGCTCTGATAGCCGGCAACCAGCAGGCCGGCGACCACCAGCGCGAGCACGAACAGGCCGCCGAGCTCGGGCAGGGCACCGGACGGGGCCACGCCGCGGCCCCGGCCGTCTCCCTCGAGCGCCACCGCCGCGATCTCTCGGTTGTGCCGCGACCGCAGGAAGGCCAGGAACGCGCCGGCGGCGATGATGATCGCGGCCGCGAGCGTGAAGAACATCAGCCAGCTGATGGGTTGATCGCCTTGCATGTCGAACATCCTTTGATCCGTGAGGGCTGCGCGACGTGCAGCCGCGTCAAACCCGCATGACAATCTCTGTTCGTTGCAATCGTCAGTGGCGTGAAAGGTTTCCCGCCCGGCGGCGGAAATCTCGCGTCAGCGCCCTTCGCCGGCGGCCCATAGCGCCTCGAGCCCGGCGCGATAGGTCGGGTAGGCGAAGCCGACGCCGAGCTCCTGCCTGGCGCGGATATTCCGGATGCGCCGGTTGCTGGCATAGAAGCTGCGCGCCATCGGCGACAGCTCGGCGCGGTCGAACGGAAGTTCCGGCGGCGGGGCGATGCCCATCAACGCAGCGGCATAGGCGATGACGTCCTGCGGCGGCGCAGGCTCGTCGTCGACGATGTTCCAGGCGCCGCCTGACCCGCGCTGGATCGCGCCCATGATCGCGCTGGCCGCGTCATCGACATGGATACGGTTGAACACCTGTCCCGGCTTGACGATGCGCCGCGCCCGCCCGGCCCGCAGCTCGACCAGCGCGTTGCGGCCCGGCCCGTAGATGCCGCCGAGCCGGAGCACCGCGAGCCGGTCGCCGATCCGCGCGCGCCAGTCCTGCTCGACGCGGACCCGGGCCTGCACCCGGTCGTGCTCGGGCGCCAGCGGCGTGTCCTCGTCGATCCAGCCGCCCTGATGGTCGCCATAGACGCCGACGGTCGAGAGGTAGACCACGTGCCGCGCGCGCCCCGCCGTGATGGCGTCGCCGAATGCGGCCAGCACCGGGTCGTCGCCTCCTCCCGGCGGCACCGAGATCAGCACGACGTCGGCGTCCGCCGCCTTCGCCAGCGTCGCGGCCGCGGGGGCCGTGCCGTCGAACAGGTCGATGTCATCATGCGCCAATCGCGCGCGCTTGTCGGCGCTGCGGACCGTGCCGCCGATGCGGGCGAACGCGCCACGGTGCAGCTCGACGAAGCGCTGGGCGGTGTAGCCGAAGCCGATGACGAAGAGGTTCATGGATGCCGTTCACCTGGACTTGCGCGAAGGAGCGAGCTTTCGAGTTACCCGGCACCGGGTGGCCCGCGCAATTCAAATGACGCGCGCGGAGTCAGCCTGCGGACGGGGCGGTGCTGACCTGCCGCGCTTGTTATGGCTCCCGTCATGGTCCATGTCGTATGATCAGAGGCGACAGGAGATGGACTGCCACGATGAATTTCCATTCGATCTACCGCCACGGCTTTGCCCGCGTCGCTGCCTGCGTCACCGCCTCGAGCGTCGCCAACCCGACCGCCAATGCGGCGGCGATCCTGGCCGCGGCGCGCGCCTGCCATGACCAGGGCGCGGCGGTCGCGGTGTTTCCGGAGCTCTGTCTGTCCGGCTACGCGATCGAGGACCTCGTCAAGCAGGACCCGCTGCTCGACGCCGTCCAGCGCGGGCTGCTCACCCTCGTCGAAGCCTCGCACGACCTGATGCCCGTCCTGATCGTCGGTGCGCCGCTGCGCTTTGCGCACCGTGTCTACAATTGCGCCGTCGTGATCCACCGCGGCGAGGTGCTCGGCGTCATTCCCAAGAGCTACCTGCCGACCTATCGCGAATTCTACGAAGGCCGCCACTTCGCCTCCGGCGCCGGCATCCGCGGCGAGATGATCGAGGTCGCCGAGACCATGGCGCCGTTCGGCACCGACCTTCTGTTCGCCGCCGCGGATGTCGCCGGCCTCGTCATCGGCGTCGAGATCTGCGAGGACATGTGGATCCCGGTGACGCCGGCGTCCGAGCTCGCGCTCGCCGGCGCCACCGTGCTCGCCAATCTCTCGGGCAGCCCGATCACGGTCGGCCGCGCCGAGTCCCGCTCACTGTTGTGCCGCTCGACCTCGGCGCGCTGCCTCGCGGCCTATGTCTATGCGGCGGCGGGCGTCGGCGAATCCACCACGGATCTCGCCTGGGACGGCCAGACCTCGATCTTCGAGAATGGCGTGCTGCTCGCCGAGAGCGAGCGCTTCCGCCAGACCGGACAGACCATCTTCGCCGACGTCGATCTCGATCTGCTGCGCCAGGAGCGGGCGCTGATGGGCACGTTCGACGACAATGCGCGCGCGCAAGGCGCCGGCATGCACTGGCGCCGCATTGGCTTCGAGCTGCAGCCGGCCGAGGGCGACATCGGCTTCATGCGCAGCATCGAGCGCTTTCCGTTCGTGCCGAGCGATGCCGCGCGGCTCGATCAGGACTGCTACGAGGCCTACAACATCCAGGTCGCCGGCCTGACGCAGCGGCTGCGCGCAACCGGCACCAAGCGCATCGTGATCGGCGTCTCCGGCGGGCTCGATTCCACGCATGCGCTGATCGTCGCGGCGAAGGCGATCGACCTGCTCGGCCTTCCCCGCACCAACATCCTGGCCTACACGATGCCCGGCTTCGCCACGGGCGCGCAGAGCAAGTCCTACGCGCATGCGCTGATGTCGTCGCTTCAAGTCAGCGCCGCCGAACTCGACATCCGCCCCGCGGCGACGCAGATGCTGAAGGACATCGGCCATCCCTTCGGCCGCGGCGAACAGGTCTACGACGTCACCTTCGAGAACGTGCAGGCCGGGCTGCGCACCGACTATCTGTTCCGCCTCGCCAACGACCGCGGCGGCCTCGTGCTCGGCACCGGCGATCTCTCGGAGCTGGCGCTGGGCTGGTGCACCTATGGCGTCGGCGATCAGATGGCGCACTACAACGTCAATGCCGGCGTGCCGAAGACCCTGATCCAGCATCTCATCCGCTGGGTCATCGCCTCGCATCAGTTCTCGGCCGATGTCGACCCCACGCTCGAGGCAGTGCTGTCGGCCGAGATCTCGCCGGAGCTGGTCCCGGTGAAGGAGGGCGAGACGCCGCAGAGCACCCAGGCCACGATCGGCCCCTATGAGCTGCAGGACTTCAATTTGTTCTACACGCTGCGCTACGGCATGCGCCCGTCGAAGATCGCCTTCATGGCGCATCACGCCTGGAAGAATGTCGGCGACGGCGCCTGGCCGCCGCATTTCCCTGCCGACAAGCGCCACGCCTATACACTTCCCGAGATCAGGAAGTGGCTGGAGGTGTTCCTCAAGCGCTTCTTCGCCTTCAGCCAGTTCAAGCGTTCGGCGATGCCGAACGGCCCGAAGGTGGTGGCCGGCGGCGCCCTGTCGCCGCGCGGCGACTGGCGCGCCCCGTCCGACGGCAACGCCACCGCGTGGCTGGAGGACCTGGAGCGCAACGTGCCGAAGTGACGACCATCTTGCTCCGCCGCCGCGCTTGCCATATCCGAGACGTGCGCGTCCGCCTTTGCGGCGTCGTCATCGACATCGTTGAACGGAGCAGATCATGAGCGTGACCGCCGCCGGCATTTCCTCGATGGCGACGAGGCAGATCCTCGCTGAGCTCGCCGCCGCCTATGAGGAGGCGACCGGCGAGGTGATCACGATCGAATCCGTCGGCGGCGTCGATGCCGCCAAGCGCATCCGCGCCGGCGAAGCGTTCGACTTCGCCGTGCTCGCCTCCGATGCGCTGCAGAAGCTTGAAAGCGACGGCCATCTCGTTCCCGGCAGCATCATCGAAATCGCGGAATCGCCGATGGCGATGGCGGTGCGCGCCGGCAGCCCCAAGCCCGATCCGCTCGACGAGGCCGCCGTGCGCAGGGCGATGGAGAACGCCAGGGCGATCGGCATCTCCACCGGCCCGAGCGGCACGTATGTGCAGAAGCTCGCCCGCGACTGGGGCCTGGAGAGCGAGGGCACTTCGCGCCTGGTCCAGGCCAAGCCCGGCATTCCCGTCGCTAGGCTGCTCGCCGACGGCGAGGTCGAGGTCGGCTTCCAGCAGCTCAGCGAAATGCTCGGCGCGCCCGGCATCGACATCGTCGGCCTGCTGCCGGACGCGCTGCAGCCGGGCACGGTGTTCGCTGCCGCCTTGTGCAAGGCCGGCGCGCACGCCGAGGCCGCGCGCGCCTTCATCGAATATCTGGTCTCGGAGGAGACCGCCGAAACCAAGCGCCAGCACGGCATGACGCCGGTGTGAGGCGCCGGCCCCACAGCCCGCGAAAAAATCCGATCGCCGCGTGTCGTCTCGGCCTTGTCCCGATCGTCTTCCAACCGAACAATCGGGAAGGAGACGGCGGATGAGCACATCGTACTATCGCTGGGTGATCGTGGCGGCCGGGGGCGTGCTCGGCTGCGTCGCCGTCGGCGGCCTGTTCTCGCTGCCCGTGTTCCTCAAGCCGATGGCCGCCGAGACCGGGTGGTCGGTCGCGGGGATCTCCACCGCGATGACGATCGGCTTCCTGGCGATGGCCGTCACCAGCATGGGCTGGGGCACGCTGTCCGACCGCATCGGCCCGCGTCCCGTGCTGCTGATCGGATCGATCCTGCTCGCCGTCAGCCTGCTGCTGGCAAGCCTGACATCCTCGCTGTTGGCGTTCCAACTGCTGTTCGGCCTGATCGCAGGCATCGCGACGGCGGCGATCTTCCCGCCGGTCATGGCGACCGTCACCGGCTGGTTCGACACCCATCGCAGCCTCGCGGTGTCGCTGGTCTCGGCCGGCATGGGCGTGGCGCCGATGACGATGTCGCCGCTCACGGCCTGGCTCGTCTCCAGCTACGACTGGCGGACCGCGATGCAGTGCATCGCCGCGATCGTGGCCGCCATCATGATTCCCACGTCGCTGCTCGTGGGCCGTCCGCCATCGTCCGCGCCCGGCGACGCCGTCGCGTCGGGTCCCGCCGCCGGGCCGGCCGAGATGACGCGATCGGCGGCGCTGCGCTCGCCGCAGTTCCTGATCCTGCTCGCCACCAACTTCTTCTGCTGCGCCACGCATTCCGGCCCCATCATCCACACCGTGAGCTACGCCGTCACCTGCGGCATCCCGCTGATGGCGGCGGTGACGATCTACAGCATCGAGGGGCTCGCCGGGCTCGGCGGCCGCATCGCCTTCGGCCTGCTCGGCGACCGCTTCGGCGCCAAGCGCGTGCTCGTTCTCGGCCTGCTCGCGCAGGCGTTCGGCGCGCTCGCCTACGTGGTCGTGCGCGACCTCGCCGCGTTCTATGCGGTTGCGGCCACCTTCGGCTTCCTCTATGCCGGCACCATGCCGCTCTACGCCGCGATCGCGCGTGACAATTTTCCGCAAGGCATCATGGGCACGGTGATCGGCGGCACGGCGATGGCCGGCAGCCTCGGCATGGCGACCGGCCCGCTGGCCGGCGGCCTGATCTACGACAGCTTTGCGAGCTACACTTGGCTCTATGTCGGCTCGTGGGTGATGGGCCTCGGCGCTGTCATGATGATGATGACCTTCCGGCCGTTTCCCAAGCCGGTGTCGCAGCCTGGCGCCGTGCCCATGCAAGCGCCGGCCTGACGCTGCTGCATCGCACCTTCACGCGCGCCGTCGGAATCGAACAACAACGCTTGATCCCCCGGCAGGAACCGTGATGTCGCAGCCGGGTTGGGCGGCGTGGAGTTCAACCGGATGGAGATCGGATCCATGAAGAAGACCCAGCTTGCCATTGCCACCCTCGTCGCCGCCACCCTCGCCGCCGTCCCGCTCGCCGCGCAAGCGAAGCACCACAAGAAGCACAACGCCGCGACGTCGACCACCTCGTCGCAGACCACCGGCAGCAACATGAAGTCCGGCCGCGATTCCACCTCGTCGAGCCAGGGCAATGTCGGCCCGGGCACGAACCAGGCGGGAAGCATGGGGAAGTAACAAGCCGGGCACTTTCGTTCAGCGACGGGAAAGCAGCGCTGGCCTTCCCGTCGCCGCTGGACAGCATTCTTTTCCAGACGGCGTGTTGCAGACCTTGCTGCCATCGTTGGCGCTTGATGCTAAACGAACGTTCAGTGACGTCAGTGATCGCCGTGTTGCGCATTCGTGCGGTGGAGGTGCATCGTCGATGTTGGCGAGGGGGCGAGATTATTATCTCGGGCTGAGACGCCGCTATGAGCCGGACGTCGCCAAGCTTGTCATCGTCGCGGAATCGCCGCCGGCCTCAGGAAAATACTTCTATGACTCGGCCGGCTCGATCAGCGAGCCGTTGTTCACGGCCCTCATGCGCCAGATGGGAGCCACCCCTGCGACGAAAGAAGAGGGGCTGCGACAATTTCAGCGCAAGGGATGGGTGCTGGTCGATGCGACCTACCAGCAAGTGGACAAGCTGCCGAAAGACGCGAGTCAGGATAGGAATGCGTTGATCGAAGACGATTACCCGCTGCTCGTCGCGGACCTATCCAGCCTTGTGTCGGATCGCGGCGTTCCCCTGATCTTGATCAAGGCAAACGTCTGCCGGATTCTGGAGCCTCGACTGACAAAGGACGGCTTCAACGTGATCAACGCCGGCCGCCCGGTCTATTTTCCGAGCACGGGACAGCAGAAAAGGTTCGAGCAGCAGTTCGCCGACGTCCTGAGGTCGGCTGACTGAGGTTTGACGGTCAAGGGCGAGGCACTGGTCGGCGATGTGCCGTCAGTCTCGGTCAGCATCCCCCATCTTGCGTGGGTCCAGCAGGTGACGGCAACGTGCGATGCACGCTGCCGATCATTTCGACGCCTCCTTGATCTTGTGCTCCAGATGCCCGGTGCCGTGATCCCTACGCAGCTGGCTCAGCGAGGTCTCGTTGAGCTGAAGCAGCACGTCGCTGAGTTTGGTCGAATCCGGATAACCGGCCGCGAACGACTTTCCGTAGATCTTGCGCAACGTGCCGACCAGCGTGTTGCCATGCTTCCTGCTGATCTCGCCATCCTTGTCGCGGTGGCGGCCGTCGAGGCCCGGTTCCTTCATGCGTCTCTCCCCTGATGCGGCTGGTGCCGTAATGCGACTTGCGCGCTTAGGAAGGGGAGCCTGCGCTCAATCGATGCGATTGGCAATGCTGCGGCGTGATACGCGGGGTTCACGCGCGGTGCACCAAGAGAATCTGCGAATGAGTTGCTTGTCATACCGGGCTCCGTCCTTCCTGCGCGGCCGCAACCGCCTCGACTCGGCGAAGGCTCGGGCATGCACGTCGTTCAATCATGTTGGTCGAAGTGAATGGCCGGGACGGAGCCAGGCTATTACGGTGGAAAGATATCTGGGCGGAAACCCGGGTTCTTGGATGCGATCGCCGGGCCGCTCGACGCTGGCCAAAAATCCCTCGTTCTTTTTATCGGAAATCATGCTTTACTCCGTTCATCCCGCCTCATGCAGAGGGCGTACGCGTCGTCACGATACGTGGAGGTGGGCTGCGATGGACGTGGATGCTGCGCCAGACGAGCGCTTGCGTCGCGGACGGCGAAGTCGTGTGGTCCCGGCCTCCCGATGCTGAGGTCAAACCTGCTGTTGATGCGCAAGCGTCGCGCGGGCGATGGGGGCAAGAAAGCCCGGTCCCCAAGGAGAGCACGAAGGACACCGTTAAAACTGATCGCGCAGGGAGGGCCGGGTCGTCCGGCTGGACCTGTGGTACCTGCCGCCTGCATTTTTTTTCGCAGGCGGGCCACGGGCCTCAGTCGAGGTCCGGTTCTCCCTGCGCCTCTCGTGTTTCGAGACGCGCGCGACCAACGCATTCCTCGGACTCATCGAGCCGCGAGACCGCGCGCGCACGCCTGAACCGACCGCAAGTGGCTGTTTGACATCTGAGTGACGTGACGATGCCTGTCGGCGCCCGTGACAACGCCGAGCAGCGTCGGGCCGAACCCATGGATAGGAGACGCGGTCAGTCGCAGTGCGTCTCAAGAGGCGTGACGCGGTCAGAAACCGGGTCACGCATCGGTCTCGTACCCCGCGGGGACAGCGACGAACCCAGCGCCTTCCAATCGCTTCTCATCGGAAACCACGGAGCGTTCGTGTTCATCTGTGAACGATGACAACGAGATGCTCTACGCCGCCGGCATATGCAGCAGGATTGGCCCCAGTGATGGAGAGCTCCACTCGGCAAACGACGATTGCAGAAGGATATCGAAACAGTATCACGTTGAGGTTGTATTGAGAAGGCTTGGGTGTACAATCTTCTGATGCCAGATTTCCGATGGGAACGACGGGCTTCCCAATAGTTCTGCTGGCTGAGAGGGTTGTGCCGGCATGCCTCTCATCGTCTATCCGCATTGCGACATGCACGTCGCGCTGAAGAAGCCCGCGACCAAGGTGCTGCCGTTCCGCGTGTTCGACCAGGATCTGCCGAACGGCTCGACGACCTACACGCTGACCGACGTCACCGCGGACTGCAATTTTCGAATCCTGGCGCCGTACAACCCGGTCGGGTCCCGGCTGACCAGCTTCGTGACGATCGATCCTGCGGCGCGCACCATCACCGGCGACGACGTCGGCACCAACCTCGTGGTGATCGAATACGGCCCCGGCTACATCGTCGCGCGTATCCAGGTGCACGACGATGTGCTCGGCTGGTGGTTCGGCAACTCCTCGATCACCACGGCGCTGCATCCGACGGTCGCCCACAGCCAGCCGACGCTGTGCGCGCTGTTCAGCGACGATCCGACCGGGACCGATCTCGTCGGCGACATCACCGGGCACGGCTTCGTCACGCTCAGCTCGGCAAGTCCCGGTACCTTCGTGGTGGCAAATACGAACAGTGAGGGACGGTTGAGGGGCGTGAGCGAGGGGGCGGCCCAGCTCGACGGCAGCTTCCTCGGTGTCAACCAGAGCCTGCCGGTGAAGGTGGTCGACTACGCCAAGATCCGCGACAACATCTCAACGGTGCGCGCCGGCGACCTCGCCAATGCCGCCGAGATGCACAACATCCTGTTCCTCGCCGAAGGCTTTCGCGCGTCCGAGAAGGACAAGTTCGACAAGATCGTGCAGGAAGCGGCGGACGGTCTGTTCTCGCAGAAGCGCCACGAGCCCTACGGCACGCTCGCGGGCAGTTTCAACGTATTCAAGGCGTTCCAGGCGTCGGAAGAGCAGGCGGTGACCTGCGGCTGGCGCGTCAACGACGAGGAGACCTCGGAGCTTAGCAGGGGCGGACCGATTCCGTGGAATTACAGCGTTTCGGACGACAAGAGCATCTACGAGGTCGACGAGCTCGTGGCCCGCGTCGGCCTGCCGCTCCGCAACGAGACTGCGACGCCGGCGCAATTGAAGGCGCGCTGGGCGGGTCAGTCGCTGCCCAACTACGATGCGGCGAAGGTCAACGACACCCTGATCGAAGCGTGGAGGAAGCAGAAATCGCTCGGCATCCTGGAGGCACGTGACACTTTCTACGGCCTGATGCTCGGCTCCCGCTGGGGCGACCGGTCGGCGAAGTCCGGGGCCGCTTTGACGATGCCGGCGGCGGATGCGGCGGGCGATGCCAACCTCGCGCCACTGATCGCCCGCGCCTATCAGTTCTTCAAGCCGGCCAGCGTCACCCGGCACCTTGCTCCGGATCCGCGCCGGCATCCGCCGGAGCTCGCTCGGAACGGCCGCGCGAACGTTGCGGCGCCGATCATGGCCTACCTGTCCGGACTGCGGCTCGGGTCGTCGCCGCATACCGCGCTCGGCGCCGAGTGGATACCGGACGGCACCTTCAAGCGCAGCCGCGGCCTGATCGCCATGATCACCAACGAGGACATGATCGGCGGCACCAATTTCAACCAGTCGACCGTGACCGCCAATTCGTTGCAGAGCCTGAAGACGCTCGACTTCGAATATCCGGCGACCAACACGGCGACGAAGAAGGTGATGCGGCGCAAGCCTGCCAGCGACATCGACGCCGACCTCACCGATATCATCGACACGGTCGCGCACGAATTCGGCCATTCCTTCAATCTCGGCGACGAATACGAGACGAGCGCCGAAGACAATGCGACCGCTTCGAGCGAGCAGGACAACATCGTCGCGCTCGCCGACATCTTTCAGGATCCGAGCTACGCCGCCAATCACTCCCGTCTGGTCGATCCGTCCAAGGTGAAATGGTTCGAACTTCTCAGGGTCCAGCTTTCGGCCAAGCTGACCCAGGCTTCGACCCAGCAGGGTGGCTCGATCGAGGTCAGGATCGACCCGCGCCAGATCCCGCGCTGGGTGCAGGCGAAGGCGGCCGGCCGCCAGGCGTTTCTCCGCCGCATCCAGATCACGGCGATCGGCCAGCAACTGCCACTCACGTTCACCGATTCCGATTACCTCGTCAGACTCGACATCGGCGACATCGACCAGAACCTCGGCTCGATCCGGCTCGGCGGGCTGGAATTGCCGCCGGCGCCGTTTCCCGTGTTTCCGAAAGGCTCGCTGCTGTTCGTGCCGCGCCGCGACGATGCGGACGCGCTGGTCTATGTGGTGGAAAAGAAGGTGCGCGACTTCATCGCAGGCAACCATCTGCCGCTCAACAAGGATCCCGACTTCGCTCATGTGAACGACGAGGCCGACGACCCGAAGGACATCCCGAATTTCAAGCCGCCATGCAAGGCGCAGCGGCTGGTCGGCCTGTACGAAGGCGCATACAACTTCACCGGGCTGGTCTATCGTCCGGCTGGCGACTGCAAGATGCGGAACAACAGCGGCACCTTTTGCCATGTCTGCAAATGGCTGATCACCAACCGCGTCGATCCCGCGCTGCACGACGTCGTCGACCGCGAATTCTATCCGGAGGCCAAGAAAAATGGCTGAACCGGGTGCCCTCGAAACGATCGTCGCCGAGATCGGCAAGCTGCTGCTGCCGCTGCGGGCGGCGGTGGAGTCGCCGGCCGCGTTCCAGGGCCTGCTGCTCAAGCTGGGCTGGGATTCCGACGTGATTCCGAAGCCGATCGCCGATCTCGCGGTCGACTTGCAGCTGCTGTTCGATCGGCTCCAGGCGCTGGTCGGCGGCGGGCTGTCGCTCGACGGCGAAGTGGCGTCCGACGGCGAGACGACGGTCGTGTCCGGCTCGCTCGAAGACGCCTTCAAGACCATCGAGGCGATCGCCGGCGTCGTGCAGGCGATCGACGACCTCGTCTCGGCGCCCGGCGGTGCATTTTCGGCGACGCTGAACGCCGATAATTTCAAGGGCGAGTTTCCGGGGCAGCTCGTCGGCTATCTCTTCATCACCTATCTGCGCAACCATCATCCGGGCATCGGTTTCGCGCTGCAGGCGCTCGGCGTCATCCGCACCCGCTATACCGCGCCCGCCGGTAACCGCCCGGACTACATCGACTACAGGTTCAGCTTCCCGGACCTGCCGAAGATCGTCTCCGACCCGGTGACACTGTTCGAGAACGCCTTCGGCTGGGGCACCGACAGCTTCGACTTCTCCAGCTTCGCGCGGCAGATCGACAGCCTCGCGGCCGGGCTCGGGCTCGACGTCCGGATGGTGGAGGTGCCGGATCGGGTCGCGCGCGCGCTCGAAGGCGGCCCTCCGATCGGGCGTGCCGCCGTGCGCAAGCGGCTCCGCTTGGTGTTCTTCGAGCGGGCGCGCGACGCGGGACGGCTATCGGCCGAGCTCGGACTGTTCCCGCTGCCAAAGTCCGGGAGCAAGAAGCCGGGCTTCGCGCTGCTGCCGTCGTTCAGCGGGCTGCTGTCGGTGCGGATGCAGCTCGGTCCGACGATCGCGGTGACGATCTCGAGCGACCTCGATCTCACCGGCGGTGTCGGCCTGATGGTGCGGCCGGGCAGCGGCATCGACATGGTGATCGGCTTCGCAGGCAGCGGCGCGCCGACGTCGGCCAAGGGCACCGCGCGCGTCGAAGTGGAATACTCCGCCGCCTCCGGCAGCCCGACCATCGTTCTCGGCACCGGCGAGGGCACGCGGCTCGAATACCAATCGGTGAGCGGTGCCGGCGGTTTCACGCTGGTGGCGGGCAAGGACGTCGAGGTGTTCGCCGAGGCGGACCTCAAGGGCCTCGCTTTCGTCCTCGACGCGTCCGGCTCGGACGGCTTCATCTCGACCATCCTGTCGGGCATCTCGACGCGGTTCGAGTTCGATCTCGGCCTCGGCGTCGCCTATCCGCGCGGCGTGTATTTCCGCGGCACCTCGCATCTCGAGATCCAGATCCCAGCGCATATCGACCTCGGTCCGATCCAGGTGCAGGGACTGGCGCTCGCGGTGACGCCGTCGGCTGACGGCCTCCCGATCGATATCGGCGCGACGCTGAAGGCGGCGCTCGGTCCGCTGGTCGCGGTGGTGGAAAACATCGGGCTGCGGACCGATCTCGCTTTTCCGGGGAGCGGCGGCAACCTCGGCCCGATCGATCTATCCTTCGGCTTCAAGCCACCGAACGGCGTCGGGCTGTCGATCGATGCCGGGGCGGTGAAGGGCGGCGGCTATCTCTTCATCGATCCGGACCGCGGCGAATATGCCGGCGCGCTGGAACTGAAGATCCTCGACTTCCTCTCGGTGACGGCAATCGGCGTCATCACCACCAAGATGCCGGACGGGTCAAAGGGCTTTTCCTTCATCGCCATCATCACGGTCGAGTTCAATCCCGGATTGCAGCTCGGTTTCGGCTTCACCCTGCTGGGAGTCGGCGGACTGGTCGGGCTCAACCGCTCGATGGACCTCGACGCGCTAGTCAACGGCGTGCGCGCCGGCTCGCTGGACTCGGTGCTGTTCCCGCACGACGTCGTCGCCAACGCGCACCGGATCATCTCCGATCTCCGCACCTTCTTCCCGCCAGAGCAGGGGACCTTCCTCATCGGCCCGATGGCGAAGTTCGGCTGGGGCACGCCGACGCTGATCAGCCTGTCGCTCGGGATCATCATCGAGATTCCCGGCAACATAGCCATCATCGGCAAGCTGACGGTGGCGATCCCGGACGAGCGGCTGCCGCTCATCATCATCCAGGTCGCCTTCATGGGCGCCATCGAATTCGACAAGAAGCGCGGCTGGTTCTTCGCCATCCTGTACGAATCCCGCGTGATCTTCATGCCGCTCGACGGCGGCATGGGCGTGCTCGCGTCGTTCGGCGGCGACGCCACTTTCATCGTCTCCGTCGGCGGCTTCCACCCGGCCTACAATCCACCGGCGCTGCCGTTCCCGCCGATCCCCCGGATCGCGATCAACATTCTCAACACGCCGGTGGCCCGCATCCGGGTCGACGCCTATTTCGCGGTGACGTCGAACACCGTGCAGTTCGGCGCACGTGCGGAGCTGTATTTCGGCGTCTCGATCGCCAACATCGAGGGCCATCTCGCCTTCGACGCGCTGTTCCAGTTCTCGCCGTTCTATTTCATCATCACGATCTCTGCCTCGCTGTCGGTGAAGCTGTTCGGCGCGGGGCTGTTCAGTATCCGCTTCCGCGGCTCGCTCGAAGGCACATCGCCCTGGCACGTCGAGGGCACCGGGAGCATCTCGCTGCTGTTCTGGGACGTCGACGTCGACTTCTCCCACACCTGGGGCGACAAGGAGGACACCAGCCTGCCGCCGGTCTCCGTGCTGCCCCTGCTGGTGGCGGAATACTCGAAGGCGGAGAATTGGACTGCCGCGCTGCAGAACAGCAGCAGGCTGTTGGTGACGCTCAAGACCGTGGACGCGGGCTCCGACCTTGTCCTGCATCCGGTCGGTTCGCTCAAGATCACCCAGCGTGCGATCCCGCTCGGCATCACCCTCGACAAGATCGGCGCGCAGCGCCCGGACGACGCCAATTACTTCTCGGTCGCGACCGCGACGTCGGGCATCGAGAAGCGCGCCATCATCCGGGAGTCGTTCGCGATCGCCCAGTTCAAGGACCTCAAGGACGGCGAGAAGCTCAGCGCTTCCGATTACGAGGCCGAGGAGGCGGGGCTGGAGCTGTCGGTCACTGGCAACCAGGCAAAGACCAGCTATGTCACCAAGCGCATCGCCCGCTACGAAGAGATCATCGTAGACAACAATTTCAAGCGGGCACGCCGGCGCTTCGTCACGCTCATCTCCGGGCTGTTCACGCACTTCCTGGCCAACAACGCCGTGGCGCGGTCGGAGATCTCGGCGAAGTCGCGCGATCTGAAGCACGCATTCGACGACAAGATCGCGGTCGATCAGGCGTCCTATGTGGTGGTGAGCCTGGCCGACAATTCGCCGATCGCCGGCGCGCCTGTGTCGTTCCAATCGCGCGCCAGCGCCGGTGAATTCATGGCGGCGGAGACGCGACGCAATCCGAACTTCGCCAGCGAGGCCCATATCGTGCGCCCGCACGAGATGAAGCGCGCGGCGTAGCGGAGGCACGATGATGGCGGGCGATCCGGCGAGGCGGCGGGGAGGAGCGGGATGAGCGACACGATCGGCACCTATTCCTTCCTGCCCTGGCTGCGGCTCGGCGTGGCGAACAGCATCACGGCGTCCGACAACGACAACTCGGTGGCGCTGCGCGCGACGATCAGGGTCGACTTGTCGCTGGCCGGGCGGCCGGTCCAGGGCGACACGGATCTGGCGGCGACGATTTCGCGCGATGTCGCGCTCTATGGTCCCGGGGACGTCGTCGGCATCGATCCGATGGCGGTGGTGAAGGTGGAGCCGCGTGACTGGATCACCAATTTCGAGCCGAACTACCTGCCCTTCGTTGAGTTCTACGACGAGGATTTTCCGTGGCGCTACACGCCAGCGGCGCCGGACGAGTCGCGCCACCGGCTGCGCCCGTGGCTCGCACTCCTGGTGCTCGAGGTGGAGGAGTTCAAGGAAGTCGCGGTGTCGTCGGCGCGGCCGCTGCCGGCGATCGAGGTGACGGGCGATCCGGCCTCGGTATTTCCGCCCGCCGACCAGCTTTGGGCCTGGGCGCACGTCCACGTCAACCGCGACCTGATCCAGCAGGACGGCGTGGTGGAATCGACCAATGCGGACCAGGCAAGGGCGCGACTGGAGAGCCTGCTGGCCAGCAATCCGGACTACGCCTATTCGCGCGTCCTGTCGCCACGTCAGTTGAAGCCGAATACGTCCTACCATGCGTTCGTGGTGCCGACCTTCGAGAGCGGCCGTCTCGCCGGCCTCGGAATCGCGCCGGCGGCGAATCCCGCACTCTTCGCCACCCTGTCGGCCTGGGCGGACTATACCGACCGGCCGTTCCCGACGCTGCATCCGGTGTACAAGCGGTGGTACTTCAAGACTGGGACGGTGGGCGATTTCGAGTACCTCGTCCGCCTGTTGAAGCCGCGTCCGCCGGACTCGCGGCTCGGCCGCCGCGACATGGACACGCAGACGCCCGGCTCCGGGATGCCGCCCATCGCGGTCGCCGGGCTCCACGGGGTGCTGCGGCTCGGCGGCGCGCTCAAGGTGCCGGACGAGGCGCTGACCGGCGCGCAGGAGGCGGAAGCCGCGGCCTACGAGGGCTGGGACGAACCCTACGCGCACGAATTCGAGAAGGCGCTGGCAGGCTTCATCAACCTGACCGACGACTATGCCCGCGAAGGCGCGCCCGACCCGGTGATCACGCCGCCGCTGTACGGTCGCTGGCACGCGCTCACCGAACGGCTGCTTGAGGAGGCGGACGGCAGCGACGCGCCGCAGCCGCGCAATTGGGTGCACGAGCTCAATCTGGACCCGCGGTTTCGCGTTCCCGCCGCGTTCGGCACGGCGGTCGTGCAGAAGAATCAGGAGGCCTATATGGACGCCGCCTGGGACCAGGTCGGCGACATCCTTGCGGCGAACCGGCGGATCAGGCTGGCGCAATTCGCCAAGGCCGCGGCCGCGATCTGGCATGCGCGCCATCTCGGGCCGCTGAAGGACCTCAGCGCGGAACGCGGGCTCACGATGATGGCGCCGGTGCAGCGCCGGGTGATCGCCGACGGCTTCACGCTGCGCCATCGGCTCAAGGAAAGCACGGTGCCCCGCGCGGCGCTGTCCGCGCCGTTCCGGCGCGCGGTCCGGCCGCGCGACCAACTCGCGGCGACGCTCGGCTTCGACTCGCCGAGAGGCGCCGAAGAGCTGCTGGAGAAGATCAATCGCGGCGAGGTCAGCGCGGCGCCGCCGCGGGTCACCCCGGACGCCTTGCCGGTGGTGGAGGATGTCGCCGCGCAGCTTCAGCCGAAGTCGCTGCCCGCGGAGCTGACCAACTGGCTCACCAAGCACCGCTGGGCGAAGTGGGTCCTACTGGTCGTTCTGCTGCTGCTCGCCGTGCTGCTGCTGGCCGTCGCCATCCCGCTCGCGATCGTGGTCGCGGCAGCGGCGCTGGCGCTGTTCCGATGGCTGGTGCGGCTGGAGAAGCAGGCCGGCATCGCGACCGGCGTGTTGCCGCAAGGGGCTTCGCCCGAGATCATCGACGCGCTGCCGGGCTTTCCGTCGTTCACCATCCGCGATCCCGATCCCGCGGCGCCTGAGCCCGTCGGCGGCGCTTCGTCCGCCGACAGCCCGGAGGCGGCGCGCTTCAAACTGGCCCTCAAGGATCTCAACCGGCTGCTCACGGTCAGCGCCGATCTCGGCAAGCCGCCGTTGCGCAAGCCGATCGACATCGCCGCGCTCGGAGCGTCGACTTTCGCTGCGATTGATCCCGACAAGACGGTGCCCGCCTTCACCTTTTCCTCGATCACCATTCCGCCGCGAGTGCTGGCCATCAACGGGATCGCGACGCTGCTGCAGCCGGAAGTGTTCAAGCCTGTGATGGCATATCCGGAAATCGACCTGCCGATGTACAAGCCGCTTCTCGGTCTGTCCGACGAGCACTTCCTGCCGAACATCGACAAGATTCCGCAGAACACGATCACGCTGCTCGAGACCAATCAGCGTTTCATCGAGGCCTACATGGTCGGCCTCAACCATGAATTCGCCCGCGAGCTGCTGTGGCGCGAATATCCCACCGACCAGCGCGGCAGCTGCTTCCGCCAGTTCTGGGACCCGAGCGGCGTGATCGACCGGGAGGGCCTGTCGAAGGACGAACTGCGCGAAAAGCTCCGCGATATTCCGCCGCTCCACACCTGGTCGCTGTTCTCCAAGCTCGGCGATCACGACCATCGCGAGAAGCCGGGCGAGAACGAGGAGGAAGTCGTCCTCGTCATCCGCGGCGAGCTGCTGAAGAAATATCCCACCGCGGTGATCTACGCCCAGAAGGCGCGCTGGCAGCGCGACGACGGCGGCGCGATCAATCCCCGCGTCGAGCGGGTGCTGGAGACCGACGGTCCGGTGGAAGACCGCCTGCGCACGCCGCTCTACGAAGCCAAGGTCGATCCCGACATCACCTTCATTGGCTTCGACCTGACATCGAAGGAGGCAAAGGGAGGCACCGGCCGCGGCAATTCGACGGCGCCGGGCTGGTTCTTCGTCATCAAGGAGCGGCCCGGCGAGCCGCGCTTCGGCCTCGATATTTCTCGCGACGGGCCGCTCAACGTTTGGAACGACCTCGCTTGGCCTGATGTGCTGTCCGACGCCGACAAGGGCTTTCTTCAGATCAGGCCGGGCGGGCCGACCCTCACCCTGGACGATCCGTTGGCGCCGGAGCTGCAGGAGAAGAAACAACAGTACGACGAGGACAAGGCGCTACGCTGGCATCCGGACAGCAACTCCGCGGAGCTCGCCTACATCCTCTACCAGGTTCCCGTGCTGGTCGCGGTGCACGGCAGCGAGATGCTGCCGAACTGATCGCGCAGCGGACACGACAGGGGGCGGCGGAGGCGAAATGTCCGAGTTCGATGATATCCGCAAGGAGCTGGAAGCGTCGCGCGCCGCGGCCGATGCGACGTCGCGCGAGATCGGCCGGCTTCGCCACACCCGCGCGCGGCTGATCCGCGACCGCGCACGGGCCGCGCGCGTCAGCAAGGGCGCCGACGATCCGGCGCTGGCGGCGATCGACAAGGAGACCAAGGCGGCGGCCTCCGAGATCGGGCGGCTGGGCGGTGCGCTGAAGGCGGCGAAGGACGAAGTGGTCCGCAATAGCGGGCTGTTCGCGAACTTCACCGACCCACGCCGCAACATCGGCCTGCTGTCCGATCAGGCGCCGATCCTGCTGATGCCGCTGCGGATCGAAACGCGTTTCAAGCAGGCGGCGGAATTCGGCGGCGACCGCGACGAGCTGTGGGTCCGGGCTTATCCGGACGACATCGCCGTCGACAGCTTCGAGGAGGCGTTGTCGGAAGACGAGGTGAAGCGCGCCCAGGCCTATTGGGCCGACGTCTGGCGGGCGAACCACGACCCCGCCGGGGAGCGGGCCGCCTGGCGAACGCTCGTGAGCGGACAGGGCTCGGGGCGGTCCTACTACGTGACCCAGACTCATCGCCCGCTCAACGAGGCGGCGCGACCGGCCAGGGTGGAAGGCGTGCCGACCGTGATCCTGACGGTGGTGACCAGCGCGCCGCTGGCCGATTCCGAGCGAGGTGCGGTCAGCACGTTCTGGACGGCGCTGTGGCGCGCCGGCACGGATGCGGCCGCGCAGACGGACGCGATCGCCGCGCTCGACAACGCGCTCGGCGCCGAGCGCGCCGCGGCGGTCCGTGAGGCGTACCGGCCGCGGAATCTCGCCGACGCGCCGCCCGAGGGCGCGGACCGCGCGACCACCACGGTCATCGCGGCGTATCTGGAGTTTCCCGCCGCGGACGCCACGCCGATGCGCGAGACCGGCTGGTCGCAGCCGGCGACCGCCCGGACCTTGCCTGATCGCCTCGTCCTGCTCGGTTACAACGGCGGAACGCTCGAACTCGAGCAACTCGGAAAACCGATTCCGTCGCCGCTGCCGGTCACGCCGTCGCCGACCGGAACGGACGACGCGTCGGTCGCGCACGACGGCGACGACATCACGTTCGGTCCGGAGCTCGAATGGGTGCGCAACTTCGACCGCGCCGTCGAGATCGGCATGGGATTCCGGGTGCCGCTAACGCCGCCCGCCTTCCGCCGTGGCTTCGATCAGTTGATGGTGCTCGGTGTACGGCTCGGGGCCGATGCAGACGCCGGCCGGGTCGCGCTGGAGCAGTTGTTCGCCCATCATCATCAGTCGAAGGCCGGGTTCTCGATCCTGCCGCAGGGCCAGCCGACCAACAACGTCGAGGGCGAGGGCGCCGCCTACAGCTGGCGCGAGGAGTCCGACGTCAGCTTCGATCACTACTTCGGCACTCCGCCCCTGGACCCCGACGGATGGTTCGAGCGGACAGACGGACGCTGCCTCGCCGCCACGCTCGGTCTCGATCCGGCCGCGCTGGCGGCGATCCCCTTCTACCATCGCCACGACGTCAACGACGCCCGCGCCATGAACACGGCACTGTGGCCGGCCACGCTCGGTTACTTCATGGAGAGCATGCTTCATCCGGTCTTCGACGATTCGACGGTGGAGCGGACCCGCGACTTCTTCGTCCGGCACGTGTCGGCACGCGGGCCGATGCCCACGATCCGCGTCGGTCGTCAGCCCTACGGCATCCTGCCGGCGACGCCGCGCTCGCGCATCCAGTGGATCTTCGCGGGGGCGAACGTCGCAGTCGGGGCCGCGCACGCGCCGGACGATCCGGAATTGCGGTTCCTGACGCGGTTGTATCAGTTGCTGCGCAAGGTCGAGGCCGATCTGGAGCCGCTGATGTCGCGGGTGTCCTACATCGGCAAGCCGGACGGCGACCGTCATCAGATATTGCTCGATGTCCTCGGCCTGCACGCCGGATCGGTGGAATTCCAGCAACGCTTCGCCGAAAGCTTCAAGGAACTGTACAACCGCCTCGCGATGCAGGGGGCGGGCGGCGCCTTGGTCGCGCTCCTGCTCGCCGCGGGCTATGTCGGAAGCGGGCTCGATCTGCTGAAGCAGCTCGGCTACACGCCGCCCGAGGGGATCGAGGTGCCGGACATCCTCGAGAAACTCTTTCTCAAGGCGCCCAACCAGCTCAAGGGCCCGCTGATCGACGACCGTCCGTTGTCGGAGACCGAGCAGATCCGCGCCTACACCGCCGGCGGCGACAACTACATCGGCTGGCTGATCAAGGCTGCGGCGACCTCACACGATGCGCTGCGGCTGCAGCAGGGCTTCACCCAGCGCCCGAACGCGCTGCTGTATCTCATGCTGCATCACGCGCTCGACCTGAGCTTCGTCGAGACCAGCATCCGCCTGTTCTTCAATGCCGGGCTGATCGGCGAGACCGAGTTGAAGGCGGTGCGGCGCGAGCCGAAGTTCTTTCAGGTCGAGGAGGCGAGCCTCGCCGTGCCGGCTGCGGCCGGCGGCAGCCGCTGGCGCTACCTCCACCGCAGCGACGCCGCGGTCACCGGAACGGGACTGAGGACGGTCGGCGAGTTCATCCCGACGGTGCTGACCTCGATGGTCGCCACCGCGTATCTCAAGCGCCAGCTCGATGCGCTCGAACGGCTGAAGAGGTCCCCGACAGCGGTTCTGGAACGGGTGTTCGCCGAGCATCTCGACCTCTGCACCTACCGGTTCGACGCCTGGTACGGCGGCATCATGAGCCGCCAATTGGAACGGATGCGCTATCCGCACGGTGCCGGCCGGGGGACCGCCCAGCCGGGCGCACCGGCCGGCGAGGCGAAGACCGGGATCTATCTCGGCGCCTATGGCTGGCTCGAGAACGTCAAGCCGGAGTTCAAGAAGCTGACGGCGGTCGAACTGCCGGCAAACCTCGCGGCGATCTTCGCCGATCCGGATGCGCCGCCGCTGATGCGCGACCGCAGCAACCAGGGCTACATCCACGCGCCGTCGCTGAACCAAGCGGTGACCGCCGCGGTGCTGCGCAACGGCTATCTGTCCAACGCCACGCCCGACAATCCCGGCAGCCTCGCCGTCAATCTCAGCTCGGAACGAGTCCGCATCGCGCTGTCGATCATCGAGGGAATGAAGGGCGAGCAGAGCCTCGGCGCGCTGCTCGGCTACCAGTTCGAGCGCGGCCTGCACGACCGCCACGACGTCGAAGTGGACGGGTTCATCTACGACCTCCGCAAGGTGTTCCCGCTGGTCGGCGACCGGCTGACTCCGACGCGTACCGGCCGGCTCGACGCGTTCGGTCGGCGACTGCGGATCAACCGGGTGGAGGCGCGCAACGTCATCGACGGCCTTGCTTTGGTCGAGCACATCAAGACCAGCGGCGTGAGCAGCTACCCGTTCGGCCACGATGCCGACCTGCCGGCGGCGAGCCCGCAGCAGGCCGCGGCGATCACCGCCGAGGCCGCGCGGATTGCCGACATCGCCGACGCGGTCGCCGACCTCGCGATGGCAGAGAGCGTGCATCAGGTGGTGCAGGGCAATTACGACCGCGCCGGCGCCGTGCTCGACACCTACTCCAAGGGAAAATTCCCGGCGACCCCCGACGTGGTGCGCACGCCGCGGTCGGGGGTGACGCTGACCCATCGGGTGGCGCTGCATCTCAAGGCCGGGCTCGACCCGAACGACGGCGCGCTGACATCGCCGCGGGCGAAGGCGGAGCCCGCGCTCAACGCCTGGCTCGCGGGCATTCTGCCGCCGCCGGCAGCGGTCGCCTGCTCGGTGACGGTCACCGACCCGCTCGATCTCTCCTCCGTCACCTACAACGTGACGCAGGCCGATCTCGGCCTGCTGCCGATCGACCTGCTGTATCTGCTCGATCCGGACAACGATCCAGCCGCCAAGGCGCTCGACGATCTGATCGAAGCGCATGTGATCGCCGTCCATGCACCGCGCCCGGACGCAATGCTGACGATCGCCTACCGCGAGAGGATTGCGGCGATCGCCGGGCATGTGCCGCTGTTCGAACTGTCGGCGTTGGTGCGGCATCTCAGAAGCCTGCTACTGCGTTCACGTCCGCTCAAGGCGAGCGACATGGCGATGGCCGGCGAGGCGAACGAGGCGGTCGATCTCGACGCGGCGCTCGCGCGCGAGCGGGCAACGCTGCCGCGCGATCTGCTCGCCGCGCGGCTTGCGGATCTCGACGCCTTCCGTACGGCGCTGCAGGCCCGCCTCGACGCCAAGCAGGAGGCCCAGATCGCCACGGAGATCGAGCAGACGATCACCGGCTTCGTATCGGTGATGCAGGGTCTCGGTCCATTCGCGGCGTTGCAGACCGGTACCGGTGCCGTCTACGCCGACCGGCGGCGGATCTTCTCCCAGTTGCACGCCGTACTCGCCGGCTACATCGCTCGATGGACCAGGCAACTCGCCGAGTTCGACGCACGCATACTCGCCTACGACGCTGATTCCGGCGCGCCGGACGCGGCGAAGTTCCTGGCGCTGCGGGTGGCCGAAAAGCTGATCGCGACCACGGCGACCGACCCTCTACCGGCGCAGCCGGACGATTTCCGCGACGATCTCATGGGCGGCAAGCGCGCCGCCTTCGTTGGACAGCGCGCCGTTCTGATCATGCTCTACGATAATGCGTCCGATCTCGCCGCCTTGCATGACGGCATCGAGGCGTCGAAGGCTGCGAACGCCGCGTTCGACGCGGCGGCGATCGACATCGCGGCACAGCGCACGGCGATCGTCGCCCTCGCAGAGGACATGGCGAAGCGCACCGCCGCGTTCGCGCTCGAACTGACGACGCGGCTGCCGGCGATCCAGGCCCGGCTCGATCAATGCGATGCCGCGGCGGAGGCGAAGAACAAGATCGAGGCGTTGACCGCGGCGGCGAAGCTGCTGTTCGGCGAAGATTTCAAGATCGTTCCGGATTTCGGTCTGCCAGCGGCGCAGGCCGGTGAATGGAGCAACGCCTGGGGCGCGGGGGCGCAGGCGGACGAGACCATTCTGGGGTTCCTCAAGACGACGATCGGACGCCGCTTTCCGCTCGACGACTGGTTCACGGGCGTCGCGCGGGTGCGGTCGAAGCTGCACGATCTGGAAGCTTCGCAGCACCTCGCCGACGCGTTCACGGGGGCGGGCGTCGCGCTGCAGGCGCTGCAATTTCCGCATCGCCCCGAGTTGCCGTGGCTCGGACTCGAATTCCCGGAGACCGATGCCGACGGAAAGCCGTTCGTGATCCACGAGGACAAGCTGCTCTATACCGCGCATTTCGCCGAAAGCTTCGATCCGGCGCGGCGGCAACTCGGGCTGTTGCTCGACGAGTGGACCGAAGTGATCCCGCGCCCGACCGAGGATACCGGTCTGGCGTTCCACTTCGACCGGCCAAACGCCGAACCGCCGCAGACTCTGCTGCTGGCGCTGCCGCCGAAATTTGTCGGCTCGTGGCAGTGGCAGGATCTCGTCGACACGGTACGCGAGACGATGGACCTCGCCAAGAAGCGCGCGATCGAGCCCGACCACGTCGACACGACTGCCTATGCCCGCTTCCTGCCGGCGCTGGTGTCCGCCGTGGCCTTCCATCCGATCACGGCCTCGCTCAACTTCGCTTTCAACAACAACCTCGCCGCGGTGCTGGCCGAGACGGAGACGGGCAATGGCTGACTATGTCGCGGTTCAGAACCTCTCCGCCGTGTTCTCCGGCAAGGTGAAGCTGCCCACCATCACGTTGTGGAACAGGCTCGAGGGCCGTCCACGCACGCACGATTTCGACCGCGCGCTCAAGGCTGAGGTCCGTGATCCGCTGTGGCTGCTGACGAAGCAGTGGCAGATGGGCGAGTTTCAGGGCGACGACGCCGGCTCGCCCGTCGTCGCCAAGGTGCACATCGAGACCACCGAACTGACGAAATACCGCGCGGCCGGCAATCCGCCGGAAGCGTTCGCCGACGACGTGCCGCTCGAAGCCAAGGTCGAGCGGCGGCCGATCCCGTTCCGTCTCGCCGGCCAGAAGATCGCGTTCGATCTCCGCATCGCCCTGGGCCGGCGCTGGCTGAAGCTCGTCGCCGGCATCGAGCCGGGGCTTGCCCAGCAATTCATCGCGGCGCTGCCGGTCGCCATGCCAGATCCGGCGCTCAAGGCCGATGCGCCGGTCGCCGCCCATCGCGAAGCCTGGCAGACGATGGCGGCGCTGGCCGGCCGGTCGATGGACGGCTACGACCTCGTCGAGCATCTGACGGCCGCGCCCGGCAATCACGCGCACGACCTCGTCGTGCTCGGCAATCCAGCCAGCACCGCTGCGATCGAGACGGCGGAGGCGGAATTCCTTGGCTGGTACCGGGAGGCGTTCTACCAGCCCGCCGCGGGTGCCGCCGATGCCTGGCTGCCCGATCGCCTCGAATACGCCTTTGCAGCGTCGGCGCCCAAGGCGGGCGGCGAGAAGCTCGTGGTCGCCGACGAATACTTCCAGGGGCATCTCGACTGGTACAACTTCGACGTCGACGCCTCCGGCGCAGGACTCGGTGACCTGGCGGACGCGCCGCCGCCGGCCGCCGTCGAGACGACCTTTACGGCATCGTTCATCCCGGCGCCGATCCAGTTCGACGGCATGCCGAACACACGCTGGTGGACCTTTGAGGAGGGACGAACGAATTTCGGCGACATCGATCCGGAGACGACGGACGTCAACAAGCTGCTGCTGATCGAATTCGGCCTCGTCTACGCCAACGATTGGTTCCTGATGCCGTTCACTGTGCCGGCCGGGGCGATTACCCGGGTCGCCGGCATGAGCGTGACCAACGTCTTCGGCGAGCGGATCTGGGTTGAAGCCGCGGGCAAGGGCACGGACGCCGATTGGCAACGCTGGTCGATGTTTACACTGGCGACGAAGGGGAGCAACGACATTCCCGCCGATCTCAGCCTGTTCATCGTGCCCAGCGTGCCGAAGATCCAGGAGAGCGAGCCGCTGGAGTCGGTGGAACTGTTCCGCGACGAGATGGCCAACATGGTGTGGGGTGTCGAGTCGCGGGTGATGTTGGCTTCGGGCGACAGCAAGAGCGGGCGCAGCGCCGCGCTCGACACCCGCCGCTATTTCCGTCGCCTGGTGGAGGAGAGCCTGCCGCCGGACCCAGCACCTGCGCCGCCGATCGAGAACGACGCCGCGATCCGCTATCGGCTGATGAGCGAGATGCCGGAGAACTGGATCCCATTCATCCCGGTGCACATCGACAACGACAGCCGCGAGATCCAACTGCGTCGCGCCGCAATGCTGCGGGTCATCGACCGTGACCCGGATCCGCCGGTGCGCGTCGAACCTCGCACCGATCTGCTGCGCCACGGTCTCGACCTCCCGCAGCAGCAGGGCTACAATCTCCATGAGGAGGAGGTGCCGCGCGCGGGCATTCGTGTCACCCAGAGCTTCCAGCGCACGCGCTGGTACAACGGCCGCACTTTCGTCTGGCTCGGCATCCGCAAGGAGACCGATCGCGGCGAGCGGTCGAGCAAGCTTGCTTTCGACGCGATCCTTCCGAAGCGGAAGGCATGAACGCATGAAACGTCACCGTCGATATGGCGTGGCGCGGCCGCCGGCGGTGGAGCGTTGAACGGGCGCGCGTCATTCCCAAGTCGGCAATTTCTCACGCGACGGCAGACGCCCGGCGCCACAAGATTACGTAGCGGCCAGCAAGTGTGAATATCCGAAGACCCGTTCTCAACCTCAGCGCTTCCTTCATGACATAGGAGCAACGGAGAGCGAGCACGAGGAACGCCGTTCAAGATTGAGCGCGGAGAAGTTCGCCTTGATTGTGCCGAATCGAGGGTTACTGCGTTATTGTACGTTGCGGCTTCAGCAGCTTCGGCAGAAGCCCTTAGCCATAAGGGCAGAGATCACGCGGGATCGCTCATAGCACGGGCAACCGCAGGCTCTGCTCAAACCTGGTGATGGGTAGTCCCACCGCAGGCCGTCTCAGCCGGGCTCGTGAATTCTGTGCAGCCCAGTCACCAAGGCGGTAATCACGCTTATCACGGCGCTCGTACCATGGTCATTCAAGAACGAATCTCTGCGTCATAGTTGTCATGGCACCCCAGTCTGCCACGCGGAGCGCGACGATGGTGCTGGTTGGTGACACCGTCGCACTTAAGGGGAGAACGGTGATCGACACTCCGAAGTTTGGATCCCTTGAAGCCGTCGAATCCGCTAAAGCTCGACAAAGATTCGCAGGCTTGCCTCGCATTCGTCAATTCAGCACGAGAATTCAGTGACCACTGCTCTTCGTACGCCCCGTGGCTCAACGCCGCGCAAGAACACATCAGCAAAGCGCTCCGCGTCACCAAAGGCCGCCCCGCGGAAGAAGACATCTGTTGCGGCAACAACGAAGGCTCCGATTCGGACTGGCATTTCCTCCTCGTCGCCGCTGGGCATGTTGGCGCTGTATCTTACGGCGCAATGGCGCGCTTCGGGCCGGGGCGGACTTGTGTTTCTCGCCGAAAATGAGAGCCGAGCCGAGCTGTTGGGTTCGATCATCCCAGTTATCGAGCCGGCCTGTGATGTGCTCGTCTATCCCCGTTTGAACACGCTTCCGTTCGATCAGCTTGAGCCTTCACGTGATATCGCGGGCCGGCGGAGCTCCGTCTTGAGACGCCTTGCCAGGGCAAAGAAGCCGATCCTGCTGATCGCGACGGCGGAGGCCATAATGGAGCTCCTGCCGTTGCCTGCGAACTGGTCTCGTATCGGATTTCTCCTTCGGACCGGGGCCGTCTTTTCCGAGGAAGACCTTGAGGCCCGTCTGAAAGCTCTCGGGTACGACCTGGACGACAGTCCGGATTATCCCGGTGGAGTTTTGTTTCACGGCAACACCTTCGAGATATTCCCGGCCGGCGCGTTCGGACCTTTTAGGATAGAGCATTCCGGAGGGAGAATCCGGCGTATTGCAGCGATCAATCCGATAGACCAGGAGGTGATTTCCGAAACGAAGGAACTCCTGATTGACCCGATGTCCGAGCGGCTGGCGTTCACGGGCCGGGCTCGAAGAAGGTCCAGCCTATTGGACTATTGTGCACGCGCCAAATGGATCGCCGACAGCACCGTGCCCAGGCACGCCGACACCTGGTTGAGCACGATCGAGGATGCGGCCGCCCGCAGTGAGCGTGACCGTGCCTATCTCAGCCGACGCGAATGGGAGCTGGCGGCCAAGAAGATCACTGTGTTGCCGCCAACCACTCCGTATCGTGCGACGCCAGAGTTCTACAAGGCAGCCTCTCCGCGGAAGGCGCTCCGTGCATTTATCGAGGAAGCCCAGCGCGGAAGCGCACGTGTGCTTTTCGTCGCTGCGGTCGAAGCTGATTTGCGTGTGATGGCCCGGATGAGCGCTATCAAGGCCGAATGCGTGCCCGATTGGACGCACGCGACCGCAAGGGGCAGGCAGCAGGCCGCATTGTTGGCAGGCTTCGATGCGGGCTTTGTCGTTCCTGGAAAGAAGCCGCTCGTGGTCATCACTGCTGCCGACGTGCTCGGCAGCAGGGCACACCAACCGCAACCGATGAACTGGGCATGGACGCCCGGCTTCGATTCGGGAGATCTCCCCGAACTCGGATCCGTGGTCGTTCATCTGCGACGTGGACTCGCACGCCTTGGCGGCCTGAGATCCATGGGCACGGGAGATCTTTCGGCGCGCGAGATGGTCAGGTTGGTATTCGCCGGAAACGACGCCGTTCTCGTTCCTCTCGCAGAATTGGCGCTGATCTGGCCTTACGCCGCTGAGCTCGGAGACACCTCGCTGGACAAGGCCGACGGCAGCTCGTGGCGGCCGCGGCGAGCCGCTGCCGAGACGGAGATTCACGTGGTCGCAAAGGAGCTGGCCAAGCAGATGAGTCAGCGCCGGCGGCGCCCGGCTCCGAAGCTCGTGCCGCGCCCCGCTGTCTATGAGAAGTTCGTCGCGCGGTTTCCCTATTTCACCACCGCCGATCAGGCGAAGGCCATCCGCGACGTTCTGGATGATCTTGCATCGGGGCACCCGATGGACCGGATCGTCTGTGGAGACGTCGGCTTTGGCAAAACCGAGGTGGCGCTGCGCGCAGCGGCAGCCGCCGTGCTGGCCGGAAAGCAGGTCGCTATCGTCGTGCCGACGACAGTGCTGGCACGACAGCATGTCGAAACCTTCCGCAAGCGCTTTGCGCCTCTTGGCATCGATGTTGGAAACCTGTCGCGGGTTGCCTCGACCGCCGAAGCGCGAGAGGTAAGGGAGCGCCTCAAGAGCGGAGAACTCAGGGTCGTCGTCGGGACCCTCGCGCTCGCATCCAAGGAAGTGAGATTCGCCGAACTTGGCCTGATCATCATTGACGAGGAGCAGCATTTCGGCGCTGCCGAGAAAGCCATGCTGTCGGGCCTCAATAAGAACGGCCACCGGCTCTGGATGAGTGCGACGCCGATCCCCCGCACACTTGCGGCCGGCTTGACGGGCTTGAGGGATCTCAGCGTGATCGCAACCCCGCCGGTCCATCGTGTTCCGGTTGCCACCAAGGTGGCACCGCTTTCGGACATAGCTATCGCCGCTGCGCTGGTTCGTGAGCACAGACGTAACGGTCAGAGTTTTGTCGTTTGTCCGCGGATCCAGGATCTCGATCCCATGCTCGCCAGGATCTATGCGCTGGCGCCGGAACTACGTATCATTGCCATTCACGGCAAGATGCCAACGGACGAGATTGACGAGAGGTTGATGGGGTTCGTCGAAGGCCGTGCCGATGTACTACTTGCGACCAACATCGTGGAAAGTGGCCTCGATATCCCACGTGCGAACACCATCGTTGTGTGCTGGCCCGAAAAATTCGGCCTGGCACAATTGCATCAGCTCAGGGGGCGAGTAGGACGGGGCGGCATCCGGGCGTTTGCACATTTCCTGACGGAAGGTGGCTCCGAACGCTCGGAAAAGCGGCTATCCGTTCTCGAGGAATTGAGCCGTCCGGGCGCTGGCTTCGCGATCAGCGCTCGCGACCTCGATCTCCGCGGCGGCGGCGACCTGCGCTCCGATCGACAATCCGGCCACATGCAGGTGTTCGGACCGACGCTCTACGGCCACCTTCTTACGCTTGCCCTTGAGGGAGACCGCGATGGAATGTCCGCCCTCTGGATCCCCGAGTTGAATCTTCCCATTCCTGAGCTGCTTCCTTCGAGCTATGTGCAATCGGAGGCGGTCAGGCTGGAGATCTACGCTCGAGCCGCTCGGTGCCGGAGTGATGACGAACTGGAGGAGCTCGAGGATGAAACGCACCGCCGATTCGGCAAGCTGCCCTCCGAGGCCAGCAATTTCTTTGCTGTCGCCAAGCTCAGGATAAGTTGCAGGCAACGGGGGATCATGCGTCTCGATGTCGGCCCGGATGCGATTGCTGCAACGATGCTCGCAGGGAGGATCGGTAAATTACGCTCGCGGTCACTGCAGCGCGAGGGCGATCGCGTCGTCTATCCCGGGCGCAGCGATGAACCTGCTTTACGACGGGTCGAACAGTTCTTGGATCTGCTGGACGAATGACGAGGGATGCGCCACTCAACTTGAAGCGGTCTTGTGTGACCTCCTCAGGCCCCGAAATGAAAGCGATGGCGCTTGACCCTTGGCAAGGACGATTGAGAGAACCCGTGTTGCGCTGACGCAGAGACGATCGTTCGAGGCTGTTCTGAAGCAGCTCGTCGGATGCCGTGGATCGTTCGAGTTCAGAGCTGCGCTGGCGGCCGACCCAGCCCGGACCCAACAAACGAATGCGCCAGTGATAGAACCAGCTTCACCTTCTGCGGCTTTGATGGTCGCCAACTCATACTATGCAAAAGAACGCTATTTTGGTTTTGATCCAATCAGCCCCATCTGAGCGGATGTCGCCGGCTCATCTGTTCGAGTCCCTGTTGCTGAACGGGTGCACGCGTCGACTCGCGCCTTAGCGCGTCCGCGGCGAAACCGGAGACGCGCGCCGGGCGGATAGGCTCGCGCCAACTGATTGTGCTCGATCCGGTGTTGCATCATGTCCCGTCGGGTCTGGCGCTCGTCGAGCATCAGGACCAGATCCGAGCAGGGCTTGGTCGAACACAGCAGCAGAAAGCCGGCTTCAGCGTCCTGAGGGTAGACCGTCAGCGCATCGGAGCGGTCGACGTTGCCCGACACCAAGCGCGCGGCGCATGCGAGGCACCAGCCCTGCTCGCAGATGTAGGGCGTCTCGATGCCGGCGTCGATCATGCTGTACAGCAGATATTCGTCGGATCTGGCGTCGAATGTGAACGTCCCCTCCGGACGTTCCAGCCGTATGCGAAACCGCCTGATGTCGCCTTCATTGGTCATGGCCGAGAGCTCCCTCATCGCTCACCACCGGCTGTCGGGCAATGCGACGTCGCCGATGCGGCCGCTCGCGTAGCAGTGCGCGGCCGCGATGATCCGCGCCGCAACCGCCAGCTCGCTTTGATCGCGCGGCGCGTAGATCACGAGGCTCTGCGGCGGCACGGCGCCGGCCATGTAGCGTGCGAACGGATGCACCGTGCCCCAGCCCTTGGCCGCGACCTTCTGCGCCCATTCCGGCCGCAAGGTCAGGTGCAGCGACCCGTCGAGGCGAACGATGAGCCACACCGGCGCGAACACGAAGGCCTCCGGCTGGCCCATGGCATGGATGTCATCGAGCGCGAAGGCGCGGCCTGCGGCGTTCATCGGCGCCGGCACCTCTTCGACGCCAGCCAGCGCGCAGGCGCAGGACACGAGCTGTGCGGCGTATCCGGCGGGCGAGGTGTCGCCGAGCTGGTGGCAGGGCCATGTCGGTGCGAGCCGCGGCGCACCGCCGGGACGTGTGGCGAGACGGCGCAGCCCCGGCGCCATCGTCCAGATGGGTGCAGCACCGCGCACGCCTGCTCTAGCCGAAGCTGTCATAATGAACCTGCGTGATCGGAACATCGGCGGCGCGCAGCAGCGACCTGACCGCGTTCACCATGACCGGCGGGCCGGCGACGTAGAACTCGGCCGCCGCGGGATCCAGGACTGCGCCCTGGATGACATCGGTGACGAAGCCGGCCGCATGCGGCCAGCCGGACGGCGCGTGCTCGACCACGGGCAGGTAGCGCGCCCGGGGCGTTTGCGCGATCGCCGCCGCCAGCATGTCATCAGCGGCGAGATCCGCCGGTGTACGGGCGCCGTAGATGACGTCCGCGGGCGATCCGAAATCGAGGCGCGCATCCGCGGCCTCGCGCAGCATCGCCAGGATCGGCGCGATGCCGGTGCCTCCCGCCACGAACACCTTGCGGCCCGGCTGTCGACGCAGCGTGCAGGCGCCGAACGGCGCCTCGATGGTGATCTGCGCGCCTGGGATCAACGCGGCGAGCGCGTTGCTGCCCGTGCCGCCATCGTAGCGCTTGGCAATGAACTGCAGGACGTTGCTGCCCGGCAGGTTGCACATCGAGTAGCAGCGCCGCAGCCCTTCGCCGAGATGCAGGATCGCATACTGACCCGGCCGGAAGTCGATCGGCTCGGCCGTCTCGAAGCTGAATTGGCGGATCTCCGGCGCGAGATCGTCGATTCCGCGTAGGATCGCCTGTTGCTCGACGCATCGCGGCGTCGGCGCGGACCAGTCGCCGGGACCGCGGGCGATCGTGACGTCCGAGATCGCGCGGGACTGACAGGCCAGGATGCGGTTGCGTCGTGCGTCGCGCGGATTGACCGCCGGCGCGCCGGGAAAGATCAGATCGACCTGCCCATCGATGAGCGTCACCTTGCAGGCACCGCAACTGCCCCAGCCGCATTCGTAAGGCAGCGCGACGCCCCCGCGTCGCGCTGCCTGAAGGATGGTGTCATGGCCGGCCGTGTCGATCGCGACACCGTCGGGCTCGATGCGGAGTTGCCGGGTCATCCACGCCATCCTTTCGGCTTGGGCGGTCGGCGCAGCACGCCGACCGCGTCTGCCAGACTACAAGCCGCAATCCGCGATCAGCCTCGCCTGGGCCGTCATGGTCCGCTCCAGGATCGCCCGTGCATCGTCGGCGCCGGGCGCGGTCGAAAGTGCCTCGCTGAGGCCGCGCGCGGCGCGTTCGCCGAGCGGCATCCACTTCGCGACCCACTCCCGCAGCAGAACCGCGTGCTCCGGGACCTTGCCGGTGGCGTAGCGCACCAGGGTCTTGGTGGTCTCGACCGCATAGGCTTCGTCGTAGTTGCGAAAGTCGTCGTGCAGCAGCGCCAGCAGGTCGTCGTCGTTCGTGCGCGCCAGATCGGCGATCTCGCGATTGAAGACGTGATCGAAGATCGGCCGCAGCACCAGATTGCGGGACACGAACGCTTCGCCCCAATCGTAGGCGATCAGCTGCTTCTCGATCAGCTCGCGCAGACCCTGCCATTGCGGCGCCTGCGTCCAGACGGTACGCGCAATACCGCTGTCGGCGAGCTCCGGGCGTCCGGTGTCGAGCGCGAGCGCCTTGGCCAGATAGGCCTGGCGCTGCACCCGCCGCATCTCGTTGCCCATCTGGAAGTAGAAGGTGTTGGTCACGAACGCCGACGGCGCCATCTGCGCGACATAGGCCGCGCTCATCTGCATCGCGTGTCCCGGGAAACGCACCGGCAGATAGGCCTGGCCGAGGAAGTCGAGCCACGGCGCAGACAGCTTGCGATAGCTGTCCTGGCGCTCGAACTCGTCGATCAGGTTGTCGCAATAGACCTCGCGATCCTTCTGGTCAGTGACATAGCGGCGATAGGTGTAGGTGAGGGGATCGCGATAGCCCTCCCAATCGTCCAGCGTGAGCCTCGAGCCTTCGCGATTCCTGAGATAGAACTGGTTGATCGACCAGTTCTCGGACAGCTCGAACGGTGCCGGCGCGCGGCGGAAGTGGCTGTGGAACTTGTAGGTGACGGCCTCGTATTCCGACGGCAGCCGGCGCTCGGTCCACAGGCTCCAAGTCTTCTTCTGCTTGCGCGCAGCCGACTTCGCGGTCATCGCGGTCATGACGTATCCTCCCGGAATTTGTTATGTGTGGATGGTCCAGACCCATTCGTCGTCCATCGACTCGAGCCGTCCGCCGAACGACACCAGGCTCGGCTCGATCTCGGCGAGCCGGAATGGCCGCCCCAGCGCCGCCTGCATGCTCTTCTGCGTCAGGCGGAAATTCCGGTCGGCCTGGACGCGGACATAGCCGCCGCGGTCCTCGATGACGATCTCGACGTCCGGATTGTCCTGCTCGCTCGCCGCGATCACGGCGTCGATGATGTCCTCGTCGACGCCCCTGATGACGGGGCCGACCAGTCTCGGTGCTGCTGTCGTGGTCATGGGCTTGTCCTATGCGTCCTGCTCGGTCTTGTGGCGGAGGCGGCGCAGCCGTCCGTCGTTGGGCACGCCGACCAGAATCGCTTCGCCGTCCTTCTTCACCGCGTAGCGGAAGAGGCGGCAGTCGCGCGGGTTGAGGCCGCGGCCGTCATCCATGCTGAACTCCCATTCATGGGCCGAGCAGGTGATGGTGCCGGCTTCGAAATCGACCTTGCCGTCCGCCAGCAGGATCTCCTGGTGCGGGCACATGCCCTGGAAGCAACGCAACTCGCCGCCAGGAAGGTGCATCACGATCACTTCCTCGCCGTCGACCTCGACGCCGATGAAATCACCTTCCCAAAGGTCGTCCAAGGTCGCGACCTGCCTCCACGTCACGTCGGCATCGTCAGACATAGGCCACCTCGATCCAATCCATCGGCTGGATTCCGGACTGCGCCACCGTCATCGCGGACGGCAGCTCGCGACCGTTGTAGTAGACGCATTTCGACGCGTTCTTCTCGGCGACGCGCAGTCCGACCGCGTGCTGGGCGACCTTGTCGGCCACGATGCTCATGCTATCGCCGTCGTCGACGGGGATCAGCAGGACGACGAAGTCGCCGCGGAAGTTGGCTTGGAGCGGGAACAGGGCCACGCTTACCTCCCAGATTTGTTGTTATATCTGTGGTCGTGTCGGGTGGTGCGTCGCTCGTAAGCGGCGCCTGTCAATTCATGCTGGGCGGATCATTCGGCCGCGAGGCGAGACGCGCCATTCCAGGCGTAGCTCTGCGCGTCATTGCCGGCGACATCTGGCGTGATGCCCATATATTGCAGCGCGCCTTCCAGGGTCGGCGGCTGGATGTGTCCGGCCAGGAAACGGTCCACGATCGAGAGATGGGTGTCGTAGCGCTCGGGCTGGCTCTTCCACACCCATTCGCAGACTTCGCAGCAGAAGTTCAGCTTGCGACCGTTGTGCGTGGTGATCCGCGGCGCCTGGCCGATGCTCGGGCTGCAGATCGGAATGTGGCAGCAGTTGCAGACGACCGGCAGCGTCGCCGGATAGGTCTTTTCGATCTGGCCTGTGCGGACATTGTCGCCGATCACGTCCCACAGCTTGCCGAAGCGATCGTTCCAGCCGGGATATTTCTGCTCGAGCCAGTCGCGCTCGGCCGCGGACACGCCCGCATCGGGATTCCACCACACGGTCGGCCGCCAGAACCAGACGCCCATGTGATAGGCGTGATGGACCCAGTCGAGCTCGGGCAGGAAGTGCTTTTCCCAGTACCATGGCACGTTCATGCCGAGGTCCTTGAACTGGTCCATGAACTGCCGGCAGATCCAGTCCTGCATGAACTCCTTGAACGACATCGTCCGGCTTTCCAGCGGCGTGTAGTAGTCCATGGAGATGCCGGTCAGCAGCGCGAACAGCTTCCACGACCGCCAGAACATCTGGTCGACCATCTTCTGCGCCTCGGCCTTCTTGCCGTTGTTGATCATGATCTTCAAGGTCGGCTCGCCCTGCTGCGAATGCCGCGCCTCGTCGGTCTGGATCGAGGAAATCAGCGCACCGAACTCGATGTCGCCGACATGCAGCGCATCCGAGGCCATGCCGAGGAACTGCAGGTTGGTGAAGCCGGTCTCGAAGGTGAAGGTCAGCTGGATCGCCGTCGACACCGCATCATTGGCGGTGAACATGTCGTCGAACAGGCTGCGCGCCGCGATCACGCCCCACTCGTTGGTGTGCATCGCCTTGTGGGCCCAGTCGAATTGCGGGTCCTTTCCGAGCAGGCAATAGGGGAAGTAGATCTGCGCCTGGCCGTGGCGGCATTCGTCGAGGGTGCCGAAGGTGGCCATGTTGCGCCAGGCAGCAGCGCGGCCGAACCGGGCCATGCGCGCCTCGCCGATCGAGGCGAAATATTCCGGAACCGGAATGGCGCCGTAATGCGCCTTGATCGCCGACTTCCAGCCGGCATCGAGATTGTCGTACAGATTGGAGCGCGCGATCGTCGAGCGGATCGAGTAGATGCCGTCGTCCTTGCCGGCCTGGTTGTGGACGTACTCGCGATAGGTCAGCTTGTACGGCTCGTCCCAGTCCCACCACTGCTCGCCGTGGATGCCGAAGCTCTTGGACAGCTCCTCGGGAAAGACCTCCTCCTCGCTGACATAGGAGAAGGCCCAGTTCATGTCGCGGGCCGTGTCGTAATAGTCCCGCCGCTGCAGCTTCGGCATGCGTTGCTCCTCCCGAGCTCTGTGATCGCGTTCGTTGCTCTTCGTTGCGGTCCGCTGCCGCCCTTGAACGGGCGAACGTTGTGCGGCGCGTGGCGATGGCGTACGAGTCAGGCGGTTAGACCTGATAGATCGTCGCGCGATGTTGTAGGATCCAGTGTAGGCCGCATTCTTTGGTTTTTCTTTAGGCCGCGGGTGCGCATGAACATCGGGCGTATTCGGGCGCGATTGTGAGCGTAGTCGACCGCATTCCTGCTGCTGCGCAAGCGACGAGATGATGCGATGCGAAGGGAAAGCGGCGGCGAGGATCGGCGCGGCCGTATCGACCAAGCGGGTCGATCTGTTCAAGCGAGCAGCTCGATGCCCGTCATCGTCCCACCGCCGATGATGCGTGCGGCGTGATCAAAGACCGGTGCAACCCTCCGGCCGTTCAGCGGCTGAGGCCGACGACCTGCAGCACCAGACCGTCGAGCGCGTCGGTGATCGAGATCTGGCACGCGAGGCGGCTCTCCGGGCGCACGTCGGTGGCCTCGAATTCGAGCAGGTCGACCTCGATGTCGCCGGCGGAGCCGACGCGCTCCAGCCATGCCTTGTCAACGTGGCAATGGCACGTGGCGCAGATGCAGGACCCGCCGCATTCGCCGATGATGCCATCGACACCATTGCGCTTCGCCGCCTGCATGGCGCTCTCGCCGGGCTCGGCCTCGACAAGGCGCACGGTGCCGTCGGGCTCGATGAAGGTGATTCTGGGCATGGGTCGTTGCGTGTCCCTAGATGAACTGCCGGCCGCCGTCGATGATCAGGGTCTGACCGGTGATGAAGGTCGCGGCCGGCGACGCGAAGAACAGCGCGCCGCCGACCATGTCGTCGACGTCGGCCGCGCGCTTCAGGGCTCCGCGGGACACGCCATATTCGGCGGCGTTCTCCATCAGGCCGAGGCTGGCCTCGGTGAGCGTGAAGCCGGGCGCGATGACGTTGACCGTGATCTTGTCGTCGCCGAGCTCGCGCGCCAGCGCACGCGTCATCGCAATGACGGCGCCTTTCGACGAGACGTAGTGCAGCCACATCGGCGAGCCGCTCATGACGGTGGCCGACGAGACGTTGACGATCGCGCCACCGCCGGCGCGTCGCAGCAGTGGCGCGGCCGCCTTGCTCATCATCCACACGCCCTTGATGTTGACGCGCATCACCCGGTCCCACTCGGCCTCCGGGATTGCCTCGAAGCCGCGGCGTTCGAGCCCGGCATAGATCGCGGCATTGTTGACCAGCACGTCGAGGCCGCTCATGCGCGCCAGCGCGAATTGCGCCAGCGCCGCGGTGGACGTCTCGTTCGCGACGTCGACCTCCGCCGCGTGCGCCTTGCCGCCGCGGTCGCGGATCAGCCGCGCGGTGTCGTCGGCGCCGCCGAGACGGATGTCGGCGGCGACGACCTCGGCACCGGCCGCAGCAAAGGCGAGCGCGAATCCGCGGCCCAGCCCGCCGGCCGCGCCGGTGACGATGACGCGCTTGCCTTGCAGTTGGATCGGACTCATGTGGCAACCTCGATGTGCAGCAGATCCGCCATGAACGCAGACGCCGTGCCCTCGGCGATCAGCGCCCGGGCCATGGTGGTGCCGGCCTCGGTCAGCATCGACGGCAGCACGAAGCTTTCCAGCATCGCGAGCGTCTCCTTCGGCGGCGTATCGAACCAGCCGCCGATCGTCGCGACCCCATGGCCGGTGAAGCGCCATAGCTTGTCGGCGTCCTTCATCAGCGCATCCTCATGCGAGATCGCCGTCTTTCGGGTGTCGTGGCCGTCGATGATCGCCAGGATGGTCTCGACTCTTAGCCCGGGGATCGCCAGCCGTGCGAACGCCTCGGCTGCGATCTTCACGCCTTCGATCTCGTGGGCACGTTGCAGCTCGGGATATCTGGGATTGGGGCCGACGGCGGCGGCGAGCTGCTCGGGCGGGAATTTCTTCCAGCCGACGTCGTGCATGAGGATCGCCGGCAGCACCACGGCGGCGTCCGCTTCGGGATGGATCCGTAGCAGCGCCTGGCCAAGACGATAGGAGATCAGCGTATGCTCGTCGTTGGAGCGGACGTCCAGCCACGGCCGCGCCGCAAGCCAAATCGGCAAATCCTGTTCGCGCAGAAAATGCATCATCGCAGCTCCGTGTCGTAGCTGAGATAAATCGTCTTGTATTCGAGGTAGTCCTCGATGCCGTAGCGGCCCTTCTCGCGGCCGATTCCGCTCTGCTTCATGCCGCCGAACGGCGCGCGCTGGTTCGAGCGCTGGATGTCGTTGACCCACACGGAGCCGGCTTCGAGGCGCTCGGCCAGGGTCAGTCCTGTCGCCAGGTTGCGCGAGAACACGAAGGCGGCCAGTCCATAGACCGTCGCATTCGCGAGCCGCAGCGCCTCGGTGCGATCGTCGAACGGGGCGACACCAAGCACGGGGCCGAACGTTTCCTCGGTCATGACGAGCGCGGAGGGGGGCGCATCGGCGATCACGGTCGGCGGCAGGAACCAGCCCTTGTCGTAGAGTCCGCCCGTCAACCGAACGCCGCCGGTCAGCACGGTTGCGCCATTGGCACGGGCATCGGCGATCTGCCGCTCGCTGTTGCGGTAGATCTTCTCGTTGATGAGCGGTCCCAGCGCGCAATTCGAGGTCAGGCCGTTGCCGACGTCGAGCTGCGCGACCTTGTCGGCGAGCGCAGCGAGAAAGGCCGCGTAGATGGGGCGCTCGACATAGACGCGATTGACGCGGTAGCAGAACTGGCCGGAATTGGCGAAGGCGTGACGGGCGATCGCAGCCGCGGCGGCGCCGATATCGGCGTCGGCGCAGACGATGGCCGGGCACTGGCCGCCGAGCTCGAGGGTGACGCGCTTCATCGTTCCGGCTGCAGCAGCAGCGATCGCCTTGCCGGCCCTGGTGCCGCCGGTGAACGCAATCTTGCGCGGCGTCGGATGCGCGATCATCTGCATGCCGAGGTCAGGGCCGCGACCGGTCACGGCATTGAAGCAGCCGTCCGGAAACCCAGCGGCCCGAAAGAGTTCAGCGAGCCGCAAGGTCGACAGCGGCGTGTCCTCGGCGGGCTTGGCGACGACGGTGCAACCGGCCATCAGCGCGGCGCCGAGCTTGAAGCAGAGCAGCGTCACCGGATAGTTGAAAGGCGTGATCGCGACCACGACGCCGACCGGCTCGCGTGTGATGACGATCTTTTCGCCGGCCACACCCGTCAGCGGCATCTCGGCGTGCAGGCGCAGGCCTTCCTCGGCATAGACGTCGAGCAGTTCTGCCGAGCGCTGAATTTCGCTGACGGCTCCCGCCAGCGGACGGCCAAGCTCCCTGGTCAGCAGGCGACCGAGCTCACCGGCACTCTCGCGCATCAGCCGCGCCGCGTTCCTCTGCAGGCGGGCGCGCTCTGCCACGGGCGTCGTTTTCCACGATTGGAATGCAATGTCGGCCGCGTTGATGGCGGCATCGACATCCGCGCGCCCGGCCTCCGGAACGCTGTCGACCGTCTCGCCCGTTGCCGGATCGATAACGTCGAAGGTCGCTCCGCTTTGGGCTGCAACCCAGCGGCCATCGATGAACATGTCCATGTCCGCGACCTCTCGTTCAGATCAGGTCGAGCATCAGCGCGGCTCGGGTCTCGCCCAGCGCCTCCTCAGCCATGAGTCGTCCGGCTTCAGTCTCGAGCACGGCGAGCTGCGCCGTCAGGCGCGACGCATATTGGCGCGGCGTCATCTTGAACCAGTCGCAGGCCACCGCAACGCCGGTGGTCGTGTAGCGCCACAGCTTGTCGGCGTCGCGCACGATCCGGTCGTTCAGCGAGCGCGGGTAGGGGCGAGTGTCGTGGCCGTCGATGATCTCGCCCACCGCGACGATGATGTCCTCCGGCCAATCGGCCTGTTCGAGGACGTCGCGTGACATGCGGACGCCTTCGCTTTCGTGGAGAAAGCGCACATCGGACTGCATCATGTTGGGACCGAATCCCTTCTCGATGATGTCCTTCATGTCGATCGTGTACCAGCCGATGTCGTGCAGGATGATTGCGAGCGAAACGATGTCCTCGTCTGCGTCCGGATATTGAGCGAGCAGCTTGCGCGCATAGGCATAGGACAGGGGAATGTGGACGTCGTTCTTGCGCGCGCGCATGTACGGCTCGCTGATGCGCCAGACTTCGTCATAGCGGTTGCCGACATCGGACCTATCGAGCATTGCAATGTTCCATATGCGGAGAGAGGCCGGCGCCGCCGGCCTCTCTCGATTGGGTCAGGACAGGATGGTCACTTCGCCGGTCGAGCCGTTGACGCGCAGCATCTGTCCGTTCTTGATCGAGGAGCTGGCGCGTCCCGTGCCGGTGACGGCGGGCAGCCCGTATTCGCGGCACACGATCGCGGCGTGGGACATCATGCCGCCGATGTCCGTGACGATCGCGTTGATCTTGCCGAAGATCGGTGCCCAGCTCGGCGCTGTGACCGGCGCAACCAGAATCTCGCCCTGCTGGATCTGGCCGAGCTCATCGGCGGAGCGCACCACGCGAGCGCGGCCCTCGACGATGCCGGGGGAAGCGGCCATGCCGGACAGCTTGGTGGTGTTGGCGGCGCCATCGAGCCAGCGGCCGATGCTCTCCGTGGTGATGCCCCACAGCATGATCGTGAACGGCTCGGTGATGACATCGGGCGGATTGTTGAGCGCGGGCTGCGGCGGCGTCGTCGCGAGCGCAGCCAGGATCTTTTTCCGCCGCTCGATCTCGGGCGGCCAATAGGTCGGACCGATCGCCGGTGCGCCAACGGCCCAGCCGTTGCCGTAGTCGAACAGCGCGTCGCGGACTTCCTGACGGTTCAGATAGAACAGGTCGTCGGCGTCCTTCCAGAAGCCGGCATCGCGGAAGATGGCGCCGAGCTCACGCATCTTGCGCCAGAATACGCTCATCGACCAATGCTCGATGTAGAAATTGTGGTTCTCGACATAGGGGAACACGGTCCGGGCGAGCCCGAGCTTGCCCTCGAAGGCTGCGCGGGCGTCGGTATCGAGCATCTCGGCATATTCGGACGTGATGCGGTCGCGCTCTTTGGCAATGGCCTCCGTCGGCCGGTCGATCTCCTCTCCCCGCTGCACGCGGACGACGTAGTCCCTGACATAGCCGAGCGGGATGTCGAGATGCTCGATCCAGTACTTGTCGGTCGAGTAGAAGCCGTTGCCGGAGGTGAAGTTGAACCAGGGATCCTGCGCCTCGTTCCAGGCCGTCAGCCATTCGGCGCCGTTCGGCGCACGGCCGACCGCAGCCAGCGCCTCGTCGACCGATCCGCTCTTCAGGGCATCGGCGACACCGAGCTTCACGGCGAGCTTGGCGAGCTTCTTCAACTCGTCGTCCGGACGGAACAGGTCGACTTCCACGCCCTGCACCATCTTGGCGATCGCCTGATCGGGAATGGTGGGGAATTGCCCCTTCATGAAGCTGAAGAAGTCGAGATAGGCCGCGTAGCCGAGATTCAGGAACTCGAAATGGTACTGCCAGGTCTTGTAGAGCAGCTGGATCGCCCGGTCGTAGGTCTCCATCAGCGCGTAGGTGTTGTCGAGGCCGACACCGGCCGTGATCCACTCCAGCGGCACGGCTTCGGGCAGCGGCTCGAAATTGAGCGCCTCGAGATCGGCGATGTTGGCGCGGACCTTCTTGTCCCAGTTCGCCAGCAGGCGGTCCCAGTTCTGGAAGTAGTAGCCGGCGCGCTCCATGAAATGCGGTACGCGACCAGCGATCAGCTCGGGCGCCACCGCCACCGGGCTCATGTAGCAATAGCCATTGTGGATGCGGTACTCGACGCCGTTCGCCGGCGGGATCAGATAGTGCCGCGTGTTGTACTGGCCGAGACACTTGACCGCGAACTCGACGGTGACGGCGTCGAACGGCTTGAACGGGCTCGGCCAGTGCTGCGAGTCGCAGAACCAGAACTTGCCGTCCTCCTTGTCGCGCAGGCTGTTCTGGAACTGGAGATAATAGGGATAGAGCTTCTCCCAGCCCTCGGCGCCGACCGGCGTCTTCAGGTCATAGGGACTTGGGAATTTCGCATGCGCCGTCATTGTCGTTTCCCCTCGGTTTCTCTGTTGCTTGTTGTCGTGATGCTCACCGCTTGGCCTGGACCGGGGCCAGCAGCGTTCCAAGTACACCCGCAATCCCGGTCTCGTAGATCGCGGTCGACTGCTTCTTCTTCTGGCTCCAGACGGTCTCCGGCCGGCTCTGCAGCGCCACGAGGTTCTCGTCTTCAGGGAGATCGGCGTCGATCGCCCATTCGACGTCCTGCGGACAGCCCATGCTGCGCTCGAGCGACTTGGCGAGCCTGGCGACGGCGAGCACCTGGGCATTGGTCAGGGAGGGCAGGGTGCGGCGCTCCGGCGCGATTACGCGCTCGACGGTCCGGCGCTCGGCGCGATCGGCGACGAGTTCGAAATCCTTCTCGGCGATGCGGTGCTTGATGACCTGCAGAAGCACCTTCTCGACGACGAAATTGTCGGGCGTGATTTCGCCGGAGACCACCGGCTCGCCGAGCCCGAAGGCGGAATCGATCACGATCTTGGTGCGGTCGCCGTTGATCGGATCCAGCGTCATCGCCACGCCCGCGGCGGCGGCGTTGACCATCTTCTGGACGCCGACCGACATCAGCACGTCGATCTGGCCGAGCCCGTTCTCGGCACGGTAGGAGATCGCGCGCGCGTTGAAGAGGCTGGCCCAGCACGCCTTGACCTTCTCGACCACGGCGTCCTCGCCGACCACCCAGAGATAGGTATCCTGCTGGCCGGCGAAGCTGGCGTCGGGCAGATCCTCGGCGGTTGCCGACGAGCGCACCGCCACCGGCAACTGACCGTCGGGCGACATCCGGCGATACGCCTCGCGGATCGCCTGCTCGACCGCGCCCGGCATCGGCTGCGCCATGATTGCGTCGCGGATCTCGTGCGACAACTTCTCTTCGTCATCGACATCGTCGAGCACGATCCGCGACAGGCGCTCGCTGATCGTCGCCTCGAGTCCGTTGCTTCGAAGATGAAGGGCGTAGGCGTCGGTCGCGACCGCAAATCCCGCAGGAACGCGCACGCCCTGTGCGATCATGCGCGCCAGGCTCGCGCATTTGCCGCCGATGCGCGGGAAGTCGTCCTCGCGTGCGTCTTCGAACGGCACGATGAAGGATGCGGCTGCGTTGGCGCCCATGCGTCTGTTCCCCACCTTATGGCCCGGATCGGCTCCGGACTTGTTGTTGCTTGTGAAACGCGGTCCAATGACGATCGTCGTGTCAGGCCACGTCCCATTCGATCCGAAGCGCCGTCGGCACGCGGAACGAGATGTTGTGAACGAAGTCGATGGTCTGGTCGGCAGCGAGCCGGAGGCCAGGAAGCCTGCGGGTCAGCTCGCCGAGCGCGATCGCGAACTCGATGCGGGCCAGCTGCTGGCCGACGCAGGTGTGAATGCCGTAGCCGAAGGCCAGATGGCTTCTCGCGTCGGTGCGCCGGACGTCGAAACGGGTCGGCGCGGAGAACACCGCCTCGTCGCGATTGGCGGAGCCGATGAGCAGCAGGATATTGGAGTCCTTCGGCACCGGCACGCCGCCGATCTGGGTGTCCTTCAGGGCGCGCCGGCGCCAGGCCACGATCGACGGGCTGAAGCGCAAGCACTCCTCGACCGCATTCGGAATGAGCTGCGGCTCGGCGATGATGGCTTCCCAGTTGTCGCGCCGCTGCAGCAGCTCGCGCATGCCGTTGGCCATCAAGGTCGTCGTGGTCTCGTGGCCGGCGAACAGTGCGCTGTAGAGCACGCCGGCGATCTCCTCGTCGCTGATCTCGGCGCCGTCCTTCTGCAGTCGGACCAGATCGCCGGGCAGATCGTCGGTCGGATCATCGTGGCGCTGACGCACCAGCGCGCGGCAGTAGGTCCAGTATTCGACCATGTTGCGCGCATGCACGATCTGCTCGTCGTCGCTGAGGTCGCCCCAGGTCAGCAGCGCGCGGCTCACCGCCCAGGACTTCACGCGCGGCACGTCCATATTGGGAATGCCGACCAGCTTGAACAGCACCAGCGCCGGCACATCATAGGCGAACTCGCGGAAGAAGTCGGCATGTCCGCGATCGGCGAAGGCATCGATCGCCTGGTTGACGATCGCCTTGATCTCCGGCTCGATCGCCCTGAACCGACGCGGCCCGAAGCAGCCCTGGACCAGCTTGCGGATGCGGGTGTGATCGGGCGGTACCCGCGCCGACAGGCCGGAATAGGCGGTGAAGCCGCCCTCGCGCATGATGCGCTTGCCTTCCTCGCACATCGGGCGAAGCGGGGCCTGGGCGTTCTCCGAGGAGAATGTGCGCCAGTCGTCGAACACGGCCTTGATGTCGGCGTGGCGCGCGACGACGTAGTATTTCAGCTCGTCGGAGAAGAAGACCGGCGCCTCGGCGCGGGCCCATTCATAGAACGGGAACGGATCGCGCATCTCGAAGGGATCGAAGTCTTTGGCGGCGTCGCTATAGGGGCACCGCGCCAGCTGAGCTGCCGAACCTGGCATGTCGTCCTCCCATTCGCCGCCTTTGCCGGCGACGTTGTCATGGGCTCACTCTAAGCGGCGGCCTTTGGGTTTTCTTTAGCCCATAACTCTATGGCAAATTGAGATAAATCGTCAATTCTGCTGGCGGCGGCACCCCCCATGGCGCATGGCTTGGCCGGCAAAGGTCGTGTGACCGAGCCGGTCGCGAACGAGCGGCCTCACGCCGTGAGCTTGCGGTGCAGCTCCTGAAGCGAGGCGCTCTTCGGCCGGTTGTCGAAATGCTTGAGCGAGTCGAGGTACAGCTTGAACTGGCGGTCGATCGCCTCGCGTCGGCCTTGCGCCTTGAACACCTGCATTGCCTCGGCATGCGCCATCTCGCACAAGGGGTCGATCGCCAGCGCCTTCTGGCAATGCGCGAGCGCGGCCGAGTGGTCGTTGCGTTCGAGATAGATCCGTGCCGCGTCGCGTTGCACCTTGAAGAACATGTCGCGCAGCCAATAGCGCTTGCTCCAGCACCAGTCGCGCTCGCCATCGTCGGCGTACTCGACCGGAATGTCCTCGAACAGGTCTCCGGTGTACAGACGGTCCGCCGCCTGCAGACAGATCAGCGCCTCGTCGCTGGCGCCGGCCTTGATGTGCCCCTGGGACTGACGGCAGAGCTGTTCGAAGGTCGAGATGTCGAGCCAGCTGCGCTCCGGAGGCACCAGCACGTAGCGCGATCCCTCGCGCCGGACATAGTTGCGCGTCTCGTCGCGTCCGTTGGGCTGGCCGAGCGCCAGCCGCAGATAGCGCACGGTGTGATAGAGGCGGTTGCGCGCAGCCTCAATGTCCTCGGCGTTGGGCCAGAGCAGATCCGCAAGCTCGTCGGTGGCTGCGCCATGGCCGCCCTTCTGCAGCAGATAGGCGAACAGGGTCTTAGTCTTGCGGGTCGCTCCGCCGGGCGGGTCCCAGTTCACCTGGCTGCCGTCGTTGCGATAGATCCGCAAGCGTCCGAAGCAGCGGATCTTCCAGCGGTCGCGGCTGTCGAGATGAACTGTACTGGGCTCTTCCGCCGATCGCCGCAACAGCCACATGGGGTCGGCGCCTTCGGCTGCGTGCAGCGCGGCCACCGATGTCCCGATCCGCAACTCCGGCGCGATCGCGCCGAGCCAGAAATCGACCTGCTCGCGCAATGCGCCGCGCGTCTGCAGCCGCGACGGCAGCCAATGCGGATTGTCCACCAGTCCGGCGCTGGTGAGGATCTGCGGATGGCCGCGCAGCGCGACGAGCAACTGCTCGTCGATCAGCACCCGGCGGTTATAGAGAGAGGCGATCGAGACCTCGGACTGCTGGGTGAGCGTTTCCGCAAGTGCGGGCCAACCCTCGAAATTGGCCGTCGCCGAGTTGGTCTCGAGGCCCCAGCTCATGTCGACGACGAGCAGGGCAGGACCTTGTTTGCGGGTTGGTGCCACCCACCTCTCGATTCGGCCTGCGACATCTCGAAACGAGATCGGCACCCGCAGCAGCGCCATCTCGACAAAGCTCTTGCCCTCGACGAATCCGGTCTTGTTGATGCGCTTTGCGAGCTTCTCGACCCGCGCGACCGCGTTGACGTCCGCCGCGATCACGAAGATCCGGCAGGGCTGTGCGACAGTCTGGTAAAGCTTGAAGAAGTCCGCAAAAAGAAGCTTTTGCTGCGTCGCGAATAGCGCGAGGTTGACACAACTATTCTTGGTCATGGGTACTCACCCGCGGCAACCCCATTGCAGTCAGCCAGACTGGGGGTAGTCTAAGAGCGGCCGCCGGAGGGTTTCAAGGCCCTGTTTCGCAAGCATTCCTGCAAGCTGGCGAGATCCAGAAGCCGTGAAATGCGGCAGCGAAATGAATCGCTTTCAGCAACGATGCATGTTCGGGTTTGCGGGAACGGGATGCGGATTGAGCACGCCAGCGGAGCTGATTGCCTCAACGCGAGGCTCTTCTAGACCGTCAGGCGCTCGTGGATCGCCGCTCCCTGACCTCTCGGATGAAGTGTGACGCCGCTAGAACTGTCGGGCTGGCAGCGAGTTGATGATTGACGTTCGATGCAGGCCAGCCGCGGGGTAGGCTTTATCCCTCAGCTTGTCATATGAGAAGTCCGGCTCCGTTGTCTGCAGCTTGCGAACCATCTCGAAAGAAAGCTCACGGTGCCCATTATGGGCATAGAGAGCTGACAAATATCGCAAGGGTGGAGCAAAGGTCGGAGCAAGAGCATGGCTGGCTTCTGCAAGATGGACGGCCTTGTCGAGTTCTCCCGCCATGGTCCCCGCAATGCAGCTCAGGGCATCGAGCTGAAAACGGAAAGGTGCCGCACCAGCGATCGTACGGGCAAGCAATGTGTGCTGGAAGCCGTCCTCTGGTTTGCCGAGATAGCTCTTTGCGATTCCCAGGCAGGCCCAGGCGATCGGGTTGGCGTGGTTCAGTTGAATGGCTCGCTCGGCCAGCTCATAGGCGGCAACATACGAGCGTCGCATCATGGAATGGACATGCGCGCTCAGGCCAGCAACATAGGAGTTGTAGGGTTCGAGCTCCAGCGCCCGGTACATCAGATCGAAAGCCTCCGCCTCAAGCGTCTGGCGGCAGTTGAATTGGCGCTCGGCGAGCATGAAGGTGCGCAAATAGGCGCGCCACGCGAGATAGATGCCGCGTGGCTCGGCCGCGAAAGCAGCCGCGAACAGCTTGTCGGCGGACTCGAAGTTGGCTCTGCCAAGTCGAAACAGGCGCAGGATACCAGCATAGCATAGATGGGAGGCAGACCTCGGAGCGCCATCCTTGATATGAGCGAGTTGATCGACGGCGAAGTTGACCACCAGGTTGATGGTTCTCATCACATTGGTGTCGTTCAGGTCGAGCGTACCCTCGCCGTTGATCTGCAATGTCGACGACCATGCCAGCGTGTTGGCAGGGCGCTGCAACAGCGCGAGCCGAACGATCTTGCTCGTGTCAGATCCGAACACATCAGAACGCAGGGAGAGCGTGCCGGCCGAGGAGCCATCGTTACCAATCGGGCCATCGCCAGGCAAAATGTCCGCCGGCCAGGCCGCCGACGCGCTCATGTCGCGCCGGTCTTGGATCGTGGCTACGCCCAGTTCCTTGATCGTCTTGGCGATGGAATCGACGAGGCTGTCGGTCACGACCGCAGTATCCGACGGGCCTGTCCGGCAGCCGGGGATCAGGACGATTCGGTTTCGCGAGGGCCGCTCATCGGCGGGCTGCAGGTGCGCTGCAAGATCGGTCGCGAGATTGGCAGCGTGGCGGAGGTCAGGCGACGGCGCGACGTGCATCTGGAATCGCGCACGCTCCTCGCGCAGCCAATCCTCGAACTCCTCCTCTGCTATGTCAAAGCCTTCAAGAAGCTCACCTTGGGGAGGCGCCATATCGTGCTGCGGTGACGCGGTAGCGTAACGGGCGATGTCGGTCTCAAATAGCTTTGGATCGAGCGAAATGGCGAAGCTGTCGGCGCACAGCAGGGAGCGGCAGTCGGCCAGCGCCTTGCGGATTTCGGTCAGGCTTTGGCGAAGGCTGGCCGCGCCTTGCTCCTTGCCGCGGCTCCCCCAGAGCTTGTCCTGGATCCAGACCCGCGACCGCTTGTGCTCACGCGCCAGCGCCAACATCGCAATGAGAGCGCAAGCCTTGCGTCCCCTGGGCGTGCAATCCTCGCCAGAAGCCTTGACCACGCGGAACGGACCAAGAAGCTTGATCAGCAATTTTGGATCTGAGCTCACATTCGTCGCCCACAACCATGATGTAATCAGTCGTGAAAATACGGAAACCAATGATTGAGTAGTGAAGTCTCCAACACCCTTGCTGTCAACGTGAAAAATCCGTGAAACGCCGTCATTTCGAAGGCCGGCGGCTTGACCGCGCGTGCCGTCAAAACGACCATTCAGTGGTAACGGGCGGAGCAAGTCCGCCGGGCCAGGCAGGGAGGCGGCAGATGGCATGGCTAAGCGGTGAGAGCGGAGAAAGCGGCGAAAGTGGTGAGAGCGGCGAAAGCGGCGAAAGCGGTGAGAGCGGCGAGGGCCGCCGTGTCCGCGCCTCATCGCGTGCACGCGCGCTGATTACCAGCCGGGAGGGCGTCGTCGGCTACTGGAACCAGCCGTCACACACGCCTGATCACTATAGTGCCGGGCCAGAGGCGCTCGATCGCTGGTCGCGCGACGTGCGACTGCGCATCTTCGCTGGCGAGCTGTTGTCGGGCCTTGTTTATGACGAAGGCGAGACCTCGATCTCGCTTCAGTACCGTGGCCGCAGCGATGAGACGTTCACGCCGATCGTGCACATGATCCGTCCCAATGCCTCGGACTTCGCCGAACAAGCGGCTTGGGTGTTCAACTATGCCGCGCTCCGGATGGAACGCAGTAGCGAGATCCTGGCCGAGCTGCACGATTTCACCAGCTTCTTGGGCCTGGTCGGATACTGGAATCCGAGCCGCAGCCCGCACACCGCCGAGCTGCTGGCGCTGATCCTGCAGGTGACGACCACGATCGAAATGCGGGTCAAGCATGCGCTCACCTGCCGGCGCCCAATCGAATATTCACCGCAGATACAGCCGATGATCCAGACGCCGGGGCATGGGTCGCTGCCGAGCGGCCATGCCACGGAATCCTTTGCCGCGGCCTTCGTGATCAATGCCCTCATGCGCAAGGCGAGGACGGGGCGGGACGATGTCGATGCGACCGATCCAGTGTTCGTGCAGCTGATGCGCCACGCCGAGCGCATTGCCATCAACCGGACGGTCGCCGGCGTGCATTTTCCGGTCGACAGCGTGGCCGGTATGGTGCTGGGCTGGACCTTGGCGGAGCTGTTCATTGCGCGCTGCTCTGGCTGCGGCCAGGTCACGATGCGCAAGTTCGACGGGCGGGGGTTCAACGACGATTTCCGCTACGACGATGTGCTGGCGATGTCCTACAGGCGATCGGCCGCTGCGAACGTCGCCAGCGAGCAGGGTGGCGGCGGCGCGATCATCGAGGCCGGCACGCCATCGACCGTTCCAGCCTCGCCGATCTTGCAGCATCTCTGGACGCAGGCGCTCGCCGAGTGCCGCCTGATCGTCGGCTGACACGAAAGGACAGGCGCATGAGAGACTGGCGAGGAGATCGGGCCGAACGAGCCAATCCCTATCTGGACTGGGAGTTGCGCAACAGGCCACTCGGCAAGAGGCTGGACTGGTGCAGCGTGCAGATCCAACTGCTGCCGGAGGCCAATGGCAGCTATGTGGCCCATCTCGGCCAGTTGGCCGCCATCGTGGCCGCCGGCCACGAGCCGGACGAGCCTGCTGACGCGCTGACCGTCCGCATGTCGGCCGACGAATTCGATCTGCTGACGAAGCTGATCGACGACATCCGCATCGGTCGCGTCCCGCCGCCGGACGATCCGCGCGATGTGCAGTTCTTCATCTACCGGCCCGAAGACATCGCCAATCGCACTGCCGCCAACGGTCTCTTCACGGCGATCCATGTCGGCCCGCCGATTCCAGGCCTGCGCTTCGACTCTGGCATCGCCGCGCCGACCGATCTCGGCAAGCCGTTGACGGATTTGACGCGGCAGGTCGCTATCGGCGTCATCGATGACGGCATCGCCTTTGCCAACCGCCGTTTTCGCAGCAGGAGCGGCAGATCGCGCATCCGAGCGATCTGGCTGCAGGATGTCGAGCGCCGGACCAAGGATTTCGGCGTTGCCGCCGGGCAGCGGCTCACCGGCGAGGAGCTCGACGCGCTGTTTGCGGCGAATGCGAGCGAGGCCGACATCTATCGCGCGTTCGGCATGACCGATTTCGGCAATGAACAACGCAAGCCGCTGGCGCAACGCGTCTCGCACGGCACACACATCCTCGATCTCTCCGGCGGCTACGATCCGACCGCGGAGGATATCGGCAGCAAGCGGCCTCTGTTGGCGGTGCAGCTGCCGTCGCCGGTGTCCAGCGATACGACCGGCGTTACCATGGCGAGCTACGTGCTGCAGGGGGCGCGCCAGATCATGCTGTGGGCCGACCGGATCAACCCGAAGCTGCCGCTCGTCATCAATTTCAGCTATGGCATCGCGGCCGGCCCCAAGAACGGCAGCCACGAGATCGAGCAGGCTCTGTCGCGGATGATCGAGCGTCGCAACCAACGCGGCGGCCCGACCTATCTGGTGCTGCCGGCCGGCAACAGCTATCGCGAGCGGACGACGGGGCGGATGGTTGTGCAGCCCGGCGCCTCCGATCAGATCGATTGGATCATGCTGCCGGATGACGGTACGTCCAATCATCTCGAGATCTGGCTCGACGGCGAAGCGATCGCGCAGCAATGGCCGCGCGTCGGCGTCAGCCTGACGCCGCCCGGCGATGTGCCGCGCAAGATCGATGGATTCGGTGATGGCGATGTGCAGGTGCTGGAGGATGACGGCAAGCCGATCGCCGCCATCAATGGCCACCTGGCCAAGGTGGCCGGCCAGCCCGATCGCGTCCGCTTTCATCTGTCGGTCAATCCGACCACCGCGCGCTGGAGCGTGAGGCATCCAGCGCCGGCCGGACGCTGGCGGCTTTCCGTCACCAACGGATCGGAGGCGCCGCTGACCGCACATCTCTACATCCAGCGCGACGATACCCCGCTGGGCTACGTGCAGCATGGACGTCAGTCCTATTTCGATCATGCAGGGGGCTATCAGCGTGCGGCGCTGGATGGCAGCTACAGCGATCCGGACAGCAGCGGCTGCCCCATGACTCGCGAGGACACACTGTCGGCGCTCGCGACCGGTGCGGGCGCGCTCGTGGTCGGCGCCGTCGATGCCGCGGGCCAGCCGACGGATTATACGGCGAGCGGTCCGACGCCGGGGCGCGCCGAGCCCGATTGTGCTGCCATCGCCGACCAGGGGCCCGCGCATTGGGGCGTGCTCGCGGCCGGTACCCGGAGCGGTTCGGTGGTGGCGATGCGCGGCACCAGCGTGGCAGCGCCGCAACTCGTACGTCGGCTCGCAGACTATCTCGCATCGCTGCAACCGGGCCCGGTGCTTGCGTCGCTTGCGGTGACCGACGGTCCCGTGGCCAGCTCCGACGGTCCGCCGCCGGGCGCCGCCGTGCTCGAGCCGATCAAGCAGGACGCGGTGGCCGCTTCGCCGTGTGACCATGCCCGTATCGGCAGTTTCATCCTGCGTGCGAGCGGCCACCCCGGCCTGCCGCCGCGGACCTATCCGCGCAGCCCAAACTTGCGCTGAGCCCGACTCCCTGGTTCGCCGCCGCGCAATTGCAGCATGCTGGCAGACAGTGAGCCAGCACAGGCGCGCGCCTCGACTCCCAGCCCGGATCCGATGCCTCTTGCGCTGCGCCCTTGCCGACGCGCGCGATAGCGCAAGTGCGTGAGTGCAGATGGCGTCGTTCCGATGCATTTTTGACGATGCTCTTGCGATGTCCTGACGATCGTCTCACACCACCTCGGCATAGTTCCTCCCGTGCAAACGAGACACAGGAGGATTCAATGCGCAGATCCAATATCCGTATCGTGATGGGCTTGATCATCTCGCCCTTGCTGATGTCCCAGGCCTCCGGTCAGAACCTCAAGGACCTGGTGCCGACCTATCAGCCGCATCAACAGACCGACAGCGAGCGGTTGCAGAACTTCCGCGCTCCAGCCCCGCCTCCGACCAACTATCCGAACATCAGCCGTGATCCTTCCACCAACGAGCCGCGGCTCAACGTCAACCGCGATGTCTCGCTCGGCGGCAACGTGACCCGGAACAGCGCCGAGGGAAACGTCCGCTTCCCGATTCCGGGATCTCGCTAGGCGCTGTTCGGCGACATGGATGACTGCTCGCCGTCCAGGCGCGGCGTCTCGAAAGCGGGACGCTGCTTCAAACAATCATGATGACGTGAGGAGATTGCAGATGAAGAGTCTTCGACTGATGGCCTGCTCCGCCATGCTGTTGCCCAGCGTCGCTCTGGCGCAACAGCAGATTCCGACAGGCTCACTGCCGCCCGACATCGCGGCCGCGATCAAGGCGGCTCCGCTGACGCAGACGCTGATTCCGATCAGCGGCGAGGAGAAATTCGCGCAGCAGATCATCAAGGCGGATGAGATTTCCTTCGCGGCGGGGGCAAAGCTGACGCTGACCGGATTGAACTATCCCTACATCGTGGTGGCCGCGCAACGCATCAAGTTCGCCAACCCGGACACCTACAGCATCATCCAGCGCGATCCGCAGGCCGTGGCCGCCGTCGGCAGTGACGGCCCCGCAGGTCCCAATGGCGCCGACAATCCCGGCGAGACCAACCGGACTGGCAATCCCGGTTACCCCGGCGGCCCTGGCGGGCCTGCCGTGGCCGGACAGACCCGGCAACTGCCCGACGTCTATCTGGTCGCCGGAGAACTCTCCGATCCGAAAGGGCCGATCCCGGCTGGTCTTCTCAACCTCGTCCTTCTCTTCCGCGGCATTGACGGCGGCGATGGTGGGACCGGGGGGAAAGGCGGCAACGGCGGCCGGGCCGGAAACGGCAAGGAGGGCGCTACGAGCCTGTTCGACTGCAAGGAGGGTGGCGGCCCCGGCGGGACGGGAGGCGCTGCCGGTCCCGGAGGACGCGGCGGTGACGCCGGCGCTGGGGGACAAGGTGCCGATCTCATCTTCGTCACGACCAGACCTGCCTACGAAGTCCTGAGCTATTCGCGGATCAACAATGTCGGCGGGAGGGCCGGACTCCCAGGTCGGGGCGGCAGCCCGGGCAATCCGGGCCCCGGAGGCCAGGGCGCGCCGGCCAATGGCTGGTGCAAGGGCACAGGCGGAGGGTCGCCAGGCAATTTCCCGTCGCCTGCAAACCTCGGCTTCGGCAAGCCGTCTGCGGACGGCGCGAAGGGAACGGTCACGGCGGTCATTCTTCCGTCCGTCGGTCCTCTGTTCGGCAAGTGATGCGGCGAGCGGCAGATGAAACCTGCAGGCCGCGTCCTGCAGGTTTCGTCCGTCAGCGCGCGGTCCCAATCCCTCAATCCCGGAGGAAGCCATGACGACGACGCGCGACAGAGTGGAGCAATACGTCCTCGACTATTTCCATCGCCAGTGGCCCTCGGCGACCGAGGCCACCTCGCTCGCCGGCGATCTCGGCCTGGATGCCTATGACATCTACGACATCGGCCGGCATCTGCGGGGGTGGCGCCGCGCCAGCTACACGCCGAGTGAGTTCGCCGGCTGCGAACTGGTGAAGGATATCGTGACGCTGATCTACCAGAAGGTCCGCGCCGCCGGAAACTGAGGCGGGCACCGGCGGGATCCAGTCCATCACATGAAGGAAGGTACCGATGAAGCGCATGAGCCTCGCCAGTCTCGCCGTCGCCGTCGCGGGCGGCATCCTTGCGGCGCAGGCCGCAGCCGAGACGGCAGCTGCTGACGACATGTTCGCGTGCTACAAGACCGCCCCCGCGGGCTAAACGTGTGCGCCTTCGCTCAACCGTAGCGAGTTCGATCTGCGGAAATCTCTGCCGGAAATCGAGCAAAGACGCTCTCAGGTTGCCCGCCGAAAGCGATGTACAGAAGCCAACAGCAAGCCGGCCGGTCTCACCATTTCGGGTCGATATTGCTGTTGCTATCAGCGTCTCAAATTCCTCAAGGATCGTTCTTGCCATCCTGAGAACGCTCCGGCCGGCGGGCGTTGGCTTCACCCCACCGCTCGAGCGATCGAAGATCACAACGCCAATCGAGTGTTCGAGCTGCCGAATGCAGCGGCTGAGCGTGGACTGCTGAAGCAATAGTGCTTCGGCCGCTTGTCGAAAGCTTCCGTAGTCGGCAGCTGCTACAGCGTAGCGGAGATGCTGCAGGTCAAAAGCCGACATCCGGCTGTGAAGTGCCGTTCCGGTGGAGTGCTTATTATCTATCATGCTGAAATGTCATAAGAGACTGCATTAAGCGTGTTGAAATCACGCGGAATGTACTTGGCGGCGAAGGAGAAACTTCGAATCGAAAGATTTGTGGCAGCCGGATTCGCAAAGCGGCCAGTTGGAGAAGCCGGCGTCGCTAGTAGAAACGGATTGTTGGTCGACAAGATGATTGTGTGGCGCACAATCTTGGGTTTAATAATGGCCAGCAAATGGCCGGCGCGAGCGCAAGTCGGGGATTTTCGGATAGCGTGTCGGCCGGAGCAATCGCGCCCTACGTGCAGGGCTTTCACGGCGGCGTCATCGAGGCGGTCGATCCATCATTTCTCATGGGCGAACGTACCGGGCAAAGTCCCTTCCGCCTCACCTCAACGCGCATGAAGGTTGTTGATTGTGTTCCGCGAGATTGTATTACTAAGAGAGTTAACGGCAGGCGGGAGGTGCCAATGACGTACCATCGAATTCTAGCATCAATATTTTTCTTGGCGAGTTTTGCCGGATGTGCCTTAGCAGAAGCGCCATCTCCGTCCGAGTGCAGAGATGTGCTGAAGGCGTACAACACGAGTTGGACCCAAAAGACTTTCACTGAAAGGCTAGCGACCTTAAATCTGGTAGACACCAGCAAATGGAGTGAAGAGCAGAAGAACTACAAGGCTGATGTTCCCGAGTACTTCAGCGGCTCTGCTGATGAATTCAAGAGCAGCAGGGAGAAGCTGTTCAATCTCTCAAGCTACAATAGAGATACGTATCAGTCAGGCGCAGAGCTCTTGGTCTATCTGCCTGACGAAGCGGTCAAGGCCTGGAGCAGTTGCATCAATCGAGACAAAATCGGCCTGATTGTACAGCTCGTGAGTCTGGACGAACTCGGCGCATCTATAGAGTTTGTGTGGAACAATCCCGACGGGCTCGACAAAGTCACTCTTGAAATTGAAACAGACAATGTGGCGCCCGGGTCAAAACTTGATAGTCCAATCCAGCTGAGTGCAGCAGCGAAGAAAGCCGGTGAGTTCGCGATTAAGCGGAAGGACAAGGCGTTGCCCAGCAAGATTATCGCAAGGGCAGTGACGGTGACGCCATCTAGCGCGACATATTCCGCTCATCTCTACATCCCGCCGAAGCTCCCCAAGCCGATTTCGCCCTGCGTGCAGACGGATGGCAATGGCAGATGCCTAGCTTGCTACTGGGACTTGTGGTCCGCTAGAGGCTCGCAAGGTACCGAGCGAACATTGGCTTGTCCTCATATGAAGAGTGGCAAGGGTTTTTTGCGCGCAGTTAAAACTCAGCAACTTCAAGAGGGCTGGAAAGCCGCCGATACCGGACAGCTTGATTTCCAAAACGCTCAGGAGTTCAAACGAGGTGATTACAAGTGGTCAAACAGGATGGCGGGTAAAGGATACTGTAGCCCGAGCGCTTATCCAAGTCTTGACCAGCCCCTGGGAACGATAAACGACGATGAGCAAGTTGAGGTAACATGGACTGCCCAAGCATGCTCCGGATGTGGCGGTACATATGATTGTGGTATCGACCTTCACAAGGCATTCCTGCAATCGAGATGAAGTGAGAGCAAGGAAACTCTAAGAGCGTGCGTGAGCCAGGCTCTGGGTTTCCGAGCGCCCCGGCACCTGTCGCCGCGAGCGGTTGGCGATGAGTGCACACTTGTTCAGCAACGACCATTCTCATTGGATAGCTGGCCGAGCGCACCTGGGCCGAGAAAATCCGCAAGCTGGCCGACCTGGGCTTCATCAAGCTCCAGTCGGGGCAGGCGGGCCCGCTGTCTCATGCCTTGATCATGAACCCGTACCTGGTCATCAAAAAGATGCACGAGGACGGGCAGCCGGGGCTCTCTAAGGAGAAGTATCGGGGCCTCGAGGATCGCGCCCATGAGATTGCGGCAACCGACCTCGATGGCGATTATCTCGATGACGCCGAGGAAGAAGAGGCGGCCGCCGCCGCGCCGGCGCCGACAGCACCAGCTCGGGCCGCGAAAAAGGCCGTGCCGAAAAAGGCTGTTGCGAAGAAGCTCCCGATTAGACCGCTGAAGGTGGCAAAGAAGAAGGCCGTCGCATAGATGATGTCATGCCCGACCACCAACTGAAATTCAAAGGCCCCAGCTTCGACTTTGACGCCCAGGGATGGATGGCTATCGTTGCCGCCATCATCATTGTCGCACTGATCGCGGCGCCATGGATTTGGCGCTGAACGGGGTAGGGGCATGTCCGAGTTCAGCAGCAGGCCATCCAGGCCCGCATGAGCGCTATCGTTGCTGGCCAGGTTGCGGGCGTGCAGGCAGCAAGCCTTGCGATGCGGCACACGCCTACAGCCTGCACATCGACCCGACCACCAAGATGGACTAGATGCGCCGGCCCTAAGAGGGCGCGACATATCCGATGGGGTAGCCTTTGCCCATGTTCTGGAAATTCGGCTCGCCGTCGCTATGAATGCCCAGTATCGCGTCTGCGTCTAGCGGCTCAAAAGTATAGAGGTCGAATGCGCCACGATCGGGCTGGCAGCGAAGCATCCGCGCAAATGTGCGGACCACAGCGCGGCCTGCATTAAGCCAATGGCGGGTCTTCTCGATAGGAACGGCTATTTCGAGGACACGAGGCCGTCCGATGCCGGCGACAAGCTTCTCCAGCCTCTCGTCCTCCAGCCAGAAGTATGTCGATTCGCCTCCCCAATTCGCAAGCAGCAGCTCCACGCCGCCATCGTCAATTTCAACCGGATCAGATGTCATCCAGAACTTGCCCAGTCGACCAGGTTGTTGCTCCTGATGGTGGCAAGGACTTGCGGCATAGAGCGCTTCTACGTCTTCCGTTGACAGGCGGCCGGTCTTTACCTGCGCCTCGAGCCTTTGCCGCAGCGTATCAAGGGTGCCCGGACAAATGCCGTTCTCTTGAATATTGTGGACCTCATCATCAGTCAGGCGCGTGTAATGCCAGGCCCTTATCGTCCGGCTGTTCATTTCCCGGCCTACGGCTTCGACGAAAGCTTGATGGTCGCCTGCATAGGGGTTGGTCAGGTATGGCCCGGTGTGGTCGGACGCCTCCCGCTCAAGAAATTGCTGACGTGATGTGGTCAGGTAGTTGCGTATGAGCGCCGCCTCTTTCTCAAGCATGCGCAGCAGCGTCGGGTCAAAGGTCGCCACGTTCCAGACATCGATTATCGGCGCCGAGTTCATGTTTGAAGTATCCGCCGTACGCCCGCTTAGATGGGTTCGTTGAGGCGCAGGTGGTCTAAGCCGGTTTCAGCTTCAAACATGCGATCTGAACGATAATAGCTTTCGTAAGGTCTGTCGCGATCGTCGGCAAAGAAAGCGCCATAGAGGCCGTACTCGTCGGTGTCTTTGAAATGAAACCCGTAGCGAATCTCCGCATAGTGGGGCCGTCGGAAAACTGCGAGCGTGTTGGTCTCAAAATCGGGCTCGCCTGGACCAAGCTCCTGGCTGTCGCGCCTGTGCACGTAAAACTCCTGCACCGCGTTCTTGAGCCGCTGCAGAAAGCGCGTGTCTTTGATCTTTTTGACGTAATCCTGCAGGTGTTCCAGGTCGCGGTCGCTGGTTGCAGGGCCTCTGAATTTCCAATCCTCATCGAAGGTTCGCTGTAGCGCTTGAAACTTGACCAGGTTCAGGAAGTGTTCCTCGATCTCTTCGAGTGAGTGCATGTCCAAACCATCTGCGTACAGCACGTGAGCCCGGGTATTGACCAGGTCAAAATCCTCATATTGCGGGTAGCGCTTCGTCAGCAGTAAGAGCTGGGCCTCACGCTCTTCCTTATCGGCCTTTTCAATCGCGGTTTCGGTTGAGCGTGCCTTGCGATAGAGCCGCAGGTAACGGTCCGGGTCGAGACGCACCAGGTAATTGGCGATCTCGCGGCGAAAGGTGCTGAGCATAACCTCACGGTCTGTTGCCGCAGCTATGCCCGAGCGGGACGGTGCGATACCCGGCACCTTTTGAGAGCGCGAGCTCCGCCCCAGGAAATACGCCCCAGCAGCGACAATGACAATGACGCCCCACTCCATGTCCTTCCCCCGCTTGCCCTGCTTCCGTGATGTGCGCGAATGGCTTGAATGCCGCTCCCGAAGGTAGTGTTGCAAAATCAAAGCAAATGCAACGCCGTTAGGCGTCAACTTGTGCGAAAGCTCTGATCGTTGCGCAAGTCCGTTGAGCGCTAGATCGGCTCGTCTTCTCGCGCTGCCTCGCTGGTCAGCTTCGAGATCGCCTCGTCCGAAAGGCCGCTGAGCCGAAGCATCTGGCGTCGCTCCGCCACGGCGAAGCTCGCCTGTCGCGCTTCGGTCTGACGGGTCTCCAGAGCGCGTAATTGGCCGCGAGGAGCGCGTTCGTCGAGATCCGCGACAAATCGATCCGTTCAGCACGAAATGCAAAAGCGTCGACGACTATCACATGAGCTCGCCACGGATCGAACCGGGCAGCATCAACCATGCCTGAAGATAGGTGACTCAGGCCTGCGTGTCGCGCTTGATCGGCATCACCTTGTTGGGATCGAGCCAGTGGTCGATCCGATCAGCCCAATGCTGCATTAGCTTCGTGCGGGAGCCGATCAGCGCGAGCGGTCCGTGCTTCTTGTAAAGCCCTTCCACAGTCGAATTATCGAGATGCGCGAGCTGCAGCTCGACGACATCGCCATCCCAAGCCTTGGCATCCTTGATCTCTTCGTGATGAGACAGCGTCGAGAAGGTGGTCCGGAACCCGTGGGCACAATGATCAGTCTTGGTGTCAATGCCAAGCAGCCGCAAGTGCCTGTTGAGCGTGTTGTTTGATAGCGGCGCGTCTTTCGAGCAGGAAAACGCGTACCGGCGATGGCCGGTCAGCTTCTGAACGCTGCGCAGGATTGCGAGTGCCTGCCGTGACAAAGGCACGACATGGTCCCAACCGGTCTTCATTTTGGCGGCTGGAACAGTCCAGCGTTCGGCATCCCAATCGACCTCGCTCCACTCCATTTCATTGACCATGCCGGGGCGGGGAATGGTCAGCGCATCGAAGCGCAAGGCAAGGCCAACAACATCACCAAACCTCGCTCTCGTCCACGGTGCGCTGATGAGTTTGAAGACGCGCGTCACGTCGCGTGGTTCGGTGACGCCGGGACGCGGCGTCGAAATGTTGGCAACCATCTGCCCATTCAGGTTGCGGAATGGATTGTAGCCGTAGCCTTCGACATCGGCATAGTCGCAGATTTGCTCACCGATGCTGCGCACGCGGTCGCGGGTTTCCAGCTTTCCCTCGGCTTCGTATGAACGCATGAAAGCGAGCACGTCCGGACGCTTGATGTCCTGCCTGCACAGCTTGCCGAAGCGGTCCTTGACGTAGCCGACGCGCAGTTCAAGGACCTCGATGGTCTTGGGGTCGCGCACCGCGACGATCCTGCCGCGTTTGACTTTCTCCACCTTCTTCTTCGCGAGCCACTCGTCGGCCCATTGCTCGAAAGGCCGGGCGGCCGCCTGCCTGTGCTTGTCGAGTTGCTTCTCCGTGCTCGGGTCTTTGCCCTCCTTGAGCAGGTCTTTCGCCTTGTCGCGCTCGCGCCGCGCGTCGGCGAGCGAGAACGTGCCATCCTTGCCGTTGCCGTAAGGGCCGATGGAATAGGTTTTCTGACGGCTGTGGAAGCGGTAGCCCATCCGCCAGAGCTTGGAGGCAGCGTTGCCTGGTCTGCTCTTGTCCGGCGTGACGAAGAGATAGAGACCGCCGCCGGTCACGTCGGAAATCTTGGCGGGGCTCCACACGCCCTTGTCGAATTTCGGTCGGGCGGCGCGGCAGTCGACGTCGGTCCTGATCTGCTCGGGGTTGGCGCACGCGCTGTGGTTCTTGAGAGCCATCTGCTCAATTCCGTTGTTCGGAATAGCGAAAGTCGCCGTGAACGTTTGTTCTCCCGATACCAACAAAAATACCAACAAATCGGACGGCTGGGATCGGACGAGAACAAACGGTGACGAACACCGATGTACGCGGAAGCGCCTGCTTTTCAAGGGTTTCCTAGCACTGCGCGGACGGCTGCGAACGCTTTAGAACGGGCTTGAACAGCCTAGTTGGTGCCCCTGGCCGGAATCGAACCAGCACTCCTTGCGGAACTCGATTTTGAGTCGAGCGCGTCTACCAGTTCCGCCACAGGGGCATTCGCCGGGCCTGTGCAGGAACCATAGCGAAGCGGGCGGACTATAGCGGGCGGCCGGGCCGGGTCAACCCGCACGGACGTGATGGGCGCGCATCTCGACAGCTTTCGCGGGCCGGAGTAGGAGCCGGAACGGCCCGGCATGGGACCGGATGCAGCCCCGTTCGGGAGGACCGATGACCAATACTTCTGTGATGGCGCGCCCCGCGGCGGGAGCCATGAGCCCGGCGGTGGCGGCGGCGCTGCTCGCGGCCGGCATCGCGGCGGCGGCCTTGGCCGGCGCCTGGTACATGCAGCTGGTCTGGGGCCTGCAGCCCTGCGAGCTCTGCCTGAAGCAGCGCTGGGCCTACTATGCGATCGTGCCGCTCGGGCTGCTGATCGTGCTCGCCGCCAAAGGCGGCGCGCCGCGCGGGCTGGTGCTCGCGGGGCTCGGCGTGGTCGCGCTGGCCGCGCTCGGCAATGCCGGGCTCGGCGTCTATCACTCCGGCGTCGAATGGGGCTTCTGGCCGGGGCCGACCGAATGCACCGGGCCGATCGGCAATCTCGGCAGCGCCGGCAGCCTCTTGGAGCGGCTCGACAGCGTCAAGGTCGTACGCTGCGACGAGGTGCAATTCCGCTTCCTCGGCCTGTCGCTCGCCGGCTACAGCGTGCTGATCTCGCTCGCCATCGCCGCCATCGCCGCCATCGCGGGCTGGGGCATCGCCCGGAAGCGCGCCTAGTCGTCGACGTCCTCCTGCGGCCGTCCGAACAAATGGACGATGCCGGGGGTGGCGATGGTGACGAACACGAAGCGCGATAGGTGATGCGCGCCGACGAAGATCGGGTCGATGTGCAGCGTCAACGCCAGCGCCATCATCGCGTCCATCGCGCCGGGCGCGAACGCGACGATGGTGTCGGAGAAGCGCACATGCGTCACCAGCACGATCACGGTGACGAACAGCGCCGAGATCGCCACCGCGATCGCGAACGAGCCCAGCGCCGCCCTGATATGGCCGACCAGGGTCTTCACCCGCATCCGGGCGAAGCGGCTGCCGATCAGGGCGCCGATGCCGACCAGCGCCACGCCGCGCATCCAATCCGGCAGGCCGCCCTCGACGAGGCCGGTGCCGTGCAGGACGCCGCTGGCGACCATCGCGCCGAACAGCCAGCTCGCCGGAAACCTGATCAGCTGCATCAGCATCGCCGCGACCAGCGAGGCCACCAGCAGTGCGAGCAGGCCGAGCGGCGAGGCGACGCTCTGGCCGAGCGAGATCGGCGCCGCCGGTGCGACGCCGGCCACCGCCAGCACCAGCGGCAGCGCCGCGGTCAGGATGATCACCCGCAGCGTCTGCACCACGGCGATCGCCGGCAGGTCGGCACCGCGCTCCACCGCGAGCATCGTGATCTGCGACAGCGCACCGGGACTGCCGGCGAGCAGCGCCGAGGTGCGGTCCCAGCCATGGACGCGCTGCAGATAGAGGCTGGAGCCGAAGGTCGAGCAGAACGTCGCGAGCGCCAGGAGGCCGATGGTCACCGGATAGGCGCTGACATGGTTGATCAGCTCGCGCGAGACCACGGCGCCGATCGAGATGCCGAGCAGCAGCAGCACGGTTTGGGTCAGGATCGGCGGCATCGCCAGCGGGCGGCCGGCGATTGCGGCGATCGCGGTCGCGATCATCGCGCCGGAGATCAGCCCGCCGGGCAGATGGGCGACGAGGAAGATCAGGCCGCCGGCGGTGCCGAGCACGAGGGTCTCGATCGCGCTCAGGGTCTTGGCGCGGCTCGGCAGGTCAAAGGGGAGGGAGGAGATGATCTGGCGCACGGCGCCTTATGCCAAAACCTGCCTGCGCGAACAATTCCCGCCGCTGCGCAGGCGCCATGCGCGCATGCGCCCGCAGGGGGCGGTCATTTCGGTTTGTCGGGCGTCGGCAAGGGAGCGGGCACGGGTGTGGTCGCGGCGGCGGCCGCGGCCTTGTCGCGCTTGCAGGCCGAGCGGAATTTGCCGCGTGCCTTGCCCTTCAGCCCCTGCTCGTCGGCCTCCTTGGAGCAGGCGATGGAAATCGTCCGCCGCGCCGCCTTGTCGAGGGTAGCGAACTTGTCGGTGGCGGCATCGGGCCGCGACGGCAGCGTCAATCCGGGTTGCGAGCGGGCGGGGCCCGCGGCCGACAGGGTGGTCATTGCGATGGCCGCAATCGCCGCCCGGGCAGTGAATCTCATGCTGAAGTCCTCGAACGAAAGGCACGCTGCGATGTCCGGCGATGCTGAACCCGCAGTGAATGGAATGAGCCGGATCGCCGCGCGACGCAAATTATATTTTCGCGCGGCCATGCTCCCGCCTGCTTTGTCGGTCGCGGGCGTCTCGCTAGAATTACCGTCCCATTCCACCATGCTCCACAGGGAGATCGAGGATGAGTTTTCACGCAAAATCATTGGTTGCTTCGTCACTCGCTACGCTGGCCGTGATCGGGCTCGCGACGTTCGCCGCCGCGCCGGCGAAAGCGCTGACCGCGCAGGAATGCAGCGCCAAGTACAAGCAGGCGAAGGAGGCCGGCACGCTGGGCGGCCAGAAGTGGAACGACTTCCGCAAGGCCCAGTGCGGCAGCGATGCCACCGCTGCCGCGGCACCGGCGGCTCCGGCCGCGCCTGCGGCCGAGGCCAAGCCGGCCAAGGCGGCGAAATCCGACGCCAAGGAGGCCGCTCCCGCGCCGACTGGTCCCGCCGTGTTCCCCAACGCGGTGGACCCGAAATACGCCAAGGAGAAGCCCGGCAAGGCGCGTCTGCAGACCTGCGTCGATCAGTACAATGCCAACAAGGCGACCAACGCCAATGGCGGCCTGAAGTGGATCCAGAAGGGCGGCGGCTACTACAGCGAATGCACCAAGAAGCTGAAGGGCGCTGCCTGATCCGGGTTGACGAGACGTTGCCGGCGGCCGGAGGCATCATGCGTTCGGCCGCCGCTCTCGACGCCCCGCATCGCCGCGAGACCGCCGGCCGGACTCGGCTCGGCGCCGGTCGCGCGGCGGTGGCGGCGGCATTGCTGCTCCGGTGATTTTGGGGCTTGCCTTCCTGTGCGGGAAATGACCCTGCTCTCGCCATGATCTCTGCTGTCCAAGGTGTGCTCAGCCTGTTTTGCGGCGCGATGGTCGGGTTCTCGCTCGGCCTCGTCGGCGGCGGCGGCTCGGTGCTGGCGGTGCCGCTGATGGTCTATGTCGTCGGCGTGCCCGAGCCGCACATCGCGATCGGCTCGAGCGCCATCGCGGTCGCCACCAACGCGGCCATCAATCTCGCCAATCATGCGCGCGGCGGCACCGTGATCTGGCCGATCGCGGCGCTGTTCGCAACGGCGGGCATCGTCGGCGCCTTCACCGGCTCGCTGCTCGGCAAGATGGTCGACGGCCAGAAGCTGCTGGCGCTGTTCGCGCTGGTGATGATGGTCATCGCCATGCTGATGCTGAAGACGCGCGCCCGCATCGGCACCCCCGATGTGAAGATGAGCATGGCCAACGTCCCGGCGATCGTCGGCTTCGGCCTCGCCACCGGCACGCTGTCCGGTTTCTTCGGCATCGGTGGCGGCTTCCTGATCGTGCCGGCGCTGATGGCTGCGACGGGCATGCCGATCATGAATGCGGTCAGCTCGTCGCTGGTCGCGGTGACGACCTTCGGGCTCACCACCGCGGCGAGCTATGCCTGGTCCGGGCTCGTCGCCTGGGATCTCGCCGGCCTTTTCATCGCCGGCGGGATCGCGGGTGGCCTTGCCGGCACGCGCCTGGCGCGCCATCTCTCCGGACGGCGCGGCGCATTGAACGTGGTGTTTTCCGTCGTGATCGCGGTGGTGGCGCTGTATATGCTGACACGCAGCCTGCTGCATATCTGGAGCTGACCTCAATGAAGCGCGTCCCCTCGACTGCGATCACCTCCGCCAGCAGCCGGCGTGACGTGTTGACGCTTTTTGGCGCAGGCGCGGCGCTTTCCTTGTGGCCCCGCGACAGTCGCGCCGAGGATGCCGACGAGCCCGACGAGGGCGCGGTGCTGCGCGACCCCGATGCGCCGGTGCTCGGCAATCCTTCGGGCGACATCGCGATCGTCGAATGGTTCGACTACAATTGTCCGTATTGCCGCAAGCTCGATCCCGAGCTGCAGCAGGTCATCCATGATGATGGCAAGGTGCGCTGGGTTCTCAAGGAGTGGCCGATTCTCGGGCCGACTTCCGTGGTTGCCGCGCGGATGGCGCTGGCCTGCAAATATCAGGACAAATATGCCAAGGCGCATGAGGCGTTGATCGGCGTCAGCTCGAAGCTCACCGAACCGCGCATCGACGAGCTGCTCGCGGGAGCAGGAGTCGACGTCGACCGCGCCAAGCGCGACCTCGCCGCAAACGCCAAGGCCATCGATGACATGCTGGCGCGCAACGACAAGCAGGCGCGGGGATTGCGTTTCCGCGGTACGCCGTCCTTCATCGTCGGCAAGTTCAGGGTACCCGGCGTGCTGACCATGGCGCAGTTCGAGCAGGTCATCGCCGACGCGCGCAAGGCCAGGGCGGCCAACTGATTGGCAAAGCAAAGGCGCCCCGACCAACGGCCGAGGCGCCCTGAAAACAGCAGCGTCGTGCGCGTTACTTCGACGAGATGCGAACCCAGTCGTCATGTGCGCGGGTCTTGAGTGAATTCCAGCTGTCCGCCGCGACGTCCCAGTTCACGATCGTCCGGCGCGTCTGCGCGGTCGGCCCGTTGGCGACCTCGGAGGTCTGCATCGAATCATGGATGTAGACGCCGAACCCCAGAATGAGAGCCCCCAGGATCATTCCCACGAATGTCCGCATGTCATGTTCTCCAGTGTGACGGCCAATAACGCCGCGGTCGAAACTTGGTTCCGCGCCCGCCGCGGTCCCGGTCCACCGCGATCAGAACATCCTAACTGCGCGATTTTTCAGGCCGCGATTCCGGCAGCGAGGTGACGAGATTGAGTGTTTTCATCTCGTCGGGCTTGAACGTGAACAGCTGGTCATGCGGCGTCTCCATCGCATGCACCCAGACCTTCAGATCGATGCCCATCTCGGCGAGATGGCGCTGGCATCGCGCCGAGATGTTCTGCGCAAGGCTCATGTCGTCGCCGGACCTCACGGCGGTCCCGGACGTGGGGACTGCGGCGATCTGATGCACGCCGATGATCGCCCGCTCGCCGGCCCGGCGCTCGAGACCCCCGGCGAACACCAGCGGGCACGACGAGGCGCAATATTTTCCCGCCTCCACTTCGGTTGCGAATTTCCGCGCGCGGATCAGTCGCCCCATCGCCAACGCGTCGGCGACGGAGCCGCCGGGCGAGTTCAGCACGATCGTCCTGATATATTCGCCATGACGTTCGACTGCGTCCGCAAAGCTGCGCGCGCTGCCGGGTGTAATCGTGCCGGTCGCGAACAGCCGGCCGCCGCCGCGCAGCTCGAACTGAATCGGCTGCTGCAAGGCACGATCGCCCTGCGGCAGCGGCATCAGCCGCTTCATCAGGGGCGCCAGCACGGATGGTGATTCCTCCGGCAGGTCCGGCGCGTCGCGCCGAATGTCGAGCTGAGGCGGGGCCGCATCCGATGGCACTTGCGGAGCATTCAACTCGAGCAGGTCCGCCGCGAGAACTGCGACGGTGACGACGAGGATGCTGCGGAAGACCCAACGCAGAATGCTCTCATCGGGATTGTCCGCGAGCCAGGCATGGACGCGTCGGTTCAGCGCCGAAGCCACGGGACTACTTTCCGATTCGAGCCGATGACAGCGACGTCACGTTCTCATCCACCGCGGCCGGCGCCGGCTCAATGGCCGGTGCAGAAGGCTCCTCCGTGGGCGTTTCGGCTGGCCGTCGCTCGGCCGCCCGCCTGGCGTCCTCCACCTCGCGCGCAATCTGCAATGCGGTGACGAGATCGGCGGCGGTCAGGCTGGAGGCGCTCACGGCGGGCAGGCCCTCGCGGCGGATGGCGGCATGGACGACGCAGAGGATCAGCACCAGCACCGCCGGCATCAGGTCGATCGAGATTGCGCCGGCCCAGCTCGGGATGAAGTCGCCAGCGTAGCGCAGCACGGCTTCAGCGGGCGACAGCGTCTGGAACCGGGTCGGCTCGATGCGCGGCAGCGCCAGGATCTTGTCGGCGGCGTCGGCGAGCGAGGCGGCCTGGGTGGCGATCGCGCCCTCGACCTTGCCGACGACGGCGGTCTGGCGCTCGGCCAGGTCGCCGCTGCGTCCGCCTGCGGCAGGCGCGATGAATCCGGCCGAAAGCGACGTCGCGGCGCGCCTCACCGCAGGTGCCACCGAGGTCTGCTGCAGATTGGCGATCACGCCCATCAGGTTCAACGACTCCGTGGCGAAGGCATCGCTACGCGTTGCGATCGGCCCGCGGTCGGAGATCAGCTCGCGCATCTTGGCGAGGCTCTTGCCGCCCTGCTCGTAGAGAGCAGAGACGCGCTTGCCTGACTCCTGGACCTGTTGTCCCAGTCCGTCGAGCTGCGTCGACATCTGCGCGAGGAGCTGGACCACGGTGCCCGATCCGGAGGTGCCGGTGAGCGAGCCCGCGCGTTCGGCGTCCGCCAGCTTGGCGAAGCGGGAGGAGGCGAGCTGGATGTCCGGCAGCAGGCTTTGCGCAGCGATGGCCTGGCTGTTGGCCCTGTCGAGGTCGCGTGTGTAGTTCTGCACGGTGATGGCGAGATGCTGCTGGATCGCTGCGGCGCCGGCCAGGGCCGACGCATTCAGCCAGGACGACATCGCGACGATCATCAGCGAGCCCAGCAGCATGCAGCCGGCCATCATCAAGCGCCCGATCGCGCTGGTGACGTGCGGCATGAACTGCATCATGAACACCCAGAAGGCGTAGATGCCGACCGAGACCGCGACTGAGTAGATGACCGCCGCAAAGAATACCGTGGTCGGACTGCCGTTGAGCAGCTCGCGGACGCCAAGATAGGTGTAGACGCCGGCGGCCAGCGCCAGGATCGCGGTCGTGAGCTTCAGCGTCACCTCGAGACGGTTGACGCCATTGGCGAGCACGACGGAGGTGGAGGAGCGGGCGGACGAGACTTGCGCGACGGACGCGGCAGGCGAGGGCATCAGCGGCGAGGGCATGAGCAGACCTTCGGCGGCGTCATGGCCGCCCGTGTGCAGCGCCCCCCGCTGTATGACCGAGCAGAACCAATGCGGACAAAATCCGCCGACATTGTGTCGGCGGCATTGCCGATCAGCCATGTCGTAGCAAGGGAATCAAGCTCAGCGCATCAGCCAGCGCAGCAGCTCGACATTCGCCTCGCGCGGATAGCAGTGGCTGAGATCGTCGATCTCGCGATAGGCGACGTTGGCGCCGGCCTTGACCAGGGCGTCGGCCGTATGCCGCGCGATCTCGACCGGAAACATCCAGTCGAGCCGGCCGTGCACGATCTGGATCGGCAGGCCGCGCAGACGGTCCCGGTCGGCGATCTCGGCCATCAGCGGATGGAACGTCGCGGCCACCGGCGCAAGATGCGTGAACGGCGAGCCTGCGGCCAGTCCGCTGACGTAGCAGAACGTGCCGCCGTCGCTCATCCCGGTCAGGAGCATGCGGGCGGGATCGATCGCGACGCGACTGCGGACGAGGTCGAGAATGCGCAGGAGGTTCGGCGTATCGGCGTCGTCGCCCATCAGCGCCCAGGTCGGTCCTGCCGCGGTGGGGGCAACCAGGATCGCGCCGAGGCTGCGCGCGGCGCGCAGCCAGCTCCAGAGAAAGTCGCGGCCGTTGCCGCTGCCGCCATGCAGCGCCATGACCAGCGGCCAGTCTCGGTCCGCCGTGTAGTATTCCGGCACATACAGCGAAAAGCCGCCGCGATTGCCGATCTCGTTATGGTCGTGAAACACGGTGTCCTTGCCTGCAGAGGACGCGGCCAGCAGCTGGCGCAGCCCGTCGTCACCGTCGACGGCGGGATCGAGGAAGAATTCGCTCAGCGGCGGCAGCGTCGCGGCCAGTGGAAACAGCGCCTCGAGTGCGCGGGGCAATTGACGGAGGGCCCTGAACACGTCGACCAGGTCGCCCTCGCCGCGCTGAACGGCGCGCAGGCCGGCAAACGACATCAGCGCTGCGTCCGCTGCGGTGTCGAAGGCGATACGGATATGGGCGAAGTCCGCCGGCCACGACGTGAGATGAATCCGCGCCGTGTGCAGCACCTGCTCGGGATCGCCGACGTCAGCCATCACGCGATCGAAATCCGGCGGGTTCAGGTAGCGTGCAACGTGGGACAGGGCTTCGAGCGTCTGCAGCAGTGGCGGCAACACGATGAGAATGTCATCCACCACGGCATCCGTCATGCAGGTCTCCTTGATACGCGATACGCGGGGCTGGCCGTCTCGTCTGCTTGCCGGTCATGCAACGCAAAATCGAGCGTCCGGGCAATGACCATTTTCCGAACGCGTGTTCGCTCCGCGAAGCCGCAATCTCGCGATGCGGCTCCTGCAAGTCAACACGGTCCGGACGCTGCCGTCGCGCGCGGCAGGTGAGTCGCGCGCGAATACACGCGCAGACGATAGTTGATTGACAAAATTCGGGCGCGATGTCGCACTTGGTGAGAGCCGGCGGCGCGGCGGAGGGTTCCTCGTGGATCACCGCCCTGGGTCAAAACTGCCGATCGGTTGCCGAGGGGGGATTCGCATCATGACCAAATCGCCGTCGGCCGCGTTGATCAACGCGGTGCTCGCCATGGACGTCTACAACAGGGGCGTCAACCCGACGCTCGTGGTCAATTTCAACCGTATCGGGAGCTATGAGCTGGTGGCGGCGAGCGTGACCTCGACCGCCGACAATTTCGAGGCCGCGACCTATCAGCTCGCGGGCGATCCATCGACACGGATCATTTCGTTTCGCGGCACCGACAGTCTCGCCGACGTGCCATCGTGGCTTGGCGGTGCCGGTCTGGCCGGCTGGCCGACGCAGTTCCCGGATGCGGAGTCCTACTACAAGACATGGGCGACATCGAACGTCTCGCTGACCGGACATTCGCTTGGCGGCGGACTTGCCGGCTACATCGCGGCGCTCAACGACAAGGTGGCCTATGCCTATGACGCGATGCCGTTCGAATTCGCGGCTGAGGTCCGCTACGACCAGTTGCACGGCTTCTGGGGCGCGCTGACGTCGCACCCGGTCGACCGCTATTCCGACATTCACATGGTCTCCCTGTCGGGCGAGATCCTGCAATATGTGCGGGCTGCGGCGCCGGTGCTGGAAGCGCCGCTGGCGCTGCTGCAGCTCGGACCGGTCGCCGGCGCGCTCGCCATCGCCCATGCTGCGATCGGCATCTCGTCAGAGCAGAAGACCGTGCTCGGCGCCGGCACGGATCTCGGTCTGGATCCGGTCAGCCTGCACTCGATCGCGCTGCTGACGATGATGCAGTGGGCGAGCGACAACGGTGCCCAGGATTGGAAGAAGGCGGCGGCTGTGCTGCTGGCGCCGCTGCAGGATGACGCCATTGCTTCGGCCGTCGGCATTCCCGCGGCCGGTGTGAGTGGCGAAGGCGCGCCGTCCGACAAGATGAAGGACATGATCGCCTATTCGACAGTGACCGACGCCAGCGGCTACGGCAACAGCGCCGTGCAGGCCCTGTTCAACGGCGGTGGTGTGCTCGGCAACAGCGTCAGCGCCGACACTGCGGCGACCTACCTGAAGAACGGCGGGGTCGAGAAGGCGCTGGCCGAGATCGTGGTGGAATATTCGGCGCTGCTGGCGCAGAACCACGACGAGGTGACCGCGACGCCGGGCGTGATCGGCCATGAGCACGGCATCCTTTATCAGGACACAGCCAACAACCTGCTGGTCGCGGACCTGTCGTCCGACCTGTGGTCGCGCGCCGACACCGGATCGGCTGTCGACGTCCTGGGCAAGCTCGCGCTGATCGATGCCGTCGCGAGTTTCGACAGTGAGGACGCTGGCCTGATCGACCTGGCGATCGGCGTGCTGTGGGGCGGCAAGACCGACAATCTCGACTGGCTCAGCGCAACGCTGAGCGATGCGGCGACCACGGTCGCGCTCGATCCGGTGCCGGGCGCGATCATTGCTGCGTCCGACGGTGCGCTGCTGATCGCGGGCGGCGGCAACGACACGCTGTTCGGCACCGCCAATGACGACCTGCTGATCGGCGGCGGCGGCAGCGACGTGCTCAAGGGCGGGGCCGGCGACAACATCCTGGTCGGCGGCGTCGGCGCCACCTACGTCTATGCGCAAGGCGACGGCAACGACGTCATCATCAACGGCGTAGCGTCGCTGTCGAAGCCGACCGGCACGCTCGATTTCGGAACGACCTACACGGCCGACAATTTCTGGTTCGTCAAATCGGGCAACGATCTCGAGATCGACATTCTCGGTACCCATCAGCAGGTCACCGTCGCCGACTGGTTCCTTGGCGGCTCCTATCAGCTGCAGGAGATCAAGGCCGGCGGTCTCGAGATCGATACCCAGGTTTCGCAACTCGTCCAGGCCATGGCGACCTACGCCCAGGCGCATCCGGCTTTCGATCCCACGGTGGCATCACAGTTGCCGACGGATGCGCAACTGCACGACCAGATCGCGGCGGCCTGGCACGTCAACGCGTGAACGCAGGCCCGCGGCCGCCTCAGTGCAGCCGCGGCGCCTTGAGCAGCTTGGCGCGGTCGGTCGAGGCGATGGTGACGTCGAAGGTGACGCCCTCATGGTGCACCGTCAGCGGCACGTCGACGCCGGCTGCGCCGAGCGCCCAGAGCTTGCGATAGAACTCGCTCTGGCTCGTCACCTTGTCGCCGTTGATGCCGAGGATCACGTCGCCCGCCTTGAGCTCGGCGCGGGCCGCCGGGCCGTTGTCGGAGACGCCGATCACGACGACGCGATCGTCGACCTCCGTCGCGTACATGCCGAGCCAGGGGCGTGCCGGCTTGTTGACACGGCCGAAGCGCCTGAGATCATCGATGATCGGCTTCAACAGGTCGATCGGCACGATCATGTTGACGTGCTCGTCCTTGCTGTCGCGCTCGCGCTCCAGCTGCAGCGACCCGATGCCGATCAGTTCGCCCTTGGCCGAGAGCAGGCCGGTGCCGCCCCAATTCGGATGGGCGGGGTGGGTGAAGATCGCCTCGTCCAGCAGATATTCCCAATAGCCGGCGAATTCCTGCTTGGCGATGATCTGGCTCGCGACCGATCGCGTGCGTCCGCCGGCGCCGCCGAGCACGACATGATCGCCGACCTTGGTTGCCGCCGACGAGCCGAGCGGTAGCGCCGGCAGGTCGAGCGATCCGAGCGCCTGCACCAGGCCGAAGCCGGTCGTGAAGTCGAACCCGAGCACATGGCCCTCGACCACGCGTCCGTCATTGGGGTGCAGCCAGACGGACTCGGCCTCGGTGATCAGGTAGCCGATGGTCAGCACCAGCCCGTCGTCGATGACGACGGCATTGCCGGCACGTTCGGTCCCCAGCGTTTCCGCGCTGAAGGCGTCGGACGGAATGATGGCATGCAGGCCCACGATCGAGGACAGCGCTTGATCGAGATCATATTGATAGTCTTCGGCGCGAGGCTGGAAGGCGGATGGCACTTTCCATTCGGTCAAAGAAGGCATTTCGTTCTCCTGCTCTGTCGATACCCCCGGGTGCATCGACCAAGCTTCTGCTTCGTGTCGCGTGACGGCCACAGCGTGAACGCGAGCTTAACATCTTTGGGCGGCTGCGCCAGTTCCGCCGGCTCCGCATCGGCGTCGGGAGGAACTGGCTTCCCAACTACCCGCGGCCGCAGCCCCTGCCGATCACGGGCCAGACCAGCCACGCTCCGGCAGCATACAGGCTGCCGACAGTCGTGGCTCCGGTTTTGGCCGCGATGTGGAAACGTCCGGCATCGAGCAAGGCTCCATCGGAGGCGACGATCGCCGAGATCATACGGTCGGACGGGCCGAACACGACCACCGCATCTGGCTTGATCACCAGGGCCATGGCAGCCATGCCCGCAAACCAGACGAGGGCAACGGCCAGCACGCCCTTCAAGGGAAGGGCGTGGGACGGGGAATGCCGGTCAATAGTCGTAGGCATGCTCGAACGTATATCCCGCGGCTTCGAAACGGCCGATGTCCTGAACCAAAGACCGGACCGGTACGTCGACGCCGATGCGACGGGCACCGGGGCGCGACTGGATCGGGACACTGAATATAGGCAGCCCATCGAAAGCTGCCAGCCGTCCGTCGCCCGGAGGGACCACGATCGTGACCAGGATACGATGATTGCCTGCGATTTCGCCGAACGCCGCGCCGTCATGACGGCCGAGCTCCTTGGCGAAGGAATCGAACTTGGCGTAGCGCTCGGTCTCCACCAGCACGCCCTTCATGCCTTTGGAGTCCGTGACCTCGCGGATCACCTTCACGCCCGGAATGACTGCAAGCTCGGCGGCAGGCAGGCCGGTGACGACGCTCTGGATGGTCAGCACGGCCGGATCGTAGCCCGCCACATAGCCGATGACGGCCGCATAGGCGGCGCGCCCGGCATATTGCAGGCTGAGCGAGACGCGCCGCTCCACGGCGCGGAACGATGGCACGAAGGGCGTCTCGCGCCAGAACTGATCGAGCTTGGCGACGAAGGGATACCGATACCAGGGTGTCTGATACAGGAACGCAGCGTAGTCCTTCAGCAGGGCAAGGTTGAAGGCGTCCTCCGCGGTCTTGGCGCCGTCCGTGGTCTCCCAGCTGATCGCCCCGATGCTCTTCTCGTAAGCGCCCTGGAGCGCCATCTCGGCGGTGAAGCTGAAGCCGATGATGTAGTTCGTCAGCTTCTGCTCCGAGGTAGCGGGACCGGAGCCTGCGGCCTGGCGCGTGGCCCGGCACAGGCTGCGCCAGAAGCCGGAGACGCTCGATAGATAGTGGAAGTCGGACTCCGAGGCCTGCCCGGTCACCGCAGCGAGGTCGGCATAGGCGTGGACGATGTACCATTCAGGAAAGGTCAGGAAGCTGTCACCCTGTGATCGCGCATATGCGGGATCGGTGATGCCGAAGTCGGAGGTCACCATCGGGGTCGGGACGTCGGCCACGCAGACCGTCTCGACGCTGATCACGGTGGTGGCAACGCCGATCGCCGCGGCTGCCAAAACGACGCCGAGAAGATACAGCGCTTTACGACGCAGGCTCATGCGAGGGCAGCCTGTCTACGCCACGGCGACCAGCCGACCGCGATGCCGATCGCGCCGAGTGCGAGATGCGGCAGGCTGGAGAGGACCTTCACCAGCCACGAGGTGTCGCGGATGCCGTCGATGACGATCGAGAGGTCGAGATAGCCCGAGCCGGTGAACACGCCCATCACGCCGTCGAGGAAATACAGCGAGCCGAACACGCGCAGGAAGAACACCGCGCTGCGGCGGGTCAGCATCGCCGCCAGCGCCCACAGGCCGGAGGCGACATGCAGCGCATCCTTGTAGATGTCGAGCTGGAACAGGCCGAACACGCGGCCCTGCGCATCGATAAAGGTCGGGATGTAGTCGGTCGCGGCGGCGAACAGGAGCGCCATGGCGAGCGCCAGCGCGGCGATGCGATAGCGGTCCAATGCGAAGCCATCTGCTGCTGATGTATTCATGCGAAATAGGCGTCCCACATCGCGTTGCGGAACAGGAGGTTCGGATCATACTGCCGCTTGGCGGCGACGAAACGCGCGGCCGCCGGATAGGCCTTCTCGACCTGGTCGCGGCGCGCGTGCAGACGATAGGGCAGATAGAACGCGCCGCCAATCGCCGTGATGCGGTCGATCAGCGCTTCCGTCGTCCGCAGCATGTCGATCTCGCCTTCGGGCGAGGTCGCCTGCGAGAACGACATGACGGCCGCGATCCGGCGCACCGGTGCGATCGTGAGCGCGGGTGTCTTGTCCTCGGCGACGTAGCGCAGGGTGACGTTGAGGAATTCGGCGCGCGCCTTGGGAATGATCTCGCGGCAGGCGGTGAGGAACTCGCCGAACCGCTCCGGCGCGACGAAATATTCGTGCAGGATGTCGGTGCGGTGCATGTCCTTCTGCGCCAGATTGGCGACCGGCTCGGCCATCAGCGAGTTGCGGGTGTAGCGACTGTCGGAGATGGCGGGGCCGAGCCGGGTCTCCATGAACCACCGCAGGCCCTTGGCGACCTCCCATCCGGTCTGGGCGCGATAGATCGTGTTGGCGACGCCGGTGAGCTTGCCGGAGCTGACTGCCGCGGGCAGGGTCGCCGGAGCATCGGGGGCGGGGCGGAAGGTGACGAGCAGGGCGTCGTCGAAGAACGCCTTGCGGGACACCGACATCCGGCCATAGGCCATCTTCACATTGGCGTCGCCGTCGATGTTGCGTGTGAACTGCTCGGCGAATTTCTCCGGCGCCATGCGCTCGAAGCGCGGCTCGAGCAGCAGGTTCGGCACCATCCCGACCTCGAGATCGACGACGATGCCGAACAGGCCGTAGCCACCCATCGCGAGCCCGAACAGCTCGGCATTCTCGTTGCGCGAGCACTGCACCAAGGTGCCGTCGGCGAGCAGCATGCGGATCGATTTCACCGTGGAGCCGAACGGGCCATACGGCACCGGCCAGCCATGGGCATTGACGCAGAACGTGCTGCCGACGCCGAAATCGCTGTTGGACTGCATCACGGCCGGCGAGAAGCCTTTGGGATCGAGCGCGGCGATCACGTCCCACCAGCGGTTGCCGGCCGCGGTGCGATAGGTCTTCGCCGCCGTGTCGAGCTCGATCGCGCCGCCGTCGAGCGTGATCGCCGTGCCGTCGCGCGGCAGGCTCTGGCCGCCCATCGAATGCCGGGCCACGGCCGCGGTCACCGGGCGTTTCGCCGCGGCCGCCTCCTTGAGCTCGGCGCGCAGCCGCGCGATCAGGTCGTCGGTCGTGGGCTTGCTGATCACCACATGCCTGGCGACCGGCGTCGGGTTGAGCCGGCTGGCGTCGTTGAGGATGGTGCGCAGCTCGGCCCGCGCCCGCGGCATCCGCGCCAAGGGCAGCGCCGCGGCCGTACCCGCGGCGCGCAGAAACCGTCGTCTCGACATCATGGCGCGGACTCTCCTTCCCTTCACGGAGTCTACGCCAGCATCGTAAACGTTCGAAAAATTTCCGTGCCGTCAGTCTGCCGCCGGGCGCGCCCGCGTGGGCACGAGACGGAAGTCGCGGCCATCCTTCACCCACTCCGCGCGCTCGTCGCGCAGCAAGGTGCGGCGGACCTTGCCGGAATCGTCGCGCAGCATGACGTCGACCAGCTCGTAGCTTTCGGGGTGCTTGTAGCGGCTGAGCCGGTCGGCAAGGAACGCGCTCATGCCGTCGACGATTCCCTGCGCATTCCTGGAGCGGTCGATCTCCACGATCGCATGCACGCGCTGGCCAAGCTCTGGATCGGGCAGGCCGACCACGACGCAGGAGCGGATGTCTGGATGCGCCATCAGCGCCGCCTCGACCTCGGCCGGATAGATGTTGGCGCCGCCGCGCAGGATCATGTCGGCGAGGCGATCGCCGAGATAGAGATAGCCGTCGGCATCGAGCCGGCCGATGTCACCGAGCGACTCCCAGCCGTCGGCGCGGCGCTTCGGCTCGGCGCCGAGATAGTGATAGGTGCTGCCGGGACCATCCGCAGGCAGGAAGTAGATCTCGCCACTTTCGCCCGGCGCGACGTCATTGCCTTGGGGATCGAGGATGCGCAATTTGCAGGACTCGTCGATCTTGCCGACCGAGCCCTTGTGCTGCAGCCATTCAGTGCCGGAGATGATGGTGCGGCCCTGGCGCTCGGTGCCGCCATAGAGCTCGTAGACGCGCTCGGGCCCGAGCCACTCGATCCATCTTTCCTTGAGCCATGGCGGCATCGGCGCGGCCATGTGGAACACCATCTTCAGGCTCGACAGATCGTAGCTGTTGCGCACCGCCTCCGGCAGCGCCCAGATCCGGTGCATCATCGTCGGCACGAAGTTGACCCACTGAATGTGCTGCGCCTGGATCAGCCGCAGCGTCTCTTCGGCGTCGAACTTCACCATCCCGGTCAGGCTGCCGCCGGCGAACAGCGCGTAATGCGACACGATGAAGGGCGCGTTGTGATAGAGTGGGCCGGGATTGAGCAGCGATGCGCCCTTCGGAATGCCGAGCGGCGGCTCGGCGGCGGTGTCGGTCACCGCAGGCTGGTGATCGAGGATCACCTTCGGCCGTCCGGTCGAGCCGCCCGAGGTCATTGCTTTCCAATAGCGCGACACCGGTGCGGCGAGCGGCGCGTCGGAAAAGCCCTCGGGCGTGAAATCGGCCGGCAGCGCGTTCGGCGCATTCCAGTCGGCCTCGCCGCCGACCACCAGCGACGGCTTGAGGATCTCGAGCACCGCGGCGGCCTCGCCGCGCGGCAGCCGCCATGACAGCGACGTCGGCGTCGCGCCGCATTTCCACACCGCGAAGCTGGTTTCGAACAGCGCATTGCCGTTGGGCAGGCCGATCGCGACGAAGTCGCCGGGCTTGACGCCCTTGGCCGCGAAGGCGCGCGCACGCGCATTGGCGCGGCGCTCGAGCTGCTCCCAGGTCAGGACATCGGTGCCGTGCCGGAGCGCGACGCTGTCCCCGGGTTTGCGCTCCGCATACCAGCGCGGCACGTCGGCCATCGGAATCAGCATCCATTCCTCCGCATCGTCGGCTGCCTCGCACGGGCGCCCATTCTTGGTCCGCGGCTTCGGCCGCCGACGTCAGTGACGAGAGGTGTTGTGCCTCAACCGAACCGGGTCGTCCATACGCGCGCGCCGCCAGGTTTCGGATGGCAGTTCTGCGAAATGGCGCTGATGAGCCCGAGGCAGGACTGAAAGGCTGGGGAGCCGTGACGCCAGGCGGACTGATAATTCCGTCACGCGGATCGTAAGACGATCGAGGTCGCGCCACGGGAACAGGTCAGGCACCGAACGGCGCGGCGATAAGAACCTTTGCAGCCGATCTTCATTGTCGCTCGCGGGGGCCAACGGACAGGAGCTCCCATGCACGCTCAACAGATGATCGAAACCCACCCGCACGTCCGCGGTCGAGTTGACGACGCACTCGTCCGCTGCATCGAGGAGTGCTACTCCTGCGCTCAGATCTGCACCTCCTGCGCCGATGCGTGTCTCGGAGAGAATAGCGTCGCCAGGCTGACGCAGTGCATCCGGCTCAATCTCGATTGCGCGGACGTCTGCAACGTCACCGGCCGTCTTGCCACGCGGCGCACGGGCTCCGACCAGGAGATGATCAGCCGCATGCTCGAGGCCTGCGCGGCGGCGTGCCGGCTATGTGCCGAGGAGTGCGATAGGCACGCGAAGATGCATGCCCATTGCCGGATCTGCGCCGAGTCCTGCCGGCGCTGCATGAACGCGTGCGAGGAGGCTGGACGCAGCACGACCCACTGATAGGTCGGTTGCGGCGCCGCTCCATCGAAGAATGGAGCTCATCAAGAGACAAAGGCCGGGCGCGAGGCCCGGCCAGTCCGACCATGGCGACCGGATTGCTCCGGTCCTGAGAACGCCATCGCAGACAATCGATCGATCAGCCGCCGTTCAGCTTCGTGGTCAGGGTCGTGAAGATGCCTTCCAGGGTGAGTCCGAGCTTGTTGAGTATGGTGATGATCGCAAGCGCGATGCCGGCCGCAATCAGGCCGTACTCGATCGCGGTTGCGCCCGATTCATCCTCGTAAAATTTGAGAAGCAATTTCTTCATCAATTCCCTCCGCCGCCCGGCGACATGACCGCCGAACGATGCCCGCGAAACTACGGAATGGAACCTAAGGTAGTATGAACGAGGTCTAGCCAAGTTTCGCAACTTTGCCGTTTATGTCGAAAATCTCAGTTGCAATACGGTCCACTGCACGCGAACGGGTTCATGGCGGCACACCGGCTGCGCGCAGTGCCTCCGCGTAGGTTGTGGCGAGCGTCCCGGCCGGAAACGGGATCCGTTCGAGGAACTCGGACACGGTGAGATGCGGTTCGAGGCTCAGAAGCTGACGCGCGACCTCGCCGGCGCGCGACATCTCTCCGGTCCTGACCAGGGCCACGATCAGGACGCGGAGCGCGACGGCGAAACGCCGGTTCTGCGCCAGCGCGATCTCCGCCCATTGAACGGCGCCAGCGAGATCGTCCTCCGCCACCGCACAGATCGCCAGCGCTCCGGCTGCGAACCAGCCCCGCGGATCGCGCGGGTTCAGCCGCCGCGCCCGTTCGATCATCGCGCGTCCCGCAGCCGTGTGTCCGGCCATGATCTCGATCCAGCCGCTCAAGGTCAGCGCCATCGCCGAGTTCGGGTTGATGGCAAGCGAGCGGCGGAATAGCTCCCGTGCTGGGGCGATGTCCTCGGCCATGTTCCAGATCGCGAAGGCCGCCATCCACAGCACCTGCGCGTCACCGGGCGCATGCTCGCACGCCTGCCACGCCCGCGCCACGGCGGCCGTGCGATAGGTCTCGTCCGGCGCGCTCCAGCCCTGGAAGTGGCGCAGCGCCTGGCAATAGGCCCAAGCCGCCATCGCGGGCGCGCAGGCGGGATCGACCGCCAGCGCCTGGTCCAGACACGCGGTCGCCGCCGCGAGGCTGTCGGACGTGAAGGCGTCGCGCAGGCTGGCGGCGCGCAGCAGCAGATCGTAGGCGTCCGGATGCAGCGGCGGCGTGGCGCGGCGCCGCTCGCCTTCCGCCAGCTCGAGCGTCGGCTCGATCGCCGCCACGATGCTCCCGGTGATGCGGTCCTGCAGCGCGAACACATCGTCCAGCTGGCCGTCGAAGCGCTCCGCCCACAGATGCGCACCGGACGCCGCATCGATCAGCTGCCCGTTGATGCGCAGGCGGGACCCAGCGCGGCGCACGCTGCCTTCGAGAACGTAGCCGACGCCGAGCTCGCGTCCGACCGCACGGATATCGACGGCCTTGCCCTTGTAGATGAAGGAGGAGTTGCGGGCGATCACGGCGAGGCCGCTGCAGCGGGACAGCGCGGTGATGATGTCCTCGGCCATCCCATCGGCGAAATAGTCCTGCTCGGGATCGCCGCTCATGTTGGTGAAGGGCAGCACGGCGATGGCGGGGCCGTCGAAGGCGGGTGCGGCTGATACGGCCGGCGTCTGCACCGCGTCGGCCTGCTCACGGACCGCCCCGACGAAACGGACGCCCTTGCGCGGAATGGTGCGGATCAGCCGCTGCGCCTCGCCGCTGTCGCCGATCGCGCTCCGCGCCGCGCTGATGCGGCTCGCCAGCGTCGCCTCGGAGACGATGCGGCCGCCCCACACCTCGGCGAGGATGTCGTCGCGGCTGACGACGCGCTCGCGCGTCCTGATCAGGAACGCGAGCAGGTCGAACACCTGCGGCTCCATCGCGACCAGGTCGTCGCCGCGGCGCAGCTCGCGGCGGCCGGGATCGAGCACGAAATCGTCGAAGCAATATACCACAGGCACCGTCCTGGCCGCCGATTTCACCTTCGCGTCACGCGATCGGCAAAATCAAGCCGGCCTCAAGGAAAAATCAATGCCTCCTCCAAGCGCCGCGCGGGCGCAAGGCGCACAACGACCGCACCTCGGAACCAGGAGCCTCCGCCATGCCGACCATCCTTCACCCCAGCCGCCGCCGTTTCCTCACCCTTGCCGGAACCGCCGTCGCGGCCCTTCAACTCGGCTCCAGCGCCGGGCAGGCGCAGAGCTTCAAGTCGGCGTCGAAGCTGCCGGCGATCCGGCCGGGGGCGGGGACGTCGCTCGGACCGATCAAGCAGGTCAAGGCCGGCGAGATCAGCATCGGCTATGCCGAGACAGGTCCGGCCGACGGCCCCGTCGTCATCCTGCTGCACGGCTGGCCATACGACATCCACAGCTTCGCCGACGTCGCGCCGGCGCTGGCCGCGTCCGGCCATCGCGTCATCATTCCGCATCTGCGCGGCTACGGCACGACGCGGCTGCTGTCGCCCACCGCGTTGCGCAGCGGCCAGCCGGTCGCCGTCGCCGCCGACATCGTCGCGCTGATGGACGCGCTCGCGATCAGGACCGCGACCCTCGCCGGCTATGACTGGGGCGCGCGCACCGCCAACATCATCGCGGCGCTGTGGCCGGAGCGGTGCAAGGCGATGGTCTCGGTCAGCGGCTATCTGATCGGCAGCCAGCAGGCCGGCCGCATGCCGCTGCCGCCGGCCGCCGAGCTGCAATGGTGGTACCAGTTCTACTTCGCGACCGAGCGCGGTCGCGAGGGCTACGACAAGAACCGGCGCGACTTCGCCAGGCTGATCTGGCAGACGGCCTCGCCGAAATGGGCGTTCGACGACGCCACGTTCGCGCGCAGCGCCGCCGCCTTCGACAATCCCGATCACGTCGACATCGTCGTGCACAACTATCGCTGGCGGCTCGGCCTCGCGCAGGGCGAGGCGAAATACGATGCGCTGGAGGCGAGGCTCGCGACCTTTCCCGACATCACCGTGCCCACCATCACGATGGAGGGCGATGCCAACGGCGCGCCGCATCCAGCGCCCGAGGCCTACGCCAGGAAGTTCACCGGCCGCTACGAGCACCGGCTGATCACTGGCGGCATCGGCCACAACCTGCCGCAGGAAGCGCCGCAGGCGTTTGCGCAGGCGGTGCTCGACGTGACGGCGAGCGCGTAGCGCCGACGATCTCAGGCGGGAGCGCGTTGCCTTTCTCGGCGTTGCAGCCACGTCTCCCGCCGCACGATCCATTGCTCGGAGCGGGTCTCGCCATTGTGGTGCGCGACCTCGATGAAGCCGACGAACTCGGCGCCCGTCTTCTGCTTGACCCGCCGTGACGCGATGTTGCTCGCGACGTTGCAGACGGTGAACTGATCGAGCCCGAGCGGACCGAAGGCGAAGTCGTTCACGGCGGCGATCGCCTCGCTCATCAGCCCTCGATTCCAATAGGGCTCAGCGAGCCAGAAGCCGCGATGGCCCTTCATCGACTCCATGCGCGGCCGGAAGTGAATATTGCCGATGGCCTCGCCGTCACCGTCGCGCAGCGCCAGCACCCATTGATACAGCTCCTCGCCGGCCGCGATCCTGTCGAGCTGCAGCCTGACGAAGGTCTCGGCGCCGTCGGGAGGATAGGGCCACGGAACGACGGCCGCGAGGTTGCGGACAACGTTCCAGTTGTTGAACTGACGCTGGATCGCCGGCGCATCGGCGAGGGCCAGCGGCCGCAGGATCAGACGGGCGGTATGCAACGTGGGCGTGAGCATGACGCCATGCTGTCGTTTACCAAGCTCGTTTGCAAGCCGGGGTTGCTGCGCCGTCTAACTCGCATGTCATTGATAATTCGCATCGCGCTCCGCCATTAAGGTTGCCAGGAACTTTCACGCCCGGACTGGAGCCCGATACTTCCACAACGTTGCATTGCAGTGCATGAATCGAGCACACGCAGCCTGCACGAATGCAGCGCGCGTACAACCGTCGCAGGAAACTGCGCCGGCTCGGGCTCAGGGTTGCGCCCGAACGTCAACCATTCGTCTGCCGCGAGATCATCACGCAGATCTTGGGCGGGCGCGATTCGGGGTGTCGTGGATATGAAGCGCAAAACGGCGGATCGTCAGTTACGTCGTCTGCAGGCAGAGCAGAGCTTCGATCCGCGCACATGGCGCGATCGGCAGCTCGGCCGGGCCGCGCCGTTCTACGGCTCGGAGCTGTTCCAGCTCGGCTGCCCGCCGCTGGCGTCGTTCATCGCCGCGTTCCTCGGCTGTCTGATGACCCTGCATCTGAGTGCAACCGGGCTGTCGCCGCTGATTGCCTCGGCCGCGGCGGCTTTGCTGCTGTGCGCCTCGCTGATCCTGACACGGACCGCGGATCTGGTGCCGAGCACGTTCTTCTCGTCGGCCTATGGCGGCAGCTTCGTCGGCATGACTCCCGTGGCGCTGTTGAACGCAAGCGTCATTCGCGCCGGTCTGCCGCTCGACGCCGCCTTCGTTCTGCTCTCGCTGTTCTGTGGACTGGTGTTCTGTCTGGGCTGTGCGCTCGACATGTGGCTGCGCGGGGGGCTCGCGCGCGGCTACGGCGGACGACTGGGCGCGCTGGCGGCGGTCGCTTCGTTCCTGTTCGTCGGTCTCGCGCCGCTGCTTGGCGCCGAGGGCGAGCTGTTTCCGATCGCGCGCCGCGGCGCGCTGGAGCAGGGGCTCGGTGGCACCGCGCTCACCTTCGCGTTGTGCACGGTCGGCATGCTGGCGACGATGGCCGCCTTGCGCTGGGCGCCCGTGGCCGGGTCGCGCCGCGCGGTACGCATCTTCGTTGCGGCGACGGTGGCCTTCGCCGGCCTCGTGGTGCTGCAGCTTCTGCCCAGCAAGGCCCCTGATCTCGACGCCTATTCCGCCGGTTGCTTCGTCGGCATGTCGTCGTTGCGGCGGCTCCGCAGCCTGCCGCAGGCGATGGCCGCGGTGGTGCTGCTGACGTGCCTGCTGATCCTCACCGGTCCCATCCTGCCGAGCGTCGGCGGCAGCCTCGGATACATCGCCTTCGTCTCGGTCATCTTCGTGGATGCTGCGGTTCGTCTGTTCGTCGAGGCAGGCGAATCGCCGTGGCAGACCGTCCTCGCCTGGACGCGGGGACTCGTCGCCACACTCGCTATCTTCGCGGTGCTGCTCACCAGCGAGCTGATGTTTCAGCCGCCGGTGGCGGAGCCCAATGGTCCGTTGGTGAACGCGGACAAAGCCGCTGCGCCGGCGCGGACCACGATGCCCTCACACGACGAGGATCGGCGCGACGGCACGGCGCCCGGCGAGCCGGCCTTCGCCGCTGACACAGCGCCCGATCTGCCGCTTCAGATCCTGAATCCGGAGGGCGCCAATCCGCTCGCCCCGCGGCCCTCGAGTGAGCCGGTCCAGCAGTCCGCGTCGCCCGCGTCCGCGGAGCCGTCCCGGCGGATCGGTCGCGATGGTCGGCCAGCGGGCGTGCTGGCTGCCCGGCTGAAGCGCCAACAGGCACGGGTGGTGCCGCACGCGACGGCGCGACCGCGCATCGTGGCCCGCCATGAGGTGCAGCCCGCGCCGGAGTGGCGGCCGGACCCATCGACGTTGGCGGGGCCGTGACAGCGGACCGCGATGGCGCGCTCGACCGGCCGTTCGAGCCCGGCTCTCACCGCTGGCCGCGCCGGTCGCTGAATGTCGTGCCGCTGGCCTCGTTCGCCGGCGCTTTTCTCGGTTGTCTGGCGACGCTGCACCTGTGCACGTCGGGCCTGTCCCCGGCGCTCGCGTCGGTCACCGCCACCCTGCTGCTCTGCGCTGGCCTGATCACGGCAAGAACCAGAGATCTGCTGCCGACGACCTTCTCCTCCTCGGTCTATGGCGGCAGCTTCAGCGGGATGACGCCGATCGTTGCGTTGAGCGAGAGCGTGGCGCGGTCGGGGCTTCCAGTCGATAGGTCCTTCCTGCTGCTGTCGCTGTTTTGCGGCCTCGTGTTCTGCAGCGTCTGCGCGATCGAAATGCGGCTGCGCGTCGTGCTGTTGCGCGGCTATGGCGGCCGCTTCGGCGCGCTCGCGGCGATCGGCTCGTTTCTGTTCCTCAGCCTCGCGCCGCTGCTCGGCGCCGACGGCGCACCGGTGCGCGTCGCCAGCCTTCAGGGCTTCGACAGGGGTCTCAATCATTCGGTGCTCATGTTGGCGCTGTGCGGCGTCGGAATGGTCGCAACGATGGTGGCGCTGAGGCTGCCGCGGGTTGCGGCCGCAGGGCGGCCGGCGCGCATCTTCGTCTCGGCAGCACTGGCCTGCGCCGGTCTCGTCATCCTGCAGCAGCTCGCGCCGGACGATGCCCGCCTGTCCGACGCGTATTTTGCCGGTTGTTTCGTCGGCATGTCGTCGCCGCAGCGTTTGCGGGGTGTCGTCCAGACGCTGGTCGCCGCGGTGGCGCTGACCGCGTTGCTGGTCCAGGCGGCGGCGGTTCTGCCAAGCGTCGGCGGCAGCCTCGGCTTCGCGGCCTTCGTCGCGGTGGTCGGCGTCGATGCCGGCCGCCGGATGATCAGCCGCGCCGCGCTGCCGCCCGAGCGTCCTGCGCGGATCTCGCTCGGCAGAAGCCTCGCCGCCGCACTCGCGATTGCGGGCGTGCTGCTGCCGAATGACATGTTCCAGTCGGGGCCGGTCGAGGAGACCACGGGATCGATCGTGCAGGCGGAGAGGCCGCCTCAACCTGAGCCCGCCGTTCCAGCCGAGCCTGTTGCGGCCGAGCCGGCCGTTGCGGCAGTCCCGATCGAAATGCCCGCCGATGCGTCGCCGGCCGCCGAGACGACATCCGACGTAGTCCGTCCGGTCGCGCGGCCGGTGCCAAGCGAGCCGCCGCGGCGGCGCCGCGCCAGCCGGCCCGCGGTCGTTGCTCCGCAATCGCGTCCGATCGATCCCGAACCCTGGCGCATCATCCGTGACGGACAGCAGGCGGGTGCAGGAACGGCGGCGACCGGCTCGCCGCCGGCTCGGGCCAAGCGCAGCCAAGCCCGCGTTCCCGGATCAGCACCGGCCGCGCCGCGCGCCGCGCCACGGCCGCGGACGCCCCGGGTGCAGGATCCGCAGCCTTCGGCGTCGGAACCGCGCTGAGCAGGCTCAGCCGAACTTGCGCCGCGCGTCGAGCGCGAGCCCGATGCCGACGCTGCCGAGCAGGTCGGTCTCGGCGATGCGCGCCGCCGGAAACAGCGCCAGGATTGCCTGACGCAGGGCCGGCACCATGCTCGAGCCGCCGGTGAGGAAGATGGTGTTGATGGAAGCGGCCCCGACGCCGGCATCGTCGAGCAGCTTGGTCACCGTGCCGACCACGCGTTCGACGGAATCGCCGATGGCGCGGTCGAAATCCTTGCGCGTGAAGCGGATGCGCGCCCAGTCGTCCTTCTCCGACAGCACCGAGGTCAGCGACTTGGCCGCGGTCAGCGCGATCTTCGCCTGCTCGACGCCGATCGCGAGCGTATGGCCGCGATGCTCCTCCACCACCTTGATGAAGCGGTCGACCAGATCGCGCCGCTCGGCCTCGTAGCGGATCTGCCGCAGCTCGCCGATCACGCCCCTCTTGTAGAGCTGGTTGATGCGGTGCCAGGTGGCGAGCTCGTGATAGTACAGCGTCGGCAGGTTGCGCTTGCCGTCGGCGGTCAGGCTGCCGTAGCCGAGATGCGGCATCACGCTTTTCAGGCTGAGCAGCCGGTCGAAATCGGTGCCGCCGATGTGGATGCCGCCATTGGCGAGAATGTCGTCATCGCGCTGCGTCTTGCTGCGCCGCTCGGGCGAGACGCGCACGATCGAGAAGTCCGAGGTGCCGCCGCCGATGTCGACGATCAGCACCAGCTCCTCGCGGGCGACCTGCTGCTCGTAGTCGAGCGCGGCGGCGATCGGCTCGTATTGGAACGCGATGTGCTTGAAACCCTGGTCCCGCGCGATGCCCTCCAGCGCGCTCTGCGCCTCCGCGTCGGCCGCATCATCCTTGTCGACGAAGCGGACGGGACGGCCGAGCACGACCTGATTGATCTCCCTGCCGAGCCGCGTCTCGATCCGCGTCTTCAGATGCGCGAAGAAGAAGCCGAGGATACCGGCAAACGGCACCGCCTTCTGCCGGATATAGGTCTTCTCGTGGATCAGCGCGGTGCCGAGGATGCTCTTCAGCGCGCGCATGAAGCGGCCGTCATGGCCGGTCAGATAGCGCTCGATCGCGCTGCGCCCGAACTGGGTGCCGTGATCCTCGAAATCGAAGAACATCGCACTCGGCAAGGTCCGCTGCTCGCCCTCCAGGGGGATGAGCTCTGCGGAGGCGGAATTGCTGAGGCCGACCGTGGTGTTCGAAGTGCCGAAGTCGATGCCACAATGGGCCGCTGCCGCCATGCTCGTCTCGTTTCCGTCCGGGGGGGCGGTCCGCTTAGCCGTTCGGCGGCGCGATGTCATCCGCCAATGTGCGGAGCGGCGTGCATGGCAGTCGTCTGGCGGAGAGATGACTGTGCATCCTGCCTGTCGAAGGTGCAGCCGGGGGCGCTGACGCCCCCGCTGTCCGGTGATCATCCCGCCGGCCTGAACGCAGGTCCCTCGAAGCGCAGCCCGGCTGCGCCGCGTTCGATGCGGTCATGCGCCGCGTGGATGAGGCGCGCCTCGCCGGCGTCCGCCAGGCGCCCGCGGCCGTCCAGCAATGCGGCGAGACGCGCGAGCGCAAGCGCCTTGTTGCGATGCTGGGAGCGGCCGTCGCGCGCGACCGCGACCAGCCCCGTCGGCATGTGAACCGCGCGCACCGCGCTCTCGGTCTTGTTCTGGTGCTGGCCGCCGGGACCGCCGGCACGAAAGCTCTCGAACCGGACGTCGGTGGCCGCCAACGCCGCCACCTGCTCCGACAGGGGCAGATCGACGATGCCGACGAACCAGTTCTTGCGGCCGTGATGCGGCCGCAGCGGACTGCGGCACACCCAGAGCAGCGAGCCCTGCGTCCAGCGCCGCGCGAGGTCGGCCGCCGTCGGCCCGTCCAGCACGACGATCGCGCTGGCCGGCCCATGCCGGTCGGTCTGCTCTCGCGCGATCGCGCATTCGCAGTCCGCCGCCTCGGCCTCGTCGGCGAGCCGCCGCAGCGCATGCGCGACCGCGAGCCGGCATTCGGCCGGACCGCGCCCCGCCGTGAGGAGCAGTCGTCTCATCGCCGGTCCTCCCTGCGCGGCCGCTGGACGGCGATCTTCTTCACCGTCACCAGCGGGCGGAAGCTGGCGACGACGCGCGCCAGCCCGAATGCTTCGAGATCGGCGATCACGCCGGCGATCGGCTTGTAGGCCTCCGGCGCTTCCTCGGCGAGCAGCGCGCGGTCCTCGCAGATCACGCGGCCGCCGAACGGATTGCGCGCGAGACGCTCGCGATCCGATCGCGTGGCGCCGACACGGCCGATCATCGAGCTCCGGTCGAACTTGCGACCGGCGCCATGCGCGATCGACCACAACGCCTCCTTTGGCGCTGACGCGAGCGGCGCGACCAGATAGGACAGCGCGCCGCGCGAGCCCGGCACGACGACGAGACCCTGGTCGGACGGCGCAGCCCCCTTTCGGTGCAACACGCCGTCTGCGCGATGCTCGATGCAATTGTGCGAGCACGCACAGACCGGATCGGCCTCACAGCGCAAGGCCGTCGCGGCCCGCTGCGCGATGACCTGCCGGTTCAGCGACGCCCAGCGCAGCGCGTGATCATGTGCTGCGAGATAGGCGTGGCCAGCCTCGCTGTCCGGCGCGAGCGGCTTGAGGCCGTCGGCGATCTGCCGTTCGAGCAGCGCATGGCCGAGGCCGCGCGAGCCCGAATGCACCAGCAGATGAGCGCGGTCGCGATCGATGCCGCAGGACGGATCGAACACCTCCTCGACCGCCTGCAGCTCACAGAAGTGATTGCCTCCGCCGATCGTGCCGAGCGACTCATCGAAGTCGGACGGCGCAAGCTGATGAGCTGCGAGCTCGCGCACGATGTCGCCGTCATAGGGTGTGGCGACGTCGCGCAGCCGGTCGGCCGCCTTGTCGACGCGAATCCGGCGCGAAGCGAGGTCGAGCTGATACAGCGCCATGCCGCAGCCCGCATCGGAGCCGACGAAGGCCGGGTGGATATGGTCGGCGAGGATGGCGCAGCCGACGGGACCGAACTTACCGGGATGCAGGTCCGGCATGCCGGCGACAGCACGCACGCCACAGATGTCAGCCACCGTTTCGAGCTGGCGCGCAGCGGCGCCCTCGATCCAGGAGCTGGACGAGTAGAAGCCGTGGACCGGCGCACGGCCGTCCACGCGATGGGAATTGCCCATGTAAATACCTTGGAGAAAGATAGGGAGAACTGGTCAGGGACGATCAGCGCGCGCGGACGCACGCATGCCACACCAAGCCTCGCCTCACGCGAGGATCAGTCCCGGCGGCTCCTGGCGGAGCAACGGATGATCGCAGTCATCGTCTCTCTCCTGTGCGGCGGAGCCGAATGCTCGACGCCGGAGCGCGTAGTAATCACATCCCGATCATATTGGCAATGTGCGTCATTCAACCGATGTCCCGCTGTGACGTACAGGACACGGATGCCCCGTCGTTTTCGAGCAGCTCGCTTTCTCTCCGTCATTGCGAGGAGCGCAGCGACGAAGCAATCCAGGGCCCCGCGCACCACACTGGATTCTTCGCCGCGCTCGCACAGAATGGGTGGCATCGAAGATGGACGACGGCGCAACTGCCCGCAGCCGGCAGATCCAGGCACCTGCATCCTCGCGATCAGAACAGCGCGAGGAAATCGCCGAGGAAATAGATGAGGGCCACCACGATCAGCGCGCCCATCAGCAGGAAGGAAAGCTGCACGGCGATCGCGCAGCCGCCCAGGGTCGTCGCCATCGCCGCGACGTGCCGCTCCTCGCGACGCAACTGACCCACGACGCCGAGAATGATCGCAAGCAACCCGAGCGAGACCGCGGCCACCGGCAATTGTTGGTGCAGGCGGTCGGTCCAGGACGTCTCGCGCACCGGCGCCTGGTAGTCGACGCCCTTGATGCGCGCCATCAGGCGCTCCTTCACGCGATGTCCGACATCGACGATGACCTGGTCGATCGGCGGCGGCGGATCGATCACCGGCAGCACCCAATGCGGCAGAACCGCCGCGACCAGAGCAACAAGCCCGATCACGCAACCGATGATGCCCAGCCGGCGTGACTGAACGATCGTGTCTGTCATGGCTCAAAATCTCCGATGCGGGCGTGCTGCGTCTGCTTCGGTCGCGGCGGAAGGATTGCGAAACGTTAATCTCGTCATCGTCACCGCGGAAAGGACCCAACCCCCGCAAGCCTGAACGCCTGGATCATGCGTCGGCCGCCGGAGCTCTCCGGTTCAATCCCTCCGATCCGCCCAAGCTCATAGCAAGCGCGTCGCAAGCTGCTGCGCCTCCCAGCCTTCGAGAAATTCCCGCTGCTGCGTGACCCAGCGGACATTCTCGCTACCCCATTCGCGCGAACGGCTGGCCTGCTCGCCCATCAGCCAGAAGTGCCTGACGATCACGAAGGCATGCGCGGCCTCGAAATCAGCGGCCGAGATCGGGCGAACCGAGCGGTAGCCGTCGACGAAGGCGTGCCACGCCGCATGAAAGCGCCGGCCGAACGACAGCTTGGCCCACAGGAACACGGCCAGGTCATAGGCCAGATAGCCGGGACCGCCGTCGTCGAAGTCGAAGAACACGGCCTCGCCGCCGGCGCCGATGCGCGCATTGAAGCCGTGGCAGTCGCCGTGACAATGCGTCCATGTCAGGCCCTCCATCGCCTCGATCCGTGCGGCGGTTCGCTCCGCGATGTCCTGGAGAAAGCCGCCATCATCGGCATCGATCAGACTGCAGAGCTGTTGAACGCGCGCGAGCGGCCGGTGCAGCAGATGGTCGAGGTCCAGAAGATAGAGCGGCGCTTCGGGCCGAAAGGACATCGCCGCCGCGTGCACTCGGGCAAGCGTCACGCCGTTGGCGCGCGCGTCGCTCTGCGATGCGACCTCCGGGGTCCGTCCCTCGATGGCGTGAAACAGCACGCCTTCGCGGCGGCCTTCCGCCGCCTCGCCGCGTACGAACAGCGCGCCGTCGCGCGCCGGAACCGCCGCGGCCACCGGCACGCCGCAGCGCGCGAGATGTGCGAGGAAGTCGGTCTCGGTGCGGACATCGGCCGGGCCGCGGGCGCGGTGATGCGACAGACGGAAGACGTAGCGTGCGCCCGTTGCGGATGTAATCAGATAGACGTCGTTGAAGCCGCGGTTCATCAGGCGGCACGCGAGCGGCTCTGATAGCGCGTAGTGTGTTGCCACGAAGCGGCCCACGCTCTCGGCGCCGGTCGTGGTGTAGATCGGCTCGAAGTCGGGCACGTCGCGTGTTCCGGATTGTGGAGACGATGGCATCCTAGGCGGCTGCCGTCCGCGGTGAAAGGCGGGACGGGCACGAGCAATCCATCGCATTGGCGTAGGCAGGTTGTACAGGGCTGCCCGTCGGGCAAATCGATCGAGGTGGCGAGCGCAATCTGCCGCTCGTGTCCAGCCCGCCTGCGAAAAATATTCTTGTTTCGCTTTTCCGGAAATCATGCTTATCTCCCGCGCATCCCGCCTCATGCAGAGAGGGGCGTACGCGTCGTCACGATACGCGGGGGCGGGGAGTGGTGGCCGTCGCGAGGTCGAGCGCGTTCGCGCGCAAGACGGCTGATGTCGTGGCGGACGGTCAAGCCGTGTGGTCCTGGCGCCCCGAAGCTGGCGCCAAGCTTGCGATCACGTTCGTGCGTGGTTGCGAGCGACGGGGGCAAACAAGCCGGTCCCCGGGGAGAGCGCGGAGCAGCCGTGAAAACCATCGCGCAGGGAAGGCCGGGTCGCTCCGGCTGGACCTGTGGTTCCTGCCCCGTGCATTTTCTCCGCACGGGGGCCACGGGCCTCGGCCGAGGCTCGGTCTTCCCTGCGCCCTCTCGTTTCGAGAGGAGATCGATCAGCACAGCTCGGGCCCATCGCGCCGCGAGAGCGCGAAGTCATGTCTCGACGCGGCGCATCTCAAGTTGGCCGATGGCCGTGAAGGCGAACGCGCCTCGCGAAGAAAGGCCCGGCGGCCGAATGCCGCAGCAGCCGGCCGCGGGCGCGCGCTCCGGATTGACCGGGAAAGAGCGCTCGCGCTTGCTCCCTTAAGCCCCTACAACTCTGTTGCTCGTCGTGATCAGGAATGGAATTCGTGGTGCCGCAAGATCCAATCGTGCCTCCATCTGGCTTGCGGCGGCGGCTCGGACTGCCGCTGCTGGTCCTCTACGGCACGGGCGTGACCGTCGGCGCCGGCATCTACGTCCTGATCGGCGCGGTCGCCGGTCATGCAGGAGTCCATTCCTCCTGGGCCTTTGCGCTGGCGGCGTTCGTGATGGCGTTTACGGCGGCCTCCTATGCCGAGCTTGCGACCCGCTATCCCGTGAGCGCCGGCGAGGCCGCCTATGTCCGCGCGGCCTTCAAGTCGCGGCTGCTGTCGACGGCGGCCGGCACGCTGCGGCTCGCCACCGGCATCATCGCGGCGGCCGCGGTGACGCTCGGCGGCGCCGGCTACATCCGGCAACTGATCGATCTGCCGACGCCGCTGATCGCGATGGCCATCGTGGTCGCGCTCGGCATCGTGGCGTCCTGGGGCATTCTCGAATCGGTGATGCTCGCCGGACTGCTGACCTTGATCGAGACCGGCGGACTGGTGTGGATCGTCGTCTCGGCCGTTCACTCCGGCGTCGCGTTCGGCCCTGCCTTGCTGACGCCGCCGCCGCTCGATCTCGGCGTTCTCTCCGGCATCACCTTCGCCGGCCTGCTCGCGTTCTTCGCCTTCGTCGGCTTTGAGGACCTCGCCAACGTCGTGGAGGAGGCCAAGAGCCCGCAGCGAAGCATTCCGTGGGCGATGGCGCTCACGCTGCTGATCACCTCCGTGCTGTATGTGCTGATTGCTGCGATCGCGGTGACCGCTGTGGCGCCGGGCGTGCTGTCGGCCTCTCCGGCGCCGCTCAGCCTGGTGTTCAATGCCGTCGCAGGCATCAGCCCCGCCACCTTCACCGCGATTGCGATCGTGTCCACGCTCAACACCGTTCTCGCCCAGATGACGATGACGGCGCGCGTCGTCTATGGCATGGCGGGGCAGGGCGACCTGCCGCGCATCGCCGGCCGCGTCGATCCGCGCACCGGAACGCCGCTGATCGCAACCGGCCTCGTCATGCTGGCGGTCGCGATCCTCGCGCTGGCCTTCCCGCTGGAGCGGCTGGCGGAAGGCACCTCGCTCGCGACGCTGACGATCTTCGCCATCGTCAATCTGTGCCTGCTCCGCATCCGCATCCGGCGCATCGGATCGGATGCCGCCGATGTGCGGGTGCCGCTATGGGTCCCCGCACTTGGTCTCATCACGTGTATGCTGATGATCGTCAGCGCGTTCGTCGCGGCCTGAGCGGACCGATGGGAAACCTTGCGGCGATGTACCGGGTTGCCCGATGTCCCCCGGCGCAGACCTGGCGGTTTGACGTAGGACCATGTCGATGCCGGATCTCATGAGCCTCAGTCCCGCGATCATCGCGATCGTCGTCGCGCTCGGCATCGGGTTGCTGATCGGCTTGGAGCGCGAGCGCCGCAAGGGCGAAGGGCCCGGGCGCTCGCCCGCGGGCTTGCGAACCTTTGCCGTCGCGTCGCTGGCCGGCGCGGTGAGCATGCTGATCGGCGGCAAGCTGCTGCTGGCCGTCGTCACCGCTGGAATCATGGTCCTCACGGCGATCGCCTATTGGCGTTCGCGCAGCGACGATCCGGGACTGACCTCGGAGGCGGCGCTGATCCTGACCGTCCTGCTCGGCGGCCTCGCCACCGAGCAACCTGCTCTGGCGGCGGGCGTCGCCGTCGTGCTGGCGGTGCTGTTGGCGGCCCGGCCGGTGCTGCACGACTTCGTCCGTTCGGTGCTCAGCGAGAGCGAGCTCAAGGACGGCCTGATCTTTGCCGCGGCCACGCTGGTCGTGCTGCCTCTGCTCCCGGATCAGCCGATCGGTCCGTACGGCGCGCTCAATCTGCGCGGCATCTGGACGCTCGTCGTCCTGATGATGGCGATCGGTGCCGCCGGACATGTCTCGATGCGGCTGCTCGGCGCACGCGGCGGGCTCGCCGTGTCCGGCTTCGCCTCGGGCTTCGTCTCCAGCACGGCCACGATCGGCGCGATGGGCGCACGGGCGCGCAAGGCGCCGGAGCTTGGCGGCGCCGCAGCCGCCGGCGCGGCATTGTCGACGGTCGCGACCATCGCCCAGCTCGCCGCGGTGCTGGCCGTCACCAGCCTCCCGGCGCTGCAGGCGCTGCTGGTCCCGCTGCTCTGCGCCGGCGCGGCGGCGGCGATCTACGGCGCGATCTTCACGATCGTCGGCTTGCGGCAGAGCGGTTCCGCCGACCTGCCGCCCGGACACGCCTTCAGCCTGCCGGGCGCGCTGTTGCTGGCGCTGACGATCTCTGCGGTGCTGGTGCTGTCGGCCGCGTTGCGCGAGGCGTTCGGCGAAGCCGGCCTGGTGGCGAGCGCTGCCGTCGCCGGTCTCGTCGATACCCATGCGCCGGCGGTGGCCGCGGCTGCGCTCGCCGCGTCGGGCAAGATCGGCGCCGCCGATGCCGTGGCTCCGGTGCTCGCGGCGCTGTCGGCGAACACGATCAGCAAGATCGTGGTGGCGTGGACCAGCGGCGGGTCGTCCTTCGCCCTGCGCCTCGTCCCCGGCCTCGTCCTCGTCATCGCCGCCGCCTGGGCCGGCGCCTTCGGACCGAGCCTTGCCCATGGTCTTGCCGATGTGCTGGTCCATCCGTGAGCGCGACGTCCGCGCAGCACCTACGCGCTGCGCGGCAAGCGCTCGACCGCGGCAGCAGCACCGCTGCGATGCTGGACGAGCCACGCGATGGCGTCGTCCTCCTTCATCGGCTTGCCATACAGCCAGCCCTGTCCGTAGGAGCAGCCGAGCATGCGAAGGCACTCGGCGTCCGCCTCGCTCTCGACGCCCTCGGCGATCATGCGGTGGCCGAGCGGCAGCGCCACCGCGGTGATGGCGGCGACGAGCTGCTGATCCCGTCGGTTGCCGGCGATGCCGTGGATGAAGGAGCGGTCGATCTTGATGGTGTCGATCTCGACCGCCATCAGGTTCGCGATCGAGGAATGGCCGACGCCGAAATCGTCGATCGCAAGACCAAAGCCGTATTGGTCGATCAGCTTCAATTCGTCGGCGCAGCGCTTGGGATCGAACATCGCCTCTTCGGTCACCTCGATCTCGATCCGGTGGGGATCGACGCCGTAGCGCTCGGAGACGGTCTTGAGGGTCTGCGCCGGCGAGTGAAGCGGGAATTCCCGCGGCGAGACGTTGATCGATACCCGGATGCCGTGCGCCTTCTTGCGGTCGAGCGCGCGCAGGAACGCGCAGACGCGCTCGCCCACGAACTCCGTGAGCTGGCCGGACAGGCGCAATCGGATCGCCGCGGACACGATGTCCGGCGGCGGGATCAGTCCGGCGCTCGGGTGCTTCCAGCGCAGCAGCGCCTCGAAGCCGATGACCTCCTGCGTGGCCATCGCGACCTGGGGCTGGAATTCGACGTGGAGCTCGCGGCGGGCCAGCGCGGCGGGGAGCTCGGCATCGAGCCGGCGCTGCTGCGTCAGCTCGGACTGCATCTTGGCGTCGAACACGCGCATGCAGGCGCGGCCGTCGTCCTTGGCGCGATAGAGCGCGACGTCGGCGCGGGCGGAGAGCTCTTCCAGATCGATCGGGCCTTCCGCATGCGCCGCGATGCCGATCGAGCAGCTCACGGGCAGCACCTGGCCCGCGATCGCGAGCGGCTGCGCGAGGGCGGCCATCAGCCATTCGGCGAGTGCGACGGACCGGCTCGCCACGTCGTCGCCCTGCATGACGACGACGAACTCGTCGCCGCCCAGGCGGACCGGCAGATCGTCGCCGCGGCAGGCGGATTGCAGCAGCGCGGCGATGGCCTGAATGACCCGGTCGCCGGCATCGTGGCCGCGCGCGTCGTTGATGGTCTTGAAGTTGTCGACGTCGATCAGGAGGAATGCGACCCCGCGTCCGGAACGGCACGCCGCGGCGGCCACGGTGCGGAAATGGCTGCGGTTGGCGAGCCCGGTGAGCGAGTCGGTGCGAACCAGACGCTCCAAAGCGTGGTTGGCCTCGGCGACGGATTCCGCCAGCACGGTCGCCTCGATGGCGGTCTTCTGGCTCGCGATGAAGTTGCGCTCGCCGAGCCGCGCTGCGCGGAACAGCATGAAGGTCAGGAAGGCGACGTCGACCGCGACGATGTAGTCGACGTCGCTGCCCGAGATCAGCATCCGCAGCACGGTCGCGCCCATCAGCGGCGCGCCGAACGCGATCGCCATCCTCGAATAGGCGAGACTCTGGATGATGGCCCCGGTGGTGGTGCCGGCCATGATGAAGACGACGTCGTTGACGTTGTGCGCGTGGGAGAAGGCCGGCAGCGCGATCGGGACGATCGCCCACAGCACGCCGCTGGCGAAAGCCATGATGGTGAGATTGCGCAGCACGCGCTGTGGATCGCGCTCGATCCGTCCGGACGATTTCAGGTACGACACCCATCCGGCGCGGAACGCGGCGAAGACGATGGCGGCGCCCAGCCACCAGAAGATGAGGGTGCCGCCCTCCCTGAGATACAGCAACAGCGCCAGCGACGTTGCGATCGCCACATTGGCGAACATCGTGAGGGAAATGTTCTGCAGCGAGCTGGCTGCCTGGGCTTTCGCGAGCGCCGCCGCTTTGCACTCGGTGGTTGCGGTCTGCATGCGCGGAACGGACGGCCCTGCTGGATCGGTGACGGAAGCGGGCAGCCATCGCGGCGGCCCATGCGGCAACGCGCGAGCATGCTGAACAGGGACCTAAAGTGGAGTTAATCCAGTCCGATATATGGCCGGACGGCCGGGCCATTCGGGCCTGCGGATCTGGCGGCCGGGCGTTCGCAGACCCCAGCGAGAGCAGCATGTCGCCGCCGCCGGGGCGATGTCCAGCATCAACACCGACAACGGGCCGATCCGCTACGGATCGAGCTCGGTGTCCCAATAGAGATAGTCGAGCCAGCTGTCGTGCAGGTAGTTCGGCGGGAACAGCCGGCCGTTGCGATGGAGCTGGTGGACGGTTGGCGCATAGGGCGCCTGCTTGGGGAACATCTTGGCCTGCTGTGGCGTCAGATTGCCCTTCTTCAGATTGCAGGGCGAGCAGGCGGCGACGACGTTCTCCCAGGTTGTCTGGCCACCCTTGCTGCGGGGGATGACGTGATCGAAGGTCAGGTCGTCGCCGGAGTGGCAGTACTGGCAGGCGAAGCGGTCGCGGAGGAAGACGTTGAAGCGGGTGAAGGCCGGATGCGTCGACGGCTTGACGAAGGATTTCAGCGAAACCACGCTGGGCAGCTGGATTTCGAAGGACGGACTTCGGATCGCGCGGTCGTAATATTCGACAATGTTGACGCGATCGAGAAACACCGCCTTGATCGCGTCTTGCCACGACCAGAGAGACAGCGGGTAGTAACTCAGCGGCCGGAAGTCCGCGTTCAGCACCAACACCGGCCAACCGCCTTGCGAGACATGTGCGTTCAAGTAACGCTCCTGGCCTCCATAACGGCTGCGAAGCAGCATGCCTTGACATACTACATGCAGCGTGACGGGATTGTGAAGCCCCAAGAATGGCTTGACATGGCTTCTCCCGCCTTTGGAGCTGTCGTCCAAAGCGCGTCAGAACCGTGGCAGAGCGCCCGATCGCCGCACTGCAAATCAGTTGCATGTCTTCCGGCGCGACGACGACCAGCAGGACGACCAAGGTCAGCCCGGGACCCGCTCCAGCTTCTGCAGGCAGCGGTGGATCCTGACCTCGTCCGGCATCGGCCGGTCCGGGAAGCTCGTGCTCCAGTTGGTGACGCCGACCTCGCCGACATAGATGTCGCCGCGGCTGTCAATGGCGAGGCCGTGCGGGGCCAGGAAGCGGCCGGTTTCCAGGCCCGGACCGTGCTCGCCGCCGAGCCGGGCGATGCGCTGGCCGGTGGCGTCGGTGATGGTCAGCCGCGGTCCGAGATTGGGAACGTTGAGGTTGACCGGCATGCCGGGGCCGAGCTCGCCGATGATGAAGGTCTTGCGCCCCGCGCCGCGGGCGTACAGCGCGCAGGGCCGATGCAGATTGTTCCACTGCGTCTCGTAGCGGCCGTCGCCGTCGAAGATCTGGATGCGGTGGTTCTCGCGATCGGCGACGTAGACAAAACCATCGGCATCGGTCGCGATGTTGTGAACGATGTTGAACTGGCCGGGATCGGAGCCGGGCTCGCCCCAGCTGCGGATCAGCCGGCCGTCGGGTGTGTATTTGTGGACCCGCGCATTGCCGTAGCCGTCGGAAACGTAGATCTCGCCCGAGGGCGACAGCGCGGTGTGGGTGCAGCGGTTGAACGGCTCGCCGCTCATGAACGGCGTCGGGCGCTCCGGCAGGCCGATGGTCAGCAGCATCTTGCCATCATCCGTGCATTTGCGCATGGTGTGGTCGCCATCGTCGGTGCAGTAGAGATTGTCCTCGCTGTCGATCGACAAGCCGTGGGCGCGGCTGAACAGGCCCTCGCCCCAGCTCTTGATGAAATTGCCGTCGCGGTCGAACACGATCATCGGATGGGCGCCGCGATTGAAGGCGTAGACGCGATCCTTGCTGTCAACGGCAACCGAGGCGACGTCGGTGAGCGCCCAGCCCTCGGGCAGCTTGGCCCAGTCCTTGACGACGCGATAGCTGTAATTGCCCGTTCCGAGAATGGACATCGCCTCGCCTCCCTGCCTCTGCGCAACCTCAGTCCGGGCAACGCTACACGGGTTTGGTCGCGGGTGAAAACCTGCTTACGTCGCCATCGTCAGCATGTGGCCCTCATGCGGCGGAATATGACCTTGCAAGGTGTCGAGATAGACGCGCTGTACGGCCTCCGGTCCGCGTCCTTCCGTGATCGTGAGCCAGCCGTCGAGCCGCGGGGCGAAGTCCCGCCACGCCGCGCCGAGCCGGCTTTCGATGCCGCCGGGTCCCCATTCCCTGGCACGCTTCCTGATCTGGTCGGGCGCGAAGAACCAGGTGGGCGGGGCACCGGGAAGCATCTCTGCATCATCGCTGCCGTCCTGATGCGTCAGCCCGACGCGGCCGGAATAGACGAGGTTGTCGCCGTAGTGCCGATGCAGCGCGGCGCGGAGGCTGGCGTTGCCGGCCATGTCGACGAACGCCGCGCGCACCCCAGCGTCGAGCCCGTCGACCGCGTCGTAGGTCACGACCGCGTCGTAGCAGCCGAGCGAGCGGACGAAGGCCGCATTCGATGGCGAGGTCAGCCCGATCACGCGGATGCCCTTGCGCCGGGTATGCAGGAGGTGGGCGAGACCGAACGCGGTCTTGCTCGAGGCGGAGGACAGGATGACGGTTGTGGCGCCGAAATGAGCCTGTTCGGCGAGAAAGTCGTCGACCAGGAACGACAGCATGAACAGCGGGCGCAGCAGGGCCTGATCATCGCCTTGCCGTCCGGCAAAGGCGGGATCGTCGCCCACCCGCGCATAGGCGTTGTAGACCGGCGCGACGCCCTGGCGGTGCGCGGCCGCGTCGCGCAGGCCGCGCTTGCCGACGTCGGCGGCCTCGATGACGAGATGCGTCGCCATCGGGAAGTAGCCGAACAGGCGCTCGCCTTGCGCGACGGCAGGATGGCGGGACGCGATCACGTCGCCGAAGCCCCACACGGGAATGATGCCGAAGCCGTCGGGCGCGGGAAACAGTTGCCAATATTTCAACTGCTCGCCGAGCAGCGCGTAGGTGATGTTGTTGGCGGTGAAGGCGAAGCGGTCGACCTTCACCAGCAGCGCCTCGGCAGGAAGCGCGTCGCCATCGGGAAGCTCGGTGACGATCGTCTTGCACTGCTGCAGATCGCCGCGTGCGACGATGAAATCGGACGATTGCATGATGAAGACCTCGGCCGTTCGTTTGCTGTGCGTCGTGGCGCGATCCTGGCCGACATCGATGACCGTTTTGCAACCCCAACTTTGTTTGAAACGCCGTTCGCCGGAGTTGTTAGTTCGCCGGCGTGATCACGCCCTCGCGCTTCTTGACCACGCGGTAATAGCTCCACCACAGGTGCGCCGCCGCGCCGCGCAGCGGGCGCCAGCCTTCCGCAAGCGGCATCATCTGCTTGGCCGTAGGCCGCGTCGCAAGCCCGAGCCCGACCTTGACCGCCTCCTGCACGGCGAGGTCGCCGGACGGCCAGGCGTCGCCATGGCCGAGGCAGAACAGCAGGTAGACGTCGGCGGTCCACGGCCCGATGCCGGGCAGGGCGGTCAGGGTGGCGTGCGCGGCGTCGGCGTCCTCATTGGCGAGCACGTCGAGGTTCAGCCGCCCGGCGCCGAGCTCGCGCGCGATGTGCTTCAGCGTCTTGATCTTGGCGGCAGAGAGGCCGAGCCGTCCCAGCCGGTCGGCTTGGGCGCGGCGGACGGCGTCGGCATCGAACGGATCGAATGCCGCCTGCAGCCGGCCCCAGATCGCGGCCGCGCTCGCGGTCGAGAGCTGCTGGCCGCAGACGATGTGGGCGATCCCGGCGAAGCCCGGCTCACGCCTCCGGAGCGCCGGCATGCCGGTCGCTTCGAGGACGGGCGCCAGCCGCGCGTCCTGCTTCACCAGGTCGCGGATCGCGTCCTCGAGAACGGCTTGGCTGTCGAGGTGAAGGGTCATGGCGTCGCCGAACGCAAGGCTGGGCCATGTCGCGCCGGGTGGACGGCAGGAAGGCCCAGGGCTAAGGCAGCATCAGTCACGGCTGGAACTCTCATGAGCTTGCGTAGCATCCCCTCCGACATGGCCCGCCACAAGGTCGCCGGGATCGACTCCCTGCTGGATCGCGTCGTTGCCGAGTACGGCGTGTTTCTGCCGCTCGCCATCGAGAGCGGCAGCCGCGCCTGGGGCTTTGCCTCGCCCGACAGCGACTATGATTGCCGGTTCGTCTATGTGCGGCGCGCCGCCGATCATATCAAGCCATGGCCGGTGCGCGACGTCATCGAGTTTCCGCTCGAAGATGATTACGACGCCAACGGCTGGGACCTGGCCAAGGCGGTACAGCTGCTGCTGAAGGGCAATGCGGTCATCATCGAATGGCTGCGGTCGCCGGTGGTGTATCGTGGCTCCGCTTGGTTTCGTGATGACTTTCTCGCCTTCGCCAGGAGCGTGGCGAGCCGCGATGCCGTGGCGCGGCACTATCTGCATCTCGGTGAACGGCAACGCCGCGCGTATTTCGGCGACGGCACGGAGGTTGCGCAGAAGAAGATCTTCTACGCGCTGCGGCCAGCCGCGACGCTGCGCTGGCTGCGCCTGCACCCAAGGGAAGCGGTGGCGCCGATGCATTTTCCGACCTTGATGGCGGAGTGCGATCCGCCCGCGGCCTTGCAGGCGGAGGTGGCCGAGCTGATGCAGCGGAAAGCCTCGACCCGCGAGCTCGGCATCGCACCGCTGCCGCCCGTGGTGGCCGCGTTCGTCGATGCCGAGTTCGAGCTGGCCCGGTCGGCCTTCAGCGAATGCCGCAGCAGTACGGCCGAGATGATGCAGCAGGCAGAGCACTTCTATCGGACCGTGGTCGAGCGTCTGGAACGCGAAACGCAGGCAGGAGAGGCGCAGGGCTCTGTGGCGTCGAACTCATCATGATGCCACCCGTTTTCCGATTTGCCCCCAGCCCCAACGGCTATCTGCATCTCGGCCACGCTTTTTCGGCGCTGTTGAACTTCCAATGCGCGCAGCGGAGCGGCGGCCGCTTGCTGCTGCGCATCGAGGACATCGATCCGACCCGCTGCCGCCCCGAGTTCGAGCAGGCGATCTATGAGGACCTCGCCTGGCTCGGCATCGCCTGGGAGCAGCCGGTGCGGCGGCAATCGGAGCACCTTGCCGAGTACCGCGCTGCGCTGGACCGGCTGCGGGGCATGGGGCTGGTCTATCCGAGCTTCGAGAGCCGGGCCGAGGCCGCGCGGATGGTCGCGCAACGGGATGCAGAGGGGGCTTGGCCGCGCGATCCGGATGGCGCGCCGCTCTATCCGGGGACGGCGACCTCGCTCTCCGAGGCGCGCCGTGCGGCACTGATGGCCAGCGGCGCGCCCTATGCCTTGCGGCTCGACATGGCCGCCGCGGTCGCGCGCGCCGGCCGGCCGGCCTGGGACGAGCATGGCGCCGGGCCTTCGGGCGAGAGTGGCAGGGTCGAAGCAAGGCCGGAGGCCTGGGGGGATGTGGTTCTGGCGCGCAAGGAGACGCCGACCAGTTATCACCTCTCCGTCGTGCTCGACGATGCCCTGCAGGGGGTGACCGAGGTGGTGCGTGGGCAGGACCTGTTTCATGCCACCAGCGTGCACCGGCTGCTGCAGGTCCTGCTCGGCCTGCCGGCTCCGGCCTATCGGCATCACCAACTGATTCGCGACGCGCAGGGCCACAAGCTGTCCAAGTCCTCCCGGGCGACGGGATTGCGCGCCTTGCGTGCGGAAGGCGTCTCGCCGGCGGAAATCCGACACAGGATCGGCATGGTCTAGCCGCGTCCTGCCGCAAGCCCTGATGTCTCCCCACGTTTCCGGCGGGGACAACCTCCGGGGCATCGTGACACCCGGAAACGACCGTGCCATGCTGCTCAATGGCGCGGGTAATCGGGAGCTTCAATCGAAAGCGGCACGACGAGACATGACAGTACAAGTGCCCCTTCGTTTTTCGGAGTTCATGTCACAGGGGCCATGATGAAGCGCGTTCGGAAGATGAGTACGGGGCGTCGGGCCCGACCGGCCAAGCCGGCTGCGCCCAGGTCCGCCGGCGCGTCCAGAGCGCCCGCGGAAAAGGCGCCCTCCAGGACGACATCCCCGAGGATGCCGTCGTCCGCAGCACAAGCGCCGAAGACACAAACGCAGAAGACCAGGGCCGCGAAGGCGGCGCCGGCCAAGGAGCGCACCAAGGCGCGACCGCTCAAGAAGCACGTTCCTCAGGTCACGGCGATGGCGGGGAGCCGGCGAAGCGCGGCCAAGTCCGGAGTGAGGAAGCCCGAGACCGCGAAGTCCGCGCCCAAGGCTGCCGCTGGATCACCAGGAGTCGTCGAAGCCGCGCTGGCGGTGTTCGCCCATGAAGTGCGCACGCCGCTGACTGGCATTCTCGCCATCAGCGACCTGCTCGCCACCTCCGAGCTTGGCGAGCGCGAGCGGCGCTGGGTCGATACGATCAAGGCCGGCGCGGAGCATCTGTCGAGCCTCGCCACCCTGTTCGTCGATGCCGCCAAGGACGAGACCACCGGCGCGCTGCCGCGTGAGGATCTGTTCGATCTGCGCGTGCTGGCGCGGGCCGCCGGAGACTCGCTGTCGGGCCGCGCCGCCGCCAAGGGGCTGGATGTCAAGGTCCACGTTTCCGACGACTTGCCGGGACTCGTGATCGGCGACCCCGTGCGGCTGCGCGCTGCGCTCGAGAACCTGATCGACAATGCGGTGAAGTTCACCGAGCAGGGGGGCGTGGCGCTGGAGGTCGTTCCGGCACGCCGCGGCGGTCGCGGCAAGCCGAGCAGGGGCGCAGGCCGAGGCGCGGGCAGGGGCAGCGCCGCGATCGCCTTCCACGTCTCGGATTCGGGCATCGGCCTGACCCTGAAGGAGATCAAGCGGCTGTTCCGGCCGTTCAGCCAAGCCAATGTTTCGATTGCCTCGCGCTTCGGCGGGGCCGGACTCGGACTGTCCTCGGTCCGGCAACTGGCGCGCGCCATGGGCGGCGATGTCGCAGTGGCGCCGCATGAAGGCGGCGGCACGACCTTCACCCTGACGGTGACGCTGACCGTTGCGGCTACACCGCACGCCACCGCCGGCGGATCGGAAGATGGTGTCGCCCTCGCGCCGACGCGGCCCCTGCGGATCCTCGGGGTGGAGGACAATCCGTTCGGCCGCGTGGTGCTCAACACCATCCTCAATGAACTCGGCCACCAGGCCGAGTTCATCGGCCGCGGCGAGGCGGCGCCGGAGCGGATCGCGGCCGGCAATTACGATGCGGTGCTGATGGACATGGTGCTGCCCGGCATCAACGGCGTCGAGGCGATTGCTCGCATTCGCAAGCTGGACGCGCCCCACGGGACTATCCCGATCATCGGCGTGTCCGGACGCGGCGAGGACGAGGCGGCCTCGCGGGCTGCCGGCGCGGACGCGTTCCTGCTCAAGCCCGTTTCGCCGCGGGCTCTAGCGACTGCGCTTCTTGGAGCGACACGCCGCGCGGCAGCCGCGACTTGATGATCGAAGCGTTCAATTCGCCGCCATACACGAAGATCGCGGCGATGAAATACAGGAACACCAGTGCGATGATCACCGATGCGAGCCCTGCATACATCGTGACGTAGTTGTTGGCGAAGCGCGCCAGGTACTGGCCGAACACGATCCCTGACACCAGCGAGGCGATGAAGGTGAAGACGATGCCGGGCAGGATCTGCATGAAGCTGCGCCGCCCCGCCGGCAGCCAGGCGTGCAGGATGAACAGCGCGACGACCAGCGCGCTGATGGTGATGCCGTAGCGCGTCAGGTTGACGAAGCGCTCGTTGGCTTCGACCGCCAGCGGCAAATAGCGCCGGGCGGTGGCGAGCATCAGCGGGCCGAGCACGATCAGGAACGACATCGCCAGCGCCGTGAACGCGGCGACCAGGGTATAGCCGATCGATTCCAGCCGCAGCCAGTACCAGCGGCGCTGCTCGATCACGCCGTAGGCGCGGTTGAGCGCGACCCGCAGCGCCTCGACGCCGTTCGAGGCGAAGTAGACCGCGAGCACGGCGCCGATGGTCAGCGCATCGGTCCGGGTCGTGGTCAGCACGTCGTGGATCTCGCCGGTCAGCGCATCCGCCACCTGCGCCGGCCAAGTCTCGAGCATCAAGGTGGCGGCCTGGTCGGCCAGGTCCTTGGAGCCGAGAAAGCCGGCGAGCGAGGTCAGGACGATCAGGAAGGGAAACAGCGCCATCAGGGTCGACAGCGCGATATGGCTGGCGATCGCCCAGCCGTCGTCGGCGAGGAAGGTGTAGAACGCGTCCATGACGACGTGGAAGATGTAGCGAAGCGCCTTCACCTGTCCCTGCACTCCGCGAAAGAACGTGATTTGTACAATCCGATATTACGGGTCCAAAAGCCAGAAGTTGCAGCGCCGGCTGCGCGGATCCGCCATGGCGCTCTTGCGTTTGCGGTGTTATCTAGCACCGATGGCTTCACTTCTTGGTAAATTCATCCTTCCCATCGCCGTTGGCGCGGTCGCCCTGGTGCTGTTTCTCGGCCTCGTCAACATGACGCGCGGCGGCTCGCCGAACCTGTCGCAGAAGCTGATGCGCTGGCGGGTGATCCTGCAGTTCGTCGCGATCGTCGTTGCCATGGCGGCGATCTGGGCAATGGGGCGCTGAGACCGAGACGCCGAGGCGTCGAGAAACGGACGTTGAGAACGCAGCATGGTGGTCCTGAATCGCATCTACACACGGACAGGTGACGACGGTACGACCGCGCTCGGCAATGGCGAGCGGCGTCCCAAGTACGATCTGCGCGTCTCCGCCTATGGAACCGTTGACGAGACCAACGCTGCGATCGGCGTGGTCCGGCTGCATCTGGCCGATGCGCCCGAGATCGATGCGATGCTCGGCCTGATCCAGAACGATCTGTTCGACCTCGGCGCCGATCTCGCCGTGCCGCAGCGCGAGGGCAAGGCGGAGCGGCTGCGCGTCGTCGCGAGCCAGGTCGACCGCCTGGAGCGCGACATCGATACGCTGAACGAGCGGCTCTCGCCGCTGACGTCGTTCGTGCTGCCCGGAGGGACTGCGGCGGCGGCGCATCTGCATGTGGCGCGTACCATTTGCCGCAGGGCGGAACGGATCATGACGGAACTCGCCGGCAAGCCTGACGAGCCGGTCAGCGAGGCCGCCATTCGTTATATGAACCGGTTGTCGGATTTCCTGTTCGTGGCCAGCCGGGCGGCAAACCGGAACGGCGCCGGCGACGTGTTGTGGGTGCCGGGCCAAAACCGTTAACCCGCAAAACCGTTAACGCGGGGGCGTGCGGGCCTGCGTTTTTTCCCCCTCGCGCGTTGACCGGGGGGTACGGGGGCTTTAGGTTCCGCGCCCGAAAGGTCAACCCCGGACAATTTAGAGCGAAAGAGGATCGATGAAGGTTCTGGTGCCGGTCAAGCGGGTGGTCGATTACAACGTCAAGGTCCGCGTCAAGAGCGACGGATCGGGCGTTGAGCTCGCCAACGTCAAGATGTCGATGAATCCGTTCGACGAGATCGCCGTCGAGGAAGCGCTGCGGCTGAAGGAAGCCGGCAAGGCGACCGAGGTGGTGGTGGTCTCGATCGGGCCCGCGCAGGCGTCCGAGACGATCCGCACCGCGCTCGCGATGGGCGCCGACCGCGGCATCCTGGTCAAGGCCGAGGGCAACGTGGAACCGCTGGCGGTCGCGAAGATCCTCAAAGCCGTGGCGCAGGACGAGCAGCCGGGTCTGATCATCCTCGGCAAGCAGGCGATCGACGACGATTCCAACCAGACCGGCCAGATGCTGGCCGCGCTGCTGGGCTGGGCGCAGGCGACCTTCGCCTCCAAGCTCGAGGTCGAGCGCTCCGATTTCAAGGTCACCCGCGAGGTCGACGGCGGCCTGCAGACCGTGAAGCTCAAGGGGCCGGCGATCGTCACCACCGACCTTCGCCTCAACGAGCCGCGCTACGCGTCGCTGCCGAACATCATGAAGGCGAAGAAGAAGCCGATCGCCGAGAAGACCGCCGCCGACACCGGCGTCGATCTCACGCCGCGGCTCGAAGTGCTCAAGACCACCGAGCCGGCGGGCCGCAAGGCCGGCGTCAAGGTCAAGGACGTCGCCGAGCTCGTCAACAAACTCAAGACCGAGGCGGGGGTGCTCTGATGGCCACGCTGCTGATTGCCGAACACGACAATGCATCCATCAAGGACGCCACCAACAAGGCGCTGACGGCGGCGACAGCCCTCGGCGCCGATGTCGACGTGCTGGTCGCGGGCCAGGGCGCCAAGGCTGCGGCCGAAGCCGCCTCCAAGCTCGCCGGTGTCAAGAAGGTGCTGCTCGCCGATGACGCGGCCTACGCGCATGATCTCGCCGAGCCGCTCGCCGACCTCGTCGTCAAGCTCGCCGCGAACTACGACGCGATCGTCGCGCCCGCGACCTCGCGCTTCAAGAACGTGATGCCGCGCATCGCCGCTTTGCTCGACGTGATGCAGGTGTCGGAGATCATCAAGGTCGTCGCGCCCGACACGTTCGAGCGGCCGATCTATGCCGGCAACGCGATCCAGACCGTGAAGTCGAAGGACGCCAAGAAGGTCATCACCGTGCGCACCTCGACCTTCGCCGCCGCAGGCGAGGGCGGCAGCGCGTCGGTCGAGACCGTGGCGGCGGCCGGCGATCCGGCGCTGTCGACCTTCGTCGGCGAGGAGGTCGCCAAGAGCGACCGTCCCGAGCTGACCTCGGCCAAGATCATCGTCTCCGGCGGCCGCGCGATGCAGAGCCGCGAGAACTTCGCCAAGTACATCGAGCCGCTCGCCGACAAGCTCGGCGCCGGCGTCGGCGCCTCGCGCGCCGCGGTGGATGCCGGCTATGCGCCGAACGACTGGCAGGTCGGCCAGACCGGCAAGGTGGTCGCGCCGGAACTGTATGTCGCGGTCGGCATTTCAGGCGCCATTCAGCATCTGGCCGGCATGAAGGACTCCAAGGTGATCGTCGCGATCAACAAGGACGAGGACGCGCCGATCTTCCAGGTGGCCGATTACGGTTTGGTGGCCGATCTCTACCAGGCGGTTCCGGAGCTGACCGAGGCGCTCGGCAAGCTCGGCAAATAACGCTGCTGGCACCGGCCGCGTGGGACCGCGGCGGCCGGTGTTCTCACTTCCAAGGGCATGGGCGGGCGCAGCAGGCGTGCCGTTCGGGTGGATGACAACATGGCTCAGATCAACAAGCTCGGAGTGATCGGCGCAGGACAGATGGGCAACGGCATCGCGCACGTTGCCGCGCTGGCCGGGCTCGACGTGGTGCTCAACGACGTCACTGCCGACCGGTTGAAATCGGGCATGGCGACCATCAACGGCAATCTGACCCGCCAGGTCGCGAAGAAGGTGATCTCCGAGGACGCCCGCAACCAGGCGCTCGGCCATATCTCGATCAGCGAAACCCTCGACGGCCTCGCCGATTGCGATCTCGTCATCGAGACCGCGATCGAGAAGGAGGACGTCAAGCGCAAGATCTTCCACGATCTCTGCGCGGTGCTGAAGCCGGAGGCGATCATCGCCTCCAACACCTCGTCGATCTCGATCACCCGGCTCGCCGCCTGCACCGATCGCCCCGAGCGCTTCATCGGCATTCATTTCATGAACCCGGTTCCGCTGATGGAGCTGGTCGAGCTGATCCGCGGCATCGCCACCGACGACGCCACCTTCGAGGCGGCCAAGGAGTTCGTCGGCCGGCTCGGCAAGCAGGTCGCCGTTTCCGAGGACTTCCCGGCCTTCATCGTCAACCGCGTTCTGCTGCCGATGATCAACGAGGCGATCTACACGCTCTATGAGGGCGTCGGCAATGTCGAGGCGATCGATGCGGCGATGAAGCTCGGCGCGCATCACCCGATGGGGCCGCTCGAGCTGGCCGATTTCATCGGTCTGGATACCTGTCTGTCCATCATGCAGGTGCTGCATGAGGGGCTGGCGGATTCCAAATACCGGCCGTGCCCGCTGCTGGTGAAATACGTCGAGGCTGGCTGGCTCGGCCGCAAGACGCAGCGCGGCTTCTACGACTATCGCGGCCCCAAGCCGGTGCCGACCCGCTGATTTTACCGCCGCCGGGCTCGACCGATACGCTTCGTTAAGGCTCCTCGGTTAGCGTGCCGCTAGCGAGGTAAGCGCGTATGGACATGAGCTTGGTGGCTGCGGTCATGGCGCAGCAGGCGAGTGCGACACAGCAGCAGGTCGCCACGTCGGTGCTGAAGCAGAACCTGAACGCCCAGAAGGATGCGGTGCTGACGCTGCTCGGCGGCGCGCAGCAGACATTGTCGCTCGCCAATGCCGGCCCCGGCGTCGGCGGCAATCTCAACATCGCCGCCTGAGTTCTCCCGATTAGAGTCCCGCGGCCGCCTTCGATGTCGCCGCCTGGATCAGCTTGACCGCGTCGGCGCTGTCCCATTCGGCGGGACCCGCGATGGTCGCGATCTCGCAGCCATTGCCGTCGACCAGCACCGAGGTCGGCATCCCCAGCGCGCGGCCGACCGCCTTCAGATCCTGGAACACCTTGGCCTTCGGGTCACTGAAATAGGTGAGCTGCGTCAGCTTGGCGTCGGCGAGGAACGTCTTCGGCTTCTCCGGGTCGCGGGTGTCGATGTTGACCGCGACCACCTCGAAGGCGTCGCTGCCGAGCTTGGCCTGCAGCCCGTCCAGCGCCGGCATTTCCTTGCGGCAGGGCACGCACCAGGTCGCCCACAGGTTCAATAGCACCGTCTTGCCGCGGAAATCCGACAGCTTCTTCGCCGCCCCCGTGCCGTCCTCGAAGGCGAGATCCGGTAGCCGCAGCGGCACTGTTGCCGCCGTCAGCGCCGCCACCTCGCCCTTGATCAGCGGTGCGATCCGCTTGGCGGTGTCGACCGCCGCCTGACAGGCCTGGTCGCCCGCCGGCCGTCCCTTCAGCAATCCGCCAAGGGTCACCGCCGCGATGCCGGCCACGGCGACCACCGCCACGGCACCGGCCGCGAGCAGCGTCCGCCGCGAGGATGCGGGGCGGGCAGGGGACGGGTCAGGCTTATCGTTTGTCATCTCGGGTCGGTTGCGGCTATCAGAGGCGCGAATTTCGGGATACCGGACGGTGTGTCCCATCCAGCGGCGGTCAGCAAGGTCTTGGAAGCGGTTCAGGCATGAGCAACACGATGTGGGGCGGACGGTTCTCGGAGCGTCCCGACGAGATCATGGAGGACATCAACGTCTCGATCGACGTCGATCGCCACCTTTACGCGCAGGATATCGCCGCTTCCAAGGCGCACGCCGCCATGCTCGCCGCCCAGGGCATCATCACCGCGGGTGATGCGAAAAATATGGCTAAGGGTCTAGACACGATTTTGTCAGAGATCACCAAGGGTTCGTTCGAGTTCAAGCGGGCCCTGGAAGACATCCATATGAATGTCGAGAGCCGGCTCTCCGAGCTGATCGGCCCCGCCGCCGGCCGCCTGCACACCGCGCGCTCGCGCAACGACCAGGTCGCGACCGACTTCCGCCTGTTCGTCCGCGACACCATCGACGACATCGACGCGGCGCTCGCCGCCTACCAGCACGCGCTCGCCACCCGCGCGCTCGAATACGCTGGCACGGTCATGCCCGGCTTCACCCATCTGCAGACCGCCCAGCCCGTCACCTTCGGCCACCATCTGCTGGCCTATGTCGAGATGGCCGGGCGCGACCGCGGCCGCTTCCTCGATGCCCGCAAGCGGCTCAATGAATCGCCGCTGGGGGCCGCCGCGCTCGCCGGCACCTCGTTCCCGATCGATCGCCACGCCACCGCCGAGGCGCTCGGCTTCGAGCGCCCGATGGCCAATTCGCTCGACGCCGTGTCCGACCGCGACTTCGTGCTGGAGACCCTGTCGGCCGCCTCGATCTGCGCCGTGCATCTGTCGCGCTTCGCCGAGGAGATCGTGATCTGGACCTCGCCTTTGGTCGGCCTGATCAAGCTGTCGGACAAGTTCACCACCGGCTCCTCGATCATGCCGCAGAAGCGCAACCCGGACGCCGCCGAGCTGGTGCGCGCCAAGACCGGCCGCGTCATCGGCGCGCTGAACGGGCTCTTGATCGTCATGAAGGGCCTGCCGCTCGCCTATCAGAAGGACATGCAGGAGGATAAGCAGGGCGCGATGGAGGCGTTCGCGGCGCTGTCGCTCGCCATCCGCGCCATGACCGGCATGGCGCTCGACCTCGTGCCGGACGAGGCCCGCATGAAGGCCGCCGCCGGCGAGGGCTACGCCACCGCGACCGACCTCGCCGACTGGCTGGTGCGCACCCTCAAGATGCCGTTCCGCGAGGCCCACCACGTCACGGGCCGGATCGTGGCCTTGGCCGCCAAGCAAGGCGTCGCCCTGCACGAGCTGCCGCTGAAGGCGATGCAGGAGGTCGAGCCGAAGATATCAGCCGAGGTGCTCGGCGTGCTCTCGGTCGAGTCCTCGGTGAAGAGCCGCACCAGCTACGGCGGCACCGCGCCGAAGAACGTGGCCGCGCAGGCCAAAGCCTGGCTGAAGCGGCTGGAAAAACAGCGAAAGTAGGGCTCCCGTTCGAAATTTGATCGGCCCGGCGTGGCACTCCCGCACTCGTCAGGCCGGTGCATTCTCTGTATGGTGCCGCCCGCATGGGGATTTCACACGTGAATCGCGCTCGCCGTCCAACCTCCGCCGCCCGGGTCCTGCTCGTCCTCGGCGCTTCAGCCCTTCTGCTGGCCGCCTGCGGCCGCAAGGGTCCGTTGGACCTGCCGGCCAACTCCCCGCCGGCGCCGCAGATGTCGGCCGCTCCCGCCGACACCGCGACGGATGCCGCCAACAAGCCCGGCCTGTTCAACTCCGGCTACGGCGCCGACGCCGCCCCCGCCGCCACCCGCGGCCAGAAGAAACCCTTCATCCTCGACCCGCTGCTCGACAGCAAATAGAGCTCGAACTCCCTCTCGATCAGCGGTCGGTGCCACCCTCCCCTGGAGGGGGAGGGTCGCCTCACGTTGAGCGCAGCGAAACGCGAGGCGGGGTGGGGTGATCTCTCCACCCGCACCGTCCTCGCGGCTTCACCCCACCCCGCTCGCCCGCTTCGCGTGCGATCGACCCTCCCCCTCCAGGGGAGGGTGGCAGCGCGGGTTTGACAATCCACCCCATTTCCCGGCAATTCGCCGCCACAATCAACCTTCTCGCGGCCCCGTGCGCGGATCAGACCCATGAATCACTTCGACTACCGCGACGGCGTGCTGCACGCCGAGGCCGTCAATCTCGCCGAGCTCGCCGCCCGCGTTGGCACCCCGTTCTACTGCTACTCCACCGCGACCCTGGAGCGGCACTACCGCGTGTTCGCCGACGCCTTTGCCGGCCAGGACGTGCTGATCTGCTACGCGATGAAAGCCAACTCCAACCAGTCGGTGCTGCGCACGTTGGCCAAACTCGGCGCCGGCGCCGACGTCGTCTCCGGCGGCGAGCTGAAGCGCGCGCTGGCGGCCGGCATCCCGTCGCGCAAGATCGTGTTCTCCGGCGTCGGCAAGACCGAGGCCGAGCTGCGCGCCGCGCTCGCGGCCGACATCCACTGCCTCAACATCGAATCCGAGCCCGAGCTCGATCTGCTGGCGCGCCTCGCGGTCGAGACCGGCCACACCGCCCGCATCTCCGTGCGCGTCAATCCGGACGTCGACGCCGGCACACACGCAAAAATCTCGACCGGCAAGTCGGAGAACAAGTTCGGCATTCCGCTGGAGCACGCCCGCCGCGTCTACGCCCGCGCGGCCAAGATGCCGGGCATCAAGGTCACCGGCGTCGACGTCCATATCGGCAGCCAGATCACCGATCTCGGTCCGATGGAGACCGCGTTCCGCATCCTGACCGAGTTCGTGCAGACGCTGCGCGCCGACGGCCACGACATCTCCCATGTCGATTTCGGCGGCGGCCTCGGCATCCCCTATCACATGGACCGCGCGGTGCCGCCGGAGCCCGCGGAATATGCCGCGATGGTCAAGCGCGTCAGCCACAATCTCGGCTGCACCCTGATGTTCGAGCCGGGACGCATGATCGTCGGCAATGCCGGCATCCTCGTCGCCAAGGTGATCTATGTGAAGCATGGCGAGGCCAAGAACTTCGTCATCATCGACGCCGCGATGAACGACCTGATCCGCCCGACGCTCTACGAGGCCCATCACGACATCCTGCCGGTGACGCAGCCCGCGCCGGGTGCGCCGTCGTTCACAGCCGACATCGTCGGCCCGGTCTGCGAGAGCGGCGACTACCTTGCGCTCGACCGCACGCTGCCCGAGCCCAAGCCGGGCGATCTCCTCGCCATCATGACATCAGGCGCCTACGGCGCCGTCCAGGCCTGCACCTACAACACCCGCGCGCTGGTGCCCGAGGTGCTGGTCAAGGGCGACCAGTCCGCCGTGATCAGGCCGCGGATCGAGGTGGAGCAGCTGATCGCGATGGACACGCCGGCGCCGTGGCTGTGAGGGGCTGCCGCGCATTGAGCTGACAGCGTTGTGCCCGTCTGCTTCCACATCGTCATGGCCGGGCTTGTCCCGGCCATCCACGTCGTCCGGCATCCTGGGAACGACGTGGATGCCCGGGACAAGCCCGGGCATGACGGAGTAACTCATCGGCAGGCGTTCCTGCCGCGATTGCTCGGTTCAGGCTTGCACATCGTGCTCTTGTGCGTCTGTAATCCATAGATTACATTCCCCAGATGGTCGACGTTCGCGAAACGCCCGGCTTCTCGCGTTGGCTGGCCGCGTTGAGCGATCAGCGCGCTCGTTTGTACATCGTCCGGCGGATCAGCCGGGTGGCCGCCGGAAACTTCGGCGATGCCAAGTCCGTTGGCGGTGCGGTCAGCGAGCTTCGCGTCGACTACGGCCCGGGCTACCGCATCTACTTCACGAGGCGCGGCAAGACCGTCGTCATCCTGCTCTGCGGTGGCGACAAGCGGACCCAGGCGAGGGACATCGAGAAGGCCCAGGACCTCGCGACGACATTGGAGGATTGAGGATGAAGGTCAGCAAGCTGAAGAAGTTCGACGCCGCCGAGCACCTCCGCACACCGGCCGCCCGCGCGGAGTATCTCAACATCGTGCTTGCCGACGGCGATCCCGCCGAGGTCCGCGACGCGCTCAATCTGGTCGCCCGCGCGCAGGGTATGAGCCAGGTCGCAAAGGCCGCCGGCGTGACCAGGGAAGGGCTCTACAAGACGCTCGGCGAAAACGGCAACCCCGAATTCGCAACCGTCCTGCGCATCATCGCCGCGATGGGAATCCGGCTGACCGCCGAGCCGGCCCAAGCCAAGCCGAATACGAAAGCCGCGGCGTTGCGGTGACGATGAGAGACTGCGGAGAGGGCGGTCTTCTGGTCGGGGATCGAGATCGAGACCTCATTTTCAATTGATGCGCGGGAGTCCGGGCTGTCAGGCAAGCTATCGCCATTGGACTACGGCTATGGTGCCCTTCGGTACGGCCCACGCGGTGAGATGGATTGGTGAGGCCACGGCCGCTCGAAGACCGGGCCCTCGAACCTCGTCCGGCCGTCACATGACTTCACCACGAAGCGGAAGCGGCCGTACATCGGAAAGTTCCTGTCGCAGCCCCGGGCGCATTGGGCCGAACAGGACATGCCGGTCCACGGCTTCGGTCGCAGACCGCGTTCGTCGATCCTCACGCATGTACCGGGCGGTTGGTCGCACGACGCCACGAGCTTGAGCGAGTCGCGATCGAGATCACCAGCGCGCTCGAAGGTGCCGTCGGCGCGCTGCTCCTCGACGATCAGTTCGGAAGCGAGCTCGACCGTTCCATGAGCGCGAAGTTCGAGTTCGCCGAACGTCGGTCCGTTGCGAATTTCGACGGCGGCGTCACCTCCGGCGTCTGCCGCGGGCGCGCGCGCCGGCCAGGCGAGCAGCATGGCACAGCTCAGCAGGCCGATCAGAGCACGCATCGGCGCCGCGATCGTCCTCCGCCTAAGCGCCAACTGCGCGATCGACATGGGCATGGCCATGATGCTCCTGGCTCGCCTGATCATGCGCATGGCCTACGGTGACAGTGCGCCCGATCAAAGGCCAACGCAGCGGGACCCAGGACTTGAGGGCACTGTTGCGCACTCCTCGACTCAGCGCTCGCGGCGCAGGGCCCGCACAGCCTGCTGCGTTGCCAGCGTGAGTGGATTCGGAAGCTCGTGCAAGGCGAACCAGCCGAACGCGGCGTGCTTGTCGGGCTCGGCCAGCCTCGGCTCACCCTTGAAGCCCGAGGCGAGATAGACCGGCGCAACCCAATGTTCGCCCCTCAGCCGGTCGATCTGGTCGACAACGCAGATCAGCCTGAGATCGCCAAGCGTGATGTTGAGCTCCTCTGTCGTCTCGCGCCTGACGGCGTCCTCCACCGGCTCCAGCCAGTCGACCTTGCCGCCCGGCAGGCCCCAGCAGCCGGCCTCCGGGTCGCGAAGGCGCTGGACGAGCAGGATCGCCCCGCCATCAACGATCACAACACCGCAGCCCAACCGAGGCTCGTTCATCGCCATGTGTCGGCCGCTGAATCCATTTCGTCGTTGAGGCGGATCGTAGCAGAATTGATGTGGGAGGCCTTGGCAGTTTCGGATGTCTGGGCGCACTCACTGTCCGGTCTCGTCATTCTGGTGTGGTGCAGTCAACTGCCCGTCCGCCTCACATCCATCCGAAACGGGTCGAGAAAACTGCAGCGTCACCGTAATTCGTCCATGAAGTCGGTCCGGAAGAAGCCCGGCTCGATCGCCGTGTGAGGCTCGTGGGTCGCGCCGGCTCATGCCGCCGCGATGTCGATGGCGATCTTGCCGGTGCCGCCCGTCTTGAGCGCGTCATAGGCCGCACCGACGTCCTCGAGGGCGAACCGGCGCGAGTCGAGCAGCGGCGTGAGCTTGCCGGATTCCACCAGCTGTGCGGCCTGGGCGAGGATCTCGCCGTGATGCCGCCGTCCCTTGCCGTCGAGCAGCGGCAGCAGCGTGAAGACGCCGGAATAGGTGCCGCCCTTGAACGACAGCGGCGCCAGCGGATGGGTGCCCCAGCCCAGCGACGAGGTGACATGGCCGAACCGCGCGACCGCGGCGAAGGCGGTGTCGAGCGCGCCGACCGTGTCGTAGACGACGTCGAAGCCGCGGCCCGCCGTGATGCGCTCGACGGCGTCGGCGATCGGTTCGTTGCGGTCGATGAAAACAGCGCCCAGGCGCTCGATCACCGGCCGGCTCTCTGGACTTCCCGTTGCGAAAACCGTTGCGCCGAAGGCGAGGCCGAGCTGGACGACGATGTGACCGACACCGCCGGCGCCGCCCAGGACGAGCAGCGTCTGTCCCGGCCGGATGCCGACGCGATCGACCAGACCTTCCCAGGCCGTGATCGTCACCAGCGGCAGGATGGCCGCCTCGCGCATGCTGAGGTTCGCCGGCTTGGCCGCGAGCAGATCCGCGTCGGCGCTGACATATTCGGCCAGCGTTCCCGGGTGGCCGCCGACTCCGCCGACCATGCCGTAGACCTCGTCGCCCGGACGAAACCGGGTGACGCCTTCGCCTGTGGCCTCGACCGTGCCGGCCATGTCCAGGCCGAGGATGGCGGGGGCCGGTTGCCTGGCATGCGCGGCCTGGCCGGCATGGATCTTGGTATCGAGCGGGTTGGTGCCGGCCGCGGCGATGCGGACGAGGACCTCGCCGCGTCCCGGCGCGGGGCGGCTGATCGCGGTGACGCGGAGCGGCGCGCCGGTTTCGTGGAGAATGGCAGCCTTCATCGAGATGGTCATGGCGACCTCCTGTTGTGATGGAGGCATCGTCGGCCGTCGTGCCATGAATGGACATCATCGAGTTCGTATGTAATCCATTCAGTTTTGAATGGGCGTCTCGTGTCCGTCGCCCCCGTCGTCGAAAGGCCTCGCATGGAGTGGAGCGACCTGCGGATCTTCCTCGCCATCGCGCGCGAGGGCACGCTCGGCGCGGCCGCGCGCCGGCTCGGCCTGTCTCAGCCGACCATGGGACGCCGCCTGGCGGCGCTCGAAGCGGCCGTGAGCCAGACGCTGTTTCAGCGCACGGCCGAAGGCTTCGTGCTGACTCACGAGGGCACGGCGGTGTTGGCCCACGCCGAGCGGATGGAGGAGGAGGCGCTCGCGTTCGAGCGGCGCCTGGCGGGCGCGCAGGCGCAGCTCGACGGTTTTCTCAGGATCTCGTCGTCGGATTGGTTCGGCCGCCTGGTGCTGACGCCGGTTCTGGCCGAATTCGGCCGGCTGCACCCGCGCGTCTGTGTCGAGCTCTTGACCGACGCGCGGCTCTACAGTCTTCCCCGCCGCGAGGCCGATCTCGTGTTTCGCATCCGCGCGTTCGATGAGCCGGAGGTGATCTCGCGCCGGCTCCTGCACATCCCCTATGCCGTGTACGGTCCGCTCGACGGCCCGCAGGCCGTCGAGGGCGATGGCCAGGGGATCAGGGTCGTCACCATGGACACGGCCTTCGCCGACATGCCCGATGCGCGCTGGCTGGCGAAGCGACTGCCGAAGGCCGAGGTCGCGATGCGCAGCAACAACCGCGACGTTCAGGCCATGCTATCAGCGCAAGGCGCGGGGCTCGCCGTGCTGCCCCGGCCGCTCGGCGACGCGACGCCGGGCCTGCGGCCCGTCGACATCGGCGAGCAGCCGCCGGGGCGGGACACCTATGTCGGCTATCACCGCGATCTGCGCCGGCTCGCCCGGCTGCGGGCGCTGCTCGACCTCGTCATCTCGCAACTGGCGTCCGCGTGAGATGCGTTTGACACTGCGGCGCTCTCGATCTCGTCGGCGCTCCGGATCTAGTCCCCCGCGTGCCTCGAGTTTCGTGCAGTGTCACCGTAATCCAGCGCAGTGCCTCGACGCCGCCCGCCGCTTCTACGAAGGCAGCGCCTTCGTCCGCGTCACCGACACGCCGCCGCAGACCAAATGGGCCACCGGCTCCAACCTCGCCTTCGTCAGCTACGCCGCCGACCCCGACCGCAACCTGGTGATCGCGCTCGGCGTCGTCGACAATCTCGGCAAGGGCGCAGCCGGGCAGGCGGTGCAGAATGCGAACCTGATGTGCGGGCTGCCGGAGACCGCGGGGCTGGAGGGGGTGCCGGTCTGGCCGTGAGGGCTATGGCGGCCGGTCCGCCGTGATCCGCTCGCGCAATTGGCACCTAATCGCGACGTGTACGCGGGTGTCGCGGTTGTGAGTTCTTGCGAGCGAGCAGGCATGGGCTGAAGGCTGGCGCGCCGACCAAAATGTGTTGCCTCGTTGTTGCAACCACTTGTACGCATGCGGCCAAACCAGCAAGATCGACCGAATCACTGACTGGGCGCCCTTAGGAGTTTTCCTGCATGCCAGCACTCGGTAGCCTATGTTTTTTCAACAATAAAGGCGGCGTAGGCAAAACCACCCTGGCCTGCAATGTCGCCGCTTATATAGCAGAAACGGAGAAACTTAACGTTCTCCTGATTGATGGAGACCCTCAATGTAACGCTACACAACTAGTATTGTCAGATGAGACGACAGAAAGACTGTACGAGTCTCCGTCCGGCCTGTCTGATATGGATACTCTCAAACAGGTTCTCCGCCCTCTTCTAGATGGCGATGCGTCACTTGGGAAAACTCACAAGATCGCGGGACCAGATACAAATCGCTTCGGTATCTCTATCATTCCAGGACATCCCCATGTTGCTCTCCTCGAGGATGGGCTGAGTACCAGTTGGACACAATTTATGGCTGGCAACTTAGGTGGAGCTCGCGTCACAAATTGGAACACTCAGCTACTCAGTCATCTAAAGCCGCAATATGACTTGATAATCTATGACGTTGGACCAAGTCTCGGCGCGCTCAATCGCTCAATCCTAGTCGGCGTTGATTTTTTTCTCGCTCCGATGGGTTGCGACATATTCAGTCTAATTGGCATCGAGAATATCGCGGACTGGATTGCTCAATGGCGCAACTACTATGAGACAGCCTACAAGCAAGTGGTGGCTCGGAATGAAGCCGCTCTCGAAGCGTATGCTGGCGAAGTACGTGCGTCTTCAGGGCTCATGGGTCGATTTGTGGGGTATACGGTACAGCAGTACATTACGAAGACTATTCGCGATCAGAAAAGAGCAACTGCTGCTTACGAGGCGATCCTTTCAAAAATCCCGAATGAAATCACAAAAAGCTTGGGGCCCTTCATTGCTCCTAGGTTGGCAGCCGAGGAAGTTCGGCTCGGCGACGTGCCTCACATGTTCAGCCTCGTCCCTCTTGCACAAACGGCTCATACCCCAATCCACAAGTTGACGTCGCGCGAGGGCCTATCGGGAGGTCAGTACCAGCAGCAGCAGCAGTATCAGAAGTTTATCGGCAATCTAACCTCATCTCTCATGCGAAACCTCCGACGTACTGCGGAGATTCGGGCATGATTGACTGGCCAGATGACCTAGTTCAAGACATAGCTGCTCGCAGGTCTGTTCTCTTTTTGGGCGCGGGGGTGTCCCGCAATGCTCAGAACGACCATGGAGTGCATCCGAAAGAATGGTCTGCCTACCTGGCGCACCTTGCCTCTCGGATCTCCGATAAGGGGCAAGCGGCAGAAGTTGAACAATGCATCAAAGATGCAGACCTTTTGACTGCATGTGAGCTGGCGCGGAAGTATCTGTCGCCCTCCATATTTAAAACCGAAATGTTGCAGGAGTTCGTTGGTAATGCGTATCGTCATGCCCAGATTCACGATGACTTGAGTTCAGTCGACTCGCGGATCGTAATGACCACGAACTTTGACAAGCTTTATGAAAACAGAGCCAATCAGCTCCAGAGCAACACTGTAATTGTGAAGAACTATTACGACCACGACGTCGCGGACGTTTTCCGTCGACAGGACCGCGTCGTAATTAAAGTGCACGGCACAATCGATAATCCCGATAAGACCATCTTCACCCGTAGCCAGTATGCTCTCGCCCGCCGGGACTACAGCCACTTCTATCAACTGCTGCGGGGGCTCTTCATAACCCACACTTTCGTGTTTCTCGGGGCGTCAATGCGAGACCCCGATATGCAATTGCTCCTCGAAGATCATGCTTATCGTTTTGAAGGAGCTCGTCCGCACTATATGGCTATGCCCAACGATTCGACGCGAACAGGAATACTGCGAGTTCTAGAAGAAACCATGAACCTCAAAGCGCTTGTTTACGATCCGGCCGACAACCATAAGGAGCTCGCTGATTCGATTGCTGTGCTGGCGGGCAAGGTTGAGACTGCGCGCGAGCAAATAGCGAAGACGGCGGCGTGGTAACAATGCTCGAACAATTGGCCATCGTTGCGGAAAGAGCTCCTCGTGAATGGCGTAAGGCTACCTTAACGGCTGACTATTCTCGCCTTCATCAGTTGGCTCCCTACATAGGCAAGTTGAAGCCAGTAATCGCCCGTCAGCTCGTCGAGCAATTCAGTTCGCAGGGTGATGTCGTGCTTGATTGCTTTTCTGGGTCTGGCACCATCCCGTTGGAAGCTGTTCTGATGGGACGAAGATCGCTTGCATTCGATGCAAACCCCTATGCTGTCACGCTGACCCGGGCGAAACTCGAAGCTCCGCAATCGTTGGATTTGGCTAATGAACAACTGAACCGGAGGCTGGCAGACGCACAAAGGCGTCCTCGCTACAAAATTAAGGAGCTTCCGCTCTGGGTTCGAAAGTTCTTCCATCCCGCAACGTTGCAGAATGCAGTGCGCTTTGCAGACGAGTGTATTGAGAGGGACGATCAATTTTTGCTCGCATGTTTGCTGAGCGTTCTCCACCATCAACGTCCGGGGTTCTTGTCGTACCCAAGTAGTCACCTTGTGCCGTATCTCCGCGATAAGAAATTCCCAAAGGAAGAATTCCCGGATATGTACGAGGAGCGCGAGTTGGCTCCTCGTCTTGCGGCGAAGCTGGCGCGCACCTACAAGCATGGAAATTTGATAGACAAAGCAAATGTGCTGCGCGTCGAACAGGTCTGCGTCGCTGATCTCAAATTGGACTTCGAGGTGGATGCAATAATTACAAGTCCACCCTATATGAATGCGCTCGACTATGTACGGGACAACCGGCTTCGTATGTGGTTCCTTGACAGGAGCACTGTCGATTACTCTCCGGAGCCGACAGAAAAACAAGCGCAATCAGATGAAATAACTGCGGCTTTCGCTAATAACGCATTGCGGTACCTTCGCAAGGGTGGTCACTGCGTTCTGGTCGTCGGCGAGACAGTCCTTCGCAAACGAGTAAAGTCTCACCCGGCCGAGCGTATACTCGCGAAGCTCACCGCCAGCTATCCCGACCTTCGGGTTGAGCGTGTCATCCGAGATGTTATTCCTGACATCAGGAGAAGCCGGCGAACGGGCGCCGCGACCAAGCGCGAATTGGTTTTAGTTCTGAAGAAGGGCTGATTTATCGCGGCTATGGGCTCGATTGGATTTCAGTGTCGAGACGCGCCTCGAGTTCGCTGAGCCGCACACCCTCGCTGCGTTCGACCTCGGCGATGGCCTCGGCCAATAACGGCTTGGTCCATTCCAATTCATCATGCGCGTACCGAGCGCGGCGGCGCGCTGCGCAAGCGCGGCTTTCTGCGCCGGGGTCAGCATCACGCCTTCGGCGGCCAGACTGTCCCAGAGGTCGGTCAGGAGGTCGAACCGCTCCTGAGGCGTGAGGGCGGCAATGCCTTGGGGCATCATGGGTGCAGAGCCTCCGGTCTCGTCGTCGCTCAGGACTATATACCGTCTTCGGCGCGGACACGCGAGCGGCGCGCAGCGCATGAAAAACAATCGCCGCCTTACTCGAATATTTCGGTTGCGCTTTATCCGAAATCATGCTCTACTCCCGGCATCCCGTCCCGCTGAGGGGGCGCTTCGCGATCGTCACGGACGTCGGGTGCGGGATGCGGTGGGCGCATTGGGACGCAGCGTGGGCTTGCTCGCGCGGACGAACGATCCCGGTGCGACGAGGAAGTCGCGTGGTTCTGGCATCCCGGTGCTGATGCCAAGTGGGCGATGACGTGTCGTCCGCGACGGGGCCAACAAGCCGGTCCCCGGGAAGAGCGCGTATAAGTCGTAACACCATCGCGCAGGGAAGGCCGGGTGATCTCGGCTGAGCCTGTGGTTCTGCCGCGTGCTTTTTTGCTGCACGCGGACCATGGGCGCCGGCCGGCGCCCGGTCTTCCCTGCGCCCTCGCTTCTCGAGAGGGTGAGATGGCGGGTATCACTCGGGCGCCGAATGCGTCGCGAGAACGATGGTGCTCGTTTTGCTAATGATTTCCTCCGCGGAGTGTTTGATCATGTGCATCGTGACGTTCGCCACGACGTCATTGCGAGGAGCGCAGCGACGAAGCAATTCAGAGTCACGCCCGCAGCCCCTGGATTGCTTCCGCCTTCGCCCGAAGGGCTTCGGCGGACACGTCGCTGCGCTCGCAATGACGGAGTTAGGGTGTGCGGCGTGGATCACCCTCCGTCGTCACCGGGCGCCCTGCTGTCATCGGGGCGCCCCGTAACTCCCCGGGAACCCGGCCGGTCACACTCCCGTGTGAACGGCGGCCGGCGCCGGGAAAGTCCGCGCAGAGCGGGTGCCTCACGACTGCCTTTGTGCTAGGGTGAACATCCGGGCAACCTGGAGAGATTGTTGAGCGGCATCACCCCCGAGCCGGCCGGGCCGGCAAGCAGCACGCCCGATGGCCTGACGCATGATGGCTTGGCGCGGCTCAAGCTGGCGCAGGCGCTGAAGCGGGCGCGTCTCGCCATCGCCTGGGAGCGCGGCTGGCCGCATCTCGCCCGGCTGCTCACGGTGGTCGGTCTGTTCCTGATCGTCTCCTGGGCCGGCCTCTGGCTCGGCCTGCCGTTCGCGGTCCGCATGATCGGCGTCGGGTTGTTTCTGCTGCTCCTGCTCGGCGCCGCCGTGCCGATGCTGAGATATCGCTGGCCGACCCGCGACGAGGGCCTGGCGCGGCTCGATCGCGGCTCGGGCATCGCCCATCGCCCCGCCACCGCGCTCACCGACACGCTGACCACCAAGGATCCGATCGCGCACGCGCTGTGGCAGGCGCAGCGCGAGCGCACCTTGGCCTCGATCAAGCGCATCCGCGCCGGCACGCCGCGGCCGCGGCTGTCGCTGCACGACCCCTGGGCGGTGCGCGCGCTGGTGATCGTGCTCTTGGTCGCGACCTCTATCGCGGCCGGCGACGAGCGGGCACTGCGCGTGGCCTCGGCGTTCGACTGGAACGGCGTGCTGACGCCGGTCACGGTCCGGGTCGATGCCTGGGTCAAGCCGCCGCTCTACACGGCGAAGCCGCCGATCATCCTGTCCGCCGCCAACAAGGAAGGCGCCGTGCCGTCGAGCGGCCCGATCGTGGTGCCCCAGGGCTCGACGCTGATCGTGCGTTCCAGCGGCGGCAATCTCGACATCATCACGTCAGGCGGCGTCGCCGAGGCGGCGCCCGGCGAGGTCGCGGTCGGCGAGGCCGCGCCGAAGGGCACCACCGAGAAGCACTACACGATCAAGACCGACGGCACCGTTCACGTCCGCGCGCCCGCAGGGCAGCCGCAATGGGTGTTCGCGGCGACGCCGGACAAGCCGCCGGTCATCAGCATGGCCAAGGACCCGGAGCGGCAGGCGCGTGGCTCGCTGAAGCTGTCCTACAAGCTCGAGGATGATTACGGCGTCACCGAAGCCCGCGCCAAGGTCGCTGCGCGGCCCGTCGAAAGCAAGGCTGCCGAAAGCAACGAAAGCAAGACGGCTGACGCGCCCGCCGCACGGCCGCTGTTCCAGCCGCCGGAGTTTCCGCTGGTGCTGCCGAACGCGCGCACCCGCAACGGCGTCGGCCAGACCGTCAAGGATCTCAGCGAGGACCCGTACGCCGGCGCCGACGTCACGCTCACGCTGACGGCCAAGGACGAGGCCGGCAACGAGGGCACCAGCGAGCCGTTCGAGACCAGGCTGCCGGAGCGGCTGTTCACCAAGCCGCTGGCGCGGGCGCTGATCGAGCAGCGGCGCATCCTCGCGCTCGACGGCAACCGCAATGCCGACGTGTTCACCGCGCTCGATGCGCTGGCGATCGCGCCGGAGCTGTTCACGCCCGAACTCGGCCAGTATCTCGGCCTGCGCTCGGTGACGCGCCAGCTCGAGGCCGCGCGCACCGACGATGCGCTGCGCGAGGTCGTGGCGAGCCTGTGGGCGCTCGCGGTCACCATCGAGGACGGCAACATCTCCGACGTCGACAAGGCGCTGCGCGCGGCCCAGGACGCACTGAAGCAGGCGTTGGAGCGCGGCGCCAGCGACGAGGAGATCAAGAAGCTCGCCGAGGACCTGCGCAAGGCGATGGACAACTACATGCGCCAGCTCGCCGAGCAATTGCGCAACAACCCGCAGATGGCGCAGCGGCCGCTCGATCAGAACACCAAGATCCTGCGCCAGCAGGACCTGCAGAACATGATCGACCGCATGGAGCGGCTGTCGCGGCAGGGCGACAAGGAGGGCGCGCGCGAGCTGCTCGAGCAGTTGCAGCAGATGCTGGAGAACCTGCAGATGGCGCAGCCCAACCAGGGCGGCGACAACGACATGGAGCAGGCGCTCAACGAGCTCGGCGACATGATCCGCAAGCAGCAGCAGCTCCGCGACAAGACCTTCAAGCAGGGCCAGGATTCGCGCCGCAACCGCAACAAGCAGCAGGGCGACCAGGACCAGGGCATGGGCGACCTGCAGCAGGACCAGCAGGCGCTGCGCGACCGCCTGAAGCAGTTGCAGGACCAGCTCGCCAAGCGTGGCATGGGCCAGCAGGGCGAAAAGGGACAGAAGGGTCAGAAAGGCCAGAAGGGGCAGCCCGGCCAGCAAGGCGAGCAGGGGGATCAAGGCGACCAGGGCGATTCCGGCGACGGGCTCGACGACGCCGACAGCGCGATGGGCGATGCCGGCAGTCAGCTCGGCGACAACAATGCCGACGGCGCCGTGGAATCGCAGGGCAAGGCGCTGGACGCGCTGCGCAAGGGCGCACAGAGCCTCGCCGAGGCGATGCAGCAGGGCGACGGCGACCAGCCCGGCGACGGCCCCGGCCAGCGCGCCGGCCGCCAGCAGGGCGCGCAGCAGACCGATCCGCTCGGACGTCCGATGCATCCGGGGCGCGACATCGACGATTTCTCGCAGAAGATTCCCGGCGAGATCGACGTGCAGCGCGTCCGCCGCATCCTCGAGGAGCTGCGCCGCCGGCTCGGCGATCAGTCGCGGCCGCAGCTCGAGCTCGACTACATCGAGCGGCTGCTGAAGGACTATTGAGGATGGATCGGCCACGGGAGATCATCCCCGTGGCTCACCGTTTTGACCGGAGGCCGCGCAGTTCAGTAGCGCTTCTCGGACAGGATGCGCGCCGCGTGCTGCAGCCGGTCGACGGAGCGCTCGGTGTCGGTCAGCGCGCAGCAGCTGACCAGCGTGTCGATGATCGCGAGCTGCGCGACACGGCTGCTCATCGCCTCCGGGCGATAGCGCGTCTCGTTGGCGACGGTGTAGAGCAGCACCTCGCAATGCGCCGCCAGCGGCGACTTGCCGAGCCGGGTGATGCCGATGGTGCGCGCACCCGCGGCCTGCGCCAGCCGCGTCGCCAGCACGGTCTCGACCGTGCTGCCCGAATGCGACACGGTGACGGTCGCGACATCGGGGCCGGCCATCCCGGCGCTGACCGCCTGAACATGCGAATCGACGATCGCATTGGCCGCCAGCCCGAGCTGCAGCAGCCGGTACGACAGGTCCTGCGCAATCGGCGCCGAGCTCCCGATGCCGTAGATCTCGACGCGCCGCGCCGCGCGCAGCAGCTTCGCCGCCTGCGCCAGCGCGTCCATCGACAGCAGCCGCCGCGTCTCCTGCAGCGAGGCGGCATGCGCCGCGAAGATGTGGTCCGTCACCGTCGCCGGATCATCGCCGCGATGCAGGTCCTCCTGGATCAGCCGGACCGGCTCGATCAGGTCCCGCGCCAGCATGATCTTGAGCTCCTGGAAGCCCCGCACCCCGACCCGCCGGCAGAACGACACGATCGTCCCCTCGCTCACGCCGCAGGCTTCCGCGACCTCGGTGATCGACATGTGGATGAACGGCTCCGGCCGGGCGATGACCAGCTCCGCGATCTGCCGCGCTTTCGGCGGCAGCTCGTTCTGCAGCTCGCGAATACGAAACAAGATGCCGTTCACGCCCGGCCCAGAACGAAAGGTCGATCCCGTCACGCTGTGCCCCGATAAGCTGTGCCCCGATACTGAGGAAATCTCATTCAGTTTCATTTCGTAAATAAAAATTTCACAGCGCTGTCAAGTCGCGCTGATACGCCAGGGACGTTCGCAGGAGCAGGTCGGGCTCGCCCCGCCAACCCTGAATACGTTCTTCAGGATTTCAAAAGGTCGTATCAGCATGACAACACGTCGCGATTTCTTGGCAGGCGCCACGGCGGCGGCTGCCTTCGCCAGCATCCGCCAGGCGCTGGCCATTCCGGCACGGCGCCGGACCGGCACCATTCAGGACGTCAAGCACATCGTCATCCTGATGCAGGAGAACCGCTCCTTCGACCACTACTTCGGCACGCTGCGCGGCGTCCGCGGCTTCGGCGACCGCTTCCCGATCCCGCTGGAGAGCGGCAAGCCGGTCTGGTTCCAGTCCGACGGCAGCCGCGAGATTCCGCCCTATCACCGCGACTCCACGACCTCGAACGCGCTGGTGGGCTACGGCACGCCGCACTCGTTCGGCGACAGCCAGGCGGCGTGGAATCAGGGCAAGATGGGCTATTGGGCGAAGTACAAGACGCCCTATGCGATGGGCTATTTCGGCCGCGACGACATTCCGTTCCAGTTCGCGCTCGCCGAGGCGTTCACGATCTGCGACGCCTACCACGCGTCGATCACCACCGGCACCGATCCCAACCGCATCGTGTTCTGGTCGGGCTCCAACTTCAATCCGGCGCTGCGCGCTCAGGGCATCAACTCCACCACCAACGATTCCGAGCCCAACAACCTGCGCTGCTGGCCGAACCCGCACAATTGGGTCGCGGGTCAGGCGCAGCCACAGGCGACCTACAAATATGTCGGCAGCGACTTCGCCTGGGACACGCTGCCCGATCTGCTGAACAAGGCCGGCGTCAGCTGGCACATCTATCAGGACATGAACGACAACTGGACCGGCGCGATGCACGGCTGCCTGGCGTTCTCCAGCTTCCGTCATGCCCAGCCGGGCGATGCGAACTACGTGCACGGCCTGACCGGCGGCCCGGATTATCTCGACCGGCTGAAGGCCGACGTGATGGCCGGCACCTTGCCGCAGGTGTCGTGGATCCTGCCGACGCAGGCCAACTCCGAGCATCCCGGCGGCGGCAGCCCGACCCGCGCCGGCAATTTCACCGACCAGGTGCTGGAAGCCCTGACCGCCAATCCCGAGGTCTGGAGCCAGACCGTCTTCTTTCTGACCTTCGACGAGAATGACGGCTTCTTCGATCATCTGCCGGCGCCCGCAGTGCCGTCCTACGACATCAACGGCAAGCTGATGGGCAAGGCGACCTTGCCGCTCGACGGCGAGTATTTCTCCAACACCGTCGGCAACGTGCTGACTGCGACCGACACCATCAGCGGCAACATCCGTCCTTGGGGCCTCTCCGCGCGGGTGCCGATGTACGTCGTTTCACCTTGGAGCAAGGGCGGCTGGGTCAACTCGCAGGTGTTCGACCACACCTCGATCGGTCGCTTCCTCGAGAAGCGCTTTGCGATCAAGGTCGACGCCATCAGCCCCTGGCACCGCGCCGTCTCCGGCGATCTCACCTCGGCGTTCGACTTCGCCAGCCCGAACGATCCGCGCTTCCCGGAGCTGCCCGACCAGAGCAACTGGCAGGCCTCGGACGCGCACCAGAAGACGTTGCCGGCGCCGGTTGCGCCCGCGACACCGCAGCCGCTGTTCCAGGAGAGCGGCGCGCGCTATTCGCGCCCGCTGCCCTACATCCTGCACGCCACCGCGAAGGTCGACGCCGCCGCGGGCAAGGTCAAGCTGTTGTTCGCCAACACCGGCTTTTCCGGCGCCGTGTTCCACGTCTACGACAAGCAGCATCTCGATCTCATTCCGCGCCGCTACACCGTCGAGGCCGGCAAGATGATCGACGATGAATGGAGCGTCGGCAGCGATGGCCTGTATGATCTCTGGGTGCTCGGCCCGAACGGCTTCCATCGTCATTTCAAGGGCGACCTCGACAAGGTCAGGCCGTCGAATGCCGCCAACCCGGAGATCTTCGTCGGCTACAACGTCTTCGAGGGCGGCCTGCACATGCAGCTGCGCAACGACGGCCATGCCCGCGTGAGCTTCACGGTGAAGTCCAACGAGATCTATGGGCCGCTGCAGGCCGTCACCGCCTCGGTCTCGGCCGCGCTGGAGCCGCAATGTCCCGGCTTCGGTCCGCGCCCGGGCTTCCATCCGGTGGGTTTTGGCGTGGTGCCGGGCTTCCGGTCGGCGCCCGACTTCGATGCTCCCGGCTTCGGCTTTGGCGCACCGACCTTCTTCCCCGGACCGAGCCATGGCGGCCCATCGACGTCGTGGACCGTCAAGGTGTCTGCACCCGGTCGCCACGGCGAGCTCTATTGGCATTTGCGCAAATCCGGCCTGTGGTACGACTTCGTCGTCACCAGCGACACCGACGACAGCTTCTACCGGCGCGTCGCCGGACATGTCGAGACCGGCCGTCCCTCGTTCAGCGATCCCGGCATGGCGCTGGCCGATCGCTTCTGATCGATGCATCCACGAGATTTGCGGAGGGCGCCCATGGGCGCCCTTTCGCTTTGCCTCAGGCGCTGCCGAGATCGTGGATCGCGGGTGACAGTTGGCCCGAGGAGATGTTCAGCGTCGCCAGGGTGATCGGCAGCCTGAAGCGGCGCGGCCCTGCGCTGCCCGGATTCAGGTAGAGCACGCCGTCGCGTGTCCCGACGCCTGCGCGATGCGAATGACCGGACACGACGATGTCGATACCCGCCGTTGCAGGGTCGATCGCGAGGTCGTGGACGTCGTGCACGACATGGACGGCACGCGTGCCGAGCCTGACGGTCTCGGTCGCAGGATATGCATTCGCCCAATCTGCCGTATCGATGTTGCCGCGGATCGCAGTCACCGGCGCGATCAGGCGAAGCCGCTCGACGATCTCGTGCCGGCCGATATCGCCGGCGTGGATGATGTGGTGGACGCCCGACAGACATCGCACTGCCTCCGGCCGCAGCAGCCCATGAGTGTCGGAGATGATTCCAACTTTGAGCATCGTTTCCTGCCGGCGTGATGGGCATCGCCTCAGGCGATCGTGAGAATCTCCAGCTCTTGTCCGGTGACCTCGACCATGTCGCCGGCCGATTTGCCCATCAGCAGGCGAGCCACAGGGGAGACATAGGAGATCATGCCGCGCTTCGGATCGGCCTCGTCCTCGCCGACGATGGTGTAGGTCTGGACGCGGCCGTCGCCGCGCTTGAACGTCACCGTGCTGCCGAACGCGATCTGCTCCGTCGATGTCGGCGCCGGCATCACCTGCGCGGTCCGCACCCGCGCTGCAAAGTAGCGCGCGTCGCGCAGCGGCAGCGCCGACTCCCGTCGCCGCTCGTTGACGTCCTCGATTCCCTGGGCCGCCTCAAACGCCGCCTGCGCTTCGCGCAACTGCTCCTCGAGCGCCTTGAGTCCGGCCGCGGTCACGAGGTTCGGATGCGGCGAGACCGGCCGGTCGGGCAGTTGCGTTTCGGCCGCCGTCTCGGCGCTCTCTTCCTTGGTGAATGCGACGCTCACGCCGGACTCCTGAAAAGGGCCGCGAGATGTCGCGGCCCTCAGGGAGAGATCATGCCGGCTGCGCGGATTTCAAGCCGTGTCGCATGCCGCGCGCGAGCGCGCTTGACAGCAGCGGCTACGCGCATTCTAATATACGAACTATAGTTCGCAATCCGAACCTTAGTCAATCCGAATGCCGGTCGTCAAGGCCGGCGTCAAGCAGGAAACGTCGGAGCCTCCACGTGGACGAGGACAGCAAGGCTGGCAAAAGCGTCGTGCAGTCGCTGGCCAAGGGCTTTCAGGTGCTCAATGCCTTCACCAGCGAGGAGCCCGAGCTGGTGCTCGCCGACGTTGCGCGCCGCGCGGCGCTCGACAAGGGCACCACGTTCCGCCTGCTCAACACGCTCGTGATGCTCGGCTATGTCGAGAAGGTCGGCGACTCCAGGCGCTTCCGCCTGACGCTGAAATGCCTCGATCTGGGCTTCAACGCGATCGCGCGCTCGGAGCTACGCACACAGGCGCGCCCGATCCTGCGCAGCCTGGTCGGCGAGATGAACGAGGCTGCCTCGCTCGCGGTGCTCGACGGCAGCGACATCGTCTATGTCGAGCGCATCCAGGCGGGCCTCGTCCGGCTCGGCGTCGACGTCCGCATCGGCAGCCGCGCGCCGGTCTATTCGACCGCCGTCGGCCAGGCGATCCTGTCATTGCTGCCGGTCGAGACGCAGATCGAGGTGCTCGAGGCGCAGCCGCGCATCAAGCGCACCGAAACCACGATCACCGATCTCGACGCGCTGCTGCAGCGCCTGTGCGAAGTGAAGGCTGCCGGCTACGCGCTGTCAAATCAGGAAAATGCGCCGGGGCTGTGCGTGCTCGCCGCGCCCGTCATCGACCGCGACGGCATTCCGCTCGCGGCGATCAGTATCGCTGCGCCCACCATGCGCATCACCGCGGACGACTTCGAGCGGCTTGGCGTGGCGCCGCTGCTCAGAGCGGCAGCCCAGCTGTCCCGGGCTCTGGAGGCCATGGGCGGGGCGACTGCGACGGTCGCGAAACGATGAACGTCGATGTGACGAAACAGGAGCAAGCATGAGCGTCATGACCAACTTCAAGGGGATCATCCCGGCGATCGCCGTCCCCTTCAACGCCGACCACAGCATCGATGAGGTCGAGCTGTCGCGTTACGCAGCCTGGCTCGGCAAGCGTCGCGGCATCGTCGGCATCATGACCAACGGCCACACCGGCGAGGTGTTCAGCCTCACGGCGAAGGAGCGCGCGGAGGTGACGCGCATCGTCGCCAAGGCGCTCACCGGCATCTGCCCGACCATCTCCTCCGTCGTGTGCGAAGGCATCAAGGACGGCATCGAGCATGCGCTGATGGCGAAGGAAGCGGGCGCGACTGCTCTCGACATCATGCCGCCCCATCACTGGCTGCGCTTCGGCTTCAAGCGCGAGCACTGCCTGGATTATTTCAGCGCCATCGGCGAAGCCACCAGGCTGCCGCTGATCGTGCATGTCTATCCCGCCTGGACCCGCGCCTCGTTCTCCTCGGAGCTGCTCGCCGAGCTCGCCCGCCTCGACCACGTGCAGGCGTTCAAGATCGGCACCCGCGAGATGAACAAATACGCCCGCGACCTCAAGGCGATCCGCGCCGCGGCGCCGCACAAGGCGCTGCTGACCTGTCATGACGAATATCTGCTGGCCTCGATGGTGCAGGGCGTCGATGGTGCGCTGGTCGGCTTCGCCTCGCTGATTCCGGATCTGATCTACGATCTGTTCGCTGCCGTCACCGCTGGCGACCTTAAGCTTGCGATGAAGCTGCAGGCCATGATCGATCCGCTCAAGGACGCGGTGTATGGCGGCGGCGAGCCGACCGGGGAGGCGCATGGCCGCATGAAGGCGGCGATGCAGGTCGCCGGCGTGATCCGCGATGCCACCGTGCGGCCGCCGACGCATGCGCCGAGCGCCGAGGAGATGGCCGCGATCCGCGCCGCGGTGGCCGCGGCCGGGTTGACGGTGAAGGCTGCGGCCTGAGCTTGCGAGAGGCGACGGCCGGTGCCGGCCGTTGCCCCGTGATCACAACAAAAAGACACCGGGTGGACGCTGATGCTGACGATGGATGTCGACGATGCAACCCGGCGCGCTGCGGCTGTGCCCGAGGCTGTGCTCATCGCGATCGATCAACTGTCGAAGACCTACGTCTCGGCCTCCGGCGCGGCGGTCCATGCGCTGAGCCGGATCTCGCTGGATATCAAGCCGGGCGAGTTCGTCTGTGTCGTCGGTCCCTCCGGCTGCGGCAAGAGCACCTTGCTGCGTCTGCTCGCGGGGCTTGATAGTTACAGCGACGGCCGGCTGCTGCTCGATGGCGAGCCCGTCGCCGGTCCCTCGCGCAAGGTCGGCGTCGTGTTCCAGGCGGCCAACCTGCTGCCGTGGATGACGGTGCGCGACAATGTCGGGCTGCCCTTGCGCGTCGGTGGCAAACATGCCCCGGCCGGCGATCGCATCGAGCGCCTGCTCGCCGTTACCGGTCTCGGCGATTTCGGCGACAAATATCCCTATGAGCTGTCCGGCGGCATGCAGCAGCGCGCCGGGATCTGCCGCGCGCTGGCGCGCGATCCCGAGATCCTGCTGATGGACGAGCCGTTCGGCGCGCTCGACGCACTGACGCGCGAGCGGCTGAACCTCGAGCTGCAGCGAATCTGGCAGGAGAACCGCAAGACCGTCCTGCTGATTACGCACTCGATCTCGGAAGCCATCTTCCTGGCCGACCGCGTCATCGTGATGTCGGCGCGTCCCGGCCGCATCCTTGCCGATCTCCACGTGCCGATCCCGCGGCAGCGCAGCTTCGACGACATCGTGCTGCATCCGGACTATGCGCGGCTTGCCAGGGAAGTTCGCGGGCTGCTCAATGCACAGGAGCACGGCCATGACTGATCTCGCCAACGTCGCCGTTTCAGCCCTGTCGCAGAAGCCCGCAAGCCCCCGGCGCCGCGTCAGCCTGGGCTCGCCGATCGCCTGGATCGGCCTCGCGGTGCTGATCCTGAGCTGGATCGCCGCGGTCAACCTGCTGAACATCCCGTCCTACATTCTGCCGAAGCCCGAAGCGGTCGTTCGTGCGTTGTGGTCCGGGCTCGCGGTCAGCCCGGCCAGCCCGCTCGGCTATTACCTGCCGCTGTGGAGCACGCTGAGCAACGCCGCCGCCGGCTGCGCCATCGGCGTCGGGCTCGGCCTCGTCATCGGCTCCTTGATGGCCGAGGTCGAAGCCATCGAGCGCCTGGTGATGCCCTATGCGTTCGCGCTGCAGAGCCTGCCCAAGGTGGCGATCGCGCCGCTGATCGTGATCTGGTTCGGCTTCGGTGACGGCTCGAAGGTCGCGATCTCGGCGCTGCTGTCGTTCTTCCCGGTGCTGATCAACAGCTTCACGGGGCTGCGCGCCGTCGAGCCCGAGCGTATCGACCTGATGCGCTCGCTGTCGGCCTCGCGCTTCGAGACCTACCGCATCGTCAAGCTGCCCAACGCCGCGCCCTTCATTTTCGCGGGCCTCGACATGGCGGTGGTCTATGCACTGCTCGGCGCGATCGTGGCCGAATTCCTCGGCGCCCAGCGTGGCATGGGGGTCGTCATCACGCAGGCGCAGGCGGTGTCGGACGTCGCCGGCGTGTTCGCCGCGCTGATCATTCTCGGCGTGCTCGGCATCGTGCTGCATGGGATCGTGCGCTGGTGCGAGGCCAAGATCGTGCACTGGGGCGCCAACCGGAAAAAATAGGACAACAGGGAGGAACGAAGGATGGTTTCGCGCAGGTCATTCCTGAAGAGCAGTGCCGGCGCGGCGCTGCTGATGAGCGGCGCGCCGGCCGGCCTGATGGCGGCGGACGCGAAGAAGCTTCGCTTCGGCGTCGGGCTCAAGGCGCTCAACGCCACCATCATCAATTGCGTGATCGGCGAGGCGCTCGGCTACAACGCGCAGGAAGGGTTCTCGCTCGACGTCCAAGCGCTCGGCACCAATGCCAACGTCCAGGTCGCGACCGACCGTGGCTCCGTCACCGTCGGCGTCGGCGTGCCGTCGACAGCGCTGCCGCTGCTCGCCAAGGGCGAATGGGGTGGCGCGAAGCTGTTCTATCAATATACCTATCCGTACAAATGGGACATCGCCGTCCCGCCTGGCTCGGGGCTCAAGAGCTACACGGACCTCAAGGGCAAGAAGATCGGCGTGTCCGACTTCGGTGCCACCGAATATCCCGTCACCAAGAACGTGCTGAAGGCGCTGGGCCTGGATCCCGAGAAGGATGTGAGCTGGGTCGCGGTCGGCAACGGCACGCCGGCGGGGGTCGCCCTGCAGCGCGGCGTGATCGATGCGCTCGCTTATTTCGATACTGGCTTCGGCCAGATCGAGGCTGCCGGCATCGAGCTGGCCTATCTGCCGCGTCCGACCAGGATCCCGATGGTCGGCGGCCAGTTCCTGATGGCGATGCCGCAGACGTTCGAGAAGGACAGGGATCTCCTGGTCGGCTTTGGCCGCTCGGTGTGCAAGGCGTCGCAATTCCTGCTCGCCAATCCGACCGCCGGCGCCAGGGCCTTTCTCAAGATGTACCCGGAGACGGCGCCGCGCGGTGCCAGCGAGGACGCGGCGGTCAAGGCCGTGCTGCAGTCGATCAGCCGCCGCATCAAGCTCTACGCGCCGCCTTATGCCGATACGAAGATGGGCGGGATCAACGAGCAGGAGTTCCGCACGGAGGCCGCGATGAACGGGCTGGACATAAAGGACTATGCTGCGCTCTACACCAATGAGCTGATCGACAAGATCAACAATTTCGATGCGGTGAAGGTCAGGGCCGAGGCGGCTGCGTACAAGGGATGACGGCACAGGACCACGACAGCAGCTCGGGCCTTCGCCATGCGGTGGTGACCGGAACCAGCTCGGGCATCGGCCGCGCCATCGCCGAGCGTCTGCTGGCGGACGGCTGGCGCGTGACCGGCATCGACCGCGCGGCCTCGGTGCTGTCGCACGAACACTTCGGTGGCTTCGAGGCCGATCTCGCTGAACCGCAGACGCTGATCGCGCGCCTTGCTGACGTCGGCGCCGTGACCGCGCTGGTCCACGCCGCCGGCTACATGCGTGTCGGCCGTCTCGGCGAGTTGCAGGCCGAGAGCAGCGAAGGGATGTGGCGCGTCCATGTCGGCGCCGCGGAGGCGCTGGCCAATGCGCTGGCGCCGCGCCTGCGCGAAGGCGGGCGCATCGTGCTGATCGGCAGCCGCACCGCCAATGGCGCGGCCGGCCGCAGCCAATACGCCGCGACCAAGGCGGCACTCACCGGCCTCGCCCGCTCCTGGGCGATCGAGCTGGCGCCGCGCCTGATCACCGTCAACGTCGTCGCACCGGCTGCGACCGACACGCCGTTTCTGCGCGATCCCAGCCGCGCCGGTACCGCGCCGGTGCTGCCGCCGATGGGGCGCTACGTCGATCCGGTCGAGGTGGCTGCGCTCACCGCCTTCCTGCTGTTGCCGGAAGCGGGCGCCATCACCGGCCAGACCATCACCATCTGCGCAGGCGCCTCGCTCTGAAACGGCGCGTGCGACCCCGACCAGGAGAATGACCATGACCGTTCGTATCGTCGACGTCCGCGAGATGACGAAGCCGATCTCGTCGCCGATCCGCAATGCCTATATCGACTTCACCAAGATGACGTCGAGCCTGGTCGCGGTCATCACCAATGTCGAGCGCAATGGCCGGCCCGTGGTCGGCTACGGCTTCAACTCCAACGGCCGCTACGGGCAGGGCGGCCTGATCCGCGAGCGTTTTCGCACGCGACTCCTGGAAGCTGATCCCACATCGTTGCTCGATTCCACCAGGGGCAACCTCGATCCCGACAAGGCCTGGGCGGCGATGATGATCAACGAGAAGCCCGGCGGCCACGGCGAGCGTTCGGTCGCGGTCGGAACGTTGGACATGGCGATCTGGGATGCGGTCGCCAAGATCGCGGACAAGCCGCTGTTCCGCCTGCTCGCGGAGCGTCACAACCGCAAGGCTGATCCGCGGGTGTTCGTCTACGCCGCCGGCGGCTACTACTATCCGGGCAAGGATCTCTCGGCGCTGCGCCGCGAGATGCGCGGCTATCTCGATCGCGGCTACAATGTCGTCAAGATGAAGATCGGCGGCGCGCCGATCGACGAGGACCGCCAGCGCATCGAGGCAGTGCTCGCCGAGATCGGCCCCAACAATCAGCTCGCGGTCGACGCCAACGGCCGCTTCGACCTGGAGACTGCGATCGCCTACGCCAAGATGCTGCGCGACTATCCGCTGTTCTGGTACGAGGAGGCGGGCGATCCGCTCGACTATCACCTGCAGGCGACCTTGGCCGATTTCTATCCCGGCCCGATGGCGACCGGCGAGAACCTGTTCAGCCACCAGGACGCGCGCAACCTCATCCGCTACGGCGGCATGCGCCCCGATCGCGACTGGCTGCAGTTCGACTGCGCGCTGTCCTACGGCCTGTGCGAGTATCTGCGCACGCTCGACGTGCTCAGGACCTATGGCTGGTCGCCGTCGCGCTGCATCCCGCATGGCGGCCACCAGATGTCGCTCAACATCGCCGCCGGCCTCGGCCTCGGCGGCAATGAGAGCTATCCCGACCTGTTCCAGCCCTATGGTGGCTTCCCCGACGGCGTGAAGGTGACCGACGGCCACATCACGATGCCCGACCTCCCCGGCATCGGTTTCGAGGGCAAATCCGATCTCTATGCCGAGATGCGCGCGCTCAGCGCGTGAAGCTGAGCGGGGCGTCCGACGGCCGCCCCAGCGTCATTGCGAGCGCAGCGAAGCAATCCAGATGGTCTCCGCAGAGGGATTCTGGATTGCTTCGCTGCGCTCGCAATGACGGAGGAGAGAGGATCAGTTCCTTCAGCGACCTTTACGCAGGCGCGAGCCCATCAGGCACGTCCGCGCTCCATCGCACCCATCGCTGTCGTCCCGGGCAAGCCGCGATGGCGCGAAGCGACGGCGTGGCGCCGACCCGGGACCCATACCCCCAGGGAGATGTGATGGCGCGAGATGTGGGACCAGTCTTGTCCCTCAACGGCGGCGGTGGCTATGGATCCCTGCGTTTGCAGGGATGACAGCGCGGACTGCAGCAACGTCGAGGATCATCGTTGGCGCCCTACGCCTTCGCAGCCTTTGACGCCAGCGCGTCGGCGACCGCGGTGCGGATGTCGGCGATCGAGAACGGCTTGGTGATGACGTCGTGAGCGATCGCGCTGAGATTCGACGCCCGCTCGCGCTGATGGGCAAAGCCGGTCATCAGCAGGATGGTCAGGTCGGGAAAATCGCGTGCTGCCGACAGCGCCAGCGCGATGCCGTCCATGATGGGCATTTGGATGTCGGTCAGCAGCAGGTCGAAGGCGCCGGCCTCGCGCGTCAGGATGTCGAGCGCCTCGGCACCGTCCTGCGCCGTCACGATCTCATGTCCATCCATGGCAATGGCGCGCGCGACCAAGGTCCGCATCGAATCTTCGTCGTCGGCGATCAGCACGCGCGACATGTCGTTTCGTCTCCGTCTCGTGGGCCCCGCGGGCGACCCACGAGACCGGAACCATCATGCACTGCCGGCGGCGAGATCGCGCCGGTTGAAGAACCGTATATCGATATTGCGGCCTTCGGGAGGGGGCGAGGCGAGCCGCGACTTGAACGTCGTGCGCTCGCCGGGCTTGAGCGCGGTCTGCTCGAGCAGCGTGTTCCAGGCGTAGATCTCGGTGCCCTGCGCGTCACGGACGCTGAAGCGCAGCCGCGGCAGGTCGACCGATTTCTTCGTCAGGCTGACGATCGTCCCCTCGATCACCAGCACCGGCTTGCCGTCGACGGTTTCGGTCGCCACCTTCAGGTCCTTGAAGGTCAGGCCGCGCAGGTTCACCTCGAGCCCGACCAGCTTGTAGAACGAGGCCGTCTGCGGCAGCAGCCTGACGACGTCGGCGCGCCACACCACCAGCGCAATTGTGAGCGCCGCCATGGCGGCCGTCAGCACCGGCAGGTTCAACACCTTGTTGCCTGGGAAATCCGGCAACGTCGGGCGCCTGATGAGCTTGCGGAGACCGGCGAGGCGCGAAGCCCCGCTCTGCAACGGCTGCTCGGCATCGGCCGTGTCGTCGTCGGGCTCGGCGAGGGCATCCTCGGGCCAGCCGGCAGCCAGCGGCGGACTTTCCACGTCGGGCGTCCGTTCGTCGTCGTCTTCCTGGCGCGCGAGGGCTTCCCACTCGTCGGCCGCGTCACGGGGCGCGGCCGCCGCGCCGGCCTCCGCCATGGCAGGCATGGGGGCGGGCGCCTCGACCGCATCCTCCGGTCGCGCCAGCCAGACCTCCTTGCAACGGGAACAGCGTACGCTGCGTCCAGCCATACCCAGGGTTGCCACGTCGATGGCATAAGATGTCGTACAATGAGGGCAAACGATGAACATCGCGCCTGTTCTCCAACGGCCATTGCCGCTTTGTTTCCGACAGTTCGTGCTACAAGGACCGCCATGTCGACGAACTTCGGAACTCAATCGCGCGAATGGTACACGGCGACCGTTAACGAACCGGAAACCATAACGGGCGCTCAATCGGGCCATCGTACCGCTGAGCTTGGAGCGTGCGGGTCTGCCGCGCACGCGGTCGAACGGAGCTGACGCTTTGGTTCGGTTCGAAAATGTTGGGCTGCGCTATGGATTGGGGCCGGAGATCCTCCGCGACCTCAGTTTCCAGATTCCGGCCCATTCCTTCCAGTTCCTCACCGGCCCGTCGGGCGCGGGCAAGACCTCGCTGCTCAAGCTGTTGTTTCTATCGCTGCGGCCGACCCGCGGCCTGGTCAATCTGTTCGGCTACGACATCTCGCTGCTCAGCAAGGAGGAGATCGCCGATCTGCGCAAGCGCATCGGCATCGTGCTGCAGGACTTCCGGCTGCTCGACCACATGACGACCTATGAGAACGTGGCGCTGCCGTTTCGCGTCATGGGGCGGGATGAATCGAGCTACCGCAAGGAGGTCATCGACCTCCTGAAATGGGTCGGCCTTGGCGAGCGCATGGACGCGCTGCCGCCGATCCTGTCGGGTGGTGAGAAGCAGCGCGCGGCGATCGCGCGCGCCGTGATCTCGCGGCCGCAACTGCTGCTCGCGGACGAGCCGACCGGCAACGTCGATCCGACGCTCGGGCGCCGCCTGCTGCGGCTGTTCATCGAATTGAACCGCTCGGGGACGGCGGTCATCATCGCAACCCATGACATCACGCTGATGGACCAATACGAGGCCCGCCGGCTGGTGCTGCATCAGGGACGATTGCACATCTATGAGTAGCGTAGACGATCGCGGCCTCCTGGTCGATCTCGGCGATGACCGCCCGCAACTGCCGGCGCAGGCCCGCATCGTGTCGCCGATCGTGCCGCGCGCCTCGATCGCCGGCCGCGCGCTGGTCGCCGTGGTGGCGATCATGACCTTCCTGGCCTCGATCACGACCGGCGGCGTGCTGCTGGTCAGCGAGTCCGCGGCCGAGTGGCAGTCGGAGGTGTCGAGCGAGATCACCGTCCAGGTTCGCCCCAAGACCGGCCGGGACATCGAGCGCGACATTGCCCTGGTGACGGAGGCGATGCGGGCGCAGTCCGGAATCGTGGAGGTCCGGCCGTTCACCAAGGAGGAATCCAGCAAGCTGCTGGAGCCGTGGCTCGGCAGCGGCCTGTCGTTCGACGAGCTTCCGGTGCCGCGCGTCATCATCGCGCGCGTCCAGCCCGGCACCAGCTTCGATCTCAACGCCCTGCGCAGCCGCGTGACCCAGGTTGCGCCGACCGCCAGCGTGGATGACCACCGCGCCTGGATCGAGCGCATGCGCTCGATGACAGGCGCGACGCTTTTCGCAGGCTTCGGCATTCTGCTGCTGGTGATCGCTGCCACCATCATCTCGGTGTCGTTCGCGACCCGCGGCGCGATGGCCGCGAACCGGCCGATCGTCGAGGTGCTGCATTTCGTCGGCGCCGGCGACCGCTACATCGCCAACCACTTCCTGCGGCACTTTTTGCAGCTCGGACTGGAGGGGGGCGTGATCGGTGGCGGCCTTGCGATGCTCGGATTCGGGTTCTCGGAGTCGATCGCCAACTGGTTCTCCGGCACTCCCGTCGGCGATCAGTTCGCGGCGTTGCTGGGGACATTCTCGCTGCGCCCGCTCGGCTATGTCGCGATCGCGCTGCAGGCCGTGGTGATCGCCGCGGTGACCGGCTGGGCCGCACGCCGGACCCTGTTCACGACCCTGGCGAGCATCGACTGATGGCGGCTTCTATCCCCAGCCGTCTCGTTGCGGATTTCACTTGGCCCGAAAACCGCCTAAAATCGTCTGCGCCGGGGTGAGGCAGGACGGGGTGAGCTGGGTCACGAACACGGCGGAGCTCGCACGCCAGGATCGGCGGCGAGCGAACGTGATCGGGAGGCCGGCGAAACCTGCCTGCGTTCCCGGACTTGAACGACGGGATCGCGCGACGGCATGGCGCCGCGCGCAGGCAGGCAAGGACAAGCCAGGCGTTGCATGGAGCCGGAGACTGACCATAGCAGGCGAAAGCTGCGGCTCACCGTGGCGGTGTGGCGGACGCTCGCGGGCGCCGTGGCGACGCTCGGGGTCGGCTTCTTCGTCGCGGCGGTCGGCTTCGTCGGCTTCCTCTCGCAATTGCGGGGCGCCGAGATCCAGCCCGAGCGCAAGGCGGACGGAATCGTGGTCCTGACCGGCGGCTCGTCACGCGTATCGGACGCGGTGGAACTCCTGGCGGGAGGCTATGGCCGGCGGCTGCTGATCTCCGGTGTGCACCCGACCAACGAGGCCAGCGACATCACCCGGTCGCTGCCCGAGGCGCGATCATTCATCAACTGCTGCGTCGATCTGGATTATTCGGCGATCAATACCCGCAGCAACGCCGCGCAGACGCGGCGATGGGCGAGCGAGCGCGGCTTCAAGTCGCTGATCGTCGTGACGTCGAACTATCACATGCCGCGGGCCATCGTCGAACTGTCGCATGCGATGCCGAGCATGGATCTCATTCCCTATGCGGTCGTCGGCGAGAAATGGCGCGACGAGCCGTGGTGGACCAGCGCGCCGACGGTGCGACTTCTGCTGTCCGAATATGCCAAATATGTCGCCGCCGAGATGCGGCTGCGGCTGGCCGATCTCGGCCTCGATCTCGCGCCCGAGTTCGATCCGCCAACCGGCTCGGTGTCGCGCCGACCGACGACGGCGCAAGCCAATTGAACTGGGTTTCTGATGGTCTCGATCTTCCTGCGTTCGCTGCTGTTCAACATCCTATTCTACCCGAACTTCGTGCTCTGGGCGCTGATCGCGTTGCCGACCCTGGCTATGCCCCGCAAGGCGCTGCTGCGCGTCGCCAACTGGTGGGCGCAGAGCAACATCTTGTTGATGCGCGTCGTCTGCAACATCCGCGTCGAATATCGCGGCGTCGAGAAGATCCCGAAGGGGCCGCTGATCGTCGCCGCCAAGCATCAGTCGATGTGGGAGACGATCTCGCTGCTGCATTTCTTCGATGCGCCGTTCTTCGTTCTCAAGCGCGAGCTGCTGCGGATTCCCTTGTTCGGACAGTATCTCGTCAAGGCGGACATGATCGCGATCGACCGCAGCTCCGGCGCCCGCGCGTTGAAGCAGGTGATGCGGCGGGCGGCGGAGGAGGTGAAGCACGGCCGTCAGTTTGTGATCTTCCCGGAAGGCACCCGGCGTCCGGCGGGCGCACCGCCGGACTACAAGGGCGGCGTCGGCCTGATCTACACGGATTGCGGCGTACCCTGCCTGCCGGTGGCGCTGAATTCGGGTCTGTTTTGGCCACGCCGCACATTTCTGCGCTATCCGGGCACGCTCGTCGTGGAGTTTCTCGATCCGCTGCCGCCTGGCCTGCCGCGCGATGAGTTCATGGCGCGGATTCAGAGCGTCATCGAAGAGGCGACCGGCCGGCTCGTCGCCGCGGGGCAGGCGGAACAGGCGCAGTTGTTTGGCCGGGTGCCGGCACCGGTGAAGGCTTGAGGGCTATGTCTTGCTTGGCGCAGGATGCAGCGAGTGGCCGTCATCGTGCAGCATCGTCGCCAGCCGATGCAACTGCGCGTCGCGAAAGCCCTGCGCCTCGATCGCCTTCACGGTCGAGATCACGTAGTCGCGATTGGCGCCGGACTGGCCGTGACCCTGGCGCACATGGCGCAACTGCTCCTGTGGCGACAGCCGGCCTGCATATTGCACGTGGCCGCGATCGACCACGTAGACCAGCGCGCTCACCCGCTCGCGCGCGTCGTTTTCAAGCCAAACCGAGCGCGTCACTTCGCGATATACCGAGGTTACCTGCTCACGCGCCCGCAAATAGGCGATGGTCTCGTCGCGCTTGTCTGCTGCCACCCGGAACGCAATGCCGCGACACGCGCCGCCGCGATCGAGACCGAGCACGAGGCCCGGCTTCTCCGGCGTTCCGCGGTGGACGAACGAATACACACAGAGCGCGCGATGCTCGCCGATCAGCCGCGCCGGCACCTGCTCGAGAAAAGCGAATCCGGGCCGCCACATCAGCGAGCCGTAGCCGAAGACCCAGAGGTCGCCGTGGGGAAGGTCGCGTTCGGAGAGGGTCATTGCGGACATCAATGCGGAAGCCTAAGTGTGATGCTCGCGAATTGTTAATTTAGATACACAATCCGTGATCGCCGAATTGCCAAAATTGCTGCCCAAAGGGTGTCCTGCATGTCTCGTTTGCCGCAAGCGCGCCGCAGGCGCTCTCGTTGGGGGCTCTTCATAGCTCCCGTTCTGCTCCTGATCGCCGCTGTTGCGTGGAGCGCATTCTGGTTCTTCGCCGCTTCGCAAGTGGATGTCCAGGCCGACGCTTGGCGTGCGCGCGAAGCAAAATCGGGACGCGTCTATGACTGCGCGAAGCGCTCGGTCGCGGGCTTCCCGTTCCGGCTCGAGGTCCGCTGCACGGATCCGAGCGTGGACCTGTTCTCGCAGGCCGCCGGCACGCCTTTGATGAATGCCAAGCTCGACGAGATCCTCGTCGTCGCCCAGGTGTGGGACCCGAAGCGGCTCATCGCGGAGTTCAAGGGACCCGCGACGATTGCTGATGGGCGCGGACCGACCTCGTTCTCCGCGAACTGGCGCGTCGGCGAGGCCAGTGTCCGCGGCCTGCCAGGGCCGCCACAGCGCGCCGACCTCGTGTTCGAACAACCGACCATCGACCGCATCGAGGGCGGGACAGCCGTGCCCGCCGCGCGCGCCGATCACGTCGAGTTGCACGGCCGCTTCGCCGACGGCACGCCGTCCGACCATACGGTGCTGGAGACTGCGCTGCAGATCGAAAGCGGCAGCATCCAAGGCAGCCATCCTCTGCTTGCCGAACCGTTCAATACTGACATCCAGGCCCGCGTCACGGGTCTCAAGGACTTCCGGCCCAAACCCTGGCCGGAGCGGTTTCGCGAGATCCAGGCGGCGGGCGGTCATGTCGAGATCGTCCAGTCGCGCATCCAGCAGGGCGAGCTGCTGGCCGTTGCGTCGGGCACGCTCAGCCTGACCGCCAATGGCGGCATTGATGGCGAAGTGCAAATGACGGTGGCCGGGATCGAAAAGGTCATTCCGGCGCTCGGTCTCGACAAGATGCTCGAAAACGGCGTGCCGCAGGGGACGCTCGATCGCGTAGCGCCGGGTGTGAAGTCGCAGGACGTCAACAACCTGCTCGGTGCGCTCGACCGCGCCATTCCCGGCCTCGGCAAGGTCGTCAAGCAGAACGCCAATGTCGGCGTCGCGCTCGGCATCAATGCGCTCGGCAAGGAGGCCACCCTCGAAGGGCGCAAGGCGCGGACCTTCCCGTTGCGCTTCTCCGATGGCGTCGTCGTGCTCGGTCCGTTCAAGGTCGCCCGCGTCCCGCCGCTGTTCTGACCTCAGCTCTTCTTCAACTGCGGCAGCGGCCGGCCGAAGTCCGGCGCCGCCGAATCCTGGCCGATATCGACGATGCCGCGGCGGATCGCACGGGTGCGGGTGAAGTGATCGAACAGCGCATCGCCGTCGCCGCGGCGGATCGCCCGCGTCAGCTTGGAGAGGTCCTCGGTGAAGGTGCCGAGCATGTCGAGCACCGCATCCTTGTTGCTCAGGAAGATGTCGCGCCACATCGTCGGGTCGGAGGCGGCGATGCGGGTGAAATCGCGAAAGCCGCCGGCGGAGAACTTGATCACCTCGGATTCCGTCACCTGCGCCAGCTCGTCGGCGGTGCCGACGATGGTGTAGGCGATCAGATGCGGCAGATGGCTGGTGATCGCGAGCACGCGGTCGTGGTGATCCGGCGTCATGATCTCGACCTTGGCGCCGAGCGCCGCCCAGAACGCGCGGAGACGATCGATCGCGTCGGCATCTACACCGTCGGGTGGCGTCAGGATGCACCAGCGGTTGATGAACAGCTCGGCGAAACCAGAATCCGGTCCCGAATTCTCGGTGCCGGCGACCGGATGCGCCGGCACGAAATGAACATGCGCTGGCAGATGTGGCGCCATGTCGCGAACGATGGCGCCCTTCACGGAGCCGACGTCGGAGACGATGGCTCCGGGCTTCAGATGCGGCGCGATCTCGGCCGCGACCGGACCGCACGCGCCGACGGGAATGCAGAGGATGACGAGGTCGGCATCCTTGACCGCCTCCGCATTACTCGCCACGACGCGGTCGACGAGGCCGAGTTCGGCGACGCGCGCGCGAGTCTTCTCCGAGCGCGCGGTGGTGACGATCTCGCCGGCCACGCCCTGCAGCCGCGCCGCCCGCGCGATCGAGCCGCCGATCAGGCCGAAGCCGATCAGCGCGATGCGTTCGAACCGCCCCGCGACGCTCATTTCGCCCTCATGAATTCGCTGAGAGCCTCCACGACCAGACGATTGGCTTCCTCGGTGCCGATCGTCATGCGCAGCGCGTTCGGCAGCTTGTAGTTGGCGAGCGCGCGCAGCACGAGGCCGCGCCGGGTCAGGAATGCGTCGGCCTCGACCGCGGTCTTGCCCTTGTCGGTCGGGAAGTGGATCAGGATGAAATTGGTGACGCTCGGCGTCACCTTCAGCCCGAGCTTGCCGATCTCCTCGGTCAGCCAGTTGCGCCACGTTTCCGTGTGCGTCTTCGACATCTGCTGATGCGCGGTGTCCTCGATCGCGGCGACCGCGGCGAGCATCGCCGGCGAGGAGACGTTGAACGGCCCACGGATTCGGTTGATCGCATCGACGATGTGCGCCGGGCCGAACATCCAGCCGACGCGGAGCGCCGCGAGGCCGTGGATCTTGGAAAAGGTATGGGTGACGACCGTGTTCTCGGTCGTCGCCACCAGCTCGAGCCCGAACTCGTAGTCATTGCGCGAAACGTAGTCGGCATAGGCGGCGTCGAGCACCAGCACGACATGAGACGGCAGGCCGGCACGCAGCCGCTTGACCTCGTCGAACGGGATGTATGTGCCGGTCGGGTTGTTCGGGTTGGCGAGCCAGACCAGCTTGGTGCGCGGCGTCACCGCGGCAAGGATGGCGTCGACATCGGTGCGATACTCCGTCTCCGCGGCAACCACGTTCCTGGCGCCGCAGGTCATGGTCGCGATCGGATAGACCAGAAAGCCGTGCGCGGTGGAGATCGCCTCGTCGCCTTGGCCGAGAAAGGTGTGTGCCAGCAGATTGAGGATCTCGTCGGAGCCGGCGCCGCAGACGATGCGGTCGGGATCGAGGCCGTAGGTGCGGCCGATCGCCTCGCGCAGCACCCGGGAAGTCCCTTCCGGATAATCTTCCAGATGTGTGGCCGCGCTCTTGAACGCCTCGATCGCCCTCGGCGAGGGTCCAAACGGGGTCTCATTGGCCGACAGCTTGAAAACCTTGCGGCCAGGCTCCGGCTTGGGACTCTTGCCCGGCGTGTAGGGCGCGATGTCGAGGATGCCGGGGTTCGGCACGGGGCGGTTCATCATCAACTCCGGAAAATCGTCACTGGCGCGAGGCGTCTCAGCTCGGAACCGTATAGCGTTTCGCATGGCCGCCGACGAGGGCCGTCGAGCGGACCGAGGCGCCCGCCGCGATTAGGGCAGCCTTGATCTTGTCGAGGTTCGACGGCGCCTCGATCGACACCAGCAGCGCGGCGCCGTCGAAGGCGGTATCGGGCACCGCGACCACGTCGGCCAGCGGCGACAGCGCGCGCGACACCTGCGCATTCCAGCCGGAGACGCGGATGCTCCAGGTCTCGACCTCCAGCACGAGCGCGTCGTCGGCGACCCGCGACACCGCGAACACCGGCAGCGCCGCCGGATGGTCGGCACGCTCGATGAACGGCATCCGGGCGATGATCTTCGGCGCGCCCACGGGCTCGAGCGTGATCCACCACGGCGTATGCCCCGATGTCGTCGACACCAGCGCAAGATCGCCCTTCGAGCGCGCCACGGCTTCGACGGCGGCCTGGGCGCTGAAATGGGCGACATAAGGCACCACGAAGCCGAAATGGAACCTGGCGGAATCGCGCATCGCGGATTCGCCGACCGACACGTCGGCGTGAACCGAGAACGGCGCCTGCACGTAAGTGAACGTCGAGACGATCACGCGCCAGATGCCCTCGACGGTGTCGAGCGGCAGGATGCCGCGATGGCGCTGCACCAGGCGCCGCATCATGTCGGCCTCTCGCGCCGGCCGGAATGCCGAGCCGACCTCCTGGGTCTTCTTGACCTTGATCAGCCGGTCGATGATGTCGGCCCTGTTCATCAGGAGCTGATGGACCTGCTCGTCGATCGCGTCGATCTCCTTGCGCAAATCGGCAAGCGAAGGCGGGGCAGGCGGCGGGTTGGACATGGGCTGGTCACTCTTCGCAGGCCACCGGTTAACGTGCGGCCGACTGGAACGGATGTCGTTCTCTCCGATGCGGGAGACGCGCGCAACAGCAAGTTTACCTTGTGCCGTCTAGGCTTGGCTGGTTTGCAGCCGTGGGGCGCCCGATCGGCGGTCAACCCCAGCTTGCCTTGACGCGGAGCGCCCGCGGGACTAGTTTCTGCCTGTTCCGTGGTCATTTGAGCCGGCCGGCTTGCAGCCACGTTAAAAAACTCGCTAAACAGGCCGGGGACGTTATCGATCCCGGCCGAACCCCAGTTCAGGCCGGGTTTTTCATGGCCTGATATGTCACGTGGTTCGGGAGCCCTTGCCGGATGGCCGGGGTGAGAGACATGACAGGCCTGACGCCGAAACCCACCTCCGCGCTGCGCACGATTGCGCCCGAAGAGCGCTCGCACGAGGTCGATCATCCGAGCTCGCTGGTCGCGCAGTTCGGCGCTGACAAGCCGCTCAGGCTCGATTGCGGCGTCGACCTGTCGCCGTTCCAGATCGCCTACCAGACCTATGGCGAACTCAACGCCGACAGGTCCAACGCGGTCCTGGTCTGCCACGCCCTGACCGGCGACCAGCACGTCGCCAACCGCCATCCCGTCACCGGCAAGCCCGGCTGGTGGGAGACGCTGGTCGGCCCTGGCCGCCCGCTCGACCCGAGCCGTTATTTCATCATCTGCTCGAACGTGATCGGCGGCTGCATGGGCTCGACCGGCCCGGCCTCGCTGAATCCCGCCACCGGCAAGGTGTGGGGGCTCGATTTCCCGATCATCACCATCCCCGACATGGTGCGCGCGCAGGCGATGCTGATCGATCATCTCGGCATCGACACGTTGTTCGCCGTGGTTGGCGGCTCGATGGGCGGCATGCAGGCGCTGCAATGGACAGTGGCCTATCCCACCCGCGTGTTCGCGAATCTCGCGATCGCCTGCGCCACCCGGCACTCGGCGCAGAACATCGCCTTCCACGAGCTCGGCCGCCAGGCCGTGATGGCCGATCCCGACTGGGACCACGGCCGCTACGGCGACAAGGGCACTCATCCGCATCGCGGCCTCGCGGTGGCACGGATGGCCGCGCATATCACTTATCTGTCGGATGCCGCCCTGCATCGCAAGTTCGGCCGCCGCATGCAGGACCGCGAACTGCCGACGTTCTCGTTCGACGCCGATTTCCAGGTCGAGAGCTATCTGCGCTATCAGGGCTCGTCCTTCGTCGAGCGCTTCGACGCCAACTCCTATCTCTATCTGACGCGGGCGATGGACTATTTCGACATCGCCGCCGATCATGACGGCGTGCTGGCGGCGGCGTTCCGCGGCATCCAGACCCGCTTCTGCGTGGTGTCCTTCACCAGCGACTGGCTGTTTCCGACCGCGGAATCGCGGGCGCTGGTGCATGCGCTCAATGCCTCCAGCGCGCGGGTGTCGTTCGCGGAGATCGAGACCGACAAGGGGCACGACGCGTTCCTGCTCGACGTCCCCGAGTTCTTCGAGATCGCCAGCGCCTTTCTCGATTCCGCCGGCAAGGCGCGCGGCCTCAACGCCGCGAACGGAGGCTGAGCCATGAGCATGCAGGGCGTGTTGCCGCTGAACGGCTTTTCCGGCGGCGAGGTGCTGGCCTATCGGCCGGATCATCTGCTGGTCGCCGGCATGGTCGAGCGCGACTCCAAGGTGCTCGACATCGGCTGCGGCGACGGCGATCTCTTGCAGCTGCTGGAGAGCCGCGGCATCGACGGCCGCGGCATCGAGCTGTCGCGCGAGGGCGTCAATCATTGCGTCGCCAAGGGGCTCGCGGTGGTGCAGGGCGACGCCGACACCGATCTTGTCGACTATCCCGACGATGCGTTCGACTATGTGATCCTGTCGCAGACCTTGCAGGCGACGCGGCAGCCCAAGGTCGTGCTGGAGAATCTGCTGCGCATCGGCCGTCGCGCCATCGTCACCTTTCCGAATTTCGGCTTCTGGCGGCTGCGCCTGCAACTGCTCGTCGGCGGCCACATGCCGCGAACCGACAATCTGCCCTTCACCTGGTACGACACGCCGAACATCCATTTCTGCACCATCAAGGACTTCGTGCAGCTCTGCAATGAGATCGGCGTCAAGATGGAGCGCGCCGTCGCGCTTGATAGTTACGGCCGTCCCTTGCGCGTCGCGATGCCCTGGTGGTTCTGGAACATGTTCGGCGAGCAGGGCGTGTTCCTGCTGAGCAGGGCGGAGAAGGGAAGGTAGGGCAGGGGGCGACCGTTCCCAGGGGGCCTATCGACGTTTGTGTTTCCGCTCTCTCCACGTCATGGCCGGGCTCGTCCCGGCCATCCACGTCTTGCAGTATGGCGCCATGGCGGGCGGCTACGTGTATTTCATGACCAATCGTCCCCATGGCACGCTCTACATCGGTGTGACCAGCGATCTCGTGCAGCGCGTCTATCAGCATCGATGCGGCTTCGTTGATAGCTTCACCAAGCGATATGGCTTGAAGCGCCTCGTGTATTTCGAGGTTTACGATGATATTCAGAGCGCGATCCAGCGCGAGCACAATATCAAGCATTGGTCGCGTGCCTGGAAGGTGGGACTGATCATTGCGAGCAATCCTGACTGGAATGATCTCTTCGAGACGATCGCAAGCTAGACCGTGCACGAGGAGCAACATGGATGGCCGGGACAAGCCCGGCCATGACGAGCTTGGGGGGCGATCTTCACTTTTCAAAGAGCGGGTGGAAGCTGAGACATGACCCGGCGTCCTCGCGGCGCATCTGCGCCCGAGCTATGCGTCATGCATCGCCTCCGATAACGAAGAGGCGCAGGGAAGGCCGGATGCTGGCCGCACCCATGGCCCGCCTGCGGAAAAAATGCAGGCGGCAGGAACCACAGGTACGAGCCGGAACACCCGGCCTTCCCTGCGCGATGGTTGAACGGCTGCTTCGCGTTCTCCCCGGTGCGCCGGGCTTTCTGGCCACCGTCGTCCGCGTGATGCAGAACACCACAACAAACTTGGCATCAGCGTCGGGATGCCAGGACCGCGCGACTTGACCGTGCGTGCCGGAATTGCTCGTCCGCGCGAGGCAAGCCCCACGCGCAATCCGACACGCCCATCGCATCCCACACTCAGCGCTCGTGACGACCGCGATACGCCCCTCTTGCTGCGAGGCGGGACGCGCGGAAATCTGCGCCTGATTTGCCCGACGGCGCAAGTGCCAAACGTGCGACGAACTAACACGACGGGCAATTCGCGCATGACGCTCATGCGCAAACTGCCCGTCGTACAACGTCTGATGCCGTTCCTACGGCTTGCCCGTGATCTACAGCAAGCCGACCTTGTGCATGATGTCGCGGATTTGCGCCGGACTGGGATCACCGACCGCCGGGCTGGACCACTCGCCGGTGGTCGTTGCCGGGCCCCGGGCAACCGAACCGGATCCGTTGAGCTTGCCATTGGGCGCCTGCGGCGCCAGCGTCGGAGACGTCGCGGCGTTCGGCGCGCCGCGCGCCAGTCCCAACAGGCGACGGAGCACGTCGAGCGAGGGATCGGCCGCGGGCGCGGAGGCCACGCTCGCCTCCAGGCCGAGGGCGCGCATCGCATTCGGCAGCCCGGCTCCTGCACGATTGGGATCGCCGAATTGCAGCGGCGTCGATGTCTCCTTCAGGATCTGGAACAGCCGCTCCACACGCCGCGCGTCGCGCGTCGCGAACGGACCCTTGAAGTCGGGATGATGCGCCAGCACCAGCGCGGCGAGGCCGGTGACGTGCGGCGTCGCCATCGAGGTGCCGTCCCAGGCGCCGAAGCCATCGGCCGGCAGCGAGGACACGATGCCGACGCCCGGCGCGCAGACGTCGATCTCCGGCCCGAAGCAGCTGAACTTGGCCGGAAAATATCCGTCGCTGCTGCGGAAGCCGTCCAGCGCCTGCTGGGCGTGGAAGCTGTCCTCGGGAAACTCGCCCCATTTGCCCATCGCGGCGACCGACAGGCAATGCGGCGTCGAGCCGGGAAACTGGACCGGCCCCGACGAATTTCCCGCGGCGACGATACAGGCGAGGCCCATCTGTTTGGCCCGCAGGATCCGCTCCTCGATGATCTGCGACGGCTCGCCGCCGCCCAGGCTCATGTTGGCGACGTCGATGCCGTTCTCCATGCAGTAGTCGAGCGCCGAGACGAGATCGCTGAACCGGCCCCCCGGGAAGATCCGGCAGACATGGATTTCGGCCGCCGGAGCGAAGCCGCGAATGCCTCCGCCGCTGCCGACAGGCCCGCCGGCGATGATCCCGGCGCAATGCGAGCCGTGGCCAATCGTATCGATGGTCCAGCTCGCGGGATCATTGCCGACGATGCTCTTGCCGATCGTGACGCCGTGCAGATTGCGATGGGTTGGTGCTGCGCCGGAATCGATCACCGCGATCTTCACGCCTGCGCCATTGTAGGCGAGGGGAACGCGGTCGAGGCCCATCGCGCGCTGGCCCCATCCCAGCAATTGCTGCCCGGGAAAGCCGCGCAGGTAGGCGCCCAGCGTCTTCGCGGCGATGCGGTTCACGCTGTCGGGGGTCAGTTGCGGACGATCGAGCCAGAAGGTCCAGTAATCGACCCGCGGCTTGATCAGGATCGAGCGGATGGTGTCGGGCGTCTCGCCCTGAATCTTGAGCGTGACGCGGCCGCTGGCGTCGGTGACGCCCTGAACCGGCCATACGCTGCCGAACACGTACACTTCCACCTCCGGCAGCGGGCCGCTCTCGCCGACCACTTCGATCGTCGTCGAGAACCCGTCGGCCAAGGGAATGAGAACGCCGGGATTGGGAAGCTGGTGCGGCGCCGGCACCTGCGGGACGGTCGGATCGAGCATGTAGGTGAGCGGCGCATCGCGCTCGACCGCGAGCCGTGCGCCGGCCTGGGCCTTCAGCAATTCGGCCTTGTCGGGCGCCATGCGGGCCAGCACCATCGGGCCGAGCGGGGCTTGCCCCGGGTCGGCGCTCTGGAATCCGAGCAGGCGCGGCGGCTGGATGGTCTTCACCACGTCGATGTCCGGAGTGTTTGTCAGTTGCTGGACGATGAAGTCGGCGCTGAAGGTCGCAAGCCCCGTCTGCTGGCGCGGGGCCAGGATGTACTGCGCCCGTCGCTGCGAGATCGTTGCGACGGGTTGGTCCGCTGCCGGCGGCGCCTTGCCGCCGTCCTTGCCGCCGTCGCTTCGGCCCGTGCCTTGCGCGGCAGGGGCTGCAGCGGCGGCTACCGGCGTTGCCGCCCGCGGTGCGGCAACGGCCTCGGCTGGTGGCTGCCCCGCTCCGGGCCGTGCTCCGGTGCCGTTGACGGCCGTGCCGGCCGCATCCTTCGGATCCGAGATTTCAGGTTTGCTTCGTGCGGCCATTTGCGGGCTCCTTCATCCTCGCTCGTGACATCGTCGGGGGGCGCGGCTGAAGTCAGCCGGCGCCAAAGGGTTTCAGCGGAGCATTCGGCTCCACCACGATCGTGCTGAAAGTCGATCGGAGGCGGTCGGCCTGGCTCTTCGTCATCGACAGGATGACGACGTCGGGCGCGACCTGACCGACGCGTTTCACGCCGGGCTCGCGGCTCAAATGATCAGCAAGCTGGCCGGACTTGACCGGCTCGCCTTGCACGATGAATTCCTGCTCTGAGTTCGGATCCGCCATGCGTCGCTCCCTCCATGTCAGGTCGGCGGTGGGCGGACTGTTCGTGCGCCCACCGCCTTGCTTGCTTGGACCCGCGTTGCGAATGGCGCGGGTCGCTGCTTCAGATCCGCCGTCCTAGTGCATCGTGCTTGCGGGCTGGCCGGTGCTGAAGATGCCGAGCGTGTGCCCGATGTTGAGGCCGGTCTGCGCGCCCTGTCCGATCTTCTTGAGCACGCTCCAGAAGCCCTGCAGCTCCATGTCGGTCGGCTGCGCGGCCGCCGCCTGCTGGCCCGGCTGGCCGGCGCTGAAGATGCCGAGGTCGTGGCCGACGTTGAGGCCGGTCTGGACGCCCTGACCGATCTTCTTGAGCACGCTCCAGAAGCTCTGCAGCTCCATGTCGGTGGGCTGCGCGGCCGCCGTCTGCTGGCCCGGCTGGCCAGCGCTGAAGATGCCGAGGTTGTGGCCGACGTCGAGGCCGGTCTGGACGCCCTGACCGATCTTCTTGAGCACGCTCCAGAAGCCCTGCAGCTCCATGTCGGTCGGCTGCGCCGCTGCGGGTGCCGCTTGCGGACCGGTGCTGAAGATGCCGAGGTTGTGGCCGACGTTGAGGCCGGTCTGGACGCCCTGACCGATCTTCTTGAGCACGCTCCAGAAGCCCTGCAGCTCCATGTCGGTCGGCTGCGCCGCTGCGGGTGCCGCTTGCGGACCGGTGCTGAAGATGCCGAGGTTGTGGCCGACGTTGAGGCCGGTCTGGACGCCCTGACCGATCTTCTTGAGCACGCTCCAGAAGCCCTGCAGCTCCATCTCGGTCGGCTGCGTCGCAGCGGTTGCGGCCTGCGGGCCTGCGCTGAAGATGCCGAGGTTGTGGCCGACGTCGAGGCCGGTCTGGACGCCCTGTCCGATCTTCTTGAGCACGCTCCAGAAGCCCTGCAGCTCCATGTCGGTCGGCTGCGCGGCGGCTGCGGCCTGCGGGCCGGCGCTGAAGATGCCGAGGTTGTGGCCGACGTTGAGGCCGGTCTGGACGCCCTGACCGATCTTCTTGAGCACGCTCCAGAAGCCCTGCAACTCCATCTCCGACGGCTGCTCGGTGCCGGGGCCGACCGAGAACGGCGCGAACCCGCCCGCGATTCCGCCGATGGCGCCGCCAAAGTCGCGGCCGGTCTTGCCGCCGATCAGGCGTCCGATCGCCTGTCCGGCGAACCTGCCGAGAACGGAGCCGAAGATCCCTTCGGGATTCAATTGACCATAGTCCTCAGTCGACTGCTGCATGCCACTCATGTTGAGCCTCCTCGCTCGTTGTTTGATCTTCGAGCGGCGCGCCGCTTGACCTCATCAGGCGTAGTTGCTGCGCGACGTCGATCGAGGGCGATGTTGCGCGCGTGGCCGTGATGCAAGTGTCAAGCGGGGCGTGAAAGTGCCGTCAAAATCGATCATGTGTGGAACGCATGGAGCAAGATCACGCGGATCGTCAGACGCGTAGCATGCGCCTGATTTCGCGCTGCAGGCTCTCGGTTTCGCTCTCCGGCGTGGCGCCGACCTGCTTTCGCAGCACGGTGCGGCAGAAGTCATATTGACGCAGGGCGTCGGCACGGCGGCCCTGCTGCGCGTAGCAGCGCATCAAGGTGCGGTGGACGTCCTCCTGCAGCGGATCTGCGGCCAGCACACGCAATGAGAACGTCGTGGCGATCTCCACATGTTCCCGGCCGCCGACGTCCAGCAGGCCCGCGATCGCCCGGATCGCCCGCGTCTTCAGTCGTTGACGCTCGGCGGAGAGCCATGCCTCGAACGCGCAGGACGTCGAGCTGATGCCGTCGAGCAACTCGCCCCGGAACAGCGCGGCGGCGCGGGCCATGGTTTCCAGATCGCCGAGCTGCAGCAGCACCTCGAATTCCTGCACGTCGGTCGTGACGGCGTTCGGATGGATGCGGATGTCGTCGCGTTCCGCCGAGATCACCTCGGTGCATTGCGGCAGCACCCGGCGCAGCGTCAACAGCGCCTGGCGCAGGTTTGCGCGCGCGTTGTCGCCGAAGCGGCCTTCCCACAGGAGGGCGGCAAGCTTGCTGCGTGAAATGCCGTGCGGAGAGGTGAGGGCGAGATAGCCCAGGAGCGTTGCCGCCTTGCGGCTTGGGATGACGACCTGCTCGCCGGAGACGCGTCTGATTTCAAGACCGCCAAAGAGATTGATACGCAGCAGACTCATTGTCTCTCTCCTCTGAATGGCGACTCGCTGCGATCGGCGCCTTGCCTGCAGAAGTCGAGCTTCTCGTGCGATGAGATTGAGCGGCTGCAGCCCGATCAGGTCTGCACGGTCGTCGCCGAACGGCGAGCCGCCACGCTGTCGTTGTCATCGTCGAAATGAGATCGGCAATGCAGTTAAGTCTGTCCGAGCAACGTTCGGTTCAATCTTGGATTGTAGGACGAAGCGAGACCGTGCCGTTGTGGCTTGCAGTATGCACTCCATCGGGTCCAGTCTGGGCGCAGCTGGAACCGCACGCTGTGAGCTACGCCACACTCGAGGACGGACACGCGCGTTGCGGTATCCTATGGCCATGGTGATGAAGCACGGGATTGTTCCGATGAGATCGTTCCGCAAGGAACTTTGGTTCCAGACACCGGGCCGTCGCGCCTTCATCAACATCACGGATGATGTCGAGGCGGCGCTGAAGGAGAGTGGCGTGCGCGAGGGGCTCGTGCTCGTCAACGCCATGCACATCACCGCGTCGGTCTTCATCAATGACGACGAGAGCGGGCTGCATTTCGACTACGAGCAATGGCTGGAGAAGCTGGCGCCACACGAGCCGGTGGCGGGCTATCGGCACAACCGGACCGGCGAGGACAATGCCGACGCCCACATGAAGCGCCAGATCATGGGCCGCGAGGTCGTGGTCGCGATCACGCAAGGCAGGCTGGACTTCGGTCCGTGGGAACAGATCTTCTACGGCGAGTTCGACGGCGGTCGGCGCAAGCGCGTGCTGATCAAGATCATCGGGGAGTAGGGGGCGGTGTCGCCGTTTCCGGATGCGTTGACGCCTCCGACTGACCCATGTCGTCACGGCCGGGTTGGTCCGTGCCACAATCTCCGCTGTCGTCCCTGCGAACGCAGGGACCCATACCGCGGAATCTATCGGTGAGGCACAACTACCAGCCATCGTCCCATTGAAGCCGGTGGTTATGGGTCCCTGCGTTCGCAGGGACGACAATGCAGGGCTGCGAGGCGTCGGTGATTCAGCCACGAAGGAGAGGCGCTTCCGGAGGTCATCACACCATCGACCTTGGATCCCGCAGGCCCCAACGGCCGGCCTCGACCAGGGTGATGAAGCGCTCCACGGCCTCATTAAACAACGCCGGCTCCTCCAGATTCAGCACATGGCCGGACTTCGGGAAGAACGTCAGTCCCGACGCCGGCAGGTGCTGCTTGAGGAACAGGCTCGGCTCGATGCAGGCGTCGTCCTCGTCGCCGCAAATGATCAGCGCGGGCGTGGCGACGCGGCGGATCGCATCCGTCATGATGTAGATCGAGGGCCTCGCGCCTTGAAAGCCGCGCATGGTGTTGGCCGAGCCCCTGGCGTCGTGGCGAGCGAGTGCGGCGTAGAAATCGGCGTGGCCGCGTGGGTCCTTGATCAGGAAGGGAATGCGGCCGGGCGCCTCGCGGGTGACCTTGGCGGTCTCGGCCGAGCCGAGGGTCTCGAACTGCTCGGCCGTGGCGCGGCACTGGGCGCGGAAGGCGTCGAGCTGCGTGAGGTCGGAGCCGGAGCCGACGCCGGCCAGCACCATCGAGCGGATGCGGCCGGGCGCGTTCAGCGCGACCTGCAGCGAGGAGTACGAGCCCATCGACAGGCCAACGAAATGGGCGCTGTCGATGCCGAGATGGTCCAGCACCGCCAGGGCGTCGGTGTAGAAGTGCACGTAGCTGTAGACGTCGGGCGCGGCCGGCACCTCCGAGGGCGTGTAGCCTCGCGCGGAGTAGGCGATGCAGCGGTGGCGGCGCGCGAAATAGCGCAACTGCGGCTCCCAGTTGGTGTGGTCGGCGGCGAACTCGTGCAGGAAGATGAGCGGCGTGCCGGCGCCGACCTCTTCGAAATAGAGGCGAACGCCGTCTTTGGCCGTTGCGTGGGGCATCGTCAGCTCCTCCCGTGTCACGTGCCGCATGTTGACGAGTCGCGCGACACGCGACAATGGCCGGGCCAGTAGCCTTGTTTTCGCCTCAAGATAGACCCGGAATCACCCTCTCGTCGCCAGTCTTTCGCCGCCGAAGGTCATGGTTTCGTCACACCGCGACTTTTTACGGACCCCGCTGGCGGCTTGCAGAGGGGCCGCGCTGAGGACCAGGGGGTGCCAAGTCAGGGTACTGGGGGAAGTAACAGAAGGATTGAGTATGGTTGTGTCTACCCTTCGCCGGTCGCTTCACGTCGTTGCGCTGACCATGTGCTCGGCAGTCGTCGCCGTCACCGCAACACCGGCATCGGCCCGTCCGCATCACGGCTCGGGGCATCATGCCCACCGCAGCCACGGCGGCCATCACTACGCAGGGCATCATCACCACCGGCGTTCCGTCGCCCGGCTGTCGCGCTGGGAGCGCGGCGTGGCGCGGGTGCAGGTGAGCGGCGTTGCCGACGCGCAGGCCAGCGTCATGATGCCGGGAACGGCGTCCGACGGCATGGCGTCGTCCGGCGGCTTCGGCGGCGGCAGCAGCGTCGTTTCCGCGGCGCGCAGCTTCATCGGCAGCGGCAATCCGACCGGCCGGCGCAGCCTGTGGTGCGCCCGTTTCATGAACATGGTGCTGGAGCGCACCGGCCATCGCGGCACCGGCTCCGACATGGCGCGCTCGTTCGCGAGCTATGGCCAGCGCGTCTCCGGCCCGCAGGTCGGCGCGATCGCGGTGATGAGCCGCCGCGGCGGCGGCCACGTCGGCGTGGTGTCGGGCGTCGATGCCCAGGGCAACCCGATCGTCATCTCCGGCAACAACGGCAACCGCGTCCGCGAGAGCGCGGTGTCGCGGGGGCGGGTGTACGCCTACGTGATGCCGAACTGAGAACTCTCGAACTGATGAATCGAGCTGTCGAGGCTCGCTCGGTGTGCGCCTCCCCCGCTTGCGGGGGAGGTCGCATCGCATCTTCGATGCGATGCGGGTGGGGGACCTCTCTCCACACGAAGATCTCGCGTGGGGCGCCCTCACCCCAACGCTCCCCCGCAAGCGGGGGAGGGAGCGCACCATCGGTACGGCGAGAGATCGGATCCAACTCCGGTGCCGGTTTCGTCATCGCGAGCGAAGCAATCCAGGGCCGGCCGGAAAGTCTGGATCGCTTCGCCGCCTCCGGCTCCTCGCGATGACGCGGGGAGAGGCGGTGATTCACGTCAGCCGCGGCTGCTCCACGGCGAGTTCGTCGCCAACGGCGATATCGCCGGCTTCGATCACCTCGGCATAGATGCCGCATTCATTGTTGCCGCGCCGGGTCATCAGCGCGGGCGGGATGTCGAGGTCGCGGGCGGCCGTGTCCGGGTCGACGTTGACGGCGGCGCAGCGGGTGGTGGTCTTCACGACCTTGAGCCGCGCCGAGCCGATGCGCAGCGTCTCGCCCATGAGCGAGGTCTCGTGCCAGGCCGGCCAGCCGGTGACGTAGACGTTGGCGCGGAAGCGCAGCGGGTGCACGGGAGCGCCGACCAAGGTCTCGATCTCCGCAATGGAGGCGAGGTTGATGATCGAGACCACCTTACGCGCCAGATCCGTAAAAGCGTAACCACCGCCCGACAGCAGCTTTGGCGGCCCGCGCAGCTCGGCGGCGAACTCGCCCGCGAAGAAGCGCTCGATCGCCGCGCGGCCGTCGGGGCTCTCGAGATCGCCTTGGGCGACGATCGCGCCGTCCTTGCGGATGGTGAGGATGTTCGTCGCGTCGTCGAAGATGGTCTTGAAGCCGGCGAGGCGCTCATTGCGCATCAGCATCAGATACGCCGTCTTCGGTTTCCAGACCGGAGCTGCGGGATCGAATCCGCTGGGACCGTTCTCGAGCGCGTAGCGGCGGTCGGCCGGCAGGGTCTGGCCGACCCGCAAAGGCGCCCTCTGCAATGGTTCCGGGGTAAGGCCCTTGACGGGATAGCGGTACAGGCCGGCGATGCGCGCGGGAGGGGTCTGGCTCATGCCGCCTCATAGGAGATTCCCTTGGCCGCGGCCAGGGCACACGAATTTGTGAAGCGGCCTCTTCCGTTTTCGCACCGCCTTCCCACATTTCCACTCAAGCCGGGCGCAAGCCGGCGACGTCAATGGTTGCGGCGTTGATGGACGTCAACGTGCGCGGTCCGAAACCCAATGAAGATGCTGAAGCCGTGCCTTCGGGGCGTCACAGCAGGCTGAGGGAAACATCATGAATATCGAAAAATATACCGAGCGCGCGCGGGGCTTCATCCAATCGGCGCAGTCGCTGGCGATGCGCGACGGCCATCAGCAGTTCTCGCCGCTGCATCTGCTGAAGGTCCTGCTCGACGACGGCGAGGGACTCGCTGGCGGTCTCATCGACCGCGCCGGCGGCAATTCGCGTGCGATTTTGAAGGCGACCGAGGATGCGCTGGGCAAGCTGCCGAAGGTCTCGGGCAGCGGCGCCGGGCAGATCTATCTGTCGCCCGAGCTGGCGCGCGCCTTCGACGCGGCGGAGAAGGCGGCTGAGAAGGCCGGCGACAGTTTCGTCACGGTGGAGCGGCTGCTGCTCGGCCTGACGCTGGAGAAGAACAGCGAAGCGGGCGGCATCCTCGCCAAGGGCGGCGTCACCGCGCAGAACCTCAACGCAGCGATCGAATCCTTGCGCAAGGGCCGCACGGCCGATTCGGCGACCGCCGAGAACGCCTATGATGCGCTGAAGAAATATGCCCGCGACCTGACCCAGGCGGCGCGCGACGGCAAGCTCGATCCGGTGATCGGCCGCGACGAGGAGATCCGCCGCACCATTCAAGTTCTGTCGCGTCGGACCAAGAACAATCCCGTGCTGATCGGCGAGCCCGGCGTCGGCAAGACCGCGATCGTCGAGGGCCTCGCGCTGCGCATCGTCAATGGCGACGTGCCGGAGAGCCTGAAGGACAAGCGGCTTTTGTCGCTCGATCTGGGCGCGCTGATCGCCGGCGCGAAATATCGCGGCGAGTTCGAGGAGCGGCTGAAGGCCGTGCTGCAGGAGGTCACGTCGGCCGAAGGCAGCTTCGTGCTGTTCATCGACGAGATGCACACCCTGATCGGTGCCGGCAAGGCCGACGGCGCGATGGATGCGTCGAACCTGCTGAAGCCCGCGCTCGCTCGCGGCGAGCTGCACTGCATCGGCGCGACCACGCTCGACGAGTATCAGAAACACGTCGAGAAGGACGCCGCGCTGGCGCGGCGGTTCCAGCCGGTCTACGTCACCGAGCCGACGGTCGAGGATACCATCTCGATCCTGCGCGGCCTGAAGGACAAATACGAGCAGCATCACGGCGTGCGCATCACCGACTCCGCGCTGGTGGCGTCGGCCACGCTGTCGAACCGCTACATCACCGACCGCTTCCTGCCCGACAAGGCCATCGACCTGATGGACGAGGCGGCGGCGCGGCTGAAGATGCAGGTCGATAGCAAGCCCGAGGAACTGGACTCGCTGGATCGCGAGATCATCCGGCTCAAGATCGAGCAGGAGGCCTTGAAGAAGGAGAGCGATCTCGGCTCCAAGACGCGGCTGCAGGCGCTGGAGAAGGAGCTCGCCGATCTCGAGGAGAAGTCGGCGGCGCTGACGTCGAAATGGAGCGCCGAGAAGGACAAGCTGTCCAACGCGCAGAAGCTCAAGAGCGAGCTGGACGGTCTGCGCATCGAGCTCGCCAACGCGCAGCGCCGCGGCGAGTATCAGAAGGCGGGCGAGCTGGCCTATGGCCGGATTCCCGAACTTGAGAAGCGGCTGGCCGACATCGAGGCCAAGGAGAATGCCGGCGAGATGATGGAGGAGGCGGTCACCGCCAACCACATCGCGCAGGTGGTCTCGCGCTGGACCGGCGTGCCGGTCGACAAGATGCTCGAGGGCGAGAAGGACAAGCTCCTGCGCATGGAGGACTCGCTCGGCAAGCGCGTCGTCGGCCAGTTCGAGGCCGTGCATGCGGTTGCGACCGCCGTGCGGCGCTCGCGCGCCGGCCTGCAGGACCCGCACCGGCCGATGGGCTCGTTCATGTTCTTAGGCCCGACCGGCGTCGGCAAGACCGAGCTGACCAAGGCGCTCGCCGAATATCTGTTCAACGACGAGACCGCGATGGTCCGCCTGGACATGTCCGAGTACATGGAGAAGCACTCTGTGTCGCGGCTGATCGGCGCGCCTCCCGGCTATGTCGGCTATGACGAGGGCGGGGCGCTGACCGAGGCCGTGCGGCGCCGGCCGTACCAGGTCGTCTTGTTCGACGAGATCGAGAAGGCGCATCCGGACGTGTTCAACGTTCTCTTGCAGGTGCTCGACGACGGCCGCCTGACCGATGGCCAGGGCCGCACCGTCGACTTCCGCAACACGCTGATCATCATGACCAGCAATCTCGGCTCCGAGTTCCTGGTCAATCAGCCGGAGGGCGAGGATACGTCGGAGGTGCGCGAGCTGGTGATGGGCACGGTGCGGAGCCATTTCCGACCCGAGTTCCTCAACCGCGTCGACGAGATCATCCTGTTCCACCGCCTGCAGAAGAGCGAGATGGGCCGGATCGTCGAGATCCAGTTCGGACGTCTCCAGAAGCTCCTGGAGGAGCGCAAGATCACGCTGTCGCTCGATGGCGACGCGCGCGACTGGCTCGCCGCCAAGGGCTGGGATCCGGCTTACGGCGCACGGCCGTTGAAGCGGGTGATCCAGCGCAGCGTGCAGGATCCGCTCGCCGAGATGATCCTCGCCGGAGACGTGAAGGACGGCGATCACATGACGATCTCGGCCGAAGGCAATGTGCTGACCTTCAACGGCAAGGTGCCGCACACTGCCGAGATCGCGACTTTCGAGGCGCCGATTCCGAAGCGCAAGCTGAACTGAGCGGCGTTTCGCCGAACTGAAACGGAAGCGGCCCGCGCTGAGAGATCAGCGCGGGCCGTTTTCAGTTGAACGCGCCTTTGGGGGGCGAGGGGTCTCGCTCACCGGCTGACCTGGATCGGGCCGGCGTCCGAGATGCGCGAGGCGCCGGTGCCGCGGCTGGTCATCATCTGGTCGACGCGGTCGCGCTCCTTCTCGAAGTTGGCCATGATCGGGCCCTCGAGCGACCGGCCCCGCGGCAGCTTCACGCGCATCGGGTCGACGAAGCGGCCGTTGACGAGGATCTCATAGTGGACGTGCGGGCCGGTCGACATGCCGGTCGAGCCGACGAAACCGATGACCTGGCCCTGGCGCACGCGCTTGCCGGGCTCCATGCCCTTGGCAAACGCCGACATGTGGCCGTAGGCGGTCTCGTATCCGTTGTTGTGCTTGATGCGGATATATTTGCCGTAGCCGCCTTCCTGGCCGACCTTCTCGAGCACGCCGTTGCCGGAGGCGAAAATGGGGGTGCCGTAGGCGGTGGCCCAGTCGACGCCGGTGTGCATCTTCACGAAGCCGAGAATCGGATGGCGGCGGCCGCCAAAGCCGGAGCGCATGATCGCGTTGTTGACCGGCTTGCGCACCAGGAACTTCTTCGCGCTCTTGCCGGTCTCGTCGTAATAGTCGACGACACTGTCGTCGGGGGTCTGGAACCGGTAGTATTTCTTGGTCTCGCCGCCGACCGTCAGCGAAGTGAACAGCACCTCGGTCTTGTCGTTGTTGCCAGGCTTGTCGTCGTCGTCGCCGGCATAGAAGACGTCGAACGAATCCCCAGGCTGCACCTTGCGCTGGAAATCGACGTCGTAGGAGTAGATGCGGATCATGTCCTCGATGACCGGCGCGGGCACCTTGTTGCGCATCGCCGTCTCGTAAATGCTCTGATAGAGGCGGACACCGGTGCCGTCATCCTCCTCGTCATTGGTGTTGTCGGCGGTCTCGGTGACCGTGTTCATGCTCTGCGCGTCCACGGCGACGTATCGTCCGAGGTCCGACAGCGCGGCCACCGCCTCGATCATGGTGTCGTTGGCGACGATGACCCGGAACGGCTGTAGCCGGGCGCCGGGGGCAGGGCTGGATGGCGCCATCAGGATGCGCAGTTTCTCGCCTTCCTTCAGGCCGCCGTCACGGCCGCGCGGGCCGAGCTGGGCGGCGATCGCCTTGGCTTCGTCGGGCGTCGCGCCCTGGTCGCGCAGGATCGAGGCGACGGTATCGCCCTTCTTGACCAGGTGGACGCGCTCGCCGAGTGGATTGCCGCCGGTGATCTGGTCCTTGGTCTTGGGGAGCAAGGTGACATTTTCCGGCACCACCCGGGTCTCGAAGCCGGCGTAAGGATCGGGCAAGGTGCCGTCATTGGCATAGGACAGTTTCAGGTCGCCGCCTTGGACGGCCTGCGCGCCGGCCGCGTCGGCGGCGGCATTGGCAAGCGAGGCGTAGCGTACGCCGCCATTGTAGCCGCGCCAGTTCGCCGCATCACGGACCCGCATGACGATTTCGTCGAGCGCCACCGAGGTTGCGATCTTCGCCTTGGGGAGCACCGCGGCGAGATCCTTGGTCACGAACGAGACCTCGGCGTCGGGCTCGACGGCCTCGGGATTGTTCGGATCCTCGCCGGACCCTGTCTTGTCGTTGTCGGTGTCGCTCAGCAGGCGCTGGGCGTTGAACGGCGGGATCTTGGCGGAAAGATCGCTCGTCGTCATCGACAGGTTGCCCGAGATCCGGACATAGGGACGGACCCGGATGAGCTCGCGCGATCCCGCGCGGGTCACGGTCGAGATGCGCACCACATTGCGGGCCGCGGCCGCTTCGCTCGGCGGCGGCAGGCGGTCGCTCTTGCGCAGGGTGGCGACGCGGTCATTGGCACCGAAGGCGCCGCGCAGCGCGCTCTCCATCCGCTCCGGCATGCGCGCGAAGGTCATTTCGCCGTCGAGCGAGGCGAAAACGGCGCCGCCGATGAGGGCTGCGCCGCATAGACCCGTCAGAATCGTACCAGAGAACCATTGTACGGAAACGCGGCGGCGGTCGATCACCGCGGCCTCGGAGCCATCGACCGATAGCGGCGGCTCATGACCGAGATCGATCATGCCGACCTCGCGTCCATACCCCCCGCGTGACGTCCGATGGTTCAACCTTCGTCCCCCAAATTCAAAGTCAGCACCGGGATCACTCAGCTGCCGGTTGGCTTAACGTCCAAGACAAACGGCTCGGAATGATGGCGCGCTTCTGACGGTTCGAGACTCTCTGGCTGGAAAGCCGGAATCCGCAAACCGCTATTGTTCTTCAGGATCTCTCGATGTCGTCTCGGCCGTATCAGGCGAAGGGCTCGCCACTTCCTTGATCTGGATCATCCTTGAATCGATGGCAGTCCCCGCTGGACCCAAATCAACCCAGGTCGATGCTTAACAAATCGTCGCAGGATTGTGGCCCAAGTGGGGCACGAAGTCCGCAAGAAGTCGGGGTTCTCCTGCTGTCCGGAAAAAAATGATTCGATGCGACGATTTGTTGACATTGGGCGTTGACACCCCGATCGGCCCCCCCTATAAACCCGATCACTGAGCGCGGCGCCGCTTCGGGACACACCGAGGCGAGCATTCGCGCCAATATTGCTCCTCACTTCTGTTGAGTGATGCACAACCGGTAAAACCCGGTTGCTCATCGACGTCGGAAGATGTTGGGCACCCCTCCATCCGAGGGTGGGACCGAGGTCCCGGGCTGTTTGACAAGTGAAGATGAAGAAAGAGAAACGTGGACGGCGGAGTCCTTGCGGGTCTCGGGATTGAGGGCTTCGGCTTTTGGTTCTGGGATCGGACGAGAAGACTTCGGCGGACAATGTTTCAAAGGTAACACCATGGTTTTCGCGCTGTGAAGCGTGGAGATCGATTGGTGGGACCTCGTCAAACGTTGTGATCAGCCGGTTCAAAGCTTCAAGTTCAACTTGAGAGTTTGATCCTGGCTCAGAGCGAACGCTGGCGGCAGGCTTAACACATGCAAGTCGAGCGGGCGTAGCAATACGTCAGCGGCAGACGGGTGAGTAACGCGTGGGAACGTACCTTTTGGTTCGGAACAACACAGGGAAACTTGTGCTAATACCGGATAAGCCCTTACGGGGAAAGATTTATCGCCGAAAGATCGGCCCGCGTCTGATTAGCTAGTTGGTGGGGTAATGGCCCACCAAGGCGACGATCAGTAGCTGGTCTGAGAGGATGATCAGCCACATTGGGACTGAGACACGGCCCAAACTCCTACGGGAGGCAGCAGTGGGGAATATTGGACAATGGGGGCAACCCTGATCCAGCCATGCCGCGTGAGTGATGAAGGCCCTAGGGTTGTAAAGCTCTTTTGTGCGGGAAGATAATGACGGTACCGCAAGAATAAGCCCCGGCTAACTTCGTGCCAGCAGCCGCGGTAATACGAAGGGGGCTAGCGTTGCTCGGAATCACTGGGCGTAAAGGGTGCGTAGGCGGGTCTTTAAGTCAGGGGTGAAATCCTGGAGCTCAACTCCAGAACTGCCTTTGATACTGAAGATCTTGAGTTCGGGAGAGGTGAGTGGAACTGCGAGTGTAGAGGTGAAATTCGTAGATATTCGCAAGAACACCAGTGGCGAAGGCGGCTCACTGGCCCGATACTGACGCTGAGGCACGAAAGCGTGGGGAGCAAACAGGATTAGATACCCTGGTAGTCCACGCCGTAAACGATGAATGCCAGCCGTTAGTGGGTTTACTCACTAGTGGCGCAGCTAACGCTTTAAGCATTCCGCCTGGGGAGTACGGTCGCAAGATTAAAACTCAAAGGAATTGACGGGGGCCCGCACAAGCGGTGGAGCATGTGGTTTAATTCGACGCAACGCGCAGAACCTTACCAGCCCTTGACATGTTTGGGACCGGTCGCAGAGACGTGACCTTCTCTTCGGAGCCCGAAACACAGGTGCTGCATGGCTGTCGTCAGCTCGTGTCGTGAGATGTTGGGTTAAGTCCCGCAACGAGCGCAACCCCCGTCCTTAGTTGCTACCATTTAGTTGAGCACTCTAAGGAGACTGCCGGTGATAAGCCGCGAGGAAGGTGGGGATGACGTCAAGTCCTCATGGCCCTTACGGGCTGGGCTACACACGTGCTACAATGGCGGTGACAGTGGGAAGCTAAGGGGCAACCCTTCGCAAATCTCAAAAAGCCGTCTCAGTTCGGATTGGGCTCTGCAACTCGAGCCCATGAAGTTGGAATCGCTAGTAATCGTGGATCAGCACGCCACGGTGAATACGTTCCCGGGCCTTGTACACACCGCCCGTCACACCATGGGAGTTGGCTTTACCTGAAGGCGGTGCGCTAACCAGCAATGGAGGCAGCCGACCACGGTAGGGTCAGCGACTGGGGTGAAGTCGTAACAAGGTAGCCGTAGGGGAACCTGCGGCTGGATCACCTCCTTTCTAAGGATGGCTCTTCAGCATGATCTTCGGATCGGCTGGTCTTCGGACCGGTCAGCTATCGAGCTGTTTTAGAAACATCAGGGGCCACCGAGACCGCCAGGTCTTGCGTGAGCTCCATTGGCGGGATTTCGCCGTCTTCGTTTCTCTTTCTTCGCGGACGAACACGCTGCCTGGGGCTGCGCGGTTGCTGCATTTGCCCTCGCGGGCAGGGTGGCGACGAGCTTCGAGCGTTAGGGCTTGTAGCTCAGTTGGTTAGAGCGCGCGCTTGATAAGCGTGAGGTCGGAAGTTCAAGTCTTCCCAGGCCCACCACTTTCTGGCGTCTCTCACTCTCTGGTCTGGCTTGGCATTCGTCTTCTGGTTACGGGGCCATAGCTCAGCTGGGAGAGCGCGTGCTTTGCAAGCATGAGGTCGTCGGTTCGATCCCGTCTGGCTCCACCAGATGGTCTGATTGCCGAGCGATCGCTTGACAGCGCTGATTCAACATCGTCCGCGAGACAACACTTCGCATCTTCTGATCCTCACCGGGATTACAGAAGACTGCGTGTTATCTGACATCGTGAAGAGGAGATCGATCCGAGTTGGGTCGTGCAATGGAGCGTCACCGCGCAAGCGGTCCGCGCTTCGACTATGCACCGACACTTCACTATCTCCGGGTCATTTCGGCGCAGGCTGGAAGCTGTGAAGCATCCTGTCTGTTGTAAATGACTCTGTTGGCTGCGCTTGACCGCACGGCCATCGGTTCGATCTTAAGAAGCAAGCTGGTCTTTCTAATCAGTGTCCTGCGGCTTCCAACGCTTGTCCCTCGGGGCAGGTGGGGAGCTGACAACATTCTGCCGAGTGTGTGGACATTGATAATGAGAGCAATCAAGTGCCTTAAGGGTGTTCGGTGGATGCCTTGGCGCTGAGAGGCGATGAAGGACGTGCTACGCTGCGATAAGCCGTGGGGAGCTGCGAAGAAGCTTTGATCCGCGGATTTCCGAATGGGGAAACCCACCTTCGATAGCCGGAACTCCAAGACCTTGGTTTTGGGGTTCAAACAGGAGACTGTGAGAATTCAAGGCCGTGAGGTTTTGGATTTCCGGTTATCAAGAGAAGGTATGAGATCTCTGAATACATAGGAGGTTTCAAGCGAACCCAGGGAACTGAAACATCTAAGTACCTGGAGGAAAGGACATCAACCGAGACTCCGCTAGTAGTGGCGAGCGAACGCGGACCAGGCCAGTCATGAATGTAAGCCAACCAGAACCTGTCAGGAAAGCAGGGCCTCAGAGGGTGATAGCCCCGTATGGGTAATGCGAACATTCATGCTCGAGTAAGGCGGGACACGTGCAATCCTGTCTGAACATGGGGGGACCACCCTCCAAGCCTAAGTACTCCTCAGCGACCGATAGTGAACCAGTACCGTGAGGGAAAGGTGAAAAGCACCCCGACGAGGGGAGTGAAATAGACCTG
>NZ_JAUETB010000014.1:0-183329 GCF_032484495.1 Bradyrhizobium sp. SZCCHNS3052 | reverse complement strand
CCGCCGTCGTCCCTGCGAACGCAGGGACCCATAACCACAGGGTTCAGTTGTTTTGCACGGGACTCGCCGCCTGCCTCTTACAAACATCACGCGGTATGGGTCCCTGCGTTCGCAGGGACGACATCGGCTATTTGGCGCGCGCTCGGCCCTCACGATCCAAACAAAAAGAAAGGGGCCCCAGCTTGCGCTGGAGCCCCTCAACGGTCAGGGCATTGCCGGGTATTTGCCCGAACCGAAGTTGCGGACCTGGTCGCGTACGACCAAGTCCCGGGAGAACTCAGTAGTTGTAGGCGCGCTCGCCGTGGTCGGTGATGTCGAGACCCTCGCGCTCCTGCTCCACGGTCGGGCGCAGGCCGATGATCACGTCGACGACCTTGTAGAGGATCGCCGAGCCGACACCCGACCATACCAGCGTGGCGACGACAGCCTTGATCTGCGCCAGCATCTGCGTGGCGAAGTCGTAGGTGCCGGCGTTGTTGCCGGTGATGTTGGTGTAGTCGGTGATGCCGACGCCACCCAGGGCCGGGTTGACCAGGATGCCGGTGGCCAGAGCGCCGATGATGCCGCCGATGCAGTGCACGCCGAACACGTCGAGCGCGTCGTCATAGCCCAGCGCGTTCTTCACGGTGGAGACGAAGAACAGGCAGACTGGGGAGACGATCAGGCCGAGCACCAGCGCGCCGATCGGACCGGCATAACCGGAGGCCGGGGTAACGGCGACGAGACCGGCGACCGCGCCCGAGCAGATGCCGAGCAGCGACGGCTTGCCCTTGACGGCCCATTCGCACAGCAGCCAGGACAGCGCCGCACCGGCGGTCGCGACCATGGTGTTGACGAAGGCCAGGGCGGTGACGCCGTTCGATTCCAGGTTGGAGCCGGCATTGAAGCCGAACCAGCCGACCCACAGCAGCGCGGCGCCGATCATGGTCATGGTCAGCGAGTGCGGAGCCATCAGCTCCTTGCCGTAGCCGGTGCGCTTGCCGATCAGAACCGCGCCCACCAGACCGGCAATGCCGGCGTTGATGTGAACGACGGTGCCGCCCGCGAAGTCGAGAGCGCCGGCGCCGGCGAGCCAGCCGACAGCACCGGTGACTTCGTCGAGCTTGGCCTGGGCGGCGGTCTTGGCGGCAGCGTCGCCAGCGGCAGCGAGAGCCTTGGCAGCAGCAGCGACGTCATCGGGAGCGGCGATGTACCAGACCCAGTGCGCGATCGGGAAGTAGATGAAGGTCACCCAGAGCAGGATGAACAGCATCACCGCCGAGAACTTGATGCGTTCGGCGAAGGCGCCGACGATCAGGGCCGGGGTGATCATCGCGAAGGTCATCTGGAACACGAAGTAGGCCAGCTCCGGGATCACCACGCCGTTCGAGAAGGTCGGAACGGTCGAGTTGGCGTCGACGCCGTGCAGGAAGGCCTTGGAGAAGCCGCCCACCCACGAGGTCATGCTGCCGCCGTCGGTGAAGGCGAGCGAGTAGCCGTAGAGCGTCCAGACCACGCCGACCATGGCGACGATGGCGAACACCTGGGTGAGGACCGAGGCCATGTTCTTGGTGCGGACGAGGCCGCCATAGAACAGCGCGAGGCCGGGGATGGACATCATCAGGACGAGCGCGCTGGACACGAGCATCCAGGCGACGTCGCCCTTGTTGGGAACCGGGGCGGCTGCGGCAGCGGCGGCAGGCGCGTCCTCGGCGAACGCCACATCGACGAGGCCTGCGACGCAGAGCCCTGCAATTGCGAGCGTAACCCATCCCGCGCTGGTTGGACGCTTGAACGTCATTTTATTGTACTCCGTAAGTGTTCTGGTTTGAGCGCGAAATCAAAGGGCCGCAGCGTCCGCTTCGCCGGTGCGGATACGCACGGCGTGGTCGAGGCTGATGACGAAGATCTTGCCGTCGCCGATCTGGCCGGTCTTGGCGGCCGAGCTGATCGCATCGATGGTCTTGTCGACCTGGTCGGAGGGGATCGCGACCTCGATCTTGATCTTGGGCAGGAAGCTCACCGCATATTCGGCGCCGCGGTAGATTTCCGTATGACCTTTCTGACGGCCGTACCCCTTCACTTCCGTCACCGTGAGACCATGAACGCCGATGGCGGTCAGGGCGTCCCGGACTTCTTCGAGCTTGAATGGCTTAATGATCGCCATAACAATTTTCATGGGTCCTATCCCCGCTTGGGCCCGGCACGGACGTTACCGAGCGCTTCCTGTCGACTGAGGTTCACCACGCGGAGAAATCTTCACGACGCGGGCACAGCCGGGAGCGATAGAATCAAATGCCGTGCCAGACGGCTGGTCAGGGCTAACGAGCGGTGAATCCTGACCTTTTCACCCCTCGGGAGGGGCAGCAGGGGCTGCGCTATTCCGTCGCGCTCAAGGAATGGGCAGGTATGCGCAAAAGTTGCGCATGTCAGGCTCAAGACACAATGCTGCTCAGCGCGCGGGCAGAATCCTGCGGCGCCGAACAGGTCAATTGGCGTCAATTGCTGCAGCTATTGCAGCGCCTCGCCATGCTGGGAGATGTCGAGTCCTTCCAGCTCGTGCTCACGCGACACCCGCAGCGGCACGAAGGCGCTGACCAGCTTCAGGAGCCCCCAGGTGACGCCGCCCGACCACACCAGGGTGACGGCGACGCCGTAGAGCTGGGCCGCAAGCTGCTTCGGGTTGCCCTCGATCAGCCCCGCCGTGCCGCCGATCGCGGCGGTCGCGAACACGCCGGCCAGCACGGTGCCGGTGAGGCCGCCGACGCCGTGGACGCCGAACACGTCGAGCGAATCGTCATAGTTGAAGCGGTGCTTCAGCGAGGTGCAGGCCCAGTAGCAGATGATACCGGCGAGCGCGCCGATCACCAGCCCATGCCAGGGGGCGACGAAGCCGGACGCGGGCGTGATGGTGCCGAGGCCGGCCACCGCGCCCGAGATCATGCCGAGCACAGACGGCTTGCGCCGCGTCGACCATTCCAGCGCGCCCCAGGTGACGGCGCCGGCGCAGGCGGCCAGATGCGTCGTCAGGATCGCCATCACCGCATGCGCATTCGCCCCGAGCGCCGAGCCGCCATTGAAGCCGAACCAGCCGACCCAGAGCAGGCCGGTGCCGACCACCGCGAGCGACAGGTCGAACGGCGAGAGGTTCTCACTGCCGTAGCCCTGGCGGCGTCCCATCACCAGCGCGGCGACCAATCCCGCGGTGCCCGCGGAGAGATGCACGACGAGACCGCCGGCGAAGTCGACCACGCCGGCCTGAGCGAGAAAGCCGCCGCCCCAGATCCAATGCGCCAGTGGCACATAGACGAAGATGAACCATGCGATGCTGAACAGGAGGTAGGCGGAGAAGCGCATGCGGTCGGCGACCGAGCCCGCCACCAGCGCCACCGTGATGATCGCGAACGTCATCTGGTACAGCATGAACAGCGACTCGGGGATCGTCTTGGCGCCGGGATGGACGCTGTCCATGCCCATGCCGGCGAGGAAGGCGCGGTCGAGCGAGCCGATCCAGGTGCCGTCGCCGACGAAGGCCAGCGAGTAGCCGAATGCGACCCACAGGATCGAGATCAGCATCACGGCTGCGAGGCTCTGCGCCATCGTCGCCAGTACGTTCTTCTTGCGCACCATGCCCGAGTAGAACAGCGCCAGACCCGGAATGGTCATCATCAGCACCAAAGCGGTGGCGACGATCATCCAGGCGGTGTCGGCCGGTTCGATCGTGGACGGCGCTGCGGCCGCTGCTGGCGTGGTGAAGGCAATCGCTCCCGCTGCAGCCAATGCTGCAGACGCGCGCAGGCTACGAGACGCGCTGGTCTCCATGACAGTCCCCCCGGCATGTCAGATGTTAGGATTTTGCAGTCCGCCGCGCCGTTGCGGCGGGCGTGCAGCCGTTGCGGCTGCTTGACGGGCTTAGAGTGCGTCGGTGTCGGTTTCGCCGGTGCGGATGCGGCGGGCATGATCGATCGGCGTCACGAAGATCTTGCCGTCGCCGATCTGGCCGGTGCGCGCGTGCGTCGTGATCACCTCGACCGCCTTCTCGGCGATGTCCGAGTTGACCGCGATCTCGATGCGCAGCTTGGGCAGGAAGTTCACGATATATTCGGCGCCCCGGTAGATCTCGGTATGGCCCTTCTGGCGACCGTAGCCCTTGACCTCGGTGACGGTCATGCCGTGGACGCCGATCGCGGTGAGGGCTTGGCGCACCTCGTCGAGCTTGAAGGGTTTGATGATCGCGACGACGAGCTTCATGGGCGGGCCCTGGTTTCCTCAGGTAGGAGCAGCCTGTTTCGGAGGCAGGCTTGGGATGGCCATTTTGGCCTGTTCCTAGGCAAATGGCACAAAATCAGCGCAGCGTTAAGCGAAAACGTCAAGGAGTGACGGATATCACTGAACGGAACGCGACATCGCCCGACAGACTGAAGACGTTTTCCTGCCATCCCACATTCAAGGACATCCCATGTCGAATCGTTCCTGGTATTACGCGGCGCAAGGCCAGCAACAGGGCCCCATTTCGGAAGACGAACTGCGCGACCTGATCGCCCGGGGTGTCGTCACGGCCGAGACGCTGCTGTGGAGCGACGGCATGGCCGGCTGGGAGAAGGCCGGGCGCATTCCCGGCCTGATGTCGGGCGTGCCGAGCATCTCCCCCGGCGTCCCGCCCGCGTTCGAGGCCGGCGTGCCTGCGTCGGGCGGCGCGCTCTCGGTCAAGCTGGACACCTGGTCCTATCTCGGCTGGACACTGCTGTATGTCGTCGGCCAGTTCCTGGTGGTGATCACGCCCTGGACCGCTGTCTATCTCTACCGCTACGTGATCGAGCGGATGCGGGTGCCCGGCCGGCCGAACCTCACCTTCACCGGCCAGCCGCTCGACATCTGGTACGTCTTCATCGCGATGGGCGTGCTGGCCTATGTCGGCCTCAGCGACCGGCCGATCCTCAACCTGATCTCGCTGGTTGCCCCGGCGTTCCTGGGCTGGATGGTGCTGCGCTGGCTGCTGAGCAACCTCGCTTCGAATGGCGAGCGGTTGCCGATCCATTTCGAAGGCAGCCCCGTCGTCTATGCCGGCTGGTACCTGCTGATGATCGTGTCGGGCATCACCGTCATCGGCTGGGCCTGGGTGCTGACCGCCTGGATGCGCTGGGTCTGCCGCAACATCCAGGGGACGCGGCGCGAGGTCGTGTTCACCGGCTCGGGCCTGCAGGTGCTGTGGCGCACCTTCGCGTTCGTGCTCGGCTGCTCGGTGATCATTCCGATCCCGTGGCTGCTGCGCTGGTACAGCGCCTGGTACGTGTCGCAATTCGCGGTCGTCCCGCGGACGGCACAGCCGGTGTGATGCGGCTAGGCCCGGCGCTCGCGGATCGAGCCCTCCTGCGCGACGGAGGCGACCAGCGTGCCGTCGGGCTTGAAGATCGAGCCGCGGGTGAGCCCGCGGCCGCCCTGCGCGCTCGGCGAATCCTGCGCATAGAGCAGCCATTCGTCGGCGCGGAACGGCCGGTGAAACCACATCGCATGATCCAGCGAGGCCGGCATCATGCGCTTGTCGAACAAGGTGCGGCCATAGCGCGCCATGACCGCGTCGAGCAGCGAGAAGTCCGAGGCATAGGCCAGCGCGCACATGTGCAGCGCCGGATCATCGGGCAGCTTCGCCGCCGTCTTGATCCAGACGTTGATGCGGCCATCCTCGATCTTCTGGCCGAAGTACCGGTTCAGTTCGACGGGGCGCAGCTCGATCGGCCGGTCGGATTCGTAGTAGCGGCGGATGAAGTCCGGCATCCTTTGGAAGACCTCCTGAAACATCGGCTGCTTGGAGATCTCCTCCGCCGTCAGCTTCTCCGGCGGCGGCACGTCCGGCATCTTGTCCTGGTGGTTGAACGCGCTCTCCTCGTCGCTGTGGAACGACACCATGATCGAGAAGATCGCATTGCCGTGCTGGATCGCGGTGACGCGCCGCGTCGCATAGCTCTTGCCGTCGCGCAGACGCTCGACCTGGTAGATGATCGGCACCTGCGGGTCGCCGGGGAGGATGAAGTAGCAGTGCAGCGAATGCGGCAGCCGGCCCTCGACGGTGCGGCACGCCGCCATCATCGCCTGGCCGATCACCTGGCCGCCGAACACGCGCTGCCAGCTCGTCTTCGGGCTGTTGCCGCGGAACAGGTTCACCTCGATCGGCTCGAGATCGAGGATCGAGATCAGGTCGATCAGTCCCTTGGACATGGCGCGGTGCTTTCGCTGGCTCGGCCGGCCGCTCCGGTCCCGTTCTCGCGGGATCAGGCATCCGGAATTGATGGCCTCGGGTGGCAGCCCTTGGTTCACGCCCCTGTTTCGCCCAGCTATAATCCTCCCGCAAGAGTAACTGTGAGCAGGGTGGCATGACGACACAGCGAAGCATTGTCATTTGTGGCGGGGCCTTTGCCGGCCTGGCGCTCGCGCTCGCGCTTCGGCAGGGGCTCGGTCCCGAAGTGCCGGTGATCGTGGCCGATCCGGCGCTCGCCAACCGGCCGAGCCGCGATCCACGCGCCAGCGCCATCGTCGCGGCGTGCCGCAAGCTGTTCGATGCGATCGGGGTCTGGGCGGACGTGGCGCCGCAGGCGCAGCCGATCCTCGACATGGTCATTACCGATTCCAAGCTCGAGGACGCGACCCGCCCGTCGTTCCTGACGTTTGCGGGCCAGGTCGAGGCCGGCGAGCCGTTCGCGCACATGGTCGAGAACCGGCTCTTGATCGATGCGCTGGTGCGGCATGCGGAGGCCGCAGGCGTCGAGCTCAAGGCGATGCCGGTGACCGGCTTCGTGACGCGGGCCGACGGCATCGCGGTGACTCTGGGCGACGGCAGCCAGCTCGAGGCGAGCCTGCTGGTGGCCGCTGACGGCGCGCGTTCGAAGCTGCGCGAGCGCGCGGGCATCCAGACCCATGGCTGGGACTATGACCAGTCCGGCATCGTCGCGACCATCGGTCATGAGCGCGACCATGGCGGCCGCGCCGAGGAGCATTTTCTTCCGCCCGGACCATTCGCGATCTTGCCGCTGACCGGCAAGCGCTCCTCGCTGGTGTGGACCGAGCGGCGCGCCGAGGCGAAGCGCCTCGTCGCGCTCGGCGCGGATGAATTCCATGCCGAGCTGGAGAAGCGCGCCGGTCTGCATCTCGGCGAGTTGAAGGTGCTCGACCAGCCGCGCGCTTTTCCGCTGTCCTACTTCGTCGCCCGCTCGTTCATCGCGCCGCGGCTGGCGCTGGTCGGCGACGCCGCCCATGTGATCCACCCCATCGCGGGGCAGGGGCTCAACATGGGGCTGAAAGACGTCGCCGCACTGGCCGAGGTCGTGGTCGATGCGGCAAGAATGGGGATCGATCCGGGGCAGGTCGATGTCCTCGAACGCTACCAGCGCTGGCGCCGCTTCGACACGATGGCGATGGGCGTTGCCACCAATTCGCTGAATTTCCTGTTCTCGAACAAGTCGACGCTATTACGGGCCGTACGCGACATCGGCCTTGGCATCGTCGATCGCGCGCCGCCGTTGAAGGAGCTGTTCATCAAGCAGGCCGCGGGCCTGACCGGAGAGATGCCACGGCTGCTGAAGGGAGAGGCGCTGTAGAGCATGATCCGGAAAAATGGGGACCGGTCTTCCCTCGCGACAAACGCCGAAGGCGTTTGCGCGGAGATCATGCTCGAACAAGGAGCTCAGCGCGGGCCTGCGGCGGCGATGAAGCCGGCGACGGCCTCGACCATGTCGGGGTCGAGCGGACGGTCGGGCTCGTTGTAGGAGGCGAGGTTCTCGTCCTCGTTGGCGACGTCGACCAGGACGTGGTTCATCTCCGGCAGCCACAGCGACTTGGCGGCCGGTGCGGCGGCGGCGAGCGCGACCATGTCGAGGCGTGCGATCTGGTGGTCGCGGGCGCCGCCGACGATCAGTATCGGGATCGTGAGCTGCTTCAGTGGATCGATCGGGTCCTCGGCAAAGGCGGAGCCGATGCTGGGCTGCATGCTCGGTGCGACCGGCAGCTCGGGCGGTGGCGGGTCCACGACCTGCCCGGCCATGATGGCGTCGATCGCCTTGGCGACCGGCTCCATCTTCGCGGCCGGCAGCTTCTTCTCGAGCTGCGCCTTCAACAGGTCGCCCTGCCGCCGCGCCGATGTGGTGAGCAGCACGAGGCGGTCGACCGGGGTGCGGCGGGCGGTGAGGATGGCGACCAGGCCGCCCTCGCTGTGGCCGACGAGAACGATGCGGGCGAACTTGCCGCGCAGGAAGTCGACCAGCGCGGCGGCGTCGTCGACGTAGTCCTTGAAGCGGAAGTCCTCCGGCTTGCCGAACTCCGCCTTCCAGCCGCGTGCGCCGCGCTTGTCGTAGCGCAGGCTGGCGATGCCTTGGGTGGCGAGCTGCTCGGCGAGCTTCTTCAAGGTCGCCGGCTTGAGCTGCGGCCCATTGCCATCCCGGTCCGTCGACCCGGAGCCGGCGATCAGCAGCGCCACCGGCGGGCGCTCGACACCCGCTGGCGTCGTCAGGACGGCGTCGAGTGCGCCAATGCGGACGGCGCTCTCCTCGGCCGAGACCCCCGAAGCGAGGGCCATCAGCGCCACGGCGAGCGCACAGCGGATCACGACGGGCCGCATCGGTCAGTCGATCTTCCGCGCTTCCTCGGGCAGCATGATCGGGATGCCATCGCGGATCGGGTAGGCGAGCTTCGCCGACCGCGAGACCAGCTCCTGTTTCGCCGCGTCGTATTCCAGCGGGCCCTTGGTCATCGGGCAGACCAGGATCTCGAGCAGCTTGGGATCGACGGAATTGGCGGGGCGTTCGAGCGGGGCGTTCATGGCAAGGGTCTCCGGCGGGCGCCTCTGTAGCATAACGTCCGCTCGCTTGTCGTGCTTCAAGGCATGTGCCGGGCGATCCGGATCAGCTCGTCGATGACCGCGTCCAGTTGCTCGGCCGGCAACGGCCGATCCGACAGCGCGTGGCCGAGGAAGGTCCAGTACAGCACCTGGGCGCGTGCGCGCGCGATCGCCGGCACTAGTCCCTCGGCTGCAAGCAGGCTCTCGACATAGCCCAGCCGGCGCCTGTCGATGGCTTGGACAGCCTGCCGCGCGGCGGGGTCGGATCCGGCCCAGTTGCGCACGGCGCGCTCCAGGGTGAGCTTGACGTTGAACGCGCGGCGGAGGAGCACGGCAATGGCCGGCTGGTCGCCGGCGTTCGCCTCCACCCCGGTGATGATCTGCTCGGCCGCAATCTCCCGCCACTTCTTGAGGAGGGCCGCGTGAAACCCGGCCACATCGGCGAAATGCCAGTAGAAGCTGCCGCGCGACACGCCCAAGGCTTTCGCCAGCGGCTCCGCCTTCAGCGCGGTGAAGCCCCGGCTGGCCAGCACCTTCAATCCCTGTGTCAGCCAATCGTCGGCCGAGAGCTGATCGGTCATGTCGTCACCATGAGACGACCATACACAGCTGTATTGACGACCGCCAGGGCTTCGTGCATTGTCCATACATAACTGTATGGAGGCGTGCCATGCGCGATGCGCTGCTCGTGACCGCGGGGCTGATGGCGATCACCGTCGCCGTGATCCACGGCGTGCTCGGCGAGACGACGGTTTTCGCGCGTGCCACCATCTCGCCGGAGCGGCTGCGAACCCTGCTGCGGCTGGTCTGGCAGACTGGCACGGTGGCGTGGATCGGCTGTGGCGTGCTGCTCGCCGTCGCCCCGCAAATGGCGTCGGAGTCGGCGCGGCATTGGACGGTGACCACGGTCATCGTCGTGTTCGCTTTCGCCGCAGGCGCCAATGCGCTCGCGACGCGCGGGCGGCATTTCGGCTGGGTCATGCTCGCCGGCGTAGTCAGTCTCGCCATCGCCGGCTACTGACGCGGCGAATCCCGGTCCACCGCAGCGCCGCCACGTACCCGGCGAGAGGAAGGCATCGCGACGCTCCGTAACCGCCGCGTCGCCTCAACTGCTGTTCGGCCGCACTCCGTTCACCGCGAGGCCACTGCCACGACACATTCGCCAAGAATGGTTCCAACTTAGAAGGAGTCTCTTTGCAGACACGGCGACGAGCCGCTTAGCTGTTCGTCGTCGCGAACGGGTGCCCGGCGTCGACATCGATCCGGGCGCACAACCGTTCTCCGATTTGCTTGTCTGGATAGGAGAGGGGACGGATCGATGTTGGTCGACGTGGTGCGGAAGTTGGTCGTCGTAGGTGGAAGCGTCGGCATGCTGTTGATGGCAGCGCAGGCGCACGCCGGGGGATCGAGCGAGATCTGCCTCACCTATGCCAACGGTCAATTCGAGCCCAAGGAGCCGACCGTTCCCGCGGACGCGCCGCTGACCATCCGCGTCCGGAACATGGAGGGCAAGGCCATCGAGTTCGAGAGCGAGACCTTGAAGGTCGAGAAGGTGATCGCGGCCAACAGCGAGGCGGTGCTCAACGTCCGCGCCATGAAGTCCGGGCGCTACGAGTTCTATAACGACTTCAACGAAAAGGCCCGCGGCTTCGTCAACGTCCAATAGGTCCAGATCCCATGCTCGCCGCCCTGATCATCGTCTTCCGCGAAGTGTTCGAAGCCGGCCTGATCGTCGGTATCGTGCTTGCCGTCACCAGCGCGGTTCCGCATCGCCTGCGCTGGATCGGCGCGGGGCTGTTTGCCGGCCTGGTCGGCGCATGCATCGTCGCGGCGTTCGCGGGAACGTTGACGCAGCTATTTGAAGGCATGGGGCAGGAATTGTTCAATGCGGGGATCCTGTCGGCTGCCGTGATCATGCTGACCTGGCACAATGTCTGGATGGCCCGGCACGGCCGCGAGATGAGCACTGAGCTGCGGACGATGGGCCAAGCGGTGGCAGACGGCGCCAAGCCGCTGGTCGCGCTGGCGACCGTGATCGCCATCGCCGTGTTGCGCGAGGGCAGCGAGGTCGCGCTGTTTCTCTATGGGGTGGCGGCCTCCGGCGACGGCAGCGGGCGGGCGCTGCTCGGTGGCGGCGTCCTTGGCCTGCTGCTCGGCGTTGCCGTCTGTCTCGCGACCTATCTCGGCCTGATGCGCATCCCGCCGCGCGCGCTGTTCAAGACCACCACCGTGCTGATCACCCTGCTGTCGGCGGGAATGGCCGCGCAGGCGGTGTTCTTTCTCGCCCGCGCCAACTGGCTGACAACGTTCGACCATGTGGTGTGGGATTCGAGCGCGGTTCTGCCCGAGCGTGGCGTCGCCGGGCGGACGCTCAAGGCTCTGATCGGCTATACGGATCAGCCTACCGCGATGCAGCTCGCAGTCTACATCGGGGTGATCGTCACCACCATCGCACTGATGCGCCTGACGGCGGCCCCGCCAGCGCCGCGCGCGGCTCCCGCCGAGTGATCATTGCAGCGGCGGATCGCCCGAGGTCCGCTTCTTGGCGAGATCCATCTCGGTCACGGCGATGAGGATTTCGGCGCGGGTCTTCAGGTCCGGCGCCTCGAGCATCGCCTGCTTCTCCGCCGGACCATAGGGCGACATCATCGCCAGCGCGTTCACGAGCGCTTCGTTCGGCGCCGCTTCGATGCCGGCCCAGTCGACCTTGAGATTGTTCGCCTTGAGGAAGTCGGTGAGAACCGCGAGCAGCGCTTCTCGGTCCACCGCGTCTTCACCCTTGCGCGCCGTGAAATCATCGACGAACGGGAAATAATCGACCTTGCACTGCCGATAGGGCGTGAGCACCGTCATTTCCTCGACCACCTTGAAGCGGGACACGCCGGTGAGCTCAAGGATGTAGCGGCCATCGCCGGACTCGGCGAGCTGCGTGATCCGGCCGACGCAGCCGACCTTGAATAGCACCGGGCGCTCCTCGCTGGAGGAGTGCGTGACGTCGGGCTGGATCATACCGATGAGCCGATGGCCGTCACGAAGCGCATCGTCGACCATCGCGAGATAACGCGGCTCGAAGATGTTGAGCGGCATTTGGCCGCGCGGCAGCAGCAAGGCTCCCGCCAACGGAAACACCGGAACGATCTCCGGCAGCTCGGCGGGACCGCGATATTCGGCATTGATCGGCATGCGATACCTCGTGTCCGCTGGAACGAGCGCGCGTCCCGTCCAGCCGGGTTACGAAAACAGGATCGTCGACAGCCGCTTGCGGCCCTCGATGGTGGCCTCGTCGGCGCCGCCCCAGGCTTCGAAGAACTGCACGAGCTGCTTGCGCGCGCCGTCTTCGTTCCATTTGCGGTCACGCTTCACGATCTCGAGCAACTGGTCGGTGGCTTCCTTCCGCTTGCCCGCGGCGTTCAGTGCGGTCGCCAGGTCAAAACGCGCCTGGTGGTCGAGCGGATTGGCGGCGACCTTCTGTTCGAGTTCGCCGACCGGCCCGAGCGACTGGGCCTGCTCTGCCAGATCGATCGCGGCCTGCACGGCGGAGACCGCGGAATCGCTACGCTTGGCGTCCGGGACCATCGCAAGCGTCTGCTTGGCCTCGTCGATCGCGCCGAGCTCGACCTGGCACTTCGCAAGCCCGGCGATCGCGGGGATGTTGGCGGCATCGATCGCGAGCACCTCGGCATAGATCTCGGCCGCGCCGGCCGCATCGCCTTCAGCGAGAACCGCTTCGGCTTCCTTGAGGATTTCGGCGATGTCGGGCTCGCCGACGCCGGGAACGCCCTTGGTGATCTTTTCGATGAAGGCGGCGACCTGGCTCTCGGGCACGGCACCCATGAACCCATCGGCGGGCCGTCCGCCGACGAACGCGATCACAGCCGGAATCGACTGGATGCCCATCTGGCCAGGGATGGCCGGATGCTCGTCGATGTTCATCTTGACCAGCTTGACCTTGCCCTTGGCGTCCTTGACGGCTTTTTCCAGGATGGGCGTCAGCTGCTTGCACGGTCCGCACCACGGCGCCCAGAAGTCGATGAGGACCGGCTGCCGCTTCGATTCCTCGATGACGTCCTTCACGAAGCTCTGCGTCGTGGTGTCCTTGATCAGATCCGGCACCTGCGGCGCCGGTCCGCCGCCCTGCTCAACAATGGTCACGGGGTCCCTCGTCCGAAAAATTCCGATGAACGGCGACCGGGAACCGGCCGCCGCCGCGCCTCAATACACGTTTTCTTTCACTTTAAGTGGCGGTCCAGCTGGAAATTTCAATCAGCGCCCATCGCGGTCCGGTGATGGGCAGGTCTCAGCCCGGTTCGGCCGGTCCCGGCCGCTAAAATTTGAACGTCGCCGGCGTACGAAACCTGTCGCAGACCTGTTGCATTCGTCCGCGGCATTTGGCATAGGTCTGCCCGTCGCTGGCGGCCACGCCGCCAAGGCGTCACGGATGCGGGTGTAGCTCAGTGGTAGAGCACGACCTTGCCAAGGTCGGGGTCGAGGGTTCGAACCCCTTCGCCCGCTCCAAAAATTCCGCTCCGTTCCCCTCTCGCCTTATGCCTCATCATTTCGTCGGCGGGGATTTGTCCCAGGCCGCGAGCGCGTCGGCGAATACCCGATCTCCACTGGGACCTTTGCCGATTGCGAGGATGCCGCGGCGCTGGTTCGCATAGACGACCGGGATGTCGAACCATTCGCGCCGTGCGAGCAGCTCCTCGTTGCGCGCGCGATCGGCCTCGACGTTGGACAAGCCCACCAGGAACGAATCTTCGGTGATCTTGACGGAAAGCCCGGCAAGCGGCGTCCCGCGCGAATTCTCATCCGCCTTCATCAGCATTCCTGGGACGCTGCTGATGCCGCCACCGACGAAATCGGCAGCGGGCCTGAATGTGAGCTCGGCGACATGGCTGGCCGGCAGGCTGGGATCGTCGTTGCGGCGCAACTGCAGGCTGACCTTCAGTTTGCGCTCGGGAATGTCGATCTCGCCACGGATCACCGGCGTGGGCCGTCCCGATTGTGCGTTCTTGACCGTCTCCGTCCGCCAGGTGACCGAGCCGGAATAGCGCTTACCCTTGGGGTCGGAGAGATCCTCATCATACAGCACGGCAAGTCCGGGCGTCCGCGCATCTGCCGCGTCGGACGATGCGGTCGGGCTCGAAACGGGAGCGCTGCTCCGGGCGGCGGCGGGGCCAGCGGGCTGCGCTGGCTTCGCCGCAGCGGCGCTCAGTTGAGCGCCGCCGTCGATCGACGTGAACATCACGAGCGGCTGCTGCGCTCCGCCCGTGGCACGCTCCACCGCCGCATTGGTCTGGTTGAAGGTCTCGATCAGGCGTTGGCCTGGCTGCTGCAGCGCCTCTGCAAGGGCGGCGGCGAACACGCCGTGACCGTCCGGGCCGCGCTGTCCCGCCGTCCCGGCCTGTGCGGCAAAGGAGATCACGGTCCGTGCGGAAACGTCGACCGGGACGAGGCCGGCGGCAAGACCGGCGATGCCGCGCCCGGCGAACGGATTGGAGCGGAAGGCGTCGAGAATGATCACGTTCTGCCGGGGGCCCGATCCGCCCAGCTCGCGCAAAATCGCAGTCAGGTCGCGCAGCTCGGTCTTGAGATCCGCAGCTGTCGCCGGCGCCGCGTCGACCGGGACGAGATAATCGGCGCCGCCCAGGTTGAGCCCATAGCCGGCATAATAGATGAGCGCGACGTCGGCGTCGGCGATCCGGCCCTTGAACTCGGCAAGCGCGCGATCGAAACTTCGCCTGTCGAGGTCGATCTGCGCGGCACCGCCGCTCAGGGTGAAGCCGAGTCGCGACAGGCTGTCGGCGATCAGCCGGGCATCCGCCGCCGGCTCGTCCAGCAGCGGTGCGTGCTCGTGGATGGCGTTGCCGATCACCAGCGCCACCCGCTTGTCGGCGGCAGCGGGCCCGGTCGAGATCAGGATCGCGCCGACGACAAGGATGGTTGCAGACAGCAGCTGTCCAACTCGGCCGATCACCCGACGCATGCCAACGATCTCCTGTCACCCGATCTGCTCGTGCGACGATTTTACCGCGTTTCGAACAAAGCGGGAACAAGAATCGTGGCAGGAAAGAGAAATTGCCGTGGGCTGTCGGCGGCCTAGACGACCACCGGCGTGCGCACCCGGCCGGCATCGCCGAACACGCGGAGATAACGGGCGATCTCGGCGGGATCGCCGGTCGCCTTCTCCGGGTTGTCGGACAGCTTCACGGCGGGGTGCCCGTCTGCCGACGTCACCTTGCAGACCAGCGAGATCGGATCGAGGTCGACCGAGCCGTCCGGCGAGCAGCCGACGAAATCGTTGGTCAGGTTGGTGCCCCAGCCGAACGACAGCCGCACCTGGTCGGAGAACCGATGATGGATCTGCTCGATCGATTCGACGTCCATCGCGTCGGAGAACACGAGCAGCTTCTGCTTGGGATCGCGCCCCTTCGATTTCCACCAGGCGATGATCTCCTCGCCGGCCTGGATCGGTGGCGCGCTGTCGGGACGGAAGCCGGTCCAGTCGGCGACCCAGTCGGGTGCGTCGCGCAGGAAGGCCTTGGTGCCGAATGCGTCGGGCAGCGCGATCAGCAGGTTGCCTGCGTAGGTCTGCCGCCACTGGTCGAGAATGCGATAGGGCGCGAAGCGCAGCTCGTCATCGTCCTTGGCGAGCGCCGCTGCCACCATCGGCAGCTCGTGGGCGTTGGTGCCGATAGCCTCGAGGTCGTTGTCCATCGCCAGCAGCACGTTGGAGGTGCCGGTGAACGACGGGCCGAGACCTTCCTTGACGGCCTCGACGCACCAGCGCTGCCACAGGAAGCCGTGGCGGCGGCGGGTGCCGAAATCCGACAGCCGCAGCCCCTCGAGCTTGCGCAGCCGCTCCACCTTGGCCCACAGCTTGGCCTTGGCGCGGGCGAACAGCACGTCGAGCGCGAACCGGCCCTGGCCCTTCATGGCCTGGCGCGAGCGCAGCTCGTTGACGATCGCGAGCGCCGGGATCTCCCACATCGTGGTGTGGGTCCAGGGCCCGTGGAAATGCAGCTCGTACTGGCCGTCGGACTTGCGCAGCTCGTATTCGGGCAGGCGGAAATTGGCGAGCCAGGCGATGAACTCCGGCGAGAACATGTGGGTCTTGCCGTAGAAGGTGTTGCCGGCCAGCCAGATCAGCTCCTTCTTGGCGAAGCGGATGGTGCGGGCGTGGTCGAGCTGGGCGCGCAATTCGCCCTCGTCGATGACGTCGCCGAGCCGCACCCGCCGGGTCCGGTTGATGACCGAGAAGGTCACCTGCTGACTCGGGTAGAACTCCCGAATCATCTGCAGCATCAACAGCTTGTAAAAGTCGGTGTCGAGCAGGCTGCGCACGATCGGGTCGAGGCGCCAACCGTGATTATAGGTTCTGCTCGCGATGTCTGTGATTGTCATGTGACCGTTTTACAGCGCTGGCCGCAAACCCGCCACTGGGCTTGTCGGAGGAGGCCCTCGTGGCGCGGCGGCATCCTTGCTCGGGGGTCGTGGCGGCGATTAGCGCGCCAGGAGCGGCACGCCGGGATCGAACGCCAGCACCGCTTCGGCCCATTTCGCGACGCGGAGCACGTGGAGGTCGTTGCGATAGGGGCCGGCGATCTGCACGCCCAGTGGCAGGCCGTTGTTGCCGAACCCGGCCGGCAAGGAGATGGCCGGCGCTCCGACGAAGGTCCAAGGGGCGCAATATTCGGCGTCCCCGGTCCAATCCAGGCCGCGCGGCGCTTCGCCGAAGGCTGGCAAGGTGAGCACTGCGTCGAAGCCGTCGAGCTCAGCGGCGAGCGCCTTCTGCCTGAGGGCTTGGGCCGCCTTCGCGGCGAGATATTCCATGGCCGTCTTGCTTCGCCCGCTCTCGACGTGGCCCTTCATGACCTCGCTGACCCGGTCGGGATAGCGCGCGATCAGATCGGAGAAGATCGTGGTCGCCTCGCTGAGCATGATCGTGGTGATCGCATCCCAGTTCACCGCGTCGAGCTCTCTCAGTTCGATCTCGTCGATCGTCGCGCCGGCGCTGCGCAGCTTGTCGACGACCGATTCGAACACCGCCTTCTGCTCGGCCTCGGCGCGCTCCCATTTGGCGAAGCGCACCACCGCAAGCCGTGGCGTGCGGAGCGTCGTGGGGCCGTGGTCGATGTCGACGGTGAAGCCCGGCAGCGGCCGGCCGTGGCGATCATCGGCGCTGGTGCCGGCCAGCAGAGAGAGGGCCAAGGCCACGTCGTCGACGCGGCGGGCGAAGAAGCCGACATGGTCGAGCGACGGGCTGAGGGGATGCACGCCGACGCGTGGAATCGCGCCGAAGCTCGGCTTGAAGCCGACGACGCCGTTGAAGGCCGCCGGTCGGATCACCGAGCCGAGTGTCTGCGTGCCCAGCGCCAGCGGGACCAGGCCGGCCGCAACGGCCGCGGCCGATCCGGACGATGAGCCGCCCGGCGTGTGCTCGGGGTTCCATGGATTGACGGTCGGACCTGGATGACGCCAGGCGAATTCGGTGGAGACCGTCTTGCCGAAGATGGTTGCGCCGAGATTGCGCAGTCGCTCGACCACCCAGGCGTCCGCATCCGGCACGTGATCGCGGTAGATCTGCGAGCCGTTGGTGGTCGGCATGTCCGAGGTGGCGATGATATCCTTGATGGCGACGGGAATTCCACCGAGCGGGCCGGTCTTTGGAGCGACATCCCGCGGCAGATATTCGAATGCTTTCAGCCGCGGTTCGATTGCCTGCGTCTTCTTCAGGCAATCTTCGCCATAGGCGGTGGCCGCTGTCGGATCGGCTGCAAACCGTCGCAGCAGCTCGAGAACGCCGGCACCGGCCTTCGGCGTGGACACAGGGAAACGCTCGGACATTCATCGATCCTGTCGACTTGATCTCATTGCCGCGCGGTGAACGGTCGCAGCCGGTTGTTCCGATCCTATCGGGTGTTCAAGCGCGCGCCAATCGTCGGGCCGATCGGAGCATATGAATACAGCGCATGGCGGCAGGCCCGTGCCGCGTGGCGGACAATCGCCGATGCGGCGCAGGCGTGAGCATGGGCATGCGCATCCAGTATGAGATGAGTGGAACGGCATCTCTTGAGCCTCGCGCGAACCTGGCAGCAATCCGCTTCTCACCCGCTCAGGATGTGCTACCATTTTCGCGCAGGACCACTGGTGTGGTCGGCCAAAGGACGTCTTCAGATACGTTCCGAATAGTAGACGCAGCCACATGAGCTGCCTCATGGGAGTGAAGCGATGACATCGGCTTTTCACCGAAGCATTCTTGCGCTTGCAACAATCAGTCTTCTCGCCGGCACCAGCATCGCCGGCGCGCAGCAGCAATCCGATCAGGGCAAGGGCCTGAAGAAATACGAATCAGGCACCAAGGAGTTCTGGACGCATCCGCCGGACGACTGGTTCCTCGGTGACGAGACCGAGGCGCAGAAGGGGCTGGCGCCGCCATCGGGCCCGCCGACCGGCGCCTCCGATGCCGAGCTTGCGAAGATCGTCAAGCAAGTGAAGCTGCCCGACGGCTTCAAGATGGAAGTCTGGGCGTCGGGCGTGCTCGCCGCGCGGCAGATGGCGTGGGGCGACAAGGGCACGCTGTTCGTCGGCTCGTTCGGACTCGGCAACGTCTATGCGATCAGCGACAAGGGCGGCAAGCGCGAGGTCAAGACGGTCCTCAAGGGCTTGAACATGCCGACCGGCCTTGCCTTCCAGGACGGCAATCTCTACGTCATCGCCGTCGACAAGCTGATCAAATACGAGAATGCCGAGGCCAATCTCGACAATCTCGGCCAGGGCAAGGTCGTCTATGACGACATGCCGTCCTATGCGGCGCATGGCTGGAAATACATCGCGGTCGACAAGGAGGGCTGGTTCTATATTCCCTTCGGCCCGCCCTTCAACATCGGCATTCCGCCGACATCGGTGTCGCAGATCCGCCGCGTCGATCCACGCACCGGCAATGCCGAGATCTGGGCGCTCGGCGTCCGCAACAGCGTCGGCGGCGACGTCGATCCGCGCACCGGCCGCTACTGGTTCACCGAGAACGCGCGCGACTGGGTCAGCGATGAACTGCCGAGCGACAAGCTCAACATGATCTCGAAGATCGGCGAGCATTTCGGCTATCCCTATTGCCATCAGGGTGACATGCCGGATCCGAAATTCGCGATGGGTCACAAGTGCTCGGAGTTCACGCCGCCGGTGCTGAACCTCGGTGCGCACGTGGCGCCGCTCGGCATGAAGTTCTACACCGGTGACCAGTTCCCGGCGGAGTACAAGAACAACATCCTGATCGCCGAGCACGGCTCCTGGAACCGGCACAAGTACCAGGGTGCGCGGATCATGCGCGTCATCGTCGGTCCCGACGGCAAGGACGCCAAGCAGGAGGTGTTCGCCTCCGGCTGGCTCGAAGGCGACCAGGGCTATCTCGGCCGCCCCGACGACATCATCCTCGCCAAGGATGGCTCGATCCTGGTGGCGGACGACTGGGCCGGCGCGATCTATCGCATCAGCTACGAGAAGAAATGAGCTCGTCGTGAAAGCGGGGCTGCGCGCTGCCTTACGGCGGCCGCAGCCCCAGCTATTTTGACAGTCGCGCGTTGACCGGGGGCGAGGTACCGCTCATCGACCGAAGGCCGGTCCGCGCGCCATAGCAATGATGGGAGCGAGAACCCCCGCGATGACTCCAGGGACCTCCAGAATGTGCCAGGCAGCAGCGGCCGCGCTGACGCTCTTGCTCGTGCTTGCGGCGCGTCCGGCCTCCGCGGCCGATCTCGAGGCGGGCAAGGCCAAGGCCGAGCTCTGCGCCGGCTGTCACGGCGAGAACGGCATCTCGCAGACCGAGAACATTCCTTCGCTCGCCGGCCAGCAGGATCAGTTCATCCAGTGGCAGCTCGTGTTCTTCCGCGCCGGCACACGCAAGAACGAGGCGATGAAGCCGATCGTCGATCAGCTCACCAACGAGGATATCCGTAATCTCGGCGCCTATTTCGCCTCGCTGCAGCCGGCCAAGGCGCCGCCCGACAATGATCCGGATCTGTCGGCCAAAGGCGCGCAAGCCGCCGCCGGCCGCCGCTGCGCCTCGTGCCATCTCGACAGCTATGCCGGCACCAAGGGCGTGGCGCGGCTCGCCGGCCAGCGCGAGGAATATCTCGTCAAGGCGCTGCACGACTACAAGAGCGGCCAGCGCGTCGGCGGCAGCCAGGCGGCGATGACGGATGTTGCCTATCCGCTGAGCGACGAGGAGATCACCGCGCTCGCGCATTATCTGGCGCACCTGTAGCTGGGACGTCGCCCAGATCACAATTGTCGTCCCGGCCTCGTGCCGGGACCCATACCGCGGAAGCTATCGAGGGACGTCGGTGAGACTGGCCTGCTTCACTACGGACGGTGGCTATGGGTCCCGGCGCGAGGCCGGGACGACATCGGAGTCTGTGGCGCCATCGTGCCTGACCAACGGTTCGGCGAACACCGAGGCGACACCAAGAGCTACTTGTCCCGCTGTGCCTCATAGACCTTGAGCTGGGTATAGGCGATGCGCAGCCGTGGCACCGGGACCTTGGCGGCATCGGCGCGGGCGACGAGATCGCCGATGACGTGATCGGCCTCGACCGGCAGGCCGGCGCGGAGATCGCGGAACATCGAGGCGGTCATCGGTGATCCCTCCGCCGTGAGCATGCCGGAGACACGCTGGAAGAAGGCGCCAGCCGGAGGGTAGCCGGCGGCCGCAGCGGTGGCGCTGCATTCGTCGAGCATGCCGAGCAGGAAATCCTTGCCGCCCGGCGCGGTCAGGATCACGCCGACCGGCCCGCGCATCAAGGTGGTCGACGCGGCGAGCGAGGACAGGAACACCCACTTCTCCCACATGTCCTGCATGATGTTCTCGCTGGCCGACGCATTGAAATTGCCGCGCTGGAAGATCTCGAAGATCGCGCGGACGCGCTCCGACGATCCGCCGTCGCGCTCGCCGAAGCTCAGCGACTGCATCGGCTGCAGCTGCACCACCTCGCGCTGCTCGTTCAATGTCGCGGCGATGGCGCAGAGCCCGCCGAGCACGCGCGCGCGCCCGAACCTGGCGTCGAGCACGTCGAGGTGCTTCATGCCGTTGAGCATCGGAATGATCGCGGTGTCAGGTCCCACCGCCGGTGCAAACGAGCCGATCGCGTCGTCGAGATCGAAGGCCTTGCAGCTCAGCAGGACGACGTCGAAGTGCTGCTTCAAACCATCCGCCTGCACCGTCCGCGGATTGGGCAACGTGACGTCACCGGTCGGACTGCGGATCACGAGGCCGGCGCTGGCGAGTTCAGCCGCGCGCCGCGGGCGGACCAGGAACGTGACATCGGCTCCGGACTGCAGCAGCCGGCCGCCGAAATAGCCGCCGATGGCGCCGGCGCCGACGACGAGAATACGCATGGGTGGATCCTCCGTGAGCGGGCCGCATCATGCAGAAGCGAGTGGCGAATGGCGAGTAGCGAATGGGAATAGGCTCCATTCCCTATTCGCTACTCCCTATTCGCTATTCGCCTCTACCACTTCTCGCCAAACGGCCGGATCTCCATTTCGAAGGTCCAGGCGCTCTTCGGCTGCTGGTAGACCTGCCAATAGGCGCCGGCAACCGAGGACGGCGGCATCAGCAGGTCCGGATTGTCCAGCGCCTCCTCGCCCCAGAGCTGGGCGCGGCGCTCGCGCACCCAGGCGGTGTCGACGCCGGAATCGATGATCAGATGAGCGACATGGATGTTCTGCGGCATCAGTTCGCGCGCCATCGCCTGCGCCACCGCGCGCAGGCCGAACTTGGCGGAGGCGAAGGCCGCGAAGCCGGCGCCGCCGCGCAGCGACGCGGTCGCGCCGGTGAAGAAGATCTTGCCGCCGCCGCGCGGCAGCATCAGCCGGGCGGCCTCGCGGCCGGTGACGAAGCCGGCCCAGCACGCCATCTCCCAGACCTTGCGGAACACGCGGTCGGTGGTCTCCAGGATCGGGAAATTGACGTTGGCGCCGACATTGAAGATCACGACCTCCAGCGGCGCATGCTTGTCGGCGTCGTTGAGGAAGGCGGTGGTCTCGTCCTCCTTGCGGGCATCGAGCGCGCGCGCCACGATCCGCCCGCCGGCGCTCTCGACCTCCGCGACCAGCGGCGCGAGCTTGTCGCCATTGCGGCGGCCGGCGAACACCGTGAAGCCTTCGGACGCGAACTTCTTGACGATCTCGGCGCCGATGTAGTCGCCGGCCCCGACGACCGCGACGGTGGCGTTGCGCTGCTGCATGCTTGGTCTCCGTTCTCCCGAGGCGTCATTGCGAGGAGCGAAGCGACGAAGCCATCCAGTCCTTCGTCGTGGCTCTGGATCGCTTCGCTCGCGATGACGGCGATTACCTGCCTAGGATGTAGTCCTCGACGTCGCGCAGCTGTTCCTTGCCGAAGAACATCTCGTTGCCGACGAAAAAGGTCGGCGAACCGAATGCGCCGCGCTCGACGGCGCGCTGGGTGTTCTCCACGAGCTTCGCCTTGACCTCGGGCTCCTGGGCGCGGGCGAACAGCCTGGCCCCGTCGAGCCCGGACGATGTGATCGCGGCGATCGCGATCTCGGGATCGTCCATCTTCTTCGGCTCGCGCCACATGTGGTGGAACGCCGCGTCGACATAGGCCTCGAACACGCCCTCGAGCTGGGCGGCGATGGCCGCGCGCATCAAGTTCAGCGTATTCACCGGGAAGTACGGATTCCAGACCCAGGGCTGCACGTGGTAGCGCTTGAGGAAGCGCTGCGTCTCGACCTCGTGGAACTCACGCTTGTTCTTGATGCCGGCGAGCGACTCGGCGGGCGACTTGTTGTTGGTCGCCTTGAAGATGCCGCCGAGCAGCACCGGGACATAGTAGAACTGGACGCCGATCCGCTTCACGATCGCCGGGATCGCCTCGTGGCTCAGATAGGCGTTGGGACTGCCGAAGTCGAACATGAATTCTGGCGCTGGACGGCTCATGGGCGGTCTCCTCGGTTTTTCGCATTGTGGTCCAGCGCAGCAGCCCCGTCCAGGGTTTTATGACGGTCATCATATTCCAGCGGCCGGAAGACGCCGGTGGTGCGTCAGATCATCCGGCGCACCGTCCGCTTGCGCCATACCAGGAGATAATAGCTCATCTGCAGCAGCATCATCGCGGCGAACGTGATGGGATAGGCGAGCCAGACGCCGTCGAGCCCGATGCTGCGGCTGAGCCAGGTGGCGGCGGGCACCTCGATCGCGGCGATCGCAAACGCCGAGATCGCCAGCGGCATCCACACCGTCCCGGAGGCGCGCATCGCCGACGAGAACGTGATGGACATGCCGAACAGCACGGAGCTCCACAGCACGATATGCAGCGAATGCTGCGCCACCTCGATGACGGCAGGGTCGGTGATGAAGAAACCCATCAGCACCCGTGAGAACAGATAGCCGATCGCGACCAGGCCGCCGGTCAGCACCACGTTCATCTCGATGCCCGTCCGCACGATGTCGCCGATCTGCTCGGCCTGCCCGCGGCCGATCGCCTGGGCGCCGAAGATCGAGACCGAGATCGCGATCGACAGCGCCGGAAACTGCACATAGCCCAGCACCTGGTTGACCGCGCCATAGGCCGCCGTCGCGTCCGAGCCGAAGCCGTTGACGAGGCCGATCAGCACCATCTCGGCCAAGGACATCACGATCATGCCGATCGCGGCGGGGATGCCGAGCCGCAGCACCGCCCGCAGCAGCTTCGGATCAGGCAGCATGCCCTGCAGGAAGGCCGCATCGATCGCCAGCGGATGCTTGCGCCGGCGCAGATGAACGTGGAGCCAGGCCAGCGTGGTCAGGGTCGAGATCGCCGACGCCCAGGCGGCGCTGGCGACGCCGAGGACGGGCGCGCCGAGCCAGCCGCGGATGAAGACCGGGGTGAGCACCAGTCCGAGCGTCGTCGATGCGGCGAGCGAGGCCAGCGGCGTCACGGTGTCGCCGACGCCGCGCATCTGCGACGACAGCAGGATGTAGGCGAAGGTCAGCGGCATCGTGATCATCATGATGCGGGCATAGCCCGCGGCGGCATCGAGGATGTTGGCGGGCGTGGCGAGCGCGGTCAGCAATTCGCGGCTGAACAGGCCGCCGAGCACCGCGATCAGGCCGCCGAGCAGCAGCGCAATGGTCAGCGTCGTGCCGGCGACCTGCTTCACCTTGGCGGGCTCGCCGGCGCCCCAGGCCTGTCCGATCAGAACGCCGGCGCCCGAGCCGAGGCCCATGACGAAGGAGACGAAGAAGAACATCGCCGGGAAGAACACCGAGACCGCGGCGAGCGCATCGACGCCGATCATCTGGCCGAGATAGACATTGTTGATGGTGCCGAACAGGGATTGCAGCGTGTTGCTCAGCATCATCGGAACGACGAACATCAGGAACGGCTTGCGCAGCGAGGCGGTTGGCGGCGACACGGCATGGTTCTCCGTCGACCGCTCTTCATTCGGAGCACGGTCGCGTTGCGAGGAATTGGAATGAGAGCGGCCGCGAACGGCCGCTCTCGCTGGCTGTTGAAATCAGCCGATCTCAATCGGCCCTGTGGCGATTTGCGAGCGCCACCGCATGGTCGCGGATGTCGGCCGGCCAGTCCGCGATCAGCGCGGCGAAGCGGCCGAGATCGCCGGCGAACAGCGCTCGGGAGGCCTCCTCGAATTGCGGCAGGTTGCTGCCGATCCCCGACATGAAGTGATAGGCCGCGTCACGCGCCTCGCGGGCGCGATCGGTGTCGCCGCTGGCGCGGCGGGCGTCGTGGACCAGCTTGCGCAGTGCCACCGAGGCGCCGCCCGGCTGCGCGTTCAGCCAGTCCCAGTGCTGCGGCAGCAAGGTGACCTCGCGGGCCACGACCCCGAGCTTCGGCCGGCCGCGGCCGCGCGGCCCGCTCGGCGGCTGGTCTGCGACCGCGCCGGCGTCGACCGGCAGGCGCGCCAGGATCTCCCGGTCGCTGCCGCGCAGATCGATGTCGATCGGCTGCCCGGTGCGGTCGTTGAAGATCACGATCGGCTCGGTGTTCGGCGCGGCGTGTTTCAGCACCAGCGCCACCTTGGGCAGCGGCCCGGCGGCGACCCGGTTCTGGCCGGCAAACGCGGTGAAAGTGTCCATGGCTTGGTCCCTGTGATGCGCCTAATAAGACCCGGGTGAAATTAAAGTCAATATTACCCGGATAATTATTGTGGCCGCCTCCAGTGCCGAGGACGCCTCGCCGAACCCATCCTGTCCTGCTACGGAACGGCGCCCGCCACTCGATCCGTCCCTGGGAACCCCATGCTGACCGTTCACCACCTCAACAATTCCCGCTCGCAACGCGTGCTCTGGCTGCTCGAGGAGCTCGGCGTGCCCTACGAGATCATTCGCTACGAGCGCCAGCCGGACATGCGCGCGCCCAAGGAGCTGCGCGCCATCCATCCGCTCGGCAAGTCGCCCGTCATCACCGACGACGGCAACACGGTCGCGGAGTCCGGCGCGATCGTCGAATATCTGATCGAGACCTATGGCGAGGGACGGCTGATCCCGCCGCCGAAGACGCCGGAGCGGCTGCGCTATTCGTACTGGCTGCACTACGCTGAGGGCTCGGCGATGCCGCTGCTGCTGCTGAAGCTGCTGTTCAACATCATGCCGAAGCGCGCGCCGGCGCTGCTCCGTCCGATCGTGCGCAAGGTGTCGAACCAGGCCTTGAGCACGCTGGTCAATCCGCAGTTGAAGCAGCACATGGCGTTCTGGGAAAGCGAGCTGCAGAAGAGCGAGTGGTTTGCGGGCGATTCGTTCACCGCGGCCGACATCCAGATGAGCTTCCCGCTGCAGGCGGCGGCATCGCGCGGCGGCCTGGAGCAGGGCCATCCGCGGGCGATGGATTTCCTCGCCCGCATCGAGGCACGGCCGGCCTACAAGATCGCGCTGGAGAAGGGCGGGCCCTACGAGGTCGGCCGCTGAGCGCTATTTGGCGGCCGTCGCCGGCGCCGCGGTCGCCGCAATCACCTCGCGCACCAGCCGGGCGACGCCTTTGATGTCGCCGTCCGGATCCACGGAATCGCCGAGCCGGACCACCACCATGCGCTGGCTCGGCATGATCACGAGCCGCTGGCCGAGCAGGCCGAAGGCGAAGAACGCGTCCGCCGGGATGCCGGCGCGCGCCCGTCCCAGCGCGTGAAAATGCTGGCTGCGGTTCGTCCACAGTCCCGCGCCATAGTCGGTGTCCAGCGTCGCGGCCGCCGACATCGCCACCCAGCCCTCGGGCAGGATGCGCTTGTCCCCGGCGACGCCGTCACCGAGATAGAGCAGCCCCAGCTTCGCCCAGTCGCGCGCGCTCGCCAGCATGTTGCCGTAACCTTGCAGCGTGCCGGTGCCGTCGAACTGCAGCGTCGCGCTGCGCATGCCGAGCGGATGGAACAGCTCGCGCCACGCGAGTTCGATCGCCTGCTCGGGACCGCCGGCGGCATCGCGGATGATGCGTGCCAGGATCTGGGTGCTCGCGCTCGAATAGGCCCAGCGCTGGCCGGGCGGCGCGATCAGCGGCGCATGCACCGCGAACGCCGCCATGTCGCGGTGGATGTCCATCTGGCTCGACGGGTCGAAGCCGGAATTGGTCTCGTCCAGCGCCAGGCCTGATGTCATGCGCATCAGCTGCTCGATGGTGATGTCGTGGCGCGGATCTCCGGCTTCGCGCCATTCCGCGACCGGCGCCGGGACCGACGGGCTCAGTCTGCCCTGCCGGGTGAGGATGCCCAGCAGCGCATTGGTGACCGTCTTGGTCATCGAGAAGCCCAGGAGCGGCGTATCGACGCCGATGTTCGGCGCATAGCGCTCCGCGATCAGGCGACCGTCCTTGACGACGACGACCGCCTTGGTGCGGCGGAACGGCGGGTTGGCCGGCTCCTCGAAGGCGTGATCGAGCGCCGCCTTCAGCGCGGGATCGCTGGGCTCCACTGCAGCGCCTTCCGCCAAGTCGGGCAACGCGGGAGCGGGCGCCGCGGCACGCAGCGCAGCGACGTCGGTGTGAGGCACGTAAGGCGGCTTCTGGCCCTGGAGCGTCACGCAACCGAGACCGTCATGATACGTGGCCCGGGTGGCGTGCAGGCCGAGCAGCGACGCCTCCACCGTGCGCATGTCCGGCTCCACCCGGTAGCGCATCACGGCCCGCAGCCGGCGCAGACCGGGCCGTTCCATGGTCTCCGCAAACACCGTTTGCGGATCGAAGCCGGAGACGTAGGTCTTGGCGCAGATCATCTCGGCGACCGCGCTGGTCGCGACGCGCAGCGCCCGGTCAGGCCGATAGGTGAGCCACCCCGCCACCAGCAGGGCCGCAAACACCAGCAGACCGACCACGAATCTTCGCAAATGCACCAGAACGTCCGACACCGTCTCGCGGGCGAGCCTCGCTGCGCCCTGATATGCTTCTAACGCGCCTCGGTCACCACGCCAACGGAGGGAAGCGGGTGCAGGGCCCCGCCGGGCGGCGGCAAATCGTCATCCGGGGCCGCGATGTCCGGCATCGCCTGGGAACCGGCGCCTCAGCGCCCGGCTGCGGTGGCGCCCTTGCTGCGCGGATCCGGCGCGCCGACGAATCCATCCGACGTCACCAGGATGGAGTTGGCCGAGGTCCGTCCCATCGGCTCCTCGAGCTTGTGACCTCGGGCGCGCAGACCGGCGAGCACGTCCTCGGCAAAACCCTTCTCGATTCGGACCTCGTCGGGCATCCATTGGTGATGCAGGCGAGGCGCGGTGACGGCCTGGCGGACGTCCATCCGATAGTCGAGCACGTTGACGATCACCTGCAGCACGGTCGAGATGATGCGGCTGCCGCCCGGCGAGCCGGTGACGAGCACGGGCTTGCCGTCCTTCAGCACGATGGTCGGCGACATCGACGACAGCGGCCGCTTGCCGGGGCCTGGCAGATTGGCCTCGAAGCCGACCAGGCCGAAGGCATTCGAGGCGCCGGGCGCGGCGGTGAAATCGTCGAGCTCGTTGTTGAGCAGCACGCCGGTGCCCTCGGCGACGAGGCCGACGCCATAGGGGAAGTTCAGCGTGTAGGTGTTGCTGACGGCATTTCCGTCATTGTCGACGACCGAAAAATGCGTGGTGTTGCTGCCCTCCCGCAGCGGCGTGGTGTTGAGCACGTCGCCGGCGCTGGTGGCGTGCGCGGGATCGATCCCGGCGCGCTGGCGCGCGGCATAGTCCTTCGACAGCATCGCGCGCACCGGCGCGTCGACGAAGGCGGGGTCGCCGAGATAGCGCGCGCGGTCGGCATAGGCGCGCTTCATCGCCTCGATCAGCAGATGCAGCGAGGCGGGCGAGCCCTGCTTCAGCTCAGCGAGCGGAAAGCCCTCGAGGATGTTCAGCATCTCGACCAGCACGGTGCCGCCCGAGGACGGCAGCGGCATCGACACGATGTCATAGCCGCGATAGGTGCCGCGCACCGGCGTGCGCAGCACCGGCTGGTAGGCCTTGAGATCGTCCGCTGTCATGATGCCGCCGGCATCCTGGATCGCCTTGGCGAGCTGGTCGGCGACCGGCCCTTCATAAAATCCGCGCGGGCCCTGCTCGGCAATGGCGGTGAGCGTCGCCGCCAGATCGCGCTGGATCAGCCGGTCTCCTTCCCTCAGCACCGTGCCATCGGGACGGATGAAGATCGCGGCCGATGATTTCCATTTTGCCAGCCGCGGCGCCATCATCGGCAGGGTGACGGCAACGTCGTCGGCGACGGGGATGCCGTCGCGCGCCAGCACGATCGCCGGATGCAGCACCTGCGCCAGCGTGAACTTGCCCGAGCCGTATTTCTCCAGCGCCAGCGCGAGACCTGCCACCGATCCGGGGACGCCGATCGACAGCGCCGAATCGCGCGACTTGACGTTGTCGGGCTTGCCATCGGCGCCGAGGAAGATGTCGCGCGTGATCGCGGCGGGACCGGTCTCGCGATAGTCGATTGCCACGTCCTCGTTGGTCTTGGCGATGTGGATGACCATGAAGCCGCCGCCGCCGATGTTGCCGGCAACGGGATAGGTCACGGCCATCGCAAAGCCGGTGGCAACGGCGGCATCGACCGCGTTGCCGCCCAGCGCAAGGATGCGCTGGCCGACTTCGGCCGCGATCCGCTCCTGCGCCACCACCATGCCATGTGCGGGCGGCTGCGCCGGCGCGGTGATACCGGGTGGCTGCGGGATATCGAAGGTTTGCGAATCCAGCGCCCGCGCGGGCAGGCAGCCGGCCAGCAACAGCATGAAACCCGCAAGGAGCCGTCGTCGATCAATCGTGAACGTGGTCATCGCAATTCTGCCGTTGCTGACATCCGCCTGGGATCGTCAGATGTTATAGGGCCGCGTCGCCGGCGTAAAACGCAACGCCGTGATCGTCGCGAGATGCGACGCGGTGATTGCAGAGGATTTTCGAATGGCCGTCATCACGATCGAGACCTCTGGCCCTGCCGACGGCCGAATCTATCCCGGGCGCGCGGCCGTCGTCAGCTGGATCTTGTTCGATTGGGCGGCGCAGCCCTATTTCACGCTGATCACGACCTTCGTCTTCGCGCCCTATTTCGCGGCGCATGTCGCGCCGGACGCGGCGAGCGGCCAGGCGCTGTGGGGCTTTGCGACCGCCGCGGCCGGCATCGTCATCGCGCTGCTGTCACCGGTGTTCGGCGCCATCGCCGATGCCACCGGGCGCCGCAAGCCGTGGATCGCGGCGTTCGGCGCGATGCTGGTGATCGGCGCCTCGCTGATGTGGATCGGGCGTCCCGGCGCGCCCGAGCTGATCCCGCCGCTGCTCGCGGCCTATGTGATCGCCACCATCGGGGTTGAGTTCGCCACCGTGTTCAACAACGCGATGATGCCGACGCTGGTGCCGCCGGAACGCATCGGCCGGCTGTCCGGCACCGGATGGGCCACCGGCTATGTCGGCGGCATCCTCTCGCTCGTCATCGTGCTCGGCTTTCTCGCCGCCAATCCCGACAGCGGCCGCACGCTGTTTGGATTCAAGCCGCTGTTCGGGCTCGATCCCGTGAGCCATGAAGGCGACCGCATCTCCGGTCCGCTCACCGGGCTCTGGTTCATCGTGTTCGTATTGCCGATGTTCCTGTTCACACCGGACTTTCCGGCGCGGCACCGGCTGGGCGCGGCCGTGGGCGAGGGGCTTGGTCAACTGAAGCAGACGCTGCGCAGCCTGCCGCAGCAGCGCGACGTTGCGCTGTTTCTCCTCGCCAACATGATCTACACCGATGGGCTGGTGTCGCTGTTCGCTTTCGGCGGCATCTATGCCGCCGGCACGTTCGGCTGGAACACGATCCAGATCGGCACCTTCGGCATCATCCTCGCCGCCGCCGGCACGTTCGGCGGCTGGATCGGCGGCAAGCTGGATGACTTTCTCGGGCCGAAGCGCGTGATCGCCGGCAGCATGACGCTGCTGCTGCTCGCGATCATCGCGATCCTCATGGTGAGCCGTGATTCGGTTCTGTTCATTTCGGTTACGCCGGCCGTGCCGGGCGGCCCGCTGTTCGCCTCGCTGCCGGAGCGCGCCTATCTCTTGCTCGGCTGCGTCATCGGCGCCTGCGGCGCGCCGCTGCAGGCGGCCTCGCGCTCGCTGCTGATCCGCATGGTGCCCAAGGAGCGCGTCGCGCAATATTTCGGCCTGTTCGCGCTCACCGGCAAGGTGACGTCGTTCATCGGGCCATTGCTGATCGGCATCATCACCGCGGCCACCGCGAGCCAGAAGGCGGGCATGGCCGTGCTGGTGCTGTTCTTTGCGACGGGATTGCTGTTGCTGGCGCGGGTGAATTCAGGTGGTCGTGCGGGGCAGGGCGCCTGAAACTTGCTCCGCCGTCATTCCGGGGCGCCCGCAGGGCGAGCCCGGAATCCATACTCACGATCGCGGTTATGGATTCCGGGCCTGGCCTTGCGGCGCATCCCGGAATGACGGCGGAGATTGTGGGCGCAATCAGTGCCGGAAGTGCCGGATGCCGGTGAGGACCATAGCGATGCCGTGCTCGTCGGCGGCCTTGATGACCTCGTCGTCGCGCACCGATCCGCCCGGCTGGATCACGGCGGTGGCGCCGGCCTCGATGCAGGCGAGCATGCCGTCGGCGAACGGGAAGAACGCGTCGGAGGCGACCACCGATCCCTTGGTCAGCGGCTCGGCGAGCTTGAGCGCGCTGGCCGCATCCAGCGCCTTGCGCGCGGCGATGCGCGCCGAATCGACCCGGCTCATCTGTCCCGCGCCGATGCCGACTGTCGCCGACTCCTTGGCGTAGACGATGGTGTTCGACTTGACATGCTTGGCGACGCGGAAGGCGAAGCGCAGGTCGCGCAACTCGGCTTCGGTGGGGGCGCGCTTGGTCACCACCTTCAGCTCCATGTCATCGACGACAGCATTGTCGCGGCTCTGCACCAGCAGGCCGCCGGCCACGGTCTTGGCGGTGAGGCCGGCTTCGCGCGGATCGGGCAGGGCGCCGGCGAGCAGCAGCCGCAGGTTCTTGCGCGCTGCGATCACCGCGATCGCCTCCTCGGTCGCGTCGGGCGCGATGATCACCTCGGTGAAGATGCCGGTGATCGCGTGCGCCGTGGCGGCATCGAGCTTGCGGTTCATCGCGATGATCCCGCCGAACGCCGAGGTCGAGTCACAGGCCAGCGCCTTCTGGTAGGCGGTGACGAGATCGGGCCCTTCGGCGACACCGCAGGGATTGGCGTGCTTGACGATGACACAGGCGGCGGTGCGCGCCGGGTCGAACTCGGCGATGCACTCATAGGCCGCGTCGGTGTCGTTGATGTTGTTGTAGGACAGCTCCTTGCCTTGCAGCTGGCGAGCGGTGGCGACGCCGGGACGGCGGCCGGGCAGCGCGTAGAACGCTGCGTGCTGGTGCGGGTTCTCGCCATAGCGCAGCGACTGGATCAGCTTGCCACCGAAGGCGCGGTAATCGGGCGCGTCGTTCTGGATGGTGGCGGCGAACCAGTTGGAGATCGCGGCATCATAGGCGGCGGTGCGCGCATAGGCCTTGGCGGCAAGCCGGCGGCGCAGCAGCAGCGTGGTCGAACCCTCATGCCGCGCCAGGTCGTCCAGCACGGCGTGATAGTCGTTGACGTCGACGACGACGGCGACGTCCTCGTGGTTCTTCGACGCCGCGCGGATCATCGCCGGGCCGCCGATGTCGATGTTCTCGATGCAGTCGTTGAACGGGGCGCCGCGTTCGACCGTGGCCTCGAACGGGTAGAGATTGACGACGAGCAGATCGATCGGCGCGATGCCGTGGGTCTTCATCGCCTCGGCATGCTCATCATTGCCGCGGATCGCGAGCAATCCGCCATGCACCTTCGGATGCAGCGTCTTGACGCGGCCGTCCATCATCTCGGGAAAGCCGGTGAGGTCGGAGACGTCCTTCACCTTGAGGCCGGCATCGGCAATCGCCTTGGCGGTGCCGCCGGTCGAGACCAGCTCGATGCCGCGCGCGGCGAGCGAGCGGGCGAAGTCGACCAGGCCGGTCTTGTCGGATACGGAAAGCAGGGCACGGTGAACGCGACGAAGCTGATTGGTCATGGGCAGAGTCCTTGTGCAGGAGTTCAAAATGCCCAGGCGCACGGCGTCAAATCCCGCGCTCCCCGATGGTGCTCCATCCAAAGTCGCCAGTCGCACGAGAGCGGGCCTCATATCAGCTTTTGCCGCCCGCGACAACGGGTGGGCGATCGAACGCCGCACGTCGCACGATGAGCCGCCCGAACGTCGGCCGCGTTCCGAGGGCCCGCCGAAGGCGGACGTCTCGACGGACGGTGATGTGAGATGAGAAGCGAGAGCCAGGGTGTTACAGCGGCAGCTCAGGCTCTCTCCGCCCGTTGCGGCGCCCGTTGGTCTCGGTCGGGGACGCCGACGAGCGGACGAAGCTCCAGCGGATCGACGGGGCCTGCTGCGCGTCCTGCCGGATCACCAGTTGCGTGGTGCGGCGCGGACCGTCATTGCCGGCGAGAAACACGCTGTCCTCGAGGTCGACGCGATCGTCGAACGTCTCGAACGTCCAGACCTCGCGATTGGGCAGCACCAGCATGGCGCCGCGGCCGTCGCTGAGCCGGCTGGCCTTGACGGCCGGGTGCAGGTGGAAGCGCAGCGCGTAGTCCGATCCGCCGCCGCGAAGCCGCGCGCCCTGCGCCGGCGTCACGGTGTCCTCGCCGTCGAGCCGCGAGCCGTCCTCGGCCGCCACCAGCACGCGACGATGGATCAGGCCGAATTTCGCCGCGTAGCCGTTGTGCGAGGTCGACAGCACGGTGCCGTCGGGCACGATCTCGCGGAAGTTCTCGACCCGCGTCGGACCCGATACGATCGGCGCGCCGTGCAGCAGGCGCTTCATCGCCGACATCTCGACGAAGGTGCAGGACGAGGTGTTGTGGTAGGTCAGCGTCGAATGCGCCACCGTGCTGCGCGCGAAGGCGCGCCAATTATCGCGGCCGGTCGACGGCATGCCGCAATTGATCACGATGCGGCACGGTCCGGAGGACATCTCGAAGGCGAGGCAGCCGGCATGGGCCTCATGGCTCAGATGCGGTGGCGGCGGCGGACCGGTGTCGACGATCACCGTCATCGGTCCGGCATCGAGCCGCTGGAAACCGGAATGCGGCATGCTCGCCATCGGCGTGCCGTGGGTGTCGTCGTAGGCGAGCAGGGTCGCCAGCAGGTCGGACGGGGTGCCGCCCATGCCATTGAACAGCGCCATGTTGCCGTCGCCGTGGCGGAAGAAGCGCAGCATCGGCATCATGCGGTCGATGGCGTTAAGCAGCGCCGGCGGCGGGGCGATGTTGCGGGCCGCAAACGTCTGCCGCAGCGGCAGCAGGTCGATCAGCAATTCGATCAGCGCGCCGGGATTGCGCGAGACGTGGCCGCCATCGGGCAGGATCTGCCGCTGCAATTCGTCGGAGAGTTTCCGGGTCGCGCTGCGGATGTGCTTGGCCTGGTTGGCGAGGCACAGCGCGGCGTAACACAGTGCGATCAGCACCTGCAGCCGCGGCGCGCCATCCGGGATGTCGATCGTCGAATAGCGCAGATAGCGGATCTCGCGGGTCAGCCCGCGCAGATAGCGGCGGTAGAACTTGCCGTCGGAATCGGCCAGCACCAGCGGCGCCTGCGACAGCAGCGAGATCACCCGCCGCGCCAGCACGTCGGCGCGCCGGCTCAGCGGATGGCGGCCGATCTGGTTGGTGATCCAGTCGTCGACCAGAGCACGGGCATTGGCGCGGGTCAGCGCGGTGTCGGCTGCGCGCAGATGTCGCAGCCAGCCGAAGCCGAGCAGGGCCACCTCCCAGTCCTCGGACGGCGGCTCCAGGTCGAAGATCGAGCGGCCATGGCAGGTCACGATCTTGCCGGCGAAGACGAAGCGGCCGGCGTAGATCTCGGCCGCCCGCGTCGCGTCCGACGTGCGCAGGTCATGCGGCGCAATGATGAGTCGGTCGGCGCGACCGGGCCACAACCCGGACACGGATACCGATACACCGCTGACGTTGGACATCAGGCTGCGCGCAAAGCGGCCCATCACCAGCGTCGATATGCGTCTGCGTTGAGCGGCGGACACGCCAAGCCTTGGATTCAGAGGGGGATTCGGTTGCGCATCCTTCATAGATCGCAACTGCCGCCGATACACCATTTTTGGCCCCGGTGCAGCACCATCGCGGGACCAGAATCTGGTGCAAAATCAGGATTTAACGGACTAACGGCAACGCCGACGCCCCTAAAGCCCGACCGACGCAGGGCCGGCGCACGGCACACGATGGCACGCTCACGGCCGCCGCTCCAGTCTCGCCGCATAAAAACCGTCGAGACCGCCGAGCCGGGGGTCCTGGTGCGGCAAATGGCAGGGCAGCGTGCGCAGGTCGCCGGCCGGAGTGACCAGCTCGGCCAGTCCCGCCACCTCGCCGGCGGTGACGGGGATGCGGCGCAGCTCGGTGGATTCGGCCAGCACGCGCTCGACCACCTGCTCGCCCTCCTCGGGCTCCAGCGAACAGGTGCAGTAGACCAGGGTTCCGCCCGGCTTGATCAGGCTGCCCGCCCTGGTCAGCAGCCGCGCCTGCAAGCCCGACAACGCGGCGATGTCGGCCTCGCTGCGCAACCAGCCGACGTCGGGATGACGCCGAATCGTGCCGGTCGAGGTGCAGGGCGCATCGAGCAGCAGGCCGTCGAAGCCGCCGCTGTCGGCGGGCTGCCATTCGGCGGCGTCGGCCACGACCGTCTCGGCGGTCAGCTGCAGCCGGGTCATGTTGTCCCTCAGCCGGTTCATCCGGGCCGGCGACCGGTCGACCGCGGTGACGCGGGCGCCGGCATGGGCGAGCTGAGCCGTCTTGCCGCCTGGCGCCGCGCAGAGGTCGGCGACGGCCTTGCCGCTGATGTTGCCGAGCAGGCGCGCAGGCAAGGCGGCGGCGGCGTCCTGCACCCACCATTGTCCCTCGGCGAAGCCCGGCAGCACCGTCACCGAACCATGCAGTACGGTGCGCACGGTGCCGGTCGACAGCACCTCGCCATGCAGCCGCGACGCCCATTGCGCCGGGTCCGACTTCACCGTGAGGTCGAGCGACGGCTCCTGGCCGAGCGCCGCGGCGATGTCCCTGGCGGTCGCTTCGCCATAATGATCGATCCAGCGCTTGAGCAGCCAGGGCGCGATGTCGAGCGGCTGACCGGCGGCATCGTCGAGCAGGGTTGCGCCCTCGCGCGCGCAGCGCCGCAGCACCGCGTTGACGAGCCCGGCATATTTCGCGGCGCGGCGGTCGGCCTGCACCAGGCGGACGGAGAGGTCGACGGCGGCGTGGTCAGGAACGTCCATCCAGAGGATCTGGGCGGCGCCGATCAGCAGCGCGCTCTGCGCCCGCGGCGCGTCGGTCGGCACGCCGCGATCCAGCAGCCGCGACAGCACGTGACCGAGCGTTCCAAGCCGCCGCAAGGTGGTGGCGACCAGCCGGCGCATCAGCGCGCGGTCGCGGTCGGCCAGATGCTTCAGTCCGGGATGTGCGCCGGTCCCGTCGAGCTGATCGTCGAGGGTGCGATGCTTGTGCAGCACGCCGTCAACCACGTCGGCGGCGATGCGCCGTGCCGCCAGGCCTGGGACTTCGGAAGGGGTCGCAAAACGCGGCGGAGGCATGCCTGGGAATTACTCGCGAAAGAAGAAAGGCAGTTCCGCGACCATCGGGTGCATGCCATCAGCTTGCGGGTCCTCTGTCACCGGAATATGCCAAATGTAAGAATCGGCTCTGCTTTTATTAGCCCTGTTTTTTCATGGGTGGGCACACGATCTGATGAGGTCGGGAACGAACCGGTTCAACGGTGGAATGGTACGATGAGTAACGAGCCCAAGAGCGAGTCCAAGAGCGGGCCTGAGACCAGGCCCGCATTGTCGGTGGTCGCCAGCAACGAAGCGCCGCGCAAGCCGCTTTCGCCGGCTGCGCAACGCGCGCTCGCCGAAGCCGAGGAGCGCCGCCGTCTGGCGGCCGAGCAGGCGAAGCCGGTGCCGAAAGAACTGCAGGGGCCGAAAGGGCCGGAGCCGACCCGGTACGGCGACTGGGAGAGAAAGGGAATCATCTCGGACTTCTGACGGGATCTCGGCGCGCGGCTTGCGTTGTTCGGCGCCGGGGTTGCCGGTCCCGCGTTCGCCGCACTCCCGTATCGCAACGGTGACTCAGCGCGTGACCACCACCGTCGTGCCGATCGACACGCGCTCGTAGAGGTCGGTGATATCCGGGTTGAGCATGCGGATGCAGCCGTAGGACACGTAGCCGCCCACCGAATTCGGCACGTTGGTGCCGTGGATCGCATATTCGCCGCCGGCGAGCGTCAAGGCGGCAACGCCCATCGGATTGCGCGGCGAGCCGCCGGGAATGACGTCCGGCAGCTCCGGCTTGTCGCGCTTGACGTCGGCGGGCGGAGCCCAGGCCGGATTCTTGTACTTGCCGTCGATCTTGGTGGTGCCGGCCCATTGCCGGCCGGCCTTGCCGACGCCGACCGTGTAGCGCAAGGCGTGGCTGCCATCGAGCACGAGATAGAGTTTCCGCTCGCCGGTCCTCACGACGATGGTGCCCGGCGAAAAGTCGCCGGCGACGGCGACCAACTCGGGACGGGCCGACGCAGAGCCGGCCGTCGTGACCATGGTTCCGATCACCGACGCGGCCAGCATCGCCGCCTTCAGTGTCAACCTGACCGCCCCAGTCCGCATGGTCATCCCCTCAGCCGGTTCCGCGGCGCCTGCTCCCCGGCCGGGAGCACGCAGATCGCATGAGGAAAGGAAAACTCCGTCTGCGAGTAAATGACCTGAAAACAACACTCCCGCGGAATCAGCCGCGGGAGTGCGATGAGACTTGACGATTGCGGCGAACGCGCTTGGCGCCCGCGGGGCACGGCGTGCTTACGCCTGCTTCTCCTTGCGGTTCTGCCGGTGCTGGACGAGATCATCGACCACGCCGGGATCGGCAAGGGTCGAGGTGTCGCCCAGCGCGCCCGGCTCGTCCTCGGCGATCTTGCGCAGGATGCGGCGCATGATCTTGCCGGAGCGGGTCTTGGGCAGGCCGGGGGCGAACTGGATCTGGTCGGGCGAGGCGATCGGGCCGATCTCCTTGCGCACCCAGGCGACGAGCTCCTTGCGCAGCTCCTCGGTCGGCTGCTCGCCGGCCATCAGGGTGACATAGGCGTAGATGCCTTGGCCCTTGATGTCGTGGGGATAGCCGACCACGGCGGCTTCCGACACCTTGGGATGGGCAACCAGCGCGCTTTCCACCTCGGCCGTTCCCATGCGGTGGCCGGAGACGTTGATGACGTCGTCGACGCGGCCGGTGATCCAGTAATAGCCGTCGGCGTCGCGGCGACAGCCGTCGCCGGTGAAGTACTTGCCCTTGTAGGTCGAGAAGTAGGTCATCTCGAACCGGGCATGGTCGCCATACACCGTGCGCATCTGGCCCGGCCAGGAGCGGGTGAGGCAGAGATTGCCCTCGGTCGCGCCCTCCAGCGTCTTGCCGTCGGCATCGACGATCTCGGGCACGACGCCGAAGAACGGCCGCGTCGCCGAGCCCGGCTTCAGCCGGGTCGCGCCCGGCAGCGGCGTGATCAGGATGCCGCCGGTCTCGGTCTGCCACCAGGTGTCGACGATCGGGCAGCGGTCGTCGCCGACGACGCGGTGATACCACTCCCAGGCTTCCGGATTGATCGGCTCGCCGACCGAGCCGAGCAGGCGCAGAGACGCGCGCGAGGTCTTCTTCACCGGTCCGTCGCCGCCCTGCATCAGGGCGCGGATCGCGGTCGGCGCGGTGTAGAAGATGTTGACCTTGTGCTTGTCGATGACGTTCCAGAACCGCGAATTGTCCGGATAGTTCGGCACGCCTTCGAACATCAGCGTGACAGCGCCATTGGCCAGCGGCCCATAGAGGATGTAGCTGTGACCGGTGACCCAGCCGACGTCGGCGGTGCACCAGTAGACGTCGCCCTCGTGATAGTCGAACACGTATTGATGCGTCATCGCGGCGTAGACGAGATAGCCGCCGGTGGTGTGCAGCACGCCCTTGGGCTGGCCGGTCGAGCCCGAGGTGTAGAGGATGAACAGCGGATCCTCCGCATTCATCGGCTCGCACGGGCATTCGGTGGTCACCATCTCGGCGGCCTCGTGGTACCAGAGGTCGCGGCTCGGATTCATCTCGATCTTGCCGCCGGTGCGCTTGACCACGACGACCCAGTCGACATTGTCGACCTTGTTCAGCGCTGCGTCGACATTGGCCTTGAGCGGCACCTTGCGGCCGCCGCGCAGGCCCTCGTCGGCGGTGATGATGATCTTGGAATCGCAGTCCTTGATGCGCTGGGCGAGCGAGTCCGGCGAGAAGCCGGCGAACACCACCGAGTGGATGGCGCCGATGCGGGCGCAGGCCAGCATCGCATAGGCGGCCTCCGGGATCATCGGCAGATAGATGGTGACGCGGTCGCCCTTCTTGACGTTGCGGTTGCGCAGGATGTTGGCCATCCTGCACACCTCGTCGTGCAGCTCGCGATAGGTGATGTGCTTCGACTGCGAGGGGTCGTCGCCTTCCCAGATGATCGCGGTCTGGTCGCCGCGGGTGGCGAGATGGCGGTCGATGCAGTTATAGGCGGCGTTGAGGACGCCGTCCTCGAACCATTTGATCGAGATGTTGCCGGGTGCGTAGGAGACGTTCTCGATTCTCGTCGGCGCCTTGACCCAATCGACGCGCCTGGCCTGCTCGGCCCAGAAGCCGTTGGGGTCCTTGATCGAGCGCGCGTACATCTCCTGGTACTTCGCGTCGTCGACAAAGGCGCGTTTCGCCCACTCGGCCGGAACGTCGTAGATCTTCTCGGACATTTCACACCCTCCACATGCGGCCTGCCGTCGATCCCGCGCAGGCCATCGTTGTTCCCACTATGCGTCCGCGTAACCGGCGGCGACAAGGCAAGACAAGTAGGACCTTCGGCGGGGAGGCGGTCTGAGCAGGATCAAAGAATTGTGCGCGGAGGTTGCGTGCGCCGGCCGCGCCTCGGAGGTCGCTACAGTCTGCAGCATCAAGGTTACCCGGAATCGGGGCGCGTACCGGTATTTTGAAACCGCTTTGCCCAAAATTAGGGACTCGCTATCCGGCCCGTCACGCCCTAAATCGCCTTGAAGCTGTGGATAACCCGGCCGGAACCAAACCGGACTCCGGGGCATTGAGCGGATGAAAACGACGGCAGGGCGTCTAAAGCAATGATGGACCAGCAGAATTTCGAGAGCCCACGGGTCGGCCCGGCCGATCCCGAGGTCGCGCTCGCGAAAGCGCTGGGCCAGTGGCCGCCCAAGCCGCCGCGCCGCAAGCTGAGCTTGAAGGATCTGGCCCACGCCAAGACCGCCGACGCGCAAGGCAATGCCAAGACCTCGGTCGAGGAACTCGCCAAGCGCATCGGGCTGAAGCTCGGCGACCAGACCGCGCTGACCATCCGCCGCATCAGGCGGGGCAAGAGCTATACCTTCATCCGCGCCAACGGCACCCCGATCCGCCACGCCGGCACCATCCGCCGCCTGCATGCGATGGCGGTGCCGCCGGCCTATCGCGAGGTGCGCTACGCCCCCGATCCGAACCTGCATCTGCAGGCGGTTGGCGTCGATGCCGCCGGCCGGCTGCAATACCGCTATCACGCCGACTGGGAGAAGGTGCGCGAGCATCGCAAGGCGCATCGCCTCGCCAAGCTGGTCGGCGCGCTGCCGCGCATCCGTCGCGCGGTGTCGAAACATCTCGCCGGCGACCAGCCGACGCGCGAGTTCGCGCTCGCTGCTGTCATCGAGCTGATCGCGCGCACGGCCATTCGCCCCGGCAACGAGTCCTATGCCCGGCTGAACGGCACGCGCGGCGCCACCACACTGTTGAAGTCGAACGTCACGCTCGAGGATGACTCCCTGGTGCTGACCTTCAAGGCCAAGGGCGGCAAGGCCGTGCGCAAGGAATGCGACGCCGCCAAGCTGGTGCGGGCCGTCGGCATTTTGCGCGGCGTGCCCGGCCGTCGCATGTTCCAATACCGCGACGCCCAGGGCGTGGTGCGCGCGGTCTCGACCACACAGGTCAACGCCTTCCTGCGCGAGATCGCCGGCATCAAGATCTCGCTGAAGGATTTCCGCACGCTGATGGCCTCCGCCGTGGCGCTGGAGACCTTGTCGCGGATCACGCCGGCGGCGAGCGCGCGCGGTCGCAAGAAGCAGATCCTGGAAGCGATCCGCGCCGCCGCCGACGAACTCACCAACACGCCGGCGATCTGCCGCAAGAGCTACGTGCACGACACCATCGTCACGGCGTTCGAGGACGGCATTCTCGAACGCTTCGCCGCCACCATGAAGGGCCAGCGCTCGCAGACGCGGCGCGAGCAATTGCTGGCGCAGGTGGTGACGGCGGTCTCGGCCTGACGCCGCAATTCATCAAGCCTGGCAGCGCGGCCCGATCTTGGCCGACGCAAGGAAGCGGGCGATCGGATCGAGCTGCCGGCACGGCGCCGCCGCGCTCTTCACCGGCGCGGCCTCGCGCTTGGCCGGCCGCAGCACGGTCGACTTGCTGGCCGGCTTGGCGCGGCGGGCAGCCGACGCACCACGTCCCTCCGCGCGCACGGCCCGCGAGAGCAGCGGCAGCCGCGCGCCTTCGTTGAGATCGAGCGGCGGTGTTTCGAAACTGCGATCGGACTCGTTCAACGTATCAACGCCGGGAATGGGCTCGCGGATCAGCGACGACGTCGCTTCGCCCGCGATGTCGCCGGGCGATACCGCGGCAAGCACCATCTTCGTTGCAAGCAAGCAGCAGATTATCACGAGGCAGAACCCCGCAATCCAGATCGTTCTGTTCACTGTAGGAAACCCCCGCCGATCGCGCCGGACAGTGCAGGACATCCCCTTCCCGCAGCCGGCGCCGTGCCGACCAATCAACCTTAAGAAAGTCTTACTCGCAATGTTTTCGGCAGGTTCGGCCGGGCTCGGCTCGCATTGTAGTTAATGGCGACGATGATCGGTCATCGGCGTCGGCCAATGACCGACAGAGAGCTGATCAGTTCGCAGCAGGCTGCGACAATGCGGCGCGGATCTCGTTCAATGAGTCGGCGAGACGATCTCGATCGCCGCAGGTTTCACGGATCACGTTAAATTATGCGCCGAAACTCGCTTCCGAACGCGGCGTAGCTCGGCCTGACACGACGCAAGAGCGCATCCGCTCAAGATCAGCATCGGTGTCGCAGTCGAACTCATCACGCGGCTCTGCCGCCGCCTTTCATAGGGAGCTACCCATGTCCAAGCGCATTGCCTTTCTCGCTGCCGCCGCCTTCAGCGCGCTGTCGCTGACCTCGACCTTCGTCGCGCCCGCCAGCGCCGAGGAGAAGACCGTGATGGTCGGAGGCGCGGCGATGTATCCGTCGAAGAACATCGTGCAGAACGCGGTCAACTCGAAGGATCATACGACGCTGGTCGCCGCGGTGAAGGCCGCCGGCCTCGTGCCGACGCTGGAAGGCAAGGGACCGTTCACGGTGTTCGCGCCGACCAATACCGCGTTCGGCAAGCTGCCGGCAGGCACCGTCGACAGCCTCGTCAAGCCGGAGAACAAGGCGACGCTGACCAAGATCCTCACCTATCACGTCGTGCCCGGCAAGCTCGAGGCGTCCGACCTGAAGGACGGCCAGATGCTTAAGACGGTCGAGGGCGAGCAGCTCACCGTCAAGCGCGAGGGCAAGAACGTCATGATCGTCGACGCCAAGGGCGGCACCTCGATGGTGACGATCCCCAACGTCAACCAGTCGAACGGCGTCATCCACGTGGTCGACACCGTGCTGATGCCGGCGTCCTGAGGCCCGGCGCGACACCGGACACATCCGTTTCTTCCTCCTCCTCCTCGCGGATGTGACCAGGAGCGAGCCGGGCCACCCCCGGCTCGCTTTTTTGTGAACGCGATAGTTTCTGCGTATCGTTTTGATCGGCGCCGCGGGTGTAACGGAGCCCGCCGAGCCGGCGTATACTTGGCGTGACGAATGCAAGCGACGTAAATGCAAGCGACGGAGCCGACCGCCATGACGAGCGCCACCACCAGCGCCCCCTCGACCCTCGCGGCGACCGGGGGAGCTGTAACCGGAGTCGCGACCAAGGTCGTTCAGCCGGCCTGGGTGCGCGTCATGCATTGGATCAACGCCGTCGCAATGATCATGATGATCATGTCGGGCTGGCAGATCTACAATGCCTCGCCGCTGTTCGACTTCCGCTTCGACCGCAGCTTCACGCTCGGCGGCTGGCTCGGCGGCGCGCTGCTGTGGCACTTCGCGGCAATGTGGCTGCTGATGCTGAACGGCCTTGCCTATCTCGTCACCGGTCTGGCCACCGGCCGGTTCCGCCGCAAGCTGCTGCCGATCTCGCCGGCGTCCGTCGTCGCCGACCTCAAGGCCGCGCTGACGTTCAAGCTCGCCCATGACGACCTCACCGTCTACAACGCGGTGCAGAAGCTGCTCTATCTCGGCATCATCTGCGTCGGCATCGTCGTCGTGCTCACGGGCCTGTCGATGTGGAAGCCGGTGCAGCTGCACTGGCTGGTGAGCCTGTTCGGCGACTATCCGGCGGCGCGCTACGTCCATTTCGTCTGCATGGCGCTGATCTGCGCCTTCCTGGTGATCCACATCCTGCTCGCGCTGCTGGTGCCGAAGAGCCTGCGCGCGATGATCATCGGCCGCTGAGAGGAGAGACAACCATGGCGAAACGTCCGTTCCTCATTCCCGGCGTCGACAAGCGGCTCCTGATCAAGGACTCGCTGAAGGTGATGCCCGATCTCACGCGGCGCCGCTTCATCACCGGCGGCGCCAGCCTCGGCGCGCTGACCTTGCTCGCCGGCTGCGACGTCGTCGACGGCGACACCGCCGAGGAGCTGCTCAAGAAGGTCTCGAAGTTCAACGACGCGGTGCAGGCATGGATGTTCAATCCGGATGCGCTGGCGCCGACCTTCCCGGAGAGCGCGATCACCAAGCCGTTCCCGTTCAATGCCTACTACACGCTCGACGAGGCGCCGGAGATCGACGCCGTCGACTGGAAGCTCGAGGTGCGCGGCCTCGTCGACAACAAGAAGTCGTGGACGCTCGACGAGCTGCAGGCGCTGCCCCAGGTGACGCAGATCACGCGCCACATCTGCGTCGAGGGCTGGAGCGCGATCGGCTCCTGGACCGGCACGCCGCTGCGCGACTTCCTCAAGCTGATCGGCGCGGACACGCGTGCGAAATATGTCTGGTTCAACTGCGCCGACAAGGACGGCTACAACTCGCCTTTGGACATGCGCACCGCGCTGCATCCGCAGACCCAGATGACCTTCAAGTTCGCCGACCAGATCCTGCCGCGCGCCTACGGCTACCCGATGAAGATCCGCGTGCCCACCAAGCTCGGCTTCAAGAACCCCAAATACGTCGTCGCGATGGAAGTCACCAACGACTACAAGGGCGGCTACTGGGAGGACCAGGGGTACAATTCGTTCAGCGGGAGTTGATCTCCCGCCAATCGAGCCCGGATGGCGGCCGCAATATCCGCTGTCGTCCCTGCGAACGCAGGGACCCATAACCACCGGCCGTGATGAGGCAGGCAACTACCAGCCAGATCCCTCGATAGCGTCCGCGGTAGGGGTCCCTGCGTTCGCAGGGACGACACCGTCGATCAGGCTCGATCGGCGCGCTTCAACTTCCCCTGCAGCGCCGCCATTGCCGCGCCCAACAGCAACAGCGCCGCCGACACATTCAACGCATAGGTCAGACTCCCCATCGCATCGGTGATCGCGCCGACGGCGAACGGACCCAACGTCTGGCCGACGCCGAACGAGATGGTCAGCGCCGCGATCGCGCGCGGCCAAGCGGCTTGCGGCAGGTTGAAGCGCACGAAGGCCGTCGTCGCGGTCGTCACCGTCGAGAACGCGATGCCGAACACTGCGGCCGACAAGGTCAGCATGACGGGCGAATGGCTGAGCGAGGGCAGGGCGGCGCCGATCGCGTTGATGGTGAGGATGAGGGCGGTGGGCCAGCCGCCGCGATCGAGCGCCAGCACGCGCCGCCACACCCAGGGCGTGGTGAAGCCGGCGAGGCCAATGAGGCACCAGAAGCCGGATTGCGCCGCGGCGCCGCCGCCGAGGTCGCGGACATAGGCGATCATGAAGGTGAGATAGGCGATGTAGCCCGCGCCGTAGAGGAAGTAGCCGAACAGATAGATCGCCATCGGCCGCAGCGAGACGCGGTCCGCGCGCGTCTCCGGCATGGCGGCGTTCGCTGGAAGCCGCATCAGCAGCAGCGGCACGATCAGCATTGCGCCGGCGCCTGCGAGCACCGCCCACACGATCCACCATGAGCCGGGCCCGAACGCCTGCAGCACGAACGGCGCGATCAGGCCTGAGATGACGATGCCGAGCGGCGGCCCGGCATAGAACAGGCTCAGCACGAAGCTCGCCTGCGCCGGCCGCGCCAAGGCGACCCGCGCCGCCACCGCGCCGCCGGCCACCAGCGCCACGCCGGCGCCGATGCCGGTCACGAGCCGCGCCAGGCTGAGCGCAATGAAGTCGCCCGTCATGGCGCAGACGACGAGAGAGACCAAAGCCGCCAGCGTGCCGCCGCGCACCGCGGTCAGCCCGCCGAACCGCCGGGCCGTCTGCGCGGCGATCAACGCCCCGATCAGATAGCCGGCGGCATTGACCGTGTTCATGAAGCCGGCCGCCGAATACGACCAGTGCAGCGTGTCGCGCATGTCCGGCAGCACCAGCGCATAGGCGAAGCGGCCGATGCCGAGACCGATGATGGGACCGAGCGACAGCGTGAGGTTGGTCAGCGCCGGGTGGGCCGGCGGCGGATCGGAACGGGAGATCGGCAAGACATGCTCCGGCGTGGCGCATATCCGGCAAATCATGCTGCTCGGCCGCCAGTTTCGAGCACAGTACAGCCTTGCCCGGCGCTACAGAAGGCGGGCGGCGGCAATGGTGGCTTGCCAACCGCGCAGGAGCGCTTTAGCACTCCGCCGATTTTGCAACTCTCGTCATTGCCGGGCTGCTGTCCCCGACCCATCGGGGCGAGCCGGCAATCCAACCAAAAGATGACGGATGTCCGGGCTCAGGCCCCGGCATGACAAGCCCCGTGAGGACAACGACCATGGCGACCCAGAAGCTCCTTTTGCTGCCCGGCGACGGCATCGGCCCCGAAGTGATGGCGGAGGTGAAGCGGCTGATCGGCTGGCTCAACGCCAAGGGGCTGGCCTCGTTCGAGACCGAGGACGGGCTGGTCGGCGGCGCCGCCTATGACGCCCACGGCGCCTCGATCTCGGAAGCCGACATGGACAAGGCCAAGGCGGCGGATGCGATCATCTTCGGCGCCGTCGGCGGTCCGAAGTGGGACGGCGTTCCCTATGAGGTCCGGCCCGAGGCGGGGCTGCTGCGCCTGCGCAAGGATCTCGGCCTGTTCGCCAATCTGCGTCCGGCCGTGTGCTATCCGGCGCTCGCCGATGCCTCCAGCCTGAAGCGCGAGATCGTCGAGGGCCTCGACATCATGATCGTGCGCGAGCTCACCGGCGGCGTGTATTTCGGCGAGCCCAAGACCATCACCGATCTCGGCAATGGCCAGAAGCGGGCCGTCGATACCCAGGTCTACGACACCTATGAGATCGAGCGCATCGCCCGCGTCGCCTTCGACCTCGCGCGCAAGCGCCGCAACAAGGTGACGTCGATGGAGAAGCGCAACGTCATGAAGTCGGGCGTGCTCTGGAACGAGGTCGTCACCGCGGTCCACAATCGCGAATACAAGGACGTCACGCTCGAGCACCAGCTCGCCGATTCCGGCGGCATGAATCTGGTCAAGTATCCGAAGATGTTCGACGTCATCGTCACCGACAACCTGTTCGGCGACATGCTCTCGGACATCGCGGCGATGCTGACCGGCTCACTCGGCATGCTGCCGTCCGCCTCGCTCGGCGAGGTCGACGCCAAGACCCACAAGCGCCGCGCGCTGTACGAGCCGGTGCACGGCTCGGCGCCGGACATTGCCGGCAAGGGTCTCGCCAACCCGATCGCGATGCTGACGTCGTTCGGCATGGCGCTGCGCTACTCCTTCGACATGGGCGCGCTCGCCGACAAGCTCGACGCCGCCATCGCCGCCGTGCTCGCCTCGGGCCTGCGCACCGCCGACATCAAGGCCGAAGGCTCGACCCCGGCCTCGACCGCGCAGATGGGCGAGGCGATCATCAAGGAGCTGGAGAAGCTCACGGCGTAGTCGGAGCCGAGGTTCCGCCGCGCCGAAGGTGCACTCCCCTCCCCCTTGCGGGGAGGGGGGCTCACCGTCGTTGTCGAGATAGCGCAAATTCAACGCACGACGTGTTCGATCGCGCCACCGGGCGCGTCGTCGCTATTCCGCGGTCGCGTCCTGCAGGCGCATCGCAAGGCCTGTCGATTTTACCTATAGACTTTCATCCCCGGATGAATAGCCTGACCCCAACGCCGCGCCATTGAATGGACGCGGGCTCGCACGCGTTCGACATGATGCGTGCGAGGGCCGGGGAGGATGAATGTGATCGCGCTTGCGATGCGATATGTCGCTCGCCGTGCATGGTGTCGTCGCCAATGTCGCGACCACCGCCCCGTGGCGATTGTACGCAACCTCCCTCACCACAAACGCTGACGCATGACTGCGCCGCTCATCTCCGTTCACGGCCTGTGCAAGAGCTTTCCCGGCGTCCGGGCGCTGCACAATGTCAGGTTCGAGCTGCGCGCCGGCGAGGTCCATGCCGTGATGGGCGAGAACGGCGCCGGCAAGTCGACCCTGATGAAGATCCTCGCCGGCGTCTACCGCAAGGACTCCGGCGAGATCCTCTATGATGGCGCCAGCGTCGATTTTCCAGGACCGCGCGAGGCGCAGGCCGCCGGCATCGGGATCATTCATCAGGAGCTGCAACTGATGAACCACCTCACGGTGGCGCAGAACATCTTCATCGGGCGCGAGCCGATGAAGGCGTTCGGGCTGCTGCTCGATGAGGACCGGCTCAACCGGCAGGCGGCCGAGCTGCTTGCCCAGCTCAATCTGTCGATCGACCCGCGCACGACAGTCGGCGGGCTGACGGTGGCTAGGCAGCAGATGGTGGAGATCGCCAAGGCGCTGTCGTTCAACTCGCGCGTTCTGATCATGGACGAGCCGACCGCCGCGCTGAACAATCGCGAGATCGCCGAGCTGTTCAAGATGATCCGCGCCTTGAAGGCACGCGGCGTCGGCATCGTCTACATCTCCCACAAGATGGACGAGCTGAAGCAGATCGCCGATCGCGTCACCGTGCTGCGCGACGGCGAGTATGTTGCGACGGTGCCGGCCGAGACCACCACGATCGAGACCATCATCGGCATGATGGTGGGCCGCACCTTGGGCGACGCGCGCGTCGCGGGCACGCAGCCCGTCGGCGCGATCGCGCTGGAGGTGCGCGGGCTCAACTGCGGGCCGCTGGTCCGCGACGTCAGCTTCACCCTGCGCAAGGGCGAGATCCTCGGCTTTGCCGGCCTGATGGGGGCCGGCCGCACCGAGGTCGCGCGCGCGATCTTCGGCGCCGACGCCGTTCCGTCCGGGGATATTCTCGTCGACAATCGCAAGGTGACGATCCGCTCGCCGGCGCATGCGGTCGCCCACGGCATCGGCTATCTCTCCGAGGACCGCAAGCGCTTCGGCCTCGCCACCGGCATGGACGTCGAGTCCAACGTCGTGATGTCGAACCTCGCGAACTACCTTGCAATGAAGTTCATGCTCAGGAAGCGCGCGATCCGCGACACCGCCGGCCGCTTCATCCGGATGCTGAACATCCGCACGCCTTCGGCGTCGCAGCAGGTTCGCCTGCTATCCGGAGGCAACCAGCAGAAGATCGTGATCGCCAAATGGCTCGATCGCGATTGCGACATCCTGTTCTTCGACGAGCCGACGCGCGGCATCGACATCGGCGCCAAGAACGAGATCTACCGCCTGCTGCGCGCGCTGGCCGACCAGGGCAAGGCGATCGTCATGATTTCCTCGGAGCTTCCCGAGGTGATCAGGATGAGCGACCGCATCGTCGTGATGTGCGAGGGCCGCATCACCGGCGAATTGTCGCCGGACGAGGCCACGCAGGAGCGGATCATGCATCTGGCCACCCAGCGCGAAACCATGAAGGCAGGCTGACGGCATGAGCGACCCCGCATTGGTCAAGGATCAGGTCAAGGATGGCCTCGCGCCGAGCGGCGCGATGGCCGCGCTGCGGCGCCGTCTGCTCGGGCCTGCAGCGCTGCAGAAGCTGCTGGCGTTCGCGAGCCTCGTGCTGCTGCTGGCCTATTTCAGCTTCGCCTCGCCGGCGTTCATGCAGACCGACAACATGATCAACATCCTGCAGGCGACCGCGGTCAACGGCGTGCTGGCGATCGCCTCGACCTTCGTGATCATCACCGCCGGCATCGATCTGTCGGTCGGCACGCTGATGACCTTCTGCGCGGTGATGGCCGGCGTGTTCCTCACCTATTGGGAGCTGCCGATGTGGACCGGCATCGTCGCGGCGATCGTGACCGGCGCGCTCAGCGGCGCGCTGTCGGGCACGGTCATCACCAAGATGAAGGTGCCGCCGTTCATCGCGACGCTCGGCATGATGCTGGTGCTGAAGGGGCTGGCCCTGGTCGTCTCCGGCAGCAAGCCGATCTATTTCACCAACACCGAGAACTTCTCGATGATCTCGCAGGACTCGCTGCTCGGCACGCTCGTGCCGGCGCTGCCGATTCCCAATGCAGCCCTGATCCTGTTCGTGATGGCGGTGCTGGCCTCCGTCGTTCTCAACCGCACCGCGCTCGGCCGCTACACTTTCGCGATAGGCAGCAACGAGGAGGCGGTGCGGCTCTCCGGCGTCAATGTCGACCGCTGGAAGATCATCATCTACGGCCTCGGCGGCGCCATCTGCGGAGTCGCGGGACTGCTGATCGCGTCGCGCATCAATTCCGCCCAGCCGGCGCTCGGCCAGGGCTATGAGCTCGATGCGATCGCTGCCGTCGTGATCGGCGGCACGTCGCTGAGCGGCGGCACCGGCACCATTCTCGGCACCATCATCGGGGCCTTCATCATGAGCGTTCTGACCAACGGCTTGCGCATCCTCTCGGTGGCCCAGGAATGGCAATTCGTCGTCACCGGGGTCATCATCATTCTCGCTGTTTACGCCGACATGCTCCGTCGAAACCGCGCCTGACCCTTCAAGGAGGACCAGCGACCAGCACCGCTCCGACGTCGCGCTGAAGACTGCGCTGCCCGCCGACAGCGAGCGGCGACGACCACGATCATCACTGTAACGACAAGGTCACTGAAGAGAGCAGAGGAAACACCAATGTTGAGCAAGCATCTCCTCGGCGTCGCGCTCGGCGCCCTCATGGTCGCGGGAGTGTCCGCGAGCGCGCGTGCCGATGATGTCTACATCCCCCTCGTCTCCAAGGGCTTCCAGCACCAGTTCTGGCAGGCGGTGAAGCTCGGCGCCGAGCAGGCCGCGAAGGCCGCCAACGTCAAGATCAGCTTCGAAGGACCGGAAACCGAGGCCATGGTCGACAAGCAGATCGACATGCTCTCCGCGGCGCTCGCCAAGAAGCCGCAGGCGATCGGCTTCGCCGCGCTCGATTCCAAGGCCGCCATTCCGCTCCTGAAGAAGGCGCAAGCCGCCAAGATCCCGGTGATCGCCTTCGACTCCGGCGTCGACAGCGACATTCCGCTGACCACCTGCACCACCGACAACCTCGCCGCGGCGGGCCTCGCCGCTGACAAGATGGCCGACATGATCGGCGATGCCGGCGACGTCGCCGTGGTCGTGCACGACCAGACCAGCCGCACCGGCATCGACCGTCGCGACGGCTTCCTCAAGCGCGTCAAGGACAAGCATCCGAACATCAAGATCGTCAGCGTGCAGTACGGCGGCGGCGATCAGCTCAAATCGACCGAGATCACCAAGTCGATCCTGCAGGCCAATCCGAATCTCAAGGGCATCTTCGGCGCCAATGAGGGCTCGGCGATCGGCGTGCTCAACGGCGTCAAGGAGATGAAGAAGAAGATCGTCGTGATCGGCTACGATTCCGGCAAGCAGCAGAAGGCCGCGATCATGTCGGGCGAGATGGCCGGCGCCATCACGCAGAATCCGATCGGCATCGGCAGTTGCACCGTGGAGTCAGCGGTCAAGGCGTTGAAGGGCGAGAAGCTGCCGAAGGTCACCGACACCGGCTTCTACTGGTACGACAAGTCCAACATCACCGACCCGAAGATCGCGGCTGTGCTGTACGATTGAGACCGGTGCGAGGTCGGGCCGGGCGATCGCATATGATGATCTGAGTTTGTGGCGGTCCATCTCCGCGTCGTCATGGCCGGGCTCGTCCCGGCCATCCACGTCGCGAGGCATCCTGGGAAGGACGTGGATGCCTGGGACAAGCCCGGGCATGACGGAGTGGCCAACTCGCACGCTTGCTTGTCGCGACTGCTCGTCGGGCAAATCGGATCAGCTCTCGGGTGCGATCGATGGCGATTGACGGAGGTTGCCGGTCGTCCCGTGGCTCTATTCCCTTCGCGGCGAAGAACTTATTTCGCCCGCGATTTCAATCTCCTCCGCTTGACCAGTCGGCCTCCGCCAAAAATTCCACTTTCGTTTTTCCAGAATCCATGGTCTTCTCCCTCCATCCCGCTTCGCTTGCGAGGGACGTTTCGCGATCGTCACGAGGCGTGAGGCGGGAATGCGGTGGCCGCGAGGGCTCGCAGCATGTCCTAGGGACATGCGGACGAACGAGGCTCTTGCGGACGTGAAGCTGCGTGGTCCTGGCGCCCCGATGCTGGCGCCAAGTCGGAAGGGCGATGATCCCGACGACGACGGTGGCTAACAGGCCGGACACCGGGGAGAGCGTAGAGTAAGCGTGAAAACCATCGCGCAGGGAAGGCCGGGTCGATCCGGCTGTACCTGTGGTTCCTGCCCCGTGCATTTTTTCCGCACGGGGGCCACGGGCCTCAGCCGAGGCCCGGCCTTCCCTGCGCCCTCTGCAAGGAGAGGGCGATCAGACGAGTAAAGACTCGGACGCGAAAGCGGGTGCGAGGATGACCAGTCGTGCCGAAAATTCCGGTGTCGTCCCGGTGAACGCCGGGACCCAGACTCCCCGACATGGGTGTGAGGCACGCTGGAGCGATGAGACCGGGGGGGCATGCCGGCCGGTGGTTATGGATCCGGCGTTCGCCGGGATGACACTGAGGGGTGGAGCAGGCTGGCCTCCATCGGCGTGTAGCGATGTGTCAGCCATGTCTCCGAACGGTCGTCTCACACGTTCGAAATCGAGCAGTGACCAGCTCATGATCGATGACGACGCGATGGAACGTCAGCGCGGCAAAACAACAAAAAGCCGGGCGGGGCCCGGCCTTGATGATCTGACGATGCGGCCGCCCTCAGTAGGGGATCGGAATCCGGGTCGGATAGCCACCGAGATCGGACGGCGCCATCAGCGGCTGACGGTCGATCGGGCGGTTCAGGTTCTCGCGGGCGAACGACGGATAGCCGACGGCCGGCGGGAACGCGTAATCCGAGAACTTGCGGTCGCCCGGGAGCACCTCGGTGCCGCCGTCGAGGAACGAGCGGCGGGTGATGTAGATGCGGGTGCGCGGGCCGGACTGGTAGGAATAGTTCGGATTGCCGCTGCTATAGGTGGTCGTCACGCGGCGCTTGGTGGTGGCGGCATCCGCCGAGGTGGCGGCAAGAGACGTGACGGCAAGGCCCGTCGCGGCGATCACCGCCAAGGCCATGACCCGGGTCGCAGCAGGAAATTCGATCATCACGTCCTCTTCCTCGCGCCAAAAGGGGCGGGCGCTCGCCATGCGCATGATTTGGCCCGCACAATATCTGGGTCGGCTGTGGCATCACAAGGTCATTCCCGCGGCGACGGGCAAGATAAATCCCTGCTGTGGCGGGAAAGTTGCATCAATATCCGTCACTTGGCTGCCGATGTGGACGCCCGAATTGGGCGCGGTCACGCCCAGCAACATCCGGACGCAGGCAGACATTCACAAGGCGCCGCGCAGCCTCGGATTGGCGGTCGACGTCACCCAATCGGCGCTGCCGCTGGCGATGGCGGGTTCGTCGCAGCCGCCGCGCCGCTGATCGGACCCCATGAACAGCTGGCTCAGGGCCCGGTGCTGGTCGGGCGCCAGCAGGGTCAGCCGGTTGAGCATGCACCCGACCATGGCGCGGCGCATCGGCATCGTCACGCCCTGGCACGACCAGCCGGAGATCCGCAAGCTCGGCTCGGCGATGGTCTTGAGAAAGCCGAGGCAGGCTCCGGCGCCCTCGGGAGCCCCAGCCCGGCGAACCAGACTGACGGGGCCGAACCGGCTGTCGATCACGCCGGCGGTCTCGAGCTCGGAGGCGGAGTTGCGCCCCATCCGGACCGCGAGATCGGCCCGGGGATCATGCCTTGCATCGCGCTCCGATCCGAACCGGTAGACCTCGAGCTCGGCAGCGGGGCGATCGGCGGGTTCGCCCCAGCGCAACACGTCCTTGCGGCCGCCTTCCGGGTGGATGAGCACGGTGTAGGTGGCGGTCCTGTCGGGCTGGTCGGTGAGACGAAGCGAGAACGCCGGCACTGCGGCGTCGGCCAAGGTCCAGCCGGCGCGGCCGGGCAAAGCGTCGCCGTCGTCGAGATGGTTCCAGCCGGCGACTCCGAGCATGGCGATCAGCGCCAGAGCCCCCACATAGGCGAACAGGCGCGCAAAGGTGCCGCAGACCTCGTCCGCGAAGCTCTTGAGCCCTTGCAGGACGGACCCGGATCGGGGCGCTGCGGCTGTTCTGGCCGAATTGGACTGCATCGAATGCGAGACGTCGTGGTAACGTTGTGTCAGGGACGTTTCTCGCATAGAAGCGCTGCCGCTTCGGTTTCCGCTGACATGCGCGGCCGGCCATATTTCTTCGGAGAGTGAACGATGGGTTACAAAGTCGCAGTGGTCGGCGCGACCGGCAATGTCGGACGGGAAATGCTCAATATTCTCGACGAGCGCCAGTTCCCCGCCGACGAGGTCGTGGCGCTGGCCTCACGCCGCAGCGTCGGCGTCGAGGTGTCCTATGGCGACCGCACGCTGAAGGTCAAAGCGCTCGAGCACTACGATTTTGCCGATGTCGACATCTGCCTGATGTCGGCCGGCGGTTCGGTGTCGAAGGAGTGGTCGCCCAAGATCGGCGCCGCCGGCGCTGTCGTGATCGACAACTCGTCGGCTTGGCGCATGGATCCCGACGTGCCGCTGATCGTGCCAGAGGTGAATGCCGACGCAGCCGCCGGCTTCAACAAGAAGAACATCATCGCCAACCCGAACTGCTCGACCGCCCAGCTCGTCGTCGCGCTGAAGCCGCTGCACGACAAGGCCAAGATCAAGCGCGTCGTGGTGTCGACCTATCAGTCGGTGTCCGGCGCCGGCAAGGATGCGATGGACGAATTGTTCTCGCAGACCAAGGCCGTCTACACCAACGACGAGCTGGTTAATAAGAAGTTTCCCAAGCGCATCGCCTTCAACGTCATTCCGCAGATCGACGTCTTCATGGAAGACGGCTTCACCAAGGAAGAGTGGAAGATGATGATGGAGACCAAGAAGATCCTGGATCCGAAGATCAAGCTGACCGCGACCTGCGTGCGCGTGCCGGTGTTCGTCGGTCACTCCGAAGCCGTCAATGTCGAGTTCGAGAATCCGATCACGGCGGACGAGGCCCGCAACATCCTGCGCAATGCGCCGGGCTGCCTCGTCATCGACAAGCACGAGCCGGGCGGCTACGTGACGCCCTACGAGGCGGCCGGTGAGGACGCGACCTATATCAGCCGCATCCGCGAGGATGGCACGGTCGAGAACGGCCTCGCCTTCTGGTGCGTGTCCGACAATCTGCGCAAGGGCGCGGCGCTGAACGCGATCCAGATCGCGGAGGTCCTGATCAACCGCAAGCTGATCACGGCCAAGAAGAAGGCGGCCTGAGCGGAGACGTCGTCAGGGTGAGGCGCGGAACGCAATGAGCGAGAAGACGACGCCGGACGCCGCCAGGCACGCGCCGGGTCCGCTCGAGCGCGGGCTCGAAGGCTTCCTGTTCAAGAGCCGCTGGCTGATGGCGCCGTTCTATGTCGGCCTCGTCGTCAGCCTGGTCGTTCTGCTGTTCAAGTTCGTGCTGCTGCTGTGGGAGAACATCGTCCATCTGCCGACCGCCAAGGAGAGCGACATCATCCTCGGCGTGCTCAGCCTGATCGACGTCTGCCTGACCGGCAACCTGGTGCTGATCGTGGTGTTCTCCGGCTATGAGAACTTCGTCTCGCGCATCGATCCCGGCGGCCATCCCGACTGGCCGGAATGGATGACCAAGGTCGATTTCGCCGGACTGAAGCAGAAGCTGCTCGCCTCGATCGTCGCGATCTCGGCGATCCAGCTCTTGAAGGCGTTCATGAATCTCGACGCCGGCTACGACTCGACCAAGCTCGCCTGGCTGGTCGGCGTGCACATGACCTTCGTGGTGTCGACCCTGATGTTGGCGCTGTCGGACCGCTGGTCGGGTGACCATTGACGAGAGGCGAGTAGCGAATGGCGAGCCGCGAATGGAGATCCCAGCTATTCGCTGCCCCCTCTTCGCTACTCGGCGATGCGCGCACTCTTGAATTCCTTGCTGGCCTTGTCGAGCACGAACAGCGAGCCCTCGGAGACGCCGAAATAGGCGCCGTGGAGCTGCAAATCACCGGCCTCGACGCGGCTGCGCACGAATGGGAAGGTCATCAGGTTCTCGAGGCTGCGGAACACCGCGGCCTTCTCGATCCGGGTGACGAAGTCTTGGAAACTCTCATGCGTGCGCTGTTCGACGACCTCGCCGGGCTTGATGAACATCGACATCCAGCGGCCGATGAAGTCGCCCGGGGACAGCGGCGCCGCCTTGTCGACGAAGGCGCGGATGCCGCCGCACTGGGCGTGGCCCAGGATGACGATGTGCTTCACCTTCAGCACGGTGACGGCATATTCCAGCGCCGCGGACACGCCGTGCGCGTTGGCGTCCGGCTGATAGATCGGCACCAGGTTGGCGATGTTGCGCAGCACGAACAATTCGCCGGGACCGACGTCGAAGATCACCTCGGGCGAGACGCGCGAGTCGCAGCAACCGATCACCATTACTTCGGGCGACTGGCCGCGCTCCGAGAGCTCGAGGTAACGGCTCTGTTCGGTCGGCAGGCGTTGGGTGGCGAAGGCGCGATAGCCTTCGAGCAGGCGTTGCGGGAACGAGATCATGGGCCTTGCCTAAACACATGCGCCTTCCGGGAACAAGCCTTTCGGGCCGGCCCCCGAAATGGTATCGCGGGCCGCGTCGATAAACCAAGGGAAACGCCGAAATGATCCGCCCGCGCCGCAGTCTCCTGTTCATGCCCGGCTCCAATGCGCGCGCGCTGGAGAAGGGGCGGAACCTGCCGGCCGACGGGCTGATCCTCGATCTCGAGGATTCGGTGGCGCCGGACGCCAAGGCCGCCGCCCGCGACCAGATCGCCAAGGCGGTGGCGGCCGACGGCTACGGCAAGCGGGAACTGCTGATCCGGATCAACAGCCTAGATACGACGTGGTGGCGCGACGACGTCGCCATGGCCGGACAGGCGGCGACCGACGGCATCCTCGTTCCCAAGGTGTCGACCGTCGAGGACCTTCGCCTGGTCACGGATCGCTTGGCCGAGGTCGGCGCCGATCCCGCGCTGAAGGTATGGGCGATGATCGAGACGGCGCGTGCGGTGCTCGATGCCGATCTGCTCGCGGCCACCGTGCACGAGGAAGGCTCGCGGCTCGCCGGCTTCGTGTTCGGACCCAACGACATCTCGCGCGAGACTCGCATCCGGATGCTGCCGGGCCGCTCCACGATGCTGCCGATGATCAGCCACTGCATCCTGGCGACGCGCGCCCATGGGCTGGAGATTCTGGACGGGCCTTACAGCGATTTCGCCAACACCGACGGATTCGCGCAGGAATGCATCCAGACCCGCGATCTCGGCTTCGATGGCAAGACGCTGATCCATCCCGGCCAGATCGACGCCTGCAACGCGATCTTCACGCCGCCCGCCGACGAGGTCGCTGCGGCACGCAAGATCATCGCCGCGTTCGAGCTGCCGGAGAATGCCTCGCGCGGCGCGATCCAGATCGACGGCCGCATGGTCGAGCGGCTGCATGCCGAGATGGCGCGACGCACGATCGCGATCGCCGATGCGATCGCGGCGGTGGCGAAGTGAGGCGTCAGATGCGGCGGAGACTGAGGATGTAGTTGACGAGGTCGCCGCGCTGCTCGGCCGTCAGAATGACGTTCGGCATCGTCGGGTGGCTGCTCTGCAGGAACACCTTGAGCGATAGCTCGGTCGTCGACGGCATGTTGGCGACCGCGACGAAATCGGGGGCGGTCGTGGTTTGGGCTCTCGCCCCGCTGGTGTCGATGGCGTGGCAGGTGCTGCACCAAGCCTCCGCCAGTTTGCGTCCCGCCTGCACGCTGTCGGCGGCCGGCGTCACGCCGCCGGCATTGTGCAGCCGGATCAGCAGCATCGCGCCGAGCGCGAGCAGGATCGCGGCGCCGACATGGAGCCAGGTGTTGCGGTGCAGATTCGGCAGGCTCATCGCATTGCTCCGCTGGGTGAGAGGGAGGCGGCGATCAGTGCTTGACCGCGGCGCTGCCCAGGCGGTCGATGGTCGGGGCGTTGAGGCAGTATTCCTCGTAGTGCTCGGCGCTCGTCCCGGCGGCAAGATCGCGATGGCAGCGCGGCTTGTCCTTGCACATGGCGCAGACGCGCTCCATGTCGCGCAGCACCAGCGGCTCGGCGCGCCCCAGCGCGGCCTCGTCGATGCCGAGCGCCTTCAGCATCTGCGGCAACTCGTCGGCGGCGTGCTCGCCATGGCGGACCAGCTCATCGAGATCCGCCGGCGTGACCTGGAGGTCCATCGCGATACGCTCGAAATCGTCACGGTCCAGCTGCCGGATCTCGCTCAGCTCACGCCGGTGCCGGAGCCATTGCGCGAACGTATCGATCAGGAACTGAACCCGCGGATAGGGCTTGGCGTCTACGGTCATGACACGTCTCCGATGATGGCCCGCAATCAATCACCGGGTGGCCGCGCGGACGTTGCGGTAGATCAAGCAGCAAATCGGTCCTGCGCCGGCCGCAAAGCTGCGTGGCGAAAGGTCAGCGCGGGGCAAATCGTGCGGCCGCCCAGGCATAGAGGCTGCCCGGGATCGGCGCTTCGCCGCCGCGGCCCTTCGGCGAGATGTGCAGGCCGATGACACCCGGATCGCCGATCAGGCCGGAGAAGTCGGAAGGGTCGAAGAACGCCTTCGGCTCGGCATGCACCGCGTAGAAGCTGCGCTTCGGCAGCGCATGGTGCAGCGAGCCATGGCGGCGGGCCAGCGCCGTCAGCGCGGCAGGGCCGAAGATGGCGACGCGGATGTCCGAGAGGCGGTCGGAGCCGCCGCGCAGGCGGCGCAGCGCAAAGGTGAGGCGGTGACGCAGCGAAAGCCAGTTCGGCGTCAGCGCGTCCTGCGCCATCAGTGCGGCGAACTCGGCGACGATCGGATCCTCCGGCGGCAGGTAGAGCACGGAGTTGCCGAGCTGCCGCGGCCGCTCCCAGGCGAAATAGGGCACGGCGGGGTCGATCTCGACCGGCCTGAGCAGCAGCACGTCGGCATCGAGCCAGAGGCCGGCCCGCTGTGCCATCAGCCGCATCCGGAAGAAGTCGCTGAACTGCAAGGTGGTCCAATCGCGCCAGCCGCCGTCCGGCTGCGGCGGCCTGAGACGCTCGGAGAACGCATAAGGCAGGACCGCCTCGGCCTCGGCATTGCCGACGCCGTCGGGCAGGCCGGGCAGCGGATCGAAGCTGTAGACCGTCACCTTGTGGCCGGCGGCGAGCTGCGAGCGCAGGCAGGTCTGGCGCAGGCGGTCGAGCGGCCCCCGCCAGAAGGTGACGACCTCGGGCAATACGCGCGTCAACGGCGGACCTGCTGGGCTGCTCTCGAAACGGGGCCCCGGACGAGGTCCGGGGCCCGCGAACTCACCATCCTTCGGCGGGCCTCAGGCCCAGGCGCGCTCGGCCAGCTTGGCCTCGTAGCTGTCGATCGACGCCTTCTTCTCCAGCGTCAGCCCGATGTCGTCGAGCCCGTTGAGCAGGCAATGCTTGCGGAACGGGTCGATGTCGAACTTGACGGTGCCGCCGTCGGGGCCGCGGATCTCCTGGTTGGCGAGATCGACCGTCAAGGTCGCGTTGGCGCCGCGCTCGGCGTCGTCAAACAGCTTGTCGAGGTCGGCCTGCGACACGCGGATCGGCAGAATGCCGTTCTTGAAGCAGTTATTGTAGAAGATGTCGCCGAACGAGGTCGAGATCACGCAGCGGATGCCGAAGTCGAGCAGCGCCCAGGGCGCGTGCTCACGGCTCGAGCCGCAGCCGAAATTGTCGCCGGCGACGAGGATCTTGGCGTTGCGATAGGCCGGCTGGTTGAGCACGAAATCCGGGTTCTCGCTGCCGTCGTCCTTGTAGCGCTGCTCCGAGAACAGGCCCTTGCCGAGGCCGGTGCGCTTGATGGTCTTCAGGTACTGCTTGGGGATGATCATGTCGGTGTCGACATTGATGATCTTCAGCGGCGCGGCGACGCCTTCCAGCGTGGTGAACTTGTCCATCGGGGCACCTTCGAGAATACGGGCAGGCCGCTGTTTAGCCCGAACGGCAGGGCGGATAAAGTCAAAATCCCGGTGCTCTCGCCGGGTCGTCAGTCGACGGACGCCTCGATCGCCTCCATGTCGTCGTCGGACATTCCGAAATGATGGCCGATCTCGTGGATCAGGACGTGGCGGACGATGTGGCCAAGACTCTCGTCGTGCTCGGCCCAGTAGTCGAGGATCGGACGGCGGTAGAGCCAGATCATGTTGGGCAGCCGGGGCAGGTCGTCATTGCTGCGAAACGGCAGTCCCGTGCCCTGGAACAGGCCGAGCAGGTCGAACTCGCTTTCGGACTGCATCTCGTCGAGCACCTCCTCGGTCGGAAAGTCGTCGACCCGGATGATGACGCCCTCGCACATCCTGCGAAAATGCTCGGGCAGACGCTCGAACATCTCGTGCGCCATGACTTCCATGTCGGTGAGCGAGGGGGCTTTCAGATCTGTCCACATTGCCGCCTTCTAGCCCGGCTTTGATCATCTTGCATCTTGGTTCTATGACATGTGTGGCGGAGCTGGTTGACGCAGGGGATGAAACCGGCGACCGTGACGCGCGAATTGGGGGTTGGGGAACAGATGAGGCAGATGTCGATGGTGCTGGCCGGAGCGGCGCTGGCTGCGGCGGTCGTGGTCTCGATCTCGGCAACGGCGCAAGCGGAGCAACCCGCCGGCGCGCGCGGCGCCGTGCAGAGTGAGGTGCGCACGGATCTCTCCGCACAGCGCCGGCAACGACGAATCCAGATCTATCCGCGCTACGAGGGTCATTGGCAGCCCGACGTGGTGCCGCGCTTCAACCCGGGTCCGAACGCAGTTCGTGTATGCGATGCCACCTATGTTCCGGAGCATCGGCCGAGCGGCACCGTGATCGTCCCGCATATGAGTTGCGTCTGGCGACGCGGCTGACTCCTGGGTCCCGCGCACTGATCGGCTCGGCAAGCGCGCACGTGATTCGGTCGCGATCGCGACGTTGCCTGATGTTACCGTCCGGACACAGTGCCGATATGTCGCGCACTGCGGCGGAACCATGCGCGACATATCGGCATTCTGCTCCTGCGCAGGTCTTCATGTCCCATTCACGTCGCTCGTTCGAGACTGGTCTGCGTCGCGCTGCTGCGGCCGCCATTCAGGCAACTGACAAGGCGGAAGTTACGGTGCCGGACGTGATGTCAGGCGATCGAGGGAGAAGTTCATGACTGTGATGAAGCTGTTGGGCATCGCGGCGGTTGGCGCCGTTCTCGCGATGGCTGCCCCCGCCGAACGCGCGCAGGCGTTGTCGCTGATCAATCCGGGCGCTGCGACCGCGGTGCAGCAGGGCACGGCGCAGGAGACCACGCAGGCGCATTGGCACGGCCGCCGCCATTGGCATCCCCGGCGCCACTACTATCCTCGGCATTACTACCATCCGCGTCATCACTGGCGGCCGCATCACTACGGATATCGCCATCACGGCCGCTGGTAAGTCGCGCTTTCCGGCCGACCGAGACAATGACCGAAATCAAACAGGCCCGCTTTGCGGGCCTGTACGTTGATGGGGGCTGGCAACGAGGTTCGCCATGAAACCATCAGTCAACAGAACCTGGCTCGGGATCAGCGTTGTCACGGTGGCGATGCTGCTCGCAAGTTCCGCCGCCACCGCTCCTGTGGCCGCAGCTCCAGCCGTTACGCAGGCGCGTCAGACCCTAACGGATGCTGGCCCGCGTCGGCAGGGCCGCCGATCGAAGCTCGTGGTGTCGACGGCAGAGGTGCCGCACTATCTCGACCGTCCCACGGATTACACGCCGGCCTATCCGCCGGGCCCCTTGGTTCTGTTCACGCCGTTCTACGATTGAGGCCATGTCGGCTAGGCGCGCTGCGTTTCCTGCGTGTCGTTAGTTGCGAAGTCCCCGCACGAGCAGCACGTGAGCCGTTGCGTCGGCATCCGTGATCCTGAGTTGCAGGACGACGTAGAGGCTCACTTGCATCTCCTCTGCCGCGACGCCACGCCGCAGATGCGCGTGCACCGTGCATCACTGACGTGCATCATTCATGCCGCATTCACGTCGCTATCTCTACGTTCATGTTGGGGGTGCGCCAATCCACCGATCGGACGACCAGCATCGGCGCTGCATGGGTCCATCGTTGCACAGCATTCAGGGAGAAGGGACCATGATGAGGATGAAGGACCAGCGCGCTGGTCTTGCTCGTCGCCTCAGTCTTGCGGCGGCCACACTGTTTGTCCTGGCGGGCGCGTCCGGACGGCCTGCGCTTGCGATGTCGCCGGTGAGTCCCGGTGCCGGCTCCGCCACGCAGACGCCTTCGGACGTATTGACCGTTCAGGTCCGAGGCCCCGGCGGCCATGGCGGCGGTGGTGGCGGGCATCCCGGCGGTGGTGGATTCCACGGCGGAGGCGGTGGCCCGGCGTTCCATGGCGGCGGCGGCGGCGCCATGTTCAGGGGCGGCGGCAGCCCCGCGTTTCATGGGGGAGGACATGCCTTCGGCGGTGGTGGCCCGCGTCCTGTCTTCCACGGTGGCGGCCCCGCATTCCATGGCGGCGGCTATCATCATCGTCCGTACTACGCCTACCGGCCGTACTTCCACCATCACCGCCGGCACTTCTACGGCTATCGCAGCTACTACGCGCCGGTCTATACCTCGGGCTACTACTATCCCTATCGCCGCTGCCGCGTCGTCTGGACCCATTACGGGCCGCGCCGCATCTGCCACTATCGGCATTGGCGGGGTCATCACTGGCGCCATTATCACCGGTGGCATCATCGCCACCGCCACCATTGGCGCTACTACTGACGGGACTTGAAGTTCGACAAAGCAGGAAGGGCGCCCAACGGCGTCCTTCTCTCATTTCAAGGGGATGGAGTGGGGCGCGGCGGTCAGAGCCAATCCTTGAACTGCCAATTCCTCACACTCAGCTTCCAAGGCACCAGCGTCTCCAGGCGCCATTTGGCAAAGCGGCCGGGCGGCCAGTTCGACAACCGCCGCTCCTCCTTCGGAGCCTCGGGCTGGGCAATGATCTTGGCGGGCGGTGTCTTGCGGCGTTGGCGCGTCGCATCACGGATGAGGTCGACGTATTCCGGCTTGTCGGCCATGTCAGGCTCCTCGGCACGTTCCTCTGCAGACGCAGCGCGTCCGGCGGTAGGATTGTGCGCGACGAGACTTAAGAAGCCCTTGCCGAACTGTGTCGATGTTGAGGTGAAATGAAAAACGCGATGGCTTGGTGAAGCCATCGCGTTCGTTTGTAGACCGGCCGCCGTGCCGGATCTGAAGCAGCGAGATGACGTCAGCGCCAGTCGCGTACGTCGACGAAGTGTCCTGCGATTGCGGCCGCCGCGGCCATCGCTGGCGACACCAGGTGGGTGCGGCCCTTGAAGCCCTGGCGTCCCTCGAAGTTGCGGTTCGAGGTCGAGGCGCAGCGCTCTTCTGGCGCCAACTTGTCCGGGTTCATGGCGAGGCACATCGAGCAGCCCGGCTCGCGCCATTCGAAGCCGGCCTTGATGAAGATCCTGTCGAGGCCTTCGGCCTCCGCCTGCTCCTTGACGATGCCCGAGCCCGGAACGACCATCGCGTTGACGTGGCCGCTGACGGTCTTGCCTTCGGCGATCTTGGCTGCGGCGCGCAGATCCTCGATGCGACCGTTGGTGCACGAGCCGATGAAGACGCGGTCGAGCTTGATGTCGGTGATCTTCGTGCCCGCGGTCAGGCCCATGTACTTCAACGCGCGATGCTTGGAGATGCGCTTGGCCTCGTCTGCGATCTTGTCCGGATCGGGCACCACGCCGGTCACCGAGATCACGTCCTCGGGCGAGGTGCCCCAGGTGACGATCGGCGGCAGCTTGGCGGCGTCGAGCCGGAGCTCGTGGTCGAAATGCGCGCCGTCGTCGGAGCGCAGCGTCTCCCAGTAGCGCATCGCTGCGTCCCAGGCGGCGCCCTTCGGCGCCTTGGGACGGCCGCGCAGGAAGTCGAACGCCTTCTGGTCCGGCGCAACCAGACCGGCGCGGGCGCCGCCCTCGATCGACATGTTGCAGACGGTCATGCGGCCTTCCATCGACAGCGCGCGGATGGCTTCGCCGGCATATTCCAGCACGTAGCCGGTGCCGCCGGCGGTGCCGATCTCGCCGATGATGGCGAGAATGATGTCCTTCCCCGTCACGCCGTCCGGCAGCACGCCGTCGACCGTGACGCGCATGTTCTTCGCTTTCTTCTGGATCAGCGTCTGTGTCGCCAGCACGTGCTCGACCTCGGAGGTGCCGATGCCGTGCGCCAGCGCGCCAAAGGCACCGTGCGTCGAGGTGTGGCTGTCACCGCAGACGATCGTGGTGCCGGGCAGGGTGAAGCCCTGCTCCGGACCGATGACGTGGACGATCCCTTGGCGGCGATCGAACTCGTTGTAATATTCGATGCCGAATTCCTTGGCGTTCTCGGCCAGCGTCTTGATCTGCTCGATGCTCTCCGGATCCGGGTTCGGCTTGGAGCGGTCTGTGGTCGGCACGTTGTGATCGACGACCGCGAGCGTCTTCTCCGGCGCGTGCACCTTGCGGCCGGTCATGCGCAGGCCTTCGAAGGCCTGCGGCGAGGTCACCTCATGGACCAGATGGCGGTCGATGTAGAGCAGGCAGGTGCCGTCCTCGGCTTCGTGGACCAGATGGTCGTTCCAGATCTTGTCGTACAGGGTGGTCGGCTTCGACATGAGCGAATGCTCCCGGGAATTTAAGGTTTGAAACGGAGCGCGTGACGGGCACGCGCGAACAATCAGGAATGAGGCGCTGCGGCTTACAGCGCGCGCCTAAGCTCAGATGTCGCCGAGGTGGCGAAGCGTCCGAAGAACCGCCCGGGCAGCCGGCGGCGATCGTCGATGACGACGCGGCGACAGGCCATGCTGGTGCGATCTAGAACCATTCGAGGGCGTTATATAGCACGCAGCCACCGAAGTGCGAGATGCGTTTGTCGCAGTGAGGATGCGCGATCTCTCCGCTGTCATTCCGGGGCGCGTCGACGACACGAACCTGGAATCTCGAGGTGATCAGGTCAATCGAGATTCCGGGTTCAGCCCCTTCGGGGCTGCCCCGGAATGACGGCAGCGCAAAAACAAAAAAGCGCGGGGCCAGCCCGCGCTCTTCGTCAATCCAATGAAAGCAACGACTACTCGTTGACGGCGGTCTGCTGCCGGTCCTGCTTCTCGACGATGCGGGCCGACTTGCCGCGCAGCTGGCGCAGGTAATACAGCTTGGCGCGACGCACCTTGCCGCGGCGCACGACCTTGATCGAATCGATCATCGGGGAGAGGATCGGGAACACGCGCTCCACGCCCTCGCCATAGGAGATCTTGCGCACGGTGAAGCTCTCGTTGATGCCGCCGCCGGACCGGCCGATGCAGACGCCCTCATAGGCCTGCACGCGCGTGCGCTCGCCTTCGACCACCTTCACGTTGACGATCACGGTGTCGCCCGGGCCGAACTCCGGAATGGTCTTGTTGGCGGACAGCTTGTCGAACTGCTCTTTTTCGAGCTGCTGAATCAGGTTCACGGGTAAATCTCCATCGGCGGCGCGCCCAGCCGGGTCACGCGGGGGCTGCGCTTGTTCCTGCCGTCACTTGCGGAATTGGGCGCTCCTATAAGCCAAAGCGCGAGGCTTGTCACCCGTCTGTCGTGCTTTTTGGCTCTTTTTGGCCGGTCCCTCTTTGTTCTCGGCCGTCGCGCCCCTGCCATTCGGCCCACAAATCCGGCCTTCGCGCTTCAGTCAGCGCCTCGGCCTGGGCGCGGCGCCAAGCGGCGACCTTGGCGTGGTCACCCGAGGTGAGCACATCCGGAATGGTCCGGCCTTCGAATAGTTGGGGCCGGGTGTATTGCGGGTATTCAAGTAGGCCATCGGAAAAACTCTCGTCGGTGCCCGATTCGAGCTTGCCCATCACGCCCGGAAGCAGCCGGACGCAGGCGTCGATCAGCACCAGGGCGGCGATCTCGCCGCCCGACAGCACGTAGTCGCCGATCGAGACCTCGGTCAGCGAGCGCGCATCGATGACGCGCTGGTCGACGCCTTCGAAGCGACCGCAGACGATCAGCGGGCCCGGACCGGCCGCGAGCTCGCGGACGAAGGCCTGGGTCAACGGCCGGCCACGCGGGCTCATCAGCAGCTTCGGCCGCTCGGGATCGATCGCCGCCGCGTCGATCGCGGCTGCCAGCACGTCCGCGCGCAGCACCATGCCGGGGCCACCGCCGGCCGGCGTGTCATCGACGCTACGGTGCTTGTCGGTGGCGGAGGCCCTGATGTCGCGCGCCTCCAACGACCAGATGCTGGAGGCCAGCGCGCGGCCGGCCAGGCTGACGCCGAGCGGCCCGGGAAACATCTCCGGGAACAGCGTCAGCACGGTGGCGCGCCAAGGTGCGACTGGGGATGGGGGCGAAGTCGTCATGATGCTCTGTGTTAAGGTACCCAGGTTGCGAGATCGAGCCCTGGATGCATTGCCGGCTCTTGCGACCTCGACACCGGTGTCGTCCCGGACAAGCGTGACGCGCGTCAGCGCGTCGCGGCGCCGATTCGGGACCCATACCGCGTGATGTCGAAACGAGGCATGCGGCCAGTCCCGCGCAAGCCAATCAGCTGCGGTGGCTATGGGTCCCCGCTTTCGCGGGGACGACGAGCGGAGGGTGCGGCGGCAGCGTCATCTTCAGCGGAAGCCGGTTCATCCGCGGCTTCATCCTCGCCCTCGATCTCCGCCGGCAGCTCGATGATCACGCGGCCGCCGGCAAGATCGACCGTCGGCACCACGGCATTGGTGAACGGCAGCATCAACGTGCTGCCCGAGGGCGGGGCGATCTCGATGATGTCGCCGGCGCCGAAATTATGGATCGCGAGCACGCGGCCGAGCTGCGCGCCGTCAGCGGTCTCCGCGGCGAGGCCGATCAGGTCGGCGTGGTAGTATTCGTCGTCAGCCGTCTCGGGCAGGCGGTCTCTGGGCACGTAGAGCTCGAGCCCGTTGAGGCGTTCGGCCGCATTGCGGTCGGTGACGCCCTTGATGGCTGCGACCAGATGGTCCTTGGCCTCGCGCGCCTTCGCGACCTCGAACGAACGGCTGCCGTCCTTGGTCGTGAGCGGGCCGTAATGCAGCACGGCCAGCGGATCCTCAGTGAAGGTCCATAAGCGAACCTCGCCGCGCACGCCATGCGCGGCGCCGATTCTGGCGACACAGATGAGCTTGGACATCAGCGTGCCTCGTCCTTCGAGACGCGCTCGAACGCGCGCTCCCCAGGAGGAGGAGCCAGTTCCTCATGCAAGGGAGCACGGCGCAAGCCGTGCATCTCGAAGCATGAGGCCGCGCTCGTCAACGACCTTAGCCCTTGGCGGCGGCTTCGGCCTGCGCCTTGCGCTCCTTGCGCGGCACGGCCTTGATCGGGTTCTGGCGGGCTTCGCGCTTCTTGACGCCGGCGGCGTCGAGGAAGCGGGCGACGCGGTCGGATGGCTGCGCGCCCTTGGCGAGCCAGCCCTTCACCTTCTCCATGTCCAGCTTGAGGCGTGCCTCGTTGTCCTTCGGCATCAGCGGATTGAAGTAGCCGAGACGTTCGATGAAGCGGCCGTCACGCGGGAAGCGCGAGTCGGCGACGACGACGTGATAGACCGGGCGCTTCTTGGTGCCGGCACGGGCGAGACGGATGACGACGGACATGTAGGTTCTCCTGAGTGTCTTCTGATGAGTTGATGTCAGCTAAGCCGTCATTCCGGGGCACCGCGAAGCGGTGAGCCCGGAATCCATAACCACGATCGTGCGTATGGATTCCGGGCTCGCGCTGCGCGCGCCCCGGAATGACGAATGGAAAGAGGAGCGGATGATCCTCATTATTTCTTCTTCCCCGGAGGAAGGCCGAGGCCCGGCAGAGTCGGCTTGCCGCTGAGACCGGTGAGGCCGGGGAGGTTCGGTAGGCCGCCGCGCAGGCCGGCGGGCAGATCCTTCGGCAAATTCGGCAGTCCGCCGGGCATGCCACCCGGCATCTTTTCCGCAAGCGCCTTGAGCTGATCCGGCGAGGGCATGCCGCCACCGCCGCCAAAACCCATCGCCTGGGCGATGCCGGCCAGCGGGCCGCGCTTGCCTGAGCCCATGGCCTTCATCACGTCGGCCATGTTCCGGTGCATCTTGAGCAGCTTGTTGACGTGCTCGACGCTCTGGCCGGAGCCGGCCGCGATGCGCTTCTTGCGGCTGGCCTTGAGCAGGTCGGGATGCTTGCGCTCCTCGCGCGTCATCGAATCGATGATCGCGACCTGGCGCTTGAGGATCTTGTCGTCGATGCCGGCGGCCGCGATCTGGTTCTTCATCTTCGAGATGCCGGGCATCATGCCCATCAGCCCGCCGATGCCGCCCATCTGCGCCATCTGCTGCAGTTGCTCGCGCATGTCGTTGAGGTCGAACTGGCCCTTGCGCATCCGCTCGGCGGCGCGCGCGGCCTTCTCGGCGTCGATGTTCGCCGCGGCCTTCTCGACCAGCGAGACGATGTCACCCATGCCGAGGATGCGGCCGGCGATGCGCGAGGGATAGAAGTCTTCCAGCGCGTCGGTCTTTTCGCCGGTGCCGAGCAGCTTGATCGGCTTGCCGGTGACCGCGCGCATCGACAGCGCCGCACCGCCGCGGCCGTCGCCGTCGATACGGGTCAGCGCGATGCCGGTGAGGCCGACGCGCTGGTCGAAGGCGCGGGCGAGATTGACGGCGTCCTGGCCGGTCAGCGAATCCGCGACCAGCAGCACCTCGTGCGGGTTGGCGACCGCCTTGATCTCGGCGGCCTCCTTCATCATGTCCTCGTCCAGCGTGGTGCGGCCGGCGGTGTCGAGCAGCACCACGTCGTAGCCGCCGAGCTTGGCGGCCTCGATGGCGCGGCGCGCGATCTGCGGCGGCATCTGGCCGGCCACGATCGGCAGCGTCGGGATGTCCAGGTCGCGGCCGAGCACCGCAAGCTGCTCCATGGCGGCCGGACGGTAGACGTCGAGCGAGGCCATCAGCACCTTGCGTTTGTCGCGCTGGACCATGCGGCGCGCGAGCTTGGCGGTGGTGGTGGTCTTGCCGGAGCCCTGCAAGCCGACCATCATGATCGGCACCGGCGGCACGGCGTTGAGGTCGATGGTCTGGCCGTCGTCGCCGAGCGTCTTGACCAGCTCGTCATGGACGATCTTCACGACCATCTGGCCGGGGGTGACCGACTTGACGACGGTGGCGCCGATCGCCTGCTCGCGCACGCGCTCGGTGAAGCTGCGGACAACCTCCAGCGCGACGTCGGCCTCGAGCAGCGCCCGGCGGACTTCGCGCATCGCGGCGTCGACATCGGCTTCCGAGAGCGAACCACGCCCCGTCAGCCGATCGAGAATGCCGCCAAGCCTTTCCGACAGATTGTCGAACAATGCCGTTATCCTTTGCCCTTGCGGGCGCTCGCTTCATTGCCGCCCGTCATCGCCGCTTGCTGCGGCCCATGACGACCATATAGACCTCGGCCCGTCGGCCGAAACCGTCAGTCCAAACACGTTTGCGCCCGAGGGCGCACAGCGCTGTCGGGCGGTGACCTCCGGCCTCCAGGGCCGGGCGGTGGCTCGAAAAGACGAAACTTTCCGAAATTCGGCCGGGTTAAACCCTCAGCAGCCGCAAAAGTCAAGGAAACTTGCTTCTCGCCGTCCCGTTGCCGGACCCTGTGGGGGCGCTTACCTCTTGCGCCAGTTCAGCTTTCCCTTGCGAGGACGACCTTGCTGCGCCGTTCCAGGACCTATTCCGGCCCCGTCACCGACCATTTCGACGGCAAGCGCTTCTACGATCCCGACGGCGTTCCGCCCAAATCCCTGTCCCAGGTGCTGCGCTGGCAGTTCGACCGCAACCGCAAGCGTTCCCGCTGGCCGTCCTGGGCGGCGAGCCCGCACGCCGACACGCCGCCGCACCGGATCGACGGCGAGACAGTGCGGCTGTCCTTCATCGGCCACGCCAGCTGGCTGATCCAGACCGGCGGGCTCAACATCCTGGTCGATCCTGTCTGGTCGGAGCGGGTGTCGCCATTCGCGTTCGCCGGTCCCCGGCGGCACAATGATCCCGGCATCGCCTTTGAGGGGCTGCCGCATATCGACGTCGTGCTGGTGTCGCATGGGCATTACGATCATCTCGACATCCGGACCCTGTCGAAGCTGACCGCGCGATTTTCGCCGCGGGTCGTCACGCCGCTGGGCAACGACCTTACGATGATCGACGCTGACTCCAAGATCCGCGCCGAGGCCTATGACTGGCACGATCGCGTGACGCTGAACGAGGAGGTCGCCGTGACCCTGGTGCCGACGCGGCACTGGACGGCGCGCGGCCTGTTCGACCGCAACAAGGCGCTGTGGGCGAGCTTCGTGCTGGAGACGCCGCGCGGCAGGGTCTACATCGTCTGCGATTCCGGTTACGGCACGGGCAAGCATTTCCGCCGCGTGGCGGAGCAGCACGCGCCGATCAGGCTCGCGATCCTGCCGATCGGCGCCTACGAGCCGCGCTGGTTCATGCGCGACCAGCACATGAACCCGGAGGATGCCGTGCAGGCGCTGCAGGACTGCGGCGCGGAGGCCGCGCTGGCGCATCACCACGGCACGTTCCAACTGACGGACGAGGCGATCGACGCGCCGGTGCGCGCCCTGCACGCCGCGCTCGACCAGGCCGGCATCCCGCGCGAGCGGTTTGGTGTGCTCAAGCCAGGACAGGTGGTGGAGATCTAAGCAGGCCGCCGCCACAAAACAGATGTCGTCCTGGACTTGAGCCGGGACCCATAAACACCGAATTCAATGTTGTGAAGGCTGGCAGCTCCATCTCGCGCGACAATTACCGCCGCGGAGTATGGGTCCCTGTGTCTGGAAAGTCTGCCATGATGATGGTGGGCGGGAAGCCGTTGGGTCCTTGGCGCTAGACGCCGTGAGCCGGCTCGGTCTCCCGCCCGTTCCATTTATCAACCTGAACAGTTGCACGAGGCTGCGCCAACAGACCTCGCATCACAGGGACAGGCACCGTGATCGTACCTTTTCGTTGCGTCGGAATCGACGTTTGCAAACCCTATCTCGATATTTTTGATGAAGCCGTGGGGGCGCCGGAGCGCATCGCCAACGGGCCACAGGCCATCACACAGCTGGTGGCGCGTTGGGGATGCGATGTTCTGGTGGTCTTTGAGGCCACGGGTGTCTACGACCTCGAACTGCGCGAGGCCCTGCGTCGGGCGGGCATCCGCTTTGCGCGGATCAACCCGGCTCGAGCTCGCGATTTCGCCCGCGCCAGCGGCCAACTCGCCAAGACCGATCCGATCGACGCGCGAACGCTGGCAGCCTTTGGGCGCGCCATGCAGCCAGCCACCGAGCAGGCCATGACGCCTGCCCAAAGCGCCCTCGCCAGGCTTGCAAAACGGCGGGATCAACTGGTTGCCATGCGCGCCCAGGAAAAGAACCGCCGCAGCGAGGCCGAGGACCGCGCCATGGCCGAACGCATCAGCCGCCTGATCGAGGTCCTCAATGACGAGATCGTCGAGATCGAGGCCGAGATCAACGCGCTCATCAAAGCCGAGCCGGTGCTTGCGGAGCAGGCACAGCTGATGCGCTCCGTGCCCGGTGTGGGACCCGTCGCCTGCATGCAACTCATCACCCAGATGCCGGAACTCGGCCATCTCGGGCCAAAGGAGGTAGCCGCTCTTGCGGGCCTGGCTCCCTTCAATCGCGATAGCGGGGCGTATCGTGGCAAGCGCAAGATCGGCGGCGGCCGGAAGCGTGTCCGCGACGCCCTCTACATGGCCGCCCTCAACGCCGTCCGCCGCGCCGATCGCTTCAAGATCTTTTACAACCGTCTGCGCCAAGCCGGTAAACCCGCCAAGCTCGCCCTCATCGCCGTCGCCAGGAAGCTTCTAACCATCCTGAATGCCATGATGCGCGACCGAAAACCTCATGCGATCACTCCATCAACATAACAGTTGCCGGCTCAAGGCCGGGACGACACCGAGTTTGTAGCTACGTTGTCGGCTGCCACGACGCACAATGCGTCGCGTGGGCGTGAGGCCGACCTACTGCCCCGGCTTGATCGCCCAGGTCACGTTGACCGTGATCGACAGCGTCTCCTCGCCCTGCGCCACCGGTGTCGGCGTCGCGGCCATCGGTGCGGCGAAGGTCTTGGCGCGGAACACCGGGGCGGGCGCGCCGTCCTCGGAGATGCTGAGCGGCTGACCCAGCGTCACGCCGGCGGCCTTGGCATAGATCTCGGCCTTGCGGCGGGCGTCTGCGACGGCCTTCTCGCGCGCCTGGTCGAGCAGCCTGGATGGCTCGGCGACGCTGAAATAGATGTTGCCGACATCGTTGGCGCCGGCCGCGACCAGCGTATCGATCACGCTGGCGACCTTGGCGACGTCGTGCAGCTTGATGGTGACGCGATTGCTGGCGCGATAGCCGGTCACCGCCGGCTGGGCCGGCCGGTTCTGCGCATATTGCGGCTGCAGCGACAGCCGCGATGTCTGATAGTCCTTGTCGGCGATCCCGGCCGCCTTCAGCGCCTGCAGCACCTTGGCCATGGCGGCGTTGTTGGCCTCGGCGGCCTCGCGCGCGGTCTTGGCGTCGGATGCCACGCCGGCGTCGATCTGCGCCAGATCCGGCGGCGCCGACACGCTGGCCTCGCCGCTGACGGTGATCGCCGGCGTGTCCTGCCGGGCGATGTCATCCGCGAGGGCGGGCATTGCGAAGCTGGTCGCGAGCACGACCGCGAGGATGGGTCTGATGATCATGGTGCTCACTTCAGCGGCACGTAGACGTTGATGACGAGCTTGTCCTCGGCCGTCTTCAAGGGGTCGGTCAGGTACTCCTCGATGAAGGTGTCCTTGGCCTCCAGCCGGCGCTCGTCGAGGTGGTTGGTGATCGCCTCGTAGGTGTTGTCCATGTTGTCGTAGGAGCCGCGATGGACGAACTTCAGCGCCTTGCCCTCGGGCGACTGGCCGATGCTCATCCCCTTGCCGAGCGTCTTCGGCTCCTGCTCGACCGGCATCTCGGCCAGGAAGGTGAAGCCGGTGTCGTCGGTCGAGGTGTAGACGATCATGCCGTTGCCGGCGGGCTTGATGCCCTGCTTGTCCAGCGTGGCCGACAGCGATTTGAAGGAGTCGATCAGCGTGTCGAACGCATTGTCCCAATTCGCGGTGCCCTTGACGAGGACGACCTTCTTCGCCTCGAGCTTGATCTCGTCGCCGAAGGCGTCGGCCGCCTGGGCCGGCGCCGCGGCCTGCGGCGGCGTCGTGGCCGGGGACTGGGCCGCGGTCGGAGATGACGACGGCGAGGGGCTCGCGCTGGCGGCCGGCGTCGGGCTGGTCGCGGGCGCCGGACTGGCCGACGCGGCAGGCGCAGGAGAGGCCGGCGCCACCGGCGCCGGTAGCGCGCTCGGGGCCGGTGCGGGCGTGGCTGAGGCCGCCGGAGCCGGCGAGGCCGACGGCGCCTGGGCCCGGGCGAACGTGCCGCCGAGCAGGAGCGCGACCGAGCTCACGGCCAGAACGAGGCGGAAAGTGCTGAGATTCATTCGACTATTCTCCAGTGGCCGTGCTGCTTTGCCCGGTTCGTGCCGGCGAATGAACCGGTCCTAACATGCTCGGCGGCGCGGCGTCCCATGACAGATGCGTCATGTCGCTCTGCAGGCTGGTCAATGCCGCGCCATTCGCCATATAAGGCGGACACAATTTGGATATTTTCATGAGCGCACTGGCCAACCACAGCTTCGTCAAGATGAACGGGATTGGCAACGAGATCGTCGTGGTCGATCTGCGCGACGTGAAGCATGTCGTCACGCCGGACGAGGCGCGGGCGGTGGCATCCCGGGTGCCCTACGATCAGCTGATGGTGCTGCAGCCGCCGCGGCTCGACGGCACCGAAGCGTTCATCCGCATCTACAACAATGACGGATCGGAGTCCGGCGCCTGCGGCAACGGCATGCGCTGCGTGGTGCGCCAGGTGTTCGGCAAGACCGGCCAGACCAGCGCGACGTTCGAGACCCGCGCCGGGTTGTTGAACTGCTGGCAGGGGCCGGCGCCCGACCTCTACACCGTCGACATGGGCGCGCCGAAGTTCGGCTGGCAGGACATTCCTCTCGCCGAGGAGTTTCGCGACACCCGCTACATCGAGCTGCAGATCGGGCCGATCGATGCGCCGATCCTGCATTCGCCCTCGGTCGTCAACATGGGCAACCCGCACGCGGTGTTCTGGGTGGACGACGTCAATGCCTATGATCTGGAGCGCTTCGGGCCGCTGCTGGAGAACCATCCGATCTTCCCGGAGCGTGCGAACATCACGCTCGCCCACATCGTCGATCGCGACCACATCACGATGCGCACCTGGGAGCGCGGCGCGGGGCTGACCAAGGCCTGCGGTTCGGCGGCCTGTGCGACAGCGGTCGCGGCCGTCAGGCTGAAGCGTGCCAACCGGATCGTGCAGATGAGGCTGCCCGGCGGCGAGCTCACGATCGAGTGGCGCGAGCGCGACGATCACGTGCTGATGACGGGCACCGCGACGTTCGAGTTCGAGGGACGGTTCGAGCCGTCGATGTTCGCCAGCGTCGCATGAGCGTCGACGTCGTTACCTTCGGCTGCCGCCTCAACGCGTTCGAATCCGAGCTGATCGCGAAACATGCCGAGGCGGCCGGTGCCGACGACACCATCGTCATCAACAGCTGTGCCGTCACCAACGAGGCGGTGGCGCAGGCCCGGCAGTCGATCCGCAAATTGAAGCGCGAGCGCCCCGCGGCGCGCATCGTTGTGACCGGCTGCGCCGCGCAGACGCAGGCCGGCATGTTCGCCGCCATGCCCGAGGTCGACCGCGTCATCGGCAATGACGACAAGCTGCGGCCCGATGCGTGGCGTGCGACCACACGGGCGTTGGCGGTGCCACGGTTCGGCATCGATGCGTCCGAGAAGGTGGCCGTCTCCGACATCATGGCGGTGATGGAGATGGCGCCGCATCTGGTCGACGGCTTCCAGCGCGGCCTGCCGCGCGTGTTCGTGCAGGTGCAGAACGGCTGCGATCATCGCTGCACCTTCTGCATCATCCCGTTCGGTCGCGGCAATTCGCGCTCGGTGCCGATGGGCGCTGTGGTGGATCAGGTCCGCGCGCTGGCCGATCGTGGCCATGCCGAGATCGTGCTCACCGGCGTCGACCTGACGAGCTATGGCGCCGGCCTGCCCGGCACGCCGAAGCTCGGCCGGCTTGTGAAGCAGATCCTCCGCCACGTGCCGGAGTTGAGACGCCTGCGCATCTCCTCGATCGATTCGATCGAGGCCGATGCCGACCTGCTCGATGCGCTCGCGGATGATGCCAGGCTGATGCCGCATCTGCATCTGTCGCTGCAGGCGGGTGACGATCTGATCCTGAAGCGCATGAAGCGGCGGCATGCGCGCGCCGATGCCATCGCATTCTGTGCTCAGGTGCGCCGGCTGCGGCCGGACATCACGCTTGGCGCCGATCTGATCGCGGGATTTCCGACCGAGACCGAGGAGATGTTCGCGCGCTCGCTCGACCTGGTCGAGGAATGCGGCCTGACCTTCCTGCACGTGTTTCCCTATTCGCCGCGCCCGGGCACGCCGGCGGCGCGCATGCCGCAGGTGGACGGCGCCGTCATCCGTGATCGGGCCCGGCGGCTGCGGGCCGCGGGAGAGGCGGCGTTGCGGCGGCGGTTGGAGCAGGAGATCGGCTGTCAGCGTGAGGTGCTGATCGAGAGTGAGACCCAGGGACGGACGGAGCATTATCTGCCGGTCGCCACGACCACTGCGTTGCCAGGCACCGTGCAGCGGCTCACGATCACGGGGCATCATGGGGCCCGGCTGTTAGTCCAGAATTCCGTCATGCCCGGGCTTGACCCGGGCATCCACGCTGTCCCCAAGAACTAAGACGTGGATGGCCGGGACTTCGCCCGGCCATGACGGTGCGGAAAGAGATGGGCTCACGCCCCGTTCCACCCGCACATCTTCAGCCGCTCATGCATGTGCACCGGCGCCGGCGCCACCACGTGTACCGGTGGCTTGTTTTTCGACAGCGGAATCGAAATCTCGCGTGCGTGCAGATGCAGCCGCGGCTCGCCGAAGCGCGGGCCGTTGCCATAGATGTTGTCACCGACGATCGGCCATCCCGACGCTGCCGAATGCACGCGCAGTTGATGCGTGCGGCCGGTGACAGGTTCCATGGCGAGCCAGGTCAGCTTGGTCGATGAAGTCTCGCTCTCGCCCGCGGCCTCCTGCGCTCCCTCCCCCCTTGTGGGGGAGGGCTGGGGAGGGAGGTAGCTCCGGGCGACACCGCCGTTGTGGACCCCCACCCCCGACCCCTCCCCGCAAGGGGGAGGGGAGTTGATGCCACAAGTGGGAGGCGAGCCAGGGGATGGGTTGGCGGCGGGGCTTGCATACGACCTCCCCAGCACCCGCCATTTCGTCACCGCTGGCTGCCCGTTCGGATCCGGCTTCTGCCACCAGCCGCGCTCGGCGTTCAGCTTGCCGAGCGGGAGCTCGATCACGCCCTCGTCAGCGTCAGGTCCGCCTTCGACGACAGCCCAATAGGTCTTCGAAATCTTGCCATGCTTGAACAAAAGCCCGAGCGACGCCGTTGCCTTGCGATGACGGCCGAGCACCAGACAGCCCGAGGTTTCCTTGTCCAGCCGATGCGCCAGCACCGGCGGGCGCGGCAGGCCGAAGCGCAGCGCGTCGAAGGAGGCTTCGAGGTTCGGTCCGCCCTTCGGTCCCTTGTGCACGGGAATGCCGGCCGGCTTGTCGATCACCAGCATCAGCCCGTCGCGGTGGAGCACGCGGGCAAGCATTTCCTCGTCGGTGGGTTGGTTAATGTCCATGGAAACCGTAACGCGGGTGTGAGCTTTCGTTTGCGAATGGAAAGGGCTAACACCACGCCATGAACGATACCACCTCGGAAACACCCAAGCTGTCGTGGTGGCGGCGGCTGTCGGCCGGCCTGAAGCGCACCTCCGGCGCGCTCGGCACGGCCGTCGCCGATCTCGTCACCAAGCGCAAGCTCGACCGCGCGATGCTCGACGACATCGAGGACGTGCTGCTGCGCGCCGATCTCGGCACCCAGGTCGCCGCGCGAATCGCCGACGCCGTCGGGACCGGCCGCTACGACAAGGCGATCAGCGCCGACGAGGTCAAGGCGGTCGTCGCGACCGAGGTCGAGAAGGTGCTGTCGCCGGTGGCGAAGCCGCTCGAGATCGCGCCGGGCCACAAGCCGTTCGTCATTCTCGTCGTCGGCGTCAACGGCTCCGGCAAGACGACCACGATCGGCAAGCTGGCGCAGAAATTCGCTTCCGAAGGCAGGCAGGTCATGCTGGCCGCGGGCGACACGTTCCGTGCCGCCGCGATCGAGCAGCTCAAGGTCTGGGGCGAGCGCACCAAGGCGCCGGTGATCGCCGGCGCGCAGGGCTCGGACTCCGCCAGCCTTGCGTTCACCGCCATCACCGCGGCCAAGGAGCAGGGCCGCGACATCCTGCTGATCGATACTGCCGGCCGTTTGCAGAACAAGGCCGAGCTGATGAACGAGCTCGAAAAGGTGGTGCGTGTCATTCGCAAGGTCGACGCGTCGGCACCGCATGCGGTGCTGCTCGTGCTCGACGCGACGGTGGGACAAAATGCGCTGTCGCAGGTCGAGGCGTTTCATCGTACGGCAGGCGTCACCGGCCTCGTGATGACCAAGCTCGACGGTACGGCGCGCGGCGGCATCCTCGTGGCGCTGTCGGAGAAGTTCAAGCTGCCGGTGCACTTCATCGGCGTCGGCGAGGGGGTCGATGATCTCTCACCGTTCGCCGCGAAAGATTTTGCGCGGGCGATCGCCGGCATCGAGGATTGACGTCGGCACGCTCGGGCTCCGGCCCACCGCCAGATCGAGACGACCGGATCAACCGCTGCCGTGGCTGCAGCCAACAGGACACTGAATGGACAAGACCCAGCCGCACCCGCTGTTCAAGCTCGCGACCGAACTTGGCCCGCTGATCATCTTCTTCGTGGTCAACGCCAAGTTCAATCTGTTCGCTGCGACCGGCGCGTTCATGGTTGCGATCATCGCGGCGCTGATCGCGTCCTATGTCGTGACGCGGCACGTCCCGCTGATGGCGCTGGTGACCGCCGTCGTCGTCATCGTGTTCGGCACGCTGACCCTGGTGCTGCACGACGAGACCTTCATCAAGGTCAAGCCGACCATCATCTACGGCCTGTTCGCGGCCGTGCTCGGCGGCGGGCTGCTGTTCAACCGCTCCTTCATCGCGATCATGTTCGATCAGATGTTCAACCTGACGGCCGCAGGCTGGCGCATCCTCACCTTCCGCTGGGCGTTGTTCTTTGCCGCGATGGCGGTGCTGAACGAGATCATCTGGCGCACGCAGAGCACCGATTTCTGGGTCGGCTTCAAGGCGTTCGGCGTCGTGCCGCTGACCATGATCTTCGCCATCGCCCAGATGCCGCTGATCAAGCGCTACCATCAGGACCCGGCGTCGCTCGAAGCCAGCGATGCGGCGGAAGGGGATGTGAGCAAGGGGTAGCTGCCCCGAACGCGGTCATCGCGAGGAGCGTAGCGACGAAGCAATCCAAGGCCCGTAGATGCTCCGGATCGCTTCGCTTCGAGGTTCTCCGCGCCGTCATTCCGGAGCGCGCCGCGCAGCGGCGTGAGCCCGGAATCCATAACCACGACAAGGCGTGTGACGCGAGATGGCTGTGGCGCCCGTCTTCGCCAAACGACCGCTCGTGAGTATGGATTCCGGGCTCGTCGCTTCGCGCCGCCCCGGAATGACGACGCAGAGAGAGGAGCGTGTTTGCCGCTGAAGCTCCGATGGCTGCGCGAGGCTTACGAACCCACCTTCAGCGCCTTCTCGATTTCCGGCTTCAACACCGCATCGATGTTCTGCGCCGTGATCGGGCCGACCAGCTTGTAGACGATGGTGCCCTCGCGGCCGACGACGAAGGTCTCGGGCACGCCGTAGACGCCCCATTCGATGCCCGCGCGGCCGTTGCCGTCGACGCCGACGACGTCATAGGGGTTGCCGTAGCGGCCGAGGAAGCGGCGGGCGTTGTCGGCGCCGTCCTTGTAGTTGATGCCGATGATCTGGAAGCGCTTGTCGCGGCCGAGCTCGACCAGCAGCGGCGCCTCGTCGTGGCAGGGCACGCACCACGATGCCCAGACGTTGATGATGCTGACCTTGCCCTTGAGTGCAGCCGGGTCGAGGCCGGGCACCGGCGTGCCGTCCCTCGCCAGTTCCGGCAGCGCCGGCAGCGGCGTGGCCGGCGCGGGGCGGCCGATCAGCGCGGATGGAATGCGCGACGGGTCGCCGTTGCCGAGGCGCGACCAGAACAGCGCCGCCAGCCCGAGGAACACCACCAGCGGCAGCAGCATGAGGAATGAGCGGCGCCGCGGCGCCGGCTCCGTCGCAGCCTGTTCGATCATTGGATATCCGTCGCGGCGCGGCCGGAACGGCGGCTGATGCCGCTGTCCTCGAGCGCGCGCAAGCGCGCCTTCTGGGTGCGGTAGTCGATGGCGATCCAGCCGATCAGCAGCATCACGACCAGCGCCGCTGCAAGATAGGAGGTCGCGATGAAGGAGGTATAGGGGCCAAGGTCCATGTCAAGCCGCTCCCGCGATCTGGCCTGCCGCATCGTCGGCTGGTGCGGCCGTGGTGTAGGCGCGGGCCTGCATCATCTGCAGGCTGCGGACGCGCCGGCGCAGGATCTCGTTGCGCATCGCCGCGACATGCAGGGTAATGAACAGGAACGAGAACCCGACTGCCATCACCAGCAGCGGGATCAGGAATGATTTGTCGAGCGCCGGACCGCCCATTCGCATCACCGACGCCGGTTGATGCAGCGTGTTCCACCAGTCGACGGAGAACTTGATGATCGGCAGGTTGATCGCGCCAACCAGCGTCAGCACGGCGGCAGCGCGGGCGGCGCGGGTCGGATCCTCGACCGCGCGCCACAGCGCCATCAGGCCGAGATACATCAGGAACAGAATCAGCACCGAGGTCAGCCGCGCATCCCACTCCCAATAGGTGCCCCACATCGGCCGGCCCCACAGCGAGCCGGTGAGGAGAGCGAGGAACGTGAAGCTGGCGCCGATCGGGGCGGCGGCCTTGGCAGCGACGTCGGCGAGCGGATGCCGCCACACCAAGGTGCCGAGCGAGGCGATGCTCATGATGCTCCAGACGAACATCGACAGCCAGGCATTGGGCACGTGGATGAACATGATCTTGACGGTCGCGCCCTGCTGATAGTCGTCGGGCGCCAGCGCGGAGAGGTACAGGCCGGCAGCCAGCAGCGCGGCCGTGACCAGCGCCAGCCACGGCAGCAGCCGCGCCGCCAGCGCAAGGAACCGGGTGGGATTGGCGAGGTCGATCAGCGACATGAGACCCTTGTTAAAGGCGGAAGCGGTTGCAGGCAATCAGCACGACGCCGCTAGGTAAGAGTTGATCATGGTCAAACCCCGGCGGGCGGCGGGTCAATCCAGCCCGTTCCGCAAGCTTGTCGCGGCGGCGAACGGGCCGATCACGAAACTCACCAGCGACAATGCGCACAGGATCGAGAACGGCGCCCCGAACGGCAGCGGGCCGACGATGGCCGCCTGCGACGCCGCGACGCCGAAGATCAGCACTGGGATCGAAAGTGGCAGCACCAAGACCGCCAGCAGCAGCCCGCCGCGGTGCATCGTCACAGCCAGTGCTGCACCGATCATGCCGATGAAGGTCAGGGCAGGCGTGCCCGCCAACAACGTCAGCGCGACGGCGCCGGTCGCTGTGGCGTCGAGGTTGAGCAGCAGGCCGAGCACGGGCGTCGCGATCACCAGCGGCAGGCCGGCGGCGAGCCAATGCGCCAGCGCCTTGGCGGCGCAGGCCAGCTCCAGCGGTGTCCGGCTCATCACGACCAGGTCGAGCGAGCCGTCCTCGTGGTCGGCGGTGAACAGCCGGTCCAGGGTGAGCAGGCTGGAGAGCAGGGCGCCGAGCCAGAGGATGGCGGGGCCGAGCCGGGTCAGCAGCGCCAGATCCGGCCCGACCGCGAATGGCATCAGCACCACGACGGTAAGAAAGAACAGCACGCCGATCAACGCGCCGCCGCCGATACGCAGCGCGATCCTGATGTCGCGGCGGATGAGGGCACCGAGGGCGGTCATGCGGATAGGGCCTCGGCTGATTGCTTGATGGCAGATGGTGAGCCGCGCTCCCTCGACCCGCAAACTGCGCTCCCTTCCCCCTTGTGGGGGAGGGCTGGGGAGGGGGGTGGCTCCAGGTGACGCTGCCGTTGTGGACCGCCGCCCCCTCCCCGCAAGGGGGAGGAGGCGGCGCGCCGATGGGACGTTGGTTGGTGCGACCGAATCTCGTCAAACAAGTTAGAGCGCGTCGTGGGGCACCCCCGTCCCTGACCTTCCCCCACAAGGGGGGCGGGAACGGAGAGAGCGGTGGGTGGGACTGCGAAGAGGCGAGAGGGAATCATCGAGCCTCCCCGATCCGCAGCTCGCGTGTGTCGATGCCGAGCGGGCCGTGCGTCGCCGCGACAATCAGCCCACCCCCGGCGAGATGCTCCCGCATCAGCCCCGCGAACATCGCCTGCCCGGCGACGTCGAGCGCCGCGGTCGGTTCATCGAGCAGCCAGAGCAGGCGCGGCACCGCGAGCAGGCGGGCCAGCGACAGCCGGCGGCGCTGGCCGGCGGACAGATAGGCGGCGGGCAGGTCAATGGCGTGGGCGATGCCGACGGCCGCGAGGCAGTCGGGGATCGGCCGCGTGATGCCGCCGCCGAGGAATTCGGCCCAGAAGGTCAGGTTTTCGCGCACGGTGAGCGCCGGCTTCAGCGCGTCGCGGTGGCCGAGATAATGCGCCTGCTCGGGCACCGTGAGCTCGCTCTCACCGCCCTCGATGGCGATCGAGCCGCCCGCCGGCAGCAGCAGGCCGGCAATCAACCGCAGCAGTGATGTCTTGCCCGCACCATTGTGTCCGGTCACCGCCAGCGCCTCGCCCGCGACTGCTTCGAAGGCTAGTCCTGCGAACACCTCGCGACCGCCGCGCACGCACCTGACGTCGCGGCCGAACAGCTTCGGAGACAATGTTGAAGTCGCCTGCATGGCCCGTCGTGACAGCCCCTAGGGAATTGATGGCTAGCGCGTGAGAATTTGTGGGTGATGCCACGTCGGGACTTGCTTGTCTCTGTGGCGGCGCAGTTAGAAAGCTTCTATAAGCCCGACCTTGATGCAGCACACAATCGCCCGCTGCAAGCCATTCGGCGCCTCGCGCTGACGGTTCTTAAATACCCCCTCCGGGTATACAGATCAATTGGGATTTCCACGCATGACCTCGCTCGACAGCTTCAAGTGTCGCAAGACCCTCAAGGTCGGAACGAAGAGCTACATCTATTACAGCTTGCCCACAGCCGAGAAGAACGGTCTCAAGGACATCTCCAAGCTGCCGTATTCGATGAAGGTGCTGCTCGAGAACCTGCTGCGCAACGAGGACGGCCGCACCGTCACCAAGGACGACATCGTCGCAGTGTCCAAATGGCTGCGCAAGAAGTCGCTGGAACATGAGATCGCCTTCCGCCCGGCGCGCGTGCTGATGCAGGATTTCACCGGCGTGCCGGCGGTGGTCGACCTCGCGGCGATGCGCAACGCAATGCAGAAGCTCGGCGGCGATGCCGAGAAGATCAACCCGCTGGTGCCGGTCGATCTCGTCATCGACCACTCGGTGATCGTGAACTACTTCGGTGACAACAAGGCGTTCGGCAAGAACGTCGCCGAGGAGTACAAGCAGAACCAGGAGCGTTACGAATTCCTGAAATGGGGCCAGAAGGCGTTCTCGAACTTCTCGGTCGTGCCGCCCGGCACCGGCATCTGCCACCAGGTCAACCTCGAATACCTGGCGCAGACGGTCTGGACCAAGAAGGAGAAGATGACGGTCGGCCGCACCAAGGGCACCTTCGAGGTCGCCTATCCGGATTCGCTGGTCGGCACTGACTCCCACACCACCATGGTCAATGGTCTCGCCGTGCTCGGCTGGGGCGTTGGCGGCATCGAGGCCGAGGCCTGCATGCTCGGCCAGCCGCTGTCGATGCTGCTGCCCGACGTCGTCGGCTTCAAGCTGACCGGCGCGTTGAAGGAAGGCGTGACCGCGACCGACCTGGTGCTGACCGTCACCCAGATGCTGCGCAAGCTCGGCGTGGTCGGCAAGTTCGTCGAGTTCTTCGGCCCCGGCCTCGACCATCTCTCGGTCGCCGACAAGTCGACCATTGCCAACATGGCTCCCGAGTACGGAGCGACCTGCGGCTTCTTCCCGGTTGACGCCGCCACCATCGACTATCTCAAGACCTCGGGTCGCAAGGCGCCGCGCGTCGCGCTGGTCGAGGCCTATGCCAAGGCGCAGGGTCTGTTCCGCACTGCCAAGTCGCCGGACCCGGTGTTCACGCAGACGCTGACGCTCGATCTCGCCGACGTCGTGCCGTCGATGGCCGGTCCGAAGCGCCCCGAAGGCCGCATCGCGCTCCCCGCAGTGGCCGAAGGCTTCGCGACTGCGCTGGCCGGCGAGTACAAGAAGCCGGATGCCGCTGCGCAGCGCTTCCCGGTCGAGGGCAAGGACTTCGACATCGGCCATGGCGACGTCGTCATCGCCGCCATCACCTCCTGCACCAACACCTCCAACCCGAGCGTGCTGATCGGCGCCGGCCTGCTGGCCCGCAACGCCGCCGCCAAGGGCCTCAAGGCCAAGCCGTGGGTGAAGACCTCCCTCGCTCCCGGCAGTCAGGTGGTTGCCGAATACCTTGCCAACTCGGGCCTGCAGAAGGACCTCGACAAGGTCGGCTTCAACCTCGTCGGATTCGGCTGCACCACCTGCATCGGCAATTCCGGCCCGCTGCCGGAGGAGATCTCGAAGTCGATCAACGACAACGGCGTGGTCGCGGCGGCCGTGCTGTCGGGTAACCGCAACTTCGAAGGCCGCGTCTCGCCGGACGTGCAGGCCAACTATCTGGCCTCGCCGCCGCTGGTCGTGGCCTATGCGCTGGCCGGCACCGTGACCAAGGATCTTTCGGTCGAGCCGATCGGCATCGGCAAGGACAAGAAGCCGGTCTACCTGAAGGACATCTGGCCGACGACCAAGGAGGTCAACGACTTCGTCAAGAAGTTCGTCAAGGCGTCGATCTTCAAGAAGCGCTACGCCGACGTGTTCAAGGGCGACACCAACTGGCGCAAGATCAAGACGGTCGAGAGCGAGACCTATCGCTGGAACATGTCGTCGACCTACGTGCAGAACCCGCCGTATTTCGAGGGCATGAAGAAGGAGCCCGAGCCGATCAAGGACATCGTCGAGGCCCGCGTGCTGGCGCTGTTCGGCGACAAGATCACGACCGACCACATCTCGCCGGCCGGTTCGATCAAGCTGACTTCGCCTGCCGGCAAGTTCCTTAGCGAGCACCAGGTCCGCCCGGCTGACTTCAACCAGTATGGCACGCGCCGCGGCAATCACGAGATCATGATGCGCGGCACCTTCGCCAACATCCGCATCAAGAACTTCATGCTCAAGGGTGCCGACGGCAACATTCCCGAGGGCGGCCTGACCAAGCACTGGCCCGACGGCGAGCAGATGTCGATCTACGACGCCGCGATGAAGTATCAGGAAGAGGGCGTGCCGCTGGTGTTGTTCGCCGGCGCCGAATACGGCAACGGTTCGTCGCGCGACTGGGCCGCCAAAGGTACCCGGCTGCTGGGCGTCCGTGCCGTGATCTGCCAGAGCTTCGAGCGCATCCATCGCTCCAATCTGGTGGGTATGGGCGTGCTGCCGCTCACCTTCCAAGAAGGCACGTCCTGGTCCTCGCTCGGCCTCAAGGGCGACGAGAAGGTTACCATCAAGGGCCTGCAAGGCGACCTGAAGCCGCGCCAAACCCTGACCGCCGAGATCGTCTCGGCCGACGGTGCGGCGCAGCAGGTGCCGCTGCTCTGCCGGATCGATACGCTCGACGAGCTCGACTACTACCGCAACGGCGGCATCCTGCACTACGTGCTGCGCAAGCTCGCCGCTTAACCAACGCGCGATGCGACAGTTTGGCTCACTCTGAAGTGAGTAGCGGGTGATGAAGGAGGCGGCCTATGACAAAGGCCGCCTCTTTTGCATTTTCGGTTTGTTAACTACGAGGACGGCATCGCGGATGCAGTGATGCACAGGGCGCAGCGGACGGTGGTCCAGACGGGACAGTGGCGATGAGTGGACAGATGTCGTGGTGGTCGCGCGCAGCGCTGAGTGTCTGTGCGGTCATCGCTTTCGTCCGGCCCGCTGCGTCCGATCCCCGTGCGGTGATCGAACTCTTCACCTCGCAAGGCTGTTCGTCCTGCCCGCCGGCTGACAAGATCCTCGGCGAGCTCGCCAGAGATCCTTCGGTGATCGCGCTGTCCCTGCCGATAGACTACTGGGACTATCTCGGCTGGAAGGACACGCTGGCCGACTCCCGCTTCACGGCCCGGCAGCGGGCCTATTCTCGTGCGCGCGGCGACCGCGAGGTCTATACGCCGCAGGCGGTGGTCAACGGCTCCGTGCATGTGATCGGCAGCGACCGCGAGGCGATCGAGGGCGCCATCGAGGAGACCGTCCAGGGTGGCAGCGTGATGTCGGTGCCGGTGAGGCTGTCGGTCGACGGCCAGGACCTTACTGTCTCCGTGGCCGCGGCCAACGACCAGATGCCGCGCAAGCACGGCGAGGTCTGGGTCTGCTCGATCTCGCGGGTGGTCCCGATCTCGGTCGGCCGCGGCGAGAACAGCGGCCGTGATCTGACCTATTACAACGTCGTTCGCGGTCTTCAGAAGCTGGGTGACTGGAATGGGTCGCCGGTCAGATGGAGCGTGCCGCTGGAGAAGATCGCCCGCGAGGGCGTCGATGGCACCGTCGTCTATGTGCAGGACGGCAGTCGCGACCGCCCTGGGCCGATGCTCGGGGCCGCCTTTTCCGAGTTGCCGTTGGGCGGACGGGCTTCAGCAACAGCGCGCGGTCCCGAGCGCTGATCTTCCGTCGTCCTGATCTTCGTTTTCGCTGACCTGCGTTAGGCGCGTCACGTCCGTGCGACGGCGCGTCCCGACAATCTTACGTGCAGCTCACGCCAGAAAAGCAAAAGGACCAACTTGCGTTGGCCCTTTGCCTTACTTGTGAATAGACCCGATCCTGACGACCCCGGGGGGCTGGGGGCTGAGGAATCCGGAACCGAAAGGACCGGGCCAACGCACACGAATCTTATGCCGAAGGTCGGGGGCGGTCGGTGGGCGGAAAGACGGCGCGATTATGATTCTGCTAACGATCCCGTGACGCTTGCGTGTTCGCGGAACCGACGGCCTCGCAGGCTCGGTCGAACTTCAACAACGAAAACGGCCCCTTGCGGCTTCTGCCGGATGGCGCGATCATGTCACACGGATGACAGGAGGACGCCAATGAACCTCACGCCGGAGGACGCCGACCCCAGCGAGAACCGCGCGGCGGCGCGCAGTGCGGCCGCAGCGCCGAGCCGGGTGACGTTCGACCGCCTGGAGCTGAACCGCATCCTGAACCTCTACGGCCGCATGGTCGCCGACGGCGAGTGGCGCGACTATTCGATCGACTTCCTGCGTGACCGGGCCGTCTTCTCCGTGTTTCGCCGGGCGTCCGAGGTGCCGATCTACCGCATCGAGAAGGATCCGCGTCTCGCACGCAAGCAGGGCATGTACAGCGTGATCTCGGCCACCGGGCTGATCCTGCGCCGCGGCCACGAGCTCGAGCGCGTGCTGCTGGTGATCGCGCCCAAACCAGCCCTGGTCTGATCCCACGCGCTCCGGCTTGATCATGACATTCCGACTGGCGCTGCCTTACGCCGGGACGTCGCTGCTCCCGGCCCCGAGCGGGCGCTGCATCATCACGGTATCGAGCCAGCGGCCGAATTTCAGGCCGACGCTCGGGTGGGTGCCGATCATCTGGAAGCCGCAGGCGGTATGCAGCCCGACCGAGCCGGAATTGGCGGAGTCGCCGATGACGGCGATCATCTGGCGAAAGCCTCCCTCCTCACAGGCGTCGATCAGCCGCCGCATCAGGCGCATCCCGATGCCGCGACGCTGGCTGGCCGGAGCGAGATAGACCGAGTTCTCCACCGTGAAGCGATAGGCAGGGCGGGGCCGGTAGGGCCCGGCATAGGCATAGCCCACCACCTCTCCGTCCAGCAGGGCAGCGAAATAGGGGAAGCCGCCGTCGCGGAGCGCCCGGAAGCGGCGCGTCATCTCCGCCAGATCCGGAGGGTCGAGCTCGAAGGTGGCCGTGCCCTCGCGGACGGCTTGGCCGTAGATGGCGGTGATGGCGGGAAGGTCGGCCTCCTGGGTGGGCCGGATTTCAATGTCGGACATGGGGGGAAGCATACCCAGGCGGACGCGGCGATCAATCCGGCCTCGCGGCATGGCTGCCGCTGCGGCTTTGCGCCGGTCACAATCGGGGTTTGTGCAAACGAAAAGCCCCGGCGGTGAGGCCGGGGCTTCGAAGGTCGCTCGTTCGAGCGCTTGGATCAGTCGCGCTGTCCGAGCAACTGCAGCAGCAGCGTGAACAGGTTGATGAAGTTCAAGTACAGCGACAGGGCGCCGGTGATTGCCGCGCGCTCCGCGATGTCGCCGCCCGCGGAAGCGTAGCCGTAGATGTACTCATTCTTCAGACGCTGCGTGTCCCAGGCGGTCAGGCCGGCGAACACGAACACGCCGATCACCGAGACGATGAACTGCAGCATCGAGCTCGCCAGGAACAGGTTCACGAGGCTCGCCAGCACGATGCCGATCAGGCCCATGAACAGGAACGAGCCCATGCCCGTCATGTCACGCTTGGTCGTGTAGCCGTAGAGGCTCAGCGCGCCGAACGTCGCCGCGGTGATGAAGAACACCCGCACGATCGAGGTGTGGGTGTACACCAGGAAGATCGACGACAGCGAGATGCCCATCAAGGCCGAGAACACCCAGAACAGGATCTGTGCGGTCGACGGCGCCAAGCGGTTGATGCCGGCCGAGATCGCGAACACCATGACCAGGGGGGCCAGGATGAACAGCCACTTCAGCGGGCTCACGAACATCGCGTAGCCGAACTGCGTCAGATAGGCGTTACCGAACTTGAACACGCCGGCCGCCGGATCGCCGGTCACCGACGCCATGTAGACGCCCAGTGCCGCAAGGCCGGTGATGGCTAGGCCGATGCTCATGTAATTGTAGATGCGCAGCATGTAGGCGCGCAGACCGGCGTCGACGGTCGCGGCATCGGCGCGCCCGGCCACCCGGCCAAAGGGTGAAGCATAGTTGCGGTCTAGGTCCGACATGGTCGATTCCCGTTGGTTGCCCGGCAGCCCGGTCCTGACAGGACCGTTGGCCGGTTCTCGAAAAACCCTATCTCATACCCACTGCTGCAGATATTAAATTTGCGTCATCGGCAAATTCGCCATCTTTTGGCAGGTCTCTGAGCCCATTCCCTAGATGGGAAACTAGCATATCTGCCGCAAGCTTCCACGCGCGGCTGAATGTCGCTCCGCGCGCGTCCCAGCCGCAGAAATCGCGTTAACCGTGCGGCATGAGCGCGCAAGCCGCTACAGATTCCGAAGAACCGTCGCGGGCTTCTGGTTGAGCGCCAGCAGCGTGCCGGCCAGACCGAGGCCGACCGTCACGATCAGCGCGGCTACGACGACCAGCGCGGCGCTGCCGGCCTGCCAGGCGAAGCTCAACGTCATCAGCCGGGTCACGATCAGCCAGGCGGACACCGAGCCGGCGATGACGCCGAACGCGGCGGTGGCAAACCCGATCATCAGATATTCCAGCGCGTAGGCGCCGAGCAGCCGCAGCCTTGTCGCGCCCAGGGTCTTCAGGATGACGGCATCGTAGACCCGGTGGCGGTGGCCGGCTGCCAGCGCGCCGCCCAGCACCAGGATGGCCGAGATCAGCGTCACCGCACTGGCGCCGCGGATGGCGAGCGCGAGGTTGGAGACCACCGAGCCCACCGTCTCCATCACCTCGCGGACCCGCACGCTGGTCACCATCGGGAAGGCGTCGGCCACCTTGCGGATGACACGGGCATCCTCGGCGGTATCGGAGCGCGCCTCGGTGAGGGTGGCGACATGGGTGTGCGGCGCTCCCTTGAAGGCATTCGGGGAGAACACCAGCACGAAATTGATGCCGAGCCCCTGCCAGTCGATGGCGCGCATGTTCCCGATCCGCGCCGTGATGTCGCGTCCGAGCACGTTGACCACGATGTCGTCACCGAGCTTGAGGCCGAGACCGTCGGCGATCCGCTTCTCGATCGAAACCAGCGGCGGGCCGCTGTAGGTCTCGCCCCACCACTCGCCCTCGACGACCTTGGATCCTTTGGGAACCTCGGCGGTATACGTCAGGCCGCGGTCGCTCTGCAGCACCCATTCGGTGTCCGTCGTCGCCTTGAGGTCCTCGGCGCGCACGCCGCGGGCGGAGACGATGCGCCCGCGCAGCATCGGCACGTCTTCGACAGTGGATTGAGGGGCGAGGTCCTTGAGGAAGTCGCGGAAGCGGTCGGCCTCGCCGGAGGGGACGTCGATGAAGAAAAACGACGGCGCCTGTTCCGGCAGTTGAGCCAGGAACTGGCGTCGCAGATTGCCGTCGATCTGGGTAATCGTGACCAGCACGGCGAGTCCCAGCCCGAGCGAGAGCACCACGGACGGTGTCAGCGCGCCCGGGCGATAGATATTGCTGACCGCCAGCCGCAGCATCGGGAAGCGGCTGCGCGGCAGGGCGCGCGCAATCGCCATCACCGCGGCGGCAATGCCGCGCAACAGCACGAACACCAGCGTGGCGGCGACGACGAACACGGCTGCGATGCGCTTGTCGTAGGACAGGCCGATCACGACTGCGATCAGCAGCGCGACGGTGCCCGCGATCAGCACCAGATAGCTCCAGCGCGGACGGTGCCATTCGGCGATAACCGCCTCGCGGAACAACGCCGCCACCGGCACGTCGCGTATGCGCCCGAGCGGCCACAGACCGAACGCCAGTGCGGTGAGCAGACCATAGACGAAGGACAGCGCCAGCTCGTCCGAATGAATGGCCGGGATCACGGGCAGCGGCAGGATGTTGCCGAACAGCCCGACGATGGCAAACGGCAGGGCCGCCCCGGCGCTGAGGCCGATGATCGAACCGATCGTGGCGAGCACCATCACCTGCACGAGGTAGATGCCGAACACGTCGCGGCTGGTGGCGCCGAGGGCCTTGAAGGCCGCGATCACCTCGGTCCGACGGTCGACATGGCTCTTGACCGCATTGGCGACGCCGACGCCGCCGACCAGCAGGGCGGCGAGACCGACCAGGGTGAGGAACTGGGTGAAGCGGCCGATCGTCCGCTCCAGTTGCGGCGAGGCGTTGCTGCGGCTGCGGATCTCCCATCCGGCCGAGGGCAGCGTCAGGCGGGTATCGGCGATGAAGGACGCCGCCGCGTGGTCGTCCTTGGCATTGTCGGGCAGCCGGACCCGGTAGGTCCAGCGCACCAGGCTGCCCGGCTGCAGCAGCGGTGTGGCCCGCAGGCCCGCCTCGCTGATCAGGAAGCGTGGCCCGAGGCCGATGCCGCCGGACAATTTGTCGGGCTCGGCCTGCAGCGCGCTGCGAATCTGGAAGCGGACCGTGTCGATGGTGACGGTGTCGCCGATCCTCAGATCGAGCCGAGCCAGCAGCGCCGGATCCGCCGCAGCTCCGTAGACGCCGTCGCGCTCGGCCAGGATGTCGGCCATCGGCAGATCTGGCTGGAGCTCAGCCTTGCCGAGCAGCGGATAGGCGTTGTCGACCGCCTTCAGCTCGACCAGCGCCAGCTTGGCGTCGCCCGAGCGCACCATGGCGCGCAGGGTCGCTGCCAGCGACAGCTTTCCACGCGAGCGCAGGAAGTCGATCTCCTCCGGCTTGGCCTCGCGCTGGAACAGTGAAAAGGCGACGTCGCCGCCGAGCAGCGTACGTCCTTCGCGAACCAGGCCGTCGTTGAGGCTCGCCGCCACCGAGCCGACACCGGCAATGGCGAGCACGCCGAGCGCGATGCAGGCGATGAAGACGTAGAAGCCGCGCAGGCCTCCCCGCAGCTCGCGCAGCGCGTAGCGCACGGGCAGTGCGGCCATGCGGCCGCCGGCGATCGGTTCAGCGACGGTGGTCATGCGAGGGCCGGCTCGTGCGCGCCGCCGTCGGCTTCGATTCGCCCCGAGCGCAGCCGGACCACGCGGTCGCAACGATGCGCAAGCCCGCTGTCATGGGTCACCAGCACCAGCGTCATGCCGCGCTCGGCATGCTTGGTGAACAGCAGGTCCACGATCTGCCGTCCGGTGGTCTCGTCGAGATTGCCGGTCGGCTCGTCGGCCACCAGAATGGCCGGGTCCGGCGCAAGTGCCCGCGCCAGCGCCACGCGCTGCTGCTCGCCGCCCGAGAGCTGGGTCGGATAGTGGTGCAGCCGGTGTCCAAGTCCGACCGAATCCAGCTCGCGGGCGGCGCGCTCGGCGGCGCCGGAATGGCCCGCCAGCTCCAGCGGCACCGCGACATTCTCCAGCGCCGTCATGGTCGGGATCAGATGGAAGGACTGGAAGACGATGCCGACCTGGCGGCCGCGGAACCGCGCCAGAGCGTCCTCGTCCAGGGCATTGAAAGCGGTCCCGTTGACCACCACCTCACCCCCATCAGGACGTTCCAGCCCCGCCATCACCATCAGCAATGTGGACTTGCCAGAGCCCGACGGTCCGATCAGACCGATCGTCTCGCCCTGTCCCACCCGCAGGCTGATGTCCTTGAGGATATGGACCCGCGCCGCGCCGGTGCCGAGCGAGAGGTTGACGTTCGAGATGGTAATGGTGTCCGGCGCAAGGCCGGCCAAAGGCGAGGTTTCGATGAGACTGTCCATGGCTCGGTCATATGGCAACTCCGCAAGCCGGGTCGAGAGGCGCGGACATATCTTCGTGCACATACTCGTGTTGATGCTCGCCTTGATGACAGTCGGGCCCGCGTTCGCGGGTGCCGAGGCCGTCAAGCCGATCAAGCTCGTCGTTCTCGGCGATTCCTTGAGCGCGGGACTCGGCCTGTCCGCCTCGGATGCGTTTCCAGCCAAGCTGCAGAAGGCGTTGCAGGCCAAGGGGCTGCCGATCGACCTCACCAATGCCGGCGTGTCCGGGGACACCTCGTCCGGCGGCCGCGACCGGCTCGACTGGTCGGTGCCGGAGGGGACCGAAGCGGTCATCGTCGAGCTCGGCGCCAATGACGCGCTGCGCGGCATCGATCCCGCCGTGACGCGCAAGGCTTTGAGCGAAATCGTGACCCGGCTGAAGGCCAGGGGCATCGCCATGATGCTGTGCGGCATGCTGGCGCCGCCGAATTTCGGCAGCGACTACGCCGCGAAATTCAACGCGATCTACCCCGATCTCGCCAAGCAGTTCGACGTGCCGCTGTATCCATTTTTCCTCGATGGCGTCGCCGCCGACGCCAAGCTGAACCAGGCCGACGGCATCCACCCCACTGCGGCGGGCGTCGACATCATCGTGTCCAGGCTGTTGCCTACGGCGGAAGCATTCCTGCGTCCGCTTCGTGGGCAATGACGGAACGAAGCGCCGCGTCGATCATTTGCGATAACCTTAAGGACCGGGTTTTCCGCAGCTTTTACCGGCGTTAACCCGCCTTCCGTCGCGGAGTCATATAAGTTCGGTAGGAATGATGCATTGGCGATTCGTCGTCGATCATTTCTCGAAGGCATGATCTCGTCAATTTTCGAGATCAGCCTCCAGCATCGGGAGTCCTGAAACGATGCCGCGTTTGTTTACTGGACTGGAAATCCCGGCCGAGGTTGGCCACACGCTTTCCGGTTTGCGGGGTGGCCTCCCCGGCGCCCGCTGGATCGATCCCGAAAATTACCATGTGACGTTGCGTTTCATCGGTGACATTGACGGCGCCTCCGCCAACGAGATCGCCTCGATGCTGTGGCGGGTGAACCGCAAGCCGTTCGAAGTGACGGTGCAGGGTCTCTCCAGCTTCGGCGGCCGCAAGCCGCGCGCCGTCGTTGCCAACGTCGCGCCGAGCCGCCCCCTGATCGAGCTGCAGGCCGAGCTCGAGCGGCTCATGCAGCGGATCGGGCTCGATCCGGAGGGCCGCAAATTCGTGCCCCACGTCACGCTGGCGCGGCTGCACGATGCGTCGAGCCAGGACGTCGCCGACTATCTCTCCGTCCGCGGCTATTTCCCGAGCCGCGTGTTCATGGCCGAGCGCTTCGTGCTGTTTTCGTCGCGTGCCTCGACCGGCGGCGGGCCCTATGTGGTCGAGGACGCCTACGACCTCTCGCCGGGGGTGAGGTCTGCAGCGGGGTCGTTCAAGCCAGCCGTTCGCTGAGGCCGGGAGCGAAGACGAACGTCGTTAGCCCCGGACTAACGATCACGGCGGCGTTTGCGTGCCATATACCACGACCACACGGCTCCGACGCATGGCGGCTTCCACCATTTGCGGATTGCATTTTGCGTAAGTCTCATGACCTAGAGTGGGCTCATGCTGTCCACTCCGTCAGACGCGTTCCGCGCGCAATATCAGTCTTTGGTCGATACCGGTGCGATCGAGGCCGACCTCGCCCAGGCCGAGGTCGCCGACGCCCTGGCGGCGCTGGAGCGCCGGCTCTCCACCTACAAGCCCACGCGCAAGCAAGGCTTGTTGGGCCGCCTTTTTGCCGACAAGAGCGAGCCGCCGAACGGCCTCTATGTCCATGGCGAGGTCGGGCGCGGCAAGACCATGCTGATGGACCTGTTCTTCCAGAACTGTCCCGTCGAGCACAAGCGCCGCGCGCATTTTCACGAATTCATGGCCGAGGTGCATGAGCGCATCTACGGCTACCGCCAGAACATCGCGCGCGGCGAACTCGCCGATGCCGATGTGATCGGTCTCACGGCGCAGGCGATCTTCGATCAGGCCTGGCTGCTCTGTTTCGACGAATTCCATGTCACCGACATCGCCGACGCGATGATCCTGGGACGTCTGTTCGCCAGGCTGTTCGAGCTCGGCACGGTGGTGGTGGCGACCTCCAACGTCGCGCCTGAAGACCTCTACAAAGGCGGCCTCAACCGCGCGCTGTTCCTGCCCTTCATCAAGCAGATTGCCGACCACATGGACGTGATGCGGCTGGACGCGCGCACCGATTTCCGGCTGGAGAAGCTGGCCGGCGTGAAGATGTGGCTGGTGCCGGCCGATGTCGACGCGCGAGCGGCGCTCGACAAGGCCTGGGCGCGGCTCACGGGCCATGCCAAGTGCAAGCCGCGCGACATGACGATCAAGGGGCGCATCCTGCACGTCCCGTGCTCCGCCAACGGCGTCGCCCGCTTCGATTTTGCCGATCTCTGCGAGAAGCCGCTGGCGGCCTCGGACTATCTGCGGCTCGCGCACGACTATCATACGATCCTGATCGATCACGTTCCGGTCATGGATCTGGCCGAGCGCAATGCCGCCAAGCGGTTCATCACCCTGATCGATACGCTCTACGACAACGCCGTGAAGCTGATCGCCTCCGCCGAAGCCGACCCGATTTCGCTCTACGTCGCGACCGAGGGCACCGAGGCCATGGAGTTCAAGCGGACCACCTCGCGCCTGATCGAGATGGGTTCGGACTCCTATCTGGCCCTGCCGCACGGGCGGAAGGACTCGGCGGCATCTGGGACTTCCACGGGGTTGGTCGAAACCTGACAAATACTGGAGTTTTGGCGAACGCCAGCCGCCGGGCACACAGCCGCGAAAAGGCCACGCCAATCATGCTGAAAGGATCATCAGCAGCCGTCGCCCGGTCCTGATCGAAATCAAGGCAGGCCCGTCAATTGGCCATAGCTTGACTTGAACGGCCGGGGCGAAAGGGATAACCACCAGTCGACTTTTCAACCTCCCTCACTCCTTCGGGTTCAAAGGAAAATTTGCCATGGCGCGCGACAAGATTGCTTTGATTGGCTCCGGTCAGATCGGCGGAACGCTGGCTCACCTCGTCGGCCTCAAGGAGCTCGGCGACGTCGTGATGTTCGACATTGCCGAAGGCGTTCCGCAGGGCAAGGCGCTCGACATCGCCCAGTCATCGCCGGTCGACGGCTTCGACGCGCACTACACCGGCGCCAACTCCTATGAGGCGCTCGACAACGCCAAGGTGTGCATCGTTACGGCGGGCGTACCGCGCAAGCCGGGCATGAGCCGCGACGACCTCTTGTCGATCAACCTGAAGGTGATGGAGCAGGTCGGCGCCGGCATCAAGAAGTACGCGCCCGACGCCTTCGTCATCTGCATCACCAATCCGCTCGACGCGATGGTCTGGGCGCTGCAGAAGGCCTCGGGGCTTCCGGCCAAGAAGGTCGTCGGCATGGCCGGCGTGCTCGACTCGGCGCGTTTCCGCTACTTTCTGGCTGATGAGTTCAACGTCTCGGTCGAGGACGTCACCGCCTTCGTGCTCGGCGGTCATGGCGACACCATGGTTCCGCTGACCAAGTACTCGACCGTTGCCGGCATTCCGCTGCCCGACCTCGTCAAGATGGGCTGGACGTCGCAGGCCCGCATCGACGAGATCGTCGATCGCACCCGCAACGGCGGCGCCGAGATCGTCAACCTGCTGAAGACCGGCTCCGCCTACTACGCTCCGGCGGCGTCGGCGATCGCAATGGCCGAGAGCTATCTGCGCGACAAGAAGCGCGTGCTGCCCTGCGCGGCGCATCTCAACGGCGAGTTCGGCGTCAAGGACATGTATGTCGGCGTGCCCGTCGTGATCGGCTCCAAGGGTGTCGAGCGCATCGTCGAGATCGAGCTCGCCGGCAAGGACCGCGAGGCGTTCGACAAGTCGGTCGCCGCCGTGCAGGGCCTGGTCGACGCCTGCAAGAAGATCGCGCCCGACCTGCTCGGCCGCTGATCAGGGGTCATTCACGGGGCGTAATCTCGCCCACATCGAGTTGCAGGATGTTTGGTATATGGTATACCAGACATCCTAACAACAATTCTGGTCGTCACCCCATCGCGGGTTCGGGGAGCAAGCGCTTATGAACATTCACGAATATCAGGCCAAGGCACTGCTGCACGAGTTCGGCGTGCCGATTTCCAAGGGCGTGCCGGTTCTCCGTCCGGAGGACGCGGATGCGGCGGCGAAGACGCTCGGTGGCCCGGTCTGGGTCGTGAAGAGCCAGATCCACGCCGGTGGCCGTGGCAAGGGCAAGTTCAAGGAGGCCTCGGCCGGCGACAAGGGCGGCGTCCGCCTCGCCAAGTCGATCGATGAGGTCAACACTTTCGCCAAGCAGATGCTGGGCGCGACGCTGGTGACCGTGCAGACCGGCCCCGACGGCAAGCAGGTCAATCGCCTCTACATCGAGGACGGCTCGGATATCGACAAGGAGTTCTATCTGTCGCTGCTGGTCGACCGCGAGACCTCGAGGGTCGCCTTCGTGGTGTCGACCGAAGGCGGCGTCAACATCGAGGACGTCGCCCACGAGACCCCCGAGAAGATCGTGACCTTCTCGGTCGACCCGGCCACCGGCGTCATGGGCCATCACGGCCGCGCCGTCGCCAAGGCGCTGAAGCTCTCCGGCGACCTCGCCAAGCAGGCCGAGAAGCTCACCACCCAACTTTACAATGCGTTCGTCGCCAAGGACATGGCGATGCTCGAGATCAACCCGCTGGTCGTCACCAAGCAGGGCCAGCTGCGCGTGCTCGACGCCAAGGTGTCGTTCGACTCCAACGCGCTGTTCAAGCACCCGGAAGTCGTCGCGCTGCGTGACGAGACCGAGGAAGATGCCAAGGAGATCGAGGCCTCCAAATACGACCTCAACTACGTTGCGCTCGACGGCACCATCGGCTGCATGGTCAACGGCGCCGGCCTTGCCATGGCGACGATGGACATCATCAAGCTCTACGGCATGGAGCCCGCCAACTTCCTCGACGTCGGCGGCGGCGCCAGCAAGGAGAAGGTCGCGGCGGCGTTCAAGATCATCACCGCCGACCCGAACGTGAAGGGCATCCTGGTCAACATCTTCGGCGGCATCATGAAGTGCGATGTCATCGCCGAGGGCGTCGTGGCCGCGGTCAAGGAAGTCGGCCTGAAGGTGCCGCTCGTGGTGCGCCTCGAAGGCACCAATGTCGATCTCGGCAAGAAGATCATCAGCGAGTCCGGTCTGAACGTGCTGCCCGCCGACAATCTCGACGACGCCGCGCAGAAGATCGTCAAGGCCGTCAAGGGAGGCTGAGCGCCGGTCCAGGCGCTCGCTCATTCCTCACTGCAACGCTTTTAGAGAAAGCACGATGTCCATCCTCATCGACAAGAACACCAAGGTCATCTGCCAGGGCTTCACTGGCAAGAACGGCACCTTCCACTCCGAGGCGGCGATCGCCTACGGCACCAAGATGGTCGGCGGCACGTCGCCGGGCAAAGGCGGCTCGACCCACCTCGGCCTGCCCGTGTTCGACACCGTCAAGGAGGCCCGCGAGGCCACCGGGGCCGACGCCTCGGTGATCTACGTCCCGCCGCCGGGCGCCGCCGACGCGATCTGCGAGGCGATCGACGCCGAGGTCCCGCTGATCGTCTGCATCACCGAGGGCATCCCGGTGCTGGACATGGTCCGCGTCAAGCGCTCGCTGCAGGGCTCCAAGTCGCGCCTGATCGGGCCGAACTGCCCGGGCGTGATGACCGCCGGCGAGTGCAAGATCGGCATCATGCCGGCCAACATCTTCAAGCCCGGTTCGGTCGGCATCGTGTCGCGCTCCGGCACGCTGACCTACGAGGCGGTGTTCCAGACCACCTCGGAAGGTCTCGGCCAGACCACGGCGGTCGGCATCGGCGGTGATCCGGTCAAGGGCACCGAGTTCATCGACATGCTCGAGATGTTCCTGGCTGACCCCAGGACCACCTCGATCATCATGATCGGTGAGATCGGCGGCTCGGCCGAGGAGGACGCGGCGCAGTTCATCAAGGACGAAGCCAAGCGCGGTCGCAAGAAACCGATGGTGGGATTCATCGCCGGCGTCACCGCGCCTCCCGGCCGTCGCATGGGTCATGCCGGCGCGATCATCTCCGGCGGCAAGGGCGATGCCGGCTCGAAGACGGCCGCGATGGAAGCGGCTGGTATTACCGTGTCGCCGTCGCCTGCGCGGCTCGGAAAGACGCTTGTCGAAAAGTTGAAATCCTGATTCAGGACTTAGTGCTTTTCGGCGCGAATATTTACAATAAATAAGGTAAACGGTCCTAACCCGAGCCTGATCCGCGTCCCCCGCGGGTCAGGCATTGCGCCGTTTTGATTGGGCGCATCGAAATTACCAGGACGCCACCATGTCTCGCCAAGATGCGAACGCCGCCTTCGCCCTGTCGTCTTTTCTGCAGGGCACCAATGCCACCTACATCGATGAGATCTACGCCCGCTACGAGAAGGATCCCGCTTCGGTCGACCCGGAATGGCAGGAGTTCTTCAAGAGCCTGAAGGATGCGCCGGCCGACGTGCAGAAGAATGCGTCGGGCCCCTCCTGGGCGCGCAGCAACTGGCCGGTCTCCCCCCGGGACGAATTGACCTCGGCGCTGGACGGCAACTGGGCCGTCGTCGAGAAGAAGGTCGGCGAGAAGATTGCGCAGAAGGCTCAGGCCAAGGGCGTCGAATTGTCGGCGGCCGACGTCAACCAGGCCACCCGCGACTCCGTCCGCGCGTTGATGCTGATCCGCGCCTACCGCATGCGCGGCCACTTCCACGCCAAGCTCGATCCGCTCGGCATCGAGGCGCCGCGCAACCGCGAGGAGCTGGACCCGCGTTCCTACGGTTTCACCGAGGCCGACTACGACCGCAAGATCTTCCTCGATCACGTGCTCGGCCTCGAATACGGCAGCTTGCGCGAGATCGTCGCGATCTGCGAGCGCACCTATTGCCAGACGCTTGGCGTCGAGTTCATGCACATCACGAACGCGGCGCAGAAGGCCTGGATCCAGGAGCGCATCGAGGGGCCGGACAAGGAGATCTCGTTCACCCGTGAGGGCCGTCGCGCGATTCTGCAGAAGCTGATCGAATCCGAAGGCTTCGAGAAGTTCTGCGACGTCAAGTTCACCGGCACCAAGCGCTTCGGTCTCGACGGCGGCGAGTCGCTGATCCCGGCGCTGGAGCAGATCATCAAGCGCGGCGGCAATCTCGGCGTGAAGGAGATCGTGCTGGGCATGCCGCATCGCGGCCGCCTCAACGTGCTGACCCAGGTCATGGGCAAGCCGCATCGCGCGCTGTTCCACGAGTTCAAGGGCGGCTCGGCCAATCCCGACGCGGTCGAAGGCTCCGGCGACGTCAAGTACCACCTCGGCGCCTCCTCGGACCGCGAGTTCGACGGCAATCGCATCCACCTGTCGCTGACCGCCAACCCCTCGCATCTCGAGATCGTCGACCCCGTGGTGCTCGGCAAGGTCCGCGCCAAGCAGGACCAGCACGGCGATCCGCCCGACATGCGCATCTCGGTGCTGCCGCTCTTGATGCATGGCGACGCTGCGTTCGCCGGCCAGGGCGTGGTGGCGGAGTGCTTCGCGCTGTCGGATCTGAAAGGCTACCGGACCGGTGGCTCGATTCATTTCATCGTCAACAACCAGATCGGCTTCACGACCTATCCGCGCTATTCGCGCTCGTCGCCCTATCCGTCCGACGTCGCCAAGATGATCGATGCGCCGATCTTCCACGTGAACGGTGACGATCCTGAAGCGGTGGTGTTCGCGGCCAAGGTCGCGACCGAGTTCCGGCAGAAGTTCCACAAGCCGGTCGTCATCGACATGTTCTGCTACCGCAGGCATGGCCACAACGAAGGTGACGAGCCGGCTTTCACCCAGCCGGTGATGTACAAGAAGATCGCCGGCCATCCGTCGACCTTGGAGATCTACTCCAAGCGGCTGGTCGCCGAAGGCGTGATGACCGAGGGCGAGGTCGACAAGGCCAAGGCCGACTGGCGCGCCCGTCTCGACGCCGAGTTCGAGGCCGGCACGAGCTATCGTCCGAACAAGGCCGACTGGCTCGACGGCAAGTGGGCGGGTTTCAAGTCCGCCGACCAGGAGGAGGAGGCGCGCCGCGGCGTCACCGGCGTCGAGATCGACCGCCTCAAGGAGATCGGCCGCAAGATCACCAAGGTACCGGACGGCTTCCGCCTGCATCGGACGATCCAGCGTTTCCTCGAGAACCGTGCCAAGGCGATCGAGAGCGGCATCGGGCTCGACTGGGCGACCGGCGAGGCGCTGGCGTACTGCTCGCTGCTGCTCGAAGGCCACAAGGTTCGTCTCTCCGGCCAGGACAGCGAGCGCGGCACCTTCTCGCAGCGCCATTCGGTCCTGATCGACCAGGAGGACGAGAGCCGCTACACGCCGTTCAACCATCTGGCGCCGGAGCAGGGCCACTTCGAGGTCATCAACTCGCTGCTGTCCGAAGAAGCCGTGCTCGGCTTCGAATACGGCTATTCGCTCGCAGAGCCGACCGCGCTGACCCTGTGGGAGGCGCAGTTCGGCGACTTCGCCAACGGCGCTCAGGTGTTGTTCGACCAGTTCATCTCGTCGGGCGAGCGCAAATGGTTGCGCATGTCCGGCCTGGTCTGCCTGCTGCCGCACGGCTATGAGGGCCAGGGCCCCGAGCATTCCTCGGCACGCCTCGAGCGCTATCTGCAGATGTGCGCCGAGGACAACATGCAGGTGGTCTATCCGACCACGCCGGCAAACTACTTCCACGTGCTGCGCCGGCAGCTGCATCGCGAGATCCGCAAGCCGCTGATCGTGATGACGCCGAAATCGCTGCTGCGCCACAAGCGCGCGGTGTCGCGGCTCGAGGAGCTCGCCAAGGGCACCACGTTCCATCGCATCCTGTACGATGACGCCCAGATGCAGGCGGACGACAAGACCAAGCTGGTGCCGGACGACCAGATCCGCCGCATCGTGCTGTGCTCGGGCAAGGTATATTACGATCTCTACGACGAGCGCGAGAAGCGCGGGCTCAACGACGTCTACCTGATGCGCGTCGAGCAGCTCTATCCGGTGCCACTCAAGGCGCTGGTCGCCGAGCTCGGCCGCTTCAAGAACGCAGAAGTCGTGTGGTGTCAGGAAGAGCCGCGCAACATGGGCGCGTGGCACTTCATCGAGCCGTATCTCGAGTGGGTGCTGAACCAGACCGGCGGCAAGAGCAAGCGTCCGCGCTATGCCGGCCGTGCTGCGTCGGCCGCGACCGCCACGGGCCTGATGTCCAAGCATCTCGCCCAGCTGAAGGCGCTGCTCGACGAAGCCCTGAACTGAACCTGCCTTTTTTGACGCGCCCCGCAATCTGCGGGGCGCAAGTACATCGCGTTGATCGTCCGTCCCGCATCGCTTGCTCGCCGCAAGGCGATGGCGGACCGGCTTTATGACCGCACGGGTTATTGAGGATAAAGACCATGACTGAAATTCGCGTTCCGACGCTGGGTGAATCCGTCACCGAAGCCACCATCGGCCGCTGGTTCAAGAAGGCAGGCGACGCCGTGGCGGTCGACGAGCCCCTCGTCGAGCTCGAGACCGACAAGGTCACGATCGAGGTGCCCGCGCCTTCGGCCGGCACCTTGGGCGAGATCATCGCCAAGGATGGTGAGACGGTCGCCGTCGGCGCGCTGCTCGGCCAGATCACGGATGGCGCCGTGGCTGCCAAGCCCGCCGCTGCTGCTCCGGCTCCGGCGAAGCCGGCTGCCGCTGCGCCGCCGGCTGCGGCTCCCGCCCCTGCCAAGGCGCTGCCCGCCGATACCCCGCAGGCGCCGTCGGTTCGCAAGCTCTCGGCCGAGAGCGGCGTCGATGCGACCACCGTGCCGGGCTCCGGCAAGGACGGCCGCGTCACCAAGGGCGACATGCTGGCCGCCATCGAGCGCGCAGCGTCCGCGCCGACCCCGGTCAATCAGCCCGCCGCCTCGGTCCAGGTGCGTGCGCCGTCGCCGGCCGACGACGCCGCGCGCGAGGAGCGCGTGAAGATGACGCGGCTGCGCCAGACCATCGCGCGCCGCCTCAAGGACGTGCAGAACACCGCGGCGATGCTGACGACCTTCAACGAGGTCGACATGACCAACGTCATGGCGCTGCGCAGCCAGTACAAGGACGTGTTCGAGAAGAAGCACGGCTCCAAGCTCGGCTTCATGGGCTTCTTCACCAAGGCCGTGGTGCAGGCGCTCAAGGACATCCCGGCGGTCAACGCCGAGATCGACGGCACCGACCTGATCTACAAGAACTACTATCACATCGGCGTCGCCGTCGGCACCGACAAGGGCCTGGTCGTGCCCGTCGTGCGCGACTGCGACCACAAGTCGATCGCCGATATCGAGAAGGGCATCGCCGATTTCGGCCGCCGCGCCCGTGACGGCCAGCTCAAGATCGACGAGATGCAGGGCGGCACCTTCACCATCACCAATGGCGGCATCTACGGCTCGCTGATGTCGACCCCGATCCTGAACGCGCCGCAGTCCGGCATCCTCGGCATGCACAAGATCCAGGAGCGCCCGGTGGTGGTCGGCGGCAAGATCGAAGTCCGCCCGATGATGTATCTGGCGCTGTCCTACGATCACCGCGTCATCGACGGCAAGGAAGCCGTGACGTTCCTGGTGCGAGTCAAGGAAAGCCTGGAGGATCCGGCACGGCTCGTGCTGGATCTCTGAGGGCACGCGACGACTTGAAGACATGAGGCGCGCTTCATGAGCGCGCCTCAGACCTAACGGGGGCCATCATGACCGACAGGGTTGCAGTGATCACCGGCGGCAGCCGCGGCATCGGCCGCGCCACCGCCATCGCCGCCGCATCGCGCGGCTTCAAGATCGTGGTCGGCTACGCCTCCAACGAGGCCGCCGCGCAGAGCACGGTGGCCGCGATCGAGGCCAAGAACGGCAAGGCCATCGCAGTCAAATGCGACGTCGGCCGCGAGCACGACATCCTCGCTCTGTTCAAGGCGGCGGACAAGTTCGGCACGCTCGGCGCGCTCATCAACAACGCCGGCATCGTCGGTCCGACCACGCGCGTCGACGAGATGAGCGCGGAGCGCATCGAGCGTTTGATGGCGGTCAACGTCACCGGCAGCATCCTGTGCGCACGTGAGGCGGTGAAGCGCATGTCGACGCGGCATGGCGGACAGGGCGGCGTGATCATCAACCTGTCGTCGGTCGCCGCCAAGCTCGGCTCGCCGAATACCTACGTCGATTATGCGGCGTCGAAGGGCGCGATCGATTCCTTCACCGTCGGCCTCGGTCATGAGGTCGCCAATGAAGGCATCCGCGTCGCCGCCATTCGCCCAGGGCTGATCGACACTGATATCCACGCCTCCGGCGGCGAGCCCGATCGCGCCCATCGTCTCGCCCCGCTGGTGCCGATGAAGCGCGTCGGCACCGCGGAGGAAATCGCCAATGCCATCGTCTGGCTGCTGTCGGACGAGGCTTCCTATGTCACTTCGGCCATTCTCGACGTGTCGGGCGGACGCTGACGACCGTCGCTATCTCTGACTTGCAAGCTTACGGAACATTCGATCATGGCATCCTACGATCTCGTCGTCATCGGCACCGGACCCGGTGGTTATGTTTGCGCCATCCGCGCAGCACAGCTCGGCATGAAGGTGGCCGTGGTCGAGAAGAACGCCACCCTCGGCGGCACCTGTCTCAATGTCGGCTGCATGCCGTCGAAGGCGCTGCTGCACGCCTCGGAGCTGTTCGAGGAAGCCGGGCACTCCTTCGCCAAGATGGGCATCAAGGTGCCCCAGCCCGAGATCGATCTGCCGGCGATGATGAACTTCAAGCAGCAGGGCATTGACGGCAACGTCAAGGGCGTCGAGTTCCTGATGAAGAAGAACAAGATCGACGTGCTCGTGGGCAAGGGCAAGATCCTCGGCACCGGCAAGCTGCAGGTCACCGGCAATGACGGCGCCGTGCAGACCGTCGAGACCAAGAACATCGTGATCGCGACGGGCTCGGACATCGCGCGGCTCAAGGGCATCGAGATCGATGAGAAGCGCATCGTGTCCTCGACCGGAGCTCTGTCGCTGGACAAGGTGCCTTCGACGCTCTTGGTGGTCGGCGCCGGCGTGATCGGGCTCGAACTCGGCTCGGTGTGGCGCCGCCTCGGCGCCAAGGTCACCGTGGTCGAATTCCTCGATCGCATCCTGCCCGGCATGGATGGCGAGATCGCCAAGCAGTTCCAACGAATCCTCGAGAAGCAGGGCTTTGCGTTCAAGCTCGGTGCCAAGGTGACCGGTGTCGACACCTCTGGCACGACGCTCTCGGCCATGATCGAGCCGGCGGCCGGCGGCGCTGCCGAGAAGATCGAAGCCGACGTGGTGCTCGTGGCGATCGGCCGCGTGCCCTACACCGAGGGACTCGGGCTGCGGGAAGCGGGCGTCGCGCTCGACAACCGCGGCCGCGTCCAGATCGACCATCATTTCGCGACCAGCGTGCCCGGCGTCTACGCCATCGGCGACGTCGTTGCAGGGCCGATGCTCGCGCACAAGGCGGAGGACGAGGGCGTCGCGGTGGCCGAGATCCTCGCGGGCCAGGCCGGGCACGTGAACTACGACGTCATTCCAGGCGTGGTCTACACGACGCCCGAAGTGGCCTCCGTCGGCAAGACCGAGGACGAGCTGAAGCAGGCCGGCGTCGCCTATACCGTCGGGAAGTTTCCGTTTACCGCGAATGGCCGTTCCAAGGTCAACCAGACCACTGACGGTTTCGTGAAGATCCTAGCCGATGCGAAGACGGATCGCGTGCTCGGCGCCCATATCATCGGCCGCGAGGCCGGGGAAATCATTCACGAGGCCGCCGTATTGATGGAGTTCGGTGGCTCTGCCGAGGATCTCGCGCGCACCTGCCACGCGCATCCGACACGGTCGGAGGCCGTGAAGGAAGCCGCGCTTGCGGTGGGTAAGCGGGCCATCCATATGTGATGGACGCCCGGAGGCGCCTTCGGTGGGTGCGACAAAACGCCCGCTTTTGACGCTGAACCGAACGGCAAGGCGCGAGGTCGTATCGTCATAGCGGCCTCAACCCGCGAGGCCTGGCGGAGATGGAGTCCGATGCTGCGCCGCCTGCTTCAGCCGTTCTGGGTTCTGCTTGCGATCATCTTCCTGATCGAAGCTTGGCTGTGGGACCATCTCGAGCCGATCGTGGCGCGCATCGTCGCCGCGATACCGCTGCGTAGCTTCAAGCACTGGCTGGCCGCGCGCATCGAGACCCTGTCGCCGGCGCTGACCCTGATCGTCTTCGTCGTGCCGGTCGTGCTGCTGTTTCCGCTCAAGCTGATCGGCATGTGGCTTTTGATGCACCAGCAGTGGAAGTTTGCGCTGGCCACGATCGTGTTCGGCAAGATCGTCGGTGTCGGCGTCACCGCCTTCATCTTCGATGTGACGCGCAGCAAGCTGCTGCAGATGTCCTGGTTCGCGTGGCTCTACGAGGCCGTGCTCGCGCTGCGCAGGAAAGCCGCGGCGCTGGTCGATCCTATCAAGCAGCGCATCCGCGAGATCATCCACGGCAATGCCGATGGCTGGTCATCGCGCGTGCTGCGCGTGATCATGCGCTTCCGCAGGAGCGTGCAGCAGGCGCGGTAGTGGTGGTCGCGACGTCGCAAGCCAGTTGCTGTCGCTGACCTCAGTGCAGATGCAAGAGATGCGGCTGGAACAGGCCGAGCAGCGTCATGGCAATACCGATCAGCGCGAGCCCTCCGGAGGCCCAGGCCAGAACGATCATTCCCGTGATGATCGTCGCCGACGCCAGCACGATGCCGATCTGGAAGGCAGCCGACGCCAGCTCATAGTGGTGGTACTTCGCCGTCGCCTCGTCGCGCTCATGCTCGGCATGCTTGGCGCGCTCCGCCAACTGCTCGCTGCCTTCGCCGGTCTCGGGCTCGGAGCGATAGCGCGCGGCATTCTTCTGCCAATCGTCGATCTGCTTCTGCAACGCCGCCTTGGCCGCCTCGTCTGGCAGCGCCGGCAAGCTCAGTTTGCCCTGCTCGGCGGCGGTCTGCACCACGGTGCGGCGAACGGTCTTGGCCTGGAAGAAGGCCCAGAGATTCGAGGCCTCGACGTTCTTGCTGATCGATTCGGTCTGCGCGCCCTTGCCGAGCGTTTCGGACAGGGCCAGGAACAGGGCGATGACGGCGATCAGCAGCGCGATCTTCTTGTTTTCGCCGGACGCGTGCTCGGCATGCTCCGCATGCTCCATGCTCTCATGTGCGCTCATCAGTTCCCCTCCGGATCAAGCAGCCAAGACGATTGCCGGAACCGGGGGGACAGCGCAAGCGAAACGATATGAACGAAAAATGTCACCGTCGCGGATGCGCTGACGCGTAGACCTGCAGCAGGCGCTCCGAATCGATGCCGGTATAGATCTGCGTCGTCGACAGCGAGGCGTGGCCGAGCAGCTCCTGGATCGCGCGCAGATCGCCGCCGCGCGACAGCAAGTGCGTGGCGAAGGAATGGCGCAGCGCGTGCGGCGTGGCGCTGTCGGGCAGGCCCAGCGCGCCGCGCAGCCGCTCCATCGCGAGCTGGATGATGCGCGGGCTCAACGGACCGCCCTTGGCGCCCAGAAACATCGGCCCCTCCGCAGGCAGCGGGTACGGGCAAAGCCTGGCATACTCGTCGATCAGCTGCAGCACGTTCTGCAGCACCGGCACCATCCGGGTCTTGTTGCCCTTGCCGGTCACGACCAGCACGTCGCCTTCGCCGGGGCGCGGCACTTCGCGGCGTTTCAGCCCGAGCGCCTCGGAGATGCGCAGGCCGGAGCCATACAGCAGCGCCATCACCGCGGCGTCGCGTGCCAGCACCCAGGTCTCGCGGGCCTCGCCGGCGCGCTCGTCGGCATCGGCGAGGCGCTTGGCGGCGTCCATCGGCAGCGGCTTCGGCAGGCTCTTGGCGATCTTTGGCGCGCGGATTCCTGAGAGGGCGCCGACCTTGCCCTTGCCCTCGCGCTCCAGAAAGCGCCCGAACGAGCGCAGGCCCGCCAAGGTTCGCATCAGGGAACGTCCGGCGATGTCGTCGGCGCGGCGCATCGCCATGAAAGCGCGGATGTCGGCGGCCTCCAGCCCCGCGAAGCGCACCAGCGTCACCGGCTCGCCCCAATGGATGCAGAGGAATTGCAGGCACTGCCGGAGGTCGCGGGCATAAGCCTCCACGGTCTTCGGAGATAGCCGGCGCTCGCTACGCAGATGCGCCAGCCACTGCATCATGGCCTGGACGACGCCCTCGTCGGCGCCGAGGAGGGCGGTGGCCTCAGACTCTTCGTCCGTGTCCGCGTGAGTCGGCTCTGTTTGCTTTGCCATGGCGTCCGTGCCCACGGATGGGTCGCTGTGAAGCGTTGTCGATCGCCGCGAACTCGGTTTGCGCCTCTCCCCGCAAGAGCGGGAAGAGGGAGTGCAATGGCGCTCGCGGGAACAGCTCGATCTCATCTCGTCGAGTCATGTATATCGCACTGTCGTCCTTTACCGTTCGCTAACTTTGCCGGGCGGCTTTCGCTTCAGCCAGAGCAAGGCTATCTCCGCCCTCATGGACCGCGCGACCGACCTCTTTCCAGGTGCAGCCAGCACGACCGGCGTGGTCGACGTGCTGGTTCCGGTCGCGCTCGACCACACCTATTCCTACCGCGTGCCGCGCGGCATGGATCTGAAGCCGGGCGATATCGTCGGCGTGCCGCTCGGGCCGCGCGAGGTACTGGCGGTGGTGTGGGCGGAGAATGCCAATCCGGATCCGCGGCTGCACAACCGGCTCAAGGACGTCAGCGAGAAGCTCGAGGTGCCGTCCCTCAAGCCGGAGCTGCGCTCGCTGGTCGACTGGGTCGCCAATTACACGTTGTCGCCGCGCGGCATGGTGCTGCGGATGTGCCTGCGCATGGGCGAGCATCTCGGCCCGGAGCGTGTCCGGCTCGGCGTCCGCCTGGTCGGCGAGCCGCCCAAGCGGCTGACGCCGGCGCGGCGGCGGGTGATCGAGGCGGTGTCCGACGGTCTGCTGCATGGAAAGTCCGACCTCGTCCGCGAGATCGGCGTCTCCAGCAGCGTGATCGACGGCCTGGTCGACGAGGGGACCCTCACGGTCGAGGCGATGCCGCGTGCGCTGCCGCCGCCGGCGCCCGATCCGTCGTTCGCGCAGCCCGAGTTCTTCGACGCGCAGCTGGCCGGCGTCGCGGCGATGCGGGCGCTGGCCGCCGATGGCGGCTTCCAGGTCGCGCTGCTCGACGGCGTCACCGGCTCCGGCAAGACCGAAGTCTATTTCGAGGCGGTCGCCGAGACCGTCCGCCGCGGCCGGCAGTCGCTGATCCTGATGCCTGAGATTTCGCTCACCGGCCAGTTCCTCGACCGCTTCTCGCGCCGCTTCGGCGTGCGGCCGCTGGAATGGCATTCCGAGCTGACCCCGCGCACGCGCCAGCGCAACTGGGCGGCGATCGCCGCCGGCGAGGCGCCGGTCGTGGTCGGCGCCCGCTCGGCGCTGTTCCTGCCCTATGCCGATCTCGGCCTGATCGTCGTCGATGAGGAGCACGATCAGGCCTACAAGCAGGACGAGGGCGCGCATTACCACGCCCGCGACATGGCGGTGGTGCGCGGCCACATCGCCAAATTTCCGGTGGTGCTGGCCTCGGCCACCCCCTCGGTCGAGACCGAGGTCAATGCCCGCAAGGGCCGCTATCAGCGCGTCGCGCTGCCGTCGCGGTTCGGCGGCCAGCACATGCCGCATATCGAGGCCATTGATCTCCGGCGCGAGCCGCCGCCGCGCGGCCGCTACATCTCGCCGCGGCTGGCGGGTGAGATCCGCACCGCGATCGAGCGCGGCGAGCAGGCGCTGCTGTTCCTGAACCGCCGCGGCTATGCGCCGCTGACCCTGTGCCGCGCCTGCGGCCATCGCTTCGCCTGCACCATCTGCGACGCGTGGCTGGTCGATCACCGCTTTCGCCAGCGCCTCGTCTGTCACCATTGCGGGTTCTCGATGCCGCGTCCGCCGACCTGCCCGCATTGCGCGGCCGAGGAATCGCTGGTCGCGGTGGGGCCCGGCGTGGAGCGGCTGCAGGAGGAGGCGGCGGCGCTGTTTCCTGAGGCGCGCAGCATGGTGCTGTCGAGCGACCTGATCACCTCGATCGAAACCATGCGCGCCGAGCTGACCGAGATCGCCGAAGGCCGCGTCGACCTCATCATCGGCACCCAGCTCGTCGCCAAGGGCCACAACTTTCCGCGGCTCAATCTGGTCGGGGTGGTCGATGCCGATCTCGGCCTCGGCAATGGCGATCCGCGCGCCGCCGAGCGCACCTGGCAGCTCTTGAACCAGGTGATCGGCCGCGCCGGCCGCGAGCAGGGGCGGGGTCGCGGCTATCTGCAGACCCACCAGCCCGAGCACCCCGTCATGAAGGCGCTGGTCGCCTGCGACCGCGAGGCGTTCTACACCAGCGAGATCGACGCGCGCGAGCGCACCGGCTATCCGCCGTTCGGCAGGCTGGCGAGCCTGATCATCTCGGCGGGGGATCGGCCTACTGCCGAAGGCTTCGCCCGCCGGCTGGTCGCGTCAGCGCCGCGTGAGGAGGGCGTGCTGCTGCTCGGCCCGGCCGAGGCGCCGCTCGCGGTGATCAAGGGCCGCTACCGCTTCCGGCTGCTGCTCAAGTCGGCGCGCAATTTCGACCTGTCGGATTATCTGCGCCACTGGCTGGCGCATGCCGAGAAGCCCAAGGGCAATCTCAAGCTCGAGGTCGACGTCGACCCGCAGAGCTTCTTGTAGCGCTCTCTCCACCGTCATTGCGAGCGCAGCGAAGCAATCCAGGGCCGGGTTGGGACTCTGGATTGCTTCGTCGCTTCGCTCCTCGCAATGACGCGCGGAAAGATCGGGTATCTTACGACACGACCTCGGCGGTGACGCGGCCGACGCCGGCGCGGGTCAGGCCGATGGCGCGGGCGGCGCCGGTCGACAGGTCGAGCACCCGGCCGCGGATGAACGGGCCGCGGTCGTTGACGGTGACGATGACGCTGTTGCCGCCATGGGTCACGCGCAGCTTGGTGCCGAACGGCAGCGAGCGGTGAGCGCAGGTCATCGCGTTGGCGTTCATGCGCTGGCCGGAGGCGGTGCGGCTGCCGGACTCGTTGCCGTAGTACGACGCCATGCCGGAGAAAGTGCGGCCGGTGCCGGACGACGGCGTGACCGCTGCGTTGGAGTTCATCCACGAGGAGCCGTTGGACGACCATCCGTTCGAAAACGAGTCGGCCGCGGGCTGAGCAGCATGGCGCGCCATGTGATGATGGTGGTGGCGAGCGTGGTGATGGTGGTGCCTGGACCGGGCCGAGGCTTCGGTGGCGCTGCCGCCGACGATCAGCGTCACGGCAACGGCGAGCGCGGTGCGCGAGCCGGCGATCTTGCCAGCCGAGAGGTTCTTCAGTTTCAGCATCTATGTCCCTCGAACAGTATTGCCGCGTTCTGCGGCCAGTGGACCCCCGTCAGGTGTTGAGGCGCGCGCCGTTTGGTGGGGCAATGAGGCGTGAGTGGGGCAGTAGAAATTGTTCCGCTCTGATCGAAACATCTTGCGTCGCGGTCTACTCATCACGGAAAATTCCGTAATCCACCGCGTTAACGCTTGATTAACGATCAAATACTTCGAAATACTGTTGAGTTAAGTTCTCACTTAGGATGCCAAGATGTCAGCAAGTAATGTCGGTGCGGGCTGGTCGGCGGCCGCCGGGCACCGCCGACGGGAGTCAAGGCCAAACCAGCATGGCGGCCATGCAGCAACAGCTGGAACCTTGCGCTGAGTGACTGGTATCGGGGGCGGGGCGCGCGCGGGCGGCCATCAGCGAGTCCGTTGGACCGCGTGTAGGCTCCAACCGCGGCGCGGCAACAAGGTGCCGAATAGCGGGCCGCCGCTTGTTGCGGCTGCGCGTACGCTATGTTAGCAAAGCGCCGCTTTTCGTGATCAAGCTGCTCTCGCGGCGATCGAAAATCAAAGTCCTGCTTGAATTCCAAGGGCTTAGCTGGTTTGCGCCGCAGCGGCGCGCCGGTGTCCCTCTTGTGGGTTGGGCGCATATAAAAAGAGCACGTCTGTGGCTGCTGAAGATCCCTCCGTATCCGGTGTGTCCGGTCGTTACGCGACGGCCCTGTTTGAACTGGCCCGTGACGAAAAGTCCGTCGATGCGGTCAAGGCCGATCTCGACAGGTTCAATGCCCTCCTCGATGAGAGCGCCGATCTCAAGCGCCTCGTCCGCAGTCCGGTGTTCGGTGCGGACGTGCAGCTCAAGGCGCTGAATGCCGTGCTCGACAAGGCCGGCATCGCCGGTGTCGCCGCCAACGTGCTGCGCGTGCTGACCGCCAACCGCCGCCTGTTCGCGGTGACCGACGTGATCCGCGCCTTCAACGCGCTGGTCGCCAAATACAAGGGAGAGGCCACGGCCGACGTCGTCGTCGCCGAGCCGCTCTCCGACAAGAATCTCGACGCCTTGAAGGCCTCACTGAAGACGGTGACCGGCAAGGACGTCGCGCTCAACGTGAAAGTCGATCCAGCGATTATCGGCGGGCTCGTCGTCAAGCTCGGCAGCCGCATGATCGATAGTTCGCTTCGCACCAAACTCAACTCGATCAAGCACGCGATGAAAGAGGCAGGCTGATGGACATCCGCGCCGCGGAAATTTCCGCGATCCTCAAGGACCAGATCAAGAATTTCGGGCAGGAAGCCGAAGTCACCGAAGTCGGACAGGTGCTGTCCGTCGGTGACGGTATCGCCCGCGTCTACGGTCTCGACAACGTCCAGGCCGGCGAGATGGTCGAGTTCGAGAACGGCACCCGCGGCATGGCGCTGAACCTCGAGACCGACAATGTCGGCGTCGTCATCTTCGGCGCCGACCGCGAGATCAAGGAAGGCCAGACCGTCAAGCGCACCCGCGCCATCGTCGACGCTCCGGTCGGCAAGGGTCTGCTCGGCCGCGTCGTTGACGCGCTCGGCAATCCGATCGACGGCAAGGGCCCGATCCAGGCCACCGAGCGCAAGCGCGTCGACGTCAAGGCCCCCGGCATCATTCCGCGCAAGTCGGTGAACGAGCCGATGTCGACCGGCCTCAAGGCGATCGACGCCCTGATCCCGGTCGGCCGTGGTCAGCGCGAGCTGATCATCGGTGACCGTCAGACCGGCAAGACCGCGATCGCGCTCGACACCATCTTGAACCAGAAGCCGCTGAACGTCGCTGGCGCTCCCGAGAGCCAGAAGCTGTACTGCGTCTATGTCGCGATCGGCCAGAAGCGCTCCACCGTCGCTCAGTTCGTGAAGGTGCTCGAAGAGCAGGGCGCGCTGGAGTATTCGATCGTCATCGCCGCCACCGCGTCCGATCCGGCCCCGATGCAATATCTGGCCCCGTTCACCGGCTGCACCATGGGCGAGTACTTCCGCGACAACGGCATGCACGCCGTCATCATCTATGACGATCTGTCGAAGCAGGCCGTCGCCTATCGCCAGATGTCGCTGCTGCTGCGCCGTCCGCCGGGCCGCGAGGCCTATCCGGGCGACGTGTTCTATCTGCACTCCCGCCTGCTCGAGCGCGCCGCCAAGCTCAGCAAGGACCATGGTCTGGGGTCGCTGACCGCGTTGCCCGTCATCGAGACCCAGGCCAACGACGTGTCGGCCTACATTCCGACCAACGTCATTTCGATCACCGACGGCCAGATCTTCCTGGAGACCGATCTGTTCTTCCAGGGCATCCGTCCCGCCGTGAACGTCGGTCTGTCGGTGTCGCGCGTCGGCTCCTCGGCCCAGACCAAGGCGATGAAGAAGGTCGCCGGCAAGATCAAGGGCGAGCTGGCGCAGTACCGCGAGATGGCGGCCTTCGCGCAGTTCGGCTCCGACTTGGACGCCTCGACCCAGCGCCTGCTCAACCGCGGCGCGCGCCTGACCGAGCTCCTGAAGCAGCCGCAGTTCTCGCCGCTGAAGATGGAAGAGCAGGTCTGCGTGATCTGGGCCGGCACCAACGGCTATCTCGATCCGCTGCCGCTCAACAAGGTGCGCGCCTTCGAGGACGGCCTGCTGTCGCTGCTGCGCGGCAAGAATGCCGACCTGCTCAACGCGATCCGCGACAGCAAGGATCTGTCCGACGACAGCGCCGCCAAGCTGAAGGCGGTCGTCGAGGGCTTCGCCAAGACCTTCGCCTGATCGCGAGGTCGTGGCCGGCTCCGGCCGGCGATCCACGCCCTTCGGGGTGGGACAACGTGACATCTCATGCCCGGCGCCAGGCCGGGCATGACCAATCTCAGGGTTGAGCGGTCGGGTCTTCAACGGATCGGCCGCCGGGGTGAGCTAGACGAACAATGGCGTCACTGAAAGACATGCGGGTCCGCATCGCCTCGACCAAGGCGACGCAGAAGATCACCAAGGCCATGCAGATGGTCGCCGCCTCCAAGCTGCGCCGCGCGCAGCAGGCGGCCGAAGCGGCGCGTCCCTATGCCGAGAAGATGGACGCCGTGATCTCCAACATCGCGAGCGCCACCATCGCCTCCGCCGGCGGCCCGAAGCTGTTGGCGGGCACCGGTCGCGATCAGGTGCACCTGCTGCTGGTCTGCACCGGCGAGCGCGGCCTGTCCGGCGCGTTCAACTCCTCGATCGTCCGCCTGGCGCGCGAGCGTGCGCTCGCCCTGATGAACCAGGGCAAGGAGGTGAAGTTCTTCTGCGTTGGCCGCAAGGGTTATGAGCAGCTTCGCCGCCAGTTCGACAAGCAGATCGTCGAGCACATGGACCTGCGCTCCGTGCGCCAGATCGGCTTCGCCAATGCCGACGAGATCGCCAAGAAGGTGATTGCCCGCTTCGAGGCCGGCGAATTCGACGTCTGCACCCTGTTCTACTCGCGCTTCCGCTCGGTAATCGCGCAGATCCCGACCGCTCAGCAGATCATTCCGCTGGTGGTCGAAGCGCGCCCGGCCAATGCGGCGCCGCTGGCGCCTTACGAATACGAGCCGGAAGAGGACGAGATCCTGGCTGGACTGCTGCCGCGCAATCTCGCGGTGCAGATCTTCCGCGCACTGCTCGAAAACAACGCCTCGTTCTACGGTGCGCAGATGTCGGCCATGGACAACGCCACGCGCAACGCCGGCGAGATGATCCGCAAGCAGACGCTGATCTACAACCGCACGCGTCAGGCGATGATCACCAAGGAACTGATCGAAATCATTTCGGGCGCCGAGGCGGTCTAGCCGGATCGCGCAGCGCCCGTTGAAGCGCAACCCAGGAACATATCCCGGTCGAGCCGACCGTGGTTTCGTATACGGATCGTAAGGAGAGACACTCAATGGCTACCGCAGCCAACCAGATCGGTCGCATCACCCAGGTCATCGGCGCCGTCGTCGACGTGCAGTTCGAAGGTCACCTGCCGGCCATTCTCAATTCGCTCGAAACCAAGAACGCCGGCAACCGCCTGGTGCTCGAAGTGGCCCAGCATCTCGGCGAATCCACCGTGCGCACCATCGCGATGGACACCACCGAAGGTCTGGTCCGCGGCCAGGAGGTGACCGACACCGGTTCGCCGATCCAGGTGCCGGTGGGCGTCGGCACGCTCGGCCGCATCATGAACGTGATCGGCGAGCCGATCGACGAGGCCGGTCCGGTCGAGGCCGAGGGCCTGCGTCCGATCCACGCGGACGCGCCGAGCTACACCGACCAGTCGACCGAAGCCGAGATTCTCGTCACCGGCATCAAGGTCGTCGACCTCTTGGCTCCCTACGCCAAGGGCGGCAAGATCGGTCTGTTCGGCGGCGCCGGCGTCGGCAAGACCGTGCTGATCCAGGAGCTCATCAACAACGTCGCCAAGGCGCACGGTGGCTATTCGGTGTTCGCCGGCGTCGGCGAGCGTACCCGTGAAGGCAACGACCTCTATCACGAGTTCATCGAATCCAAGGTCAACGCCGATCCGCACAATCCCGATCCGAGCGTCAAGTCGAAGTGCGCGCTGGTGTTCGGCCAGATGAACGAGCCGCCCGGCGCCCGCGCCCGCGTCGGCCTGACCGGCCTCACCGTCGCCGAGCACTTCCGCGACCAGGGCCAGGACGTGCTGTTCTTCGTCGACAACATCTTCCGCTTCACCCAGGCCGGCTCGGAAGTGTCGGCGCTGCTCGGCCGCATCCCCTCGGCGGTGGGTTATCAGCCGACGCTCGCCACCGACATGGGCGCGCTGCAGGAGCGCATCACCACCACCAACAAGGGCTCGATCACCTCGGTGCAGGCCATCTACGTGCCGGCCGACGACTTGACCGACCCGGCGCCGGCGACCTCGTTCGCGCATTTGGACGCCACCACCGTGCTCAACCGCGCGATCTCGGAAAAGGGCATCTACCCGGCGGTGGACCCGCTCGACTCGACCTCGCGCATGCTCTCCCCGCTGGTCGTCGGCGAGGAGCACTATCAGACCGCGCGTCAGGTCCAGCAGATTCTGCAGCGCTACAAGTCGCTGCAGGATATCATCGCCATCCTGGGCATGGACGAGCTGTCGGAAGAGGACAAGCTGACCGTGGCCCGCGCCCGCAAGATCGAGCGCTTCCTGTCGCAGCCGTTCCACGTCGCCGAAATCTTCACGGGATCGCCGGGCAAGTTCGTCGACCTCGCCGACACCATCAAGGGCTTCAAGGGCCTGTGTGAAGGCAAGTACGACCACCTGCCGGAGGCCGCCTTCTACATGGTCGGCAACATCGACGAGGCGGTCGAGAAGGGCAAGAAGCTGGCCGCTGAGGCAGCCTAAGGGCGAATAGGGAGCAGCGAATAGACGAGCTGTTCGCTGCTTCCTCCTTCACTACTCGCCATTCGCTATTCGCTATTCGCAGGTTTCCCCAATGGCTACTTTCCATTTCGATCTCGTCTCGCCGGAAAAGATCGCCTTCTCGGGCGAGGTCGACCAGGTCGACGTTCCCGGCCAGGAGGGTGATTTCGGCGTGCTCGCCGGGCATGCGCCGTTCGTGGCGACGCTGCGGCCGGGTATCCTGACGGTGACATCAGGCGGATCGCAGCAGAAGATCATCGTGCTCGGCGGCCTTGCCGAGATCTCGGACAAGGGTCTGACGGTTCTCGCCGACGTCGCCACGTCGCTGAAGGAGCTCGACCAGACCGCTTTCGCGGCCGAGATCGCCGGCATGGAATCCAAGCTGAACGAGAAGCAGGGCAACGAGCTCGATCGCGCGATCGAGCGGCTCGATCACTTCAAGACGATCCAGCAGCAGCTCAATACGACTGCGCTGCATTGATCCCACCGCACGACGTATGAATGAACGTTCATGGCCGGGCTCTGCCCGGCCATTTTCGTTTGGGGCTCGAACGTCGTGCGCCGGTCGATGACTACTTCAAGGGAGGCCGGTTGCATGCTCACCGATCTGACGGCATGCTCCCGGCCAATCCAGCGGGCGCGGTGACATGGCAGGACAGATCGTCTTGAAACGCAAGATCGCGGCGATTTTCGCCGCCGATATCGCCGGCTATTCGCGCCTCGTCGCGGAGGATGAAGAAGAGACGCTACGGCGACTGGCGGCCTATCGCGAGGTCGTTGACGACTTCATCGCGCGAGCCGGCGGCCGCATCTTCAACACCGCCGGTGATGCGGTGCTCGCGGAATTTCCCAGCGCGGTCGAAGCGGTGCGTTGCGCGATCGACATCCAGGAGAGCCTGCGCACGCGCAACATGGCCTATCCGCCGAGCCGGCAGATGAGCTACCGCATCGGCATCACCATCGGCGACGTCGTCGAGCGCGACGGCGATCTGCTCGGCGACGGCGTCAACATCGCAGCACGCCTCGAGGGCCTCGCCGACGTCGGCGGCATCTGCATCTCGCGCGCCGTTCATGAGCAGGTCGCCAACAAGCTGTCGGTGCAGTTCGCCGACATGGGCGCGCGGGAGGTCAAGAACATCCCGACCCCGGTGCACGCCTATCGCGTGGCGATGCGCCGCGAGGACGGCACCTACGCGCCGCCGGAAGAAAAGAAAGTCGCCCGCGGCGGCGGGCTCCGCCTGATCTGGCGAATTGCGGCCGCCGTGGTTGCGCTCGGAGCCGTCGGGGTCGGGACCGAGCTCTATCTGGATTATCGCGATCCGCACCCCGCGCAGCGCGATGCCGCCAAGGCGGCCGCGGAAGCGCTGGCCCGGCTGTCGGCCACGCCGGCTTCGCCGTCCTCGGTCCCGTCTGCATCCCCATCCCCCGCGCCGACGCAGTCATCCGCCGCCGTGCAGCCGGCCGACTCGCCGCAGCCGTCGCCCTCGCCTTCATCCTCTGTCGCCGCCGAGAAGTTTGCACCTGAAGCCGTGCCGTTCGTGAGCGAGCGGACCCGCATTGCGCTGGCGCGCGACTACGTGCCGGCACCTGATCACAAGGCGTTCGCGACCACGATCAACGGCGTCAGCGCCTATGTCACCGGACAGGCGAGCGACGACGCGGCGAAATCGGCTGCGCTGGAGCAGTGCCAGCAGCGCGCGGAAAATGCGAACGGACCGCGCAAATGCGAGCTCTATGCCGTCGGCGACAATGTCGTCTACGTGCACAGCAAACCGCCGTTGCCGCCGCAGCCCTGGGTGCGCCACGACCCGATGACCGAGCGCGCCTTCAGCGCGGCAGAGATGCCGCTGGTGCGCGATACAGGCCGGGCCCGGCTCGAAGCGAACTACGGCACGGCGCGTCGGACCAAGGCCATCGCGCTCGGGCCCGGCGGGCAGTTCTTCTACAGCGTCGGCGGCGACCTCGTCGACGATGTGGTTCGCCGCAATCTGGAAGCCTGCGGTGCCCAGGCGGGCACCGCCTGCATCATCGTTGCGCTCGACGATGCCTTCGTGGTGCCGATACCGACGGTGATGAAAGCCACCGGCTTCTTCCGCGCGGCCATCCATCAGGCGATCGCCCCGGAGGCGCGCGAGGAGGTGGCGCGACGTCTCGAGGCCGCGACGTCGGGCTGGAATGCAGTCGCGGTCGGCACGGCCGGCCACCCCGGCTTCGGCCTCAATGGCGACCGTGAGGAGACGGCGATCGGCGGCGCGCTGGCCGACTGCGCCACGCGCGACAACGACTGCCGGGTGATTGCGATCGGGCCGTTCACGGTCGAGGACAATTAGGCCGGCGAACTCTCGCGACATCGCCTTTCCGAGGCGCGCGGAGCGTCGGCCCTTGAATGACGAAGAGCCCCGCGCTTCGACGTAGATCAGTCGCCAACGTTGGCGAGATGCGCAAAAGCCTGCGCCACCGCGCGATAGACCTCGCGGCGAAACGGCACCACCAGCTCCGGGACGCGCGCCAGGCGGTCCCAGCGCCAGGCGTCGAACTCGGCCGGCTGGCCGTTGCGCGGCGTCACCGGATCGATGTCGGCGTCGCGCCCGGTGAAGCGCATCGCGAACCATTTCTGGCGCTGGCCGCGAAAGCGCGCGAGCCGGTGGTTCGGATCCTCGAATGGCGGAAATTCGTAAGTCAGCCAGTCGGTCTCGCCGAGGATGTCGGCGTCGCGAATGCCGGTCTCCTCCCACAGCTCGCGCCGCGCTGCTGCCTGAAGATCCTCGCCGGGGTCGACGCCGCCCTGCGGCATCTGCCATTCGAGCCCGGGCAGCACGATCTCCGGCCCGTCGTCGCGAAAGCGGCGTCCAAGGAAGACGAGCCCTTCGGCGTTGAGCAGCGCGATACCGACATTCGGACGATAGGGTCTGGTCTCGGTCATCCTCGAATCCATGAGCTGTCGTTCGCATGGCAGTGCATCATGACGGCATCGTCCCGACGCATCTGCAGAGTTACCCTGCAGCTCCTGCGCAGAAGCGGACTAGCGGATGTCGGGTACCGCGTCGAGGGCGGGGATCGCGATTCAATCGCCTGCGAGCGGAGCGAATTCCTTGACCACGCGCTCATAGACCGGCCGCTTGAACGGCACGATCAGCCCCGGCAGGTTCTTCATCGGCTCCCAGCGCCAGCTGACGAATTCCGCCTTGTGGTGGCCGCCGCCGGGGCGCTCGACATCGATCTCGGCATCGGCCCCGGTGAAGCGCAGCGCGAACCATTTCTGGCGCTGGCCGCGATAGCGCCCCTTCCAGGCACGGCCTGCGACCGTGCGCGGAATATCGTAGGTCAGCCAGTCGCCGACCTCGGCCAGCTTCTCGACGGAGCGCACGCTGGTCTCTTCATACAGCTCGCGCTTGGCCGCCTCCCAGGCATCCTCGCCGGGATCGACGCCGCCCTGCGGCATCTGCCAGACATGGGTGTCGTCGACATGCTCGATTCCGCCGGCGCGGCGACCGATGAAAACCAGCCCCTCCGAATTGATCAGCATGATGCCGACGCAGGTGCGGTAAGGCAGGTCCTCGTAGCGCGTCATTCCGGTCTCGGCCTTCCTGCGGGGACCCCTGCGCCTCGCTGCGCAGGCCTCCCGCTGTCACGTCGCCAGTCGGGCCGGCGCACGTTCGTTCAGTTCGATTTTGATTTCAGCATCGCGGTTGTCAATGGCACCAGCAGAATGCCCTTGCGGTCGAGCCCCTTGATCCAGGTGCCGATGCGGTCGATCGAGGCCGGCAGCGCCGAGGCGGTCCCGACGGCGACGCCACGTTCCTTGGCCAGGCTTTCGAGCTTGGCGAGCGCATTGTCGATCTCGACCGGGGTCGGCACCGCGTCGATGGCGACGTCGCCCTTCGCGAACGGCATCGCGAGCCCCGTGGCCAGTGAGGCTGCCACGCTGCGCGGGGCTGCGCCATCGTCGAACAGGGCCAGACCGCGCTTGGCGGCCTCGTTCACGATCGGCTGCATCGCCGCTTCCGTTGCGACGAAGCGCGCACCCATGAAGTTGCCGATGCCGACGTAACCCTGCAGCCGGCTCATGTGCCAGAACAGCCGGTCGATGTTCTGGTCCGGTCCGAGTGTTGCGAGCAGCGTCTGCGGACCCGGATCGTTGTCGGGATAGTCGTAGGGCTCCATCGGGACCTGCAGCAGGATCTCGTGGCGCTGCGCCCGGGCGCGCTCGGCGAGCTTGGTCGGATCGGAGCCATAGGGCGTGAAGGCCAGGGTGACCGCCGGCGGCAGCTTCATGATCGCGTCCGCCGTCTTGGCGGCGCCGACGCCGAGACCGCCGATCACGATCGCGACGGCCGGCATGCGCGCCGCCTTGGCGCGGTCGGCCTCGGCCGCATAGGCAGTGAATGGCTTCAGCCCGTCGGCCATCACCGGGATCATGCCGTAGCGCGACTTCTCCAGCAGCCGCGGGTCCACGCCGGGCATCTGGCTCGCGGGCGCGGCCGATCCAGGCTCTGCCGTCTCGCCACCGGCACCGATCGCGACCTCCTGGCGGGCGCCGCTGGAGCCGTCGATGATGGTGACCGTCTTGCGCTCGCCGGCCTCCTGCTTGGCCGCGGGGGCCGCGCCGTGGTCGGCCTTTGCGTCTGGCTTGCCATCCGGCTTGGCGGCGGCCTTGTCGTCGGTGGGCTTTGCGCCCTCGTTGATCGCGACGCGGGCGACCGGCTCGCCACCGAGCGGATTGTCGTTGAACATCGCAAAGCCGGCAAACACGACCAGGAACAGCCCCAGCAGCATCGCGAGGGCCTGCAGGGCCGTGAAGGGAAGCCGAATGCGGCGCCTGCGACGCTTTTCCGTCTGCCCGAGCGGGGCGCTCAGCTCGTCGGCCGTCTCTGTCATCGAAATTCCCGAATCAATCGGGTCGACGATACCACGGCGGGGATTCGGACGCAGGGCCGGTGTCCGCAAGCCCGTAGATCGGCGGAGCGGCAAACCAAGAAGCCGTCCAAAAAGGAAGGGCGGCCCGGAGGCCGCCCTTCAAACCTGATTCGCGTCGGTCGGCTGCCGCTCAGTTGGCGACCTCAGTTTGCCGCCTTGGCCGGCTTGTCGGCCGCGGCCTTCTCGGTCGGCGCCGGGGTGTTGGCGCTGTTCTTGATGCCGTGGAGCAGGTCGGCGGCCATTTTGAGCGCCTTGTCGTCCTTGGTGTCCGGCGGCACGTAAGACTGCGAGCCGGTCTTCTCGTCGCCGTCGTTCTTCAGATGGCCGCGCAGCGACGCCTCGCCCTTGGTGTCGGTGCGCGACTTCAGCTCATCCGGCACGTCCTGCAGCACCTCGATGTCGGGCACGATGCCCTTGGCCTGGATCGACTTGCCCGACGGCGTGTAGTAGCGCGCGGTGGTCAGCCGCAGCGCGCCGTTGCCGGCGCCGAGCGGGATGATGGTCTGCACCGAGCCCTTGCCGAACGAGCGGGTGCCGACCAGCGTCGCGCGCTTGTGATCCTGCAGCGCGCCGGCCACGATCTCCGACGCCGACGCCGAGCCGCCATTGATCAGCACGATGACCGGCTTGCCCTTGGTCAGGTCGCCCGCATGTGCCGCGCGGCGCTGCGTCTCCTCGGCATTGCGGCCGCGGGTCGAGACGATCTCGCCGCGCTCCAGGAACGCGTCGGAGACGGTGACCGCCTCCTCGAGCAGGCCGCCCGGGTTGTTGCGCAGGTCGATGATGTAGCCCTTCAGCTTGTCACCGATCTGGTTCTGCAGGTCGGCGATGCTCTTCTTCAGGCCCTCGGTGGTCTGCTCGTTGAAGGTGGTGATGCGGATATAGGCGATGTCGTCGCTCTCGGTGCGCGAGCGCACCGAGCGGACGCGGATGTTGTCGCGGGTCAGCGTCACGTCGAGCGGATTGTCGGCGCCCTTGCGCACGACCTTCAGCTTGATCTTGGTGCCGACCGGACCGCGCATCTTCTCGACCGCCTGGTTGAGGGTCAGGCCCTGCACGGCTTCGTCGTCGAGATTGGTGATGATGTCGTTGGCCTGGATGCCCGCCTTCGAGGCCGGCGTATCGTCGATCGGCGACACCACCTTGATCAGGCCGTCTTCCATCGTCACCTCGATGCCGAGGCCGCCGAACTCGCCGCGGGTCTGCACCTGCATGTCGCGGAAGCTCTTCGCATCCATGTAGCTCGAATGCGGATCGAGCCCCGAGAGCATGCCGCTGATCGCGGACTCGACCAGCTTCGAATCGTCGGGCTTCTCGACATAATCGCTGCGCACCCGCTCGAACACGTCGCCGAACAGGTTGAGCTGGCGATAGGTATCGGCGGTCGCGGCGCGCGCCGTCGATCCCATCAACACCGCGCGCGGTTGCGAGACGAACAGGGTCAATGCCGCACCGGTGGCCGCGCTCAGGAGAATTACCGAAGTCTTACGCATCATCCGCGTACCTTTTCGCCTTCATTTGCGGCCCACCATGGGCCTGGATCGATTGGAGTGCCGTCCTTACGGAACTCGACATAGAGCACTGGTTGACTCGCGTTGGTAGCGAGAATGGAGGCAACCTGGGAGCGGTTACCCATGATCGCGACCGGCTCTCCCGTCTGAACAAACTGCCCGATGTTGACGGAAATGCGCTCCATCCCGGCGATCAGGACATGATACCCGCCACCGGCGTTGAGGATCAAGAGTTGTCCGTAGCTACGGAAGGGACCCGCATACACAACCCAGCCATCACACGGGGTTGTGACCTGAGCCCCTGGCCGGGTTGCCAAAGAAATGCCTTTATCCGAGCCGCCCGCACCGTCCGATGCGCCAAATTCGCGGATCTTGGTGCCGTTGACAGGAAACGTCAGCATGCCCTTGGTCGAGGCGAACGCGATCGCGGGCGCCTTGCGGCCCGGGTTGCGCAGCGCATTCGCGTCCGGCTTGCTGTTGACCGGCACCCCCTGCAGGCTCGCCGTCGAGGCAGCCTTGGCCGCGCTCTTGAGGTCCAGCTCCATCGTCGTGATCAGTCCCTGCAGCGAGTCGATCTGCTGCGCCAGCACGGCGGCGCGCGCGCTTTCGGCTTCCATGTCCTTCTCGGCCGAGCTCTGCTTGCGCTGGCGTTCCTCCACCAAGGCGGCGAGACGGGTCTGATCGGTGCGCAGCCTGTCGCGGTCGCCGGCGAGCTTGTCGCGTTCGCTGGCGATCGTCTTGCGGATGGCGACGAGCTCGCCGAGATCGGTCGAGAGCTTCTCCGCTCGGCTGCGCATCTCGGGGATCACCGAACCCAGCAGCATCGCCGTGCGCAGGGATTGCAGCGCGTCCTCGGGACGGACCAGCAGGGCCGGCGGGGTGCGGCGGCCGGCGCGCTGCAGTGCGGCCAGAACCTCGATGATCTCCGAGCGCCGCGCTTCCAGCGACGTCCGCAGATCCTGCTCGCGGCCGTCGAGCCCGCGCAGCCGCGTTTCGGCCTCGCCAACCCGCACTTCGACGCTACGCACCTGCGCCGCGACGTCGATCAGCTGCTGATTGAGCTTGCCGCGATCCTCGCCGAGCGCGGCGATGTCGGCCTTCAACCGCTCCTGGGCCTCGGCGGCGGCCTTCTGGGCGGCGCGGGCGGCCTCGAGCTCCTGTTCGCGCTGCTTCAACTGCTCCGGGGTGGCCGGCGTCGGTGACGCGGTGCCGGGGATGGATGGCCGGAGTCCGCTCTGCGCCAGCGCCGGACATCCGGAAAAGACCACCACGAGCGCGACGAGCGACGCGCGGCAGGACCGGCCGCTGCGGACAGGTCTTGGGAAGCAGGAGAGGGGCCGCGCAGCGAACATCGAGGTCCTTATTGTGCTCCCATCGTCCCTTGTTCAAGCGCGGTGATAGGGGTGACCGGCAAGGATCGTAGCAGTACGGTAAATCTGCTCGAGCAGCAGGACGCGGACGATCTGGTGCGGCCAGGTGGCGGCGCCAAACGCAACCCCAAGCTTGGCTCTGCGCCGCAAATCGGGCGAAAGTCCGTCGGCGCCGCCGATTGCGAAGACGGCAGCCGGAATGCCTTCGTCCCGCCAGCGCCCAAGATAACCCGCAAAAGTTGTACTGTCGACGTTCCGGCCACGCTCGTCGAGACAGACGAGCACGGACTTGTCGGGGATCGCCGCCGATATCGCGGAGGCCTCCTCGGTCATGCGCGTCGCCGCATCGCGCGCGCGGCTTTCCGGGATTTCATGGATGTCGAGGCCGCGAAAGCCGAGCTTGCGGCCGATGTCGTCGAAACGCTCGCGGTAGCGCTCCGCGAGCTCCCGCTCGGGACCCTGCTTCAACCGGCCGATGGCGACCACGATCAGGCGCATGCGCACCCGACTAGCACGTGCGCCGTACGATTCGCACCCGCCGCGGCGTGGGACCGCCTAGACCGCCTTGGCCGGGTTCGGCCCTTGGGTCCACAATCGCTCGAGATTGTAGAACTCGCGAACCTCGGGTCGAAACACGTGCACGATCACGTCGCCGGAATCGATCAGCACCCAATCGCAATTGGGCAGGCCCTCGATGTGGAGTTTCTTGGTGCCGGCTTCCTTCAGGCCCTTGGCGACGTTTTCCGCGATCGATCCGACGTGCCGGTTCGAGCGGCCCGTAGTAATGACCATGTAGTCGGAATACGCCGATTTGCCGTGAAGATCGATCGTGACCGTCTCCTCCGCCTTCATGTCTTCGAGGCGGGAGAGGATCGTGCGCAGGGTCTTGTCGGCGTCGGGTTGCGCCTGCAAGGCCGCATCTTGGGTCGACGTCTTACGCGCTGACTTGGCCGTCGCCGACTTGGTAGTCGTTGCCTTCGTCTTCGGTAAGGCCGACTGGGACAATACAGATGTGGTCAGGGACCATTCCTTTCACTGTATCGCAGGCCGAATCCAACCCGGCCTGCTGACCATATTAGGCATGTGGGGTTAAGGGTTTCAACAATCCAGTACCCCGGTCGTCCGGCCCGACACCGTCCAGGCCGTCCCCGCTTCGGACCGTAGCGGAGACGGCAAGTTCCATGCATATCCGATGCCGCGCGCGATGGCGAACGCGCGGCCTTTCAGAACGACTTCCAACTGCCGTCCGGGTTCCTCAGGCCCGTCGAGGACAGGCTGAGCTTGAGGCCGGTGAGGTAGACCCAGGCTGGAGCGGCGCGGTCGGCCAGACGGCTGGCTTGCGCTTCGGGAATGCGATACCGCGCCAGGGCGCGTGCGGCGGGCGCGTTCAGGGCGCGGAAGCTGCGGGGCGGACGATCGACCACGGCCATCGGAACCTGGGCCGCGATGTGCCGCCACTTCTGCCAGCGATGGAACTGCGCGAGATTGTCAGCGCCCATGATCCACACGAAGCGCAAGCGCGATGCACGCCGGCGCAGATAATCGATCGTGTCGGCAGTGTAGCGGGTGCCGATGACGGATTCGAGACAGCTGATCTCGATGCGCGGATCGGCGGCCACCTTGCGCGCCGCCTCGGCGCGTTCGGCCAGCGCATGCAGCCCGCCATTGTTCTTGAGCGGATTGCCCGGTGTCACCAGCCACCAGACACGGTCCAGCTGCAGCCGCTTCAGCGCGAACAGGCTGATCGCGCGGTGCGCCTGGTGCGGCGGATTGAACGAGCCGCCGAGCAGGCCGATGCGCATGCCATCACTGTGGGGCGGCAGCGCCTGGCGGATCGCAAGGCGCATGGCTGTGGCGTCGGTCACGGCTGCCCCCGCCTGCTGCTCGTGCAACTCAACCACAGGATGCGGCCGTCATGGCCGCGTCTGCCCGGTGCCGTGGATGCGATATTTGAAGCTGGTGAGCTGCTCGACGCCGACGGGGCCGCGCGCATGGAACTTGCCCGTGGCGATGCCGATCTCGGCGCCGAAACCGAACTCGCCGCCGTCGGCGAACTGGGTCGAGGCGTTGTGCAGCACGATCGCCGAGTCGACCTCGTTGAGGAACTTGTCGGCGGCCGCATTGTCATCGGTGACGATCGCGTCGGTATGGTGTGAGCCGTGCGCGTGGATGTGGGCGATCGCGCCCTCCACGCCGTCGACGACCTTCGCGGCGATGATCGCGTCGAGATATTCGGTGTCCCAGTCCTCGTTGCTGGCCGGCTTCACCCGCGCATCGGCCGCGCACACGACCTCATCGCCCCGCACCTCGCAGCCGGCGCCAATTAGCATGTCGACCAGCGGCTCGATCTTGTCGGCGGCCGCGCGATCGACCAGCAGCGTCTCTGCCGCGCCGCAGACGCCGGTGCGGCGCATCTTGGCGTTCAGCACGATCGACTTGGCCATCTCCAGGTCGGCGGCGCCGTCGACATAGACGTGGTTGACGCCTTCGAGATGCGCGAACACCGGCACACGTGCCTCGGCCTCGACGCGGGCGACGAGGCTCTTGCCGCCGCGCGGCACGATGACGTCGACGCCGCCGTTCAGGCCCGACAGCAGCAGGCCGACGGCGGCGCGATCGCGCGTCGGCACCAGCGTGATCGCAGCCTCCGGCAGGCCCGCCTCGCGCAGGCCTTCGACGAGGCATTCGTGGATGGCGCGGCAGGAGCGGAACGAGTCCGAGCCGCCGCGCAGGATCACGGCATTGCCGGACTTCAGGCACAGCACGCCGGCATCGGCCGCCACGTTGGGGCGGCTCTCGAAGATCACGCCGATCACGCCGAGCGGCACCCGCACGCGCTCGATGGTCATGCCGTTCGGCCGCTGCCAGCTCTCGGTGACGATGCCGATGGGATCGGCGACCTCGCGCACAGCGGCGATGCCGTCGGCCATCGCGGCGACGCGGGCCGGGGTCAAGGTCAGGCGATCGAGGAAGGAGGAAGTGATGCCGGCGGCCTTGGCCTCGACGACGTCCTCGGCATTGGCGGCGATGATCGTGTCCGCGCGGGCCCGGATCAGCCGCTCCATCGCCTCCAGCGCCCGGTTCTTCTGCGCGGCCGGCGCCAGCGACAGCACGCGCGCGGCGGCGCGCGCCTGCTTGGCGAGGTCGTTCATCAGCGCAGGCAGATCGGCGCTGCCGTCGATGGCTTTCAAAGGCGCGGTCATGGGCGTTTCAACCTTGAATTAAGGCTCTCCAGTAGCACGGAATTCGGCCGTTTGCGAACGCTGGTGCCGCGGTCTCAGACCGGACCGGCACCTGCCGGGCCGATCACCAGATCGTCGCGATGGATCATCTCGGCGCGGCCGGAGATGCCGAGGATGACGGCCACGTCCGGCGACGAACGGCCCTTGATCCGCTCGGCATCGTCGGCGTCATAGGCAACGAGGCCGCGGCCGATCTCATGGGTGTCGGGGCCGCGCACCACCACGGCATCGCCGCGGGCGAACTGGCCATCGACACGGATGACGCCGGCCGGCAAGAGGCTTTTGCCCGCCCGCAGCGCGGTCACGGCGCCGGCGTCGATCGTCAGCGTGCCCTTCGGCTCCAGCGAACCCGCGATCCAGCGTTTGCGCGCGGTGACGGGGTTTGCCGGCGTCAGGAACCAGGTGGAACGGCCGCCATTGGCGATCGCGGCCAGCGGGTGCTCGATCTTGCCGGAGGCGATCAGCATGTGGGTGCCGCCAGTGGTGGCGATCTTGGCGGCTTCGATCTTCGTGCGCATGCCGCCGCGCGAAAACTCGGAAGCCGCGCTGCCGGCCATGGCCTCGATGTCGGCGGTGACGCTCTCGACCACGGGGATCAGCCGCGCATTCGGATCCTGCGCGGGCGGCGCGGTGTAGAGGCCGTCGATATCGGACAGCAGCACCAGCAGATCGGCGCTCGCCATGGTCGCGACACGGGCGGCGAGGCGATCATTGTCGCCATAGCGGATCTCGGCGGTCGCGACCGTGTCGTTCTCATTGATGACCGGCACCGCGCGCCATTCCAGGAGCTTGGCGATGGTCGAACGGGCGTTGAGATAACGCCGGCGCTCCTCGGTGTCCTGCAGCGTCACCAGGATCTGGCCGGCACTGACGCCATGAGCGCCGAGCACCTCCGACCAGGTCCGCGCCAGCGCGATCTGGCCGACCGCGGCGGCCGCCTGGCTCTCCTCCAGCTTCAGCGGTCCGCGCGGCAGCTTCAATCGGCTCCGGCCGAGCGCGATCGAGCCCGAGGATACGACCAGCAGCTCGCAGCCGCGGCTGTGGAGCCGGGCGATGTCGGCCGCCAGCGCGGCGAGCCAGGAGGCGCGGACCTCGCCGGCCTCGGAATCGACCAGCAGCGACGAGCCGACCTTGACGACGATGCGGCGAAAATTTTCGAGACGGGGTACCATGGCGTGAACGGGGTCGGTTCGAGCCCTCGCATCGTGATGAGAGGTGCGTGGCTGACACGCGGTCCGCACGGGACGGGGCTCAAGTGTTGATGGATGGCGGCGAGTGTCGCAAGCGAGGGCCTGCGAGGCAAGGTTGGCTTCAGTTCAGCCCTGCGGTGACGTTGGGGCCGCCCACGGCTCCTCGGTCGCGGCGCTCTCGGTCGTGCTCTTGGCCTTGAGGGACACAGGCTGTTCGCCGACCACGTCGGCGAGCTTGCGCAAAGCTTCCTTGACGCCTTCGCCCGTCGCGCCGGAAATCAGCAGCGGCGTCTTCTTGGCGGCGCGCTTCAGCCGGTCCCTCTGCTTCTTCAGCTCGTCCGGATCGACCGCGTCGATCTTGTTCAGCGCGACGATCTCGACCTTGTCGGTCAGCTCGCCGCCATAGGCTTCGAGCTCGTGCCGCACCGTCTTGTAGGCCTTGCCGGCGTGCTCGCAGGTGGCATCGACCAGGTGCAGCAGCACACGGCAGCGCTCGACATGGCCGAGGAAACGGTCGCCGAGGCCGGCGCCCTCATGCGCGCCCTCGATCAGGCCGGGAATGTCGGCCAGCACGAACTCGCGGCCGTCGGCGTTTACGACGCCGAGCTGCGGATGCAGCGTGGTGAACGGATAGTCGGCGATCTTCGGCTTGGCGGCGGAGACCTTGGACAGGAAGGTCGACTTGCCGGCATTGGGCAGGCCGACCAGGCCGGCATCGGCGATCAGCTTCATGCGCAGCCAGATCCAGCGCTCCTCGCCGGGCTGGCCGGGATTGGCGTTGCGCGGCGCCCGGTTGGTCGGCGACTTGAAATGGGCGTTGCCGAAGCCGCCATTGCCGCCCTCGGCCAGCACGAAGCGCTCGCCCACCGCGGTAAAGTCGTGGATCAGCGTCTCGCGATCCTCGTCGAAGATCTGGGTGCCGACGGGAACCTTCAGCACCACGGACTTGCCGCCGGCGCCATGGCGGTCCTTGCCCATGCCGTTCTCGCCCTTCTGGGCCTTGAAATGCTGCTGGTAGCGGTAGTCGATCAGGGTGTTGAGGCCGTCGACGGCCTCGATGATGACGTCGCCGCCACGGCCGCCATTGCCGCCGTTCGGCCCACCGAACTCGATGAACTTCTCGCGCCGGAACGCAACGCAACCGTTGCCGCCGTCGCCGGAGCGCACATAGACCTTGGCTTCATCGAGGAATTTCATGATGCGTCCTACGTAGGCGAGGCGGGTCCCCACGGCAACCGCGGAATGGGTTTAATTCGGCCCGAAGCCTTAATTTCGAGCGGTAAAGCCGCGCTGCGCAGCACGTGGACAAGGCGTGCGCAGGGGTTGCAGCAGGGCTGCATGACGCGCCATGCGGAAGGGCTGGAGCCGCGGCGGCGTGCCTGATAAGGCAGCCCCATCATGAGCGTGCTGTCCCGAATCTCCACCGCCAACGATGAGCGCTCGGCGCGGCTGGCCGGCATCGGCCTGATGCTGCTGTCGATTGCGATGTTCTCGTTCGGCGACGCCCTCGGCAAGTTCCTGGTGTCGACCTATGCCGTCGGCCAACTCCTGTGGCTGCGCGCCTGTGCGGCGCTGCTCTTGCTCGCACCGTTCATCTGGCGCAACCGCGCCGCGTTCCTGCAGCTCGAGCGCCCCTGGCTGCAGCTCGTGCGCGTGATCCTGTCGACGTTGGAGGTCGCAGCGTTCTTCCTCGCCACCGTCTATCTGCCGCTCGCCGACGTCATCACCTACTATCTCGCCGGGCCCATCTTCGTCACCGCGCTGTCGGCGCTGGTGCTGCGCGAGCATGTCGGCTGGCGGCGCTGGACCGCGATTCTGATCGGCTTCTGCGGCGTGCTGATCGCGCTGCGGCCCTCGGCGCAGACCTTCAGCCTGCCGGCCTTGATCGCACTCGGCGGCAGTCTGTCGTTCGCGGTGCTGATGCTGATCACGCGCAGCCTGCGCGCGACGCCCGACATCGTGATGGCGTCGTCGCAGTTCGTCGGGACCTTCCTGCTCGGCGCCGCGATGTCCTCGTTCGGCTGGGTGACGCCGACGTCCGGCAGCCTGGTGCTGTTCGCCGCCGCCGGCCTCATCTCGGTGACCGCGTTGTTCTGCGTCAACCGCTCGCTCAAGCTGGCGCCGGCCTCGGTGGTCGTGCCCTATCAGTACACGATGATCGTCTGGGCCGTGCTGTTCGGCTTCGTCGTGTTCGGCGACGTGCCGCATCCCGCCACCATCATCGGCGCCACCATCATCATCGGCGCTGGGCTGTACATCTATCTGCGCGAGCGCAGCCTGGGGCAGGGCCAGGGTGCGGTGAATCCGCCGGCCTGAGATGCGACCCTCCCCTGGAGGGGGAGGGTCGCCTCACGCGGAGCGAAGCGACACGTGAGGCGGGGTGGGTGGCCCGGCCTAACTCCGCCGCCCCGCATTGGCCCAGGCCTTCAGCGAGGACCAGACGCCGCGGGTCAGGCGGAAGGCGTCGACCGGGGCGGACGAGCCGATCACCTCGAAGCGGTGCAGCTCGACGCCGGTCCATTGGAAGCCGCACTTTTCCAGGATGTTGCGCGAGGCTGGGTTGCTGACGCGGGCGTGCCCGATCAGCAAATTGTCCTCGCTCGTCTCGAAGAAATGGTCGATCGCGGCGCGCGCGGCTTCGGTGCCGAAGCCGCGGCCCCAATGCGCAACGCCCAGCCAGTAGCCGAGCTCGGCACGGCCCGTTGCTGCTCGATTTATCCCGACCATGCCGATCGGCGTGTCCAGATGCTCGATCAGCAAGGCGGTCTCACCCGTCTGTTCCAGCGCGCGAACGAAGCGAGCGGCATCGACCTCCGAATAGGGATGCGGCAGGCGGCGGGTATTCTCGGCGATAACACGGTCGTCGGCGAGCCGGGCGATGGCTGTCACGTCCGCGAGCACCGGCGCACGCAGCGTCAGCCGGGAGGTTTCGAGGACGCAAGGTCTCGCCTCGCGCAAGGTGGGAGTGGTGATGTCCTGCAGCATGTCGGGCTCCATCGACGCTTCGGGATCAACTGATCAGCGAAAATGAAAAGGGGAGGCCGGTTGTCCCGCCTCCCCTGGAGCCATCTGGCGCTCCGCCGGTTTGTCAGGACCCGGCGGACGCGAATTGTTCCACCGTATTCTACTCAGCAGCCTCGGCGAGTACCGGACGTACCGAGATGAACGTGCGGTTGGCACGGTCATGGAACTCGACGACGCCCTCGATTTTCGCGAAGATCGTGTGGTCCGTGCCCATGCCGACGTTGAGGCCGGGATGCCAGGTGGTGCCGCGCTGACGCGCAATGATGTTGCCGGGAATCACGCGCTCGCCGCCGAACGCCTTGATGCCGAGGCGCTTGCCCTTGGAGTCGCGTCCGTTGCGGGATGAACCGCCTGCCTTTTTATGAGCCATCGCTCGTCTCCGATCTCTTGCGATCACCTTTAGCGCGATTCCGCTAAGGGATCATTCACATTTGCAACCTGCGCGGACGAAAAATCCACGCGCGATGAGGTTCAAGCCGGTGCGGCGCGCGAGGCGCGCGCCGGCACGCTTACTCGGCGGCGTCGGCCGCCGGGGCCTCCGCCTTGACCTTCTTCGGGCGCGGGCCCTTGGTCGGCTTGGCGTTGTCGGTCAGGATCTCCGAGACGCGGATCAAGGTCAGCTCGTCCCGGTAGCCGCGCTTGCGGCGCGAATTCTTGCGGCGGCGCTTCTTGAACGCGATCACCTTGGGGCCGCGCTTGTGGTCCAGCACCTCGACGGCCACGGACGCGCCGGCCACCGCGGGGATGCCCAGCATCGGCGTATCACCGCCGACCACCAGCACCTCGTTCAGCTGCACGATCGTTCCGGGCTCACCGTCGATCTTGCCAATCTCGAGCACATCATCCGGGGCGACGCGGTATTGCTTGCCGCCGGTCTTGATGACTGCGAACATCGTTCTCATCCTTCGTGTTCGATCCCGGCCTCAGAGCGCGATGGCCCCGGGTCGGCTTCTTGTTCAGTCGTTATGGTTCATGTGGTCCGGCCCGATTGGAGCCGGAAGTCGCGCCCGAGGCTTTGGGGCCTCGAGAAAGGGCACAACGACAAACGGCGCAGGAACGCCCGCGCCGGTCGATCGGGCGCTTATAGCGGCGTGAGCCGGCGAGTCAAGGTGAATGGCCGGTTGCCGCTCGGACGGGATGCCCGGGCCCCGCCGACCCCCGGCCGCTATTCGCTCGACCCGGCGCACCGGACCCGCAACCAACTGTTCCCTCCGCCGTTGTCCGGGCCCAATGCACAACAGGGCAGGATCGCATGGCCGACGACGTCATGACCACCACGGGCATCGCCCGCCACGGCGCCGCGCGGCTGCCGACGGTCGAGATCGACAGCTTCAACATCGAGCTCAAGGACGAGGACGGCTTCCTCGGCGACCGCGCCTCCAAGGGCGCCTTTCGCAAGATCCTGGAGCGCTGGCGCAAGCCGTTGCGCAAATCCGGCAAGGATCCGTTCGGGGACGAGGACAGCGAGACCATCAGCAAGAAGGCGCTGGACGCCATCCTGGTCGGCGACGACACCGAGGCCTCGGCCGTGGTGCACTCCGCGATCGAGGAATTCGCCCAGGAGCTCGCCCACGTCACCCGGCGCTTCCTGCGCACCAAGGCCTGGGCCAAGACCGAATGCATCGTGGTCGGCGGCGGCTTTCGCGACTCTCGCCTCGGCGAGCTCGCGATCGCGCGCACCGAGATCATCCTCAAGGACGAGGGTTTTGGCGTCGAGCTGGAGCCGATCCGCTACCATCCCGACGATGCCGGCTTGATCGGCGCACTGCATCTGGCGCCGTCCTGGATCTTCGAGGCCCATGACAGCATCCTGGCGGTCGATATCGGCGGCACCAACATCCGCTGCGGCGTGGTCGAGACCGCGCGCAAGAAGGCCCCGGACCTGTCGAAAGCGTCGGTGTGGAAGTCCGATCTCTGGCGCCATGCCGATGACGAACCCACGCGGGAAGGTGCGGTCAAGCGACTCGCCAAGATGCTGAAGGAGCTGATCGAGGAGGCGGACGCCGAGGGCCTGCGGCTGGCGCCCTTCATCGGCATCGCTTGTCCCGGCGTCATCAACGAGGACGGCTCGATCGAGAAGGGCGCACAGAACTTGCCGGGCAATTGGGAGAGCAGCAAGTTCAACCTGCCGGCCAGCCTGGTCGAGGCGATCCCGATGATCGGTGATCACGACACCGCGGTGCTGATGCACAATGACGGCGTCGTGCAGGGCCTCTCCGAGGTGCCGTTCATGCAGGAGTTCGAGCGCTGGGGCGTGCTGACCATCGGCACCGGCCTGGGCAATGCCCGCTTTACCAACCGCCGCAAGGAGAACGGCCGCAGGGACAGGGACGACAAGGCCAAGGAGGACAAGGCCGACGACAAGAAGGCGGCCAAGAAGAAGAAGGATTGAGCATTGGCGCGGCCGCACCGTGTCTCTCGGCGGTCCGGAGGGGGGGTGCATGCTGCGCTGCAGCATGGCGCCTTCGCGCTCCCGGACGTGCGGAAAACCGCCGTACAACCAGTCGGATGGCCTGGAACCCGGTAACCTTGACTGGTTAGGTTAAGGAACGGTTCGCATTGCGATGCACGCGCAGATGGCTCAGGGTCGCCGGCGTCGCTCAGGCCGGCCGGATTGACCCCCGTCTCTTCCGTCGGTTTCCCCAAGATGTAGCGACACGGGACCGCCGGTATGTGTCAGCGTACGGCGGTCCCACCTTTGTCTCCTGGCCTCCGTCGCCAGCCGCCGCGTCCGCAACGGCAGGAGAAATCGTCGTCGGTATCAATCAAGTCCATTTACAAACCGTCTAGTCGGTTTATTAATGGACATCCCAAATGGGGTGGGATTTGACGGCGCAATCTCGCGCCGGGTGGAGTGTGAGGACATGATGATCAGACGGGCGAGAGGCTGGATGGCTGCGGTGGCGGCGGCGACGCTGGGCCTCGGCGGGGCAGAGGCAGCCGACCTGGCGGCGACCACCTACAAGGCGCCGGCCTATGCCGCCGCACCAGCACCGTTTTCCTGGACCGGCTTCTATGCCGGCGCCAATGTCGGCGGCGCCTTCACCGGAAACGACTCCTTCACGAACGCCGCCGGCGCCAATGGCGGTAAGCTGTCCGGCGTGATCGGCGGCCTGCAGGCCGGCTACAACTACCAGATCTCGCCGATGTTCGTGGTCGGCATCGAGAACGATCTCGAATTCACCGGCCTCTCGCGCAAGGCCGATCTCGTCAATCCGGCCGTCAGCATGCCCTGGCTCACCTACGGCCGCGCGCGCGCCGGCATCGCGGTGCTCGACCAGCGCCTGTGGCTGTATGGTACGGCGGGTCTTGCGGCCGGCGAGTTGAAGGACGGGCCGACCCACAAGATGAAGATGGGCTGGACCGCGGGCGGCGGCGCCGAATGGGCGTTCCTGCCGAAATGGTCGGCCAAGCTCGAATACCTCTACACCGACCTCAAGCACGACGACCTGCCGGACTGGCGAGCGGCCAAGATTCACTCCGTGCGGGTCGGCTTGAACTACCATTTCGACCTGTTCCGCTGACGAGCGCGGCGCAGACCAGCGGGTTCGAAGGCCCGCGTCAGTCCGGGGCCTTCGGAGCGCGGGGCCGAGCGGTGTAGCCGTTCAGCCGCCGCGTGCGGTCCGCTTCCCCGAGCGGATCGCAATGGCGCGCGCATGCGCGAGCCCCGGGAAAATTTCGACCGGCTGCCTTGTCACCCCCCGCATCGTGCCCTAGAACGACGCCCGACCCGGGGGCTCGCCCCTGATTTGCGCCTGGAGAGGTGGCAGAGTGGTTGAATGCACCGCACTCGAAATGCGGCATAGGTGCAAGCCTATCGGGGGTTCGAATCCCTCCCTCTCCGCCAGTTCCTCCCTCGGCCACCTCCCGGCGGGGCTTGTCATGGGCCTTGAGCGGTGAGCCAGACGTTCGATCCTGCCGCTTCCGATCCTGTTGCGCTCGACAAGCTGAAATCCCGCATTCAGGCGCTGCGCGCCAAGACCATCGCCAATGGCTGCACCGAGGACGAGGCGCTGTCCGCGGCCGCCAAGGTCGCCGAACTGCTCGATCGCCACGACCTGTCGCTGTCCGACCTCGAGCTGCGGGCGTCGGCGTGCGAGCGCAAGGTCTATGAGACCCATCGCAAGAAGCGCATTCCGCTCGATGACTGCATCGGCGCGATCGCGCATTTCTGCGATTGCCGGGTCTGGCGCGAGAAGAATCCGGCCGGCGAAGCGAGCTATGTGTTCTTCGGTCTCCCCGCGGATGTCGAGGTTGCGCACTACCTGGCGGAGCTGATCGACACCGCCGTGCGCGCCGAACTCGGCCGCTACAAGACCTCGGCCGAGTACCGCCGGTTCCGGCACCAGGACCGGCATCTCGCCAATGCCTCCTTCGCCCTCGGCATGGTGGTGTCGATCGCCGACCGCCTGGTGGCGATGAAGGCGGCCCGGGATCAGATCAACCAGAGCAGCGGCCGCGGGCTGGTCGTGCTCAAGACCTCGGTGGTCGATGCCGAGTTCGACAAGCTCGATCTGAAGCTGCGGTCGGCGCGCAGCACGAGCCGGATGGTGTCGACGGCGGCCTATGAAGCGGGAGGTGCCGCCGGCACCACGCTCGCGATCAGTCCGGGCGTGAGCGGCGCGCCACCGCCAGGTAGTTCGAAGCGAGGCTGACGGACGCCTGGTTCGACGTCGGCTATGGGTCCTTCAAGCACGGCCCAAGCCGGTTGCGGCGTCGTGCATCGACGTCCAGCGTCGTACTCCTAAGTACAGCGACACGGCGATCTCGGCTGGCTACGACATTTGCTTCCATCCGAGTCGCTCAGTTAAGCTGCCTGCATGAGCTACCGCGTCTTCATGCATCGGACTGATTCGATCTACGACGATAGTCCGGCGGAGCAGTACCAATTTCCCAAACAATATCTCGGCCGCGCGCAGGGCAGCGTCGGAGATTGGATTGTCTACTTAGAGCCGACGAAAGTGCTGGGAACGCGCGGCTATTTCGCGATCGCTCGGGTCGAGCGGATCATTCCAGATCCGAAGGCGCCCGATATGTATCTCGCGCTCATTCAGCCCGGCTCATACCTCGAATTCGTCAGTCCGGTTCCCTTCAGCGAGCAGAACGGCCCGATCGAGCGGGGCCTGCTCAACGAGACGGGCAAGCTCTCGGGCCGGGCGCAGGCGGCTGTGCGGCCGATTTCGCCGGAGGACTTTCAGCGTATCATCGAGCGCGGTCTGGATGATCGAGACGCCCTGTTGCCGCGTATGCCGGAGACCGGCCACCCCCTTAATGGGTTTGAAGAGGATCAAACGCCATTGGTGTCGGAGCAGCTCCGCGATCGCATCCAGCGTCTGACGTCGCGTATCGCCCGAGATCGCCTGTTCCGCAAGATCGTACTGCGAGCCTATGGCGAACGTTGCGCCATCACCGGGCTGAAACTGATCAACGGCGGCGGACGTGCCGAAGTGAATGCGGCCCATATTCGCCCTGTCGAGGCCAACGGTCCCGACCTCGTGCAAAACGGGCTGGCCTTGTCGGGAACGGTCCATTGGATGTTCGACCGAGGATTGATCAGCCTTGACGATGATCTCGCCATCCTGGTCTCTCGGCACGTCAACGACATCGCTCGTATCCGTGGCTTCGTCAATCAGTCCGGGGTTGCCTTCGCTCCGGACCGCGCCCGAGATCGACCGCACCCGCACTTTCTGCAATGGCATCGCCGCCATTGCTTCAAGCAGTGACTCGATCAGGGAGTGAGTCCGAGCGGCGCTGTCCGCTCGCGCTGGTAGGCTTGCCCTGGGGGCGGTGCTGCGGCTTCCCTCGACCCCGTCACATTTCGTCCATCCGTTGACTGCGGGGCGCGTCGCGTTTCGCGACGCCGCCCCATGATGGATCGCGGCGTTCTGGCCGTACCGCCCTCAGCTCTTCCCGCCCGGCCCCTTCAACGCATTCCAAGCTGCCTGATTGGCCTGATCGAACGCCTTGCGGGATTCGCTCAGGGCGGCGCTGAGCACCGACCAGGATTCGCTGCCTGTCTGTTTCAGTTTCTCGAGATGGGCGCCGGCCTCTGCCGCGTCGGATTTGAGCTGCTTCAGCACGGCGTCCAGATCGGTGGTGCCGACCGTCGTCACCTTGGTCGCCGCCTCGCGAAACCTGTCAGCCGACTCCCGCCATGCCGTCGCCTGCGCGGCGGCGATGTCCTTGAAGGTCGCCTGCTGCTGGGCGGCCTGCTTGCCGGCGGCGTCGAAATAGGCCTTCATCTGCGCCTCGAATCCAGCCCAATGCGCGTCCAGCTCGGTCTTCGCGCTGGCCATCGCGGCTTCGCCGGCCGCTGCTTGCGTCTTGAGCAGGGCTTCGAGGTCGCTGCGGCGCTTCTTCAAGTCCGCCATGATCTCCTCGGTCTTCACCTTGGATGCTGCTTCGACCTCGGCTGCCTTGACCCCCAGCGACTCCAGCGCGGCATCCATCTCGTGGAGGCGCTCCCTGGCCCAGTTCAGGTAGACCTGCATCGTGCTCTGTGCCGGCATGGCTGCTCTCCTCTGATCCATCCTGCGACAAGCCATATAGAAACGAGGTCGTATAGTTTTGACCTGCATCAAGGCCCCGGGATGCCGGGGCTTCACGTTTGCGTGCAGGGCGCGACGTCCGCCGTATGGCGGACCGCCATGGCCGGTGCTAGTCCTATCGTTCGAATACGATCACACGAGGCGCGTCGAGATGACCGGTGACGAATTTCGTGCTCTCGCCCTGTCGTTCGCCGGAACGACCGCGGCGCCTCACTTCGATCGCACCGCGTTCAAGCTGCACCGGACCTTCGCGACCCTCGCCGCCGATGGCGCATCCGCCAACGTCCTGCTCACGCCCGACGAGCAGGAGCACCATGCCGGCCTGCAGCCCGGCGTGTTTCGCCGGGTCCCGAACAAATGGGGTGATCAGGGCTGGACCACCGTGTCGCTCGCCGATGTCGACGCCGCTCGCCTGCGCAGCGTGCTCGAGAGCGCGTGGCGCGCCGCGCATCGTCCGCAGCGTTCACGCGGCCGCAGCAAGCGCTGATCCGACCCCGGCGAGACAATCGCCGGCGGCGACAAGAACTCTCATACCCTCCGCCCGACCATCAGCAGGATGCCGCCGATCTGCGGCAGCAGCGCCAGCAGGATCAGGCGGAGCATGACGAAGTCGTCGGCGGAGGGCTTCACCACGCCGCGCGACACCCACGCCATCAGCTTGATCGTGGCCTCGGTTTGCGGATCGGCGGTCTGGCTGACCGTGGACATCGCCGCGTCCAGCGCCAGGCGACGCTCGGCGACCGCAGCCTCGCGCTCCCGACAGAACTTGCCGACGCCGCCCTTGCACTCGCGGTCGCGCGCGGTCATTGCATCCGCGAGCGCCGTCTGCGCGGCCTGCACCGCGGGCGTCACGCGCGAGGCGCGCGCCAAGGTGACGTCGCTGATGTTGGTGGAGGCGAAGCCGATGCCGGCGGTGACCGCGAACACGAAGGTCATCAGCCACACCGTCCAGCCGGTCAGTGCCGAGGCGCGGTGGCGCGCCTGCCACAGCCGTGCGGCGCAGGTCGGCATCACCAGCGCGACGAGGTCGGCGGTGACGCCGACCGCCAGAAACATGTAGCCCGCGGTGCTGTTCGAGCCGAGCGAGTGTGCGAACCAGCCGTTCATGGCCATGCCGACCGCGGCCAGCGCCAGTGCGGCCAGCTGCAGCAGGACCGACGAGGCGGTGATGCCAGCGCGCGCGGGCTTTGCCGGCGTGATCGGCGCGGCGGCCGGCACGACCTCGCCTTCGGTCGCGGCCGACGCTTCGCGCGGCGGTATCGTGGCCGGCGGCGCTGCGGCCGGGATCGCCGCGGCCGCCGCGCTGGCAGCCGCCCCCGTGCGGGACGCCTCGGCAACGGCCGGAGCTTTCGGCGGCTCGTTCACGTAGTCCAGGAAATCCGGCATGATCAGCGTCTCGGACGCGAGCATCTCGTCGTCGAGCGCCGCCATCTTGGCCTTCTCGGCCTTGTCGGCTCGGGGCCGCGGGCGTGGCTTGACGACCTTGGCGCGCTTCGGACGCGGCTTGGCCGTCTTCGGCTGCTGCCAGGGAATGATGGATGCGACTACGGACTCATCAGCCATCGGGGCTGCTCCAATCGGTGGTGATGGGCGCGACGCTGCGTTTGCACGCAGCGCTGACCGCGCCGGCATCGGGTGCACGTCTGATCGGGAATCGGGCAGCGGCCCGCCTCGAAGCGGGCCTTCGTTCTTGCGGCCGGGCTGGCGTCGCGCGAAGAAATCGTTGGCGTCTCACGCGCCCTGATCCGCCGATGATGCGGAGGGCTTGCGGTCACAAGCGCCACGTAATGAGGCGGCGCCCGGAAGGTTCTGGTCCGCGCGGGGCCGGGCCGGTCAGCCGTGCGCCCAACACCCTTGTTCTTAACCAATGGTTAACACGGATTCGCCGGTTTCGAAACCACGCTAGGCCGTCGTCGGGATGTCAGCTCGCCGGCAACGGAGAACTGCGTCTTTGCGGTCACAACCGGAGGTGACGAGCTCTTTGTTCGATGCGCGAACGCAGGGTGCCGCGCGCTGGTCAACGGGCTATGGTGGGATCTCGGAAAAGGAGCTCTGTCGTCGTCTCATGCAATGTCCGTGCGGATCAGGTCTTCCCTATGATCGCTGCTGCGGTCCCTATCTCGATGGTGACGATCAGCCGCCGACCGCCGAGGCGCTGATGCGCTCGCGCTATACGGCCTATACGCGCGGGACATTCGCTATGTCGAAACGACGCTCGCCGCCGACCGGCGCGGTGCGTTCGATGCGGTAGCCGCGAAGGATTGGGCGACACGCGCCACATGGCTCGGCCTGCGCATCGTCTCGTCGGTCCGCGGCCAGCCCGGCGACGCCGACGGCGTCGTCAGCTTCGTCGCCAGCTATCGCGAGGCCGGCAAGACCATCGAGCACCACGAGGTCTCGCAGTTCCGCCGCGACGCCGACGGTGCCTGGCGCTTCGTCGAGGGTGACGCGCGAGCCGTCGTCACGGAGCCGAAGCGTGCGGCTGCCACCGCGAAGGTCGGCCGCAATGATCCATGCCCGTGCGCTAGCGGCAAGAAATACAAGTTCTGCTGCGGGCGGTGAGCGCAGCGGCATTTCTCGATCGCGGTGCGTCGCTGTGTTGATAGGAGGGGGGAGCCGCGACGGCGGGCTCGTCAGGTGCATCCGTGCCCCGCGAAGGCAGGCGCGCGGCACTCAAGCCGTTGGTGCCGGCGCCAATCTGGCAACGACGGTCCAGCGTCGCCGGTCTTCCCGCGCCGGCATAGTTGCGAGCGCGAATGAGATGCAAAGATCGGACGCATGCGGCGCGAACGATCGCGGCGGCTTCATTGTGGCTGGCCGATGTCTGCTCGTTTCCGTCGCGCGTCAGAGCGAGGGGGCCACGATGCCGACAGAGCGGAGGACTTCTCTGCCGCCGCCTTGACTCCGCCCAACCGGGCTGGCCTAGAAGGACGTAGTTCCTAACAGGGGTGGTATCAGGTGGCGGAGTTGGACGAGCAGGTCCGGCAGGACGAATGCGAGCGGTCGCAGGTTGCCGCAACCCCGTCGTCGGCAACGAAGGCGCTGTCACCGCGCAAGGCGGCCATCCTCGACCATGCCAACGATTTCGCCGATGCGCGCGCCGGCTGGCGCGACAAGGCGGCGTTCTTTCACAGCGAGGACGAGTGCTATCTGCGCTTCCTGATCCCGCCGGGCAGCCGCGTGCTCGAGATCGGCTGCGGCCTCGGCGATACCCTGGCATCGCTCGCGCCGTCCTACGGCGTCGGCATCGACTTCAGCGAAAAGCAGATCAAGATCGCCCGCAGCCGGCATCCTGAGCTGACCTTCATTCTGGGCGACGCGGAGGATCCGGCCACGCTCGCCGCCGCCACCGGCCCGTTCGATGTCATTCTGGTGCTCGACACCATCGGTTCGCTCGACGACTGCCAGCAGTTCATCGAGCAATTGCACCCGCTGTGCACGCGCGAGACGCGACTCGTCATCGGCTACTTCTCGCACCTCTGGTATCCGCTGCTGAAGGCTGCGGAAGCACTGGGCCTGCGGATGCCGCAGCCGGAGCAGAACGTGCTGTCGCCAGCCGACCTGCGCAGCCTGGCGCACCTGGCCGATTTCGATCCCGTCAAATCAGAGCAGCGTGTGCTCTCGCCGCTGCGGCTCTACGGCTTCGGCCGTTTCGCCAACCGCTTTCTCAGCGTGCTGCCGGGCCTGCGCGCGCTGGCGCTGCGGCACTATCTGGTGTCGCGTTCGCTGCGCTGCGTGAGCGACGACGTCCGCTCGGCCACCGTCGTCATCCCCGCGCGCAACGAGCGCGGCAACATTGAGCCGGCGGTCCGGCGCATCGCGGCGTTCTGCAACGACGTCGAGATCATCTTCGTCGAGGGCCACAGCCAGGACGGTACCTATGAGGAGATGGAGCGGGTGCGCGCGGCATTCCCCGATCACGACATCAAGCTGATGCGACAGCCCGGCAAGGGCAAGGCCGACGCGGTGTTCACCGCGTTCGACGCCGCGCGCGGCGACGTGCTGATGATCCTCGATGCCGACCTCACCATGCCGCCGGAGCAACTGCCGAAATTCTTCGAGGCGCTGCGTTCCGGCAAGGGCGAGTTCATCAACGGCTCGCGCCTGGTCTATCCGATGGACGAGGGCGCGATGCGGTTCCTCAACCTCATCGCCAACAAGACCTTCTCCTATCTGTTCTCGTGGCTCCTGAACCAGCGCTACACCGATACGCTCTGCGGCACCAAGGTGCTCCGCCGCAGCGACTATGTCAGGCTCAAGGCCGGCAAGGCCTATTTCGGCGATTTCGATCCGTTCGGCGATTTCGACCTGATCTTCGGCGCCTCCAAGCTGAACCTGAAATCGATCGACCTGCCGATCCGCTACGCCGCGCGCAGCTATGGCGAAACCCAGATCTCCCGCTTCCGCCACGGCTGGATGCTGCTGAAGATGGTCGTGTTCGCGTTCTTCAAGATCAAGGCGATCTGAGATGGCCGCTGTCTACGCCGTCGAGCCTGACCAAGCGGTGCGTGGATCGGTTGCCCATCTTCCCACATCGTCATGGCCGGGCCTGACCCGGCCATCGACGTCTTCTTTCGTCGATGAGGGCCGACATGGATGCGTGGGACAAGCCTGCGCATGACGGAGAAAGCGGTACCGAAAGCATCGGCTCCCTTTCCCGACGCCCTCGACCGCCTGACGCGCTTCGGCTGGCGCGGCGGGGTCGCGGTCGCGCTGCTGCTGTCGCTCGTGTCGTTCCTGACCGCCGGCTATTTCACCGTCTATTGGCGCAATGCCGACATGGACTTCATGGTGATCTACAATGCGCTCGCCATGAACGATGGCGGCGCACAGGCCTTCTTCGATCACCCGGCCTATCTCACCATCCTCTCGGTCGAGACCTGGTTCGCGCTGCTGCATCGGCTCGGCCTGCTCGACGCCTGGACATTGTCGGCGATCCCCGCCGATCGCGCCGCCTTCGATGTCGCGATGACCGGCGCCGTCCATGCCGGACGCGTCGCCGCGCTGCTGACGGCCGCCGGCATCATCCTCGCCTTTGCTTGGGCCGCGCGCCGGCTGGTGTCGGATTGGCGCATCGCCATGCTCGCCGTCACCGCCTTCGCCTTCTCCGGCGGCGTGCAGATGCATCTGCGCATCCTGCGCAGCGAGATGATCGCGGCGTCGTTCTGCATCCTCGCGCTGATGATCCTGATCGCGGTCGCGCGCCGCGCCAGCCTGACGCGGCCGCTCGCCGTCGGACTCGCCGCGCTGCTCTGCATGCTCGGTCTGGAGAACAAGGTGCATGCGATCCTGCTGATCGCCACCATTCCCGTGCTGGTGTTGCCGTTCGGGACGGCGACGAGCGCAAGCGTGGCGTTCTGGCAAAGCTCGCGCGCATGGGCGGCCGTCATGGTCGCCGCCGTGGCGGCGATCATCGCCGCGATCGCCGCCTGGCCGCTGGTCGCCGCCGGCTTCGACCCCGTCAATGCGACGGCTGCCGGCCTCAAGCCGATGCTGCTCGGCCGCTTCGGCCTCTATCAGTTCGCGCTGCTCGGCGTGGTCGCGGTCTGCCTGGCCGCCTTCGCGTGGTTATGGCGTGTGAGCGCGGCCGAGACCGTCGCGGCGCTGCTGGCGGTGGTGGCCAGCGCAAGCCTCGGCCTGCTGGCACTGAAGTTGAGCTACAACATCAACGATGTCGTGATCGTGCTCAATCCGCTCGAGAAGATGATCACCTATGTCGACGCGCCAGAGGCCGCCGGCAGCCTGGGCGGTGCGATCGGCCTGTTGCTGTCCGGCGTCTTCGGGGTCATCCGGCGCTACACCTTCGTGCTGCAATCGTCGGCCCGCCCCGCCGTGTTCCTGACCTGGTTGATCATCCCCGGCATTGTCATGGCCTGGCGCCGCGGTGAGCGGCAGGCGGCCATCCAAGCCGTCCTCCTGATGCTGGCGGCCATCGGCATCGACACGCTCGGCGTCCGCCGCGGGCTGAAGGTCGAGTACTTCGTCTTCACCGATCCCCTGATCATCATCGCCGGCATGGTCCTGCTCGATCGTCTGTCGGACCTGCGCTTTTCCCGCTTCGCCTATCCGATCGGCGCGGTGCTGCTCGCGCTCCATGTCGGCATCAGCCAGGCCGAGCCGGTCAAGATGGCGCTCAAGCGCAAGGGGCCCGAGGAGGTCTGCGAGTGGCGCGGCTACTACATGCCACGGCTCGTGCTGCCCTGGTGCGCGCCGCCGAACAGCCCGCCGAGGATGTGATCGAGCGAGATCTTTCCACCGCCATGGGCAATGAGGCCCAGCGCCATCGCGGCCCAGGTCAGATGGATCGGCCAGCCGTCGGGCACCGTGAGCTCGACGATGCATGTCATGAACAGCAGGCCGAGTGCCGCGAAGCGGGTACCGAGGCCGAGAATGAGCAGGACGGGGAAGGTGACCTCGCCGCAGCCCGACAGGAACGCCATCACCGTCGGCATGGGAAAGTGGTATGGCCCGCCAGGCAGATGCAGCATGAACTCGTCGCTGAACAGCGTCACGGCGGTGTCGCTCAGCCTGAGAAAGCCGTCCCATTTGAGAATGCCCGAGCGCCAGAACGGCACCGCCAGCGCAATGCGAGTGACGAGCTGGACTAGGGTGAGCGGGGTCGCGCTCTGCAGCAGCCGAACGGTCTGGCCGACGAGGGAAGGCAGCGACAGTGTCGCGGTCGGCGCCATGGAGTGGTCCGTCGTCATCATGCGTCCTCGAAACTGATGTCCGTGAAGGCGCCGGCCTCGATCAGGCCGGCAATGTTGGTGGCGAGATCGAACTCCGGCGCTGCCTCGAACGCGGCTTCCGCGGCCACGCCGAGCGGCTGCCGCGTGATCAGCAGGCTTGCGAAGATCGCGCCGCCCCGCGGCAGGTGGCGCACGGCGACGTCGAACGCGGGCCGCGTGATCAGCGCGTCCTCCGGGACCGAGCCGTCGATGCGCGGCACCGGCGCATCGCCGCGATTGGCCGAGAAGATCGTCACCGCCGCGAAATCCGAGCGCACGATGCGGGTGGCGGGATGAACGGCGAAGCGCAGCTCGGGCAACCGCTCGGGCGGCACCGTCGCCAGCGTGGCGCCGTCGAGCGGCGCGGCGTCTGCCGCGTGATAGGCGTCGAGCCAGGCCCGCTCGATCTGTGCGACGTCCGTCAGGAACGGCATCGTCCGAGCGTGCTCGTAAGCTGCGATGAAAGCGGGGAAGTCGCGTCCATAGTCGACGAGCAGCGGCGACGTCGGCGGCGTTTCGCGTACATGCGCCCGCGCCATCGCGCGGAAGAAGTCGGGACCGGTGATGCGCTGCACCGCCGGATAGATCGCGACGAGCGACTCGATCAGGCTGACCGTGACGTTGTTGCGGTAGACGTTGAACCGGCGCCCGGCCGCCTTGGCCAGCGGACCCCTGACGGCGACAGGCGTCGCGCGATCCGGCGTCAGCAGCGCCGCGGCGAACTGAGCGGCATAGTCGGACATATGCTCAGGCTGCGGCATCGCGCACCTCCTGCAAGCAGTTGGGGGCGTGGTCATCGAGAATCGTCTGCGCGGCCGCGGCCTCTGCCTTCAGCACGGGCCAGTCCGGAATGTTGCTGTCCCATTCGATCAGCGTCGGCACCGGACCGTTGCGCGCGATCACGCTGGCGAACAGTGCCCACACATCGTAGGCGACGGGGCCGTCATGGCTGTCGATCAGCAGCGGCTCGCCTTCATCGTCGGCCTGCACGGCGTGACCGGCGAGATGGATCTCGCCGACAGCGGCGAGCGGAACGTCGGCCAGATAGTCCTGTGGCGAGAAGCCATGATTGATCGCTGAGACGAACACGTTGTTGAGGTCGAGCAGGAGCCCGCAGCCGGTGCGGCGGACGATGGCGCGGATGAAGTCGGTCTCGCTCATCGTCGAGTCGTGAAAGGCGACGTAGGTCGACGGATTTTCCAGCAGGATCGGCCGGCGGATCGCGCTCTGCACCTCATCGATATGGTCGCAGACCCGTGCCAGCGTGGCGGCCGTGTAGGGCAATGGCAGCAGGTCGTTGAAAAACGTCGTATCGTGCGTCGACCATGCAAGATGCTCGGAGACGAGGCTCGGCTGATAGCGGGCGACGAGCTTGCGGAAGCGCGCGAGGTGGTCGCGATCGAGCGGCTGCGGGCCGCCGATCGACATGCAGACGCCGTGGATCGACAGCGGATGATCCCTGCGGATCGCCTCGAGCTGATGGTGTGGCGGACCGCCGGCGCCCATGTAGTTCTCGGCATGGACCTCGAAGAAGCCGCGCCGCGGCGCCTCGGCCAGGATGGCGGCCAGGTGCGACGGCTTGAAGCTGGTCCCGGCGACGCCGCCGAGAGGTGGCGGAAAGCGAAGCGGCATGGTGGGGCCCGGTGCAGGGGGGGCATCGGTGCGCATGCTGCGTCTCCGCTTTCCGCTTGGGGTGAACGAGAGCGATCAGATCGGCTTGAGCGAGCCCTTGCGGCCGCCGGGGACGTCGATGCTGGTGCAGGTGCCGCCCTGGACGAATTTCCACGCGTTGCCCTGGAAGTCGATCGTTGAGGTACCCTGGCAGGTCGTGCCGGGACCGGCGGCGCAATCGTTCTGGCCCTTCAGGGCAACGCCGAAGCATTTCTCCTTCTTGGCGGCCATTGCGGCTTCCGCTTCGGCCTTGGTCAGTGGCCCGGCCATTGCGAGGCTTGCGAGCGCGGTGCTGACGGCGCCGGCGAGCGCCAGCGTGGTGACGGTTCTCTTGGCGGACATGACGATTCCTCTCGTGTTCTGCGTCGCTCGCTTGGCGACGCGCATCTCTCCTTCGCCCGCCGCCACGACAATGTTACGCGGCGACTCCGCTCACGACCCTGTGAGCGGTATTGCGTGCTTGGGAGCTGCCCTAGTCGAGCGCAAGCCGACTCGAAGTGCCAATGCTTTGCAGGCATCATCGACTTAGCCGGCCGGCATTGGCGGCTCACGCCATCGGAGCGCAGTCTGGCGGCTCCCGGTCGCGCGCCGCCCCGCGCGCCGCTCGGTCCGATCGGAGATCCACCTGCGATGATGGCGAGCGCAAAGAGCCGAGTGCCGCGCCGAGGCGCCGCCGACGAGCGGTTGACCGTCAGCATCCGCTTCGCCGTGTCGGCCCTGGTGCTGACCGCGATCCTGCTGACGGCCCTTGCCTCGAGTCTGTTGTGGTGGCGCACCTCGGAGGCGATCAGCCGTCAGCTCGCGAGCACCGTCAACGCGCAGATCGCGAGCGCCGTGCGCAAGGAGGTGAGCGCGATCGTCAGCGAGGCGCGCGCCGCGCACACCGCCATCCGCACGCTGTTCCTGCAGAACGTGCTCGACACCCGCGAGGCGGACAAGCGCGAATTCGTGTTCCTGTCGCAGCTGCAGTCGCAGGCGACGATCTCATCGGCGGCGTTCGGCTGGCCCGACGGCTCGTTCTTCGCCGCCCACAAGCTCGGCGACCGGCGCCTGGAGATGATGGAGATCTCGCTGACCGATCATCCCGGCCAGCGCCGCGTCGATGAATACGACGTCGTGCCCGGCGACATCGAGTTCGCGGCACGCCGCTTCGAGCCGACCCGTTTCAAGGTCGCCGACCAGCCCTGGTTCAAGGAGAGCCTCGCTGCGGACGAACCGCGCTGGTTCAGCGTCGATCATCATCCGAGCGGAGACCGCCCGGCGATCGCGCTGGCCGGCCCGATCGATGTCTATCAGGAGCGGCAGGGCGTGCTCGCCATCATCATCGAGCACGCGCGCATCTCGCGCTTTCTCGCCCAGCTTCAGGTCGGCCGCACCGGCAGCGCCTTCATCCTGGCGCTTGATGGCGGCGTGGTCGCGGCGCCCGACGAGACCGCCGACGAGGTCAATGCCGGGCAGGGCCGCCAGCCGCTGCTGCCGATCGCGCAGCAGGCGATGCGGTCCTCGCGCGAAGGCGACGAGGCCTGGCGCGGGCGCGTGCTATCGGGCGACGGCGCCTTCGAGGTCGCGCGCACGGCGCTGCCGTTTCCCGGCTGGTCGCTGGTCACGGTGATTCCGGAAGCGGAGTTTCTCGGTCCGGTCGACGCGGCGCTGCGGCGCGTGATCATCGGTCTCGGCATCGGCGCCGTGCTCGCGGCGCTGGCCTCCGCCGCGCTGGCGCGTGCCGTCATCGCCGCCCCGCTCGGGCGTGTGGTGGCCGAACTGCGTCACGTCGAGGCCTTCGCGCTCGAGCAGGTGCGACGTCATCCCTCGCGGCTTCGCGAGATCGCGAGCCTGTCCGGCGCCATTCATGACATGGCCGGCGGGCTGTCGTCATTCGGCAAGTTCATTCCCGCTGATCTCGTCCGGCAATTGCTGCGGCAGGGCGTCGACGCCAGGCCGGGCGGCCATGTCCAGGAGCTCAGCGTGATGTTCATCGACATCGCCGGCTTCACCGGGTTGTCGGAGCGCATGGGCGACCGTGTCGTGCCGCTGCTGTCGCGCTATCTCGACCTGATCTCGACCGTCATCGTCGACCACGGCGGCACCATCGACAAGTTCATCGGCGATGCGGTGATGGCGTTCTGGGGCGCGCCGGCCGCGCAGCCGGATCATGCGGTTCTGTGCTGCCGCGCCGCGCTGGCGTGCCGAGACGCGGTGGAGGCCAGCGGCCTGTGCGACGATGACGGCCGGCCGCTCGCCATCCGCATCGGCATCAACTCCGGCCCCATGCTGGTCGGCAACATCGGCTCCGAGGTGCGTCTCAACTATACGGTGATCGGCGATGCCGTGAACGTCGCGAGCCGGCTGGAGGGCGCCAACAAGAGCTACGGCACCGATATCCTGATCGGCGAGGGCACCGCGCGGCTGGCGGGCGATGCGTTTCTCACCCGCGAGATCGACCGCATCGCCGTCTATGGCCGCGAAGAGGGCCTGCGCGTCCACGAGCTGGTCGGGCTTGCGGAGAATGTCGCCGCGCAGGACGTGCGCTGGATCGCACACTACGCGTGCGGACTTCAGGACTATCGCGCGCAGCACTTCGAGGCAGCCATCGCGGCGTTTGAAGCAGTCCTCGCGCTCAAGCCCGGCGATCGCGCCGCCGAGGTCATGATCACGCGCTGCAGGCCCCTGGCAGGCACGCGGGCGGATCATCATTGGCATCCGGTGACGGCGCTGACGACGAAGTAACGTGGCCGGTCCGACTAAGCCGACCGCAGCTTGCCGCGCAGCGGCCGCCGTCCGGCGAACACGGCGGCGAGATCCTGAGACGGCGTCGCCGCATCGTCGTCGAGCCGCAGCCGGCCCTCGACATGCAGGAAGTGCTCTCGCGACACCGCGATCGCGCGCAGCAGGTCGCGGTCGCGCAGCGCGTCGACGATCGCGCCGTGCTCGTCGACCGCGCAGATCGACTGCGCCGCCGGCTCGTATACCGACACCATCACCGAGGAGCGGCTGAGCAGATCGGCGAGCATGCGCGACAGCTCGGGATTGCCGATGGAGTCGACGAGATGGACGTGGAAGGCGCCAGACAGCCGCACCGACGTCGCGCGATCGCCGCGCTGCGCGGCGGCGCGCTCCTCGGCCAGATGCGCATCGAGCCGTGCGAGCAGGAGATCATCGACCCGCAGCACCAGCTGGCTGAGCACGCCGGCCTCGAGTACGCGATGTGCCTCATAAACCCGTCTGATATCATCGAGCGTCGGCCGCGGCACCCGCGCGCCACGGTTCGGGATCATCTCCAGCCGCCGCTCGGCGCCGAGCCGGTGAAGAACTTTTCGGATGCGCTCGCGCGAGACACCGAAGAGCGCGGCGAGCGGCGTCTCGGCGAGCTTGGTGCCGGCCTTGAGCTTGCCCTCCAGCAGCGCGCGCAGGATGGCCTGGTACACCGCCTCGTCCTCGGCGGGATTGGCCTTCCCGATTCGCTGCGCTCGCATCGCCATGAGGTTTTAGCTAGGCCCAAAGGCGCGGCACGTCACCTCCAAAAAATGTGCACATTCTGTCCGCGGCCGGGCGCGCTGCGGATCGAGACATAGCCCGGAACGCTGATCTCATTGATGAATCAAGAATGTGCACATTTGGCACGGCGCTTGCTAATCGCGGGTGACACGCCACGCGACAGCTCACACGGGATCCTCGTCATGCACCCCTTCTCCCGACGCAGCCTTCTGAAGACCAGTGCGGCCTTCGCCGCCACGCTCGCCGCGCCAGCCCTGGTGCGCGCCGCCCCGAAAGAGATCGTGATCGGCGGCCCGGCCGGCGCCGCCAAATATTTCAACTCCGACCTGTTTCCGGTGCTGGAGAAGAAGCTCGACTGCAAGGTGCTCTATGAGGGCACCAACTCGCTGACCAATCTGCAGAAGATGCAGGCCGACAAGGCGAGCCCGAAGATCTCGGTGGTGATCATGGACGACCCGGTGATGCTGCCGGCCGCGGCCGAAGGGCTGATCACCAAGATGTCGGCGTCGGCGATTCCCAATCTCGGCAAGCTGGTCGACGACGCCGTGCACCAGGACGGCATGTGGGCCAATTACCAGAAGCCGTGGGTGGGCATCGCCTATTCCACCAGGCGCATGAAGACGCCGCCCGTCAGTTGGGCCGAGCTGTGGGACGCGAAATACGACTCCAAGATCGTCGTGCCGTCGCTGTCCAACACCGAAGGGTTCTGGACGCTGCTCGCCGCCGCGCATCTCGAGACCGGCAAGCCCTACAAGGAGGCGCAGTACGAAATCGACGCCGGCTTCAAGAAGATCAAGAGCCTGAAGGCCAATCTGCTGAACGTCTATACCAACGCACCGCAGGCCATCAATCTGCTGGAGCAGGGCGAGGCCTGGATGATCGGCGGCCAGTTCTCGGCCTACACGCTGATCCGGAAAGCGGACGGCTCGCCGGTCGATCTCGCAATCCCGAGGGATGGCGGCTTCTCGATGCCGTCGGGCATCGCCAAGGTGAGCGGCGCGCCGGCCGGCGACCTCGCCGACGCCGCGATCGACTTCTATCTCAGCCCGGAGGCGCAGAGCATCCTCGCCAAGACGGCGTTCATCGCGCCGACCAATCAGGCCACGCCGCTGCCGGCCGGTTATCCCGATCCCGCGACATTGTTCGCGCCCGACTGGGCCTTCATCGCGAAGAACCGCGCCGGCTGGGTCGATCGCTGGAGCAAGGAGATGACATGAGCGCCGCTCCGCATCTCGTCATCAGCGGGGTCTCGAAGCGGTTTGGCGCGGCGACCGTGCTCGATCGCGTCGATCTCACGATCCGCCGCGGCGAGCTGGTGACCCTGCTCGGCCCATCCGGCTGCGGCAAGACCACCTTGCTGCGTGCGATCGCCGGCCTCGCGCCGCCCGACACCGGGACGATCGCGCTCGCCGGGCGCGACGTCACCCATGTGCCGCCGCACCGGCGCAATGTCGGCGTCGTGTTCCAGAGCTATGCGCTGTTTCCGCATCTCACCGTCGCCGGCAACGTCGCCTTCGGACTGAAGGTGCGCGGCACGCCCAAGGCCGAGACCGACCGCGCGGTCGAGCGCGCGCTCGCGCTGGTCAAGCTCAGCCATCTCGGCGGCCGCCGCATCTCGGCGCTGTCGGGCGGCCAGCAGCAGCGCGTCGCGCTGGCGCGGGCGATCGCGGTCGAGCCGGACGTGCTGCTGTTCGACGAGGCGCTGTCGGCGCTCGATCGCAAGCTGCGCGAGGAGATGCAGGTCGAGCTGCGCCGCCTGCTGCAGGAGGTCAAGGCGACCGCGATCTTCGTCACTCATGACCAGGACGAGGCGCTGACGATGTCGGACCGGGTTGCGGTCATGAACAAGGGCCGCATCGAGCAGCTCGCCGAGCCGCGCGAGCTGTATGCCCGGCCGGCCAGCCTGTTCGCGCTCAACTTCGTCGGGCTGTCGACGCGCATCGCCGGCCAGGTGGTCGGCGCGCAGGACGGCACTGTGGAGGTGGTGACGCCGGTCGGCCGCCTGTCGGCGCGCGGCGCGTTCCAGCCGGGCGCCTCGGTGATCGTGGCGACGCGGCCGGAGCAGTTGCGGCTGGGCGCTGGTGACGGTGCCAACTCCGCGGCCGGCCGAGTTCGGTCGGTCGTGTTCCAGGGCTCGCGGACCCTGGTGGACGTCGATGCCGGCGCTGGCGCGAGCCTGCTCGCCGAGCTCTCGGGCCGCGAGGCCGAGCTGCCGCGCGTGCATGACGAGGTCCGCTTCGCCTGGCCCGTCGCCGAGACCTTCGCCTTCGCCGCCGAGACCTGACCATGACCGACGCCGTGCTATCAGCACCGATCGTCAAGCCCGCGCCGGATCGCGACAGGCTCGCCGCCTTCGGCTTCGTCGCGCCATCGCTGCTGATCATCGCGCTGGTGTTCGTGCTGCCGCTGGCGCTGCTCCTCGGCGTCAGCGTGCTCGACCCCAAGGGCGGCGTCACCTCGGCGCATTACGTCCGGTTGCTCGGCACGCCCTATTATCTCGGAATCATCTGGAACTCGCTGCGGCTCGGCCTGCTGACGACCCTGATCGCCTTCCTCATCTCCTATCCCGCGGCGTTCGCGCTGGCGCGTGCGCGCGGCCCACTGCGCTCGATCCTGCTGGCGACCTTGTTCCTGCCGCTCGCCGCCTCCGTCATCGTCAAGGCGTTCGCCTGGACCATCCTGCTGCGCAGCGACGGCCTCATCAACACGGTGCTGATCGCAGTCGGGATCATCGAGGATCCGATCCGCATGATCTTCACCCAGACCGCGCTGATCGTCGGCGCCGTCAATATCTTCCTGCCGTTCATGGCGCTGCCGATCTACGCGGTGGTGGCGCAGCTGGACGGGCGCTATGCGGAAGCCGCCGCGACGCTCGGCGCCTCGCCGCTGGTCGTGTTCTTCCGCGTCATCCTGCCGCTGACCCTGCCGGGCATCATCGCCGGCGTCGCCCTGGTGTTCTCGCTGTCGGTGTCGGCCTATGTGGTGCCGACGCTGCTGATCGGCGAGAAATATCCGACGCTCGCCACCACCATCGCCAAGGCTTATCTCCTGGCGCGCGAGCCCGGCTTCGGCGCCGCCGCCGGCGTGGTGCTGCTGGCGATCGCCGTCATCGTCGTCGCGCTCAGCGCGATGCTGTCGCGCGAGCCCAAATGATGTCGCGCCTTGCCATCATCATCTGCTGGGCGCTCGCGGTCGGGCTCGCATTGTTCCTGCTGCTGCCGCTGGTCGTGATCGCCGCGGCAAGCTTCTCGCCGACGCCGGTGTTCGACCTGCCGCTGTCAGGCGCATCGCTGCGCTGGTATGGCCGCATCGGCCGGCTCGACGGTTTCTGGCCGTCGCTGTCGCTGTCGCTGCAGATCGCCGTGCTGTCGACCGCGCTGTCGCTGGTCGCCGGCACGCTCGCCGCCATCGCCATCGCGCGCGGCAGGCTGCCCGGCGCCACCGCGCTGGGCACGCTGCTGGTGTCGCCCCTGATGATGCCCGGCCTCGTGCTCGGCATCGCGCTGCTGCAATATTTCCGCATGGTCGGCTTCACCGCGACCTGGAGCGCGCTGCTGGTGGCGCATCTCGTGGTGACGCTGCCTTACGTCGCGCGCACCATGATCGCCGGGCTCTCCCGCTTCGACTTCACCTTGATCGAGGCGGCGCGCACGCTCGGCTGCACCTATGCCGGCAGCGTGCTCAGGGTGATGGTGCCGGCTTTGGCGCCGTCGTTCCTGATCGCAGGGCTGTTCAGCCTGCTGGCCTCGTTCGACAACTATCCGGTCTCGATCTTCCTGACGGATGTGCGTTCCAAGACGCTGCCGATCCGCATGCTGCAATATATCGAGGAGGCGCCCGATCCGACGTTGGCCGCGCTCTCCACCCTCATTCTTGCCGGCACCCTGGTGCTGCTGCTGATCAGCGATCGCCTGGTCGGCCTGCACCGCATGGCCGGAACCGCGGATTGACACGATGACCTCACAGCCTGCCTTCCGCCGCGATCTCACGGGCTATGCCGGCAGGCCGCCGCATCCGCGTTGGCCCCACGACGCACGCGTCGCGGTGTCGCTGGTGGTGAATTTCGAGGAGGGCTCTGAATTCTCGATGTGCGACGGCGATACGAGCAACGAGGCGATCTACGAGGTCGTGCACCGGCTCGACGGCCCCGACCCCTGCATCGACAGCCATTTCGAATACGGCACGCGGGCGGCGTGGTGGCGCATCATGGACCTGTTCGACAGCCATGGCGTCAAGGTCACCGTCAGCGCCTGCGGCCGCGCGGTGGAGCGTTCGCCGGAGCTCGCCCGCGATGCCGTGGCGCGCGACCATGAGATCTCTGCGCATGGCTGGCGCTGGCAGAGCCACGCCGGCATGGGCGAGACCGAGGAGCGCCGCGTGATCGCGCGCACGGTGGAGACGATCCAGCGCGTCACCGGCAGGCCGCCGTTGGGATGGCACACGCGCTCGGCGAGCTCGCCCAACACGCGGCGGCTGCTGGTCGAGCAGGGCGGCTTCCTCTACGACAGCGACGCCTACAATGACGACCTGCCGTATTATGTCGCCGTCGCCGGCCGCCCGCATCTGGTGCTGCCTTACGCCTTCGACAGCAACGACATGCAGTTCTTCAACGGCTCGCGCTTCCGCGGCGCGGACTTCGCCGACTACGTCATCGACGCCTTCGACTGGCTGGTGCGCGAGGGCGCGACGGCGCCGAAGATGCTGTCGATCGGGCTACATCTGCGCATGATCGGCCGCCCCGGCCGGATCGGCGCGCTCGACCGCATCCTCAATCACATCACAGGCAACGGTGCGGCGTGGATCGCGCCGCGCGCCGACATCGCCCGGCACTGGCTGGCGACGGTGCCGCCGGAATCCTGAGCGCGGTCAATCGTCGTTGGCGATGTCCTCGTCGGTCAGCGGCACCTCGATGGTGCCGCCCTCGCCGGTCGCGAGGTCGCGCTCGTCATCGATCGGCTCGCCATCCCGTTCGTCCGCGTCGAGCGGCCACAATCCGCGATCATGCCCGTTGCGTGGTGTCATGGCAGGTCCTCCCGCCGGGATAAGACCGGGCGTGCGCAATGGTTCATGCGATCCGGCCGGGGTGTGGCGGACTGGCGCAGGCCGGTTCCGGCGACTACATCTGCGCCATGGCCGATCCCACCGCGCTGAAATCCTTTCTCGATAATCACCACCGCATCGTCGTGCTCACCGGCGCCGGCTGCAGCACCAACTCCGGCATTCCCGACTATCGCGACACCGACGGGCAGTGGAAGCGCACGCCGCCGGTGACCTATCAGGCCTTCGTCGGCAGCGACGATACGCGCCGCCGCTATTGGGCGCGCAGCATGGTCGGCTGGCGGCGGTTCGGCCGCGCCCAGCCGAACGGCGCGCATCATGCGCTGGCGCGGCTGGAGGCGCAGGGCAAGAGCTCGCTGCTGGTGACGCAGAATGTCGACCGGCTGCACCAGGCCGCCGGGACCAACAACGTCATCGATCTGCACGGCCGGCTCGATCGCGTCCGCTGCCTGGGATGCGGCGCCGTGCTGTCGCGGGCCGACTTTCAGGACGAACTGGCCGGCGCCAATCCGCGCTGGCTGGCGCATGATGCGGCCGCCGCGCCCGATGGCGATGCCGATCTCGACGGCGTCGATTTCGCGGACTTCAATGTGCCGGCCTGTCGCGCCTGCGGCGGCATCCTCAAGCCCGACGTCGTGTTCTTCGGCGAAACCGTCCCGCGCGAGGTCGTCGCCACCGCGCGCGAGCATGTCGAGCAGGCCGACGCCATGCTCGTCGTCGGCACCTCGCTGATGGTCTATTCCGGCTTCCGCTTCGTCCGCGCCGCCGCGGACCGCAACATCCCCATCGCCGCCGTCAATCTCGGCCGCACCCGCGCGGATGACCTCTTGTCGCTGAAGGTGGAAGCGCCGTGCGACGAGGCGCTGGCGTTTCTGCTGGAGGAGTAGGGCGGGCCGCCCTCTCTCCGCCGTCATGGCCGGGCTTGACCCGGCCATCCATCTCCTCGGTGCTTCAGAAGATGGATGGCCGGGTCAAGCCCGGGCATGACGAAAAACTAAAATGGTGTCCGCCTCACCGCGACTGCGGTTTCTCGCGGTTCTCGATGCGGTCCTTGTTGTTGACCTGCTCGTTCTCCGGCTTGCCGACCTCGACCGTCTTGCCAGCCTGGTTGCCTGGATTGTAGTGGAACTTGCCTTCGTGATGCTCGCCCGGCTGCTTCTGCTCGGGATTGACGTTGTCGGCCATGAAACTCTCCTGTCGCTGTGCCGGACAACGTCGCGGGCGTGATGCTTGTTCCGCGGCCGAGCGCCGCGGCGCCGTTCATGCGGCATCACCCCTCTCTGTGCGGACCATCACGGAAGCAGCGCGCCCTGACCGTCATGATCCTCGCATGGGCTGCAGGGGCAGCCGCAAGCAACGAGGGACAAGGTCATGACTTCCAGCATTCGTCTTTTCGCCGCCGCCATCGTCGCCGGCGCGGGCCTGCTCGCATCCGCATCGACATCGCCGGCGTCTGCCGGCTGGGAATGGCTGGGAAACAAGAACTACATCAACTGCCTGCAACTGTTCGCGAGCGGCAACTTCCTGATGCCGGCAAACGCCACCCCGGCCCAGCGCGCGGCCAAGCACGAAGCCGGCCGCCGCTACTGCAACCGCCAGTACTACGGCCACGATTGAAGATGACAGTTGCAGGCACGATCGAGGCCGCGCGCCGCCTCGATCGTCGCAGCCTGCTGCCTCACGCGCCCGTCACGCGCCAGATGCAGCTGCCGACGTCGTCGGCCACCAGCAGCGAGCCGTCCGGGCCGAGCGTCACGCCGACCGGGCGGCCGTAGGAGAAGCTCTCGTCGGGCGCCAGGAAGCCGGAGAGAATGTCGCGCGCCGGGCCGGACGGCTTGCCGTTCTCGAACGGGATGAACACGACCTTGTAGCCGGACAGCTTGCTGCGGTTCCACGAGCCGTGCTGGCCGATCACCATGCCCTGGGGGAAGCCGGGCAGGGTGCCCGCGGGCAGCCAGCACAGGCCGAGCGAGGCGGTGTGGCCGCCGAGCGCGTAGTCCGGCGTCAGCGCGGTCGCGACCAGGGCCGGATCCTGCGGCACGCGGTCGTCGACCGTCCTGCCCCAGTAGCAATAGGGCCAGCCATAGAAGCCGCCCTCGCGCACCGAGGTGAGGTAATCCGGCGGCGTCTCGTCGCCGAGCCCGTCGCGCTCGTTGACGACGGTCCACAGCACCTTCGTCGACGGCTCGAACGCCAGCCCCACCGCATTGCGCAGGCCTGATGCGAAGATGCGGCTCGCGCCGCTTGCGATGTCCAGCTCATAGATGCAGGCGCGGCCCTCCTCGACCTCGAAGCCAAGTTCGGCGATGTTGGTGAGCGAGCCGACGCCGGCATAGACCTTGCTGCCGTCGGGGCTGACCAGCAGGCTGCGCGTCCAGTGTCCGCCCGGCTTGAACGTGGTGAGACGCTTGCCCTGCGCGGTGATGCGCTCGGCGCCCGCGCTGTACGGGAAGGCGACGATGCCGTCGGTGTTGCCGACATAGAAGGTGTCGCGGACCAGCGCCATGCCGAACGGCTGGCTGAGATTCTCCATGAAGGCGTTGCGGCGCTCGGCCTTTCCGTCGCCGTCGGCATCGACCAGCCTTGTGATGCGGTTGGCGCTGACGCCCAGCGCTGCGGCGCGGCGCATCGTCGCCTGCATCGCATAGCCGAACATGTTGCGCACCGGGCTCGGAATCTGCGTCGCCTCGGCGATCAGCACCGACTTGTCCGGCATCACATAGATCCAGCGCGGATGATCGAGCCCGGTGGCGAACGCATTCACCTTCAGCCCCGCCGCCGCCACCGGCTTTTCGCCGTCGCGCCAGCCGCGCGCCGTCGGCATCTTCAAGGTCGGCAGCAGGCCCTGCGGCTTCGCCAGGGGAATCTGCGGCTGCGCGCCCCAGGCCGGCTGCGGCGTCTCCCCCTGCAATTTGCGCCACTGCAGCGCCGCATTGCCAACCAGCGCGACACCGCGCGCAACGATCGAGGAGAGGGTTGTCATGGGAGTCCTGTGAGGGCTTTGATGCAAATGGGATCTGATGGGCGAGGGACCATCGAGCGATGGCAAAGGGCCAATCTGTTATGATCTACCACGCCCACCGTGACAATTGCATGGGTCGCGGATCGGGGCTGCGGAACCCGGGGCTTTCACCTGGCACGCATTCACGTATCAGAGCCAACCTCCGGCGGCGTCTGGCATGCGGGGCGCTGCGGTTGATCGTGCAGTGCCGATCGGCAATTGGCGTGGCTTGGTCAAGCCCAACTATATCGGCGCCATTGCTCGCAACGAAATGGGTCGTTGCGACGCTGAAGCGCGCAGATCGGTTGCCCGTCATGCCGGGCTTGTTCCGGGCATCCACGTCTCTCCCCGACGAACGACGAGGATGGCCGGGACGAGCTCGGCCATGACGATGAGGAAAGAGACAGGCACGATCTTCCCGAAATGCGGTCGCCCCGCATCATCCTCGGCCAGCCCATCTCGTCAAAATTCTTCCTTGCTATTTTTCCGAAATCATGCTCTACTCCCTGCATCCCGTCCTCATGCAGAGGGGCGTACGCGTCGTCACGATACGTTGAGGCGGGGAGCGGTGGCCGCGAGTGTTGTCAGGTGCTGATGCGCTGGACGATTGGCAGCTCGCGGACGTTCAAGCCGTGTGGTCCTGGCGCCCCGATGCTGGCGCCAAGTCTGGATGACATGACGTGTCATCAGGCGACGGGGGCAAACAAGCCGGTCCCCGGGGAGAGCTCGGAGCAGACGTTAAACCCATCGCGCAGGGAGGGCCGGGTCTGTCCGGCTGAACCTGTGGTTCCTGCCCCGTGCAATTTTTCCGCACGGGGGCCACGGGCCTCAGTCGAGGTCCGGCCTTCCCTGCGCCCTCGGCATTTCCGGAGGGTTTTGATGAGAGCAATCTCGGGCGCGATCGCGCCGCGGGAGGTGTTGGTGTGTCTGCGTGCATCATGATCGACTTGCCGTGGCGCTGAGAGAGCCGCCAGCGCGCACAATGTCGCCGCAGCCGTGGCGCCGTCATCGAATTGCGCTACACTGGTGTCACACGCTGCCGGCGCGTTGGCCGGCCGGACGACAATGGAAGTCAGGGGGATGCACGGCATGACGGGGGTGATCAATTCAGGCGCAGCGCGATCGTCTGCGTCAGGTGTCGCTCTCACGCGCGGACTCTCCCGATGACGTCGCTCGACAAGTCCGCCTTCACGCCGCATGCCCTGCGCGAGAGCGTGCTGAACGAGGTGCATGCGCGGCCGTTCACGCCGCTGACGCAGCCGGTGCTGGTGATCCGCTTCGCCTTCATGGCGAAAGGCGACAGCGCCACGACCGACCGCGCCAGCCTCGCCGCGTTTTGCGCGCAGCGCGGTGCGCCGCCGCCGGAGCCGGGCGTCAAGCATCACCAGGTCGATCTCGGCCCTGTCAGGCTGCGCTTCGAGCAGCATTCGGAATTCGCCACCCTCACCTGGATCTGGAGCCCGCCCGCGGACTCAGGCCCGCGCCGCTTCGGGGCCATTGCGCCCGAGCTGCAGGCGCTGATCGCGGCGCTGCCGCAGGCCGGCGAGCTGCTGGTCGCGGTCAAGCTCGAGGTCGAGAATGCGGCCGATCCGGTGGCGCGCGCGGAGGAGATCTTCGACAAGAGCAGCCTAGCCATCGTGACGATCAAGGGCAGCGCCGGCGCGGTCGCCTCCGACTTCCGTCTCGACGACGACGGCTTCACCCGCATCCTGGTCTGCGCCGACGGCCCGACCCCGGAGCGGCTCGGGGCGCTGGTGCAGCGCGTGCTGGAGCTCGAGACCTACCGCACTTTGGCGCTGCTCGGCCTGCCGGCGGCGCTGGCGCTGGCGCCGGACGTCGACCGCATCGAGCGGCGGCTGGTCGAGGTGCTGGCGGAGATGCAGGGCGCGCAGTCGTTCAAGCTCAACAACCACCTGCTGCGCGAGCTGACCGAGCTCGAGGCGCTGCTGGAGCGCGGCGCCACCGGCAGCCTGTTCCGGTTCGGCGCCAGCCGCGCCTATTACGACCTGGTGCAGGCCCGTCTGGCGGTGATCGAGGGCGAGCCGGTCGCGCCGTATTCGAGCTGGTCGTCGTTCCTGGCGCGGCGCACCGCGCCGGCGATGCGCACCTGCAACGCGCTGGAGGGACGGCAGTCGAACCTGTCGCTCAAGCTGGCGCGCGCCGCCGATCTGTTGCGCACCCGCGTCAATGTCGAGCTGGAGCAGCAGAACCGCGATCTCCTGCGCTCGATGAACGAGCGCACCAAGCTGCAGCTGCGCCTGCAGAGCACGGTCGAGGGGCTGTCGGTGGCCGCGATCGGCTATTACGTCGTCAGCCTGTTCGGCTATCTCGCCAAGGGCGCGCATGACACCGGCCTGCCGGTCGAGCCGACGCTGGCTACCGCCGCCTTCGTGCCGGTCGCGATCGCGCTGATCTGGTTCACGACCCACCAGATCCGCAAGCGGCACTTGAAGGAGGATCACGAGGCGGAGAAGGCCGAGCAGGAGTGAACGGCTGGGCGCCTTGCCAGCGAGCGGCCGGACGGCTAAGCGGCGGGCTGGTCAGCAAGAGGCGATGAGACGATGAGCGGCACGACAATCGAATTCCTGGTTCATGCAAGCGGTGCGGCGACGCGGCAGCGGATCACGCTGAACCGCCTCGTCATCGCCGGCTGGACCGGGCGCGATCCGGTCGCGCGCGACAAGCACATCGCCGAATTGGAAGAGCTCGGCATTCCCCGGCCGGCGACGACGCCGATCTATTACGAGGCCGCGGCCAGCCGCCTGACGACATCCGGCAGCATCGAGGTCAGCGGCGGCGACTCCTCCGGCGAGGTCGAGTTCGTGCTGGTGCAAGCGGGCGGCCGGCTGTTCGTCGGCGTCGGCTCCGATCATACCGACCGCAAGGTCGAGACCTACAACATCACCGTCTCCAAGCAGATGTGCGACAAGCCGGTGGCGCCCGAGCTGTGGCTGGTCGACGACCTCGCCGCGCATTGGGACCAATTGATGCTGCGCGCCTACGCGACCATCGACGGCGAGCGTGTGCTGTATCAGGAGGGTGCGCTGAGCGGCATGCTGGCGCCTTTCGACCTGATCGCGCGCCGCTATGGTGACGCCGGCCTGCCCGAGGGCACCGCGATGTTCGGCGGCACGTTTGCCGCCAAGGGCGGCATCCGCCCCGCCGACCGCTTCGACTTCGAGCTCGTCGATCCCGTGCTGAACCGCGCCATCCGCCACGGCTACGCGATCGAGCAGCTCGTCGTCGCCGGCTGAGGCGGCGCGCGATCACGTTCGCGTGCGACGGAATGCGCTAACGATCAGGCCGCGGCGCGTCGTCGCGGCCGTCGCCATGCATGGCTGCATTCGCGCAGGCGTTGCGATCCGCAAGGGCCTGTTAAGCAAGGCGGCCTATGGTGCGGAGTGTGCCGAAGCGGGACCATGGCCTCGTTTCGCGTTCTGGTCCGGCACACCATGTCACGGCATGAGACGCAATGCGGCTGGCATATCCTTAATCGATCCTTACCTGATAGCAGCGGATTCGACGGGTCGGACGACAAGGGCGATTAACTAGAAGTTTAGGATTGGGTTTGTGCGCGTGAACGCCTCCCTTAAGGGTTTTATTAAATACCCCGGGAATTGGGAGAGTGCGGTGCGCGTCGCGATCGTCCACGATTGGCTTTACGTTCTTGGCGGCGCCGAGAAGGTCCTTCAGGAGATCCTGCGCTGCTATCCCGGCGCCGACGTCTTCACGCTGTTCGACCTGCTGCGTCCCGAGGACCGCGCCAAGCTGGGATTCGAGACGTCGCACACCAGCTTCCTGCAGAAGATGCCGCTGTTGCGGAAGTATCACCGCTCCTATCTGCCGCTGATGCCGCTCGCGATCGAGCAGCTCGATCTGTCGAGCTACGACCTGGTGATCTCCTCGAGCTGCGCGGTGGCGAAGGGCGTTCTGACCGGGCCGGAGCAGCTGCACATCGCCTATGTGCATTCGCCGATGCGCTATGCCTGGGATCTGCAGCACCAGTATCTGCAGGAGAGCGGCTACGCCACCGGCGTCAAGGGCCTGATCGCTCGCGCCTTGTTGCACAAGATGCGGATCTGGGATGCGCGCACCGCGCACGGTCCCGACGCCATCTTCACCAATTCGCAGTTCGTCGCCCGCCGCATCAAGAAGATCTACGGCCGCGATGCCAAGGTGATCTATCCGCCGGTGACCATCGCGCAGCGCGATGCGATCCTGCCGGTCGGCAACCACTTCCTCGCCGCGAGCCGGCTCGTGCCCTACAAGCGCATCGAGCCGATCGTGCGCGCCTTCAACATCATGCCGGACCTCGAGCTGGTCGTGGCCGGTGACGGTCCGGAAGCCGCGCGGCTGAAGTCGATCGCGGGGCCGAACGTCAAGTTCGCCGGCTTCGTGCCCGACAAGCAGCTGCGTGACCTCATGACCACCGCCCGCGCCTTCGTGTTCGCGGCGGAAGAGGATTTCGGCATCATCCCGGTCGAGGCGCAGTCCGAAGGCGCGCCGGTGCTGGCGCTCGGCCGCGGCGGTGCACGCGAGTCGATCCTCACCACGGGGCCGCGGCCGACCGGCATGTTCTTCGGCTCGCCCGAGCCCGAGGCGATCGCGGCCTGCGTGCGATCGTTCGTGGCCAAGGAGAAATCGATCTCGCGGCTCGACTGCCGCCAGCGCGCCGGCTTCTTCTCGGCCGAGCGTTTCCGCAGCCAGTTCGTCGCGGCGGTCAACGAGGAGATCGACAGTTTCCGTGCGGGACATCAGGGCCGCGCGACGCGGCTGATTGCGTAATATTGGATGTGGTACGGGTGCAGATCATGAGGCAGGCGGCTCTCGGCGAGGCCTTGTCCGGCATTGACGCCGTCGCCCGGATCTGGCGCCGCCGCGGCGTGTTCGCCATCGTGGCTGGCGCCGTTCTCGCGCTTGCCGTGGCCGCGCTCGTGCTACTGCCGGTGCGCTATCTCGCCACCGCTTCCGTGATCATCGCCGAGCAGGAGCCGGGTGCCAACACCTCGGCGGCGTGGGCGCAGAAGATCGGCGATCCCGCCGACATGGAAAGCCAGCTCCTGGTGATCCGCTCGCCGCGCCTGCTGCGTCAGATCATGTCGTCGCCCGGCGTGGTCGACGCCGTGGTCGGCGAATGCGAGCGCGGCCGTCTCATGGGTTCGGCCGATGCGTGCCAGCGCCTCAAGACCGATCCGGGCGCGTTCATCGATCATGTCGACGGCCGCTTCAGCATCGCCTCGGCCGGCCGTTCGCGCGTCATCAACATCTCCTATCAGTCGAGCAGTCCCGAGGTTGCGAAGACGCTCGCCAACGCGTTGACGCAGACCTTTCTCGAGGACCAGCGCACCGAAGGCGCCAACAGCCGCGAGGTCGCGAGCTCCTGGCTCTGGAAGGAATTGAAGCAGCTCGATCAGCAACTGCGCGAGGCCGACGACAAGATCCAGAAGTTCCGGCGCACCAAGGGCCTGATGCGTGGCGCCAATGCGCCGATCTCCTCGGAGCGGCTGACCAGCATCGGCCAGCAGCTGTCGCAGGCGGAGGCCGCGCGCGCCGACGCCGCGGCGCGGCTGCAGGAGATCAAGTCGGAGCAGGAGCGCGGGCCGACCGACGCCCCGTCGGTGCTGCAGAGCCGCACCATCGCCGACCTCAAGCAGCAACTGACGACCGTGAGCGCGCAGCTTGCCAGTGCGGCCGGTGTGCTCGGGCCGAAGCACCCCTCGATCCTGGCGCTGACGCGCGAGCAGGCGATCATCCAGCAGCGGCTGGTCGCCGAGATGCAGAGCATCGCGGCGAGCGCGCAGAAGACGTACGATGCCAACACCGCGCTGGTGAACTCGCTGAAGAAGCAGATGGAGACGGCGAAGGCGGAGGCCGGCTCGGCCACGCTGGACGAGGCCTCCATCGAGAGCATGGTGCGCGACACGGAGATCAAGCGGCAGCAATATGCCGAGCTCTACAAGAAGGCGAGCGAGCTCGAGACCGAACGGCGCGTCCTGCGCGGCAGCACGCGTCTCGTCAGCCTCGCCGAGCTGCCGAGCAAGCCGTTCTTCCCGAAGAAGATCCCGTTCCTCGCCGCCGGCATGACGCTCGCGTTGATCTTCGGTGTCGGCGCTGCGCTGCTCGCCGACAAGCTCGGCGCGCGCCTGATCAGCCCGCCCTTGCCCGTCACTCCCGAAGCGCCGGCCGAGCAGGTCGAGGCGCCCGCTGTCGACGAAGCTCCGGCCATCGTCCCTGAATTGGCCGAGCGTGTGACCGCACCGCAAGCGGCGACGCCACCGGCGGCGCCCGAACGAAGGTCCCATCTCCCGAGCGTTGCCGACGTTTCGATCCTGGCCTGCCTGCCGCGCCTGAAGAGCCTGCGTGAGATGTCGGCGCTCGGCGCGATCCTGCAAGGCCACCAACCGCTGGCGATCCCGCGCGTCTTGCGCCTCGCCTCCGAGGACGCTGATTTTCAGCACACGCTGCATGATCTCGTCCACGAACTCGGTTTGAAGCGGTCCGCCCGATCGCAGCGCATCGTCGTGACCTCTCCCGATGCAGCAGATGGCAAGACGACCACGACCTGTGCGCTGGCAGAGCACCTCGCGGCCGCAGGCTGGCGCGTGCTGGTCGTCGAGTGCGACGTCTCGCATCCCGCCTTTGCAGAGATCATGGCGCTGCCGGCAAGCCCCGGATGGCTCGGCGCGCTGGAGCGCGGGACGCCGCTCCGGGACATGGTTCTGCCCACCGCGCATCCCTCGCTCGACGTGCTGCCGGTTGGTGAGGCGACCGGTCCGGTCGGCGACATTCTCGACGCGATCAGCCTCGACCGTCTCCTCGCCGGTCTCGATGGCTATGATGCCGTGATCGTCGACACACCATTGCCGTCGCAACGGAACGACTTCCTTGCCGGTACGGACTGGGCGATCGTCTGCGTGCGCAGTGACCGGTCGTTGATCGAGCCGGCGGTCGCGACGGTGAACAGGAGCAGGACACTCGGAGCCCGCGATGTCGGCATCGTCGTCACCATGACCGACGTCGAGCACCGCAGCGCGCCTGTGGCCCAGACCGCGCCCGTGGCAGCCTACGCCGGAGCCGGGTGATGTCGACCGAGCGTGTCCTGTTCGTCGATCACACCGGGCAGATCGGCGGCGCCGAGCTGATCCTGCTCGATGTCGTCCAGGGCCGCAAGGAGTCATCGGTGTTCCTGTTCGAGCCGGGCCCGCTCGGCCAGGTGCTGGCTGAGCGCGGGATGTCGGTCGTCACGTCGCGCTGGGGCCGCGGCCTGGGGCAGTTCAGACGCGACAGTTCGTGGCTCGAGGCGCTGCCGCTGTTCGGCAGACTCGCGGCGATCACCGCGGAGCTCGCGCATGTCGCACGCAAGCATGACGTCCTCTATGCCAATTCGCAGAAGGCCTTTGTCCTGTCGGCCATCGCCAACATCGCGGCACGGCGGCCGTTGATCTGGCATCTGCACGACATCATCAGCCCGGCTCATTTCGGCGCGCTGCAGCGTCGCATGCAGATCTTCCTCGCCAACCGCTTCGCGGCGAAGGTCGTCGTCCCCTCCGAAGCTGCCGCAGCCGCCTTCATCGAGGCCGGAGGTCGACGCTCTCTCGTCGAGGTCGTGCCCAATGGTCTCGCCGTCGAACCCGTGCCCGGGTCGCGCGAGGAGCTGAGGCGGCGGCTCGGCCTGCCGTCGGGACCGCTGGTCGGCGTATTCAGCCGGCTCGCGCGGTGGAAGGGGCAGCATATCCTGATCGAGGCGCTGGCCGAATTACCGGACGTGCACGGCATCATCGTTGGCGACGCGTTGTTCGGCGAGCAGGACTACGCGGCTGAGCTGAGACGGCTGGTCGCGGAGCTTTGCCTCGGCGATCGCGTTCACTTCCTTGGGCATCGCAGCGACGTGCCGTTGCTGATGCAGGCGGTGGACGCGATGGTGCATCCGTCGATCGATCCCGAGCCGTTCGGCCGCACCCTGGTCGAAGCGATGCTCGCCGGCGTGCCGGTGATTGCCACTGACGCCGGCGCTGCGCCGGACATCCTCGAACATGGCCGGGCCGGTCTGCTCGTGCCGCCTGGCGACGCGCGTGCGCTGTCCGAGGCCTTGGACGCAGTGCTGGCTCAACCCGAGATCCTCGCGCCCCAGCTCGACTACGCGTCGCGCCGCGCGCGCACCCATTACAGCCTGACACGCATGCTGGACTCGATCGGGCTGCTGATCCGCAATGTCGGTGCGGGAGCGGCGGTGTGAGCACGATCGTCACACCTGCCCCGTCCTCCGAGCGGCGTATGGTCGATCTCGTCGTGGATTGCGGCCCGCCGTTCGCCATTCTCGCGCCGGTGCCGTCGTGGTCGAAACTGCTCGAGGACGGACAAGTCCCTGCGCGATGGAAAGGGCCGCCGGCCGTGTCGGAGGATGCCGCATGAGCGCCTCCGGTCCTTCGCTCAAACGCTTCAGTGCGCTGCTGATCAGCGGTGCGCTGGCGAGCAAGATGCTCGGCTTCGGCCGCGAGGTGTTGATGGCGCATGTGCTCGGCGCCTCGCTCATCGCCGACGGATTCCGGGCCGCCATGGCGGCCGTGCTCATCCCGCTTGCGTTCCTGCAGAACGAGAGCGTGCCGGCGATCATGATCCCGATGCATCGCGAGGCGCTGCAGCGGCCGGATGCCGCGCGCAGCCTCGGTGCGCTGACGATCGTCATTGCCGTCGTCTCGAGCCTGGTGACCGCGATCATCCTGCTGCTCGGTGAGCTCTGGGTGAACGCCGTCGTCGGCGGCTTCTCGGCGGAGGGGCGCGAGCTGACCTTGCACTTCGTGCGCATGATGGCGTTCGGCATGCCGGCGTCGGCGGTGCTCAATGTGCTTGCCGCCGGCGAGATCGCGCTCGGCCGCACGCGGCTGACCAATGTCCGTGCCAGCCTGCTCAACGTCGCGGTGATCGGCGGCATCGGCCTGCTGGTGCTGACCGGCGACGCCTACATGCTCGCCTGCGCCTTCACCGTCGCCTTCAATGGCCTCGCCGCCTGGGGTCTGTTCACGCTGTGGCGCGAGGGCGCGCTGAGCGTCTCCGGCCTGACCGCCGGCATGGTGATCGACAAGGGTATCGAATTCTTCCGCCGGCTGCGCGTCCTGCTGGCGTTGCCGTTGGCCGAGCAGGGCAATGTCTGGATCGAGCGCTTCACGGCATCGCGGCTGACGACCGGCGCCGTCGCGTCGCTGGACTACGCGCGCTCGCTGACCGAGAGCGCGCTGCTGCTGATCAGCCAGCCGCTCGGCATGGCGGTGCTGTCGCAGCATGCCCCACGCGATCCGCGTGCGCAGACCGAGGCGCTGCTGCGGCCGCTGCTCGCGCTGATCTTGCCGGCCTCGGCGTTCCTGCTGGTCTTCTCGACCGACATCGTCCGCCTGATCTATTTCCGCGGCGCGTTCGGCGACGAGGCCCTGCTGCTGACCTCGCATGCGCTCAAGGGCATCGCCTGCGGCGTCTGGGCCGCGACCCTCGGCTGGATCCTGATCCGTCTGCTCAATGGCGCGGGGCGCAACGGCGTCGCTGCGGTCATCATCGTCTCGGCCTATCTCGCCAACATGGGCTTCAACCTGCTGATGCCGCTGTTCGATCCGTCGCCGGCGGCCGGCATGCAGTTGCTCGGCATTGGCGAAGCGATCCGCAGCCTCGTGCTGCTGTCGGGCGTGGTGTTCGTGCTCGGCGATGCGCGAAAGCTCCTGCTCGTGATCGGCCTGGCCCTGCTGCCGACCGCATTGATGGTCGTGCTCGGCCTGATGATTCAGACCTCCGTGCCGGGCCTGCTGCCGCGCCTGTTCGCCGGCGGATTGGCGTATCTGCTCTGCCTGGCTTTCGCGATCGGCATCCTGCTGCCGGCCGTGGTGGGCACGGCGCTCCGTCATGTTCGTCGTACGTTCAGGATGAAGGGAGAGCTGAGTTGACCCTGCTGGCCCTCGCTGCCGCCAAGGCGATGATGGCATCCGGTGCCTTCGTCCTTCCCGTCGCCAAGGCCGTCGATCGTGTGCTCGGCCCGCGCGGCTGTTGCTTGACGTTCCATCGCGCCGCGCCGGCAGAGCAGTGGGAGCGTCTGCCCAATCGCGACTTCTACGTCGATGCCGACTTTCTCGATCGCTTCCTCGGCTATGTCCTCGACCAGGGTTGGGATGTCGTGACGATCAGCGAGGCGCTGCGCCGGACGGCAAGCGCCGAGCCGTCCGGCCGCTACGTCAACTTCTCGATCGATGATTGCTACCGCGATACGTGCGAGCTGCTGGTGCCGGTATTCCGCAGGCACAAGGTGCCGGTGACGCTGTTCGTGACGACCGGCATTCCCGACGGCACGTTGCCGCTGTGGGCCGCTGGCTTGGAGGATGCGCTGCTGCACAGGGACCATGTCAGGGTCGACGATGAGCGGATCGCGCTGTCGAGCGCCGAGCAGCGTCGCGCAGTGTTCGCGCAGATCGCCTCGCGCTGGGATGGCCCGCAGGCGGCGGATCGTTACGCCGCGTTCTGTGCCGCCAACGCCATCGACATCGAGGCGATGCATTGGAAACATGCGATCTCCTGGGAGATGCTGGAAGTGCTTGCGGGGGATCCGCTCATCGAGATCGGAGCGCACACCGTCTCGCATGCGCGCATCTCGTCGCTGCCGTCCGAAGACGCCCTTCGCGAGCTGGCCGGCGCGCGGCTGCGATTGAACGAGCGGCTCGGCATCGACGTCCGGCACTTCGCGTTTCCTTACGGGCGCGCCGCCGATTGCGGACCGCGGGACTTTGCGCTGGCGCGGCAGGCCGGATTCGCCAGTGCCGCGACCACGCGCAAGGGCCTCGTCAAAGCAGGGCAGGATGCGTTCTCGATTCCGCGCAACACCATGAATGGCGCGCATCGTACGCTTGCGGCGATGGAGCTGCATCTCACGGGCTTCAGCGGGACTGCAGCGAAGGTGATGGGCCGTGTCTAGCAGGGGGCGCTTGCGAATCGTCTCGATTGCGCATCCGGCCACCAGCAGCGAGGCCGGCCGGCTGCGCTACCGCCATCTCGCGTCCCGGCCCGACGTCGATCTGCATCTCGTGACGCCCGAGGTGTGGAAGGAATTCGGCCGCACCATCACCGCGGCTCACTCCAACGAAGCCTTTCCCATCCATCGGCTCCCGATCCGACTCCCGGACGCGGGTCCGATGAAATGGTACCTGCACTTCTATCCGGCGCTGCGCCGCCTGCTGCGCGAGCTCGATCCCGACGTGATTCACCTTTGGGAGGAGCCCTGGAGCATCGTCGCGCTGCAGGCGCAGATGCTGCGCGGCCGTGCGGCGCTCGTGCTCGAGGTCGACCAGAACATCCTGAAACGGCTGCCGCCACCATTCGAGGCGATCCGCAAATTCGTCCTCGGCCGCACCGCCCACATCCTGTCGCGCAGTCCCGATGCGACTGAGGTCGTGAGGGCGTGCGGCTACACGGGTCCGGTGACGCCGATCGGCTATGGTGTCGATCTCGCGACCTTCATGCCGGCGGATGATCGATCGAATGCGACGGCCGGCTCGCCGCTGCGGCTCGGCTATGTCGGCCGGCTGGTGGTCGAGAAGGGACTCGACGATGCGCTCGAAGCGCTCGCGCGCAGCAAGTCGGCGGCGACGCTGAGCATCATGGGTGAAGGTCCGTACGAGCCGCATCTGCGCCGGCGCGTGGCCGAACTCGGCTTGAGCGGGCGCGTCACCATCCAGGGCTGGGCTTCACCCGCTGCGGTCGCGGCTTTTCTGCGCGGCCTGGACGCATTGCTGCTGCTGACGCGAACCACGGACGCGGTGCGCGAGCAGTTCGGCCGGGTGATCATCGAGGCTCAGGCCTGCGCCATCCCGGTGATCGGATCGACCTGCGGAGCGATTCCGGATGTCGTCGGCGACGGCGGCTGGATCGTGCCGGAGCAGGATTCCGGCCGCCTGTGTCGGCTCATCGATGAGCTCAGCGGCCGGCGGGCGGAGCTCGCCGTTCGCAGTGAGGCGGCCCGCGCGAACGTGCTCCGGCGCTTCACCTATGATGCGGTCGCAGCGGCGATTGAAACGGCATGCCGTGCGGCGCATCAGTCGAGAACCGCATCCGGCCTCGCCCGCCCACAGCGGCTGCAGACGAATTAGCTAGGCCTTCACCGGCAGCGCCATCGCTGCGCGGCCGGACTGGCGCTTGGCGGCATCGATCTGCTTGAGCAGTTCGATGTATTGCAGCCCGATCTGGTCCCAGCCATAGATCTGCGCGGTGGCCTGGGCGCCGTCCTGCAGCCGGCGCATCAGTGCGGGGTCGGCGAAGACGGCCGCGAGCTTGGCCGCGATGTCGTCGGCGTCTGCTGAAATGCGGAAGCCGTTGACGCCGTCGCGCAGATAGTCCTCGATGCCGCCGACCGGCGTTGCGAACACCGGCACTCCGCAGGCCATGGCCTCCATGCAGACCAGCGAGAAGGTCTCATAACTCGTGGGGAGCACGAAGGCATCGGCCGCCGAGTACAGCGCCGGCAGGTCCGAGCGTGGGCCGGCGAAGATCAGTCGTTGCTGGGCGTTGCGCGTCAGTCTGCGGTAGGGCGCGGGATTGTCCGAGCCGACGACCAGCAGCCAGACGTCGTTGCCGAGCCGATCGAGCGCGCCGATCGCATGCGCCAGTCCCTTGCGGTTGAATTCGTGGCCGACGAACAGCAGCAGGCGCGCATTATCCGGGATGCCGAACTCACGCCGGATCGCCTGGCCGCTGGTGGCGTCGCGCTTGAAGCGCGCGAGATCGATGCCGTTGGAGATGACATGGATGCGGGCGGCCGGCACGCGGAAGAAGCGCTGCAGCTCCGCGGTGACGCGGGAGGACACCGCCACGAACGCCCGGTACCGCAGGCCTCCGATCATGAACCGGTCGCGCAACGCGACCCACAGATGCATCGGGTTGAGCATCCAGCGCCAACTGCCGGCGGCGCGTTTCTCGGCGAGGCTCTGCGCATTGACGGCATGCACGATCAGCACGTCACCCTTGAGGCTGTCGCCGTGGCTGATGACGATGGCGTCGGGGTGACGCGCCAGCGCCCGTGTCGCGGCCAGCGTGAACAGCGGCACGACAATGGCGCGGCCGATGTGCCGGAACAGTCCGCGAGTCGGAATCCGCGCCAGCCATGGCGCAACGCGCTCGACTCGGATCGTGTGTTCGAGATTGTCCGCGACGGTGCTCGCAAGCACGATGTTCGATAAACCATTCCGGCCGAAAACGCGCGCCAGCTCGATAGCGACTGTTTCCACGCCGCCGGCATTGCTTATCTCTTGAACGACCTGGACGATCTCAAACGTCATAGCGGAAATCTAAGGGATCAGACATTGCGACTTCGTTCCAATCTGCTGGTCATTAGCACAGCCCTGTTAACGTTTGTCACGTCGCCATGGCTAAGCGCTGTCCACGCCGGCGAAACGAACGCCTCGGCGCTGCGGATCGACGAGCGCATCGGCGGCGGCAATTTGGTCACGCATCTGGCCGGCAAGAGCGCGCAGATCTATCAGGCACTGCACGGCGTCGGTGCCAGGATCGGCCGAATGGATTCCTACGGCTGGCGGACGTTGGCGCGGGTACCGACGCCGCACGATTTCGATGCCGCGATGCTGGAGGCGCACAAGAACGGTATCATGCCGCTGATCCTGCTGGAGTATGAAGGCAGCTATCAGAGCCTGACTCCGCCGCAGCCGATCGGGTCCTATCAGGACTGGTTCGGGGCTGGGCAGGCGATGGCGAGACGTTTCCGCCCCGGCGGCGAATGGGGCCGCGAAAACGGTATTCCCGATTGGGGTGCTACCGTCTTCACCGCCATCAACGAGCCCGATGTGCAGGCCACGCTCCCGCGCCAGGACTATCACGACGCGCTGGCCGGGCTTGCCGACGGTGTTCACAGCGTCGACCCCAAGCTGCGGGTCGTTCCCGGCGGCTTTGCCACCTGCAACTCGCATGGCGACGCGACGTTGCGCGGCTACGGTCCGGCGATCGCCGATCTGCTCGAGGACGGCCGTCTCGACGGCATCGACCTGCATACCTACTACAATGATAAATGGTATCCGATGACCCGCGGCCGCGAGTTCTCGGTGCAGACCTGCTTCGACCGCATCAAGCAAGCGATGGGGCTGAGCCGCGACATCAACTTCTACGCAACCGAGTTCAACGTCGCGCGCGCCGGCGCGTGGGACAGCGATACGGACGCGGCGAGATTGTTTCTCAATGCGATCTGGGACCAGCTTGCGGTGGTCGGCAAGGATGGCAGCATGCCGGTGTCCATGTTGGCGTCTCCTTGGAATCTCGGCGACACGCCCGATGTCGACAGCCTGGCCTATGCGATGGCGACGGGCAAGGATCCCTGGACCCCGGAGGCGCGCAGCCTCGTGGTGAAGACGGTGCTGCAGCTCGCCGGTCACATGAGGATCGTGTCCATCGACCGGCGGCTGGCGCTGTACACGCTGCGCGGATCGGATGCCGATTTGATCGTGTGGCAGAACATTGCCGGCTGGACCGAGCGGCCGGGCCGCGCGGTCGAGCTCGAGCTGCCCGCAGGGACGCGCAGCCTCGAGGTCTGGGGCTGGGATGGGCTGCGGCGCCGGATCGAGGCAAAGCCCGGACGTTTCTTCGTCGACGGCCTCAATGCCGATGAAACCTACATGTTTCGCGTCCCGCGGCCGTGAGCGGCGGCCCGGATCGCGAAGATCATGTCGGCGCTGATCGAAGCCTGTCGGGTGTGGCTCGCATGTTCCATTAACTGAAAAGTAAGGCCAGCACGACGTGGTTCACTGCCGCCAAAGCTTTTTACGATAATTGCCGTCATGACGATCCCGCCGCGCCATGGGTGGCGCGCCGGATCTCTCTCGGGTGATGCTGGAATGCAGCCAATCAAAAAGGCTGAGATTGCAAATGACAGGCCGGCTCCCGCGCAGGCCGTGACCGGCGTTCGCATCCGAGAGATCGGCGCGGCGGATCTGCCGGAGGTCGCCGCACTGCTGACGCGCGGATTCGCCTTTCGCAGCGAGGCCTATTGGTTGCGCGGACTCGAACGCCACGCGGCGCGCCCGCGGCCGGCCGGCTATCCGGCATTCGGCTATTGTCTCGACCAAGCCGGGGTGCCTGTCGGCGTGATCCTGCTGCTGTTCTCCGAGCTCCACATCGGCGGTGAGCCGATCGTCAGGGCCAATGTCTCGAGCTGGTATGTCGAGCCGGCGTTCCGTGCCTTCAGCTCGATGCTGGTGCGCGCGGCGACGCGCGACAAGACGGTGACCTATTTCAACATCACGCCGGCCCCGCACACTTGGCCACAGGTCGAGGCTCAGGGCTTTTCGGTCTACTGCAAGGGACAGGTCTACGCCGCGCTGGCCCTGTCGCGACCGCGCTCGGATGTCCGTATCGAAGAATTCTCCGAGGACGATGTGCACGGGCTCTCTCCCGATGAGGCGGATCTGTTGCGGCAGCATGCGCAATGGGGGTGTCTCGGTCTCGTCGCGCGCGAGGCCGATGCGGCGTATCCGTTCGTGTTTCAGAAGCACCGGGTGATGAATGCGCTGCCGGTGTATCGCCTGCTGTATTGCCGGGATGTCGCTGACCTCGTGCGGCTGGCCGGCAACATCGGCTGGCTGCTGCTGCGGCGCGGCGGCCTGCTGGTGCGGCTCGATGCCAATGGGCCCATCGCAGGGCTGGCCGGCTGGTACTCGGACAAGCGCGGACGCAAATATGCCAAAGGTCCGCATCCGCCGCATCTCGGCGATCTCGCCTTCACCGAAGCCGCGCTGTTCGACGGCTGAGAGGTGGCAATCGATTGGGTTGCATGGTCCCGCTGCGGCGGCCGGGATACTCGCTCGCGTGGTCTATGGGACCGGTGTGACGGCACGCACAGTCTGGGCTTCCGGCATGCGCCATCCTCCTGGCAACGGAGGAGGTCATCCATGTCTTACGTTTTCGAACTCGCGCTGGCGGCGATGCTGCTGTTCTTCCTGTTCCTGCCGATCACCGATCGCAGGACGGTCATGATGAAGCTCTGCATGATCATGGTCGTCGCCATCCTGTTCACGGTTACGCTGGCCGTCCCGCATGGCGGCGCACCATCCGCCCACGCCCTGGTGCTGACGGCAAACTGATGTGGCGCGGGTGAGCTCCGGCCTTGCCGCTCGAGCATGATGTTTGGACGAGGCGATCCAGACGGGACGGCTCGCAGATCGAACGGCCGCCGGTTGGCAGTCCGCCCCTCATCGTGTAGCACCGGCTGAACCTCACGCCACGCTCAGGGGATCCGGATGCCTGCTCTTGCCCATGCGCTGCTCGCCGCCCTGAAGGACCATGGCGCCCGCGAGATCTTCGGCATTCCCGGCGACTTCGTGCTGCCGCTGTTCAAGGTCATCGAGGAGAGCAACATCCTGCCGAGCGTCACGCTGAGCCATGAGCCGGCGGTCGGCTTCGCCGCGGATGCGGCCGCGCGCTATCATGGCGGCCTCGGCGTCGCCGTCGTCACCTACGGCGCCGGCGCCTTCAACGTCGTGAACGCGGTCGCCGGCGCCTATGCCGAACGCTCGCCCGTCGTGGTGATCGCGGGCGCGCCCGGCGCGCGTGAGCGCGTCTCCGGCTTTCTGCTGCACCACCAGGCCCGCACCGTCGACACGCAGCTCGCGGTGTTCAAGGAGATCACCTGCGATCAGGCGGTGCTGAGCGATCCGGCCACCGCCCCGGCCCAGATTGCGCGCGTGCTGCGCAGCGCGAAGGAGATGTCGCTGCCGGTGTATCTCGAATTTCCGCGCGACATGGTCGATGCCGAGGTCGAGCCGGTGGTGCCGCTGCCGCCGCGGCGGGCCAGCCGCGAGGCGCTCGACGAATGCGTCGAGGAGATCCTCGCCCGCATCGCGCAGGCAGAGCGTCCCGTGATCGTCGTCGACGTCGAAATCCGCCGCTACGGTGTCGAGGACAGGATCGCCGCGCTGGCGCGCAAGCTGGGTCTCCCGCTGGTGACGACCTTCATGGGCCGCGGCCTGCTCGACAGGGCCGACGATGTCGTCGCCGGCACCTATCTCGGCGCCGCGGGCAATCCGGCGATCACGGAGCTGGTCGAGAATGCCGATCTCGTGCTGATGCTGGGCGTCATCCTGTCGGATACCAATTTCGCGTTGTCGAACCGGGCGCCAGACCCGCGCCGCATGATCCTGGCCGCCAGCCGTGAGGTGCAGATCGGTCATCACGCCTATCGCGACATGCCGCTCGGCGATCTGATCGATGCGCTCGACGAGCGCGCGGCACCCCGGGCCGCAGCTCCCGGCCTGCCGCGGCAGCGCTCGGCCTATCCGCGCGGCCTCGCTGCCGATGGCGCGCCGATTGCGCCTTCGGACATCGCGACCGCGGTCAACGACATGTTCGACCGCCACGGCCGGATGCCGATGACCTCCGATATCGGCGATTGCCTGTTCACCGCGATGGAGATCGACAATACCGCGCTGGCCGCGCCGGGCTACTACGCGGGGATGGGCTTCGGCGTGCCGGCGGGCATCGGCGTGGCCGCGACCGGACTTCGTACGCTGATCCTGGTCGGCGACGGCGCGTTCCAGATGACCGGATGGGAGCTCGGCAACTGCCGCCGCTACGGGCTCGATCCGATCGTCGTGCTGTTCAACAATTGCAGCTGGGAGATGCTGCGCGTGTTCCAGCCGGAATCGCGGTTCAACGATCTCGACGACTGGCACTATGCCGACATCGCCAATTCCATCGGCGGCACCGGCGAGCGCGTCGCCATCCGCAGCGAGCTCGTCGCCGCGCTGGAGCGCGCGGTGCATCGGCGCGGACGCTTCTCGCTGATCGAAGTGATGCTGCCGCGCGGCAAGACCTCGGACACGCTGGCGCGCTTCGTGGCGGGCTTCAAGTCGGCGCGCGAACGCATGGCCCAGGGATAGGATGGCCGGAAGGCCGTCTCGACGCGCCGCCGTCAACCGGTTGCAGACCGCAGCACCGTCTTGATCGCGTCGCGGCCCTTCCAGGCGAAATAGGTGAGGCGGCCGCCGAACGAGCGATGGCTGCGCAGCCTGTTCGAGCCGAGCACGTGTCCGACCTCTTCGGGGAAGCGCTTGACCTCGGCCTGCACCATTCTGTCGGTATTGGCCATGATGGTGCTCAGGCGCGTACCCCAGTCCGAGTCCTCGATGCGATCGATGCGGACCTGGATCGCATATTCGATGTCATAGATGCTGGTCAGGATTTCCTTGGCGGTCACGACGCGGTTGTTCTTCAACGCGATCCGGAGCGCGAGCCGCTTGTCCTCCAACTGGTCGAGCACCATCGGCACGGTCATCGCGTAGGGTGCCGCGATGACGTCGGCAATGTTCTTCGAGCGCGCCGCCTTCGTCGCCAGCCGCATCACCTGCCACGGCTCCTTCAGACGCTTGGCGACGAGCGTCAACGCAAAGGGCACGGCTTCCGGCTGCCTCTTGCGCAGGGCATCGAGCAGCAGCACCATCTTCTTCACCTGCGGATCGTCGAACTCCGCGATCCGGTCCGGCAGCGAATCGGCGAACTTCGCGAGTTCCTCGCGGGCGCGCAGCGCCTTCATCAGCTTGACGACATCGTCGAACACCGACGGCGAGGCCGTATAGGCCTTCAGCTTGCTGCGGACCTGCTCGATGCCCTCGGCGCGCGCCAACGTGCCTTCCAGCGACTTCGTCACCTTGGTCTGGAACGCGCTCGCCGTCTGGCGGATCTCGCGCTGCTTGTCCGCCGCGATCAGGTCCTTCATCTGTGCATTATAGTCGCGCGCCATGGTCGGCAGCAGATCGCGCGAGATCCATTCCCAGATCGGCGTGAGGGAGCCGCGGGCAATGCGGCCCTCATTGGCATGCTCCGGCGAACCGTCGATGAGAAGCTGCTCGACCGGCATGAAGAAGTAGCGCGAAGGATTGATGGTGCGGTGGCCGCCGGCGCCATTGTTGTTGCGGATCTCGGCGCGCAGCCGGGCCTGGAGGTCGGCGGATCCCGGCATGTCGACGCCGCTCAGCTCCAGCCGTTCGAGCTCGCTGAGCAGACAGCTTCGTGTCAGCGGTGACAACCGCTGCAGGAATTCCCAGATCCGGTCGACCGGTCCCATTGGCGTCAGGCTGTCAGCTATATCTCAAGGTCGCTCGTCTCCACGGACGGGCACGGAACGCATGGAAGCACGAAACAGTTGGTGCGAAATTAATGTCAGTAAACAATCGTAGTAATGCGCGGCATCGTGGACAGCCGCCGCCGCACGCGCCGCGGACGTCCCCTTGAAGGGTGGCATCACGCCCCGGCTTAACCATTGCAGCTTGCAACTTTTTGGGGAAATGATCGAGTTGCCGGAACAATCCCGTATTGCTACGGACAGCATAATTAACCATGTTAAAGTTGCCGTCGCGTCACAATGAGGCATGGCACAGCTGAACAACAGCCTTTCCGACGCTCACGCCGCACCTGCTCCGGGCGGCCAAGGGGTTAACGACCCGGATCTCCTGGCGACCCGTTCCGGCATGTCTGCGCCGCTCGCGATGGGACGTCACGACGACCAGGGCAGGCTCGCTTTGGCGCGTCAGCTGAACGGTTCGCTCACCGCCCTGATGCTCTACATGGAGGAAATCAAGCAGCGCAGCGACGAGATTGCCAGGACGCCCGGCGAGCGCCGGCATGTCCAGCTCGTCGTCGACAACGCGTTGCTGCAGACCGAGCGGATCTGCGCCCTGGTCAACCAGATGTCCGGCGCGCACGGGCAGTTCGGACCGTTGTCACGGGCGGCGCCGGCTCCCGAGGAGGGCGCGGTGCCCGGGCGGCCACCCGGCCGGGCCAGCAAGTCGCTGACCCCGCGCGAATACGAGGTCCTCAAGCTGATCAGTGAGGGGCACTCGAACAAGGAGGGCGCCTTGCGCATGGGCATCAGCCCCCGCACCTTCGAGAGCCATCGCGCCGAAGCCATGCGCAAGGTTGGCGCGCGCAATACCGCCGAACTCGTCCGCGCAGCACTCCTCAATCAGATCGGATGACGGCGAACGAGCGCGAATGCCGCGCTCGTGCCTTCGAGGTGGGCCCTGCGATGCAGACAACGACAATCGGCGTCCGACCGGCTCGGTCGAACGCGCTGATTGCGGACGCGGATGTCCGTGCTGTCAGAAATAATCCTCGGCGAAGGGACGAACCCGGGAGGTCGGGCGCAGCGGCGCTTGCGCCTTGGGCGGCGTCGGCACGATCGTAATGGTCCAGCGCGGCGGTACGCTCGCTTCCTTTTCCATGACTGAACGGACGTGGCCGGTGATCGTCGATCCGCCGGATTTCACGGTCGCGGTCCGGCCGTTGAACTGCGCAATTCGGAAACGCCTGACTTCCTTCTGGTCGGCGGTTTCAAAAGTAAACATGGGACACATCTCCTATGTGACCCCGAGTCTCGCAGCTCATGATTAGTTGATTGTGAAAATCGTGAGCCGTAGAAGTACGGCGTCAACCCATTGTAAGGGATTATGAAGGTCAGGTTCGGCGAATCCGCGTTCGTGAACGTCTCGTTTGCCATCTCGATCGTCGGAGCCCGTCCTCGTCGCCGCGGTGCACCGTGCGGGGACGTCGCGCGGATCGGCATGCGCCAGGGAGGCCTGCGGCCTCCCCGCTTCAATATTGCAGCTCCTGGGCGCGGGCGGCGGCGTAGGCGGCCTCGATGTTGTCGAGCAGCTCGGCATACTCCTTGGCGGACAGGCGTGGTGCGCTCTTCTCCAGCGCCAGCGCGTAGGTTGCAAGCCGGCGGTACCCGAAGGTTCCGGCTGCGCTCTTCAGCGAATGCGCCTCGCGGCCGATCTTGATGCGCTCGCCGTCGAGCGTCAGCTGGCGGAGCTGCTTCAGCCGCGCATCCGTCTCGCTGAAGAACACGTCGCGGATCTCCTGCGCCGCCTCGTCTCCGATCTCGCCGACCAGCTCGGCGTAGGCTTCGCGGTCCAGCGCAGCTTCGGGAGCAATTTCGGTGTCGGCGCCAATGTCGGGGGCCGCGGCATCCGCCTGAGCCGGCACCAGCGGGGCGTCTGACGCCGCGGTGTCCAGCACCGGAACGGGCAGGGGCAGCACGCGCAGGATGGCCTCCACGAGCGCCTTCTTGCGGGCGGGCTTGACGACGAAATCGTTCATCCCGGCTTCCCGGCAGGCTCGGATATCCTCCATGAAGGCGTTCGCCGTGAAGGCGATGATCGGCACGTTGGAGCGGCGCTCGCCTCGCGCGCGAATGGTCCGGGTCGCCTGGAAGCCGTCCATCTCCGGCATGCGGACGTCCATCAGGATGAGGTCGTAGTTGAAGCGGCTGGCGGCGGTGACGGCCTCGGCGCCGTCGCAGGCCGTGTCGGTCTGGATGTCGAAATCCTTGAGCATCTTGGTCGCGACCAGGCGGTTGGTCGGATTGTCGTCCACCACGAGGACGCGCAGCGGCCGGCCGAACGCTGCGATCCGGTTCTGCAGCGAGGCGTAGATGCCGTCGTCGTTCTGCTCTGGCACCGCGATGGTCTCGGCAATCGGCAGCGTCAGGCGGAACGAGAAGGTGGATCCGCTGCCCAGCGTCGAGGTGACCCTGATGTCACCCCCCATCTGCTCGATCAGTCGCTTGCAGATCGCGAGTCCGAGTCCGGAGCCCCCGAACCGGCGGCTGATCGAATTGTCGGCCTGGACGAAGTTCGCGAACAGCGAGCCGATCTTGTCGGCGGCAATGCCGATGCCGGTGTCGGTCACCGTCCATTCCACGGTCGCCTTCTCGTCATCCTTCTCGATGCAGCGCGTCGTGACGACCACTTCGCCGGACGAGGTGAACTTGACCGCGTTGGAAACCAGGTTGAGCAGGATCTGGCGAATGCGGCCGGCGTCGCCGACCAGCGCCGGCGGCACGGATGGGTCGCCGACGCTCCTCAGCTTCAGGTCCTTGGCGGAAGCCCGCGGCCCGATGATGCTGAGCGTGTTGTGGACCAGGGCCTCGGCGGAGAACGCGATGTCCTCGAGCGAGAGCTGGCCGGATTCGAGCTTGGAGAAGTCGAGAATGTCGTTGAGGATCTCGAGCAGATTGTCGCCGGCATTGTGGATCGCCACCACCGAACGGCGCTGCTCGGGATCGAGATTGGTTTCCAGCAGCGTCGTGGCGAGGCCGAGCACCGCGTTCATCGGCGTGCGGATCTCGTGGCTCATCATCGCGACGAAAGTGGACTTCGCCGCGTTCGCGGCCTCCGCGGCCTCGATCAGGTGCTCGTGGCGTTCCCACCAGCGGGAGATCAGGACCGCGGCCGCGAGCACGGCCATCGCGCTCACCAGCGACACGATGACCAGAAGCGTCGCCATGTCGCGCCAGGCCTTCAGGACGTCGTGCTCGAATACCGACACCACGATCATCGCGGGATAATTGGGCAGCATCTTTGCCGCCCGCAGGCGCATCTCGCCGGTTCGTGCGGAGGGCTCGCGCAGCACGCCGCCGGCCGACAGCGCGCGCTGACCGAAGCCGGAGGTCGGCCTGCCGATCTCGCTCGTGGGCGGAAAATGCGCGAGCAGCGTCCCGTCCTCGCGGATCAGCGACACCGCGGCATCGAGACCCTGCGCGGTGGAGCCGAAGAAGTTCTCCAGATAGGGCACCGACATGGCGCCGAGCATCATGCCCATGAACTCGCCATTGGAATCGTCGAGCCGGCGGGCAAAATAGATGTTCCAGGTGCCGTCGCCGCGATTCTGAACCGGCGTGCTGAGGAACGTGTGCGGTGCAGGGTCGGCCTTCAGCGCCTTGAAGTAGTCGCGGTCGGCGATGTTGACGTCCGGGATCGGCCAGTAGCGCGAGAAGTTCAGGAGCCTGCCTTGCGCGTCGATCAGCGTCACCGCATCGATCTGCGGCAGTCCCGCGATCTTTTCCTTGAGCAGGAGGTGGGTCTGATGGTCTGACGCGACCTTGCGATACGCCGCAGCGTCGATGGCGCCGCCGCGCACCAGGTAGTCGCGCACGCTCGTGAGCACGAGGTCGACGGACTTCACCGAACGGTCGGCGTTCTCGGCAAGCGTGAGGCTATGGCGGCTGAGATCTTCCTCGGCGTGCTGAAGCGCGTTCTCGCGCAGATTGGTGAGGAAGAAGAGGTTGCTGCCGGCAATGACGCAGACGAGGATCAGCGCGATCGCTGCAGGCGCTCCCAGAAAGCGCTTCTTTTTGCTCATCGCCTGCTACCAGCCCGCCGCTCTGACCAGCCGCCGGCGATCGGTCTGCTGCGCGATCTGCTTCAGAGTTTGCCGGGGCCGCATCAGGTCGATCGGCTTCGAGAAGGGGGAACCTATATTGAGCTCGAGAACCTCGGTGCCGGAGCGGTTGCCCAGCGAGAGGTCCGGCATGATGCAGTCCAAGCTCCTCTTCTGCAGGACGATCGAGGCTGCGTCGACCGAGCTCACGTCCGTCGCGTTGAAGCCGGCCTGTGCTGCAATCTTTCGCAAGATTGAAACATGAACGGCGGCATCTTCGATCACGAGGAGTTCGTTGCGCATGAATTCCCTGTCCCGTTGCCGCCCTGACACGGTCATCGGCAAGCAGGATCATGTCTACCGGCCGGCTCTGACCCCCTCGTAAATTTTGGTTTCCGTACGACTACGGGGAGGGTGCGGCGATGTGTGCGTCCTGCCGTCGTCAACCGCGCGGAGTTCGTCCGCCAAAGAGAAAGCGGCCGGACACGGGTCCGGCCGCCGCGCAGGGCATTCCCCGGGAGCTCGGCTATTCGGCCGGACCGAACACGGCTTCCATCTTGGTCTTGAGCGTCGCGGCATTGAACGGCTTGACGATGTAGTTGCTCACGCCGGCCTTCTTGGCGGCGATGACGTTCTCGGTCTTCGACTCGGCCGTGATCATGATGAACGGCGTCTTCGACAGTTCCGGGCTGGCGCGCACCTCGCGCAGCAGGTCGTAGCCGGTCATCGGCTCCATGTTCCAGTCGGAGATCACGAGGCCATACTTCTTCGCCTGCATCTTGGAGAGCGCGGCCGATCCGTCGCTGGCGTCGTCGACGTTCTCGAATCCGAGCTGCTTCAGCAGGTTGCGGATGATCCGGATCATAGTGGCGTAGTCATCGACCACCAGGATCGGCATCGACAGATCAAAGGCCATGTCATTACTCCGCGCGTCTGGTCAAAAGCCGAACACGGGCGAGATATATCAGCACGAAGATAATTCGACGCTTCTTGGAACTCGCGCTCGTCAGCACGTCGACAATTATCAGCGCCCGTTGAACAGCGCGTTAATTCCGTCCGCATCGGTGATGGGGATCATGCAATGGGCCGTAGTTGTACGGAGGCAAGGGCGTTCGGCGAGGCGCCGGCGCGCGGCGGCCGGAACGACGCCTGCTTACGGCAGGCTGCGCGGCCGGACCAGGTTCTCGTAGTGGGCCTTCACGGCGCCGTAGCACTCACACGCCGTCTTCTTCAGCCCCTCCAGATCGATGATCTCGATATGGCCGCGGCTATAGTGGATGAAGTCCGCCTGCTGCAGCGTGCTCGCCACCAGCGAAACGCTGTTGCGCCGGGCGCCGATCATCTGCGCCAGGGACTCCTGGGTGATGTAGAGCTTGTTGCCGCCTGAAAGGTCATGCGTCTGCAGCAGGCAACGGGCGAGACGCGACTCGACGGTGTGGGCGGCGTTGCAACCGGCGGTCTGCTGACTCTGCACGTAGATGGCGAGTGCGTGGCGCAACATCAGCGCGCGAAACGAAGGGCTCTGTTCGGCGGCTGCCCGTACCCTGTCGATGTCGACGACCGATGCAGCACCGGGAACGAGGACCACCGCGCTGTTCAGCACCACCGGATCGCCGCCCGCGAGCAGGGACATGCTCCCGAAGAAGCTATCGCGACCGATCATCGCCACCTGAACGCGCTCTCCGCGCGCGAGGTTCACGACCAGCGAGATGACGCCGCGATGAGGAAAGTAGATGCGCGAAAGCTTTTCGCCGACTTCGGCGATAATGGAGTCTTGCACCAGATCCACGGTCCGCAGATAGGGTCGGATCAGCTCGAAATCGTCGTCTGTCAACGACGACAGGAAACCGTTCGGAGAACGCAAGCTGGGGTCCAAAGCCATCTCCTGCATTGCAGTAACGGAGCCTCGCAGATCTCAATGCCCTCATGGTTCCATAGAACTGCGTCCCATCCGCTGACAAGAAGAATCACGGGTAATATTCCCAGTAAAGACCATTCGTTCCTGCTGTGTGCGTTGTCGTGCAGACAGGCGCGAATGCGCGTTGCGGATTTGGGCCATCAACGTGTGTGCGATGTGCTGATCTGATCGCGCGCGGTTGTATACAGTCGGCACGCATCCGGCCTCCGCCTCGGCTCGTGAAAGCAGCGCAGCACGCTTGCGGCGAACGTCTCGTTGCTCCGGCCGCGGCAGCTCCGATGGGCACGGACGCCACGTAGCAAGCGCCGCAATTGACAGCGGACATCTTGAGGCCAAAATCGCTAATAAGCGCGCTGATTCGTTGACGGATCTTTTTCTGTCGGATGCAACTCTCGTCGCCAGTAGAGGCATCGGCCGGTGTCCTGCGACTGGCGTGACGAGGTTGTCGTCCTGGCAGGAGCAGGAGTCCGACTGATGCTGCATCCAGCCGGAGCGCGATCGATGGTCAGCGATGAGACTGAGCGCCAAGGCTGAGCATCAAGACGAAGCTGAACATTGCAGCGGCGTCCGTGCGTTTGCGTCCCGATAGCCCCGCCGTCCTCCCCCCCAACAGGTATTGCAGGATTCATGGCCTCTTCCACCTACCAGCGGTCCAATCAGTCGCTACCGAGCCCGGGCGCAGACATTCCGGCTGCAGCGACGCCGGACATCCACCCAGGGATGGCCATCGTGGGTCAGGTTGCCGGTGGCCTGCTGCACGACTTCAACAACATTCTCACCGTGATCACGGGGACCATCGACATTCTCGCCGAAGCGGTCGAGGACAAGCCCGAACTGGCGGCCGTCGCGCGTCTGATCGACGAGGCCGCGACCCGGGGCGCTCGATTGACGTCGCAGCTTCTGTCGTTCGCAAGGGGCCGGCCGCCGCAGCCATGTGCGGTGGAGTTGAACGAGCTCCTGGTCGACGTCGCTCGCCTGCTTCGTCCGACATTGGGCACCGAGGTCGAGGTGACGACGTCGGTGGGCGCGGACGTGCCGGCCGTCTTCGCTGATCCGGGCCAGTTGATGGCGGCATTGCTGTGTCTTGCGATCGGGGCCCGACATCGGCTGGAGCACGGCGGCCGCATCGACATCCAGGCCAGGCGCATGAGTGCGGACGCCTCGCTCGCCGGCGGCATCTCCTCCGACGTGCAGATCGTGTTGACGGCGTCGGTGAGTGCGGCGGAGGCCGGTCCAGCCGATCCCGTGTTCTCGGAGATCCGGCTGGTCGAGGATTTCGTCAGGCGCTCGAACGGACGTCTGGAGCTCCAGGAGCCGCGCGGCCGGACCGCCAGCGTCGAGATCGTCCTCCCGCACGCGGACCGCGCCCCCGCGTAACCGGCCGCTCTTCCGCAAGCTCATAGTTAGCACTGCCTTAACGGTCGCACCGCGTATCGGCGCGCGCCGACCGTCAGACGCAGATCCGTGCGCCATTTTACCGTGAATCGCGGCGGCCTGCACGCATTTGATCGAACTGATTAGCGGCCAATTAGGATTAACGGCGGCGGCGGAGGCTGCGCGCGGCCGTTCCGAAGTCAATTTAACGAACGGGTAGGATTCCGCGGACCAGTCTGCGCCATCGCCGACAGAACGGTGCGGCGATGTCTACTCATGTTCATCCAGAAGGGAATGACAATGTCAGGTATCGTACTCTCTGCGTCGGTTCGCCAGAACCTGCTCTCGCTCCAGTCGACGGCTCAGCTCCTCGCCACCACGCAGAACAACCTCTCCACGGGCAAGAAGGTCAACTCGGCGCTCGACAATCCGACCAACTTCTTCACCGCCCAGGGTCTCGACAACCG
>NZ_JAUETB010000013.1:0-188617 GCF_032484495.1 Bradyrhizobium sp. SZCCHNS3052 | reverse complement strand
GAACCACAACGCGCCAATTCGTCCTCGAAACAGATGGCGTTCACGACGAAACTACTGCCGACTTTTTCAACGGAATCAGCCCATTACGGACGTCAGATCACATCGCAGTTCGCAGCATTCTTTCCCAGATGTCGGGCGCGCGCCTGAACGGGCCTGCTCGTTCCCTGAAGGCTTTGGCGAGTTTCTGTCGTTATGTCGCAGTCTGAGCGCCAAAGCCAACGAGCTATTGATCGACGAGCCTTTGGGAGGGAAGAACTGGTAATTGCCCTCATATCAGGCGTGCTCTTCCTTAAACAACTCATTGTATAGTGCTTGTCTGCCGTCAGTTGAACGGTAGTGCGCAAGAAGCTGCAGGGCACGATCAGTGACGCGCCCCTCATTTCGGCATAGGTCCATTTCAGTAGAAATTTGAGTGGCGAAGTTTCGCAGAACTGAAGTGTCACTCTCCGAAAGCCCAACGGTGGGCAAACGCATCAGGCACAAATGTCTTGGCTCAACATTTCGCAAGGCTTGGAGCAGGTCAATCGGCTTTTGCTTCTCCCGCAGCGCGGTCATCTCTTCAGTAAGCAATGCTCTAGCCTCACTAAGATCGTCGCCAATCATGGAATTGAGTCGCGCTTGGCAAGCTGTAAGGGCTTTGTCGATCTTCAGTTGAACGATTCCATCATAGACTTGGAAAAGATCGTAGATTGTAAAGAACAAATAGTCGTCCTTCAATGCGCGTATTGAATCGGCTTCAATATCAAGGTTCAAGAGCGCCGCATCTACTTGGTCTGCAACTGCTCGCACTTGCTCCGGCGGCGCCCCGCCGACCCGTGAACCCCAGCCTAGTATTAGGTAGGTCAGCTTAGCAGACGCTATTGTAGATTGTCGAAGTTTTCTTAGAATTTCGTCGGCTTCACTTATTTTTTCGCGCCATTTTGCCTCAACGCCGTAAGCCTTAAAGCTCTCCATTTGCGGCATATAGTGGAAGAGCGACACAACAATGAAGAGCCCCGCAACTAAAGAGCCGGCCGCAACGCGGTCTATTAAAGCTAATCCTACCGCAATCAAAAGTAGGGCCCCTGCACAGCCGATCAGTATCCATTTCACAATAAAATTCCAGATCGAGGACATTTTAGTCTAACTCCTTAAGAACAGACGAGAGCTGCCGTCTATTATATCAGCGGCCACGTGGTGCCGGCGACTTTCCCCTTTGTCTCATTCGCTACGCAGTCGGACCGTCCCGTCACATCCGCAGATCGCCCTTCTCGGACCTTCCGGCCGCCGCCAAAGACGTCGGCCTGCTGGGCTTGAGCGGATATGCTTCTCGAGACTCGTGCGGGCCCGGAGCCAGGCGCGCACGACCGACAAGTCAACCTCTGATGCGATGCGCCCAAAATCTGATTTTACTCACCGCCTCAAGCACATCACCCTTGTCCAGTCCTCCCACGGAAAATATTCTACTTTCGTTTTTCAGAAAAACATGATTGTCTATGCGCATCCCGTCCCGCCATGAGGGGCGCTTCGCGATCGTCACGAGACGTGGGTGCGGGATGCGGTGGGTGCATTGGATCGCAGCGCGAGCAATCGTGCGGACGAACGAGCCCGATGCGCCGGCGAAATCGTAGGGTCCTGGCCTCCCGGTGCTGAGGCCAAGCGGACGGTGACGATGATCCGTTCGTGACGGGGGCAAGACAGCCGGTCCCCGGGGAGAGGACGTATAAGCCGCCCAACCATCGCGCGGGGAATGCCGGGATGTCTCGGCTGAACCTGTGGTACCTGCCGCCTGCATTTTTTTCGCAGGCGGGCCATGGGGGCGGCCAGCTCCCGGCATTCCCTGCGCCCTCTTCGTCGATGAGGGCGAAACGACCCGCACAACTCGGACGCACGGAGCGCCGCGAGGCCGAATGACTGCGTTCCAAGAAGCACTCATCGCAGATGTCGGCGCCCGCAGCGTCGAGGCGGCGGAGAGACGATGGACGTCCCGCATGACAGCGCGCACAAACGCTGGGACTGTCGACCATTGGCCCGGTGGATTTCGGCGCCGAGTTGCCTCAGGCATTCAGCCGGTCGATGTGGACCTTGCCGGCCTTCATCACCAGCGGAATGTGATCGCCCTGGCCGAGCAGGCACGAGACGTCGCGCAGCGGATTGCCCTCGACCACGAGCAGGTCGGCGAAGGCGCCTGGCAAGATCCGACCGAGCTTGCCCTGCATGCCCAGCACCTCGGCGCCGATCACGGTCGCGCTGGCGATGACCTCGCGGGCGCCGAGGATCTCGGCGCGGATCCGGAATTCATCGCTCTGCAGGCGCTGGGACGGTCCCAGGAGATCGCTGCCGAAGCCCATCTTGACGCCGGCGTCGCGGTAGATGCCGAGCGAGCGCAGGCCGGCATCGCGCACATCGGCGATCTTGGCGACGCTCTCCGGCGGCAGGCCATACTGCGCGCCCTCATTGGCGAGCGCCTCATAGGTGACGAGCGTCGGGATGACATAGACGCCCTTCTCGGCCATCAGGCGCGCGGTCGGAAGGTCGACCAGATTGCCATGCTCGATGGTGCGCACGCCGCAATGGACAGCGCGGGCGATGGCTTCCGCCGTGTAGGCATGCGCCAGGACGTAGGTCTGCCGCGCGCGGGCCTCGGCGACGATGGCGCGGATCTCGTCCTCCGAGTAGCCGAACGCGCCGACGGGATCGGTCGGCGAGGCCACGCCGCCGGACGCCATGATCTTGATCTGGTCGGCGCCCATCTGCAGCTCCTCGCGCACCGCCTTGCGCACCGCATCGACGCCGTCCGCCACCCGGGCCAGCGCGCCGACGCGCACGCAGCACGGACAAGGGGCGTTGTCGGAAAGGAAATCCGTCCGCGCCCGCATGTCGCCATGGCCGCCGGTCTGGCTGAGCGCACGGCCGGAGACGAACAGCCGCGGGCCCTCGGTGAGGCCGGTGTCGACGGCCTGCTTCAGCGGATAGCCGGCGCCGCCGGCGTCACGCACCGTCGTAAAGCCCCGCCGCAGCATGCCCTTGAGCAGCAGCGCCGAGCGCAGGGTCACCAGCACGTTCGGCATCTGCACTTGTTGCGCGAGATTGAGCTCGACCGCGATCGCGTGGACGTGCAGGTCGATCAGCCCCGGCATCAGCGTCTTGCCTTGGAGATCGATGGTCTGGTCGACGCTGGTCGGCAGCGGCTTGTCAGACACCTCCTTGATCAGATCGTCCTCGACCAGCACGTGATGGCCTTCGCGCAGCTCCGGCTGCAGCGGGTCGAGCAGAGCGGCATTCTTGAACAGGATGGTCGACATCGGGAGTCCTCGATCAGTACGAAGCGTGCGTCAGCGGGCGGAGCGGGCCGACGATGACGGTGTTCTCCCCTATCCTGTCCTGCGGCCTCGAGCCAGCCCGGGGCGGAATACCTGTCTTCTCAGCCGATCGACATCAGGCTGGCATTGCCGCCGGCGGCCGCGGTGTTGGTGGAGAGACTGACCTCGGTGACGAGCCGGTCGAGATCGTAGCAGCCGTCGCTGGCGCGCGGCGTGACGAGCGGGACGATCGGTCCGGGGCGCGTGGCGAGGTCACGGCCGAGCGCGATCAATTCATCCGCCTCGCCGTCGGAAAGCACGGCCTGCAGATCGCCGAGAGCCCGCCAGCTGTCGACGATCCGCAGGCGGCCGCGCAGCCGGCTGGTGAGCGGTCCCAACACGGCACAAGCAGGGCTGGCGCGTTCGACGAACGCGTCGTTTCCGGTCATCAGAATGACGCCGATCTGGACCAGCAACGCCTGCTCGCTTCTCGCCAGTGCAGCGACGACGCCGCGCGCGGTGATGCGATAGATGTTCTGTTCGCCGACGGGTCCTGGCAACTCGATCTCGAGCCCGGCCAGCACCTGGGGCCCATGCGCCTCGCATGCCAGCGCCGCCGCGGCATGTCCGCTGGCGCGCAACCCGTCGAGGTAAGAGCGCAAGACCGCGTCAGACTGCGACGCCATGAGCCGCTGGCGCGGCGGCGCCGCGAACAGCCGGCGCAGATACAGCGGACCGCCGGCCTTCGGCCCCGTCCCCGACAGACCGGAGCCGCCGAACGGCTGCACGCCGACCACCGCACCGATCACGTTGCGGTTGACGTAGATGTTGCCGGCGGCGCTGTGGCTCGAGGCGCGGGCAATTGTCTCCGTGATGCGCGAATGGATGCCGAAGGTCAGGCCATAGCCGGTGAGGTTGATCGCGTCGATGAGGTCAGCGAGCTGCTCGCGACGGTAGCGCAGGACGTGGAGGACGGGGCCGAACACCTCGCGCTCGACATCGAATATGTTGCCGATTTCGATGATGGTCGGCGCGACGAACGTGCCATGCGCCGCCTGCGGCGGCAGCGGCAGCCGCTCCACGGCATGGCCGCGCGCCTGCATCGTGGCAACATGCGCATCGAGCGTGTCGCGGGCCTCGCCGCTGATCACCGGGCCGACATCGACCGACAACGACGCGGGATTGCCGAGTTCAAGCTCGCGCAGCGCGCCGCGCAGCATCGACAGGATGCGGTCGGCGACGTCCGCCTGCAGGCAGAGGATGCGCAGCGCCGAACAGCGCTGGCCAGCGGAGTCGAAGGCGGAAGCGATGACATCGCCGACAACCTGCTCGGCGAGCGCCGAGGAATCCACGATCAGCGCGTTCTGGCCGCCGGTCTCGGCGATCAGCGGCACGGGCTGTCCATGGACGGTGAGGCGCCCGGCAAGCTGTTTCTGGATCAGCCGCGCGACGTCGGTCGATCCCGTGAACATCACGGCCTGGACCCGGGCGTCGGCCACCAGCGCCGCGCCGACGCGGCCATCGCCCGGCAGCAACTGCAGGACATCGGCCGGCACGCCAGCCTCGTTGATGATGCGGACGGCCTCGGCGGCGATCAGCGGCGTCTCCTCGGCAGGTTTCGCCAGCACCGGATTGCCGGCCGCGAGTGCGGCCGCGACCTGGCCGGTGAAGATCGCGAGCGGAAAATTCCACGGGCTGATGCAGACCACGGGGCCGAGCGAGCCGGGACTATCGCCCTCGGAGAGACGTTCGATCTCGCCCGCATAATAGCGCAGGAAATCGACGGCTTCGCGCACCTCGCCGACGGCGTTCGCAAAGGTCTTGCCGGCCTCGCGGACGCTCAAGCCGATGAGGACGAGGCGACGCGCCTCCATCGTCTCGGCCGCGGCGCGCAGGCATGCGGCGCGCGCGTGGGGGCTGGTCGCGGCCCAGGCCGGCGCGGCGTTTGCCGCACGCGACAGCGCCGCCTCGATCTCGGCAGGCGCGGCATCCCTGACCGCGCCGACGACGTCACGGCGGTCGGCGGGATTGCGAATGCGGCGCGCGCCTTCGCTGGTCGTCGCTCCGGGCGCCGCAGCCGTCCAATCGAGGCTCGCGCTCGTGACCAGGCCTTCGCCGAGACGCGCCAGCGCGCGCTGATCGGAGAGATCGAATCCGGCCGAGTTCACGCGGCCCAGGCCGAACAGCTCAGGCGGGCGCCTGATCTTGTCATGCGGCGCGCCCGGGCGTTCCGACGCGCGAACGATGGCGACGGGGTCCGCGATCAGATCGTCGACGGAGACGGCGGGATCGGCGATGCGATTGACGAAGGAGGTGTTGGCGCCGTTCTCCAGCAGCCGCCGCACCAGATAGGCCAGCAGCGTCTCGTGCGAACCGACCGGCGCGTAGATGCGGCACGGGCGGCCGAGCCGTGCGGGTCCGACAACCTCCTCGTAGAGCGGCTCGCCCATGCCGTGCAGGCATTGGAATTCGTACTGGCCGCGCTCGTAGCTGGAGCCCGCCATCTCCACGATCGATGCCAGCGTCCGGGCATTATGCGTCGCGAACTGCGGAAACACCGCGTCGGGCGCGCCCAGCAGTTTGCGGGCGCAGGCGAGGTACGACACGTCGGTATGGTGCTTGCGCGTGAAGACCGGAAAGTCCTCCAGACCATCGACCTGCGCGCGCTTGATCTCGCTGTCCCAATAGGCGCCCTTGACGAGCCGCACCATCAGCCGCCGCCGCGTGCGCCGCGCGAGGTCGATGAGCCAATCGACCACGAAGGCGCAGCGCCTCTGATAGGCCTGGATGACAAAGCCGATGCCGTTCCAGCCGGCGAGGTCCGGATCGATACAGAGCGCCTCGAGCAGATCGAGGGACAGGTCGAGACGATCGGCTTCCTCGGCGTCGATGTTGAGGCCGATGTCGTATCGCCGCGCGAGCAGCACCAGCCGCTTCAGTCGCGGCAGCAACTCGTCCATGACGCGGTCGCGCTTGATGCTGACGTAACGCGGATGCAGCGCCGAGAGCTTGATCGAGATGCCCGGCCCGTCGTAGATGCCGGCACCGGCCGCATGCCGCCCGATCGCATGGATCGCCGCCTCGTAGGCGGCGAAGTAGCGCGCGGCGTCTTCCGCCGTCGTCGCGGCCTCCCCGAGCATGTCATAGGAGTAGCGGAAGCCCTGCGCTTCCCATGGACGGCCGTTCGACAGCGCCGCGTCGATGGTCTGACCGGCCACGAACTGTTCGCCCATCAGGCGCATGGCGAGCGTGACGCCCTTGCGGATGATCGGCTCGCCGCCGCGGGCGATCAGCCGTGTCAGCGCCGACGCCAGGCTGTCCTCGCTGGCCGCGGCCGTCAGCGTGCCGGTGACGATGAGGCCCCAGGTCGCGGCGTTCACCAGCAGCGACGGGCTGTGCCCGATATGGGCGCGCCAATCGCCGGTTGCGATCTTGTCGCGGATCAGCGCATCCCGCGTCGCGGTGTCCGGAATCCGCAGCAGCGCCTCGGCCAGGCACATCAGGGCCACGCCCTCCTGGCTCGACAGCGAATATTCGTGGATCAGTCCCTCGACGCCGCCGGATTGCGCCTTGCCGCGCAAACGGATGACCAGATCCCGCGCCAGACCGGCCGCTCGTGCCGACGATGCCTCCGGGAGCGCGGCGAGATCGAGCAGCGGCGCGATGCACTCCGGCTCGGCGCGGCGATAGGCCGAGGTGATCGCGGCGCGCAGCCCGCTCTGGCGCTGGACCTGGGTCGCGAACGCGGCGAACGGTCGTGGCGGCGACTGCGACATGACCCGTCTCCTCTGAAGCGATCCCCGTCACTCGCCATGGCTGCGCGGCGTTGGCGCACGTCGCGAGCGACGGATAGCGCTACCGCCCGATCAACTGATCGGCGTAGTAGCCGATGGTCTTGCGGTAGATCACCGCCCTGTTCCACTCGCGCATCGCCTCGAAATTGGCCGAGCCCTCGTCATAGGGCGCGCCCATCTTGAAGCCGTTGCTGTGCAGCAGGTTGGCGGTCGAGGCCAGCACGTCGGCGGTGGAGTGGCGCAGGTCGACGCGGCCGTCGCCGTCGAAATCGACGCCGTATTTGATGTAGGACGACGGCAGGAACTGGGTCTGGCCGATCTCGCCGGCGAAGGCGCCGACGAGGTCGCGCAAGGTGAGATCGCCGCGCTGCACGATCTTCAGCGCCGCCAGCAGCTCGCCCTGGAACAGCTCGGTGCGGCGGCAGTCATGCGCCAAGGTCGCAAGCGTGCGGATCACCGGCAGCTTGCCCATGTCGCCCTTGCCGAAATCGGTCTCGAGTCCCCAGATCGCGACCAGGATCTGGCGCGGCACGCCATATTGCTGCTCGATGCGCGACAGCAGCGCGGCGTGCCGCTGCAGCATCGCGCGGCCGCCATTGATCCGGCCCGCCCCGACGCGGGTCGAGACGTACTGCTCGAAGCTCTTGTTGAAGGTGTAGCGCTGGCGGCGGTCGAAGGCGAGCACGGCCGGATCGAGCGTCACGCCCGACAGCGCCTGGCTGATCGTGCCGCCCGAGACGCCGGCGCTCTGCGCCTCCGCCGAGACGCCCGCGATGAAGGTATTGAAGTCGCCGCCGCAGCGCGCGGCCAAAGCGGGAGAGGCAAAGGAGAGGATCGCGACGGCAACAAGGAAGCGGACAACGGACATGAGGAGAAAGGTCCCTGCATGAGAGCATGATGACGGCAGTCCGGCGGCGGACGCCGTCACAATGCCTGATTTGGCGGTACCAGGCCAGCCGGCGGGCGATAGCCACCGAACCGCACCCCATCGTCATCTTTTTTTGAACGGTCGGCGCGCTCGTCGCCACTCATGCAGGGCGTGCCTCGTCCGACGTCGCGCCGTTTTCGCGCGCCGATCCAAGCGCGCGTTCTGAAAACCACGAGCGTTGGCACCACTTTTCGGGAGAGGTCCCCATGACGATGATGTTCCGGCTCGGCACACTGGCGCAGCTCACCTTGGTCGCGGCCCTGATGTGTCACGGCCTGGCGCCCGCGGCCGCTCAGCCGGGCGATGTGGCGGGCGCAAAGGATTACCCCGGGATCGGCCGCTTCGCCGGCAGCGTGATCACCGGCTATGTCGCCAAGGATTTCGATGCCGTGCGGCTGCAGGCGGCGCCGTTCAAGGCGGACAGGGCGACCGACGAGCGACGCCTGGAGGGTCGTGTCGTCAGAATCGCCTATCGCACCGCGCCGGGTCCCTCGATCCTCGAAGTGTCGCGCAATTTCGAAAACCAGCTCGCCAAGGCCGGCTTCGAGAAGCTCCTCGCCTGCGACACCGATGCCTGCGGCGGCATTCCCTTCACCGAGGCGATCGACCTGCTGCCGGTTCCGCAGATGTGGGCCGATGGCTTCGACTACCGCTATTTTGCCGGCCGCAAGGAGGCCGGCGGCCGCGAGACCTTTGCCAGCGTGCTGGTCAGCCAGAACAACGAGCAGATCTATGCCCAGCTCACCGTTGCCGAGCTCGGCGCGATGGAGAACAAGATGGTGAGCGCAGCCGAGATGGCGAAGGGCCTCGGCGACAAGGGCCACATCGCGCTCTACGGCATCTATTTCGACACCGACAAGGCGACGATGAAGCCGGAGAGCCGGCCGACACTGGAGCAGATCGCGCAGTTGCTCGCCGGCCAGCCGCAGCTCAGCGTCTTCATCGTCGGCCATACCGACAACCAAGGCAGCTACGACTACAATCTCGATCTGTCACGGCGGCGCGCCGAGGCGGTCGCCGCCGAGCTTTCGCGCAGCTATCGCATCGCGCCAGCGCGGCTGCGCACCGCGGGCGTCGGCCTGCTCGCGCCGGTCGGCAGCAATGCCACCGATGCGGGCCGCGCGCTGAACCGCCGCGTCGAACTGGTGGCGCCCTGAGGCGCTGCGCCGGCGCGGCCGCTTGATCCTCGTCAACACCGTGCCATCATGACGCCCTAAGCTCCGCGGCCGAAATGGAGATCGCCATGATCGGGATTACGCTGTCGACCGACCAGATCCGCTCGGCGCCGCCGGAGGTGCGGCGTTGGATCGAGCATCAGGTGCTGTCGGGTCTCGGGCTCGGCCCGGAGGCGCCGCTGACGCCTACCCTCCCCGCCCAGAGCGCGCATCTCGTCGCCTGCAGCGTCGAGGATGCGGCCAAGGTCCTAGCGCAGATCCAGAGCGCGCTGCCCGCGGTGAACGTATTCTTCGAGTTCGGCCGGCCGGGCATCGCAATGGGCCAGCCGCCGATCATGATGTTCCGCCTGATCGACATCCTGCATCACACGCGGCTGCAGAACATCGGCCAGGTGATGGCCTCGCTGGAGATGATCAACAAGGCGCTGGTCGAGGTGAGGCACGATCCCTCGGTGCGCTTCTGCGGCTTCGACAATGAAGGCCACTGCCTGATCGCACCGGAGACGCAACGCGCGATCGCCAGCGTCTGGCAGAGCGTGATCGCCAGGCAGCACGGGGTGGCCGAGGGCGAGGCGGCGTGAGGCCGCAGCTCCGGTTTCAATGAGGCGTCATCCGGAGCGCGCGGGGGCCCGGAATGACGGAGCGAGACGTGCCGCGGGCGCCTTGTGCGCGCGAGGTCCGCGGACAAGAGAGGGCCGCCGGGACACTCCCGCCTCCTGTCCCAAATCGGCGCGCCGCACGCGGCGCAGCCATGCCCGCCCCGAGCGGCTCCGGCCTTGAGCCGGTCGCGGACGGTGCTACGATATCGTTGTCGTTCACGATCCCTCGGGAGATCGCCGATGCAGCACAATCAACGCCAGCGCCGATTGCTCCAGATCCCTCTGTTCCGCCTGCTCGCGATCAATCTCGCGCTCGGCCTCGGCATGGCCGTGGTGCTGGTCGGCGGATTGCTGCTGCTCGATCCCTGGGGCCTGCGTCACCTGATCTTCGCCGACCACTCGCCCGTCGTCGCCATCGGTCTCTTGCTCGGCTCGTTCTTCGTCACCTTCGGCTCGACCGCGATGGGCACCGCGATCATGGCGCTCGGCCGCAGTGATGATGACGACGGCCCGCACGGCGGCACGCGGGTGCATGCGCGGGTGAAGGTGCGGAGGCGGTAGAGGCGAGCTGTTACCACGCGCTCGGTGCGCTCCCCTCCCCGCAAGGGGGAGGAGAGTCGACCGCGCCAGCGGCCGAAGCCTTGGCTCAAGCGGCAGCTCTCGCTCACCAATGCCCCCTCCGTTTGTTCCAGGCGAACAGCACATCGGCAAACCGGTCATAGCCGAACCGCGTCAGCGGCCGCACCAGGCGGTTGCCGAACAGCGTCGCCAGCCAGCCCTCGCCCGGCGTCAGCGCCCACAGCAGGAGCGCCACGTCGGCGCCGGTGATCAGCTCGCCGTCCTCGTCGGTCGCGTGCAGGCGGCGGCGGACGGCGTCGACATCGGCGCCGAATGCGGCCAGCGCGTCGGGCTGCTCGTTGATGTCCTTGAACGCGACCCGCCCCGACTTGACCAGCGCCAGGAGCTTGTTGCGCTGCCAGTCGATGCCGGCGTCACAGACCGGGCAGCGCGTGTTGTACCAGATGGTGAGTTGGGGCATCGACATGGGCTGCATTCGCGGCGGGGTGAGACGTCCACGATGAACGCACTTTCATCCGGCAAAATCGAGGTGTTTCGGGACCCCGCCGGCCGGTCCGTGATCGCTCCGGCCGCCCTGCCGATTCGGCGAAAACCATATGACGAAAAAGTCAAATTCGGGCAGCGGATAAGCATTTTCTGGCATTGACCGGACCGGTCCCGCCGCCGTAAAGCGCCATCCATGGCGAAAAAACCCGGCTCCAATCCCAAAGGCGAATTCGCCTTCTTCAACGTGACCTACGAGGACGGCTCGCAGCGCTCCAACCGGCGCGTCCCGGCCGAGCTGCTCGGCGGTCTCGACGGCGACGAGCCCGCGCGCGGCTTCATCATGGAGCAGGACCGCGAGATCGCCGAAAAATCCGGCCGCCCGCCGCTTCAGATCAAGTCGCTCGAGCGCGTTGGGGCGAAGAAGAAGTAGGCCGGCCGAGCTGCCGTAGGGTGGGCAAAGCGACCGCCGCCAGGCGGCCGCGTGCCCACGATCAACTGCGCACCACGAACGACGTCATCATGGGTTACGCGTCATGGCCGGGCTTGTCCCGGCCATCCGCGTCGTTGACGTCGCAATGACGTGGATGGGCGGGCCTTCGCCGCGACGAAGCGGCTTCGGCCGCGCGGGCGGGACAAGCCCGCGCATGACGCGGAGATATCTCGACCCACATCCGACCGTCACGCCGCCTCTCGCTCCGGCTCGACGGCGGCCGACCTCACCGCTCTGCCCTGCTCCATCGCCCTCGGCCGATTGATCAGGCTGACCAGCGTGTAGCTGATGATCAGCAGCAGAAACCACGAGCCGAGCTTGGCCGGCGACACCATGGCCCAGCCATGGGCCTGCTGCGGATAGAGCCAGACCCGGGTGAAGGTGCCGATGTTCTCCGACAGCCAGATGAACAGCGACACCAGGACCAGCCCGAGCAGCAGCGGCATCGCACGGTGCACGCGCCAGACCTTGAAGTGGACGGTCGCCGGTGCGAACAGCAGCGCCGCCCAGCCGAACAGCACGACCCGCAGATCGATCCCGTAATGGTCGGTGAAGAAGTTGAGGTAGATGGCCGCGCTCAAGCCGATCAGCCAGCGCCGTGAGGGGGGGCCGGTGAAGCGGAAGTCGAACAGCCGCCAGACCCGGCAGAGATAGCTGCCGATGCAGGAATACATGAAGCCGGAGAACAGCGGTACGCCGCCGAGCTTGATGAGGCTTGGCTCGGGATAGATCCACGAGCCGGTCGCGGTCTTGAACAGCTCCATCGCGGTGCCGACGAGGTGATAGATCAGGATGATCTTCGCCTCCTCGAATGTCTCCAGACGCGCAGCGAGCAATGCGGCTTGGACGCCGAGCATGCAGAGGAAGAGAAAATCGTAGCGCGCGAGCGGCGCGTTCGCCGGATAGAACCGCCACGTCAGCAGCATCAGCGCCACCGCGATGCCGCCGAACAGGCAGGCCCAAGCCTGCTTCACGCCGAAGCGGAGGAATTCGTAGAGGGCTGCAGTCCAGGGCTGCTGCGCCGCGCGGGCTGCGAGCCGAGCTTCGGCGGCAATGAAGGGGCGCTGCGGCGCCCAGATCGCGGCGGCGCTGTCGTGCGCTGCGGCCGATGAGAACTCGTCGTCATGCATGGGATAGGCGTCCGGTGAGGCGCCAATTCCTAGCAGCCGATCGCCCAACGCCGTCTGCGCAAAGTTCGGCCTCTTGCAGCAAGGACACGGACATTTGCGGACAAGAGGTCGTGTCGGCTAACCCGGACACCTCAGCGCCGCCCCTCGTCATTGCGAGCGAAGCAATCCAGAATCGTACGCGCAGCTCTGGATTGCTTCGCTTCGCTCGCAATGACGGACAACCGGAGCATGCAACACGAACTACGCAGGCACCGCGTCCAGCGATGATTGGATGCGCATGCTCACTCCCCTTGAGACTGCAAAAAGAGCATCAGCTCTTCGTAGCCGCCCTCTACACTCTCGTCGCCGCGGAAGCGGCTGAATTCGAGATGGCCATCTTCGAACACATCGATCTCGAGCCGCTCGCCTACCAACGTCACCGACAGGCGGATCGTATCGGGGCGCGTTCGTTCAATGAAGAAGTGAAGGCCGAGTTTGTCGAGCAGGCGCATGCTCGCGAACAGAGTCGAGGACATCGGAAGCTCTTCTTTCGTGCGCTGGAACCATGAGCAGAACAAACAAAAAGACGGGCCTTTCGGCCCGCCGTTGATGTCTCGATGGATTGCCGGGTCAAGCCCGGCAATGACGACCAATCGGTGGCCGAATTAGTTATCCAAGAAGCTCCGCAGCTTCCGCGACCGGCTCGGATGCTTCAGCTTCCGCAGCGCCTTTGCCTCGATCTGACGAATGCGCTCTCTGGTCACCGAGAACTGCTGGCCGACTTCTTCCAGCGTGTGGTCGGTGTTCATGCCGATGCCGAAGCGCATGCGCAGCACACGCTCTTCGCGCGGGGTGAGCGAGGCGAGCACGCGGGTCGTCGTCTCGCGCAGGTTGGACTGGATGGCGGCGTCGATCGGCAGGATCGCGTTCTTGTCCTCGATGAAATCGCCGAGATGAGAGTCCTCCTCGTCACCCACGGGGGTTTCGAGCGAGAGCGGCTCCTTCGCGATCTTGAGGACCTTGCGCACCTTCTCCAAGGGCATGCCGAGCTTCTCGGCGAGCTCCTCCGGGGTCGGCTCGCGGCCGATCTCGTTCAGCATCTGGCGCGAGGTGCGGACGATCTTGTTGATCGTCTCGATCATGTGCACGGGGATGCGGATGGTGCGGGCCTGGTCGGCGATCGAACGGGTGATCGCCTGCCGGATCCACCAGGTGGCGTAGGTCGAGAACTTGTAGCCGCGGCGATACTCGAACTTGTCGACCGCCTTCATCAGGCCGATGTTGCCTTCCTGGATCAGATCGAGGAACTGCAGGCCGCGGTTGGTGTACTTCTTGGCGATCGAGATCACGAGACGGAGATTGGCTTCCACCATCTCCTTCTTGGCCTGACGGGCCTCGCGCTCGCCCTTCTGCACCGAGTGCACGATCTTGCGGAACTCGCCGATCTCCAGACCGGTGAGCGCGGCCATGGCCTGCACCTCCTGGCGCAGGTCCTTGATGCGGTCCTTCTCGTAATGGACGAAGTTCTTCCAGCCCTTCGCGGAGAGCTTGGAGACGCGGTTGAGCCAGCGCGGGTCGAGCTCCGAGCCCTGGTAGTTGCGCAGGAAGTCCTCGCGCGCGACGCCGTGGGAGTCGGCCAAGCGCATCAGCCGGCTCTCGAACGAGACCAGCTTCTTGTTGATGTCGTAGAGCTGCTCGACGAGGCTGTCGATGCGGGCCTGGTTGAGGCGCAGCGACTTCACCTCGACGATGATCTCGTCCTTGAGCTTCTTGTACTTGCGCTCCTGCGAGGGCGACAGCGACTCGCTCTGCAGCTGGTTGGCGATGTCCTGCTCCTGCAGGCGTCGCAGCTTCTTGTACTCGGACGCGATCTTGTCGAAGGTCTCGACCACCTTCGGCTTCAGCTCGGCCTCGATGGCGGCGAGCGACATCTGGTTCTCGAACTCGTCGTCGTCCATGTCGGCTTCGGCCGCCGCCTCGCCGGGATCCTTCTCCTCGGCGGGCGCGCCGTTCGGCGCGGCGCGGAACGGCGTCGGCTGCTGCGGGGCGGCCGGCGGCGCGACCGCGGCCTGGACCTCGCCGCCCTCGGCCGCAGCGCCCTCGCCATTCACCGGCGCGGCGATCTGCGGATTCATGCCGCCCTTGGCCTCAGGGCCGGCATAGGTGGCTTCGAGATCGATGATGTCGCGAAGGAAGATCTTGCCTTCGTTGAGCTCGTCGCGCCAGATGATGATGGCCTGGAACGTCAGCGGGCTTTCGCAGAGGCCCGCGATCATCGCCTCGCGGCCGGCCTCGATGCGCTTGGCGATGGCGATTTCACCCTCGCGCGACAGCAGCTCGACGGTGCCCATCTCGCGCAGATACATGCGCACGGGATCGTCGGTGCGCTCGCCGGGCTCGGACTTCTTGACCTCGGTGACGGCCTTCTGGGTGATCTCGACAAGCTCGTTGTCGGTCTCGTCCTCGCCGTCGTCCTTCTCGTCGGACTCGTCGGCCTCCTCGGCCTCGGTCACGTTGATGCCCATGTCGGAGAGCATCGACATGATGTCTTCGATCTGTTCCGGCGAGGTGGTGTCGGAAGGCAGGACCTCGTTGAGCTGATCAAAGGTCACGAAGCCGCGCTTCTTGGCCTGCTTGATCATCTTCTTGACGGCGGCGTCCGACAGGTCGAGCAACGGCGACGGCGCATCGGCGGCGTCCTTCTCGGGAGCGTCCGCGGCCTTGTCGTCCTTTTCCTTGTCCTTCACCTGCAGCGTCTTTGCCTTCGTGGCCATTCATTGCTCCCGAAACGCGCCCGCTCCGCCCGTGGCATCGTAGCCCTTGGCATCGCGGCGCCCGCCTGCTCTACTCAAACTGTTCTCGACGCGGAAAGGGCGGCGCACTTTTAACGTCGCCACCCCCTGAAGCCCGTCGCTCGTTTCGTCCTACGCTGGTGTCGTCCCGTTTTCGGACCGGCGCGCGTTTCTTGCAAAAGCGATACCGGTTTTGCAATCGAATCCGGCGCCCGACATGCAGGCGCGGTGTCCGACAGCGAAACCAACCCATCTGCCGCAGAAAATGCCCCGGACCTCTTAAACTTCGATTAACCCTGTTTTTGCAGCCAAACCATGGATTTGGCGAGTCTTTTCGCGCGGACCCGAGACCGCTCGGGCGGACCGGGCCGAAATGTGCTCGTCGACGACAGGGCGCCGGGCCCGAATTCTACACGTTGCGATTGGTACGCCCGGACAGTTCCCCGAAGCCTTCGATCAGCGCCTCGGTGCCGTCCATCTCGGCCATCCTGGCCTTCACGTCCCTCAACCAGCCCATGTTCGGCTCGCTCGGCTCCTCGCCCAGCGCCAGCTCGGCATCCTTCAATTCCCTAAGTAAGGAGTGCCATTGCCGATGCAAGGCAACCAGCTGATGCCAGGTCGCAAGAACGTCATCGCGCGCCGCGCCCGATTTGGTCGCCCACACCGCCGCCGTCGTGATCGCGCGCTCAACCCGTTGAAGAAGCTCGGAAAAGCCTGCCTTCTCCAGATCGGCCCGCATCTTCTCGGCCTGCTCGTCCGGATCCGGCGAATGGTGATGGTCGTGGGCGAAGGCGGCGATGATGGCGGCGCGGAGCTTGTGCGCCTCGGGATGGGCCAGTTCCAGCGCGGCGACCTCCTCCAGGTGGTCGTGCAGGAGCCAGGGGTGGTTGATCAGGCACTGCAGGATCAGGGCCTCCCGGCGCGAGATCGCCGAGCGCTGGCCGCGCATGATCGGGCTCATGGCGAGCTGCGGGCTGGCCGCCTGGTAGGGGCCGCGGGCCATGGCCTGGCCTGTGGATGGCGGTCCGCCGCGGCGACCGCCTCCTGTGGATAACCGCCCAGGCTGTCCGGAACCGGGACTGCGGGGAGCAAAACGCCGTCCTGATTCGGCACCGAAGCCGCGGCCAAACCCCCGGCCGCCGTCCGGGGCGAACGCCCGGTACAGCCGGTCGCCGAGATCCTGCTTGTAGTAGCGCCGTACCACCTCGTCGGCGATGCCGCCGGTGAGCTGGCCGATCCGCGCCTCCAGCGCGGCACGGCGCTCCGGGGTGTTGAAGCTGCCGCCCTCGATCTCGCGCGACCAGATCACCTCGGCGAGGGGTTTTGCGATTTTGAGCACCTCCTCGACCGCGCCGCGACCGCCGGAGCGGACGAGGTCGTCGGGATCCTGTCCCTCGGGCAAGAGCGCGAAGCGCAGGCTCTTGCCAGGCTTGAGATGCGGCAAAGCAAGGTCTGCGGCCCGATAGGCCGCCTTTTGGCCGGCGCGGTCGCCATCGAAACACAGGATCGGCTCGTCGACCATCTTCCAGATCAGCGAAAGTTGGCTCTCGGTCAGCGCGGTGCCGAGCGGCGCCACGGCGCCGGCAAAGCCGGCCGCGACCAGCGCAATGACGTCGACATAGCCCTCGACCACGATCATCGGCGCGCCGTTATGGGCGGCCTGACGGGCGCTGGCGAGATTGTAGAGGTTGTCGCCCTTGTGGAAGAGCGGCGTCTCCGGCGAGTTCAGGTATTTCGCCGGCACGTCCTTCTGCAGCGCGCGACCGCCGAAGGCGATGACGCGTCCGCGGAGATCGGTGATCGGGAACATCACGCGGTCGCGGAAGCGGTCATACGGCACGGGAATGTCGTCGCCACCGACCAGCAATCCCGCCTCGACCATGTCGGCCACCGGGATGCCCTGGGCGCCGAGATATTCCTTCAAGCCGAACCGATCCGGCGGCGCGTAGCCAAGCCGGAATTGGAGCTGCGTCTGCGGCAGGATCGCGCGATCGGCAAGATAGCCGCGGGCGCGCGCGCCATGACGGGACGCCAGCGTGTCAGAAAAGAACTTCGCCGCCAGCTCCATCACGTCGTACAGCGTCTTGCGCTGCCGCTCCTGGCGCGCCGCGTCGGGCGTGACCGCGGGCAGCGCCAGGCCGGCGATTCCCGCGAGCCGCTCCACGGCTTCGGGGAAGCTGCAGCCCTCGGTCTCCATCACGAAGTCGAAGATGTTGCCGTGCTTGCCGGACGAGAAGTCGTGATAAAAACCCTTCTGGTCGTTGACGTAGAAGGACGGCGTCTTCTCCTGCTGGAACGGCGACAGCCCCTTCCACTCGCGCCCGGCCTTCTTGAGCTTCACGCGCTTGCCGACGACGTCCGAGACCGGAAGCCGGGCGCGCAGCTCATCGAGAAATTCCGGCGTGAAGCGGGCCATGAGCGGGCTGGTGGTCCTGTGGTGGTGGCCTAGGCATATAGGCACCCGTGTACGAAATGTGAACTTCCTCCGGCTTGTCCGGGCTATTCACAGGCACGGCCCTCTCCTCTCGTCATTCCGGGGCGCCCGCAGGGCGAGCCCGGAATCCATAACCACGACCAGTCGTGAGGCGGGACGGCCGCGCCACTGCGTGTCCTCGCACCGTTCGTGGTTATGGATTCCGGGCCCATCGCTGCGCGATGTCCCGGAATGACGGCGCGGAGAGACTTAGGGCGCCAAAAACCGTCCCGAGGCGATGCGGGCGGCCTCGTCCACGGGCCAGTTGTACACGTAGGTCCAGGCCTCGCGGGCCGCGCCGTCGGCCAGCGTCACGGCGAGGCACCGGCGCAGATATTCGGTCGGCGCGGCGAAGCCTTCGCCGCAGGCCTCGTACATGTCGAACTCGCGCAGCATCGGCTCCGGCTGGTGCAGCCGGAACAGCTCGCCATGGACGAGATCGGCCGCGTCATCGGACGGCACCAGGCCGGGATAATGCTGGATGCGGTACAACTGGCCGCGGCAGCTTGCCTCGGCGACGAAATCGGCATTGGCCGACAACAGCCGCGCCATCGGATGGTCGAAGCCGCGCATCAGCGTGCCGTAGACGAACAGGAGATCGGTGGTCATGGCCCGTCTATAGCGGCGATCGCCGATGATGCGAAGCGGCGGCCGGCCGCGCCTTTCTCTGCTCAGGCGGCCGCGATCTCATCGCTGACGACGTGGAATTTGGTCAGGGTCATCAGGCCGAACGAGGTCGACAGCGCGACGTCGGCGGCGTCCCGTCCGGTCGCCATCAGGATGCGACCGATGCGCGGCACGTTGTGGCGGGCATCGAACGTGTACCACCGGCCCGAGAGATAGACCTCGAACCAGCCCGAGAAATCCATCGGGACCGGGTCCGGCGGCACGCCGATGTCGCCGAGATAACCGGTGCAATAGCGAGCCGGAATGCCCATGCAGCGGCAGAAGGTCAGCGCGAGGTGGGCGAAGTCGCGGCAGACGCCGGCGCGCTGCTGATAGACGTCGTGCGCCGACTTCATGGCGTGGGCGTGCTCATAGCCGAACGTGACGTGGCCGTGCACGAAGTCGCAGATCGCCTGCACGCGCGCCCATCCCGCCGGCGCGCTGCCGAACAACGACCAGGCGACCTCGGCCAGCTTGTCGGTCTCGCAATAGCGGCTCGGCATCAGATACAGCAGAAGCTCATCGGGCAGCTGCTCGATCGACAGTTGCTGGGCGCCGGGATCGATCGCGTCCGGCCGCCCGCTGTCGCGGACGATGGCGCTGCCGTGGAAGGTGACCCCGCCGGCCGGCGCCACCAGCCGTCCACAGAGATTGCCGAAGCTGTCGTTGTAGAATTTGATCGGCACCTTGGGCTCGGTCGTGATCGTCTCGGTGCCGACGATGTCGGGAAAGCGCGACGGATGGATCGACAGCATGATCACCATCGGCGTTGCCGCCGGAGCCGCATAGGCGATCTCAAATCCAACCTTGATCAGCATGAAGGCTCCTTCGCCCCGTTCGAGCGGCACGATGCGCCAGCCTCATCCAGCCCGGACCGTAGGCCCATTGCGAACTTCTGTCTTGTGAATGATCGCCAGAATCAGCATCGTTTGGGCGACCATCATGATGTCCGCCGGCCCAATCCTCATCCGTCTGCCCAATCCGAGATCGGTCTGCCGCTTCATGAAGCAACGGGAGGCAGCATGACCGTGTCCGGCACGAGCAACACTCATCGACTCCTCCAGCCAGACGAAGTTCCACCCGTGCTCGAGCGCAACGCCGATGGGGCGTCGGCCTTGTTCTTCACGTGCGATCACTATGGCCGCCTGCTGCCGCGCGCACTCGGCGATCTCGGCCTGCCCGAAAGCGAACTGGAGCGGCACATCGCCTGGGACATCGGTATCGCCGGCGTCGCGGAGGCCGTATCGCGGGCGCTCGATGCGCATCTGATCGCGCAGCGCTATTCGCGGCTGGTGATCGACTGCAACCGCTCGCCGAAGGCGCCGAACGCGATTCCGATGATCAGCGAGCGCACCACGATCCCCGGCAATGAGGGTCTGACGCATGAGGACGCCGAGCTCCGGCGCCGCGCGATCTTCGATCCCTATCACGACCGCATCACCGAGGTGCTCGATGCGCGCAAGGCCGCGGGGCGGCCGACCATCCTCGTCTCGCTGCACAGCTTCACGCCGGTCTATGCGGGCATCGCGCGGCCCTGGCACATTGGCACGCTGTATCAGCACGACCGTGTGCTGCCGCCGCTGCTGTTGAGGGCGTTGCGGGCCGAGCCCGATCTCGTGGTGGGCGACAATCAGCCCTATGCGGTCGGCGACGGCACCGACTACACCATCCCCGTGCATGGCGAGGCGCGCGGGCTGATCAATTCCGGCATCGAGATTCGTCAGAACGAAATCGCCGAGCCCGAGGACCAGCAGCGCTGGGCCGAGCGGCTGATCCGCATTCTCGGCGAGATCGAGGTCGAGCTGCGCAGCAAGGGTCTCGCTTAGCCCGCTACTCCGTCATGTCGGAGGCGTCGTGATGGGCGAGCAGGCCCGCGAGCCGCCACAGCGCCGTGCGCAGATCGTCATGGCTCGGCAGGCCGAGCGCGAGCCGCACCGCGTTCGGTGAATGGCCGTGCGCCACCGCAAACGCGCTCGCCGGCGTGATCGCGATGCCGGCGCGCGCGGCCGCGGCGGTCAAGGCTTCGGCGCGCCAGCCCTCCGGCAGATGCAGCCAGACATGGTAGGAGCGCGGATCGGCCTCGATGTGATGGCCGGCGAGGCACTCGGCGACGATCGCCTGCCGCACCAGCGCGTCGGCCCGCTTGCGCCTGGTGATCTCGGCCGCCGTGCCGTCGGCGAGCAGCCCCATGCCGGCGGCCAGCGCCAGCGACGTCACCGACCAGGCCCCGGTGCGCACCGTGGCGGCGAATTTTTCGCGCATGCTTCCCGGCACGTAGAGAAAACCGACCGCAATCCCCGGCGCGAGCCGCTTGGCAAGGCTGTCGACCACGACGACACGCTCCTCGGCCTGCGTCGCCAGCGAGACCTGATCGCTGAGGAAGCCGTAGACGAGGTCCTCGATGATCATCAGCTCGTGCTTGCGCACCAGACGCACGATCTCCTCGCGCCTCGCCTCGCTCATCGTCAGGCCGAGCGGATTCTGCATCACCGGCTGGATGTAGATCGCGTTGAGCGCGCTCGCGCGGTGCGCCTTGGTCAGGGCATCCGGGCGGACGCCCTCGCCGTCCATCGCGAGCGGCACCAGGGTCACGCCCAGCCGCGCCGCGATGCCCTTGATCATCGGATAGGTGACGGCCTCGACGCCGAGCCGGCCACCGACCGGCACCAGCGCCGAGATCGCCGCAGCCAGCGACTGCCGACCACTGCCGGCGAAGACGAAGTTCTCCGCGCGCGGGCGCCAGCGCTCGCTGGCGAAGAAGGCCGCGGCGGTGCGCCCGGCCTCGGCCAGCCGCCGCTGCGTGATCGGCGCCAGCACCGGCGCCAGCTTCTCCGGCCGCTGCCATGCGGCAAGCGACTTCGCGATCAGGGCCGCCTGATCCGGCAGGGTCGGGAAATTGAACTCGAGATCGATGCGGCCATCGAACGGCTCCAGCCGCAGCGAGGGTGGTACCGGTACCGCCTCTCCCGCGACGAAGGTGCCGCGCCCGACCTCGCCCACGACCAGACCCCTGCGCAATAATTCGGCATAGACGCGCGCTGCCGTGGATGCGGCAATTCCCCGTTCATAGGCGAACTGACGCTGCGGCGGCAGCCGGTCGCCGGCCTTCAGCCTGCCGTTGGCGATGTCCTCGGCAATGTCGTCCACCAGGGCCGTATACGAAGCATTCATGCTATATTGCACCGAGAGCAATGTTTCGATTGCACCGAGATATGTACTGCGCGATTGCTCTTCGAACAACGCAATTGAAGAGCGATAGGTGACTCATGGCATATTCCCTGGCGCAGCGTTGGGCAACTCCGCAGGTTGCCCACGGAAAGAGCAATTTGCTCCAGGTCCCGCAACTCTGGCTGCGGCGCCTGTTCTGGCGGTCCGAACTGGCGATGCTCGATCGCGAGCAGATGCGCGACTGCGGCCTTGATCCCGTGGTCGTGCAGGAAGAGGCCAACAAGCCGTTCTGGCGCGACTGACGCCGACATCGAGGAGGGCACCGCAATGCTCGCGCTTCCGTTCCATCAAGTCGACGTGTTCTCCAAGGTCGCCTTCAAAGGCAACCCGCTCGCCGTGATCGCCGAGGCCGACGGCCTCGACGATGCAGCGATGCAGGCGATCGCCAACTGGACCAATCTGTCCGAGACGACCTTCCTGTCACGCGCTCAGAATCCGGGCGCTGATTATCGCGTGCGCATCTTCACCCCGCAGCGCGAACTGCCTTTTGCGGGCCATCCGACGCTCGGCTCATGCCACGTATGGCTCGCGCTCGGCGGCCGGCCAAAGGGCGAGCATGTGGTGCAGGAATGCGGCGCGGGCCTCGTGCGCATCAAGCGTGACGGAGATCGCCTCGCCTTCGCCGCCCCGCCCCTCCGCCGCTCCGGCGCCGTCGATGCCGAGCTGACGAGCAGGATCGCAGCAGCGCTCGGCATCCCAACGAGCACGATGCGCGCCGTGCAGTGGATCGACAACGGCCCGGGCTGGATCGGCGTGCTGATCGACTCGCGCCGCGCGCTGCTCGACATCCGCTACAATCCGGCGTCGCTGCCGCAACAGCCGATCGGCGTTGTTGCGCCATGGGATCGGGCGCAAGATGGCACAGATGCCGACTACGAGGTCCGCGGCTTCATGTGGGGCGGCGGCGAGGACCCGGTGACGGGCAGCCTCAATGCAAGTCTGGCGCAATGGCTGATCGGAGCCGGAATTGCTCCGAAGCAATATGTCGCCTCCCAGGGCACCGTGCTCGGTCGCGCCGGCCGCGTCCATGTCGCGCAGGACGGCGACACGATCTGGATCGGCGGCGACGTCGCGCCGGTGGTGAAGGGGACGATCAGCCTGTAGCGCGCGTCAGCAGACGGCGATGCGGCCGCGGGGCCGAACGCGTGCTCACCGTGCCCGGGTCAGCGCCAGCCACACGCCGCCGCCGATCATGAAGCCGCCGGAGATGCGCGACACCAGCCGCGTCCGCCTGGCCGAGAACAGTTTTCGCGCACGGCCCGCGAGCAGCGCATAGATCGCGTCGGTGAGACCCGCGATCACCATGAAAGTGACGCCGAGCAAACCGACCTGCGGCACGTGATCCCGGCTCATGTCCATGAACTGCGGCAGGAACGCGCCGAAGAACACCATCACCTTCGGGTTTGAGAGCAGCACCAGCAGCCCCTGCAGGAAAAAGCCGCCGCGCGGCGGCGGTGGCGGCGCCTCGCCCGCAGAGATCCCCTCGATCGGCGAGCGGATGAGCTGAATTCCGAGCCACACCAGATAGGCCGCACCGACCAGCCGCACCCATTCGAACCAATAGCCCATCGTGGCCATCAGCGACGTCAGGCCGACGGCGACGATGCCGATCGCGATCGCCAGCCCGGTCTGCACGCCGGCGATATTGATGAGCGCGGCGCGGGTCCCGTGGCGCAGACCGTTGGCGATCAGCAGCGTCACGACGGGACCCGGCAGCAGCGCCAGCCCGATACAGGCGGCGACGAAGGCGAGATAGACTTGCAGGGACATGAGGCGCCTCGATGCGAATGAGGCGCTCACTAATGCACGACATGTCTGCAGAGGAAAGCCCGCTTGTCCTCGCGCGATCCACAGCGCAGCGTTCTTGACACGCAACCATTTGGTTGCCTATTCTTTCTCACATGGATGATGTCTTCAAGGCGCTTGCGGACGGCTCACGACGCGCCCTGCTCGACAGGCTCCACGCGCGGAACGGGCAAACCCTGACCGAACTCTGCGACGGCCTCGCGATGACGCGACAGGCCGTGACCAAGCACCTTGCCATTCTGGAAGCGGCCAATCTGGTCGCGACGATCCGGCATGGCCGCGAGAAGCTGCACTATCTCAATCCGGTGCCGATCCATCACATCGGGGAGCGCTGGATCAGGAAATTCGAGCGCGGCAAGCTCGCCGCGCTCAGCGAGTTGAAGCGGCAATTGGAGGAGCGCGATGAGTAAGCCCGAATTCGTCTACGTCACGTATATCGCGACGACGCCCGAGAAATTGTGGGAAGCGCTGACATCAAACGAATTCGCAAAGCGCTACTGGTTCGGCACCGAACTGCATTCCGACTGGCGCGTCGGCTCGCCGTTCACGCTGGTGACCGACGGGATGGCGACGGATGTCGGCCAGATTCTGGAGTTCGATCCGCCACGCCGGCTCTCCTACACCTTCCAGCACGTCCTGAAAGACGAGTTTCGCAACGAGCAGCCGACCAAGGTCGTGTTCGCGATCGAACAGCACGGCAACTCCGTCAAGCTGACCCTGACGCATGAAGGCTTCGAAGGGGCACGGAGATTGCTCGATGCGGTTTCCAACGGCTGGCCCGCGATCATGTCCGGCCTAAAAAGTCTGCTTGAGACCGGAACGGCGCTGGTGATCCCGATGTCAGCGCTCGGCAAGGGAGTCTGAGCGATGGATCTTGCAAAGTTCAAGCCCGCCACCGTCTACACGATCTACATCGCCGCCAGCCCTGAGAAGGTGTGGCAGGCGCTGACCTCCGCCGAGTTCAGCCGGCAATATTTCTTCGGCTTCGCCGTGGAAGCCGAACTGAGGGCGGGCGGCGCCTTCATCGTGCGCGCGCCGGACGGCTCCGAACACATCAGCGGCCAGGTGATCGTCTGCGAGCCGCCGCACCGGCTGACCGTCACCTGGGACGTCAACTGGCCCGGCCTCGTCGAGGCACTGGGCCGCACGCTCGTGACCTATGAGATCGAACCGGCCGGCGACGCCGTCCGTCTCACGATGACTGAAGCGCATGAGCGGCCGCTCTCCGACGACATCCTGTCTGGCGGACGCCAGGGCTGGCCGGCCATCCTGTCGAGCCTCAAGAGCGTGCTCGAGACGGGCAAGCCGCTCGCGGTGAAGATGACGCCGCCGACGCGCATGCTGGCGGCCCTGAAGGCGATGGGGATTGCAGTACCTTAAACGACAAGGCCTGCTACGACACCGCGGCGATCTGTGGGATGCTGGCGAGGACGGCGCCGACCTGGACCGCATTGCTCAGCATGCCACCCCAATGTAACCAACGCAGCCGACGCAGGGCCGTCGCATCGCCAGAATCCCTGTCGCGGATACGCGCGTCCATCTGCCGCAGAAACCAGCGGCGCGAGAGCAGCGCGAACGCCGCGATCAGCCCAATGCCCAGCCCCAGAACGGGGCGGCCGTCGGCCAGCACGGCGAGCGCGCCGATGCCGCCAGCGATCGAAAGCGCCACGAAGTAGGAGTCGAACATGCCGCGCAGGAGCCGGGTGACCGGCACGATGTCGAGCCGCACCAGCAGAAAGGCCGGCGCGGCCAGCAGCAGATAGAACATCGGCAGCAACAAGACGATCGTGGCAAACAACGCGATGTTGTCCGGCATCATCCTCCTCCGACATTGGGGCCGGCCGGACCACCGGCGAGCCGCGTTTCGAAACGAGCCCGTTCGACGGCGTCCATGCGCCATCGAACCTACGTCGCGGCTCGCCCTTGCCTTATGCCGGAGCTACGATCCGGCGGTACAGATGCCAGGTCGCATGGCCCAGCACCGGCACAGTGACCAGCAGCCCGAGGAAGTACGGTAATGCCGAAATGATCAGCAGCACGGTGATGACGGCGGCCCAGCCGATCATCGGGCCGGGACTCGTCACGACCGCGCGCACGCTGGTGATCATCGCCGTCACGAAATCGACGTCGCGCTCCAGCAGCAGCGGAAACGACACGACCGTGAGCGAGAACAGCACCAGCGATAGAGCGGCGCCGTCGAGATTGCCGATCGCGAGGAAGAGCAGACCCTCGTTGGTCGTCAGCACCACGGTCATGAACTCCTTGATGCTGGAGAACGAGGCATTGAGCCCGAGCAGCAGCGCGATCAGGAGGCGCACCTGGTACATCCAGATGATGAAGAAAAATAGCGTCACGAACGCCATCCAGCCGATCTCGCCGCGCGAAGTGATCGTGCGCCAGATCCCGCCATAGGAAATCGGCTGGCCGAGTTCGCGGCGGCGGCTGACCTCGTAGAGACCGATCGCGACGAACGGGCCGATCAGCGCAAACCCTGCGGCCAGCGGATAGGCCAAGTAGACCATCCCGAAGGCGGTGACGCACAGCACGATGCTGATGCCGCCGAGTACATAGATCAGCCCGAAAGCAAGGCCGAACATGGGCTGAGCCTGAAAATCGCGGAGGCCTTGCGTCAAGGCTTCGGCAATATCGGCCGTGGTGATGCGGCGCACCACGGGATCGGATCGTCCCGAGACGGATGCGGTCATCGGCGGTCCCTCCTGAATGTTGTTGTTGCCGTGATGCTAACAGCGGGAGGGCGGGGATTTCAATTTCAACTTGTGGGCAGAGGGGCGGAGCGATCACATATGACGATGCAGTTTTGCACTCGTCTGTCGCCATCCGTCGTGCCGCGCGGGACTGCCAGCGAGGCGAGGGAGCCAGGCGCACCATTGGGCACCCACGAACGGGAGCCCCCTACCCCCGCGCCCGCAACTCCCGCCTCAGCACCTTGCCGGTCGCCGTCATCGGCAGGGTGTCGGTGAATTCAACGTGGCGCGGGTATTCGTGCGCGGCAAGCTTCACTTTGACGAAGTCCTGGATCTCTCGCGACAGCGTGTCATTTGCAACGAAGCCAGGGCGCAGCACGATCCACGCCTTGATGGCCTCCGTGCGCACCGGGTCGGGAATGCCGACGACGGCCGCCAGCGCGACTGCCGGATGCTTGAGCAGCGTGTCCTCGATCTCCGCCGGGCCGATGCGATAGCCGGCCGACGTGATGACATCGTCCTCGCGGCTCGCATACCAGAAATAGCCGTCGTCATCCTGGGTGCCGAGATCGCCTGTCAGCAGCACGTCGCCCGCGAACTTCTTCTGCGTCGCCTCCGGATTGCGCCAATATTCGATCATGGTGCAGGGATTGGGCTGGCGCACGCCGATGATGCCCCTCTCTCCGCGCGGCAGCTCCTCGCCCTTGTCGTTGACGATCAGCACCTCGAAGCCCGGCGTCGCCTTGCCCATCGAGCCCGGCCGGATCGGAAACAGCCTCGCATTGTTGCCGACGACGAGATTGCATTCGGTCTGGCCGTAGATCTCGTGCGCATCGATGCCGAAGGTCGCGCGCACCCAGTCGAGCAGCTCGGCGCCGAGCGACTCGCCGCCGGTGAGGATGCTGCGCAGCTTGACGCCCTCGTGCTTGACATTGGCCTGGCGCATCAACTTCAGCGCGGTCGGGGGCAGGAACACGTTGCGGACGGCGTAGTCCGCCATCAGTTGCATTGCGGCCTGCGGCTCGAATTTCCTGGCGCGATAACCGATCATCGGGATCGCGTGATACCATGCAGGAAACAGCGCATCGAACAGGCCGCCGATCCATGCCCAATCCGCCGGCGTCCACATGACGTCGCCGGGCTTCGGCAGGAAGCCGTGCACCATCTCGACATTGGGCAGGTGGCCGAGCAGTACGCGATGGGCGTGCAGCGCGCCCTTGGGATTTCCGGTCGTACCCGAGGTATAGATGATGATGGCAGGGTCGTCGCTCGACGTGGCGACGGTCGGGAATTGATCGGAGGCGCGCTCCAGCGTCGGCCAGAAGGCTTGGGCGCCGAGGCCGTCGCCGTCAGTGACATAGATCGTCTTGAGTTCCGGCAGGCGGTCGCGAATGCGCGCGAGCTTCGCAAGGCCCGTGGCGTCGGTGACGACGACCTTGGCGCCGGAGTTCTGCAGCCGGAATTGCAGCGCGTCCTCGCCGAACAGCGTGAACAGCGGCACCGAGACGAGACCGGCGCGGAACGCCGCCAGATGGACGATCGGCAGCTCCAGCGACTGCGACAGGAACACCGCGACGCGGTCGCCCTGCGCGAGACCATCGGCCTTCAATACGTTGGCGAAGCGGCAGGAGTAATCGCGCAGCTCATCGAATGAGACGCGCCGTGCGGCGCCGTCCTCTTCGACGACGATCAGCGCCAGGCGCCCCGAGCCGTCGGCGTGGCGATCGCAGGTCGCGACCGCGATGTTGAACTGCGCCGGGATGTCCCAGCGGAAGTCGCGAGTGAGCTGGTCGTAGTCGGACGTTTCCTTGAGCATCGTTCTCTCCGTCATGGCCAGGCGAAGACCCGCCTGCGGGGCCGAAGCCCCTTCGGCGCGGCGAAGGCCCGGCCATCCACGTCTTTCTTCTTGATGACAGTCTTAAAGACGTGGATGCCCGGGACAAGCCCGGGCATGACGATGTGGGGATGGCTCGGCGCTTCGCGTCGCGCGGCCTAGCCCGACAGCGCCGCCTTCACCAGCGCGCTCGCCTTGGCGAAATCCATCTGGCCGGTATACTTGGCCTTCAGCACGGCGATCACCTTGCCCATGTCCTTCATGCCGGCGGCGCCGGTCTCGGCGACTGCAGCGGAGATGGCGGTCTTCACCTCGTCGTCGCTCATCTGCTTCGGCAGATAGGCCGAGATGACCGCGATCTCCTCGCGCTCGCCGGCGGCGAGCTCGGCGCGGCCGCCCTTTTCATACAGCTCGACCGACTCCTGACGCTGCTTGATCATCTTCTGCAGCACCGCGAGCACGTCGGCGTCGGTCAAGGGCGGCTTGCCTTCGCCGCGCGCGGCGATGTCGGCGTTCTTCAAGGTCGAGTTCACCATGCGAAGGGTGGACAGCTTGCGCTCGTCCTTGGCCTTCATCGCCTCCTTGACCGCATTGTTGATGTCGTCGCGCAGCATGCTCTCGCCCTCTCAAAATCCATTGGCGCTGGTCTAGGCGGTTCGCCCACCCGAAACAACACGGTTCCACATCCGTTCCGGTCGGATGCCTCGAAACTCCGGCCGAATTGACCGAAATCGCATGTGAATCGGCCGCTTCCCGCTTTGACGCCGCGCGCCTGGGGCACTATGTAGGGGCCTCATGACACACATCGATACTGACGCCGCCTGGCCGGACCATAAACCGACCGCGCTCCTCGTGCTCGCCGACGGCACGGTGCTGGAAGGCTACGGCCTCGGCGCCGAAGGCCACGCCGTGGGCGAGGTCTGCTTCAACACCGCCATGACCGGCTATGAGGAGATCCTGACGGATCCGTCCTATGCCGGCCAGCTCATCACCTTCACCTTCCCGCATATCGGCAATGTCGGCACCAACGACGAGGATATCGAGACGGTGAACATGGCGGCGACGCCGGGCGCACGCGGGGTGATCCTGCGCACCGCGATCACCGATCCGTCGAACTACCGCGCCACCCGCCATCTCGACCAGTGGCTGCGTGCGCGCGGGATCATCGGGCTGTCCGGCATCGACACCCGGGCGCTGACCGCGCTGATCCGCTCCAAGGGCATGCCGAACGCCGTGATCGCGCATGCCAAGGACGGCAATTTCGACCTCGACGCCCTGAAGAAGGAAGCGCGGGAATGGCCCGGCCTGGAGGGCATGGACCTCGTGCCGATGGTGACCTCCGCCCAGCGCTTCACCTGGGACGAGACCCCCTGGGTGTGGAACGAGGGCTTCGGCCGACAGGTCAATCCGGAGTTCAACGTCGTCGCGATCGACTACGGCATCAAGCGCAACATCCTGCGCCTGCTCGCCGGCGTCGGCTGCAAGGTGACGGTGGTGCCGGCGACGACGCCGGCCGAGGACATCCTGGCGATGAAGCCGGACGGCGTGTTCCTGTCGAACGGACCCGGCGATCCCGCGGCGACCGGCAAATATGCCGTGCCGGTCATTCAGCAGGTGATTTCGTCGGGCACACCGACCTTCGGCATCTGCCTCGGCCATCAGATGCTCGGGCTTGCGGTCGGCGCCAAGACCAAGAAGATGCACCAGGGCCATCACGGCGCCAACCATCCGGTCAAGGACGAGACCACTGGCAAGGTCGAGATCACCTCGATGAACCATGGCTTCGCGGTCGACCAGGACACGTTGCCATCGGGCGCGACGCAGACCCACATCTCGCTGTTCGACGGCTCGAATTGCGGCATCCAGCTCGAGGGCAAACCGGTGTTCTCGGTGCAGTACCACCCGGAAGCTTCGCCCGGCCCGCGCGACTCGCATTACCTCTTTCAGCGCTTCGCCGAGCTGATGCGCGAGAAGAAGCGCGCCTAAGGAAACAATGATGCGGCGTCGATTGGATCTACAGTCGATTTCTGACCAGATCTTGATGATCCTGCATCATCGTTTCTTCGACGACACAACGACCTATCTTACGTTCGCACAAATTAGGTCGGCGCTTGCGGCACAGCCAGCAAACGCGATCAGAATGGAGTTGACTCAACTAGTAAGTCAGCGAGACGTGGAGCAGCGGACTGAAACGCGTGAAAAATCGACTTTTGCTGGTATAGCGATTCAAGGAGGCGCGACTTACGAGGTTGCCTTGGATGGCTACAGAATATCGAAAAGCGGACTTATTAAGGTCGACCGCTTCGAAGATGAATTCTACGCAAAATTGCAGCGCGATCTAGCCCTCGATGAGTTGACGCTTCCCGCTGGGTCGGAAGGTGACTTGTGGGAGCCGATACCGCTTGATGGCTCCGATGAAGCCCAACGAAGAGCTGTTGAAAAATTAGATGACGTGATTGAGAAACTCCGGGGCGACAATGGCTACGCCGCAACCCGTCCGGAGGAAAAGACATTTATCCTGGACAAACTTTCGATGGCCGCGAGACGGCTGAAGGAAGATAAGCAGATTACTTGGATGTACTTGAACGAATTCGCTCTCAAGCCATTGGGGGCTTTGATTCAGCAGTTCGGCAAAGCTGCAATTGGGGTGGCAGCTCTCGTTGCCAAAGATTCTCTTCTCAACTGGCTCAAGAGCAAAGGCTTTAGCATTCTTGATGGCCTAGTGAAGTAGACAACCTACTTGGGTGAGCACGGAGCTCGCGGCCTCTGCCGCCGTTGAATTTTAGCTTATGCTCGGGTCACCGGAGGCTCCAATGTCTGCGATCAAGGAGGGGGTTGAGCCGCTGGCGATCGTGTTCGAAGATGACGGCCTGGTGCCGAACAATCCGATGCCGTTTCTGGTCTACAAGAACGCCATTGATCTCGGCCGCCAGTGTCGAGCGCGTGTTCGCGGCCAATGGCTGGGGCGACATGTGGCGCAACGGCGTCTACGACTATCTGCACTATCATGCGACCGTGCATGAGGCGCTGGGTGTCGCCGCCGGAACGGCGCGGGTCCGCTTCGGCGGCGATCAGGGCCGGGAGCTGGAGCTCAGGCCGGGTGACGTCGCCATCCTGCCGGCCGGCACTGGACATCAATGCATTGCTGCCAGCAGCGATTTCTGCATCGTCGGCGCCTATCCGCCCGGACCGAAGATGCAGATCACGCGGCCGACGCCGGAGAACCACGCCCGCGCATCGAAAACCATTCCGGAGGTGCCGCTGCCCGCGACCGATCCTGTGCTCGGCGCGGGCGGCCCGCTCACGCGCCTGTGGCACCAGGCGCGCTGATCAGGCGCAATACAGCCGATACAGCGTCTGCAGGATCTCGCGGACCTCCCGGCTCGCCAGCCGATAGTAGATGGTCTGGCCATCGCGCCGAGTGGCGACGAGATCGAGCGCGCGCATCTTCGCGAGATGCTGAGACAGCGCCGCCTGTCGCAACCCGACCTGTTCGGCGAGATCGCCGACCGCGCGCTCGCCGTCGATGAGGTTGCAGAGCACCATGAGGCGCTTCGAATTCGCCATGGCAGCGAGCAGGCCCGCCGCCTCCTCCGCCTTGTCGTCGAGCGCCGCCACCATGGCCTCACGGGTTTTGCGCCTGGCCTGCGTTGTCATGATTGTTACTTCTTCATTTTCGTATATATGCAATAATGCACATGATAGCCGATTGCAACATGCCCCCGGACGAGGGAATCAAGGACGATATGATCACGGAGTATACAGCGGTCACGGCGCTCGCAGGCGGCGCCCTCATCGGCGCTGCAGCCGTCATGCTGATGGGCCTGACCGGCCGTATTGCCGGCGTCAGCGGCATTGCCGCGCGGCTGTTGCCGCCCTGGGACGGTGCGCTCGCTGGCCGGCTCGCCTTCATAGGAGGGCTGGTCGCGGCCGCCCTTGCAGTCCGCATCGTCAGCGGGAGCCTGCCGCCGCTGAAGCTGGAGGTCGGTCCGATCGATATGGTTGCAGCCGGGCTGCTGGTCGGCTTCGGGGCGGTCTGGGGCAACGGCTGCACCTCGGGTCATGGCGTCTGCGGCATCGCCAGCCTCTCGCCGCGCTCGATCGTCGCCACGCTGGTGTTCATGGCCACCGCGGTCGCGACCACCTTCCTCGTTCGCCACGTGCTGTGAGGCACCATGATCATTTTCGTCCAGTTCACCGTCGGCCTCATCTTCGGACTCGGGCTGCTGCTCTCCGGCATGTCCAATCCAGAGAAGGTGCTCAACTTCCTCGATTTCGCGGCGATCCGCTTCGGCGGCTGGGATCCGAGCCTGATCCTCGTGATGGCTGGAGCGGTGGGGGTCACCTTCGCCGGCTTCCGACTGGTTTTCCGGCGCCGGCGTCCCGTCCTCGGTGACCAATTCCACCTGCCATCCTTTCAGACGCTGGATTGGCGGATCGCAACCGGCCCTGCGATCTTCGGCATCGGCTGGGGCCTCGCCGGCATCTGCCCGGGCCCGGCCTTCGTGGCGCTCGGCTACGGCTCGCCTGCCATCGTCCTGTTCGTCACGGCCATGATGATCGGAATGGCCGCAGCCCGCATGCTCGCGAGCCGCCGGCCCTCGCTCGCCGCAGTCGCTTCAGAATGAGGGAGGCTTGAATGTCCGGCATTCCTCATCCGGTCGACCTGTCAGTGAAACCCGAGGTCACACCGTTCTTCGATCGCGCCACCAACACCGTCAGCTATGTGGTCAAGGACCCAGGCTCGCGGGCCTGCGCGGTGATCGATTCGGTCATGGACATCGACTATGCATCGGGGCGCATCGCACCGCATTCGGCCGACGAGATCATTCGCCTGATCGAGGATCGCGGCTGGCAACTGGACTGGCTGATCGAGACCCATGTCCATGCCGACCATCTGTCGGCGGCGCCCTACATCCAGTCAAGGCTGGGCGGCAGGATCGGCATCGGCGCCAACATCAGGATGGTGCAGGAGACGTTCGGCAAGATCTTCAACGAAGGCACCGAGTTTCAGCGCGACGGCAGCCAGTTCGACCGCCTGTTCCATGATGGCGACACCTACCGGATCGGCGCAATCACCGCCTTCGCCATGCATACGCCGGGGCACACGCCGGCCTGCATGACTCATGTGATCGGAGACGCCGCCTTCGTCGGCGACACGCTATTCATGCCGGACGGCGGCTCGGCACGCGCCGACTTTCCTGGCGGCGATGCCCGCACGCTGTATCGCTCGATCCGCCGGGTGCTGGAGTTGCCTGACGCGACGCGGCTGTTCATGTGCCACGACTACGGTCCAAACGGCCGCGACATCCGCTGGGAAACGACGGTGGCCGAGCAGCGCGCGCACAACATCCACGTCCGCGACGGCATCACCGAGGATCAGTTCGTCGCCGCCCGCGAGGCGCGCGACCGCACCTTGGACATGCCCAAGCTGATCATCCCCTCCCTGCAGGTGAACATGAAGGCGGGACGGCTGCCGACGCCCGATCAGGACGGCCGGCGCTTCCTGAAAGTCCCGCTCAACGCACTCTAGGACACCCCTCGCCCCACCGAGCACGCGGCAGACGTCGCGGCTCGGCTTTCCCATTTGGCAACGGCCGGGCACCGGCGCGGCACGCCAGTCCGGAGCATCGCAGGATGACCTTGTCCGCTGCCCAGCTTGCGCTCGGCTCGCTGTCCGGCTCTTTCGTCGGATTCACGCTCGGCCTGATCGGCGGGGGCGGATCGGTGCTGGCCGTGCCGCTCATGGTGTATCTGGTCGGCGTCGGCAATCCCCACGTCGCGATCGGCACGAGCGCGGTCGCCGTGGCGATCAACGCGGCGGCCAATCTCGCCAATCATGCCCGCTCCGGGAACGTCAAATGGCATTGCGCGCTGGTGTTTGCTGCAACGGGCGTGGTCGGCGCCTTCGCTGGCTCGACGCTCGGCAAGATGGTCGACGGTCAGAAGCTGCTGCTGCTGTTCGCCCTGGTCATGATCGTGATCGGCCTCTTGATGCTGCGCAGGCGCGGCACGAACAGCCAGCTGGACGTCAAGCTTTCGCGCGACAATCTGTTGCCGCTCTTGGCATTCGGTTTCGGCACGGGAACACTGTCCGGCTTCTTCGGCATCGGCGGCGGCTTCCTGATCGTTCCGGCTCTGATGTTTGCGACGGGCATGCCGATCCTCTACGCGATCGGCTCCTCGCTCGTGTCCGTCACGGCGTTCGGACTGACGACCGCAGCAAACTACGCGCTGTCGGGACTGGTCGACTGGGCGCTGGCGGCGACCTTTCTCGTCGCCGGCATCGCCGGTGGCCTGGTCGGTGCGAAGCTGGCGGCTCGCCTGTCCGGTACGCGCGGCACCCTGAACAAGGTGTTTGCCACGGTGGTATTCGTGGTGGCGGCTTACATGATCTATCGGAGCTGGTCGGCACTCGGCCACTCCGCATAGCCTGGCATGGTATGAGCCGGAGGCCGGCATCGAGGCCGGACCGGCGCGCCACGTCCTCGCAGCGCGCCCGGACCTCAACTCGACGCTGGCCCGCCTACGCCGCGTTGCTGCCTTCCTGGCGGCTGGCTTCGAACAAGAACCAAGTGCGGCGCTCGGTCTCGTCGATGAAGGTCTCCAGCAGTCCCGCGGTGGCGGGATCGTCATTGTCGTCGCACAGCCCGTGCGCTTTCCGCATCGCAGCCGCGACGTGCTTGTTGTCCTCCATCAACTCCCGCAACATCTCGCGCGGCGGCACATACTCCTCGTTGTTGTCCTTGATGGTCTGCAGCTTGCTGATCTGGCTGATCGATTTCAGCGTGGTGCCACCGAGCTTGCGCACGCGCTCGGCGAGCTGGTCCGTGGTGGCAAAGATCGCGTCCGACTGCTCGTCGAGCATTTCGTGGTAGTCATGGAAATGCCGTCCGCTGACGTGCCAGTGGAAGTTCTTGGTCTTCAGATAGAGCGCAAAGGCGTCCGCAAGCAGCGTGTTCAATGCCGTCGAGATCTTGTTCACGGCATCCGGGGACAGATCGGTCGGGGTATCGAGCTCGGGGGCGGTCTTGTCGGTCTTTGCTTTACTCACGGCTTGGCCTTCCTGTTAGAAGCAGCGATGGACACGGATGATCGGACCCGTTAACGCTCGCTGACCCCTCCAGTTCCGATCAAGGAACTGTGTTTGCCGGAACCCGCCATGGACGACTGGATCGATTATTACGATTCCACGCACACGATCTATGCGAGCAAGCTGCATCGCGACCTGCACTTCGAGGGGATCGCGCGCGACATCGTCGGCTATATTCCCTCGCCCGACGCAGTCGTTCTCGACTATTCCTGCGGAGAGGCCCTGTCGGCCGCCAAGGTCGCCGACGCCTGCATGACGCTCATCCTGGCCGAGCCGGCGCCGGGCGTGCGCGGCCGGCTGATCGCGCGCTTCGCCCCCAACACCAAGATCCGCGTGCGGTCGCTGGACGAGCTGCGCAACATGCAGGAAGGCTCGATCGACCTCGTGGTCATGAACTCCGTGGCCCAGTACATGAGCGAGGCGGAATTCGATGCAGCCCTGGCCGTGATCAGGCGGCTGCTGAAGCCGTCGGGAAAGTTCGTCCTCGGCGACGTCCTGCGTCCGGACGTCGGCATGGGCCGTGACGTGCTCGCGCTGCTGATGTTCGCGGCGCGGGACGGCTTCCTCAAGGATGCCCTGGTCGGGCTGGTCGCCACTGCCCTGTCCGATTACCGGCAGTTGCGGACCAAGGTCGGCCTGCAGCGCTACAGCGAGGCCGAGATCCTGGCACGGCTGAAGAAGGCCGGCCTCTCTGCCGTCCGGGCGCCGAAGAATATCGGCCACAATCCCTGGCGCATGACCTTCGTGGCGCAGCCGGCAATGGGAACCGTGTGACCGGCCGAGCCGACCAGCCCACGCCGTGGCCCAACATCGAGCAACCGGATTAGGGTTAACTGAAACACGGGCTGGCTCACGCGGCCCTGAGAGGTAAGATCACCCCCGGCCCGGTGGCGGAAGCTACGACGCGAAGAGCGGTGCAACGCTCTTGAACCTGGTTCAAGTCCAGGCCGGGCCTCCAGCCGTCGCTGCCGCGCAGCTTCGGCTCGGCGAGCCAGCGACGGCGCCGCGCCCCTCAGACCCTCTTCGGCCAAATTGGCCGTTGATTTCGGCCCAAAACCCTTTTCGCTCAGAGGAAACTGGTCTAAAGACCGCTCGCGCGCGAGCAATGGTCGCGCCTTGGCCTTCGGGGACGCGCGGCACGCGCGCCCTTTTTTTGTGCCCAATTCCTGCCCGTTTCTTGCCCGTGAGCTTGAATGCCGAAACGAACCGACATCTCGACCATCCTGATCATTGGCGCCGGTCCGATCGTGATCGGCCAGGCCTGCGAATTCGACTATTCCGGTACGCAGGCGGTGAAGGCGCTGAAGGAGGAGGGCTATCGCGTCGTCCTCGTCAATTCCAATCCGGCCACGATCATGACCGATCCGGAATTGGCCGATGCGACCTATATCGAGCCAATCACGCCGGAGATCGTCGCCAAGATCATCGAGAAGGAACGCCACGTCATCCCCGGCGGCTTCGCACTGCTGCCGACCATGGGCGGGCAGACCGCGCTGAACTGCGCGCTGTCGCTGCGCCGGCAGGGGACACTGGAGAAGTTCGACGTCGAAATGATCGGCGCGACGGCTGACGCGATCGACAAGGCCGAGGACCGCCAGCTGTTCCGCAATGCGATGGAGAAGATCGGGCTGCAGACCCCGAAGTCGCGGCTCGCCAATGCGTCGGCGCTGAAGAAGCAGTATCGCGACAAATACTTGGCCGAGCGCGAGACGCTGTCGGGCGCCGCGCGCGACGAGCTCGACCGGCAATGGACGCTCGGCGAGAACGAGCGCCGCAAGCGCTATCAGGAGCATGCGCTGGGACAGGCGCTGATGGCGCTGTCCGAGATCGGCCTGCCCGCGATCATCCGTCCCTCCTTCACCATGGGCGGCACCGGTGGCGGCATCGCCTACAACAAGGAAGAGTATCTCGACATCATCGAGCGCGGTCTCGATGCCTCCCCCACCAACGAAGTGCTGATCGAGGAATCGGTGCTCGGATGGAAGGAGTACGAGATGGAGGTCGTCCGCGACAAACACGACAACTGCATCATCGTCTGCTCGATCGAGAACCTCGATCCGATGGGCGTGCACACCGGCGACTCGATCACGGTGGCGCCGGCGTTGACGCTGACCGACAAGGAATATCAGATCATGCGCGACGCCTCGCTGGCGGTGCTGCGCGAGATCGGCGTCGAGACCGGCGGCTCCAACGTGCAGTTCGGCGTCAACCCGGCCGACGGCCGCATGGTCGTGATCGAGATGAATCCGCGCGTGTCGCGCTCCTCGGCCTTGGCCTCCAAGGCGACCGGCTTCCCGATCGCCAAGGTCGCGGCCAAGCTCGCGGTCGGCTACACGCTGGACGAGATCGCCAACGACATCACCGGCGGCGCGACCCCGGCCTCGTTCGAGCCGACGATCGACTACGTCGTCACCAAGATCCCCCGCTTTGCCTTCGAGAAATTCCCGGGCGCCTCGACCACCTTGACGACCTCGATGAAGTCGGTCGGCGAAGTCATGGCGATCGGCCGCACCTTCCAGGAAAGCCTGCAAAAGGCGCTGCGCGGCCTGGAGACGGGCCTCACCGGCCTCGACGAGATCGACATCGAGGGGCTCGGCCGCGGCGATGACAAGAATGCGATCCGCGCCGCCCTGGGCACGCCGACCCCGAACCGCCTGCTCCAGGTGGCGCAGGCGATGCGCCTCGGCTGGTCGGACGAGGACATCTTCAACTCCTGCAAGATCGATCCGTGGTTCCTGGCGCAGATGCGCGGCATCGTCGAGATGGAGGACAAGGTTCGCCGTCATGGCCTGCCGCCGAATGCCAGCGGCATGCGCACGCTGAAGGCGATGGGCTTCTCCGACGCGCGGCTCGCGGTGCTCGCCAACACCACCGAAGCCGAGGTCGCCGCCAAGCGGCAGGCGCTCGGCGTCCGTCCGGCGTTCAAGCGAATCGACACCTGCGCAGCGGAGTTCGCTTCGCCGACCGCCTACATGTATTCGAGCTATGAGACGCCGTTTGCCGGCGCTCTCGGCGACGAGAGCGCGCCGTCGGACAAGAAGAAAGTAATCATTCTCGGCGGCGGTCCGAACCGGATCGGCCAGGGCATCGAGTTCGACTATTGCTGCTGCCATGCCTGTTTCGCGCTGGCCGATGCCGGCTACGAGACCATCATGGTCAACTGCAATCCGGAGACGGTCTCGACTGACTATGACACCGCCGACCGGCTGTATTTCGAGCCGCTGACGGCCGAGGACGTGCTCGAGATCATCGCCACCGAGCGAAAGAACGGCACCGTGCATGGCGTCATCGTGCAGTTCGGCGGCCAGACGCCGCTGAAGCTCGCGCGCGCGCTCGAAGCCGCCGAGGTACCGATCCTCGGCACCTCGCCGGAAGCCATCGACCTGGCCGAGGACCGCGACCGCTTCAAGCGCATCCTCGACAAGCTGCATCTGAAGCAGCCGAAGAACGGCATCGCCTATTCGGTCGAGCAGGCGCGCCTGGTGGCGGCCGATCTCGGCCTGCCGCTGGTGGTGCGCCCATCCTATGTGCTCGGCGGCCGCGCGATGCAGATCATCCGCGAGGACAACCAGCTCAGCGACTACCTGCTCGGCACCCTGCCGGAGCTGGTGCCGGCCGACGTCAAGGCGCGCTATCCCAACGACAAGACCGGCCAGATCAACACGGTGCTGGGCAAGAACCCGCTGCTGTTCGACCGCTACCTGTCGGACGCCACCGAGATCGATGTGGACTGCCTTTCCGACGGCAAGGACACCTTCATCGTCGGCATCATGGAGCACATCGAGGAGGCTGGCATCCATTCCGGCGATTCCGCCTGCTCGCTGCCGCCGCATTCGCTCGACGAGGCGACCATCGCCGAGCTGGAGCGGCAGACCCGCGAGCTGGCGCTCGGGCTCGACGTCGTCGGCCTGATGAACGTGCAATATGCGATCAAGGACGGCACGATCTACGTGCTCGAGGTCAATCCGCGCGCCTCGCGCACGGTGCCCTTCGTCGCCAAGGTGGTCGGCACGCCGGTCGCCAAGATCGCGGCCCGGATCATGGCCGGCGAGAAGCTCGCCGATTTCGGGCTGACCAAGCGCGCGCTCAAGCATGTCGGGGTGAAGGAATCGGTCTTCCCGTTCGCCCGCTTCCCCGGCGTCGACACCGTGCTCGGCCCGGAGATGCGCTCTACCGGCGAGGTGATGGGAATCGACCGCTCGTTCGCCGTGGCGTTCGCCAAGAGCCAGCTCGGGGGCGGCACACGCGTGCCGCGCAAAGGCACGGTGTTCGTGTCGGTGCGTGAAAGCGACAAGGCGCGCATCACCGAGGTGGTGCGGATGCTGCACGAACTCGGCTTCAAGGTGGTGGCGACATCCGGGACCCAGCGCTTCCTGACCGACCAGGGCGTGCCGACCGAGAAGATCAACAAGGTGCTGGAGGGCCGGCCGCACATCGTGGACGCCATCACCAACGGCGACATCCAGCTGGTCTTCAACACCACCGAAGGCCCGCAGGCGCTGGCCGACAGCCGCTCGCTGCGGCGCGCTGCCCTCTTGCATAAAGTGCCGTATTACACCACTCTTTCGGGTGCCGTGGCGGCCGCGCAAGGCATCCGTGCCTATCTCGGGGGAGACCTTGAGGTCCGCACCCTGCAGAGTTACTTTTCCGAAAACTAATCGCAGCGCGCGGGCGTACGCCCGCTAAGCGGTTGGCAACAATCGGCAATAGAAGCTTTCAGGAACTCGCCGCCCCGTTCGATGTTGTACCGGCCTTTGACGGGACGGTCTTGCCGGGCCTTGAGGCTTTGCTTTGAGCCGCAAAGGCCTATTCTGAAGATGCTGATCGTGCGCGCCCCCGCCCGCACGACTGAAGGACGAGAAGAGATGGTGGAAAAGGTTCCCATGACTTCGATGGGCTACGCCGCGTTGGAGAACGAGCTCAAGCAGCGCCAATCGGTGGACCGTCCGCGCATCATCGAACATATCGCGGAAGCGCGTTCGCATGGCGACCTGTCCGAGAACGCGGAATATCACGCCGCCAAGGAAGAGCAGTCTCACAACGAGGGCCGCATCGCCGAGCTCGAGGACAAGCTCGCGCGCGCCGACATCATTGATGTGACCAAGCTCTCCGGCGACACGATCAAGTTCGGCGCGACGGTGACCCTGATCGACGAGGACACCGAGAAGAAGACGGTCTGGCAGATCGTCGGCGAGGTCGAGGCGGACGCCAAGAAGGGCAAGATCTCGATCACCTCGCCGCTGGCGCGCGCGCTGATCGGCAAGAAGATGGGCACCACCGTCGAGGTCATGGCGCCCGGCGGCGCCAAGTCCTACGAGATCGCCAAGGTCGAGTGGCGCTGAGGACCCGAGGCACCGGAGCGGTGCCTGTGACCGTTCGGACGAAACCAGGGCTGCGCGAAGGCGCGGCCCTTCGTCGTTTGGCCGGCCGCACTGCGGCACAATGGCGTTCGGCAGCACACGGTCAATTCATCGGGCTGCAGGCCACACGCCGGTGACGGGCTTTCGGGAATGAGCTAGTGCAGAACCGACGAGCCGTGCCGGGAGGATGGGTCCGGTCCGTCGCATCATGATGGCTTTGATTGGGGGATGATCGACATGGAGCAGATGTTCTCGAAATGGCAACCGGCTGTACTCAGCCTGTTTCGCTTCGTCACGGGCCTGTTGTTGTTTCAATACGGCGTGGCGAAGATCTTCAAGTTTCCAGTGATTCCGTATTTCGCAAACATTCCGCCGCTCATCTATACGGCCGGCCTGATCGAGCTCGTGCTGGGCGGATTGCTGATGGTGGGTCTGCTCACGCGGCCCGTCGCGTTCATTCTGTCGGGTCAGATGGCCTTCGCCTATTTCCTCGGTCACATGTTCAAGACAGGTGAACCGGTGTGGCTGCCGCTCCTGAACAACGGCACCGCGGCAATCGCATTCTGCTTCTCATGCCTTTATCTGGCGACGGCCGGCGGGGGTCCGATCAGCCTCGACGCGATGCTGCGTAAGAAGGCGTAGGCTTTCACTCACGGTCATTCCGGGGCGCCTCGAAAGAGGCGAACCCGGAATGGCGGTGGGCCTAGCTGCGTCCCTTGACCTCGAGCGGCACCGCCGCCTCGTATTTCGAGTTGTGCAGCACCAGGGACGTTCGCACGTTGCGCACGTGAGGTGCCGCTGTCAGGTGGGTCACGAACTCCTGAAACGTTGCCATGTCCGGTGCCACGCATTTCAGGATGAAGTCCACCTCGCCGGACAGCATCCAACATTCCCGCACCAGCGGCTCGGACCGCACGAACTCTTCGAACGCCTTCAGGTCGGCGTCCGCCTGGCTCGACAGGTGGACCGAGGCGAACACAGTCACGTCGAAGCCGAGCTTGCGCGGGTCGAGCAGGCCCCGGTAGCCGGTGATGTAGCCTTCCTCCTCCAGGGTCCGCACGCGGCGCAAGCAAGGCGGCGGCGAGATGCCGACCCGCTTGGCGAGCTCGACATTGGTGATCCTGCCGTCGGCCTGAATTTCGCTCAGGATTTTGAGATCGATCTCATCAAGATTCTTGGACACGGGGATTGTGGGCTCTGGCGGAACAGGAGGAGGCGCAGGGGCGCCGGGCGACGATGGGCAACTCTCTTAGCGCAAGCCGGTCAATCCACGCAATTTTATTACTTTAGATTTCCCCTGTTGACCGGCTCGTGAAGGGAAAATTCGCCGAGATGCGTTGCAATTCTTGCATAGCTTGCCAGATGGCTTAGACTTGGATTTGACATTTTCGATGGGGCTTCGGAGCGTTTCTTCCGCGCATTCCGCTCGCTGCGTCGGTAATCCTCCCTTTTCCAGCGAGTCTTCGGCCCCATGCAAGCTCCGATCCATGCCAAAGTCGTCATCATCGGTTCCGGCCCTGCTGGCTATACGGCGGCGATCTACGCGGCACGAGCTATGCTGGAGCCGGTGCTGATCCAGGGCATCCAGCCAGGCGGCCAGCTCACCATCACCACCGACGTGGAGAACTATCCGGGATTTGCCGACGTCATCCAGGGTCCCTGGCTGATGGAGCAGATGGAAAAGCAGGCGACGCATGTCGGCGCCCAGATCAAGACGGACCTCGTGACCAAGCTGGAGCTGGGACAGCGTCCGTTCCGCCTGACCTGCGACTCCGGTGACGTCTACCTCGCCGAGACCGTCATTCTGGCGACCGGCGCCCAGGCGCGCTGGCTCGGGCTGCCGTCGGAGGAGACGTTCAAGGGCTTCGGGGTCTCGGCCTGTGCGACCTGTGACGGCTTCTTCTATCGCGGAAAGGAGGTCGTCGTCGTCGGCGGCGGCAACACCGCGGTCGAGGAAGCGTTGTTCCTGACCAATTTCGCATCGACCGTCACCGTCGTACACCGGCGCGACCATTTCCGCGCCGAGCGCATCCTGCAGGAGCGGCTGTTCAAGCATCCCAAGATCAAGGTCGTCTGGGACAGCGCCCTCGATGAGATCTGCGGCGCCAGCTCGCCATCCAAGGTCACGCATGTCCGGCTCAAGAACGTCAAGACCGGCGCGCTCACCGAGCTGCCCGCCGATGGCGTGTTCGTTGCAATCGGCCACGCGCCGGCAACCGAGCTGGTCGCGGGGCAACTGAAACTGAAGCCTTCCGGTTACGTCGAGGTGGCGCCGGGCTCGACCGCGACCTCCGTTCCCGGCGTGTTTGCGGCCGGCGACGTCGCCGATGAAACCTATCGGCAGGCGATCACCGCAGCCGGCATGGGCTGCATGGCCGCCCTCGAGGCCGAACGCTTCCTCGCCCACGCCGCGAGCGAACGCGCCGCGGCGGAATGAACTGACGATGCCACGATCACGGGATGGATTTACGGATATGGATTGGGACAAGCTGAAGGTGTTTCACGCAGCGGCGGAAGCAGGCAGCTTCACGCATGCCGGGGAGCAGCTCGGGCTGTCGCAATCGGCGGTGTCGCGCCAGGTCAGCGCGCTCGAGCAGGAGCTCGCAGTCTCGCTGTTCCACCGCCACGCCCGCGGGCTGATCCTGACGGAGCAAGGCGACCTCCTGTTCCGAACCGCGCATGACGTCTTCATGCAGCTGCAGGCGGCGCGCGCCAAGCTGACCGATAGCCGCGAGCGCCCGAGCGGCGACCTGAAGATCACGACCACGCCGGGCGTCGGCATCAACTGGTTGATCCCGCGACTCGGAGAATTCACCGCGCTCTATCCGGAGATCCGGATCTCGCTGATCGTCACCGACGAGGAGCTTGATCTGTCGATGCGCGAGGCGGACGTGGCGATCCGCACCCGCAAGCCGACCCAGCCCGATCTGATCCAGCGCAAGCTGTTCGCGATCAGCTTCCACGCCTATTGTTCACCGGAATATGTCAAGCGCTTCGGCACGCCGCGCACGCTCGACGAGCTCGATGATCATCGCATCATCATGCTGGCCGACGGCCAAGTCGCGCCGCATCTCCAGAACCGCAGCTGGCTGGTCGATGCCGGCCGCAACGGCTCCGGTCCGCGCGAGGCCTATTTCAGGGTCAACAACATTCTCGGCCTGGTCCGCGCCTGCCAGCAAGGACTCGGCATCGCCGCGCTGCCGGACTACCTCGTCGAGGAAAACAGCCGTCTCGTGCAATTGTTTGGGGAGTCGGATTCGATCCAACTCGACACCTACTTCGTCTATCCCGAGGAATTGAAAACGGTCGCTCGCGTTCAAGTGTTCCGTGACTTCGTCGTGAGCAAAGCGCAGCGCTGGCCGGCGTAAGATTGTGCATGTCTGACATGCGGCTTGCATGGTTGCTGCGACGCCATGCGAGAGCCCATACTGAGGATGTGCTGAGCGTTGGCGTTGCGCATTGTCCCCCTCCTCCAGTGGCGCGAGCGTTCAGAAATCCCTCTTGGAAGGTGATTGTGTCGGCCGCTTTGGCCAATACCTCCAGCCGGGCTCATTTGGGCCCGGCTATTTTTTTGCCGAATGTTTCCGTGTCGTGCCCGATGCGGCGTTGACAGCATCGCCCGCACCGCGCATCTAGATCTTATGTCCACGTCTTCGCACGCCAAGTTGTCGTCGAAAAAAGCTCCCCTCCCGGGGACATGTGGACGCGCGCGCTAGAATCTCTCGAATTCACCGCCGCATCACCAGCCCCGCCGCGAGGACGGGGCTTTTTTGCGTGTCCCGTCTCCGGCTCCTGCCAACCCAAGGAGATGGACCATGACCGACGTTACGACCCGACTGCAGGGCCTCTGGCTGCCCCTGATCACGCCGTTCCGCGATGGCGCGCTCGACGAACCATCCTTACGCAGTCTGGTTCGGCACTACGCTGCCAAGCGGATCGATGGACTGGTGCTCGGTGCCACGTCAGGAGAAGGACTGGCGCTGTCATGGGACGAGCGCGCCCGTCTGATCAGCGTGGTCCGGGACGAGCTCGACACCACCGGCCGGTCGCTGCCGATCTGTCTTGGTGTCGGCGGCGTGGCGACGGCCGAGGTGATCGAAGCGCTCGACCGAACCGCGTCATGGCCGATCGACTTCTATCTGATCTCGAGTCCGCCTTACGTGCGTCCGTCGCAGCGCGGCCTGCTGGCGCATTTCACCGCGTTGGCTGACCGCACCGCCCATCCGATCGTGCTCTACAACATTCCCTATCGGTCGGCGGTCGGCCTCGACAACGAGACGTTGCTGCAGCTCGCCGAGCATCCCGCCATCGCTGGGCTCAAGGATTGCTGCGCCAACCGCACGCAGACGCGCGACCTGATCACGCGCCGGCGCGCTGGCTTTCATATCCTGACGGGTGAAGACGCCCAGAGCTTCGATGCGCTGCAGGCCGGTGCCGACGGCGCCATCCTGCTCTCGGCACATCTGGAGACCGAGACGTTTGTCGCAATCCTGCAGCACGTGAAGGCCGGCCGTCACGACGCGGCAGCAGCGTGCTGGGCGCAGGTCGAGCATCTGACGCGGCTGCTGTTCACCGAGCCGAGCCCCGCACCGGCCAAGTACTGGCTGGCGCGCACCGGCGTCATTGCGAGCCCCGAAGTGCGGCTGCCGATGGTGGAGGTTGGCGACGACCTCGCCGCACGGTTGGATCAGCAGATCGAGCGGCGCCAGCCGACGACCACGCAGAACCGCGTTGCCTGAGCACGCCCCAACCTATTCGCCGGCTCTGCCTTGCCTTCCCGATCGGAACGGCCAGGCAGAGCCGCGCCGCCGCTGCGGAGCCGGAGCAGAATCTCCCTGGTTAATCCGAGCTAACAAACGCGATCAAAAGCGGCGCAGTCCGCAACCTCGTGTTTAAAGATGTTCCGCTATGGATGTTGAAAACATCAAAGAGCGCGAGGGCGTCGTGGCTTTGCAGGATCATCCATACCCTGAGCACCAGGGGTTCAGCGTCGAAGACATTCTCTGGGCGGTCGGGATCTGGTCCGTCATCCTGACCCTGACGCCGGCAATCGCCTTCTATTTCCTGATGGTTGCCTGACCTCGCCGCGCCCTCGCGCGCGGCGCGAGGTCGGCACTCACGCCAGATCGTGTGACCCGACGCAAAAAACGCGCGGAAGACCGCGCGTCGATGCCTCATCTGATGCCGCGATCAGGCCGCCTGCTTGTGCATGGCGCCGTTGGCCGACACAGTCCCGCGAATCGCCCGCACCGAACGCTCGATCGCAGCCCAGAGGCGTGCGATCTCGGCCGCAGCCCGGCCCTCCGCATAATATTCCCGCACGCCTTCACCCTGGCCCAGCGCCATCAGCAGATCGGCGCGGTTGGTGATCTGGCCGCCCCACACCGGGGCCTTGAACTTCGCCAGCGCCTCGCGGGCGATGGTGACGATCGGGCTTTCGGCATCGTCGCGGCGCGCCGGCGCGCCATTGAGAACGACCGCGTAGGGCTTGCGCGCGGCGCGGCAGGTCTGGATCGTCTCCTGTACCGCGTTGACGTCGAACACGCCGGGGCGGGCCGGGATGATCACCATGGTCGCGTTCTTGATCGCATCCTCGACGACGGCCGAGATGGTCGGCGGTGTATCGATCAGCACCCATTCGACGCCGTCGCGGCGGGCGGCGGACACGATCGCGCTCACCGAGTTCACGGCCGTCTTGATCGGCGGCTCGTTGGTGCCGCGCAGCTTGTGCCAAAGCGTCAGCGACCCCTGCGGGTCGGCATCGATGAGCAGACAAGACTTGCTCGACTTGATCTGCGCAGCGAGATGGGCGGCCAGGGTGCTCTTGCCTGAACCGCCCTTACGCGATGCGAAAACAATAACGTTCATACCTTGGCCTCCAGATTGACCCCGGCAGCGAAAATGAATCAGCGGACTGATTCGCGGAAGATAAATTTAGCGATCGATAAGACGTAACTCCTGATTGCCGAAACGCATTGGTTTTTGAGTCACACCAAAGCAGGCAAAACAGCAGATCAGGCCGCGATGTTCGACAACATCCGGTCATGCCCCATCGCATTTACATGTTGAGGCTGCGCGTCGAGAACCGCCGCCATTCCCGGTGCCGCCAAATGCGGCCATCGGCATCGCTCAGGTCGCGTCCGGTCGCGTCGACTTCTTCGATTTGCCGGCGCGCGCAGTGATCGGCTTCCTGGTGACAGGACGAATGCTCATCGGCCGCTCCGCGCGGCCCGATGACGCTGTCTGGCGCTCTGGCGGCCCGAATTGGGCGCGGCATGGCGGCGACAGCTCGGCCTTGCGGCGGACCATGCAGGCGGTGACACGATCGACATCGGGAATGTCGGAACTACAAAGCCGGAACGCATCGCCTGTGCACGCCTGCTCCTGCTCGGCGGTATAGGCCCGTGCGGTTACGGGGACTAACAGCGCGGCTATAGCGATCAGTACGGCAGAGATGCATGGATCGAGATCAATCCCTCTCATCGCCCCCTCCCCCTCGTTGCCGCCAACTGTGATTGAAGGAGACCGGATTCGCAAGCAACGGCGCCACGCCGTGCTACCGATCCGGCGCAGCAAAACCGCAAGCGAGCGCACGACCCGGCGATATATCCGTCGAAATACGGAGACCGGGCTCGGGCTTCCGCGACCAAAGCTCTGCGCCCACGCCCCGGCCCTGCGCGAGAGGTCGCGACGGGGCTACAAATCACGGCGCAGTATCAATGGGGCGCGGAGCACGGATGGAGGTGAGCTTGCGAACGGCACAGCGATGGGCGTGGCCATGGTACAGTTGGGTGGGCTCGAACCACCGACCTCCTGTTCCACAGACAGGCGCTCTAACCAACTGAGCTACAACTGCATCCGCATGGGACGGCCCACGAGGGGGCGTCCGAACGGGCCGGAAACTAGGTGCAACGGGCGAATTTGGCAAGGCCGAGAACGGATAAAGTCCCCTGCCGTGACGGCGTTTTTTGACGCCGCTTCGGCCCGAACGAGCCCCCGTGCAAACGGCGAGCCCCAGAAAGCAAACCCGGCCGCGAACGCGCCCGGGTCATGGTCTCCCGCCGTCCATGCCGGCACACGGCCCGTACCGCGCACCCGGCGAGACTTGAGGCTGGCCCTCAGGCCGCCGTCTTGAACAGCTTGGTGGCGCTTTCCTTGATCGGCTCAACCGTCTCGGCCGCAACCTTCTGGCCGAGCTCGCCGAGCTCCTTGGCCTGGGCTGTGAAGGTCTCGAACTGCTTGCGCGCGAAGCCCGTCCACAGCTCCATCGCCTCCGACGGCGACTTCACGCCGAACAGCTCCTGGGCGAAGTCGAGCGAAGCCGTGGTATTGGCCTTCGTGAATTCCATGACCTTGGACGAGTAGGCGCCGGCGCCCTTGCTGGCGTTGGCGAAGAAGGCCTCGATGGCCGAATTGTGGGTTTCCGCTGCGTCCTTGAACTTGGCGTAGTTCTCGCGGGCCTGGGACACGCCTTTTTCGGCGAACGCGCGCATCTGTTCGGGAACCTCGAACGGGATGATGGACGCGGAGAAAGGATCGGTGGCATTGGTCATGGCATGCATCCTTCGAAACATTGAGACTGGACCGTCCCGGCAATCGGGACGTCACTTCGGATCACGCAGAGGAACCGCCCCTGGGAGGTAACAACCTCGCGTAGAGCTATATCGTGGCGCTTTTGTGCAACGCAACGGAAATTCCACTATCAGGAACTGTTTGCCGCACCCGCTTCCAGATTTTTCGGGAGCGGAGAACGTTCGGTCAGGCCTTAGGCTTTGTGGCGTCGATCGCAACCTTGCCGATGGCCTGCCCCATTTCGCTTGCCTGCTCGGCGAGCGACCGCATCTGGCCCTGAACAAATTCGCCGTGCAGCCGCAGTACCTCGGGCAGGTCCTTGGCGTGCACCAGCGATTGGGCGTAGTCGAGCGACGACTCGACGTTCTTTTCAGCGTAGGACAAGACCTTGGCGCCGATGTCCTTGGCCCCGGCCCGCACCGTCGTGCTGCGGTGTTCGAGCGAGCCGGCCGTCGCCTCCGCTCCAGCCAGGAACTTCTCGAACGTCTGACGTGCCTGGTTGAAGCCTGCCTCCGCCATCGCCCGCATGTCTTTCGGAATCTCGAATCGTCGCCCGTCGTCGGTCATGGTTCCCTCCTTCTGACGTCACGATTGGCTGCGCCCTTAGCGCCTCGTCCTCGCGGTGACCGTCCCGTTGCCCGCGCAGCTCTCGACCTGCCCAGGTATCATCGTGGTCCCCAACAGGGGGGCGCCGCGATTCCGCGCGCTGCGGCTCACGAGGAACACATTAAGGTTATCCAAGCTTTAGCAGGACAGGAGCGCGGCCCCGCCGTGGACCTCGGCCCTCAAAACGCGCGATAGTAACGAATTCTTAACGCGACCAGTTCCGACCGCCGATCCGTCGGCCGATCAACATCACAAGAGCCGTTTGCCGTCGTCGCCCATGACCTACGCCGATCTCGAATTGCAGGCCCTCAGCGACCCCCGGCTGGCCGTCCACGCCGCCGGCAGTCTGCCGGCCTGGCTATGGTCGGCCGATGGCAGCCGTGTGCTGTGGGCCAATGCGGCCGGTGCGCGCGCCCTCGGCGCGGCGAGCGCAGCGGCGCTGATTGCTAAGACGCTCGGCCCTGCCGACGCGCATCGTCGCCAGGTCGCTCAATTGGGACGGCGGCTGCCCGAGACCGGCGCCTTGCGGCTCGAACGCCTCCGTGGTTTCGGCGCGCCGCTCGGCACGCTCGCGACCTGCGGCTGCGCTCGGATCGATCTGCCGGATGGCACGCGCGCGGTGCTGATCACCGGCGCCGACGGGGGTGGACGTAGCTTCCCCCTGGCGGATCGCCTGAAGCGGCTCGTGGAGACGAGTGAGCATGCGCTGATCGCATTCACCCAGGACGGTCAGTTCGCCGGCATCAGTTCAGCCGGACGGCGCCTGTTTGGCATGCGCGACCTGAGCGAGCCGGATTTCGTCGGGATACGCAGGGCGGCGCTGGCCGATGGCATGGCCGAGGTGACGTTCGGCACGGAGCGCGCAGCGCTCTACCGCATCGGCAGCGGCAACCAGGTTGGGCTGGTGGCCGTCCCGATGCCGGCCCCTGCCGAGGAGATCGAGGCGCCGGGCACGGCGCCAATACCTGAGCCAACCGCAGATGCCGCCCCGGCATCACCAGCCCCCGTGGACGTTGCCGCTGGGCCCGCGGTCGCGACTTCGCCTCCTCTTCCGATGGATGCAATGACTGAACGCCAAACCGACGACGAATCCCCCGCGCTGTCGAACGAAGCGCCGGCCGAGTTCCTGCTGATCGACGATCCGGCCGAGGCCGACCTGTTCAAGGCGTCGGCGCCGCAAACGGAAGATCACGCGCATCCTGCCGATTCCGGCGCGGCGGACCCTTCAGTCGGCCGCCGCCATCCGCTCCGATTTTCCTGGCAGATGGATGCCGAGGGACGGTTCTCGATCGGCTCCGATGAATTCACCCGCCTGATCGGGCGGCACAGCGCCGCCAAGCTCGGCCGTCCCTGGCATGAGCTCACTGCATCGCTAGGCCTCGATCCCGAAGGGCGGGTCGGTGCCGCGATCGAAACGAAAGAGACCTGGAGCGGGCTCGTCGTCAGCTGGCCCGCCGAGGGCGAGCGGCTTGCGGTCGAATTGTCGGGACTGCCTGTCCTGACGGACGAACGGACCCATGCCGGCTATCGCGGCTTCGGCGTCTGTCGCGACCTCGACGCCCTGGACCGGCTGGCCGCACTGCGTCGCCCCGCATCGACCGATGCAGCCGCGATCGATGCTCCGGACGCCGACGAAACCGAACCTGCTCAATCCGACCATGTGCAGGCCGCAGATGTGCCGCCGCAGCAGGACAACGTCACTGCGTCATCGCGTGAGGCTTCCATTGCGCCGGACGTACACCACATCGACGGCATCGGGCTCGAAACGACCGGGAACGTGGTCCCGTTCCGCGCTCCGGGCGAGTCCAAGCATCCGGTGCTCACGCCGGTGGAGAACAGTGCGTTCCATGAACTCGCGCGTCAGCTGTCGGCCCGGCTCGAAGGCGAGATCCGCAACTCAGCCGCGGGCGTCGCGAGTGCGGCACTCGAGCCGGGATCGCGCGTGAGCGATCCGTTGGTCCCGCCGCAGCAGCAGATTCCGTCGGCGACGGAAACGGCGACCGATCATGGCGCGGAGCTGCAGACCGAATGGCTCAGCCCCGAGGAGCCGCCGGCCCAGGGCGACAGCCAGCGCGACCGCATCCTGCTCGACCTGCTGCCGACGGGCATGCTGATCTACCGGCTCGATCGTCTGCTCTATGGCAATCCGGCCTTCTTCAGGCAGATGGGCTACGCCGATCTTGCGGCCCTGGAGCAGGCAGGCGGGCTCGATGCGCTCTATGTCGAGCCAGGCGTGTCGTCCGCGTCGAACAAGTCGGAGGCCGGCACCCCCGTCACGATCTCGGCCGCCGACGGCTCCTCCAGCGAGGAGGTGAAGGCGGAAGCTCGCCTGTTCACGATCACCTGGGACGGCGATACCGCCCATGCCCTGATCTTCGCCCCGGTGCCCGGAACCGCAGCCGCGGTTCCGACGGCGGCCGACGCCGCACCGATGTCGGCGCCGGCCTCGGCTGCACCGGCCCCCCTGGTCGTGGCCCCGCCTCCGGCCGCCGGCCACGCCGAAGCCGAAGATCTTGCGGCGATCCTCGACGTCACAGCCGAGGGCATCCTGATGTTCGACGCCGGCGGCAACATCCACGCCTGCAACCGCAGCGCCGAGGCGCTGTTCGGCTACGATGGCGCGGCGCTGGTGCGCCGTAACCTGATCGAGCTGTTCGCGCCGGAAAGCGCCCGCCTCGTGCTCGATGACCTCGACAGCGTGCAGCAGGCCGGCGCGTCGAGCGGGCTCGATCAGGGCCGCGAGGTGCTCGGGAAGGTCGCTCAGGGCGGCGTCATTCCGTTGTCGATGGCAATTGGCCGGACCCGGCCCGACGGTCCGAATTTCTTTGCCGTTTTCCGCGACCTGTCGCAACTGCATCGCGGCGACAGCGAATTGCTGCAGGCTCGTCGCGTGGCCGATCGGGCCGCCAACGCCAAGGCCGACATGCTGGCCCGGATCAGCCACGAGGTGCGCGCGCCGCTGAACGCGATCATCGGCTTTGCCGAGGTCATGATCGGCGAACGTTTCGGCACGATCGGCAACACGCGCTACGCCGAATACATGAAGGACATCCGCGCCTCGGGCGAGCGCGTCGTCTCCCTGATCGACGATCTCTTGGAGCTGTCGCGCATCGAGACCGGCAAGCTCGAGCTCACCTTCACCAGCCAGAACCTCAACGAGCTGGTGGAGAGCTGTGTCGCAGTGATGCAGCCGCAGGCCAACCGCGCCCGCATCATCATCCGCACCTCGCTGTCGCAACTGCTGCCGCCGGTCATCGCCGACACAAGGGCGCTGCGCCAGATCGCGATGAACCTGATCTCGGCCTCGATCTCGCTGGCAAATCCCGGCGGCCAGGTCATCGTCTCGACCGCGCTGACCGATTTCGGCGAGGTCGCCCTGCGCGTGCGCGACACCGGTCATGGCCTGAACGATCAGGAGGTGGCCGCCGCGCTCGAACCGTTCCGTGCGCCCTCGGCTTCCGAGCAAGGCCCCGATGGCGCCGGTCTCAGCCTGTCGCTCACCAAGGCGCTGGTCGAAGCCAACCGGGCGCAGTTTCATATCAAGGCAGCGCCGAAATCCGGCACGTTGATCGAGGTGGTGTTTCCCCGCGCCGTGGCGCGCAATCAGAGCACCGGCTGAGCCGATCCCGCCCGCCGCACGGCCAGTGACCGACGCTTGAGACCGAGCAGAAGCGGACCGAACACCAGGACGAAGCCGGCGAATGCGACGATCCAGGCCAACGCCGCGACGTGCAGCAGCACCTCGCCGTGCGCCGGCGCCACTGCGGCGCAGACCCGCGTCACCGCTGCGACGATGATCGCCAGATAGATCGCCTGGGTCGCGGGTGCGGCCGTCAGCGCCTGGCCGGTGTGGCCGAGCGTGGCCCGCGTCATCACGGCAAGCGTCGTGATGCCTGCGGCTCCGACCATCCAGGCATGCAGCCCGGCGCTTGGCAGAATCCATCCGAGGCTGGCGGCCGCCGTGAGCAGGAAGCCGAGCGGGACGAACATGTAACCGACATGCAGGATGACCAGCAGCCGTTCGCGCAAGGTGCGATCGCCGGCCCAGCGCGCGAGCCTCACCACATGCAACATGCCGGCCGCAGCCAGCGCGAGCGCGGTCAGCGCGCTCTCAGGAACCAGGATCCAGCCGAGCAGGCTCAGCGCGCTGAACAGCACGACCGCGATGTCGAAGCGGCCGAACGGCGCCGGCAGCCGGCCGGGATTGTGCTTGACCAGCCAGTTGCGCGTGAAGCTCGGCGTGATGCGGCCGCCGATCAGCGCGAGCAGCAGCACGATCACGGCAACGCCGACGCGGATCGCGTAATCGGCCGAGCCACGCAGATGGGCCTCGACGTGGAAGGCGATGTTGCCGACGCACAGCACCGTGACGATCGCGACCACCGGCAGATTGCGCCAATTGCGCCCGGCGACGATCTCGCGCGCCGCGGCCAGGACGACGAGCACGAGGAAGCTCGCATCGATCAGCAGCGCGGCCCACCAGGGACCCAGCGCAGACACCGTGACGGCCAGTCGTCCGGCTGTCCATACGAGCACCAGGGTGAGCAGCGGCAGGCCCCGGATCGGCAGCCGTCCGGTCCAGTTCGGGATCGCCGTGAACAGGAAGCCGGTGACGATGGCCGGCAGGTAGCCGTAGAGCATCTCGTGCACGTGCCAGTCTCGGGGGGCAAAGCCCGAGCTCAGCTTCAGCTCACCGTAAAAGGCCGGGAGCCAGATCAGGATCGCCAGCGCAGCCTGGAGCGCGCCGAGCAGGAAGAACGGCCTGAACCCGTTGGCGAGGACGGTCCAGCCCTGATAGTTGCGTGGAATGGCCATGTGCATGCTCGCTCGATGAAGGACGGGAACCGCACCGATCGCGGCGCTGTGCTTAACATGTAGTTGCGGGTCGCCCACCATGGCTTGCGCCAGCACAAACTTCCGACGGATCGCAAAAACGTGCTATTGAGCGCCGCAAAATTGAGCCGAATCCGGCCCCGGAGAACACCATGGCTTCCATCGACCGTTCGCTGGTCGCGCATCTGCCGCTGTTTGCAGGGCTGTCCGCTGAGGATCTCACGGACGTGCTGCGGGAAGCCCGCTCCCTTCGCGTGCCCCGCAACGGCGCGGTGTTCGAGCAGGGCGCCGATGCGACCTCGTTCTTCCTGCTGCTCCACGGTCATGTCCGCGCCAGCAAGACGACACCGACCGGCGACCAGATCGTGGTGCGCTATGTCGTGCCAGGGGACACGTTCGGCGTCGCCCCCGCCATCGGACTCCAACATTATCCGGCGACAGCGACCGCCGTCGATGACAGCATCGTGCTGGCCTGGCCGTCCGCCTCATGGCCGCGGCTGGTCGCGAAGTTCCCATCGCTGGCGGCGAACACGCTGCAGACGGTCGGCCAGCGGCTGCAGGAAACCCACGCGCGCGTGATCGAAATGTCGACGCAGCAGGTGGAGCAGCGCATCGCGCATGCGCTGCTTCGGCTCGCCAACCAGGCCGGCCGCAAGCTCGATCATGGCGTGCAGATCGATTTCCCGATCAGCCGGCAGGACATTGCGCAGATGACCGGGACGACGCTGCACACGGTGAGCCGCATCCTCTCCGGCTGGGAGCAGCTCGGCCTGGTCGAAAGCGGCCGTCAGAAGATCGTCCTGCGCGAGCCGCACAAGATCGTGCTGCTGGCGCAGCAGGGCGCCGGCGACGCGGCCGCATCCCGCACCTGATCACGTGCAGGCACACAGGGCCGCGAGGAAGGCGTCGGGATCGACGGCATGCTCGTGGCAGGCATCCGCGACGTTGTGAAAACAGGCGATCGGGCAACCGACGCAACGCATCTGGAAAGCAAGAAAGACGCCGATCGTCTCCGGCCTTCGCCGCATGACATCGTCGACCAGTTCATCGAAGGAGATTGGCATGCGCGCCTCCATTCCAGCGCGAACGGTAGCGGGCATGCCCTTTGCGGTCTTTGTCGCGGCACAAGCACCGCGGCACCTCGACAGTCAGACCGCCCGGCTGTGCAGCTGCTTCGACGCGTCGAGATGCGCATCGAACGCCGCAGCGACGCTGCGCACCAGGAACCGGGAATGCTCGGTCACCGCGAGCGCACCGCCGTTGAGCTCGACCACACCGTCGGAGATCAGCGATTGCAGCCGCGGCGCCGATCTCAGCATGTCGTCGGTGTCCGTGCCATGGCGAGTGCAGATGACGTCGAGATCCACGCCGTAGTCGCACATGATGCGCTCGATGATGTCCGCCCGCAGGCGGTCGTCATCGGTCAGTCCATAGCCTTTCACGGTCGCGAGGCTGCCGGACGCGATCTTCTGCTCATAGGCCCGGACCTGCGGCGCGTTCTGGACATAGCCCTGCGGCAGCTGTCCGATCGCCGAGGCGCCGAAGCCGAGCAGCAGATCATTGGCATCGGTCGTGTAGCCCTGGAAATTACGATGCAGCCGGCCTTCGCGGAACGCGATGGTCATCGGGTCCGTGGGCAAGGCGAAATGATCGAGCCCGATCTGGACGTAGCCTGCGTCCTTCAGCGCGTCAGCAATCGCGCAGGACTGATCGTAGCGTTCCAGACTGTCCGGCAACGCCGAGTCCTGAATCTTGCGCTGGTGCGTCTTGAACGATGGCACATGAGCGTAGCCGAACACGGAGAGCCGGTCGGGGCGCAGGTCGATGGCGCGCCGGACGGTGTCGAGACACGACTCGACGTTCTGATGCGGCAGTCCGTAGATCAGGTCGAAGTTGATGCCGGCAACGCCGGCCTGACGCAACCCGTTCGTGGCCGCCGCAGTCTGCTCGAAGCTCTGCACCCGGTTGATCGCCTGCTGCACCCGCGGATCGAAACTCTGCACGCCCAGACTGGCGCGATTGACCCCGCTCACCCCCAGCGCCGCGATCATCTCCGCCGTCAGCGTGCGCGGATCAATCTCGATGGCGATCTCCGCCGATGGCAACACGAAAAAGGAATGGCGCAGAGATCCGACGAGATCGACGAAGGGCTCCGGCGCCATGATGGTCGGCGTGCCGCCGCCGAAATGGATGTGCCCGACCTGCAGCCGCCGGCCGATCTGGCGCGCCACCATGTCGACCTCGCAACGTAGTGCCGATTCGTAGACCGCAATCGGCTCGTCGCGTTTGGCAACCATGGTGTTGCAGCCGCAATACCAGCACATCGAGCGACAGAAGGGCACGTGCAGGTACAACGATGCCGTCGCGCTTGCTGGTATCGCGCGCAGCCATTCTGCGTAGGTGGACGGGCCGACCGCGTTGGAGAAATGAGGCGCCGTGGGATAGCTGGTGTAGCGCGGGAGGCGCTCCTGTCCGTAGCATGCTGCAAGATCTGGTCTCATGTCCTGCCTGTCACCTGAGCGTGTCGACCTGGGGTTCGGAGGTTCTTGACACAAGGCAAGAGGGACGACCTTGAGCTTTCTCAAGGCGCGGCCGGCAGATACCCTGTTGGAGCAGTAGAACGCCGGTGATCACCGCGGACTTTGCGCTTCCTCAAAGTGGCCGGCTTATTTCCCGTCATCATCGAATCATCGACGATTCGAGGAAATCGCAATGGAAGCTGTGCAACTGCTGATCCGTTCATTTGCTCTCCTCGCCGGCATCCGCGGCCATATCCCCCAGTCCGACGGCTTCGAATCGTTCCGCGACGAGTCGGGGCCGACAGGCCTGCTCGGCAACATCGCCATGTTCATGACCACGGTGTTTTGCATCGCGGCGGCAGTGGCCTTCGTCGTGTTGCTGGCGGTGCGCTGGCTGAGCTGACGAGTTCGGGAGCCCATCGTCGATCGGTCCAGAGCTGCGCTCTGAAGCGCGCATCATAGCGCCCGCGATTCTCGTGCCGTATGGGCAGACGGACAGATCCCATCATCTTATCGCGTCGTCGCGCGGGACAGTCCGGCCCGCTTTGCTCCGCACCCTGTCCGGCCTCCCACGAAACTGCGCGCCGATGCAACTCATTCGCGCGCTGCGCGGGCGCAGCCGCGCCAAATTCGCTCAAGATCTGCCGCCTGATTCCGCAATTGCGAAGTTGCTTGTTGCAGCACAAACAAGCCGAGTTCCAACGGGAGCATGATGATTGCGGCACTACAACAGATCCAATGAAGGAGCGATCCATGTTGACCCGCCGCACCGCCATGTTCAGTGCAGCCATCGCCGCGATGATGCTTGCGGCTCCCGCGATGGCCGAGGACCTCAAGCTGCCGCGCCAGAAGGTCGATCTGGTGGCTCCGCCGTTCGTGCATGCGCACGAGCAGGCGACGAAGCAGGGGCCCAAGATCATGGAGTTCAAGCTCGTGGTCCAGGAAAAGAAGATGGTGATCGACGAGAAGGGCACCACCTTCCAGGCCATGACGTTCAACGGCTCGATGCCAGGCCCGCTGATGGTGGTCCATGAGGGCGACTATGTCGAGGTGACCCTGGTCAATCCCGCGACCAACAGCATGCCGCATAACATCGACTTCCACTCTGCGACCGGAGCGCTGGGCGGCGGCGCGCTGACCCTGGTCAATCCGGGCGAACAGGTCGTGCTACGCTGGAAGGCGACGCGGACCGGCGTGTTCGTCTATCACTGCGCCCCCGGCGGACCGATGATCCCCTGGCATGTCGTCTCCGGCATGAACGGCGCCGTGATGGTGCTGCCGCGCGACGGTCTCAATGACGGCCGCGGACACGCGCTGCGCTACGATCGCGTCTACTACATCGGCGAGCAGGACCTCTACGTCCCGCGCGACGAGAAGGGAAACTTCAAGTCCTACGACTCGCCCGGCGAAGCCTATAGCGACACCGAGGAGGTCATGCGCAAGCTCACGCCGACCCATGTGGTGTTCAACGGCAAGGCCGGCGCGCTCACCGGAAAGAATGCGCTCACGGCCAATGTCGGCGAGAACGTTCTGATCGTGCACTCGCAGGCGAACCGCGACAGTCGTCCGCATCTGATCGGCGGCCACGGCGACTATGTCTGGGAGACCGGCAAATTTTCCAACGCGCCGGAGACCGGGCTCGAGACCTGGTTCATCCGGGGCGGCTCGGCAGGCGCCGCGCTCTACAAATTCCTGCAGCCCGGCATCTACGCCTACGTCACCCACAACCTGATCGAGGCGGCCAATCTCGGCGCGACGGCCCATTTCAAGGTCGAAGGCAAGTGGAATGACGACCTGATGACGCAGGTCAAGGCCCCGGCGGACATTCCGACCGGCACGACGAACTGATCGGCCCTGGGGGCCGGCGTATCCGGCCCCCACTCTCCTGAGTGTGCTGCCATGCTGCTCGCTTTCAAGCTCAAGCTCACCATCGCCTGCGTCGTCGGATTGGCTGGCCCGACCGCAATGGCACCGATCCTTGCCGATCTGCCAAACCGCGTTGCGGACTTCGACGGCCCCGCCCTCACCGAGATCGCACCTGGTACGATCAGCTACCGCGACTCCGGTGACCATCTCCGCAGCGGGCGGCAGGCCGAAGCGCCCATCACGACGGTCCGCTTTGATCATCCGCTGACGATCATGACGAACCAGGTCAGTGCCGCGGACTACCACGCCTGCGTCGAAGCGCATGCGTGCCGCGCGCTCGATCGCAACGTTCCCATCGCCAGCGATCGCCCGGCCGTGCAGGTGAGTTGGCATGACGCGGTGGCCTACGCCGAATGGCTCTCACACCGGACCGGCCACAGCTATCGTCTGCCGACCGATACCGAGTGGGCCTATGCAGCGGGCAGCCGCTTCAAGGACGATGGCGTCTCGATCGACGACGCCGATCCCTCCCGACGCTGGATTGCCCGCTACGAGCGGGAAGCCGCGCTGCAAGAGGACTCCGAGACGCGCGGCTTCGGCAGCTTCGGCATCAACGAGCACGGCATTGCCGACCTCGCGGGTAATGTCTGGGAGTGGACCTCGACCTGCTTCACACGCAAGATGCAGGATAGTGCAGGTCGCGTCACCAAGACCGTCAGCAATTGCGGCGTGCGGCTGGCCGAAGGCGCGCATCGAGCCTACGTGACCGACTTCATCCGCGACGCGCGCGCCGGCGGCTGCGCCTCCGGCACGCCACCTGCCAATCTCGGCTTCCGGCTGGTCCGCGAACAGCCCTCATGGAGCCGCAGCATGACGCAGCGTCTCAGCCGGCTCCTCGGCGCCATTCGCGCCTGACGCGGCGTGCTCAGCGTTAAGCACGCTCGACAGCAACCCACGCCGGTGCCGGATCGGCGGTGCCCTGACACTGGCACAAATGACAGTCACGCAAAATCAACTTTCGATTGCGAGATGCAAGCTACAAACGTTAGACAATTTTCGTTGAGAGACGCGATAAGCGGACCAGGAGGCGAGTGTGAATTCTCGACATCCGCCGGTCTTCTTCACGTCCGACCTGCATGGTTACGGAATTGGCAACACCAGCTGGTTCGACGACGATTCGCCCCGCGCACTGGCTGGACGCTGCCTCATCGACGCGCTCGAATATCTGCGGACGTCGCCTAAATTCGCCGCCAGGGACTGGCACGTGGTGAATGCGGGCGCGGCGCGTCTCGTGCACCAATGTCTCACGGACGGCGCGCTGGCGCGCAAGGATATTCTCGATCGCGTGGCTCCCGCCATCGAACAGGCTTGCGCACGGATCGTCGCGAGCCGCCAATATCGCATTCCGTTCTATGGCGACGACTTCTGGGACTGGGCCAGTGTGGTCGACGGTTTGTGCGAGGTGCAGCAGGTTTCGGTGACCGCGGCCCAGGTCGCAAGACGCGAGCTCGACCAGTTTCGCAGGACCGTCCACATCCGCATGCCGAGCGGTCTCTCGGTCGGCGACCCCGAGCACGAATGGTTCGGACCGGCGATCGCAACACGCGCCTATCGTCTGCTGGATTCCCGCGCATCGGGAATAGATCCCGACCTGCGCAACGAGTTGCAGGCGCAATCGCTCGAACGCATCGAGCGCGGCAGGTATCGCGGACGGCAGGTGACGCCGTGGCAATTGAGCTGGCACTACGGTCAGGTCGTCGGCGAATTCCAGCGCGCCGCCAGCGAGCAGGCGGCCGAGCTGGCTGATTTTGCCTGGCTCGCCGTTCCGCTCGAACTTGGCAAGCGCGCCCAGGTTCTCGCGCGCATCCTGCAAGGAGCCTACGCCGTCAAGGACCGCAGGACCGTCCTGCAGGCCTTCGAAGAGCTCTATCGCTGCGAGACACCCGGCCGGCCGCTCGGCCAGGGCGTGATCGGCGCCGGCATCGAGGCCTCTCTGGACGTGCTGGAAGCGCTGTGGCAGCAGCTCGATGGTCGGGAGAAGGCCAGCATCAACGCGATGCTCGACGCGCTGCGATTTCTCCATGCCAAAGCCAACACGATCGGTTTCCTGGTCGAAACGCCGGAGGATATCGAAGCCCTGGTCCAGGCCATGGGCCCGGGCACACTGATTGAACAGCGCAACGCGGCGCGCGCCATCATCAGGCATTCCTGCTTCCATGCGGTCGTGTGCCTCGGGCGATCGATGGCCGAGGTGGCGAGCGCGGCCGCAGTGGCGATCGAAGAGCATGGGGCGCAGTGGCTGATCATGCCGGGACGGGCCGAAGCACTGGGCCCGAATCTTCCGCACGCGGCCCGCGGCCCGCGATTCGTCGGCGCCGGCCCCGGTGATCTCGTCATCGCCACCTCGGTCGCGCCATTCCGGATTCAGATCAAGCTGCGCGACGCGCTCAGCATTGCCGAGCCGCCCTTGGTCGATGACAGCGGAATGATCATTCCGGCCGATCCCGAGCTTTGCCGCCTCGCGCACGAGGCCGCGGATGGCATGCTGGATGACATCGGCGTGTTCTTCGAAGGAATGACGGTGACGTGCGATGGCGACGGCACGAATGCCGAGATCTCGGCAGCGTTTCCAGGCGCGCTTGCGACGGATAACATGGCCTATGCGATGGGGCTGATCTGCCTCAGCCGCAGTGTGCCGTGTCTCATCATTCAGGGGCTGGCGGAGACCGCGCAGTCCACTGCTGCGAGCCCGCCGCGGCGAGCGGCATGCCGGCTCGCCGTCAAGGTCGCGGAGATACTGTGCCGGCGCTGGTAGCCGCGCCCTCAGGCATTCTTCAGCGCGACCCGGAACTCGGCTTCGGTCTTGGCCTTGACCTCGTCGAGCGTCACGCCGTCGGCGAGCTCGATCAGGGCCATGCCGTCATTGCCGTGCTTGTCGATCGTGAACACCGCCAGATCGGTCACCACCATGTCCACCACGCGCTCGCCGGTCAGCGGCAAGGTGCACTGCTTGAGCAGCTTCGGGCCGTCCTTGGCGCTGTGCTCCATGACCACGACCACGCGCTTGACGCCGGCGACGAGATCCATCGCGCCGCCCATGCCCTTCACCATCTTGCCGGGGATCATCCAGTTGGCGAGATCGCCGTTCTGGGCGACCTGCATGGCGCCGAGGATCGACAGGTCGATGTGGCCGCCGCGGACCATGGCGAAGGATTCGGCTGACGAGAAATAGCTGGTGATCGGCAGCTCGGTAACGGTCTGCTTGCCGGCATTGATGAGGTCGGGATCCTCCTCGCCCTCATAGGGGAACGGACCCATGCCGAGCATGCCGTTCTCGCTCTGCAGCGCGACGTCGACGCCCGGCGGAATGAAGTTGGAGACCAGCGTCGGAATGCCGATGCCGAGATTGACGTAGTAGCCGTCCCGCAGCTCCTTGGCGGCGCGCGCCGCCATCTGCTCTCGCGTCCAGGCCATCAGACTTCCTCCCCGGCTGCGGCGGCGGCTTCACGTTTGCGCACGGTGCGCTGCTCGATGCGCTTGAGCGCAGTTCCGACCTGGATGATGCGCTTCACGAAGATGCCCGGCGTATGAATGTGGTCGGGATCGATCTGGCCGGCCGGCAGCAGATGCTCAACCTCCGCGACCGTCACCTTGGCCGCAGTGGCCATCATCGGATTGAAGTTGCGCGCGGTCTTGCGGTAGATGAGGTTGCCGGCGGTGTCGCCCTTCCAGGCGTGCACGATCGCCAGATCGGCAAACAGACCGCGCTCCATCAGATATTTCTCGCCGTCGAACTCCCGCACCTCCTTGCCCTCCGCGACCAGCGTGCCGACGCCGGTCTTGGTGAAGAAGGCCGGGATGCCGGCGCCGCCGGCGCGGATGCGCTCGGCCAGGGTGCCCTGCGGGCAGAATTCGAGCTCCAGCTCGCCGGCCAGATATTGCTGGGCAAACAGCTTGTTCTCGCCGACATAGGACGAGATCATCTTCTTGATCTGCCGCGTCTCCAGCAGCCGGCTCAGGCCGATGCCGTCCACCCCGGCATTGTTGGAGATGACGGTGAGGTCCTTCACCCCGGACTCGCGAATGGCGTCGGACAGGGTTTCTGCGATGCCACAAAGACCAAACCCACCCGACATGATGGTCATGCCGTCCTTGAGGAGGCCGGCAAGGGCGGATTTGGCGTCCGGATAGACCTTGTTCATACGGGAATGACCTGATGGAGAGCGGCGACCGCGCGGATATCGACCGGATTATTAGGCGAAATCTTCGCAATGCGTCAATGATGCCTTCCCAACGCGCACATCCTGCTTTAGCTGTCGCACCAGCCTGCGCCTCCGTGGCGATCCGGAGTCCGGAATATCAGGGCTCCGCCGCAATCCGGCCACACCGGCGGCGTGGCCTTGAAAGCGTCAAGAAAGCGCATCAAGTTGTTGATGTTGGCAGGGGTTTTCGGCGCACCCTGCCCATCCCGCGTAACCAGCGATCCGACGATCCCAGGACATGTCCGTGACCATGGCCCAAGGAATGAGGCGCCTCGGCACACCGATCGCGGCGCTGCTGGGCATCGCGTTCGTGGCTCTGCTCGCGAGCTCCTGGCTGGTCAATCGCGAGGCACTGCGGCAGGCGGTGGAGAGCCAGATCCGCGCGGTGACCGGCCTCGAGCTCGTCGTCAAGGGACATATCGACGTCTCCTTGTTTCCGGGCAGCTATGTCTCGTTCCACGATGTCGGCCTGAAGGGCAGCGGCACCGAGGATCCGGCCCTGCGCGTCGACGTGCTGACCGCCAATCTGCAGTTGTTGCCGCTGCTGCTGCAGCGGTTCGAAATCGCCGATGTCATGATGCTGCGGCCGCAGATCAACGTCACCCGCGAGGCCGACGGCAACAGCAACTGGACGCCCTTCATCGAGACCATCGCGCGCACGATGCGTCCGGGGCCCGACAGCCAGATGTCGTTCTCCGAGATCCGCATCCAGGACGGCATCCTGGTCTACGAGGACACCGACCACCACGCTTCCGAGCGGCTCGACGATATCGACCTGTCGCTCGCCTGGCCGTCGATCTCGCGCTCGTTCGCGGCGACCGGGCAGTTCGATTGGCGCGGCCAGCGCATCGAGGGCTCCATCAGCGTCAGCGACTTCCTGGCTGCGCTGTCGGGGGACCGGTCCGGCTTGAAGATGCGGCTCGCCAGCGCGCCGCTGAAAGTCGCCTTCGACGGCACGGTCGCGAACCGCACCAGCGCGCTGATGGAAGGCATGCTGACGGTGGATAGCCCTTCGCTCCGCGATGCGCTGCGCTGGACGGGGCAGACGCCGCTCGGCGGCGGCGGCTTCGGGCGCTTCGCCTTGCGCGCCCGTGCCAACGTGGTCGGCGCCTCGATCGCTCTCACCAATGTCAACGTCGAACTCGACGGCAACACCGCCGAAGGCGTGATGACCTACGCCAATAACGGCCGGCAGACGCTGCAGGCGACGCTGGCGGCCGACGCGCTCGACTTCACCCCCTACATCTCGACGGTCCGGCTGCTGGCCAATGGGGCCCGCGACTGGAATCGGCAACTCTTCGACCTCAAGGCCTTGTCCACCACTGACCTCGACATGCGGCTATCGGCCGCAAAGGTCACGGTCGGCTCCTCGAAAATCGGACGTACGGCCTTCGGCGCCAACCTGCGCAACGGCGTGCTCGCCCTCTCGGTCGGCGAGGCGCAGATGTATGGCGGCGTCGTGCGCGGCTCGTTCGGAATCGCCCGCGCCGACACCGTGGCCGACGTGAAGGCTGAGCTGCAATTCAACGATGTCGATCTGCAGGCCTGCGCCAACGAGATGTTCGGCGTGTCGTCGCTGTCGGGACGCGGCAATCTCAACGTCTCGCTGACGGCTTCGGGCTCGAGCCCGTTCGGGCTCGCCCAGTCGCTCGACGGCAGCGCCAACCTGCAGGGCCGCGATGGCGCGATCTCCGGCTTCAACGTCGAGCAGCTCCTGAAGCGCCTCGAGCGCAGCCCGCTGTCGCGCGGCGGCAATTTCCGCTCCGGTTCGACGCCTTACGATTCGCTGACGATCGCGGTCAAGTTCTCCGAGGGCATCGCGACCGCGGAGGACATCCGCGTCGAGAGCCCGACCGCGCGCATCACGATGACCGGTACGGCCTCGGTGCCGACACGGGAATACGATTTCAAGGGCGTCGCGAGCCTGCTGTCGTCCGGCAACGGCAGCAACGGTTTCGAACTGCCTTTCGTCGTCCAGGGCCCCTGGGAAGATCCGCTGATCTTTCCCGATCCGGAAAGCCTGATCCGCCGCGCTCCGGCCGCCGCCCCTCTGCTCGATGCGGTCAAGGACCGCAAGACGAGGGATGCGGTGCGCTCGGTGTTGGAACGATTCACCGGCGGCGGATTGCGCCCGGCGCAGCCGGACACTGCGCCGCCGGCTGACGCCCCGACGGGCGACCCTCCCACCAAGCAGAACTGACCGACGCGGCTTGCTTCGCGTGCCGATACGCGGCCGCCGTCACGACCTATGTCTGATATATTACTTCTGGATCACGTCGGGTCCCTGGGCTAGTGTCCGGCCGCAACCGATCAAGCAAGATCGGCGGATCAGGGAGAGACACGTGAAATCCAGGGGAATGGGTGCGCTTTCGATCGCAGTCGCAGCCGCCGGGCTTTTTTGCGCTGCAGCACCAGCCATCGCTCAGGACACCATCACGATCTGGTGGAGCAAGGGCTTCTACAAGTCCGAGGACGATGCGCTGCTCAACGTCGTCAAGAAGTTCGAGGCCAAGACCGGCATCAAGGTCGAGCTGTCGCAATACGCGATCCAGGACATGATTCCGAAGACGGTCGCCGCGCTCGATTCGGGCACCGTGCCCGACGTGGCCTACGCCGACACCTACGACGTTCAGGCCCAGGGCAAGTGGGCCTACGAAGGCAAGCTCGAGGATCTCACCGACATCCTGGAGCCGATGAAGTCGGCATTCGCTCCGAACACGCTCGAGACCGCCTACCTCTACAACAACGTCACCAAGAAGAAGGCCTATTACGGCTTCCCGCTGAAGCAGCAGAGCATGCACGTCCAGATCTGGGGCGACCTGCTGAGCAAGGCCGGCTTCAAGCAGAGCGACATCCCCACCAAGTGGGAAGACTACTGGACGTTCTGGTGCGACAAGGTGCAGCCGGCGGTCCGCAAGGCCACCGGCCAGCGCATGTATGGCGTCGGTCAGCCGATGGGCGTGGAATCCACCGACTCGTTCCAGTCGTTCTACACCTTCATGGACGCCTACAACGTCAAGCTGGTCGACGACGACGGCAAGCTGCTGGTCGACGACCCCAAGGTGCGCGACGGCCTCGTCAAGGCGATGAAGGATTATACCGACACCTACATCAAGGGCTGCACGCCGCCCTCGTCCACGACCTGGAAGGATCCGGACAACAACGTCGCGTTCCACAACAAGACGATCGTGATGACCCACAATTTCACGATCTCGATCGCGGCCAAGTGGTTCGAGGACTCCACCAACCCGGCGCTGACGCCCGAGCAGCGCGCGGCCGGCAAGAAGGCCTATGAGGAGGACATCATCACCGCGTCCTTCCCCAACAAGCCGGACGGCACGCCGATCAAGTACCGCTCCGACGTCAAGACCGGACTGATCTTCGCCAATGCTCCTCACAAGGCGCAGGCCAAGGAATTCATCAAGTTCCTGATGCAGGAGGAGAACCTCGGCCCCTACATCGAGGGCGCGCTGGGCCGCTGGTTCCCGGTGACGACCGCAGGCCAGAAGAGCCCGTTCTGGCAGGCCGACCGCCATCGCAAGGCCGTGTACACCCAGTTCACCGGCGGCACGACGCCGTTCGACTTCACCAAGAACTACAAGTTCACGATCCTCAACAATGAGAACGTCTGGGCCAAGGCGATGAACCGCGTGGTCAGCGAGAAGGTGCCGGTCGAGAAGGCCGTCGACGAGCTGATCGCGCGGCTGAAGGAGGTCGCCGGCTAGTCTCTCGCCTCGCGAGGCACTAGCTCGAGATCCTGACAACGACAACAAAACCCGGCCGCAGCGCATGCGGCCGGGATGGCTTATAGGCGGGAAGAGACGACCCGGGAAAAACGACCATGGCGATCACGCTCTCAGCTTCCGATTCCGCACTCGCGGAGGCGCCGCGCCCGGTGCTGCTGACACCGTCACAGGTGTGGGGCATCGTCATGCTTGCCCCCTATCTGCTCGTCTTCCTCGCCTTCGTCGTCTATCCCGTCGGCTACGGCCTGTGGCTCGCCCGGGAGCCGGCCAGCTACGTCGCGCTGTATAACGACCCCATCTTCGCGCGCGCCGCCGTCAACACGCTGATCTTCCTTGTGGTCGGCATCAATCTGAAGATGGTGATCGCACTGTTCCTGTCCGGATTCTTCATTCAGCAGCGCGGCTGGATCAAATGGCTGTCGGTCATCTTCATCCTGCCCTGGGCGGTGCCTTCGATCCCGACCATCCTGTCGGTGCGCTTCATGCTCAATCCCGAATGGGGCGTGGTGAACCAGCTGATCTTCAAGTTCACCGGCGAAGATGGCCCCAACTGGCTGAACGATCCGACGGTCGCGCTGTCGATGGCGATCGGCATGCACATCTGGAAATCGCTGCCGTTCTGGACCCTGATCCTGATGACCGGGCGGCTGGCGATCTCGCAGGACCTGTTCGAGGCCGCCGAGGTCGACGGCGCCACCTGGTGGCAGAAGTTCCGCTTCATCACCTGGCCGTCGATGCAGACGCTCTACATCACCTGCACGCTGCTCTCGATGATCTGGACGCTCGGCGACTTCAACAGCGTGTATCTCCTGACCGGCGGCGGTCCGGCCGATCTCACCCACGTGTTGGCGACACTCGGCATCCGCTATCTCCGGCTCGATCAGCTCAGCCTCGCGATGGCCTCGATCGTCTGCGCGATGCCGCTGGTGCTCCCCCTGGTCTATTTCATGATGAAGCGGTTGTCGCGATGAAGCTCCCCACCCTGCGCGAAGTCGGCACCGAGGCCCGGCTGCTGCTGATCGGCATCCCCGTCTTCATCTGGACGATGATCCCGATCTACCACATGTTCCTGTTCGCGATCTCGCCGAAGGAGGACGCGTTCTCGGGCAAGCTGTGGCCGGACCATCCGACGCTGCACAATTTCTCGATCGTGTTCCATCAGCAGCATTACTTCCTGCGCGACTTCTGGATCCAGTTCGGCAACTCCGTCATCATTGCCGCCGCCGTCGGCGCGCTGACCCTGGTGATCGCGACTTGCGCGGCTTACGCCATCTCGCGCCTGCGCGTGCCCGGCAGCCGGGTGGTGATGAACCTCGCGCTGTTCACCTATTTCATCCCGGCGGCGTTCCTCGCGGTGCCGATGTATCGCACCATGGGCAAATACGGCCTGCTCAACAACGACTGGTCGCTGATCCTGGCGATGGTGACGATTGCCTCGCCCTACGCGATCTGGGTGCTGAAACAGGCCTCCGACAAGCTGCCGGTCGAGCTGGACGAGGCCGCCGTCATGGATGGCGCCAGCCCGCTGCAGATCTTCCGCCTCGTCTATGTGCCGCTGATGATGCCCTCGCTGGTCGCGATCGGAACCTATGCGGTGCTGCTGGCCTGGAACGAGTACCTCTACGCGTTCCTCCTGCTGTCGAACGACAAGGATATCACGCTGCCCGTGGCGCTCGGCAACTTCCTGGCCGCCGACGATTCGCCGTGGGAGCTCCTGATGACCACCGGCTTCATCTACGCGCTGCCGCCCGCGGCGGTCTACTATGCCTTCAAGCGCTACATGGTGGGCGGCCTGACCGCCGGCGCCGTGAAGTCGTGACGGAGCGATGAGGGTCGGATTTCGTCAGGGACGGTTCGCCGACGCTTCGCGGCCGAACTGGGACGACGACGGGCCGCGGCCCATCGACTGGTTCGCCTGGTATCCGGCCGCGGATAGCGCGATCGAAGCAGCGCTTCCGGTCGCCCCATGGCCGCAAGGATGGTTCGAGGCGGGACCTGCGGCGCTGGATGCGCCGCTCGGTCCCAACGGGACTTGCCCGCTCGTCGTGTATTCGCATGGCACCGGCTGCAACGGCCTGCAGTTCGAATGGCTGGCGCGCGAGCTGGCGTCCCGCGGCTTTGTCGCGGTCGCCGTCAATCATCATGGCAACAGCAACGCTGAACCCTACCGGGCAGAGGGCTTCCTCTGCTCATGGGAACGCCCGCGCGACGTGTCCTCGCTGATCGACCACATCGCCGCTCATCCCGATTTCGAAGGCCGTATCAACCCCGACCGCATCTACGCCGTCGGCTATTCGCTCGGCGGCGTCACCGCCACCGCCTTGCTCGGCGCCATCATGCTCCGCTCGCCGTTCGAGCCGGGCGCCAATCTGGGCCGCGGACCGCGCGAGTTTCCCGATCTCGTCGATCATCTGCCGCGGCTGATGGAGAAGAGCCAGATCTTCCGCGACTCCTGGGGGCGGATGTCGGCCTCCTATCGCGATCCCCGCATCAAGGCCGCGCTGCTGCTGGCGCCGGGCCGATCGGTGCAGGGCTTCTCCGACGAGAGCGTCGCCGCGATCAGCGTACCCGCACGCATCATGGTCGGCGGTGGGGACGCCCTGCTGCCATCCGCGCGCTGGCTGCATGAGCGGCTCAGCGGCAGCACCTTTGATGTCGTTGCCGACGAGGCCGGCCACTATGTGTTCCTGCCGAAGAGCACCGCGCTCGGACGCAGCGCCGACCCGGCGTGCTGCGTCGATCCGCCGTCGGTCGACCGCGGCGCGATCCACCGCACGGTTGTGGCCGCCGCGTTGCGGCTGTTCGAGGCCTGAGCGACGCTGCCGCAGCATTCTCCGTCATTTTGAGCGTAGCAAAGCAATCCAGAGTCCTGGCGCGGCCCGGATTGCTTCGCTACGCTCGCAATGACGACCTCTATAATGGCGCAGCGCTCTCGCCGCGATCACTCGACAGCTTTGAAGCTAACGACGCCACGACGATCACCACGGCAATCAGCCCGATCACCAGCGTGCAGATCGCGTTGATCTCCGGCTTCACCCCGAGCCGTACTTCCGAATAGATCCGGATCGGCAATGTCGCCGAGCCCGGGCCGGTGGTGAAGCTCGCGATCACGAGATCGTCGAGCGACAGCGTGAAGGCGAGCATCCAGCCGGCGACCACCGCCGGGGCGATCAATGGCAAGGTGACCATCACGAACGCGCGCAAGGGATCGCAGCCGAGGTCCATCGCGGCTTCCTCCAGGCTGCGGTCGAGCGAGACCAGCCGCGACTGTACGATCACCGCAACGAAGCACATCGTGAGGGTCGTGTGGGCGAGCGTCACCGTCCAGAAGCCGCGCTCGGCCTCCAGCGCCACGAACAGCAGCAGCAGCGACAGGCCGGTGATCACCTCGGGCATCACCAGCGGCGCATACAGCATGCCGGAGAACAGCATGCGGCCGCGAAATCCCTGGCCGCGCGACAGCGCCACCGCGGCAAGGGTGCCGAGCAAGGTCGCCACCGTCGCCGAGGTGGCGCCGACGCGCAGGCTCATCCAGGCTGCATCGATCATCGCGCGGTCGTTGAAGAACTCGTGATACCAGCGCAGCGACCAGCCGCCCCAGACCGTGACCAGCCGCGAGGCGTTGAACGAATAGATCACCAGGATCAGGATCGGGAGGTAAAGAAAGGCGAGCCCAAGCGTCAGCGAGGCGACGTTGAAGCGCGACAGGCGGGAGGGATTAGGCACGATCTCCTCCTCCCTCAATCCCAGTGAAACCCTCTCCGTTCCCTCCCCCCTTGTGGGGGAGGGTCAGGGAGGGGGGCACCCAGCAAAGACCGCCGATGCGGACCCCCACCCCCAAACCCCTCTCCGCAAGGGGGAGGGGAGCGAGAGAACGTGCCTTGCTGTACGCCATCCATCACCTGCTCTCCTCCAACTGCCGGCGCTGCAGCCGGTCGTAGAGCAGAAGCGGAAGCAACAGCACGACCAAGAGGACCACGGCGATGCTGGAGGCCACCGGCCAGTCCTTGTTGGTGAAGAATTCAAGCCACAGCGTCTGGCCGATCATCAGCGATTTCGAGCCGGCGAGCAGATCGGGAATGACGAACTCGCCGACGATCGGAATGAAGCACAGCAGCACGCCGGCGCCGACACCCGGCAGCGACAGCGGAAACGTCACCAGCCAGAAGGTCTGGCGCGGCGAGGCGCCGAGATCGGCGGCGGCCTCTTCCAGGGCCGGCTCCAGCTTCGTCAGCGTCGCAAACAGCGGCAGGATCATGAAGGGCAGATAGGAATAGACGATCCCGACATACATCGCGCTGTCCGTCGACAGCCACACCACCGGCGCGGACACCAGATGCAGCGCGAGCAGGATCTGGTTCAACAGGCCGTCATGCTGCAGGATGTTGACCCAGGCATAGATGCGAATCAGGAACGAGGTCCAGAACGGGACGATGACCAGCATCATCGCGATGCCCTGCCAACGCCTGGGCAGCCGCGCCATGCCATAGGCGATCGGGTAGCCGATCAGGAGCAGGATCGCGGTCGACGTCGCCGCGACGACGACGCTGCGCAGATAGGACGCGAGATACAGATCGTCCGACAGCAGCAGACGGAAATTGTCGAGCGACAGCGCCGCAAATGCATCCCGAAGCGACGACAAACCATCAGCCAGCGAGAACACCGGCGTATAGGGGGGCTGCGCGATCGCAGTCTGCGACAGGCTGATCTTGGCGACGAAGGCGAACGGCACCAGGAAGAACAGCACCATCCAGACGTAAGGCGCGATCGCCGCAAATCGCGCCGGACGCGAGAAGATGCGGCGCGCGCTCATCGCTCCAGCACCACGCAATCATCGGGCGTGAACCAGGCCACGACGCGCTGGTTCAGCCCATAGCCGTCGGCGTCGAGCCGGGCCGTGTTGGCTTGCGACGCGTGCAGGACAGCGCCGCCGTCGAGCTTGATCTTGTACACGGTCTTGCCGCCGAGATAGCTCGCATCGGAAATGGCGCCCTCGACACAGTTGATCGCTGCGGCATCAGCCGCCGGCCGGCGAAGCGCGAGGCGGATCTTCTCGGGACGGATCGCGACTGCGACCTTGCTCTCGCTGATCGGAGTGACGGGTTGCGCTGCGGCGAGCTCGCCGGCAGCGGCGGTCGTGATCCGGAGCCGGTGCGACTCACGCGCGGTCACCTCGCCCTCGAACAGGTTGATGTCGCCGACGAACTCCGCGACCCACCGCGACACGGGCTCTTCATACAGGCGGCGCGGTGCAGCGACCTGCTCGAGCCTTCCCGCGTTCATTACCCCGATCCGGCTCGCCACCGTCATCGCCTCCTCCTGGTCGTGGGTGACGATGATGAAGGTCATGCCGAGCTTGCGCTGCAGCTCCATCAGCTCGAACTGCGTGCTCTCGCGCAGCTTCTTGTCGAGCGCCGCCATCGGCTCATCGAGCAGCAGCACCTTCGGCCGGCGCGCCAGCGAGCGTGCCAGGGCGACGCGCTGCTTCTGTCCTCCGGACAGTTGATCGGGCTTGCGCTTCTCCAGGCCTTCGAGCCGGACCAGCGCCACCATCTCCGCGACGCGGGTGGCGATCTCGGCGCGCGGCATGCCGGCGCGCTTCAGGCCGAAGGCGATGTTGTCGCGCACGTTCAGATGCGGGAACAGCGCGTAGTTCTGGAACATCATGTTGATAGGCCGCTGATGCGGCAGCACCTGCGCGATCTCCTCGCCCGATAGCAGGATGCGCCCTTCATCCGGCGTCTCGAAGCCGGCCAGCATGCGCAGCAAGGTCGTCTTGCCGCAGCCGCTGGGGCCGAGCAGCGCGAAGAACTCGCCGGCTCGGATGTCGAGCGAGACGCCGTCGACGGCGCGGAAGCTGCCGAAGGTCTTGACGACGTTCTCGATCCGCAGGATCGGCGGCTGAGGATCGGGGCGCGGTTCCGGCAGTGGTGATGCCGCCGACTCCTCGGCGGGCGCTGGATTTGCGATGTCGTCAGCCATGTCCTGATCAAATCACCCTGCCCGGCCACAACGCCCGGCCGGTCGGCAAGCTAGCCGCCCATGGATTGCAGCTCAACCGCACGGGCCGGACTATCCCCGCTCGCGTCAGCGGCCTGCGGCGAGCCCCGGCCACAGGCGACCGTCGCCATGAACGCGGCGAGCGCATCGCGTTCGGCAGCGGGAAGCGTCAGGCCCAGCTTGGTCCGCCGCCATAGAACGTCGTCGGGAAACCGCGCCCACTCGCGCGTCATGAGGTAGCGGACCTCCGCCTCCGTCAGCTTCGGCCCGAACGCCTGTCCGAGATCGGCCCGGCATCTCGCCCCGCCGAGGATCTCCGCCAGCCGGGTGCCATAGGCGCCGACCAGCCGCCGGGCCTCGGCTTCGCCGAGAAAGCGCCAGCGCTCCCGTGCGTCGTCGACGAGATCCTCGAACCGATCCCAGGCGAAATCGCCACCCGGAAGCGGCGCGCTCGCAGTCCAGCGCGGCGACATCGGGTAGAAGCGCGCAAGCCGCGAGACCGCCCGCTCGGCCCGGTACCGGGCTGTCGTGACATCGCCGCCGCACATGGTCAGGAGCGGCGCCTTGGCGGGCTCCTTGGCGCGGCCGGCATCAAGGCTCACGATCGTTTCCAATTCCCCGCTGTCGGCAGCACGCAGCACCATCATGTTGGCGCCGGACACGCTCCGGACCACATCCGCGGGCTGGACGTCCGAGCGGAAATAGCGGTTCGCCGCCTTGCAGAGATAGGCCACGTCTGCCGCCGGCACCGCCACCACGGCTGGGTCGCCCTTGAAGCCGTGGGCCACCGTGCCGATCAGGGTGAAATCTTGCTCGTAGGGCTGGGCAAAGATCAGCCTTCCATCCGAATTCTGAAACACGTAGACCGCTTCGACATCGAACAGCCGCGGCACGATGATCTGGCTGACCTGCCGCGCGGTGACCCGCGGCGGCGGCTGACGCAGCACGGTTTCCGCCGTCGAGACGCTCCACGCGCCGGTGGCGTTGGCGAGCGCGCGCGAAGTGACGATGCGGCGATGGCCGCGGTCGATGATGGCGAGCCGCCATAGATGGTCACGGTCGGCTCGCACGCAGCGGGCGCCGGTGCGGATCTCTGCGCCGCGCTCGGCGGCATCCATCGCGGTCAGAACCACCAGGCGGGAATCGTCGACCACGCAGTCGGAATAGTCGAACGCCGTCCCGATCGGACGCTTCAGGGCATCGCCGATCGGATGATGCGTGACGTCGAGCACCGACGCGGCCGGCAGCCGGTTGCGCGTAGCGAGGCGATCGTAGAGCCAGAGCCCTGCGCGCAGCTGCCATGGCGGCCGCTCATTGGCGTGAGCCGGAATCGCAAAGCGGATCGGCCGCACCAGATGCGGCGCGACCGTGAGCCAGACGTCGCGCTCGGCGAGCGCGCGGCGCACGCGCAGAAAGCCGCGGCGCTCCAGCGCCGCGAGGTCCCCGTGCACCAGCCGCGACGTGGCCGACGAGGCGGCGCCGCCAAGATCGCCCTGCTCGATCAGGATCACGCGCAAGCCGCGGCCGGCCGCATCGCGTGCCAGGCTGACGCCGTTCAGACCGCCGCCGATGATCGCAAGATCGTAGTCCGCCATACGCAAGGTCTTCGAGCGTGCCAGGGCGAATGATCGTAGACCGGCGGAAATGATTCTCGTAGCGGCCGAGCTGTCGTGCGCGCGGATAAATTCGCGCTGTTGCGCAACAGCCTCTGACCGGCGTGCCTGGTCAGCCCGTCTTGCGAACGGACGCGACGTCGTCGTCGTGAGCGCGACCGACAATGCCGTCGTATTTGTTGATCGGCAGGGGCTTGCCGAGCAGATAGCCCTGAACCGAGTCGCAGCCCTGCTCGGCGAGGAAGCCAAGCTGCTCGGGCGTCTCGACGCCTTCCGCCACGATCGACATGTTCATGCCGTGACCCAGACCGATGACCGCACGAATGATCGCCGCCGATTGCGGATTGCGGCCGATGTTCATGACGAAGGCGCGGTCGATCTTGATCTTGTCGAACGGGAATGCCTGCAGGTAGCTCAGCGACGAGTAGCCGCTGCCGAAATCGTCCATCGAGACGCGAACGCCGAGCGCCTTCAGCCGGCGCAGCAGCGCGACACCGCGATCGAAATCCTCGATCAGCACACCCTCGGTGATCTCGAGCTCGAGCCTGCCGGGTGCGAGCCCCGTCTCGATCAGGATCGAGTGGACCAGCGCAACGAGGTCGCCATGGACGAACTGGGCCGGGGACAGGTTGACCGCGACCTGCAGCGGCTTGGGCCACGACGCCGCCTCGCGGCAGGCCTCGCGCAGGATCCACTCGCCCATCTCGACGATGAGGCCGCTCTCTTCCGCAAGCGGAATGAAGTCGCTCGGCGGCACGAAACCCCGGACCGGGTGCTGCCAGCGCGCCAGCGCCTCGAAGCCGATGATCTCGCTGGCGTCGACCGTGCGGCCGGAGACGGCCTGCGGCTGGAAGTACAGCGACAGTTCGCCATGCTTGATCGCGACAGACAGCTCCTGATGCAGAACGCGGCGGTCGCGAATCTGCTGATCCATTTCAGGCTCGTAGAAGGTGATGCTGCCGCGCGATTTGGCCTTGGCGCGGAACAGAGCGGCACCCGCATTGGCGAGCAGCGACGCCGGATCCGAACCATTGTGCGGGAACACCGAGATGCCCGTCGTCAGCGCGGTGCGGATCGACTTGCCCTCGATCTGGAAGTCCACCGCGATCGCCGCCGCCAATTGCTCGGCCAGCGCCCTGCCCGTTTCCGGTTGCTTGCCGTCGATGATCAGCCCGAACTCATCGCCGGAGAGCCGCGCGACCACCCCGCCCCGGGCAACGGCATGGACGCGACGGGCGACCTCGATCAACAGCTTGTCGCCGATGGCGTGGCCGAAGACGTCGTTGACGTCCTTCAGGCCCTTGAGATCGACGTTCAGGACCGCGAACTCCTCGTCCGTATCCGCGCAGGCCTCGATCATCTGGCTCAGGGCCTGCAGGAACGCGGCGCGGTTCGGCAGATCGGTCAGGCCGTCGTGATAGGCCATGTGCGCCATCCGCGATTCGGTCTGGCGCCGGTCTGTGACGTCCTCATAGGTCTTGATGAGATATTGCGGCTCGCCGGTCTCGCCCAGCACGGTTGCCCGCCGGGTCAGGAACAGCCGCAGGCCGTCCTTGGTCGAGATCGGATGTTCCTCGGTCAGAAGGCCGCGCTTCTTGATGGCGGCTTCGTCGCGCGCCGTGATCAGTCTGGCCTCGCGCGGATTGAAGATGTCGGCGGTGGTCAGGCCCGTGGCGTCCTCGCGCTTGCGGTTGAGGATGATCTCGGCGCTACGGTTGGCGAGCAGATAACGGCCGTCGCTGACGCTCTCGACGATGAGCGAAACCGGAATGTTGTCGACAACCAGTTCCAGGAACTTCTTGCTGTTCTCCAGCTCGCGGCTCAGCGATCGCCGCTCCGTGGCATCGTCGAACAGCGCGATGAGGAATTGCGGTTCGTTCTTGTCGTTGCGTGCAACGACCCGGTGGGCGTCCAGGATGCGCTTCTCGTCACCGCGTTGAACCACGAGTTCGCTGCAATAGGTGGTGCCGGGCGCCAGCATCGCTTCGCGATCGGCAGCCGCGATGGCGGCCGCGGTCTCCTCGCCGAACAGGTCGCTCGGGCACCGTCCGATGATCTGATCCCGCGGCACCTGCGCGAACTGCTCGAACGCCCGGTTGGCGAAGATGTAGCGACCGTCCTCGATGTTCTTGGCGGCGACGCAGACGGGAACCTGATCGACCACCGATTCCAGGAACTGCTTGGTCGAGGCGAGTTCGCGCTCCAGCCGGTGCTGCACCGTACAGTCTTCATGGATGCCGATCGATCCTCCGGTGGGAAGACGGAAAATCTGGGCACGCACCACACGTCCGTCGGGCAGTTCGGTCAGGCACCCATCCGGTGCCCGCGCCTGGCGCGCATAGTCCTCGACCGTCAGATTGAGCAGGCCACGCTGCCGCCGCAACTCGACCAGATCCCGGCCGGTGCAACCGGGCGGAATGTCGGCCCGGCTCATGCCGTAGATCTCGAGAAAGCGATGGTTGTAGAAGACGACGCGGTTGGCGGCGTCCGTCAGCATCAGCCCCTGGCTCAGATTGTTGAGCGCGGAGCTGATGAAAACATTGCGCCGCAGTTGTGCTCGCTTGGCGCGCCGCAAGGCCGAATGGATCCAGATCACGACCGACGCGAGGAAGGCGCAGACGACAACGCCGGCGATCAACACCTTCCAGAGCACGTCCGGCTCGATGGTGGCCAGGTAGCCGGAGGGCGAGAAATCGGAGGAAGCGGCCCAGGCTCGGGTCGGCGCAGCCGCCCACGCTGCCATGGCGGCCACCGAGGCCGCAACGACACGCGCAGAAAACGCGTTTCGGTCGCTCGCCTGCCAATTCTTGCCAGCCATCAATCACCCGCGGTATTCGGCGACAGTATCTGGCTTCACCTATTGGGATCGGGTAAACGGGTTCTGCAAACTTCGAAAAAGACGAAGCAAATTTGGTCAATGGCGCCTTATGATGAATGGTTTGCTAAGGGCCCTCGCACTCCGGACCGGGGTTCCACCCACCAGGGATTGCAGCGAGGCATGACTTCTCCCAATCGTCTCAGGACTATGCATGGATAGAGTGGATTGCGTCGTCGTTGGCGCCGGCGTCGTCGGACTTGCCGTCGCACGTCAATTGGCGCGGGCCGGACGCGAGGTCATCGTTCTCGAGGCGGCCGAGGGCATCGGAACCGTCACTTCGTCTCGCAACAGCGAAGTGATCCACGCCGGCATCTACTACAAGGCCGGGAGCCTGATGGCCCGCTTCTGCGTGGCCGGCAAGCGCCTGCTTTACCGCTATTGCGACGACCATGGCGTGCCCTACCGCAATTGCGGGAAGCTGATCGTTGCGACCAATCCGGCCGAGACCGAGAAGCTGCAGGGCATCCGCGCGCACGCCGAAGCCAATGGTGTCGAAGGTATGCGGCTGCTATCCGGAATCGAAGCGCTGGCGCTGGAGCCGGCCCTGGCCTGTCAGGCTGCGCTGCTGTCGCCGTCCACCGGCATCCTCGACAGCCATGCCTTCATGCTGTCGCTGCGCGGCGAGATCGAGGACGCCGGCGGTGCCTTCGCCTTCCACACGCCGTTGCTGCGGGCCAAGGCGACCGGGGGATCAATCGAGGTCGATGCGGGCGGCGCGCAACCGATGACGCTGAGCTGCCGGCTGCTGGTGAACGCCGCCGGCCTCGACGCGCCCGAGCTGGCGCGGCTGATCGACGGCATGCCGTCGTCGCTGGTGCCGACGGCCTATCTCGCCAAGGGCAACTATTTCAGCTGCAGCGCCCGGGCACCGTTCAGCCGGCTCATCTACCCGGTGCCGGAACCAGGCGGCCTCGGCGTGCACCTCACGCTCGACATGGCAGGCCAGGCCAGATTCGGCCCCGACGTCGAGTGGATCGACCGGATCGACTATACGGTCGATCCGGCGCGCGCCGAGCGCTTCTACCCGGCGATCCGCAAGTACTGGCCGTCGCTGCCGGATGGGGCGCTGATGCCGAGCTATTCCGGTATCAGGCCGAAGATCGTACCGCCGGCCGTGGCGTCGCAGGATTTCGTCATTCAGGGCCCGCGCGATCACGGGGTGCCCGGACTCATCAATCTGTTCGGAATTGAATCGCCTGGATTGACGTCATCGCTCGCGATTGCGGCTCACGTGTGCGATCTCGCCTCGAGCTGAAGACCCCAGATATCGCGATGAACGGCGTGTCGCGATAGATGCGCCGGCAGACAACGCAGGCAGACAACGCAGGCAGATGCGTCCGCCTCATCGTATATCGCAACTAATTTGATTGGAGTTGCGTCTGGGATGGACTCGTCACCATCCCAGGCGCACGGTCTTACGATCAGATGATACGGCGGATGATGGTCACATGTCAGTGAAGTGTTTCGCTGGTTACCTGTCTCAAGCGCTCGATCTCATCCTTCACCATCAGCTTGCGTCGCTTCAGTTCGACAATTCGCAGGTCGTCCGTCGATGGATGCAGGAGAGCTTGATGCAATTCGTTTTCAAGAACTTTATGCTTACGCTCCAGTTCAACGAGATGCGCCTGAATGGCCATTCGAAACCTCCTCGGTAGGTGAACCTGAGATTCGACCAGGGCTAATGAGTGTACACAAGTCGCTTGACCTGTCGATGGGGCCAAAAGACCGCACATGCAAATTTGAGCGCCGTGTGTAACGAAGCGTGAGCAGATCCGGACGAATCTAAAGCCGGCGCCAACCCGAAATTCACGGGACAGCCGCACCGATCTCGAGGAGTGCGACTTGCTTATCAGCTTCGCAGGCGCAATATTTGCGCCCGCCTTCGCAAGGCTTTCCACTTCCTTCCGCTTTTTTGCTATCATAGATCATGGCTGACCAAGACGAGCGCGAACTGCAGGCCGAACTCGCGCGCCTGCAGCAGGAGCACCGCGATCTCGACGCGGCGATCGACGCTTTGCATCAATCGCCCGCCCCCGATTTGTTGCGGCTGCAACGACTGAAGAAGCGGAAGCTTCTGCTACGCGATCGGATCGCCTTCATCGAAGACCAGATCACGCCCGACATCATCGCCTGAGGCGAAGCGTCAGCACGGCTGACCGTATGCACACAAGCAATACGCAACAGCGGTGCAGGATTTGCCGAAGCGCCTTGACAATAAGAACAAAAAGAGAACAATCGGACCAGTCCCTCGTAACTCCTGACGACAACAAGGATGGTTGTGATGCCCGCCTCCTTCTCCCCACAGGATCGCCTCTATGAACAGGCCTGTGACCAAGCCATCGCGATGTGCGACGGCAATCTGCGCTCCACGATCAAGGCGCTGATCATGGCGAACGAGTATCTCGAGCTGGAGCTGCAGGAGCTGCGGGCGACAATCTCCTGCGGCTGCATGCCCAACACCATTTCGGACGATGCGCAGAACAATGCGGCCTGAGCCCTAGGCCGTCGAGGCTCTCCGGACGATTGCCACCGCGCTCGCTCGCAGCTTCGACGAAGGCCGGGAGGTGCGTGCAATGCCTGACATCACCTATTACGTCGCCATGCCGTTCAGACGGGACGAGACTGGGATGCTGGTCGCAGGCGCGGCCGAGGAATGCCAGAGCTCGTCCGCAGCGCTGCGTCGTGCCGAAGCGATGTCGCGCTTGCCGGACAACATCGGCGCCATTGCCTTCAGCCGCAGCGGGGATCCCTTGCTGGGGGAATTCTGCGACGCCCGGCTGCTGCACAAGTTCGGCGAGTTGCCCGACGATCTCGGCGAGTTGTGAGCGCCGTGCACAGCTCTGTCATCGGAGCGGACGGCCCACGAGCGTCACCGCTGGTCGCCCGACAGGGCCGTGCCGTGCGCGGGGCTCTCGTACCTCCGCTGGGCCTTGCGCATATACATCGCACGGTCGGCTTCCTCCAACGCACGTACTGGGTTGACGCGCTTGTCGAGAAGGGCAATCCCGGCCGACGCGCCGGCACGCACGGTCTGATCGCCGAAGGTGAAGGTCAGGCTGTCGATGGCCTGTTCCAGCTCCGTCGCCTTGGCATGTGCGTCCGCCGCGCTGAGGTGCCAGAGCAGCACGCCGAACTCGTCGCCGCCGAGCCGACCGATCACGTCGGAGGATCGGACATGCTCGCCGAGGACACGCGCAACCGCCTTCAGGACCTCATCACCGGCGGCATGGCCGAACGTATCATTGATCGGTTTCAGCCGATCGACGTCGAGCACGATGAGAGCACCGGTCGCGTCGTAGCGCTTGATGAAGGCGATGGAACGATGGAGTTCGCGGGCGAAGCCGCGACGATTAAAGATGTCGAGCAGGAAATCGCGCTCTGCGGAGGCCGTCAGCTCGGCGATCCGGGCCTGTGCTGTCGCCAACTCGGCCTTGAGGCGTCGGATCGTGTGCCGCGCGCCTGCCGGTACGGAACCGGGTTCAGGAGCCCGCGCGCGCCGCGAAGGCCGATGACGGTACCGGGTTCTTCGCTTTCCGGCTCGCCACGCGGCCGCCATGCGCTTCTTTTTCATCGGACACCTGCCGCGCCATCGTTTGGGCTTGCCGGGCTTGACCAAGACAGGATAGTCCATTCGGACCTCCATGCCATGGCTTGCCGCTGTCAGGACCGATCCTATACTCCGGCCCATGCTGATGGATTCCCGAGAAGAATTGAGGTCATGACCGCCCCGATCGCCATCATCATGGGAAGCCAGTCGGACTGGGGTACCATGCGCCATACCGCCGAGACGCTTGACGCCCTGGGCGTGAGCTACGACGCCCGGATCGTCTCGGCGCACCGCACCCCGGACCGGCTGTATGCTTTCGCCAAGGGTGCCAAGGCGGCGGGCTACAAGGTCGTGATCGCCGGTGCCGGCGGCGCCGCCCATCTGCCGGGCATGACGGCCTCGCTCACGGAACTGCCCGTGTTCGGCGTTCCCGTCGAGTCGAAGGCGCTGTCGGGGGTCGATTCGCTGTATTCCATCGTCCAGATGCCGGCCGGAATTCCGGTCGGAACGCTCGCCATCGGCAAATCCGGCGCCATCAACGCAGCGCTGCTGGCGGCCAGCGTGCTCGCTCTCTCGGACTCCGCGCTTGCCAGCCGTCTGTCGGCTTGGCGCCAGGCGCAGACCAATGCGATCGCCGAACGTCCGGAGGGCACGGCGTGACCGACTCCAATCGGGTGAAGCTCAAGCCCGGCGACACCATCGGTATTCTCGGCGGCGGCCAGCTCGGCCGCATGCTGGCGCTTGCTGCGGCGCGGCTCGGGCTGCGCTGCCAGGTGTTCTCGCCGGACCCGGACTCCCCCGCCTTCGACGTCGTGCTGAACGCAACCTGCGCCGAATATGCCGACGTCGAGGCGCTCGAGCTGTTCGCCAATGACGTCGACGTCGTCACCTACGAGTTCGAAAACGTCCCCTCGGCTGCGGCCCTGGTGCTGGCGGCCAGACGCCCGGTGCTGCCGCGGCGTTCGGCGCTCGAGACCACCCAGGATCGCCTCACCGAGAAGGATTTCGTCACCTCGCTGGGCATCGGCACCGCGACCTATGCGGATGTGTCCTCGGTCGCCACCTTGCGCGAAGCCGCGTTCCGGATCGGCTTACCGGCCGTGCTGAAGACGCGGCGATTTGGCTATGACGGCAAGGGTCAGATCAAGATCCACCAGGGTGACGATCTCGAGCGGATCTGGGCCGAGCTCGGCACCAAATCGGCCATCCTCGAAGCGTTCGTTCCGTTCGAGCGCGAGATCTCGGTCGTGGCGGCCCGAGCGGCCGACGGTCAGGTCGAGTGCTTCGACGTGACCGAGAACGAGCATCGCGATCACATCCTGAAGGTGTCGCGGGCGCCGGCGCGTATCCCTGATGCGCTCGCCGACGAAGCCAGGGACATTGCCAGCCGGATCGCGACCGCCCTCGACTACGTCGGGGTGCTGGCCGTGGAGATGTTCGTGGTGTCGGACGGTCCCACTCCAGGCGTCCTGGTCAACGAAATTGCCCCGCGGGTGCATAATTCCGGCCACTGGACCCTCGATGGCGCCTCGATTTCCCAATTCGAACAGCACATCCGGGCGATCGCCGGTTGGCCGCTCGGCAAGCCGCTGCGCCACGGTCACGTCACGATGACGAACCTGATCGGGGACGAGATCGACAGCTACGAGCAGTGGCTCACGGTTCCGGGCGCCACCGTGCATCTCTACGGCAAGGGCGCCGCTCGTCCGGGCCGCAAGATGGGGCATGTGACCCAGGTCTCGCCACTGCCGCCGAGGCAGGGCTGAAATAAACCGCTCCGGCGAGGTTAAACTTGCGGTCAAGAGCCCGTCAGCGGGTGGACAGCGAGGATGTCCTCTGATACACGGGCGCGCTCAAGGTCAAGGGCGCGGCCATCTGCCAGCCCTGGCTTCACCAGATTTCAAACCGATAGACTGAGAAAGAGGATGCCGCGTGCAGGTTCTCGTTCGCGATAACAATGTCGATCAAGCCCTCAAGGCGCTCAAGAAGAAGATGCAGCGTGAGGGCATTTTCCGCGAGATGAAGCTTCGCGGCCATTACGAGAAGCCGTCCGAGAAGAAAGCCCGCGAGAAGGCCGAAGCCGTGCGTCGTGCGCGCAAGCTGGCCCGCAAGAAGTTGCAGCGTGAAGGCCTGCTGCCGATGAAGCCGAAGCCGGTGTTCGGCGCTGGCCCCGGCGGTGACCGTGGTGCTGGTCGTGGTCCGGGTGCAGGTGCCCGTCCCAGCGCGCCGCGCTGATCTGGCCAGATTGATCTGACGTCGTCTGAAGCGCGGGCCTTTGGCTCGCGTTTTTGTTTTGGGCGCCTCCTTTTGATTTCGCGCCTCCTGCCATCCGGCGACCAGGGTCAATCCGGGTTGCGCCGCCGCTCCTCGCATCGCTGCAGAGTTCGCCACTCCAAAGAAAAAGCGGCAGACCGCCCCGGCCCACCGCCTCGATCGCGTCCGCGAACGCTTCGATCGGCTACTTCGGCAACACCGAGTGGAACACCGATTTGGCTGCGGACATCATGTCCTGCGCCACGTTGGACATCTGGTCCTTGATCGATGGATCAGTCTTGTCGGCGCGCAGGTCGAGCGGACGCAACTGCTGGACAGGGATCTCCGCCGGAGGGGTCGGGCGCCCGTCCGGCTGCAATGATCCCGTGTAGGGCGGGCTCGAGGCCGACGGCAAGGCAAAGCCCTGCTCGACCGGTGGCGCAGACACCGTCACGGGAGGCGGCAGCGGACGGACCGGAGACACCGGTGGCGCGACGGTCGCGATGCGCGGCGCCTCGCCAGCGCCCCGGGGTGCGTCGCTCGACGGCTTCTCGACAGCCGCCTTGCCGGTACCTTCGCTCGCGCGCAACCGCTCGATCGCCGCGCGGGCGAGATCAGCAGCATCCCGGCGATCTTCCTGCTGGGTCGCTGGGGCCTCGGCCGGAGTACCGCGCGCAATCAGCTTTTCCCGGGGCGACGCGGGATGGCGCGAGGCCTGCGGATCGGCCGGGAGGCTCGCCGTTTCGGCCGGCTTCACTTCGACTGCCTTCTCTGCAGCCTTGTCGGCCAGCGACTTCTCGGACACGCCCTTGGCCTTGATGCCGGGAGCGGGAATGCTCGAGACCTCGTTCGACGTTTCCGCCGGCTTGGCGTCAGACTTGGGATCGGCCTTCGCTTCCAGCTTGGCAGGGTCGGTCCCCTTGCCCGTGGATTTCGGGGCGTCGCTCTTTGAGCCGGTGAGCTTGGCGTAGGCAGCCGACGCCACCGACGCCACGGTCGATGGCGGCGAGTCCGGCTTGGTGTTGATGTAGTGATTGACGATGTAGGCCCCGATGATGGTGGCAACCACCGACGGGATGATCTCCATGGCGAACTTTGTGAGATATTTCAGCATGCTGACCACTCCCGCGCGGTATTTGCGGGAACTTTGAGGCACAATTAAGGGACCATCCCACACCTTCCGAAGCTCGCAGACTGCACTCCGCGCAGACGCGACCGCCGAAAAGTCGTTTCCTGAAATCCTTTGAAGCCGGAGCCAGCAATCCCAGGGTGTTGCCACAGCTTCCGGATCGCCGGCTCAAGATACCACAATCAGCGGCATCCCGGTAAACAATTGGTTACGGCTTCAATTCAACTTCGAGGAAAACGATCTCGGAACCGGTCTCGTTCAGCACATCGTGTTCGACACCGGCCTTTCGGAAATAGGATTTGCCGACCGCGAGCTGCGCCTTCGAGCGCTCGCCGGACGGCGCCACGATCGTCATCTCGCCCGCTGTGACCGGCACGATCACGTAATCCATCTCATGAACGTGGCGCCCCGTGGCACTGCCGGGCAATAGCCGCCACTCCGTGACGCGGACTTCGGGCGTATCGACCTGGACGTCGGACTGAGCGCTGAGCATGGGGGATCTCTTGAATCAGGGGACGAAGAGCAGGAACACGAATATCGCGAACACCACCATGTGCACCAGCCCGAACAGAATGTTCGTCCGACCGGTGCCGAAGGTCAGCATGCTCAGGACGAAGGTCAGGACCAGCAGCACTGTTCCCTGCGGGTCCAGCCCGAGGACGAGCTGCCTGTCGAGCACATGGGCGGCGACCGCCACTGCCGGGATGGTCAGCCCTATGGTGGCGAGCGAGGAGCCAAGCGCGAGATTGATGCTCTTCTGAAGGTCGTTGGTGCGGGCGGCCGAGAGGGCGGCGACACTCTCCGGCAGCAGGATCAACAGCGCCACCAGCACGCCTGCGACCGCCTGCGGCGCCCCCGTTGCGGCAACGCCGGCGTCGACCACCAGCGAGAACTTCTTGGCAAGCAGGACCACAGCGAGCAGTGCGACCAGCAGCAGCCCGACACTGAGCAACAGCTTCGCACGCGGCAGCCGGACATCGTCATCGGCGAACCCAGCCGAGCCGCCGACGAAATAATCCCGATGGCGGGTGGTCTGCGTATACAGGAACACCGCGTAGAGCAGGATCGTCACGACGCTGACGAAGGCGATCTGCACGGCAGAATACACCGGACCAGGCGACGTCAAGGTATAATTCGGCAGCACCAGTGTGATGGTTGCCATCGTAAACAGTACGCTGAGATACAGATTGGCACCGGAGACCAGCACGTCCTGCTCGCGATAGCGCAAGCCGCCGATGAAGATGCAGATGCCGGCCAGGCCGTTGCACACGATCATGACGACCGCGAACACGGTGTCGCGGGCCAGCGCGGGCGCAGCCTTGTCGCCGAGCATGATGGTGGCGATCAGCGCCACCTCGATCACCGTCACCGCCAGGGTCAGGAGCAGCGTGCCGAACGGCTCGCCGATCTCATGCGCGATCACCTCGGCATGGTGCACGGCCGCGAACACCGTGCCGAACAGGATCACCAGCAGCACCGCGGCGAAGACCACGCCGGCGGCCGAAGGCGTGAAGTCATAATGCGTCGCCGTGACGATCGCGACGAGCGCGACCGCCAGGCCGGGAAAGATCACCGATGATGCGGGCGTTGCGCCCCTTACGCTCATGATTCGCGTCCTTCGATCCGTTCTGTCCGACTATGCGCGACCGCGAGGCGATCGTCACGCGGTCCGGCCGTGACCGGGTCAACCTGGACGGTCTCTGAAAGTGCCGTCGATCAGGTCAATGCGGGCTGAGCAGCGGATGGATCGGAAGCACGGTCAGCAGCACGAACAGCGGAATGAGGACGGCACCTGCCCGCAGCATGTAGCCGAAGAAACTCGGCATCTTGATGCCGCGCTCATTGGCGATCGCTGCGATCATGAAGTTCGGCGCATTTCCGATATAGGTCAGCGCGCCCATGTAGACTGCGCCCATCGAGATCGCCGCCAGCGTTCCCGAGAGCTCGCCCATCAGCAGCTTGGGATCGCCGCCCGCCAATTCGAAGAACAAGAGATAGGTCGGGGCATTGTCGAGGAAGGCCGACATCAGCCCGGTGAACCAGAAATAGGCGACCTCCCGCGGCGCGCCGGCGGGTGTCGTCACGGCATCCAAGAGCCAGCCGAAAGAGCCACTGCGCCCCGCATTCAGCATGGCGATGACCGGGACGATCGCGGTGAAGATCGCCGCGAACAGTTTGGCGACCTCTCGAATCGGCTCCCAATTGAACCCGTTCGCCTCGCGGTGCTCGTCCGGCGTCAGCCAGAGCGACAGTCCGGCGATCGCCACGAGGACGGCATCGCGCACGAGGTTCTGAAGCTCGACATGCGTGCCGAAGACGTCGAAGGAGATGCCCGGCTTCCAGGTCGCCGATAGCAGCGTATTGGCAACGATCGCGGCGATCAAAACGACATTGATGAGGCCGCGAATGCGCACCGGCTCCCTTGTTACGGACGCTTGCGACGCAAGCTTCTCCGCGCGGAAGCGCCACCAGTCGGTAGCGGCAAAGACGATGAGCAGCAATCCGGCGACGATCGCGGTCTGCAGCCAGAGATGTTGCGTCGTCCAGAAGAAGTCGACACCACGCAGAAAACCGACGAACAGCGGTGGATCGCCGAGCGGGCTCAGTGCACCACCGACATTGGCGGCCAGAATGATGAAGAAGATCAGCACATGCACATTATGCGGCCGGCTCAGATTGGCGCGGATCAGGGGGCGCACCAGGATCATCGCGGCGCCCGTCGTGCCGACGACGCTCGCGATGATCGTGCCGAGTGCCAGGATGGCCGTATTTGTCGCAGGTGTACCTCTGATGTCGCCGGTCACCAGGATGCCGCCGGCCACCGTATAGAGGGCGAACAGCAGCACGATGAAGCTGAGATACTCGGCGAGCAGCGCGTGGACGAAGGCGGCGAGCGCCGTGCCGAGCCCTGCATTCCAGGTCAACGCCGCCAACGTCACCAAGGCCCATGCCGCGGCGATCTTTCCGTAGTGATGATGCCAGAACCTGGCAAACAGCAGCGGCCCGAGCGCAATCGACAACAGCAGTCCCGCGAACGGCAGCGCGAACGGCCAGGTCATCGCGGAGCCGTTCAGCCCGGCCGCATGCGCCTGCACTGGCAGGCTCCCAAAGACAAGGAGTAGGATGGTCCCGCGCAGGGCCGGCCACCGCGATCCACGGACGTTACGGATTGTCGATGAAGCTCTTTGCCGTCTCAGTCGCACCAAAAAGATCCAGGTCATTATGTCCGCCGTCGGGAAACCGTACGAAGCGCTTTGGGTCATGCGCAAGTGCGAACAATCGTTCCCCGAAGCGGATCGAAATCGCCGGATCCCGTTCGCCGTGCATGATCAACAGCGGCACATGCACGTTGGCGATGCGCTGGTCGGAATGGAAGCGGTCGAGCATCAGCAGGCTGACCGGGACGACCCTGAGCATCGCGGAGGCGACGTCCACGGTCGACGTATAAGGGGCTTCGAGGATCAACTTGGAGATCGGATGCTCCGCCGCGATGGCGGTGGCGACACCGCTGCCGAGGGAAAAGCCCCAGGCGACGATCCGTCCCGCCTCGTAGCGCTCTGTCGTGAACGCATAGGCGACTGCGGCATCTTGCAGCAGCCCGGGCTCACTGGGACTGCCGCTGGACCCCGCATAGCCGCGATAGGAAAGCGCAACGAGACCGGTACCGTCGGCCGTGAGCGCCTTGAAGCGCGACGCCACGCCGGCAAGAAAATCGCCATTGCCCGGGAAGTACAGAACGACCTGGCGGCCCGGCTTCGCCGGCACATGCCAGACGATGACCCGCTCGCCATCGGCCGAGGTCAGCACATGCTCCTCAGCCTGAGGGAGCCCGGCTGCAGCCGGTGCCGTGCGGCCGACCGGCGGAATGGGAAACAGCATCGCACGCTGGCGGACGAACAGGGTCGCAAGCACGATGCCGTAGACCGCCGCCACGACGATCAGGAGCCATTTCAGAAACGTCATGGCTCCCGACGCCGTGGGCTACATGCCCTTGACGATGTTCTCGGTCATCTTCTTGGCGTCGCCGAGCAGCATCATCGTGTTGTCGCGGTAGAACAGCGGATTGTCGATGCCCGCATAGCCCGAGGCGAGCGAGCGCTTGATGAACATCACGGTGCCGGCCTTCCAGACTTGCAGCACCGGCATGCCGTAGATCGGCGAGGACTTGTCCTCTTCGGCCGCCGGATTGGTGACGTCGTTGGCGCCGATCACGAAGGCGACGTCGGCCTGGGCGAATTCCGAGTTGATGTCCTCGAGCTCGAACACCTCGTCGTAGGGAACGTTGGCTTCGGCGAGCAGCACGTTCATGTGGCCGGGCATGCGGCCCGCGACCGGATGAATCGCGTATTTCACCTCGACACCTTCCTTCTTCAGCGTGTCGGCCATCTCGCGCAGCGCGTGCTGCGCCTGGGCGACCGCCATGCCGTAGCCGGGGACGATGATGACCTTGGAGGCGTTCTTCATGATGAAGGCGGCGTCGTCGGCCGAGCCGAGCTTGGCCGGCTTCTGCTCGCCTGTCGCCCCGCCGGCCGCTGCGGTCTCGCCGCCGAAGCCGCCGAGGATGACCGAGATGAAGGACCGGTTCATCGCATGGCACATGATGTAGGACAGGATCGCACCGGACGAGCCGACCAGCGCGCCGGTGATGATCAGCGCCGAATTGCCGAGCGTGAAGCCGATGCCGGCCGCGGCCCAGCCCGAATAGGAGTTCAGCATCGAGATCACGACCGGCATGTCGGCGCCGCCGATCGGGATGATCATGAGCACGCCGAGCGCCAGCGCCAGCAGCGTCACCATCAGGAAGTCGAAGCCGCCGCCGGTCATCACCAGGCGGACCACGAAGAAGACGAGCGCGACCGCGAGCGCAATGTTGATGATGTGGCGCGCCGGCAGGATGATCGGTGCACCGCTCATCCGCGCGGACAGCTTGAGGAAGGCGATGACCGAGCCGGTGAAGGTCAGCGCGCCGATGGCGACGCCGAGCGACATTTCGACCAGGCTCTGCGGATGGATGTTGCCGGGCGTGCCGATGTCGAAGGCTTCCGGCGCGAAGAACGCGCCGGCGGCGACCAGCACCGCGGCCATGCCGACCAGCGAATGGAACGCCGCCACGAGCTCGGGCATCGACGTCATCGGCACCCGGCGCGCAATCACCGCACCGATACCGCCGCCGATCGCAACGCCGAGGATGACGAGCACCCAGGCGATCGCATCCGCCGGTGGATGCCCGGCCAGGGTGGTGGCGACCGCAATCGCCATGCCGGCCATGCCGAAGAAGTTGCCTTGCCGGCTCGAGGCCGGGCTCGACAGCCCGCGAAGAGACAGGATGAACAGCACACCTGCCACGAGATAAAGGAGTGCCGACAGATTGGCGTTCATTGCAGATGCCCCGTTGTGCCTGTCATCCCGCGTCGTGCGGCGTTGTTACCTGGACTTCTTCTTGTACATCGCCAGCATGCGCTGGGTGACGAGGAAGCCGCCGAAGATGTTCACGCAGGCGAAGATCAGCGCGACGAAGCCGAACGCTCGCGCCAGACCGCTGCCGCTCGAGAGCATGGGAACGCCGACCGCCAGCAGCGCGCCGACCACGATCACCGAGGAGATCGCATTGGTCACCGACATCAGCGGCGTGTGCAGGGCCGGCGTCACCGACCACACCACGAAGTAGCCGACGAACACCGCCAGCACGAAGATCGACAGCCGGAAGACGAAGGGGTCGACGGCTTGGACGACATGTTCCATGGCTCTGCTCCTTAGGCCTTCGGCTGGAAGTTCGGGTGGACGATGGCGCCATCCTTTGTCAAAGCCGTGGCCTTGACCAGCTCATCGTCCCAGTTGACCGCCAGTGTCTTTTCCTTCTTGTCGATCATCGTCTCGATGAAGGAAAACAGGTTGCGGGCGTACAGGCCGGAGGCGGACGCTGCGACCCGGCCGGCGAGATTGGGGTAGCCGATGATCTTGACGCCGTCGATCTCGACAGTCTCGCCGAGCTTGACGCCCTCGACATTGCCGCCACGCTCGACCGCGAGGTCGACCAGGACCGAGCCCGGGCGCATCGACTTCACCATCTCCATGGTGACGAGGCGCGGCGCTGGACGGCCGGGAATCAGCGCGGTTGTGATGATGACGTCCTGCTTCTTGATGTGTTCCGCCGTCAGCGCCGCCTGCTTGGCCTGGTACTCCTTGGACATCTCCTTGGCGTAGCCACCGGCCGTCTGCGCGTTCTTGAACTCCTCGTCCTCGACCGCCAGGAATTTGGCGCCGAGGCTCTCCACCTGCTCCTTGGTGGCGGGGCGCACGTCGGTGGCGGAGACCATGGCGCCGAGCCGGCGCGCGGTTGCGATTGCCTGCAGGCCGGCGACGCCGACGCCCATCACGAAGACCTTGGTCGCCGGCACGGTGCCGGCCGCGGTCATCATCATCGGGAAGGCGCGACCGAACGCCTCGGCGCCCTCGATCACGGCGCGGTAGCCGGCGAGGTTCGCCTGGCTCGACAGCACGTCCATCACCTGGGCGCGGGTGATGCGCGGCATCAGTTCCATCGCGAACGAGGCAATGCCGGCATCGGCCATCGCCTTGAGCGCGGTATCGTTGCCGTAGGGATCCATGATCGCGAACACCAAGGCGCCACGCCGGTAGTTGGCAAGCTCGGAGGCTTCCGGCCGTTTCACCTTGATGATGATGTCGGCGTCCTTGAGCGCATCGGCGCTCACGGTTGCGCCCGCCGCCGTGAACTCCGAATCCGGCAGGCCGGATTTGATGCCGGCGCCGGGCTCGACCGCGATCTCGGCACCCAACGCCTTGAACTTCTTCACCGTGTCGGGAGAGGCGGCGACCCGCGGCTCCAACGGGTCGATTTCCTTGGCGACGGCAATCTTCATGAGGCCTCCGGCGCGAATGCGCGCGCGAGCTTTAAGAGGGCGGGACGTCCATGGGCTACAGCGTGACGCCTGGTCAGCAATCGGCTTCGGCAGTCAGCTGAAGGCCCGCCAGCGGGGATGCCGGCGGGCCGATCGCGACATTAAGCGAGGAAAATAGCCATCAAGATGACGATGAGAGCGACGCCGATCGTGCCGTACTTCACCAGCCTGATGAAGCCCTCGTAGGTGGCCTCATGCGCCAGATAGTCGTTGCCGTCAGCCGTCGAGTAGGCGATCTCGCCATGGTTTGCCATCGGGGTCCCCCAGAGAAAATATGCTTTGTTAAGGTCGCATACCCCAAAGCCGATGCAAGGGCAACGGCTGGCATGCAAGGCAGTTTTATTACCTTTTCCGATCGCCCTATTGGCAAGGCCAATTATCACGGATCCAGCGCGTCAGGCTGGCCTCGCCGGCGCGCCTCTTCGACCCGTTCAACACATGTTATACGCCCCTACCCCATCCGCTCCAGCTCGTCGATCATCCCGGCGATGACCGAGAGACCACCGTCCCAGAACCTGGGGTCCTTGGCGTCCAGGCCGAACGGGGCGAGCAGCTCCGAATAGTGCTTGGTGCCGCCGGCCGCGAGCATCGCCAGATAGCGCTCGGCGAACCCCTCGGCGGCATGCTCGTAGACGGCGTAGAGCGAGTTCACGAGGCAGTCCCCGAATGCATAGGCGTAGACGTAGAACGGTGAATGGATGAAATGCGGGATGTACATCCAGAAGTTCTCGTAGCCCGGCTTGATCTCGATCGCCTCGCCGAGGCTCTCGGTCTGCACCGACAGCCAGATCTGTCCCAGCCGCTCCGCGGTCAGTTCGCCGTTCTTGCGCTCGGTGTGGACAGCACGCTCGAACGAATAGAACGCGATCTGCCGCACCACCGTGTTGATCATGTCCTCGACCTTGCCGGCGAGCAGCGCCTGGCGCTGCCTCGCGTCCTTGGTCTCGGACAGCAGGCGCCTGAAGGTCAGCATCTCGCCGAACACGCTCGCGGTCTCGGCCAGCGTCAGCGGCGTCGGCGCCATCAGCGCACCGTTCTTCGCTGCCAGCACCTGGTGCACGCCATGACCGAGCTCATGCGCGAGCGTCATGACGTCGCGTGGCTTGCCCTGGTAGTTCATCAGCACATAGGGATGCGCCGAGGGCGTGGTCGGATGCGAGAACGCGCCCGGCGCCTTGCCCGGCCGCACCGGCGCATCGATCCAGCTCTGGTCGAAGAAGCGCTGGGCGATGTCGGCCATCTCGGGCGAGAAGCCGCGATACGCCGTCAGCACCATGTTCTTGGCCTCGGGCCAGGCGATGGTGGCATTGGCGGCGAAGGGCAGCGGCGCGTTGCGGTCCCAATGCGCGAGCTTCTTCTTTTTGAACCAGCGCGCCTTGAGCTGATAGTAGCGATGCGACAGCTTCGGATAGGCCGCGCGCACCGAGGCCACCAGCGCATCGACCACCTCGCGCTCGACGCGATTGTTGAGATGGCGCGAATCCGCAACGTCCTGGAAGCCGCGCCAGCGGTCGGAGATGTCCTTGTCCTTGGCGAGCGTATTGGTGATCAGCGCGAAGGTTCGCTCATTGGCCTTGAAGGTCTTGGCCAGCGCCTCGGCGGCGGCCTTCCGCTTGGCGCCGTCACGGTCCTGCAGGAAATTCAGCGTCGGCTCGATCGCGAGTTCCTTGCCACCGACTTGAAACCGTAGACCGGCGATGGTCTGGTCGAACAGCCGGTTCCAAGCCGAATAGCCGGTCTGCGACTTCTCGTGGAACAGCTGCTCCACGCGATCCTCGAGCTGATACGGCTTGTCCTTGCGCAGATCCTCGATCCACGGCCGGTAGTGACCGAGCGCGGGCGTCTCCATCGCGCGCGCGATCACGGCGTCGTCGATGCGGTTGAGCTCGAGCGGAAAGAACAGCAGATGCGTCGACGCGGCCGTCAGGCGCTCCGAGATGTCGCCGTAGAATTTCGAGATCGCGGGATCGACGCTGTCGCCGGCATGCGCGAGACCCGCGAAGGAGCCGAGCCGTCCGGCGAGGTCGTCGATGGCCTCGTAGCGCCGCACGGCTTCTGCGAGCCATTCGCCACCGTCTTCGCGCGCCACATGCTCGGCAAGCTTGCCCTTGTAGTCGGTCTCAAACGCGACGCATTCGGCATCCATCTTCGCGAGATCGTGAGCGATCTCCGGCGCGTCGATGCCCATATAAAGATCGCCGAGATTCCATTCGGGCAGCGTCCCGATCCCCGTCTTGGCCGCGACCACCTTCTTCGCCGGCTTTGCAGACGATTTGGCCGTCGCGCCACGCTTGGTCTTGGCGGCTGCCTGCCTCGACGGAGTCTTGACGACGGACTTCTTGGCCGGCTTGGCCTTGGCAGTCTTTGACGCGGTTTTGGGCGGAGGAGCAGCTTTGGTCGGCTTGCGAAGGGCAGAAGAGGCGCGCGAGGTCATCGGATGGGTAACCTGTTGTTCGAACGTTTATCCCGATCAGCGAGGTTTAAGGTTGCGTTAATCGGCGTCGGCGAGAGTGCCCCGATTCGAGACAGATAGTCGTAGCGTGCAAGGAAAGCCATGGCTGCCAGCATTTTGATTGCCGATGATGATCCGGTCCAGCGCCGGCTGGTGGAGAACATGGTGCAGAAATGCGGCTACGAGGCGGTCGTCGTCGAGACCGGCGACGCCGTCATCGAGAAGCTGACGAATCCTGATGCCGGCCCCATCGACGCCATCGTGCTCGACCTCGTGATGCCCGGCCTCGACGGCATGGGCGTGCTCTCCAAGATGCGCGAGACGGGGATCTCGATACCCGTGATCGTGCAGACCGCGCATGGCGGCATCGACAACGTGGTCTCCGCGATGCGCGCCGGCGCGCAGGATTTCGTCGTCAAGCCGGTCGGCATCGAGCGGCTCCAGGTCTCCCTGCGCAATGCGCTCAATACCTCGGCCCTGAAGGGCGAATTGCAGCGCATCCGGCACAGCCGCGAGGGGCGCCTGACCTTCGCGGACATCATCACCCGCGCCGAGGCGATGGCGCCGATCCTGCGCATCGCGGAGAAGGCCGCGGCTTCGTCGATTCCCGTGCTGATCGAAGGCGAATCGGGCGTCGGCAAGGAGCTGTTCGCCCGCGCGATCCACGGCACCAGCGAGCGCAAGACGAAGCCGTTCGTCGCCGTCAATTGCGGCGCGATCCCGGACAATCTGGTGGAATCGATCCTGTTCGGCCACGAGAAGGGCGCATTCACCGGCGCGACCGAGCGTCACATGGGCAAGTTCGTCGAAGCCCATGGCGGCACGCTGTTCCTCGACGAGGTCTCGGAGCTGCCGCTCACCGCCCAGGTCAAGCTGCTGCGCGCCCTGCAGGAGGGCGCCGTGGAAGCCGTCGGCGGCCGCAAGCCGGTCAAGGTCGACGTGCGCATCATCTCGGCGACCAATCGCAGGCTGCTCGACCGCGTCAAGGAAGGCCACTTCCGCGAGGATCTGTTCTACCGGCTGCATGTGCTGCCGCTCACCGTTCCGCCACTGCGCACCCGCCGCGAGGACATCCCGCATCTGTTGCGGCATTTCCTCGCGCGGTTTGCGGCTGAGGAGAACCGCGCCATTTCGGGCATCACCGGCGAGGCCGTCGCCTATCTGACCAAGCTCGACTGGCCCGGCAATATCCGCCAGCTGGAAAACGCGGTCTACCGCGCCGTCGTCATGGGCGAGAGCGACCAGCTCGGCGTTGCCGATTTTCCGCTGATTCCCACCCACGCGCCGCCGGTGGAGCCTGCGCCGGCCCTCACCGTGGAGCGGCCCGTTCCTCCCCTGCCTGCGATGGTGCCGGGGAGTGAAGTCCCCATTGCCCCCCTGCCCTCGCATGGGTTCCTGCCGCTGCTCACCGCAAGCGGCGAGGTGCGGCCGCTCGAGGAGATGGAGCATGAGATCATCCGTTTCGCCATCGCCCATTACCGCGGCCAGATGTCTGAGGTGGCGCGCCGCCTCAAAATCGGACGCTCGACGCTCTACCGCAAGCTCGACGAGGCCAATGGCGAGACGCCCGCGACGGAAAGCCCGCCGCTTGGCTGAGCCGCTCGGATCCTCACCATGGTCGCGCTCGGCTGTCGTCCGAAAAAGGCCGCAAGTCTTGGCAACACTGGAACATCTGAACCGTTGCCTTGCGGTGACAGACAAAGGAAATAACGCGTGGCACAAACGCACGATCGGTTTGGCCGGGGTTTCCCAAGAGTCAGTTTGTCGTGAGTTGTCCCGTGTGGCGCTGGCCGCAGAAGTGGGGCTTGAGTATCGTTTGGGCGTGAATCATTGCGTGCAGACGTGAACCATCCTCACCGGCGGTACCGACGCCGAAGCTGGCAGATCGACCTTGTTACACCTGTTCCAGCCGGGACAGATCATCCGAGGGATTGACGATGCGAGATTGTGTGACCACCCGTGGCGGATATGACCGCGTGCTCATGGCTGTCGCGGCGACCTTCCTCGCGGTGTCCTCGACCTCTGCTTTCGCCCAGAGCGATCCGCCCCGCAGCAGCGCGGCCGAGCTCGCCATCGATGCTGCGATCCCGTTCCCCGAGCCGGCCAACGTGCCGCCGCCGACCGCCAGCGACTTCAAACTCGACACCACCGCCACCGTGTCGCCCGACCCGGCCAAGGCGCCGGAGACGACGACCAAGCCGCTCGACTCTGCCGCGGCGCCTGCGGCCGATCCCGCCAAGACCATCGCCACGCCGCCTGCAGCAGCCCCTGCGACCGCGACAGTCCCAGAGCCGGTCAAGGCCGCCAGCACCGTTCCCGCCGCCGATCAGCCGGTTGCCGACCGTCTGCGCGACCTGATGGCGACCAAGGCGACAAGGTATTTCGACCGCAAGGCCGAACGCGCCGCCGTCGAGAAATTCTACACCGGCCGCGACTACGCGCCGATCTGGACCCAGGGCGGCAACCTGACGGCCGCCGCGAAGGGCGTCGTCGCCCGTCTCAAGGATGCAGCGGCCGATGGCCTCAATCCCGGCGACTATCCGGTGCCGGACTTCGCGGCCGCAGCCTCCGCACCGGACGCACTGGCGGAGGCCGATCTCAGGCTCACCGAGAGCATGATGGACTACGCCCGCCAGGCGCAGAGCGGCCGCATGCACTGGTCGCAGGTCTCGGCGGACATCCAGTATCCCGAGCACCCGATCGACCCGAACGAGGTGCTGGCCAACGTCACCGGCGCCAAGGACGCCTCCGCGGCGCTGGAGAGCTACAACCCGCCGCACCGGCTCTACAAGCTCTTGAAGGCCAAGCTTGCCGAGCTGCGCGGCGTCACCGACGGCGCACCCGTCATCATCGACGAAGGCCAGCCGCTGAAATACACCCCGGCCCGCGGCAAGAATGCGCAGGAAGCCGAGGCGCAGATGTCCGACCCGCGCGTGCCCAAGCTGCGCGCCAAGCTCGGTCTCACCGAGAATGCCGACGACATCCGCTACGACGCCAAGGTCGCCGCCGCCGTTCGCAAGTTCCAGGAGAGTGTCGACCTCAAGCCGACCGGGGTGCTCGACGACCGCACCGTGAAGGCGCTGAACACGCCCAAGCGTGACAAGCAGATCGATACGGTCCTCGTCAACATGGAGCGCTGGCGCTGGTTGCCGCGCGACCTCGGCGCGCCTGCGATCGGCGACGCCTATGTGATCCTCAACATTCCCGACTACACGCTGAAGGTGATGCAACACGGCGCGCAGGTGTGGACCACCCGCGTGGTGACCGGCAAGCCCGGGCAGCATGCGACGCCGCTGCTCAGCGAGACGATGAAGTTCATCACGGTCAATCCGACCTGGAACGTGCCGCCGTCGATCATCTACAACGAGTATCTGCCGGCGCTGCAGCAGGACCCGACCGTGCTGGACCGCATGGGCCTGCGGCTGGAGCGCGCGCGCGACGGCTCGATCCACATCTCGCAGCCGCCGGGCGAGGCCAACGCGCTCGGCCGCATCCGCTTCAACTTCCCGAACAAGTTCCTGGTCTATCAGCACGACACGCCGGACAAGAACCTGTTCGCCCGTGACGAGCGCGCCTTCAGCCACGGCTGCATGCGCGTGCAGTATCCGGATCAGTACGCGTCGGTGCTGCTCAACATCACCATGCCGAACGAGCGCTACACGCCAGAGCGCATCCGCAGCATGTACGGCCGGAGCGAGATCGACCTGAAATTCCCGACGCCGATCCCGGTGAACATCACCTACCAGACCGCCTTCGTCGACGATGCCGGCAAGCTGCAATTCCGCAAGGACATCTATGGCCGCGACGCCACCATGATCGCGATCCTGAAGAACAACCGCGGCAAGGATCTCGAGAACGTCGTCGCCCACGCCCAACCCAGCTACGCGCGTCCGAAGGGGGCGCTGCCGAACTCGGTCAGCCTCAGCGACAACAGCTTCTCCTCCGGCCCGAACTTCTTCGAGCGTCTGTTCGGTGGCGGTGGCCCGCCGACGCCGCCGGCGCCGGTCGGCCGTCCTGCCCGGCGGGTCTTCACCCGCTGATCAGGCCGCCAATCACGGTCACAATTTCCGTTTGGAGATCAAAGGCCTCGCCGATCGGCGGGGCCTTTGCTTTAGGTTAACCACAAGGATCAACCAAGATTCGATGGCTCTTTTTCGCCACACTCAAGAGTATATGTTAAGGGTAATTGGGGGGCGGGCCGGTCAGTATCCCTTAACCATCCCGCCTTAGGTAAGCGTTTCCTCTCTCTTCCGCCGGACGGGCCGCAAGAGGGTAATCGAGTAAACGCTCGTCGACGGGGTGGGCTGCATCTTGCTGTCTGTTTTCGCGCGCCAATCTGTTTCGCTCACGAGGGCGGGTTGGAAGGCTGGATGCCAATGCGGGCTGGCGGCGCTGCTGCTGCTCATCGGCGCCGGCTCGGTGCATGACGCAGCGGCGCTGAATGAAACCCACACCCTCTCCTTCCACCACACCCATTCCGGCGAGGACCTGACGGTCACCTTCAAGCGCGAGGGCCGCTATGACGAAGACGCGCTGAAGAAGCTCAATCACTTCCTCCGCGACTGGCGTACCCAGGACGAGACGATCATGGACCGCCGCCTGTTCGACATCCTCTGGGAAGTCTATCGCGACGTCGACGCCAAGCAGCCGATCCAGATCATCTCGTCGTACCGGTCGCCCGCCACCAATTCGATGCTGCGCCGTCGCTCGGCGCATTCCGGTGTGGCGCGGCACAGCCAGCACATGCTGGGCCACGCGATGGATTTCTACATTCCCAATGTGCCGCTGGAGCAGATCCGCTTCGCCGGCCTGCGCCTGCAGCGCGGCGGTGTCGGCTTCTATCCGACCTCCGGCTCGCCTTTCGTGCACCTCGACACCGGCAACATCCGGCACTGGCCGCGGATGACGGCTGACCAGCTTGCCCGCGTCTTCCCGGACGGAAAGACTGTTCACGTGCCGAGCAACGGCGTTCCGCTCAAGGGCTATGAGCTGGCGAAGGCCGAGATCGAGAAACGCGGCAATGGCGATGACGCGTCGTCCAGCCGCCCCAACCTGTTTGCACGGCTGTTCCGCGGTCGTCCGAGCGAGGATGACGACGAGTCTGGCGAGAGCGAGAGCAAGGCCGACGCCAAACCGGTCCAAACCGCGGCACTCGCCGCCAAGCCGGCTGACAAGAGCTCCGACAAGGACAGCCGGACCGCCGAGCGAGCGGTGGACAGCAAAGCCGCCACCGCGCGTGGCAAGATCGCCAATGCGCTGCAGTTGGCCTCCGCGGATGCGCAATCTGCCGCTCAGCCCGTGGCGACCAGGCCCGAGACGAAGTCCGAAACGACGGGCGCTGTCGGCAGCAAATCCAGGGACGGCGCGCCGCAGAGCGTCGCCGACATCATCAATTCGCGCGGCTTCTGGGGTGACAATCCTGGGACGCCGAAGCAGGCAACCCCCGAGCAGGTTGCCGCGATCACGGCGCGCCGTGCGCTGTCGTCGATCGATCAGCAACAGACCGCGAGCCTGATGCAGGCCATGGCCTTCGCGCCCCCGGCCTCCTCTCCGCTCGATCGCGCCAATGCCGCCTCCACGACCGCCATCCCGGTGCGAAACTCCCGCCCGGCGACCCGCAGCGTCACGCCGGCGCCGGAGCCCGCCCCGGTGGCCGCGAAGAACGGGCAAGGTCAGGACGGCGCCATCACGATGGCGACGCGAATCTCCGCGGCCAAGGGCCCCGATTCGACCTGGATGCGGGCCATCATGCTGACGCCGAGCGCATCGTCATCGATGTCCGTGACGAAAATGGGCGAGGTCGACCTCACCGTGATGCGCAGCTATTTCGTCAAGCCGCAGGTCGCGCTGGCGATGAGCTTCGCCGCCGAGCCGACGCCGGGACTGAGCTATGACCAGTTCACAGGGCCGGCGATCATCAAGCTCGAAACCAAATCCTTCGCCATGCGCGCGGCAGCCTTGCGCTGACGCCGAGGCGGCCGGCTTCGTCGTTCTCCTCAGCATTGACGCGTTTGGAGTGCGGCGTCGATCGCCGCAGCACGCGCATGCCGCCGGCGCGCCGAGCCGAATCGCGAGAAAGCGAATGCCCCGTCAGGGGCCGGCGGAGGTCTCCTGCTGGTGAGCGAGGCCGGCTGCTCAGATCATTCCGAGCGCCTGCATATAGGTCTCGAGGATGCTTTCCTCTTCCTGGCGCTCGTTCGGGTCCTGCTTGCGCAGCCGGATGATCGTGCGCAGCGCCTTGACGTCGAAGCCATTGCCCTTGCTCTCGGCGTAGACGTCCTTGATGTCTTCGGAGATCGCCTTCTTCTCCTCCTCGAGACGCTCGATCCGCTCGATGATCGACTTGAGCTGGTCTACGGCAAAGCGGGTCGCGGGCGAGTCGTCGTCCTTCGCGGCGGCGGAGGTGGCCATCTGATACTCCTGAGTGGAACTCTGTGTCCAAGGAAGGCGCCAAAGGGCGCTGCGTGTTCGCCGCGACCCTCAAATCTGGCGTGCCCTGCGTCAAGGCGACATCGACCTCATCCACAGAGCGCCCACATCTTGTTGGCCTGCGCAGCGTCAAGCCCGCGCAAGCCGCCCGCGCCACTTGTGTTTCGTCGCCATCGCGCGCAGCACCCGATTCGCCGTTCGAAGCCCCTGCCAAGTCTGGACTCGCGCGCGCAGGGCAACACAGCGCATCTCCTGCGCGCTCGTTCCGGATTCAGTGGCCCGGATGCGCCTTCTTGAACGCTTCGTGCTGCTCGGCGCTCGCCTCGCGCTGGTACTTCGCCTTCCATTGCTCGTAGGGCATGCCATAGACCGCCTCGCGGCTCTCGTCCCTGGTCATTGGTGCCCCCTGGGCGTCGGCGGCGTCCTTCAGCCAGTTGGAGAGGCAGTTGCGGCAGAAGCCTGCCAGATTCATCAGATCGATGTTCTGAACGTCGGTTCTGGTCCGCAGATGCTCGACAAGCCGGCGAAAGGCGGCGGCTTCGAGCTCGGTCCGGGTGGTGCTGTCCATCGTCATCTCTTTGTTCCCTGTTCCGCGCCGTGACGGATGTCTGCTATATAATGAGGCTTCGTCGCAGATTTGGCCATATCGCAGCACCGTCAGGAGGAGCGAGGCGCTGGATCGCAGCGGCTTCGCACGAGATCGTCATGACGTTGACAGCCGCAGCCAAGCCCAGCGACATCGTTCAACGGTTGATATAGCGTCGCGCAATGATCCCGAAAATCTCCTCTCTCTTGCATCGCAATCCCTTCCGCCCCGGTTACGGACTGCTTTCGCTGCTTGGGTTGGCCGCGCTCTGTCTGTGGTCGTCCCCGGCGGCCGCCGATTTTCGGCTCTGCAACAACACCTCCAGCCGGGTCGGGATCGCCCTCGGCTACAAGGACGCCGAAGGCTGGACCACGGAAGGCTGGTGGAACGTGTCGTCACGCAGCTGCGAGACGCTGCTCAAGGGCACGCTGGTGGCGCGCTATTATTACATCTATGCGCTGGACTATGACCGCGGCGGTGAATGGTCGGGACAGGCCTTCATGTGCTCGCGTGACAAGGAATTCACCATCAAGGGCACCGACAATTGCCTGGCCCGAGGCTTCGACCGCACCGGCTTCTTCGAGGTCGACACCGGCGACCAGCGTGCCTGGACCGTGCAGCTCACGGAGGCCAATGAGCAGCCGGCGCAGCAGCGCGTTCCAGGTATCCCGGGCACGCTCGGGCCCGGAGGCAACGTCCCCGGTCTGCCGAATGGGCCGCAGGGCACGCCGCCGGCGGCCGCGCCGGCCCTGCCGCCAGGACAAGCACCCAAGCCATGAGGCGGCTGCGACGCATCAAGATCCTCGCCACGCTCGGTCCCGCCTCCTCGGACAGCACGATGATTCGCAAGCTGTTCGAGGCCGGAGCCGACATCTTCAGGATCAACATGAGCCACACCTCGCACGACAAGCTGCGGGAGCTGGTGGCCACGATCCGCAGCGTGGAGGCGAGCTACGGCCGCCCGATCGGCATTCTGGTCGACCTCCAGGGCCCGAAGCTCAGGCTCGGCACCTTCGCCGAGGGCCCGGTTCAGCTCAACAACGGCCAGAGCTTCGTGCTCGATTCGGACAAGACGCCGGGCGATGTGACGCGGGTCCACCTGCCGCATCCGGAAATCCTGGCCGCCCTGCAGCCGGGACATGCGCTGCTGCTGGATGACGGCAAGGTGAGGCTGATCGCCGAGGAGACCTCGCCGACCCGCGCCGTCACCCGGGTCGTGATCGGCGGCAGGATGTCCGACCGCAAGGGCGTGAGCCTGCCGGACACCGACCTGCCGGTCTCGGCGATGACGCCGAAGGACCGCGCCGACCTCGATGCAGCCTTGAACATCGGCATCGACTGGATCGCGCTATCCTTCGTGCAGCGCGCCGACGACGTGCTGGAAGCCAAGAAGATCATCCGCGGCCGCGCCGCGGTGATGTCCAAGATCGAGAAGCCGCAGGCGATCGACCGGCTCAACGACATCATCGATGTCTCCGATGCCTTGATGGTGGCGCGCGGCGATCTCGGCGTCGAGCTGCCGCTGGAGCGCGTGCCCGGACTGCAGAAGCAGATGACCCGGCTGGCGCGCCGCGCCGGCAAGCCGGTGGTGGTGGCGACGCAGATGCTGGAATCGATGATCCAGTCGCCGGTGCCGACCCGCGCCGAGGTCTCCGACGTCGCGACCGCCGTCTATGAAGGCGCCGACGCCATCATGCTGTCGGCCGAGTCGGCCGCCGGCAAATACCCGGTCGAGGCGGTGTCGACCATGAACCGCATCGGCGAGGAGGTCGAGCGCGACGTGGTCTATCGCTCGGTGATCGCGGCGCAGCGTCCCGAGCCGGAATCGACCGCGGGCGATGCGATCGCCGAGGCCGCGCGGCGGATCGCCGAAAATCTCGATCTTCCTACGATCATCTGCTGGACCTCGTCCGGCTCCACCGCCATCCGTGTCGCGCGCGAGCGGCCGAAGCCGCCGGTGGTCGCGATCACGCCCAATCTGGCGACCGGGCGCCGCTTGTCGGTCGTCTGGGGCGTGCACTGCGTGGTGGCCGAGGACGCGCGCGACCAGGACGACATGGTCGAGCGCGCCGGCTCGATCGCGTTCCGCGACGGCTTCGTCCGCGCCGGGCAGCGCGTCATCATCGTCGCCGGCGTGCCGCTCGGCACGCCCGGCACCACGAACATGGTGCGGATCGCCTATGTCGGGCCGTCGAGCGACGCCCATATCTGAGACGACCTATTGGATCGTATCGATCGCGCCCAATCCGGCCGTGGACGGGGGCTTGAGCCGCGCGATCACCGGACAGGCCTCGATGGCAATGCCGGCGGCGCCAGGAATGCGCTCGCAGCCACGCGACGCATCGATCTGGAGGTCGTAGTCGGCGAGCACCTCGAGCCGCGGCGGGTTGTCGGCCGGGCTTCTGGACAGATACAGCGCCCATACGCCTCCCGGCAGCGGGTTGGCGAGGCCGTTGCGAACCCGGCGGTCCAGCACGCCGCCAGGCACGATCGGCACCACGAGCTCGGACAACTGATAGACGCGCGAGCCCTGTGGCAGGAACGACGTGACGTAGCCGAGCGGCTTCTGCAGCAGCAGGAATGTCGCCGGACGCTGCAGGTTGGCCGCGAGCTGCGGCCGATAGGGGTCCGACCACGACCGCCGCATCCAGTCGGTCGGCTGCGACGCCAGCGCGATGCCGAGCGCGGCCATCACCGTGACGGCCTGCGTCATCCGCCGCGATGGTGACGCGACCGGCCCAGCGTCTGCACGCCAAGCATCGACCAGGCGGATGAGCAGCAGCACGATCAGCGGCGCCGACAACAGCTCGAGCGGCATCAGATAGCGCTGGATCGAGAAGGCCAGCATCCACAGGACGTAGCTGAGCCAGAAGAAGATCAGGAGGCGCCGCTCGCGCAGCGGCAGCACTTCACGCCGCTGCCATAGGCCGGTGACGATCAGCGCGATGAGCAGCACGATCACGACGGCGAAACGCGGATCGCGGAACGGCCATTCCGACGAGGGATGCTTGCCGATCACCCAGTAGAACGGATAGGCGAGCGCATCGAGCACGCCGGACGGCATGAAGCGCGTATCGGCGATCGAGATCTGCGGCGCTTCGGGCGAGCGGAAGACCGTGTTGTAGAATGGAAACAGCGGGCTGCCGTAGTCGCGCGCCATCTTCAGCGCCCACGGCCCCGCGGTCACGATCGCGCCGGCCGCACTGCCGGCCCCGAACGCGACGATCGCGCGCCACGGCCGCGCCACCAGCAGCAGCGACACGCCCGCTCCGACCAGAAACGTCGCATTGGTGAGCTTCAATCCCGTGGCCGCGCCGATCAGCAGGCCAGCGGCGACGAAACGTCGGCCGCGCTCATCGTCCTCCCCGAAGATCAGCGCGATGCCGGCGAGGATCGGAATGGTCGTGAGAATGTCGGCGAAGCTGGTGCCGACCTCGGACAGCGCCATCGGACTGAGGGCGGCGATGATGAGCGCGGCGCCGAGCGTGAACGCGTCAGCCGCGCGCCGGAGCAGCACGCGGGCGACCCAATAGACCAGCGCGAGATTGAGGCCGTGCAGCGCGCCCAGTGCGACGCCCCACCACGGCGCATCGAGCCCGTGGCGGACCGCGTAAGGCAGCAGGTAGATCAGCGGATTGAGGAAGCTCTGAAAGCCGCCGGGCGCCACATCGACATCGAAGCGACCATGCAGCAGCGCGAAGCCGGCATAGTCGTGATAGTTCTGCCAGTCCCAGTTGATATCCTCGCCGGCGAGATACGCATAGACGGCGCCGGCGGCGGCCGATCCGGCGATGACGAGGCGCGTCGCCAGAGGGTTGCGTGCAATCGACATCGTCCGAGGAGACACCTGGAGTGAGGCAAGGGCGGCCTCTCGCAGCGCGCCAGCCCCCACCATCGCCGCGACGGGTGAATCCTTGCTTAAGCGCGGCATTGCCCGACAGGCACGGGTGACGCGGACTACGCGCCGACCAGGCTCCTGACCGGCAGCACGGCCTGCACGACGAGACCGCGCGCACGCGCATCCATGACGCCGACCGCGCGCAGCGCCAGCAGGGTGACCGCCTGAACGGTGTCGCGGAGTTTGGCAGGGTCGTCGGGATTCTCGGTCGCCAGCGGCCCCACCAGCGCCTCGTGCAGCGCGCCGAGCAGCGCGGTCGCGGCCAACTGGGTGTCCTGCGCCGGAAGGTGGCCGGCACGGACGGCCGCGTCGATCCGCGAGGCGATCTCGCCGACGATCTCGCGGCGGCTCGCGATCCGTGACGCCGTCACGTCGACGTCGACCGGCTCGGCCAGGATACCCCAGGCAAGCTTGCGCTGCGACAGGATGTGCACTGCCACCGTGGATACCGCGGCAGCCAGGGCCGAGGACGGACCGGGCGCGGCATCGGCGGCGCGCCGGACGGCAGCGAGTTCGTCGCGCGAGACTTCCGCGATCAGCTCCGAGATCAGATCGGCCTTGGAAGGAAAGTAGCGATAGACGGTGCCGGCTGCGACATTGGCACGGATCGCCACCGGGGCGATCTGGACGGCCGACATGCCGCCTTCCGCAGCAGTCTCGCGAGCGGCTGCGAGAATCGCACTGCGGCGGGCCGCCAGCCGCTTCACGACCTGATGGGTTCGCCGATAGACCATGGCGTTTCTCGTCCCGGACGCGCTCGTCCAGGGCACCCGGCGAACGCTGGTTCAGTGTTTTTGGAGGATCGACCTCACAAATGGCTGGGAAGAACTGAACACTTGTTCACGCGATAAGACAAGAGAAATCATGACCCTGTGCCGCGTGATCGATACGTCAGGCGTGCGCGAGCGCCATGCCGGCGGGCGCCGGCTGCCGACGCCACCACGAGCCGGCGCGCGCCAGTACCAAGCCGGCCATGATCAGATTGGCGGCGAGCCCGAGCGGAATCCCGGACAGCATGAACGTGATCTGAAGCGCCGCGATGCTGCCGAGCGCGGGCAGCTCGTAGCGGCGAAAGCCCTCGGCGAGGCCGATCCGCACCAGCCACGCCACGGCGATGGCCTGAACCATCATGTCGTACATGAACAGATAAGGCGTCGTCAGCAGCAGTCCGACGGCCAGCGCGGCCGCCTTCAGAGCATAGCGCACGGGGCTGCGCCACAGCATCACCAGCACGATCGCAACGGCCGCGGTCAGCACCCATTGGAAGGTCCAGCCGAGCGCTTCCGAGCCGCCGAAATAGCGTACCAGCGAAAACAGGCTCTGCAGCTTCCACCAGGTCGCCTTGCCCTCGGTCAGGAACGCCTGCGAGAACATCGGCAGCCAATGCAAGAAGGCCTGCCAACTCTCCAACCCGAAGGCGAGCCATGACAGCAGCGCCAGCACGATGGCGGTGACGCTCGCAGAGATGAAGGCTGTCCAGCGCTGGGTGGCGATCAGCACGATCGGGAAGAGCAGGCCATATTGCGGCTTGTAGGTCAGCAGGCCGAGACAGATCCCCGCCAGCACCGGCCGCACCGGCAGCAGATAGAGTGTGCCGCCGACGAGCGCGGCGGTGAGGCATCCGTTCTGCCCGACCAGCGCGTTCGAGAACAGGGCCGGAAAGCCGGCTGCGAGCAGCAAGCCGAAGCCGCGGCCGACGATCGCGCGCATCACGAGCGCATAGGGAACGAAGCTGGCATAGACCCAGCCGACAAAGGCGAGCGTGTAGGGAAACTGCGCCAGGAACGCCGCGACGAACAGGAATGGCGGCGGGTAGTGCCAGGCGAAGTAGCCCGGAAAATCCTGCCGCAGCAGAGCGAGCTCGACCTGGCGCTGCACGTCCCAGTCCCAGGCCAGGGCCGGATGTCCCTGCAGCGCGAGCTTGCCGGCCGCCCAGACATTGACGAAGTCCGTGGGAATGCCGAGCCCGGCCTGGTCCCAGATCCAGGTGCCCGACCACAGTCCGGCCGGGAAGAACGAGGCGTTGATGCAGGCGAGAGCAAAGCAGGCCGCGAACAGGCCGAGCGGAACGTCACGACGCTGCGATGGGATCGCGGCGGCATCAGGATTGTCGGCCATCTGGACCTCGCCCCGCGCTGCATGGATGCATTCCCGATCGAGACATAGGCGCGGACGCTTGAAGAAGGCTTAAGCGCGGGCAACGGCGCGCGACCGCCGGCGCCGCACCGATTGTTTACTCGCGATCTGTATCGCAGGGGCTCGAATGCAACCAGCGGCGGCAGGCCGGGGAGATCCCATGTTCGTTCATCGCGCTCTCATCGCCCTGCTCGTTTGCATGATCTGGCCGGTAACCAGCCGCGCCCAGGACAAGGGTCCTATCCATGTCTCCTCCGATGTCAGCTATGAATATCTGGCCCGCTGGGACGTCGCCCGGCTGAACACCATCCTCACCGTCGACACGTCGAAATTCGCGGGCGTTTCGGTGACCTACACCCCGGCCCGCAACGCCGTCCGGCTCTATCGCGTCACCTATGCGTCCGTCATCCCCGAGCGCGGCAACAAGCCGATCACGGCGAGCGGCCTGCTCGCGGTGCCCGAGACCGGCGAGACCAGCCTGCCGATGGTGTCCTATCAGCACGGCACGGTGTACGGGAAGCAGGAGGTGCCGTCGTTTCCGGAGCAGTCGCCCGAGACCCAGCTGATGATCGCGCAGTTCGCGGGGCAAGGCTATCTGCTGATCGGCGCCGACTATTTCGGGATGGGCATCTCGACCGAGCCAGAAGGCTACATGGTGAAGGCCAGCCATCAGCAGGCCACCTACGACATGCTGCGGGCGAGCCGCGCCGTGCTCGACCAGATGAAGCTGACGAGCGCCAGGCTCGACATCGCCGGCTGGTCGCAAGGCGGCTTCGTGACCATGGCCTTTCTCGAGAAGCTCGAAAGCGCCGGCGTGCCGGTGACGGCGGCGGCGACCGCGAGCGCCCCTGTCGACGTGTCCGTGGCGCTCAACGGCTTCCTCAGCTTCCCGCGCAAGAACGACGCCGCCTGGGTCAATTCGCTGTTCATCCTGTCGGCGTTCGCGTTCGAGAACTACTATGCGGTGCCGGGGCTGGCGCGCTCGGTGATCAGCGACAGCTACTACGATGTGGCGCGCAAGGCCTATGAGCGCGAGCCCTTCAACGTCGCCGACGTCCCGACCGATCTGCACAAGCTGCTCAAGCCCAACTATTTCGATGCGGAGTATTTCGCGGCGTCGGCCTACGGCCGCCTGGTCGCGCAGACGCAGGCCTATCGCTGGATCATCAAGACGCCGGTGCGCAACTATTACGGTGAGACCGACGAGGCGATCTCGACCGGTCTCGGCCGCCTGGCGATGACCTACCAGCAGGCGATCGGGGCCGGTAACAGCAAGGTCGAGGCGGTGTCGACGGGACCGACCAGCCATCGCGGCACGTTCGCGACCGCCGTCCCGCAGTGGAAGGCCTGGTTCGACAAGCCGTGATGCGCGCGGCGCCGCTGGATACGGTCCGCGGCGCAGCACCCCATCAACGAAAGACGTGACAAACAGAACGCGCGCCCACCGCGCGCGAATCGAACTGCCGCCGGCCCGACTCCGAACAAACGAAAAGCCCGGCTGCAAGCCGGGCCTGTCGTTTCTCTTAATCTTCCGGATCAGACGGGCTGACCGCCGGATGTCCGTTGCATATCAACCCTGGCTCACGCCTGAGGCTGCGGCTCCAGGCCCGGATCGGGCCGCGGCCGCGGCTTGCCGGCCGGCGGCACGGCCGACGCCCGTGGCGTCGACGGCTCGATCGCCGATTCGCGGTTCGGCTTCTTGCCCTTCAGGAGGTCGTTGATCTCCTCGCCGGTCAGCGTCTCGTATTCGAGCAGCGCCTGGGCGATCGCTTCCCAGTCGTCGCGCTTCTCGGTGATGATGCGGCGCGCCTCCTGCTCGCCGGCCTCGATCAGGCCGCGAATTTCGGAGTCGATCAGGCGGGCGGTATCGTCGGAGATGTTGGTCGAGCGCGCCACCGAATGGCCCAGGAAGACCTCCTGCTCGTTGCTCTGGTAGCGGACGCGGCCGAGCTTGTCGGACATGCCCCATTCCATCACCATCGCACGAGCGAGGTTGGTGGCCTGCTGGATGTCGCCGGTGGCGCCGTTGGTCACCTTCTCCGGACCGAACTTCTGCACCTCGGCCTCGCGGCCGCCGAACATCATCGCAAGCTTCGAGACGCACCACTCACGGGTATGCGAGTGGCGGTCGGCCTCGGGCAGCGACTGCACCATGCCGAGCGCGCGGCCGCGCGGAATGATGGTCGCCTTGTGGATCGGGTCGTGGCTCGGGACGTTGAGGCCGACGATCGCATGTCCCGCCTCGTGATAGGCGGTCAGCATCTTCTCTTCCTCGGTCATGACCATCGAGCGGCGCTCGGCGCCCATCAGCACCTTGTCCTTGGCCTCCTCGAACTCGGACTGCGTTACCATCCGCTTGTTGCGGCGAGCGGCGGTCAGAGCAGCCTCGTTGACGAGGTTCATCAGGTCGGCACCGGAGAAGCCGGGGGTGCCGCGGGCGATGGTCTTGAGGTTGACGTCCGGCGCCAGCGGCACCTTGCGGACATGAACCTTGAGGATCTGCTCGCGGCCGATGATGTCGGGGTTCGAGACCACGACCTGGCGGTCGAAGCGACCGGGACGCATCAGCGCCGGATCGAGCACGTCGGGCCGGTTGGTGGCCGCGATCAGGATCACGCCCTCATTGGCCTCGAAGCCGTCCATCTCGACCAGCAGCTGGTTGAGGGTCTGCTCGCGCTCGTCATTGCCGCCGCCGAGACCGGCGCCGCGATGACGACCGACGGCGTCGATCTCGTCGATGAAGATGATGCAGGGCGCGTTCTTCTTGGCCTGCTCGAACATGTCGCGGACGCGGCTGGCGCCGACGCCGACGAACATCTCGACGAAGTCAGACCCCGAAATGGTGAAGAACGGCACGTTGGCTTCGCCGGCCACCGCACGCGCGATCAGCGTCTTGCCGGTGCCGGGAGGGCCGACCAGCAGCACGCCGCGCGGGATGCGGCCGCCGAGCCGCTGGAATTTGCCGGGATCGCGCAGGAATTCGACGATCTCCTGCAGGTCCTGCTTGGCCTCGTCGACGCCGGCGACGTCCTCGAACGTCACCCGGCCATGCGCCTCGGTCAGCATCTTGGCGCGCGACTTGCCGAAGCCCATCGCCTTGCCGGCGCCGCCCTGCATTTGCCGGGAGAGGAAGATCCAGACGCCGATCAGCGCGATGAAGGGCAGCCACGACACCAGCAGCGACACGAACCACGGCACGTTGTCGCCGGGCGGCTTGGCCTGGATGTTGACCTTGGCGTCGTACAGGCGCTTCACGAGGTTCGGATCGCTCGGCGCGTAGGTCTGGAACGACGAGCCGTTCTTGAAGGTGCCGTGAATCTCCGGCCCCTGGATCACGACGTCGCGCACATTGCCCTGATCGACCTCGGTCAACAGCTGCGAGAAGTTGATGTCGGTCGACGACGCGCGTTGCCCGGGGTTCTGGAAGAGTGTGAACAGCGCCAACAGCAACAGGACAATAATGACCCAAAGGGCGAAATTGCGCAGATTGGCGTTCATCGATTTTCCTTCGTGGTCGCGCGGATCGCGGCCGTTCGTCCTCGGACTCATCCCTGGGTAGCCACGAGGGAATCCCCCGGTCGACCATCTCGTAATCTAGGTACCACTCGCGGCAATGCCAAGGGAACTAGAAAGGACTATTTATCGCATCCTAGCCCGATTCCCGCTCAAAAAATGGCGCGGGAAAGCGCCGCCAAGGCAGGTGGTTAAGCGTCCGCGAAGGCGGTGAACCGCTTCAAATCCCGCGCGACCGCCGCGGCGGCGCGGGCGTGATGCGGATCGTCTCTCTCGTCATGCTTACCAGTGCACCAGCCAGGGTCTGTTTTAGCCTGCCCGGAGCAGACGTACCACCATCTGCGATCTCCGCAAGAGTCCGGTCCAGCCGCGCCAGCAGCGACTCTGCCTTGCCGAGTTCCACGGGACCTTCGGTTCCAACGCGGTTGATCGCGCGCATCAGCAGCCGCAGCCTGATTTCGGCTGGAAGTGCGACAAAGGCGCGCGCCTCGAAGGTCTCGCCGTGAATCGCGCCCACCGGCCTGCTCCCGGCCGCGCGCAGTGCAAGATAGCGTTCGGCGCCATCCACCATCAATTCGATCGCGGCATTGGCCCGTCCGAGCCGGTCGGCCAGCGTCGCCAGCGTCCGGGCATCGCCGCCCTCGGCGGCCAGAGCCGGCATCAGGGCGCGCAGCCGCGGCCGGGTGAAGGCGGGATCTTGATTGGTCGGGTCATCTGCGAAGGGGATGCCGGCCGAGCGCAGCGTCGCCACCAGCCTGGCCTTGGCAACGTCGAGCAGAGGCCGCGCCAGCAACAACCCTTCACGCTCGCTGAGCGGTGCCATCGCCGCGAGCCCCGCGATGCCGCTGCCACGCAAGAGCCGCATCAGCACGGTCTCGGCCTGGTCGTCACGGGTGTGGGCGGTGACGACGTGTCCGGCGCCCGCCTGCCGCGCCGCGCGTGCCAGCAGGCGGTATCTTGCCAGGCGCGCCGCTTCGGGAATCCCAGTGTCCGGCTTCTCATCGTTCCAGCGCAGGGTCCGATGTGGAATTGCCAGCCGGCGCGCGGTCTCCTTCACCATGCGGGCTTCACGGGCGGACTCGCGCCGCAGCGCATGGTCGACCGTCACGGCCACAAGGCGCGGCCCCTGCGCGAGCCCCGCGCGCCACTGCGCCGCGAGCCACATCAGAGCCATCGAATCCGGACCGCCCGACACGGCGAGCACCAGCGCGGGCGCCCCCGAAAGCGGGGCGAACAGGCGCTCGGCTTCGGCTGCGGAGATCGCAGGATCGGCTTCGGAACGGGCCTTGGACATGGCGCCGCAGCCTACCCGCCTCGCCGATTATAGGCGAGAGGCTACCCTCGCCCGGGGACGTTCAGCACTTCACCCGCTTCTGCTCGCGATCGACGGTCGCCTTCACGCCCGCCGAGGCGCGCGGATATTTACGCGTCACTTCTCCGAACGCGGCGCAGGCGGCCTCCTTCTCCTTCAGCGCGGCCAGCGACTGGCCGAGCCGGAGCAGCGCATCCGCCGCCTTGCCCGACTTCTCATATTTCGTCGTCACGGCGAGGAAGACCTCGGCGGCATCGCGATATTGCTGACGCTGGTAGAAGCTCTCGCCGAGCCAGTATTGCGCGTCGCCGACCATCGGATCGTTCGGATATTTCTGGGTGAAGTTGCGCATCGTCTGCTCGGCCAGCGCGTAGTCGCGGCGCTGCATGTAGCCGATGCCGAGGTCGTATTCGTCGCGCGGCGTCTGCCGCGGCGGCGCGGTCTCCAGTCCGCCAGCGCCGGGAGCGGCGGCCGGCGGAGCACCCTGGGGATAGCGACCGCCCGTGTTGGCGAGAGTCGTGGGATCGCCGGCGGGACGGCCGGCGGGCTGGCCGCCACCCGGCTGGATCGGCAACTGGCCGCCGCCGAGCGCTTGCGGGGCGCCGGGAGCCGTCGGATTCTGGCTCGGATCGAACGCATCGCCGCGGCGGCCCCGGCCAGGGGCCGCTGGCTCCTGGACGATTTGCACCGGCGCGCCGGCCTGCGGCTGCGCGTAGCCCGGCTGCTGCTGGGGATAGGCCTGTTGCGGCTGGCCGTACGGCTGCTGGCCATATTGCTGCTGGCCGTTGGCCGGCTGAGCAGCCTGGCCGTAGGCGGGATTGGCCTGCGCCGGCGCGGCCGCGCTCGGCTGCGCCGCGGCGGCGCCCCCAGGTGCTGCGCCCTGCAGTTGTCGCAGCCGCTCCTCGAGCTGGCGATTGCGATATTGCAGCTCCTCGTTCTGACCGGTCAGTTGCCGGAGCTGATTTTCGAGCCGCTGAATCCGGATCTCGGGATCATCATCATCGGTCTGGGCGAGCGCCCGCGACGAAAATGCCTGGCACGAGAAAATGACGAGCGCGGCGAGGATCGCGGCGGCGCTCCGTGGAAGAAACATGAACGACATGCTGCCCTGACGACCAGATCGGCGAGACGTTGAAAACAGGCCTGTGAGCGTGGCTGTAAAGCAGAAATGCGACGGATACAAATGACGTTCAAGCGAAGAAAAAACCAAGTCCGGCCGAGACCCGCCGACAACAAACGACGAAGCCGGCGTCGATGGGCGACGCCGGCTTCATCAGCAACGGATTCGTTCAGCTTTATGAACTGGCGTTCAGGACCGTCACCGCACGGCGGTTCTGCGACCAGCACGAGATGTCGTTACAGACCGCCACCGGCCGCTCCTTTCCGTAGGAGATCGTGCGCATGCGGCCCTGGTCGATGCCGCGCGACGCCAGGAAGTTGCGGACCGACTGCGCGCGCCGCGCGCCCAGCGCGATGTTGTATTCGCGGGTGCCGCGCTCGTCGGCGTGGCCCTCGATCGTGAAGGAGTAGCGCGGATAGCTCTGCAGCCACTGCGCCTGCTTCTCCAAGGTCGCGATCGCCTGCGGCGTGAGATCGGTCTGATCGCTCTCGAAGAAGACGCGATCGCCGACATTCACGACGAAGTCCTGCTGGCTGCCTGGAGTCGCAGCGCTGGCCATCGCCCCGTCGGCCCCGGTGAGATTCTTGTTGGCGCAGGCGCCCATCGACAGCGCCACGGCCAGCACGGCGGCCAACTTCAATCCCTGGAGGATACGCATCTGATATTTCATTCCCGGAGCCTCCACGCTCACGTTCTTAGACTGCCATCCGGTCTACAGGGCGATGGTTAAGCGAACGTTCCGTCAACCTTGATAGGGTCTTGCCGAACCCCGTCAAATGCTAACGAAACCCGAAAAGCGACCGCGATGGTTAATGGGTTGTAAATGTGGCGCCAGGGTGAAGGCAAGCCGCTCAGCGCCTGCAGCAGGGCGCTTTTTCGCTGATTTTTGCATCGCTGCCACGGTGCGAACCGGCCGGACGGCCGAACTGGCCCCGATATCGGCCGATGATCAGCCAGCCCTCGCGACCGCGTGAATCCTGAACGAATCAGTGAAGGCGTCCGGCGCCGGACGATCGAACAGCATCCGTCGCTCGAACGCGCTCGATCGCATGAACGGAAAGCGCTGGAACACGCGATCGCGGATCGAAGGATAATGCGCCGCCACCAGGCCGACCGGCTTGGTGAGGCCGGAGTAGAGCCGCGGTTCACCCCATGGTTCCTGCAAGAACACCTTCTTGTAGAACGCACGATGCTCGGGGCGCACGTTGGCGAGACCGATATCCGCATTGAAATGGGCGCAGGCAACGTAGCCGAGCCGGACGGTCACATAGGGAAGCGCCGGAAACAGCCGCGCCTTCTCATGGTCGGCGACGAACCGTGTCGGGTCGATGATGACCTTGCCGCGATCGAGCTCGGGATGCAGCAGGTCGGCGAACATGTCCGAGGACAGCGATCGGCGCCATTGCGAGTTCAGCACGCTGATGCGGATCGAGCTGTAGAGCTCGCCATTGACGTAGACGCCGAAGATGAAGCTGTTGGGAAGATCGTCATATTCGTCGCTGACGCGTTCGCTGGGCGACGGCAGGATGGCGCCTTCACGCAGATAGGCGCGGTAGCGCAGCCGATAGATCTCGTCCTTGTCTTCAGCAGTCTGCGCCAGTCGATAGTCCACGTTCTCCAGCACATCCGACTTCTGCTCAGCAACGGCACTCACTCTAGCCGCCGACTTCATCCGCAACCCCTTTTCACACAACTCCTACGAGCAGTATGAGCTTAACAGCGGGTTAATGCCGACGCAAAGCTTTCGCCGGTACAAAGTTAACGGCACGTAGAATCCCGGAGGCGTAACCGTGACTTACGGGATTGGATGCTATGCTGGACGGATTGCTTCGGATCACTTGCGTATCAGATCGAAACGGATTCGCTTGGCATGCACGTGCAATGTTTCCGAACGATGCGACGTGGGGTTGTTACATTGCCATTCACATACGAGCCATGCTCGGACCGGCGGGATGCTGCGCACAGAGCCGCGTTCAGCACTGGTCGATCTTTCCCGGCACCACCGCATCGAGGCGGAGGTCGGGCGATCAAGCGATCGAACGTGTCCCGCCGGCGGCCGCGATCGCCCCGTCGCTCGAACGGCGCCCATGCGATGCATTCAGGAGCTGCCGGATGCGGATGGCGGGGACGGGCCGGCTGAACAGATAGCCCTGCGCCTCGGTGACCGTACCGTCGGCGCTGACCAGTTCGAGCTGCTCGTTGGTCTCGATGCCCTCCACCACCACCGACATGCCGAGATCGGCGGACAATCTTGCGACACCGCGCAACAGGGTCAGCGGCCGATCGCTGTCGATGCCTTCGAGGAATGAGCGATCGATCTTGACCTTCTCCAACGGGAAGTTGTGCAGATAGCTGAGGCTCGAATAGCCGGTGCCGAAATCATCGAGCGAAATACGGACCCCGAGCATGTGCAGCTGCGACAGCACATCGTGGGTGAGCTGAGTGTTGCGCAACAGCGAGGATTCGGTGATCTCGATCTCGAGCCGATGCGGCGGCAGCCCGGACACTTCGAGCGCGTAGCGGACCTCACTGAGCACATCGCGCTGATGGAACTGCTGCGGCGAGAAGTTGACGGCGACGCTGACCGCATCCGGCCATTTCATGCATTCCAGGCAGGCCTTGCGCAGGATCCAGCGGCCGAGATCGACGATCAGGCCCATGTCCTCGGCGACGGGAATGATGTCGACCGGCGAGACCGTGCCGCGCACCGGGTGGTTCCAGCGCAGCAGCGCCTCGCAGGTCGAGATCTTGCCGGACTTCAGGTTGACCAGCGGCTGGTAGAACAGCTCGAACTCCTCGTTCGCCAGCGCCTTGCGCAGGTCGAGCTCGAGGATGCGGCGTGCTTCCACCGTCTGGGCGAGTTCATCGCGGAAGAAGCAGAAGGTGCCGCGTCCCTCCGCCTTGGCGCGATACAGCGCCATGTCGGCATTCTTCAGCAGGGTGTCGGCGCTGATCCCCGGCGCGGTCATGGCGATGCCGACGCTGGCGCCGATCTCGACCAGGTGATTGTCGATCTTGTAGCGCTCGCTGAGCTGGTCGACGATCCGGCGCGCCAGCATCGCCGCGTCGTCGTTGGAGCGGATGTTGCGCTGGAACACCACGAACTCGTCGCCGCCGAAGCGCGCGACGAAGTCTTCAGGACGCAGCATGTCGCGCAGCCGCTCGGAGACCGCGCAGAGCAGTTGATCGCCGCAGGGGTGGCCGAGCGTGTCGTTGACCTGCTTGAAGCGGTCGAGATCGACGAACAGCAGCGCGGACAATTCGCCGTGCCGCTGCGGAATCCTGAGCAGCCGTTCGATCTCGTCGCGGAAGCTGACGCGGTTCGGCAAGGTCGTGAGCTCGTCGTAGCGCGCCAGATGCGAGATGCGCGCCTCGGCATGCCGGCGCTCGGTGATGTCCTCGAGCAGGACCACGGCGCCGCCGTCGGCCATCGGCTGGAAGGTCCAGGACAGCGACCGGTCGCGCGCGACGTCGGGATCGCTGGTAATGACATTATGGGTCTTGGTGTGCTCGATCTCGGCCAGGATCAGCCGGCCGCTCGAAGCGGATATCGAGCCTGCAATCACGCAGGCGTTGATGATGTCGGCCGCCTTGCCGCCACGCTGCAGGATGTCATCCGGCAGGCTCATCATCTGGCCGAAGCGATGGTTCATCACGGCCAGACGCCCGTCGGAGCGGAACATGCACAGGCCGTGCGGCATGTTGTTCAGGGCCGTATCGAACTGCTTGGCCAGTGCGGCCTCGCTTTCGCGCGCCACGAAGGCCTGGACGAAGATCCGCTGCAGGTTGGTCGAGATGTGTTTCAGCGACACGAAGAACAGGACGCAGAACGCCGCCATGCCCAGGTAATAAGGGCTGCCGTGGATCGCGAGGGCCACTGCGAGCGGTCCGCAGGCGAGCAGGATCTGGACGTGGAAGATCCAGGGCCGCCCGTAGGTCCGGCCCGCGCCCGCCGACATGTAGCAGAGCGTCACCGTGATCGCGATCAGGTGCACCACCGGGTCGCTGTTGTCGACCAGGGCGACCACGCACCAGACGCCGAGCACCAGCGCATAGATCATGGCGCCGATCTGGTAGCGAACCTCCCAGCGCTCGACCGCCTCCTGCGTGAGGCGGCCGTTGTCGCACAGGCTTCGATAGTAGCGCATGTCGAGCGAACGGAACGCCCCTGCGATGATCAGCATCGCGGCACACGGCCACAGATTGACGTCGCCGCTCTTGATCGCGGTCATGACGGCGGCGACGGCGGCGCAGAGTGCGCCGGCGAACATCGGGCCGGGATCCTGGAAGAGGGAGTCGACGAGAGCCGCCTGGATCGCAGGCGACAACTTTCGATCGTCTTCTCCGTTCTGAGTGGCAAGCTGCATTCGTGCGCACGCGTCCTGTTCGGTGCACAAACATTACCGCTCGCAGGTGAAGTCTTTCTGAGGGAACATCGTTAGCGGAGCGTTTCCGCGTTCGCGAAGTGCACGAATTCGCTCGAAAATTCAGAGAACTAGGCAAACACTACCCGGCTACTACAACTAATAGTTCTGCCTTTCCATAGAACACGCATCGCGCGACTGGAAAAATCGCGTCCACCACGACGTGAGCGGGCCCAGAGGCTCGCTCCATCACGACAGCAGCGGCGACCAGGCCGGATCCGAGGCGAAGCCCGGCGTCGGCACCTTCTGCTCGAAGCGGCCGGAGACGTCGATCGAATATAGCGACGGACCAGCGGTGCCGCCGGGGTCACGGAAGAACATCAGCACGCGGCCGTTGGGCGAGAAGGTCGGCCCTTCGTTGTGGAAGCCGGCGGTGAGGATGCGCTCGCCCGAGCCGTCCGTCTTCATGATGCCGATCGCGAACTGGCCGCCGCCCTGCTTGGTGAAGGCGATGAAGTCGCCACGCGGCGACCACACCGGCGTCGAGTAGCTGCCCTCGCCGAACGAGATGCGCTGCGCTGCGCCGCCACTGGAGGACATCACGTAGATCTGCGGTTTGCCGCCGCGATCGCTTTCAAAGCAGATCTGGCTGCCGTCCGGCGAGTAGCACGGCGAGGTGTCGATCGCCGGCGTGTCGGTGAGCCGCGTCGTCGTGCGCGAGCGCAGATCCATCACGAACAGGTTGGAGTTGCCGCCCTGCTGGAGGCTGAGGATGATGCGCTGGCCGTCCGGCGAGAACCGCGGCGAGAACGACATGCCGGGGAAGTTGCCGACGATCTCGCGCTGGCCGGTCTCGATGTTAAACAGATAGACCCTTGGGTCGCCCTGCCCGAACTCCATGTAGGTGATTTCCTGGCTCGACGGCGAGAACCGCGGCGTCAGCACGAGGTCGGCGCCGCGGGTGAGATAGCGGACGTTGGCGCCGTCCTGATCCATCAGCGCGAGCCGCTTGACGCGCCGCTCGGACGGGCCGCTCTCGTCGACGAACACGACGCGGCTGTCGAAATAGCCCTTCTCGCCGGTCATCTGGGTGTAGATCTGGTCCGAGATGATGTGGGCGATGCGTCGCCAATATTCCGGCGCCGTCACATATTGCTGGCCGGTGAGCTGCTGGCCCGAGTTCGGGTCCCACAGCCGAAACTCGGCCTTCAACCGCCCGTCCGGCTGCCGCGTCGCGCGGCCGGTGACGAGCCCGCGCAGATCGAGCGGCTTCCAGCTCGCGAATTGCGGCGGGGCCTCGAAATTGCTGATGCGCTCGGGAAACGCGGCCGGGTCGACCGGCGCGAACAACCCGCTGCGCTTGAAATTGTTGGTAATCACCTGTGCGATACCGTTGCCGACATCGGCGTCACCGGCACCGCCGGGCACGAAGGGCGGAATCGCGATCGGGATCGGCTTGAACTCGCCGGGGCCGATAATCACACGTTGCGCGAACGCGGGCCCCGCGCCCAAGGCTGCCATGGCGGCTCCTCCGCCCAGCAGAACCTGGCGCCGCGTGGTGGATCCTGTCTTGCGCGTCGGAGGTGTCGTCAAGTTCGGCCTCGCATCGAATTCATCATTTTGAGGTTGAATGTCGCGGGTATCAACTTCCACTCATTGTACCGGTTCTTCGGCAGAAACGCGTAGGGCGCACAGTTCTCGACCGCACGCTTGGCATTTTCCGCCATGGCCAGGCTGACGGTACGGGACGGTCCGGTCATGCCGACGACGGCGGGAGCAGCAAAGAGCGATCCATCCGGCCGTAGCTGGATATCGAGATCAACCGAGATCTTATCTTCATCCACGCCGCTATAGGGCGCATTGAAGCAGCGGGTGACCGCCTCCTGGAACGCGGCCTGCCAGCTCGCGACATTGGCCTCTGCCGTTCCTCGCACCGAGCCCAGTGCCGCATTAGCATTGATCTCGGATCCCGTGACCGCCTGCCGCGTCGGATCTTTCTGATTGATCAAGCTCGCCATCTTCTCAGCGTCGAACTTGCGCTCGCTCTTGTGCTTGGGCGGCTCCGGCGGCGCGGCGGCGGCCTGCGGCTTCGGCGGCTGCTTCGCCTTGTCCTTGTTGAGCACGCTGGCGATCTGGTCCGGATTGAACGGGTCCGGCTTCTTCTCCTCCGGCTTCGGCTTCTCCGCCGGCGCGGGCTTCGGCGGCTCCGGCTTCTTCTCGGCCACCGGCTTCGGCGTATCCGGCTGCTTCTCGACCGGCTTCGGCGGATCGGGCTTCTTCTCGACCGGCTTCTCCGGCTTGGGCTGCGGCTCAGGCGCGGCGTCGGTCTCGGTGACCTGCTTGGTGTCGACCTTGCCGACGATGTCCTCGGTCGGCTTCTTCTCGCCGATCTTGTCGGCCAGCAGCTTCTGGGAGTCCTTCTTGCCCGTCAGCGCGCCGGCCTTGGCCTTCGAGCTGTTGTCCTCCGAGATCACGTCGACCGGCACAAGGTCCTCCGGCGGCGCCACCATCGAGCGCGCGGAGAAGCTGAACAGGCCCCAGCACAGCACGAGCACGTGCAGGGCGACGGACAGCACCGTCCCCTTGCGCGTGCGCACGAACCGGATGAGGTCCTTCGACGTCATGAGCCCTGATCCGGCAGCACGACGATGCTGGCGCGATAGCCGGCGTCGCGCGCCAGGCCCAGCACCTTCATCATGTCGGAGTAGCAGGCGTCGCGGTCGCCGCGGATCTTGACGACGTTGTCGCCGCCGCCGGCGCCCGCCTCCTTCATCGCCTTGATCTTCGGCCCAAGCTCGTTGATCGCGATCGGCGAGTCACCGAGATACACGTCCACCTTCGACGCGCAGCCGCCGCCGGTCTTCTTCACGGTGACCTCGAGCGGCGGCTTGGCGTCGGCCGTCGAGGCCGAGCCGCCTTGCGCCTGGGGCAGGTCGACCTGGATGTTGACGGTGAGCAGCGGCGCCGCGACCATGAAGATGATCAGCAGCACCAGCATGACGTCGACCATCGGCGTGACGTTGATCTCCGCCATCACGGCCGCCTTGCGCCGACCGCGGCGACCACCGCCGCCGGACGCGCTGCCCATGCTCATGCCCATGCTGTGGTACTCACGATCCGGATGCCACTATACCTGCCCTCATCCCCGCTCGTCGATCTGACGGGACAAGATGGCCGAAAATTCATCTGCGAAGCCTTCCAACCGCTGCGCCTGCCGGTTCACCTCCGAAGAGAACTTGTTGTAGAAAATCGTCGCCGGGATGGCCGCGATTAGGCCGATGGCAGTGGCGAACAGCGCCTCCGCGATGCCCGGCGCGACCACCGCCAGCGAGGTGTTCTTGGAGGCCGCGATCGCCTGGAAGCTGGTCATGATGCCCCAGACCGTGCCGAACAGACCGACGAACGGGCCGGCGGAACCGACCGTGGCAAGCACCAGGAGACGGCGTTCCAGCCGCTCGACCTCGCGCGCGATCGACACGTTCATCACCTTCTCGATGCGCATCTGCAGGCCGGCGAAGGAGCGCGCGTGGCCCTCGAACGAGCGCTTCCACTCGCGCATCGCCGCCACGAAGCACGCCGCCATGGATTGCGTCGGCTTCGCCGATAGCACCCGGTACAGCTCCTCGATGGATTCTCCGGACCAGAAGGCCTGCTCGAACCGGTCCATCGAGCGACGGGTCCGCGAGAACAGGAACATCTTGTCGATCGCAATCGCCCAGACCCAGATCGAGCAGGAGATCAGGCCGAGCATGATGATCCGAACCACCCAGCCGGCATTGCCGAACAGATCGATCAGGGACAGGCCGCCGCTATCGACAGACATCTGCAGTATCCTCTCAACCAATCATCCCGGGATGCCCGGGACCATGCAGCCGCCGTTCCATGCCGGATGCCGTCGCGGCGGAAAGCGCCTGCGCGAGAAAACCCTGAACTGATCGCTTTAAGAGGCCCGCCGAAGCCATAAGCGGCCTGCTTCCTCTGCCAACGTGTCAAAACAAGGGCTCTTGGCGCGCGTAAGCGCCCCTTAACCAAACCCCCTCCGGGGTTAAGGCGGGGTTACCGCGGAGTATTGCCGAGGTCAAAGGTCCAGCCGGACCAGCCAGATAGAGCCTTTGTGATCAGCCGCTTGACCGTTTTGGCCGGCGGCGGACAGCGGCCAGCCGCCGCAGGCGGGCGGTATCGGAGAACGCAAAACGCCCGCCGGCGGGGAACCGCAGGCGGGCGTCTTGTGCCGTCAGGGCGGGGGCTGAAAGCCCTGCGGCGTCAGGTGAGAGGCGATCAGCTCTGCGGCTGGTCGTTCGGCGGGGTCGGACGCGGCTTGTGCTGGGCCATGAACGCGTCGAACTCCTCCTTGTCCTTGGCGTGGCGCAGCCGGGTCAGGAAGTCACGGAACTCCTGCTGCTCCTCTTCGAGCCGCCGCAGGGTCTCCATGCGGTACTCGTCGAAGGCGCGGTTGCCGCTCGAAGCCGGCTGCGAGAAACCGAAGCCGAAGCCGCGGCGCTCCATCTTGTCGCGCATGCGGTCCATCTTCCACTGCATCCGTTCCATCTTGTTCGACCAGCGATCGCCGCCGTTCCAGCACGACATCTTTCTGCTCCCGAGTGTAAAAAAGAGAAGGGCAAGTCCGATCGGCCACCAGATGATGAAGCCGAGCACGGTCACGGCGATCCAGCCGGGATGCCAGGGCGACTCCATCATGCGGGGCCGGTACCTCTGCTCCTCCTCCGAACCGCGCCAACGATTGACATCTGCGGTGTAGGCCATCTCCCTCTCCATTCGCGGCGCCATGCCGTGTGAATGTAAATAACATTTACATAGCTAGCTCAACCCGGGATTTTGTCAAGGCGACCGCCTGACGCGTCGCTCGAATTATTTTTCGGCGTTCTTTGAACCTTATTTCGGGCGGCCCCAGGGCCCTGCCGGCTTGTCATCGTCCGGCAGCGGCGGCGGCTCGGCAGCGGAGGACGGCGCAGGCCGGCGGTCGGTCGGGAAGCCGAGCCCGCGCAGATAGATCAGCAGCTCGGCCTCCAGCAGCTCCTCGGGCGACATCGGCAGCTTGCGCCGGGCGGCATCGCCGCGCGCGAACAGCGAGGCGATGCCATGCGCCATCGACCAGATGTGCAGCGCCATCATCAGGGCCGGCGGCCGCGGCATCCCGGGCGGCGCCAGCGCCGCCAGCCGCTCCGCCGCGGCCCGAATGACGCCGAAAGCGCGCTCACCCGCCGCCAACAGGCCCGCGGTGGAGTCCGCCGGCACGCCGGATTCGAACATCGCCGAGTAGAACGCAGGCTCCGAACGGGCAAATGCCAGATACGCCTTGCCGACGCGCTCGAACGCCGTGACGGTGTCGGGCCGGCCGTCGTCCCACGCCGCCGAGAGCTGCGCCTCGAACTGCTCGAAGCCGCGCTGGGCGATGCTCGACAGCAGTTCATCGCGGTCGCGGAAGTGGCGATAGGGCGCGGCCGGGCTGACGCCGGCCATGCGGGCCGCATCGGCAAAGGTGAAGCCGGCAGCCCCCTTCTGCGCGATCAGGTCGAGCGCCGCCTGCAGCAGCGCCTCCTTGAGGTTACCGTGATGATAGCCGCGCTCGGCGCGGCGCTCTTCCTTGCGCCAGCTCATGTAAATGGCTTTTACATGAGCCGGGTCGAAGGAAGCCAGCGACTTTTGGGCGGGGTCAGCCGCCGACTTCCGGGACGCTCTATCGCGCCGTTCGGTTAAGCCCCCGCGAACAGGTGCCACCCTCGCCCCTTGAGGGCCCCCGCAAGGGGCAGGGTGGCACCGAAGTCGCCGCGGGATCAGCGCGCCCGGCACAAGCGCCGGGCGCCCGCAGCAAGCGGGACGTTCACCTCAGCCGACGTGCTCCGCCCTGCAGGCCGCTCAACTAGCCGCCCGGAATCGGCAGCACCGGCATGATCTCGACCCGCTCGCCCGGGAAGATCGCAAAATGCGGATGGTTGACGAACATCTTCGCGGCATCCTCATGTGACGCGGCGCGGACCACGGTGAACGCGCCCATCTCGTTGGCGATGTCGTTGACGCCGCCCTTGTCGACCCGCTTGGTCTTGCCGAGCGGCCCGCCCATCGCGACGATCGCGTCCTTGTGTTGGTCCACCCAGGCATGCCAGGCCGCCATGCCCTGCTGTCCCCTGGCGTTGCGCTCCGTCTCGGACAGCGCCTCCCAGGCTTTCCAGGCCGGACTGGTCTTGCTGCCGAGAAAGACGGCGAGATAGGTGTTGCTGTTGTCACTCATTGCACTTCCCTCTCCTGCTGTGAAACGGATCGATCAGACACGGCCGGCATGCGGCAGCTCGGCGAAGCCCGCCGCCGCCTGCTGCACCTCCTCGGAAAAGTCGGCCATCTCCTGGACCTGGCGAATCTCGATGATCTCGTTGTCCGAGGCCGGGCACTGCCTGGCCCAGGCGATCGCCTCGTCGCGCGAGGCGACCTCGATCATCCAATAGCCGCCGAGCACCTCCTTGGCCTCCGCGAACGGGCCGTCGGTCACCACAGGCTTGCCGCCCGCGAACGAGACCCGCGCCCCCATCGACAGCGGATGCAGGCCCTCCAGCGTGATCAGCACGCCGGCGTCCTTCAGGGCCTCGTTGTAGCGCATCATCGCCTTGACACGCTCGGGATCGAGCTGCACGTCCGGCGGCGCACTCTCATAGCCGAGCGGGATCATCAGCATCATGAATCGCATCGCGTTTATCCTCCTCTCCTGATCAGGGTCGGTTCAGTTCCTGGCGGCCTGCGCACGCAGCCGTTCGACCCGCTCACGCAATTCGGGCGTGAACGTCTCGCCGAAATCCTCCGCGGCATAGACCTGGCGGATCTCGATCTCGCCGCTCGGGAACGGCGCCCGCTTCATGTGCTCGATCACCTCCTCGAGCGAGCCGGCCTTGAGCATCCAGAAGCCCGCCGCGAGATCGCGGGAGAGATCGAACGGACCGCGCGCGACGCTCGGCGTCCCGTTCGAGAAGTCGATGCGCGCCCCCTTCGCGGTCGGATGCAGGCCCTCGCCGGCCTCCATCATGCCGGCCTTCACCAAGCCCTCGTTGAACCGGCCCATCGCCGCGAACTCCTCGGTGGTCGGCAGGATTCCGGCTTCCGTGTCCCTGGTCGCCTTCACGATCACCATGAACCGCATGGCTGCTCTCCCCTGATGCTGTCCGGCAGGACTGCCCTGCCCTCATCAGTAGGACGATCCGGCCCCGGCACGGCCGACACGCTCCCGCAATTATTTTGGCCGGGTTCCCGGTTCAGCCCGGCTCTTGCGGGAACATGTGGAAATAAGGCTGGGCCTCGGCGAGCACCCGCGCGACGGAGGGCCGCGCCTTGAGCCGGTCGAGATAGGCTGTGACCCCAGGCAGCCCATCACCCAGCGGCTCCACTCTGTCGGCGTAGAACAGCGCCGGCAAGGCCGCGCAATCCGCCAGGGTGAAAGGGTCGCCCATCGCCCAGCCACGCGGCGGCAGCTCGGCCTCGAGCATGGCGTAGGACGTGCGGAGCCGGCTTCGGGCGTCGGCGACGCCGAGCGGATCGCGGGCATCGGCCGGCCGCAGCCGGTCGAACACGACGGTCTGCGTCGGCATGTGCAGATAGAGGTCGAGAAAGCGATCGCGCAGACGTGTCCGCAAAGCGAGATCGGGATCATCGGGAATGAAGCGCGTCCTGCCCGCATAGTGCTGGTCGAGATACTCGATGATGATGCTCGATTCCGGAATCGTGCGCTGCTCGTCGCGCAGCACGGGAAATTTACCGATCGGCCACAGCTTCAAGAACGCCGCGCGCTCATCCGCGTCACCGAGATCGATCAGCTTCGGCGTGAACGAAACGTCGTTCTCATACAGCGCGATCAGCACCTTCCAGCAGAACGACGACAGCGGATGATAGTAAAGGGTCAGGGACATCGTACGCTCCTGCTGAGTTGAGTGAGAACAAGTCGTTTGGTCCCGAACGCGCGGCCGCAGGACGGTGCGCTCCCGCGGCCCGCTGTTCACGGGGAGAGGGTTGAGGTGAGGCCCTTGACGCACGGATGATGTGAGTGGAAAGACCTGCGCTGCCCCGGAACCCGGAGCGCGCCGCGAGATATGGGCTCACACGCCCCGAACGGGGGCATAGCGCGCGATGACAACGCCGTTGGACAGCGCCCGGCTGTCGATCAGGCTGAGCTTCAAGGCCTGCCCCGGCTTGAACAGCGGCCGTCCGGCGCCAAGCACGCGCGGGTTGATCGCGATTCGAAGCTCATCGATCAGGTCGTGTGCCACAAGCTTCGAGCCGAGGTCGGCGCTGCCGAACAAGAACAGGTCCTTGGCATTCTCCTGCTTGAGCTTGTCGACCTCGGCCGCGAGCTCCGGACCCAGCAGATGCGCGTTTGACCATGCCAGGCGAGATAGCGTGCGGGAGGCAACATATTTGGGGATGCTGTTCATGACGTCGGCGATCACGCCCTTCTCGGTCGGCCAATAGCCGGCCATCAGATCGTAGGTCACCCTGCCGAACAGCAATCCGCCCGCCTCGTGCAGTTGCGTCTCGGAGATCTGCTCCAGCTCCGGGCCCCACACATCCTCGTGCCAGGAGATGTCGCCGTTCGGGCCCGCAACCATGCCGTCCAGCGTCATCATGTTCCACATCACCAGTCTCGCCATCGACTGCCTCTCCCTGACTGCTTTCATTTTGCAAGCAGTTGGAGAATGCCCAGACCGGTGCAATATTGCAAGCGGTTTATGCGCGATCCCTGCTCACGAGACTTCGATGTCCGACCCTCAGCGCTCCGGCTGCCCGATCAACCTGTCGCTCGAAGTGGTGGGGGATAAATGGAGCCTGTTGATCATCCGCGACATGATGTTCGGAAATCGCCGGCACTATCGCGAGCTGCTCGGCGGCTCGGAGGAGGGCATCTCCTCGAACATTCTCGCCGACCGGCTGAAGACGCTGCTCGCGGCCGGCATCATCAGCCGTGAGGACGATCCGAGCCACAAGCAGAAGGGCATCTATTCCCTGACCGAGCAGGGCATCGAGCTGTTGCCGATCCTCGCGCAGATGGCGGGCTGGGGTTACAAGTATCTGCCCGTCTCGGAGGAGCTCGGCATCCGCGCCAAGCTATTGATGGAAGGCGGCCCGAAGATGTGGGCCGAATTCATGGACGAGCTGCGCGAAACCCATCTCGGCGCGAAACGGCGCAGGAGGGCTGGACCGAGCGTCGGCGAGCGGCTGCAGGCAGCTTACCAGAAGGTCGTCGCTGCCAAGAAGGCCGAGGCAGGCGGCCGATGATCGCACGCCTCGCGACGCGCACGGATCGTGCGCGCCGCTTCCCGCATCAGAACCGCGTGTTGTCGGCCCTGTAGCGCGATGATTTGCGCGGGGCGCGTTCGGGGGCCTGCTCGAGCTGCGCGATCGGACGGCGATAGGTCTCGGCGCGACGCAGCCAGCCCGCCTCCCACACGCGGTTCGAGGGCAGATTGCGAACCCGCTGTTGCAGCACGACCTGCACCGCGTCGGAATATTCGGCGAGCACGGCCTTGGACTCGGTGGTGGTGCCGTTCATCTTGAGCAGCACCTGCTTGAGACCCCAGCCCTGGCGCTGGCCCGTCTCCTTGTCCACGGCCGTCTCGGACGGATTGGTGCCCTCGCCCTTGAAGTTGATGTAGTCGATCAGCGGGTAGAGATCGTTGGAGGCGCGCACGACCCGCGAATATTGCGCGACGATGTGCTCGCGTTCGGCGCTGTCGGGCGTGTTGGCGAGGATCTTGTCCATCGCGCCTTGCGCACGCGCCACCAGGAACTGCGTCTGCTCCGCAATCGTGTCGAGCAGGAACTGCCGCAATTGCCGCATTTGCGGCGAGTTGAAATTCCGCTTGAAGTCGGCCCGGCTGGTCCACGGGCATGCCGGAATCGGCGTCTTGTCGAGCCATGCAGGCAACGGCGTCTTGCCCTTGCGCAGAAATGCGATCAGCCCCGGAAAACCCTCTTCATAAGGCGGCTTCGCGGTGGACGGGTACCAGATGAAATGCCCGATTCCCAGCGAGGCGAATTCTTCACCCGCATTCCACGACGTGATCGCGTCGCGCCGTCCCCCGGCCTCGTTGAGCCAGATCCTGCGGCCGATCATCTGCGCGACGTCGGCCGGCAGCGCGCGCTGAGGCACCGACAGATTCTTCGTGGTCTTGGCGTCGCTCCGCGGGTCGCCCTTGCGCTCGGCCGCGATCGGCTTCGCAGGCTCGGTCGGTGGAACGACCACTTTCAGAGCCGGCATCTGCACGTCCGACGGCCGCCCCACCGTCTCGGGCTCCGCCGTCTGCGGCTGCTGCGGCGGCGCGACATCGTGCGCAGCCTGCTCGGTCTCTGCCGGTTTCGCAGCAACGCTGCCATCCGCTCCGGCGGCGCCGGACGCCGCGAGCCCGAGGACAATGCACGACAACAGCAGCGCGCCGCACCCGCGCCTCAGACCATTCGACCCGTGCGACGAAGCGTGCAGCTCCGTGGTTCTGACGAGGGTGATTCGCCGGCTGATGAATAGGTCGCCCATGTCGATTCTACCGAGACTCTTAAACTCTACGCCACCGGTTCAGATCCGTCCCGGACACGTCCGAGAGCCACCCGACGACGAGCAAATCAGCCGACGGCGGGACTGTCCAATTCCACGGGGGAACGCGCCTGGAGAGGCGGCTCTTTTCCTGAAGACTTTCAAGTCGATCACCCTTGTCCAGTGCTTCCCGTAAAAAATCCCTCTTTCGCCTTTCCGGAATTCATGCTCCTTTAGCCACGTCCTGTTCCCGATCGAGAGGGACGTTTCGCGGTCGTCACGAACGTGGGGAGCAGGATGCGGTGAACGCGTCGATGTTGCAGCGTGGAGCATGATTCGGAACCGGAGGCCGTTGACGGCTATTGCGCCACAGCTTTCCGACAAGATCATGCTCATATGAGGACACGCAGACGAACAACGCGGCGCGTACGGCGAAATCATGTGGTCCCTGGCATCCCGATGCTGATGCCGTGTCCGATGCGGGAGCGTATTGTGGCGGAAACGGGGGCAAAACAGCCGGTCCCCGGGCATCGCGCAGGGAGGGCCGGGATGTCTCAGCCGAATCTGTGGTTCCTGCCCCGTGCATTTTTCCCGCGGGGGCCATGGGGCGGGCAAGCTCCCGGTCTTCCCTGCGCCCTCCGACCCGAGAGGGAGGCCAGGGCGAGCACGACTCGGGTGCTTCGACACCGCGAGAACGCGAATTGACGTCGTCGTTACCACCCCTGGCTGTTTGACAACGCCCACGAAACTCGCTGGCTATACGCATCGCGCGGAGCTGGATTGAACGTACACTGACAGATGTGACGGCCTTCACAGCCGATCCGCGCAGCGCATGTTAGGACTCAACGACGAGAAGAGCCGGGCTGCCGGCCCGAGGAGTCGACCCCCGTGACGGAAACATCGACGACGACGCTGACTGACAAGGTCGCCCTGATCACCGGGGCGGCACGCGGCATCGGGCTGGCGACGGCAAAGAGATTTCTGCACGAAGGCTGGCGCGTGGCGCTTCTCGACATCGAGAAGACGCTGCTCGACGACGCCACATCGGCACTCAAATCCCCCGATCGAACGCTCGCGCTGCATTGCGACGTCGCGGACGCGGCGATGGTCGCCGATGCGTTGGCGCGCATTGCCGGCCGTTTCGGTCGTCTCGATGCACTGGTCAACAATGCCGGCGTGGCGCGTTTCGCCCCGATCATGGAAACCAGCGAAGCCGACTGGCAACGCATCCTCGACGTCAACCTGACCGGGCCGTTTCTGTGCACGCGCGCCGCGGTGCCGCTGATGCGCGAGCACGGCGGCACCATCGTCAACATCACCTCGATTTCAGCCGTCCGCGCCTCGACGCTGCGCTCCGCCTACGGCACCAGCAAGGCGGCGCTGGCGCATCTGACCAAGCAGCTCGCGGTCGAGCTCGCTTCCGCCGGCATCCGCGTCAACGCGGTGGCGCCGGGCCCGGTGGAGACCGCGATGGCCAAGGACGTGCACACGCCGGAGATCCGCGCCGACTATCACGACGCCATTCCACTCAACCGTTACGGCCTCGAGGACGAACTCGCCGAGGCGATCTTGTTTCTCAGCTCCGAACGCTCCAGCTATATCACCGGACAGATCCTGGCCGTCGATGGCGGCTTCGATGCCGCGGGAATCGGATTGCCGACCTTGCGCGGCCAACGCAGGAACACATGAAACGATGCCGAGCCGGACGCGCATCATCCTGACCTTGCTGCTCGCCGTCCTCTTGTGGGGGATCGCGACGATGCTGGCGCGCGCCGACGTCCGCATCATCTCCTCGCCCGGCGGCGAGGTGGGACCGTTCCTCGATCTGTTCGAGAAGGTGCGCGCCTCCGGGGAGCGTGTCATCATCGACGGTCCCTGCCTGTCGGCCTGCACGCTGGTGCTCAGCGTCGTGCCCGAGGACCGCATCTGCGTGACGCGGCGAGCCTCCCTCGGCTTCCACGCCGCACGCTCGGTCGACCGGCGCGGCCGCGTTTATGCGGAACCCGAAGCCTCCGAGCTGGTGCTGCAGACCTATCCCACGCCGGTGCGCGGCTGGATCGAGCGCCGCGGCGGCCTGACGTCGCGGCTTCTGTTGTTGCGCGGGCGCGAGCTCAAGGCGATGTACCCCTCGTGCCGCTAGCGGCGTCACGCCGCGTAGCCTTCCGCCGGGGAATTGATCATCCACGGAATACCGAAGCGATCGACGCCCATGCCGAAGCCCTTCGACCAGAAGGTCTTGCCGAACGGCATGGTGACGGCACCGCCTTCGAGGAGCGCGTTGAACTTGCGCTCGGCCTCGGCCGGATCCGCGATCTGGAGCGAGACCGAGATTCCGTGCGGCTTGCCTTGATAATATTCGGGCGGCGAATCCGAGGCCATCAGGACGCCGCCGCCGATCGAGAAGCGGACATGCATGATCCTGTCCTTGTGCTCCGGCGCACACGGCATCTCCGGCGGCGCCTCGCCGTTGCGCATCATCATCTCGATCTTGGCGCCGAGCACCTCGCTGTAGTGCTTGAGCGCCTGCTCGCAATCGCCGTTGAACGTCAGATAGGGACAGATCATCGTCATCCTCCTTGGTTGAAAGATCATTCGTCAGCGCGGCAGCGGCAGCAGCGCGCGCAGCCGGCGATCGCGCAGCCACAAGCCGCCCCACAGCATCAGCCCGAGATAGAGGCCGAACAGGACGTGGCTGAACAGCGGACTGCCGATGCGGACATGAGAAGCGATGGCGCCGCCGAGATAGCCTGTCAGCAGGATCGCCCCGACGAACGACGTCGGCGGCAACGCATAGAGCACGGTGCAGACGATCGTGATCAGACCGAGCGCGCGGGCCGTGCCGTCACTCGCGCCATAGCCCATCTGATCCAGCGTCTGGGTGACGACTGGCAGAGGGACGAGCTTGATCGCGCCGTCGAACAGCAGGAACAGGGTCACCAGCCCACTCAGGATGCGGCCGCTCCACAATTCGGCGCGCGAGACCGGTTCTTCCAAGGTTATCGTCGTCATCTGCAGCTCCTCCCCGTAATGCTGCTCCAAGGACGAATGAAGGAGCGTGCCGCCGACAGCCCGGTTCAAGATTTTGGATCGAATCTCAGCGGAATGTCACTGGCCGACCTGGACCTGAGCCGTTGCGCTGTCGCGCATCAGGCGATCGAGCTGCATGCGGATGTGCGCGGCCTCCGCCGAGCTGTGCGCCAGCGCGATGGCGCGGTCGAAGGCGGTCCGTGCCTCGTCGGCGCGTCCGAGCTGCATCAGCAGCGCGCCGCGCACGCCGAAGAAATAGAAATAGTTGGCGAGCCGCCCTTCGAGCGGCGCGATCAGGTCGAGCGCCGCCCCGGCGCCGCGGACCTTGGACACCGCAACGGCGCGGTTGAGCGTCACCACCGGCGAGGGCTGCACCACTTCCAGCGCGCCATAGAGCAGGTCGATCTGCGTCCAGTCGGTATCCTCCGGACGCGCGGCGCGCGAATGCAGCGCCGCGATCGCCGCCTGGATCTGGTACGGACCGCTGCGGCGATGGCGCATCGCCTTGTCGATCAGGGCTGTGCCTTCCGCGATCATCGGCTGGTTCCACAGCGAGCGATCCTGATCCTCCAGAAGAATCGGCAATCCCTCGGCGTCGAAGCGGGCGGCGGAGCGGGCGTGCTGCAACAGCAGCAGCGCCGTCAGCCCCATGATTTCGGGCTCGCTCGGAAACAGCCGCAGCAGCAACCGCGCCAGCCGGATCGCCTCCTCGGACAGCGGCTGGCGCTGCGCGGCGGTCTCGCCGCTGGCCGAATAGCCCTCGTTGAAGATCAGGTAGACCATGGCGGCGACCGCGGTCAGGCGCTCCGACCGCTCGACCGCCCCAGGGGTCTCGAACGGCACGTTCGCCTGCGCGACGCGCGCCTTGGCGCGGGTGATGCGCTGCTCCATGGCGGCCTCGCTGACCAGGAAGGCCCGGGCGATCTGCTTCACCGTCAGTCCGGACACCACGCGCAGCGCCAGCGCGATCTGCTGCGTCGCGGGCAGATCCTTGTGGCAGCAGATGAACAGCAGGCGGAGGATGTCGTCGCGATAATGCGAGCCGTCGAGCCGGTCGGCCAGCGCGCTCTCGGCGTCGTCGAGATCCGAGATCGCCTCGTCCTCCGGCAGCGGCTGCTCGCGTCGGACACGGCGGACGTCATCGATGGCCGCGTTGCGTCCGACCATGATCAGCCACGCCGCGGGATCGCGCGGCGGCCCATTCTGGGGCCAGCTCTTCAGCGCGCGCAGGCAGGCGTTCTGGAACGCCTCCTCCGCCGTGTCGAGGTCGCGGAAATAGCGCAGCAGCGCGCCGACGGCCTGGGGACGTGCTGATGTCAGGGCTGCATCGATCCAGGCCGTATCGGTCATGCCAGCGCTCCACCCGGCCTGAACGTGCCGACGGGACGGATCTCGTAGGAGCCGCCGGGATTGGCCTCACCGAGCTCGCGCGCGACCTCGAGCGCCTCGTCGAGATTGGCACAGTCGACGAGATAGAAGCCGAGCAGTTGCTCCTTGGTCTCGGCATAGGGGCCGTCGATGACGAGCGGCGGATCCTCCTTCCGGAGCGTCGTCGCGGCCGTGGTCGGCAGCAGCCGCGCCACCGGCCCGAGCCGCCCCTGCTTGGCGAGCTTCTCCTGGATGACCGCAAGCTTGGCCATGACCGCGGCATCCTGGTCCTTGCTCCAGGCGCAGACGACATCCTCGTCATGATAGCAGAGCAGCGCATACAGCATCGGAAGTCATCTCCATTCGTCTTCAAGACGGCGGAGTATGCCTCCGGCCGACAGACCCACGAAGTATTTTCGCGGGTTCCGCCTGCAGGAACAAGCCGCCTACCAAGAGATGCCGTACTTGGCCGCGATGTTGCGCGCCCGCGTCTCCTGCGCGCTCTCGCGCGGCTGCCTGGCTCGGCCCGTCTGGCGCTGCGACTGGCCTTGGCCCTGCCCCTGACCTTGCCCTGCGGCACCTTGGCCGCCCGCACCTTGCGCCATGCCGTCCGCGGCGCCCTGTTGACTGGCGGCCTGCGGCTGACCGCCGCCCTTGCCAATGGAAATGCCGTTGGCCGACAGGATCGACCCGACATCGATGGTCTGAGCCTGGACCGAGGCGGATGCGATGACGAAAGCGGCGGCGAGAAGCAATTTGCGCATGACGATGTCTCCGTGTTGATGGCTGGAGATTGGCCTGCGCGCGCGATCTGGTATGTGGAACACGTCACATAAGCTCGAGGACCCCCCGATGACCAAAGGCGCGCTGGCGCTCCTGATCCATGGCGGCACCGATAACTGGTCGCCGCAGCGCTGGAAGGCGCGTTTCGACGACGTCTGCGGCGACCGCCCGGTGGTGCTGCTGCCGGATGCGAGCCTCGATCCGGCGGAGGTGCACTACGCCGCGGTGTGGAAGCCGGTCCCCGGCGAGCTCGCCGGCTTCCCGAACCTGCGCGTGATCTTCAATCTCGGCGCGGGCGTCGACGCACTGATGGCCGACAAGACGCTGCCGAGCGTGCCGCTGGTCCGGGTCGCGGTCGATGATCTTACGGCGCGGATGACCGAATATGTCGTGCTGCACGTGCTGATGCATCATCGGCAGGAGCTGTATCTGCGCGAGTCGCAGCGCGTGAAGCGCTGGGCGCCCAAGTATCAATGGCCGGCGGCCGCGATCGGAGTCGGTATTCTCGGACTGGGTACGCTCGGCATCGATGCGGCCGAAGTGCTCAAGCGGCTCGGCTTCCAGGTCGCCGGCTGGAGCCGCAGCGAAAAGCAGGCGGACGGCATCGAGTGCTTCCACGGTGCGGCGCAGCTGGATGCGTTCCTGGCGCGGACCGACATTTTGGTGTCGCTGCTACCGCTGACGCCCGACACGCGCGGCATTCTCGATCGCAAGATGTTCGCGAGGCTTCGGCGCAGCTCGCCGCTCGGCGCCCCCGTCATGATCAATGCCGGGCGCGGCGGCCTGCAGAACGAGGCCGACATCCTCGCCTGCCTCGACGACGGCACACTTGGTTCGGTCTCGCTCGACGTGTTCGGCCAGGAGCCGCTGCCGGTCGACAGCCCGTTCTGGAGCCACCCGAAGGTGGTGCTGACGCCGCACAATGCGGCCGACACCGACGCCGACGCGATCTCGCGCTACGTCGCCGAGCAGATCGCGACCTTCGAGGCCGGCGGGGCGCTGCGCAATCTGGTCGATCGCGTCAGGGGATATTGAACCGCTATTTGTTGCCGACCATCACATCGATCGCGCCGGCGACGATCGCCTCCAGCTCCTGACGCGGCGCCCGCGCGCGCGCCCGGACAGCGATCGAGTGGATCGTCGCCGACGCCAGACGCGCCAACACGACGGGATCGGCGTCGGCCGGCAGCTCGCCTTTTTCCTTGGCGCGGCGGAAGCAATGCGCAAACGCCTTGTCGAGCTCGGTCAGCGCGTTCTGCACCATGGCGCGGATGTCGGGGTCGGCGACAGCCTCCGAGCCCGCCGTCATCACCGTGAAGCAGCCGCGCGGTCCCTCCTCGCCCGACAGATAGATGTCGAGCGCCGTGGCGAAGATCTGCTCGAGCTGCCGTCGCACCGGCCAATCGTTACTGAAGACGTCGCCCATGAGGGCGCGGGCATTGTCGCGATAGCGCTGATAGCTCTTGATGTAGAGCTCGCGCTTGTCGCCGAACGCGCCATAGAGGCTCGGCCGGTTCATGCCGGTGGCGGCGCTGAGATCGTCGAGCGAGGTCGCGGCGAAGCCGGTCGACCGGAACAGGTCGAGCGCCTTGCCGAGCGCGACATCCGGCTCATACGCCCGCGGCCTCCCGCGCCGCTTCGGCTGGTCGGGGGCACCCGCCTTTTCTATCGGACGGTCGCCTTGCGGCGGCCCTTTCTTTTTTTGTACCATTTCGCACTAAATTCCTTGACCGAGCTCATATTATGCGAGACAGTATAAAAATCAACCAATGCTCCGGTCCGGAGCCCGAGGGAGACGTCCATGGACCTGTATTTCTCGCCGCTCGCCTGCTCGCTCGCCACCCGCATCGCGCTCTACGAAGCCGGCGCGAAGGCGAACTATCTCGAGGTCGATCCCAAGACCAAGATCGTCCTCAACGACGGCTCCGATTTCCGCGCCGTCAACCCGCTCGGGCTCGTCCCGACGCTCCGCACCGATGACGGCGACCTGCTGACCGAGAACGCCGCGATCCTGCAATATGTCGCCGATCGCTTCCCCGAGGCCAAGCTCGGCACCGGCCCCGGCATGGACCGCAGCCGGCTGCATCAATGGCTCTGCTTCATCGGCACCGAGCTGCACAAGGGCCTGTTCATTCCGATCCTCGACAAGACCGCGCCCGAGGAAATGAAGGCTCATGTCCTGAAAAAGAACCTGTCGCGGCTCGATCATCTCGAGAACCATCTGCGGGATCGCGACTATCTGCTCGATCATTTCACGGTCGCCGACGCGTATCTCGTCACCGTGATCAACTGGACCATGGCAACGCCGCCGGTCCAGCTCGCGAAATGGCCGGCCGTGAAGGCGTACTACGAGCGCCTGCGCGCGCGGCCGTCGATCGCCCGTGCCATCGCCGAGGAGTTCGAGCTCTACAAGGCGGAACTGGCGCGGCATAAGGCAGCGGCCTAGGAACAGGCGGCCTGGGAACATACGAGTCTCGTCTCCCTCGATTGGGAGATGAGACCTCTTCACGGGGAAGATGAACCATCGCTCATTGACCCCTTCTCCACCGCGCCGGATGCTTGACCGCGATCATTCCGGGTTGCAATCCTCGAATCGCAGGAGGATTGCACGTGGCGACCACATCCGTACGAGACCGATTGCTGGCGGACCGGCGCGCGCTGCTCGATCTGGGCACGCGCAACCGGCTCGTGCACATCCCGCTCAAGACCAAGACCATCCGCACCATCGACATCGTCGGCGCGCGCTCTGCTGCGCTCTTCGAGCTTCTCGGCGAAGGCAAGCGCTTCACGTTCCTTCCGACGAAGGCAGAGACGGCGGAGGCGGAAGGCACCCTGCCCTTGAGCGTGCCGGCACCTCGATCCGACACGCCGACCACCAAGGTGGACCAGGAAGGTGATGATTCGGAGTCGCAGACGCGGCAGCCGGACACCCGGCTCAGGACCCGGCTGTCATCGGAGGCGCTGCAGAAGCGCCTGCTGGATATCTGGTACGACGCACGAACGCTCGAGGAAGAACAGGGCGTCAATATCCTCTATCTCGCCTTCGGGCTGCTGAGATGGTTCGAGGACGACAAATCCGATGTCGAGCGCTTCGCACCGCTCGTCCTGCTGCCCGTCCGCCTGGAACGCAGCAGCGCCGCCGATCGGTTTCACCTGGTCTCGCGCGCTGAGCCGCCGTCGCCGAACCTCTCGCTCCAGGCCAAGCTCGACGCCGAATTCGGACTCAAGATCGAGGATTTTGGCGACGAGGACGACGTCGACATCGCGACCTATCTTGCCGGCGTCGCGGAGACGGTCGCCACCAAGCAGCGGTGGGAGGTCAGGGCGGACGCGATCGTTCTCGGCTTCTTCTCGTTCTCCAAGTTCCTGATGTATCGCGATCTGGATCCCGAGAATTGGCCGGCAGATGGTGGCCTTGATCGTCACCCCCTCATCGCAGCGCTGCTTCAGGACGGCTTCGAGGGCGCGGAGCCGATCGTGGCCGACGACGGAAAGATCGATTCCGTCATCCAACCAGTGGCGATGAACCATGTCGTCGATGCGGATTCATCGCAGGCCGTGGTAATCGAGGAAGTGGTCCGCGGACGCGACCTCGTCGTCAAGGGACCGCCTGGAACCGGCAAATCGCAGACCATCACCAACATCATCGCGTCGGCTGCCGCCGAGGGGAAAACGGTGCTGTTCGTCGCCGAGAAGATGGCGGCGCTCGAGGTCGTGCACCGGCGGTTGAAGCATGTCGGTCTCGGCGCGCTCGCGCTGGAGCTGCACTCCAACAAGGCCAACAAGCGCGTTCTGCTCGAAGAGCTGAAACGCTGCAAATCGGCTGAGGTCCCGGTCCCGCGCGGCGAAGCCACGCTGGTGCAGCGCCTGACCGACAGCCGGGACGGCCTCAACCGGCATGCGGAGATGATGCACCAGCCGCATCAGCCGAGCGAGCTGACACCGTTCAGGCTGCTGGGTCATCTCGTGCGCTCTGGGGACAACTCCGCGCAGCATCCCTATCCGTTGCAGGGCGCCCCCTCCTGGTCTCCTCTGGATCTGGAGCGGCGGCGTGAGCTGATCGCCGAACTCGCCGAACGAATTGCGGCCGACGGCGCGCCGCACCTGCATCCCTGGCGCGGTGTCGGCCGCGACGCGCTCGATCCCGCCGAAATGACCGAGCTGCGCAGCTCGCTCGACGACATTTCGAACGTTGTCGGCAGCGTATCCACTGGCGCGGCCCGCCTCGGCACGCTGCTCGATCTCCCGCCGCCCGCCACCTTGGCCGATGCCGCGGGGATACTCGCCTTCGCCGAGGCCGCGGCCGCGATGCCGGAGTGCGATCGGACGTCCTTCCGCGACGGCGTCTGGAGCCAGACCGGACTCATCACGGACATCATCGACAAGGGGCTGCGTTACGCGAAATTGAGGACGGCCTTCGAGAGCGCCTTCGTCGAGGCCGCCTGGGATGCGCCGATCGCCGAGTGCCGCAAGGTCATCGCCGAGAAGGGCCGCTCCTGGCTGCGCCTGCTCAGCCCGCGCTATCGCGAGCAGGTGGCGCTGCTGGCCTCGTACCTGAAGGTGCCGATGCCGAAAACGCTGGAGCAGCGGCTCCTGCTGCTCGACGGCCTCATCGCGGCGCAAGCCGCACGCCGGTCCTTCGCGGAGGTCGAAGCTGCCGGCAGCACCGCATTCGGAACGGCGTGGCAGAAGGAACGGTCGGACTGGGATGCGTTGTCCAGATTGGCGACCTGGTGGAGTGCATTCCCCAAGCCGTTCGCAAACGACGAAACGCGCCAGCGGCTGACGCAGCTGGCCTTGTCGGCCGATGATCGGCAATCGATCGAACAGCTCAACCACGACCTCGCAAGTCTGAGGTCCGGCCTCGGCAGGCTGATCGACTCTCTCCAGCTGGAGCCTGCCCGCATCCCGCTCGAGGCCGGCGACCAGATCCGGTTGGACGGCCTGTCGCAGACTTTGTCGGAGTGGCAGAACGCGACCGAGCGCCTCACCCGCTGGATCGCATTCATGGACCGGGTCCGCCTTGCGCGCGCGCAAGGCCTCGCCGCGCTGGTCGACCGCACGCTCGATGGCTCCTTGCCAGGCGAAGCGCTCGAAGCCGCCTTCGACCGGTCCTATTACGACGCCATGCGCAGCGTGATCTTCGCCGACCATCCTGAACTGAAACGTTTCGACGGCGAATCGCACGATCGGCTGGTCGATGGCTTCCGCAAGCTCGACGTCGCACGGATGCAACTGGCCCGCGATCAGATCGCCCACGAGCATGCCGCGGCCCTGCCGCGCAACGCCGGCGGCATCGGGCCGCTCGGTGTGCTGAACGGCGAGCTTGCCAAGAAGCGCAATCATCTGCCCATCCGCCAGCTCCTGGAACGGGCAGGTCCGGTCATTCAGCAGATCAAGCCGATCTTCCTGATGAGCCCTCTGTCGGTGGCACAGTTCCTCAAGCCTGGCGCGATCGCCTTCGATCTTCTGGTGGTCGACGAGGCCTCGCAGATCGAGCCGGTCGACGCGCTCGGCGCGGTCGCGCGCTGCCGGCAGATCGTGGTCGTCGGTGACGAGCGGCAGCTGCCGCCGACGCGCTTCTTCGCGAAGCTGACAGGTAACGACGACGAGGACAATGACGACGAGGATCAGCCGACCTTCCAGGTCAAGGACGCCGAGAGCATTCTCGACCTCTGCCTTGCCAAGGGCCTGTCGCATCGGATGCTGAACTGGCACTATCGCAGCAAACACCAGTCGCTGATCGCCGTTTCCAACAAGCAGTTCTACGACAACCGGCTGTTCATCGTGCCGAGCCCGTACGACGCCGTCGCGGGAATGGGATTAAAGTTCAACTACAACCCCGATGCGCACTACGAACGCGGCAGCAGCCGGACCAACCCCAGGGAAGCGCGGCTCGTCGCCGAGGCCGTCATGCGCCATGCGCGCGAGACCCCGGACCGAAGCCTTGGCGTCGCGACCTTCTCGGTGGCGCAGCGCCAGGCGATCCAGGATCAGCTCGAAATCCTTCGTAAGGAAAACCCGGCAACGGAGAGCTTCTTCGTCCGCGGGGCCAGCGAACCGTTCTTCGTGAAGAACCTCGAGAACATCCAGGGCGACGAACGCGACGTCATCTTCATCTCCATCGGCTATGGGAGAACGAAGGAAGGTTTCGTCTCGATGAGCTTCGGCCCCCTCAACTCAGACGGAGGCGAGCGCCGGCTGAACGTGCTGATCTCGCGCGCCAAGCTCCGATGCGAGGTGTTCTCGTCGATCACCGGCGACGACATCGACCTGTCGCGCGCCAAGGGCCGCGGCATCGCGGCCCTGAAGACGTTCCTGACCTTCGCGCAGACGGGGCAGCTCGGCATCGCGCAGGAGACCGGGCGCGATCCCGACTCGGTGTTCGAGGAGCAGGTCGCCGCAAGGCTGCGGGCGCTCGGCCACGACGTGAAGACCCAGATCGGCACCGCCGGATTCTTCGTCGACCTCGCCGTCGTCGATCCCGACAAGCCGGGCCGCTTCCTGCTCGGAATCGAATGCGACGGCGCCCAGTACCATGCGTCTCGTTCGGCGCGAGACCGCGACCGCCTGCGGCAGAATGTGCTGGAAGCGCATGGCTGGGTGCTGCATCGTATCTGGTCGACCGACTGGTTTCTCCGTCCCAAGGAGGAAACCGAGAAAGTCCTCCGCGCGATCGATGCTGCGAAGGCGCATTGGCGGGACATCGACCAAGGGACTGCGCGAGCTCAACCCGAGCCTCCGGCAACCTCCGATGTGCCGGCGCCGGAGCAGACCGAGCAGCGCCCTCAGGAGATCCTCGCACAGGCACCGACGGTGGCCCCCTATGAAGAGGCGAAGCTGCGCGTCCGTCGGGAGATCGAGCCGCACGAGACGCCGCTTGCCGACATGACGCGGCATGTCGTCGAGATCGTCGCCATCGAGGGGCCGGTGCATGAATCGGAAATCATCGTCCGGATCAGATCGGCCTGGGGCCTTGCCCGCGCCGGCAACCGCATCCGCGATGCCGTGAGAGCGGCGCTGGGATCGGCAGTTGCGAGGGGACAGATCGCCGGAGGTCCGTTCTACGCCGTGCCGGGACAGGCGATCGTCGTCCGCACGCGCGAGGACGTGCAATCGCAGTCCTTGCGCAAGCCCGAGATGCTGCCGCCGGATGAGATCAAGGCGGCCATCATGCAGATTGTCGAGCAGAACTTCGGTGCCGAGGAGGACCAGTTGATCCAGGCGGTGGCCCGCTTGTTTGGCTTCGGGTCGACCAGCGCCCAGCTGCGGGAGACCGTGCAGGGCAGTCTCAGAAGTCTTCTCGACGCAGGACACCTGCGCCGCGAAGGAGCGCTGCTGACCAAGCCGCAGGAGGCCTCGCCGGCGGCGCAGGACTGACCGGCTGAATGCGTGCCGGGAATCAGGCTCGAACGCCGCGTCACAGCCGCCCCGCGGAGCGCACGTCGCACCGCGTTGCGCAGAGGCGCTGGCAACGACGATCTCGCGATCCATCCGCGTCCTGCAATGGCGGTGGAGCGCCGACGATGTCGGAGCTGACGCCCCGCAGGGCGGAATGTCGCCCCTCCGGCTGTCACCGCAAACCCGCGGAATCGCTGAAGGAACGGAACAGGCGAGGTCAGAATTCGTTCAGCACGGACGCTCGTCCCGGCCAATGCATCGGACCAGGATTGCACGGGTCCGTCCCGGCCACTATCCTTGAGGTGAGACACGCGCTGGCCCGCATCCCACAGGAGCGCCCCATGCCGACCGCGACCCCGGCTCAGACCCTGGCTCCCCTGGACGAGACCATCACCATCGCGGAGCTGACGCGCGATCCCTATCCGATCTACCGGCGCCTGCGCCGCGAAGCGCCGGTGTTGCGGGTCAAGTCGGTGGGCCGGACGTTCCTCACCAAGGCGGCCGACACCAAATATGTGAAGGACAATGCGGCGCTGTTCTCGTCCGACGATCCGAACACGCCGATGAAGCGCGCCTTCCTCGCGCATACCCTGATGCGCAAGGATCACGACGAGCACCGCGCCGAGCGCATGGCGATGATGCCGGCCCTGATGCCGAAGACGATCGAAGCCGTCTGGGAGCCGCTCTACACCAAATTCGCCACTGATTATCTCGACCGGCTGCCGCGCGGCGAGATCGTCGATCTGTTCCCCGCCCTCGCCGGCCCCTTGGCCGCGCGCATCCTCGCTGAAGTGATGGGCATCCCGGACGCCAGCGATGCGGACATGCAGCGCTGGTCGCAGGCCCTGATCGACGGCGCCGGCAATTTCGGCTGGACGCCGGGGCCGTTCGACGCGTCCGATATCGCCAACGCGGAGATGGACCGCTGCATCCGCGCCAACATGGCGCGCGTCCGTGCCGCGCCGGATTCCTCCGCGCTCTCCTTCATGGTCAACGCGAAGAATCCGATCCCTGAAAGCCAGATCATCGCCAACATCAAGATCGCGATCGGCGGCGGCATCAACGAGCCGCGCGACGCGCTGCTGACGATCCTCTACGGCCTGCTCACCAATCCGGAGCAGCTCGCCGCCGTGCGCGCGCAGGACAAATGGCGCTCCGCCTTCGAGGAAGGCGTGCGCTGGGTGGCGCCGATCCAGGCGAGCTCACGCCTGGTGATGGAGGACACCGAGATCCGCGGCTGCCTGATCCCGAAGGGCGACACCGTGATGACCATCCAGGCCTCCGCCAACCGCGACGAGGAGCTGTTCACCGACGGCGAGCACTACAACGCGCTGCGCGACCCCAACCCCCACCAGGCCTTCGGCAACGGCCCCCACCACTGCGCCGGCGCCCACCTTTCCCGCCGCACCGTCGGCGCCATCCTGCTGCCGATGCTGTTCGAGCGCTTCCCGAAGATGACGCTGCCCGATCCCGCGAGCGTGCGGTGGCACGGATTCGGCTTCCGCGGCCCGCTCAATCTGCCGGTACGGCTGCAGTAGGACCGGCACGAAGGGCGTTGTTCTTCGCGTTGTCTCAGTGCACCTGAGGCGGGCCCCGGGTTGGTTGGAATCACCACGTTCGAGTTATCGCGCTTTGGCAGGCCCGGTGGCGATCTCGACGACGGCCTTCGTGAACCTGCGGTAGATGTCGATCTGTCTGCCGGCAAACGTGGTCGCGACGCCGAACATGCTGAGAGGCGAGCGCATCGTGGCGAGGCTGGCCGCCAAATCGAGATTGTCTCGCGTCATCTCCATAAGCAGGGTCTGGCAGGCCTCCATGCCGGCGAGCGCCGGCGGCGGTCCGCCCGCCACGGGCGAGGGATCGGCCGCCCTGGCTTCAGCGATCGGGGTTGGCTGGGCTTCGTGCGAGTCCGTCCCAGCGCCGACAGGCTGAGCGGCATCGGGCTTCAGCTCGCTGAGAGGCGGCAGGCGCGCCGGCGCGGATTCGGGCTCACGAGGCGGGAGCGGCGGCAGGATCGTTTCCGTCTCCTGGCCGGGTCGTCCCGGGAGCCTCGTTTCGGTCTCCGGAACTGCCTGCAGTTCGTCTGCGTCCGAGCTTACGAACTCGGTTAGCACGCGAGCGCGCTTCTGCCTCGCTGTCGCGTCGGCGTGTTTGGGCATTGATACCGGCTTCGCCACGACGGGTTTCGCGCTGTTCCCCTTGTGGGAGCCATTTGATTTGCGCTTGTTCATTGAACGGCCTTCCTGTGCGGCATCGCCGGAGTGGGGCCAGCCCGGTCTCGATACCAATCTCCGTGTCGGACCATTGGTTCCTTGCGATCAGGACGCCGTCGCTCGCGCGAGGAGAGTGAGCTGCGCAATCGGGGCGGCCTGCACCATTGCGCCGGCGCCCACCTCTCCCACCGCACCGTCGGCGCCATCCTGCTGCCGATGCGGTTCGAGCGTTTTCCCAACATGACCTTGCCCGATCCTGCGAGCGTGCGCTGGCACGGGTTCGGCTTCCGCGGCCCGCTCAATCTGCCGGTTCGGCTGCAGGAGAAGCAGCGCGCGGGGGATCGTTCTGCTGCGCGCTGAGTCAGTGCGCCTGATCTGGTCGCGGGTGGGCGAGGACCCTGGTCTCGCCGTCGTACTGATCGGGTCGTACTGATCGGCGACGACGTCACGATCGGCTGACGGTTCGCGATCCGGCCGTGGATCCTGCCTTGGATTCGGCCCTGGATCGGATCGCGGAAGCGGACGGCACGCTTGCTCCGGTCAAGTCGTCGCGGGTCGCCACGGCGGCGTGACGCACCGAGACGGTCGTGCCGGGCCGGCCGGCCACGGTCGTGACCTCGGCACCGAGCTGCTTCGCCAGCGCCGTGACGATGCCGGTGCCGAGGCCCCCCTTCGGCCGGCCGTTCAGCTGCAATTTCCCCGTTCCATTGTCCGAGACGGACAGGGTCCAGCCGGCTCCGGAGGACTCGTAGGTCACGGTGATCAGCCCATTCGCGGTGTCCTCGGGAAACGCATGCTTGAGGGAGTTGATGACGAGCTCGGTGACGATCAGCCCGAGACTTTCGGCTTCGCTCGTCGTCGCCAGGCCGTCGCCGCGGGTTTCGATCCTCGTCCGCTGATGGTCGGCGATCATCGATTGCGAGATCGCCTGGCAGAGCCTCGCGAAATGCGCTCCGAGCGCGACCACGCCGCTGCGCGCGGAGGTGTGGAGACTCTGCTGGATGTTCGCGAACGAGATGACGCGGTCGCGGGCGTCGTCCAGGTGGCGTCGCGCCTCCTCGGAGCCGACGGACCGTGCCTTCAACGAGATGATGCTGGCGATGATCGCGAGGCTGTTGCCGACGCGGTGCTGAAACTCCTCGAGCAGCATATCCTTCTGACGCAGCAGCTCCTCGTTCCGGCGCGCCATCTCGCGCTCGCTGGTGACGTCCTCGAGGCCGAGCAGGATGGTCGTATGGGACCCGACCGTGTAGGACACCTGCCGGGCGTTCAGCCGCATCGCCCGGGGTCCGACGGCGGGAAAGACGTGCTCCACCTCGAAATCATGCAGCGCGCCGGTGTTGGAGAAGATCTGGCTCAGCCACGACTTCAGCGCCGGAATATTCCAGGCGCCGTCATCCAGCTCATAGAAGAGTTGTCCCAGCACGTCCTCGGGCGTCGCGGAGAAGGTGAGATAGAACGAACGGCTGGCGGCAATCACGCGCAGATCGTGGTCGAGGACGAGCAGCGGCTCCCGGACCGTGTCCACAATGGCTTCGGCAAGTGCGCACGCGTCAGACGCGTCGGAAAACTGCTGCTTGAACATGTGGTCCCCTCCCTACGCAACACGTCCCCCCGTCACGAACCCTTCGCGTGTCCCGCCTTCAAGCGGCGAAACGAAACGCAGAGCCCGGCGGCGAGTTATGGCAGCTAGCGATGCGGACGGAGTTCCGTCTGTGCAAAACAGACCACCCGCGCGCTGCACACCCGCAGCTAGTTCTGCTGCTCCGCCTGCAGGTTGTCGTTCAGGACGGCTTGCAGCAGCGCCGGATAGACGACGATCTCGCCGTCATATTCGATCAGGCCCGCCTTTCTGAACTTGTTCATGAAATGACTGACGCGCGACCGCGTCGTGCCGATCATTTCGGCCAGCGTTTCCTGGCTGATTCTTGGAATGACCGGCAGCGGCGTTTCGCCGCGGCCGTAATCGGCCATCGTCAGAAGCAGCCGCGCCAGCCGCTTTTCGCTGCTATGGAAGAGCTGGTCGATCAGGTCCGCCTCGAACCGGTCGATCCTGGCCAGCAGAAACGCGACGAACATCTCCGCAAGCTCGGGGTGGAGGCGAAGCGCTGCGATCATCGTCTTCTTGGCGATGGCGGTGACCACGCAATCCTGCAGGGCGAATGCCGAGCCGGTATGCACCGCCTGCCGCGTCAGACAGCCTTCGCCGAAAAACTGCCCGGCATCGACGATGCCGATGACCGCTTCCTTGCCGACGTCGTTGACGACGGTCAGCTTGATCTTTCCCTGTTGGAGAAAGAACAGCGCGTCGGCCGGGTCGCCCTGGGCGAACACGCTTCCCCCCTTGGGAACCTTCAGGACCTTCTGCCCCGGGCATACCTTGTCGAGAAAGGCCTTCGGATCAAATCTGGCGAGGTTCGAACTCGGCACAGCCCCCATCCCCCTCGGTGGACATGCCGAAATTTTACGGTGGAAACCGCTTCCATCTTTGCGCTAGGTCAATCTTCTCATCGCCCTCCGATTGAGTTCCCGGCGAGGATAAGGCGCCGCGAGCACCATTCTGCAATCGATGCGAGACCTTCCCTGCGATGCAGCCCCTCACATGATGGAGCATGCTCACGCCGGAGCCGCTTCGAACGAGAGACCGGCGTGCACCAGACCCCGCGCGTTCGACCATCTCCTCGGCGCGCGCCGGCCGAGTGAATGAGGCCTCATCGCATCCTCGCGGTCGTTCATCCGTGGTGATCGGCCACCTGTTTGGGTTGCACAGACCAGGTCGCGGGCGCGTCGTCACGGTCGGCTGCGGCCGCAGCCGCCGTCGCCTGCACCTTGCCCGGCGCGTGATGGGCCGGCGCATAGATCGCATAGACCTGCATCGGCGTCGGGCCGATGTTGGTGATGTTGTGCCAGGTCCCGGCCGGAACGAGCACGCACCAGCCGTTCGACACCGTCTGGTCGAATGTCAGCTCGTCCTTGGCGGGCCCCATCTGCACCCGGCCGCGGCCGGCATCGAGCCGCAGGAACTGATCGGTTTCCGGATGCGCCTCCAGGCCGATGTCGCCGCCGACCGGAATCGACATCAGCGTCACCTGCAGATAGCGCCCGCTCCAGGCGACCGACCGATAATTGGCATTGTCCCGCGTCGCCCGCTCGATGTCGAACGCCTGCGGCTGCGGCCCGATGTCGGTGATCTCAGCAAGCATGTCCATCACGGATCTCCCAACCGGCGGCCTTGCCGGCAAACCGTCCCGCCACGCGTCTAGCGATGGTCCCGAAGCTGATCGGACACCGCCTCCTTGCCGAAGGCGTGGTCGAGCGCGCGCTTCAGCTTGTGGACCGCGCCACGCACGGCCTGCTCCATGAAGCTGTCCTGATGCGCCGCGACGATCGGCTCGCCGCCGTCACGGTGCACCTCGATCTTGCAGCTCTTGTCGTCGTGACTGGGCTTGTGGCTCACCGCGTCGCTGAGCTGCACGTCGATCCGCCTGACCTGATCCTCATAGCGATGCAGCACCGCATGAAGCGACGCCTTCACGTCCTGCGACAACTGCTCGCCGTCCTCGACGTTTCCATCGGTCCTGACATCGATCAACATCCGTGTCTCCTTCAGGTGAAGCGTCAAACGTCGCAAGATGGAATTCGCGATCATGATCAGCTCTCCGGCATGGTCGTCATCCAAGCTTCGACGCCGCCGCACGGCACGCGACGCCACGAAGCGTCGTTCGCGGGCGGCCGCCACGACTGAACGCCCCGTGATACAGCGGGTCTGAAGCGACGCTTGATCCGCCTCGCGGCCTTTCGGGCGGGGCGAAGCCGCCGTTCGAGCGCGTCTCCCAATGTCTCCCGCAACCAGACTGCCAGAGGCGAACGCGCGCGGCTGATCAATATTGCTCAGTCAATACCGGAGAATCAGGCGCAACCTGCGGCGACCCAACTTTCGAGTCTGCACCGGAGATGGGATGATGGATTGTCCGATCACATTTCGCTGCCCCCAGACAGGGTCCGAGGTCGATGCCATCCTGCACCAGCCGAAGGACGACTGTCGGTTCGAGACCGTGACCTTCGAGACCGTGAGCTGCCCGGCCTGCTCGAGATTCCACTTCATCCACGCCATGACCGGCGCGCTCATTCCTCCGACCCTGCTGGGCCCGGGGAACTGGACGCCGTAGCGGCGGGCTCGAAGGGCGAACGTCCCGTCTCGCACATTCCTGTGCGGAGGCCGCTGCCGCGGCATCAACGAACCGCGCGACGCGCTGCTGACGATCCTCTACGGCCTCCTCACCAATCCGGAGCAGCTCGCCGCTGTGCGCGCGCAGGACAAATGACGATCGGTCTTCGAGGAAGGTGTGCGCTGGGTGGCGCCGAGCCCGGCGAGCTCACGCCTGGTGATGGAGGACACCGAGATCCGCGGCTGCCTGATCCCGAAGGGCGACACCGTGATGACCATCCAGGCCTCCGCCAACCATAACGAGAAGCTGTTCACCGACGGCGAGACCACCAACGCCCTGCGCGACCCCAACCCCCACCAGGCCTTCGGCAACGGCCCCCACCACTGCGCCGGCGCCCACCTCTCCCGCCGCACCGTCGGCGCGATTTTGCTGCCGATGCTGTTCGAGCGGTTTCCGAGGATGAAGCTGGTGGATGCGGCCAGCGTGCGGTGGCACGGGTTTGGGTTTCGGGGGCCGCTGAATTTGCCGGTGCGGCTGCAATAGGATTGGGACGAGATAAAAATACTACTGCGTTTCGCCATCAATACATTTTAACTGATCATAAGATGATTAGCAGATCAACCCGACGCGCCGATGTGAAGTACTGAAAATTTAGCACCTATTTCGATGGAAGAGCAGATGCAACTACTCACGCATTTTCGAGCGTTTCCGCAGAGTTTGCATCAAATGCTGATATACGAGACGCGCAAAGCGATCGCCCTCAGTTGGCCTGTTGGACTCGTTGCAGCGAATCTAGAAGACGACTCCCTGCACCTACAATCTTTGAAAGCACTTTGATCTGCTCCCGTAGCGAAACATTCTCGGTCGGGACTGGATAGTTAATCTGGTGATCAACTTCACCCCAAATTTCTTCGAACAAGGTGCGGACCTGAACCTCGCAGCACAGCTTCGAATCCGCGCGAGGCTTCACCAGATAATGGATACTGGTGTAAGAAGTCGATTTCTCCGAAACCTCGAGGTCAAACCTATGAAAGTAGGCGGCCGCCTCAGGATCCCAAGTATATGCCTTAGGGCGCTCAGCGAGGAACCAATCGCCCTCATCCACCTTCCTGCGGATCACAGAGTCAATCTCAGAAAAGTGCTCTTGAAACAGGTGCAATATGCGAACTCCTGCAAGATCTGTTATCTTGGAGTAGAAGTCGTTGATCGTGATAGCCTTGCCTTCGGCAGCCTTACGAACGACTTTAGCTCGCAGGTGCCCGGGATCTTTCAGACGACTCTTTGACGAGTGCACCAGCCGATGGCCGTTAACGGTCAGACGCGGGTTCTCGCCAATGTACTGCTCAACCCCGGACATGAAAATCCTCAAGTCATGGGTCATGGTACCGTAGGCCGATACAATTGCATCCAACTCAGCATCAGTTGGGGCCGGCAATGGCTGAGCTGCAGCCCCTGTCCTCGCGGCGCCAGATACTACCGACTCCACCGAACCCGCTGCTACATCGCTGCCTGGCCCATCGTTTGCGTCTGGATTCAAAGCTTAGCCACCCTTTCAAGAAAGTCCTTAGCAAAAGCGTGGTAGCTGCCTTGGGTCGCTTCGAACTTGCCTCGGTTGCCGCCGATCGTGCTGCTATCCTCAGGTTGAAGCTCGATGCTCGGCAATTTCCACATGGGCTTGTGATACTTTTGCGACATCCCAGGAAAGGTGTTATGAGTATGAATAACTGCTGTTCCACCGATCGAGCCAGCCAAGACTTTTTTGAACGGCAATGAATTTTCGGCATCGATGAATTTGGAGATCGTCTGAGGTATCTGCTGGGCATAGTGATAATGTGCGGTGGCCAGATCCAGATCGTTGAGCAGACCACTATAGCGTTTCGCATTGTAGATCGTATATCCGATGAGTTTGACAAACTTCTTCGGAAATTGATCGCGCTTTGAATCTGACAGCAACTGAAAAATCGTGTCAAACTGCTTGCGCCAAAGGCGGAGAGCGCTGCCTATGTTTCGGATACCGTAAACCGAAAATAAGTCAGGCGCACAGGGAATAAGAAAGCCATCTGCCAACGTCAGCAGATGCCGATTGAGAGCGCCTAGGCTCGGTGATGTATCGAAGATCACGAGTTCATACCCGTTAATCTGGGCAAATTGGTAAGCGATTTGGCGCACCCGCGTTGCCGTTCGAATAGCCAGGGGATCGCCTTGGTAGATGCCGCTCCATCGCTCTCCGATTTTTGCTTCGAAGAGATGAAGCGTCAGGCGGCCAGGTATGAGGTCGACGTTCTCGGCCAGCTTGATAGGCGGAGGCAAGTTGTCGATCTCGGCAGTGCCGTCTTCCGTGGGCTTAAGGTCGAAGTGAATTGATCGAGGCTCCTGAAGCATCGCCTGGAAATTCCGTGCCGGCGTGCGTTTTCTAGTCGCAGCAAAATCTTCAATAAAGTCGTCTTCTGCGGCCCAGATATCATGGATGCGCTCCATTTCGAGCGAGAAGATCGTCAGATTGCACTGGGGATCGAGGTCGATCAGTAGGACCTTTTTTCCAAGCTCGCCGAGCGCGTGAGCCAAGTGAAAGGTCAACGTAGTCTTTCCGACGCCGCCCTTGTTATTGAATATCGTGACAATCTTTGGTGTCATCAACTTCCCCGAGAAACGTTCTTTGATTACTCCATGTTTGCTCGGCCGCAAAGATGCGAAATGCTAAGCTTGTGAAATATCAAGCGACGAAATCGTATGCGCCGATCTATGTTGCCGACAGAAAGCGCGCTCCCGCGCCGTTGCATTTGCAATGATCCCGCTCAATCCGATTGCAGAGCTGCCGCACGGCGGCATCGGCAGCAAGCGCCCCAGATGCCAGATCTTGGTACGCCGCACTCAACTCACCGCCCTCAAATCGCCTCCCGCATCGCACCCATGCCCAAACTGCCCGTCGTGCCAGTTTGCCGCATTCCGTCGGGCAACTCTCCGCTTGTGTCGTCGGGCAAATCAGATCGATGCTCCCCGCCGTCTCCTGCTCGCTGAAGGGGCGTTTCGCGATCGTCACGGACCGTGGAGCGGGAGATGCGGTGGCCGCCTGGGATCGCAGTGCGCGTTTCGCGTGCGGACGAACGAGCCCCTCGCGGACGGTCAAGCCGTGTGGTCCCGACACCCCGACGCTGGTGTCTTGGTCGGCGACATCCCGATGACGGGGGCAAGCAAGCCCGGTCCCCTGGGAGAGCACGGAGCAGCCGTTCAACCCATCGCGCAGGGAAGGCCGGTTGTTCGGCCAATCCTGTGGTGACTGCCGCCTGCTTTTCTTTCTGCAGGCGGGCCATGGGTGCGGCCCGCACCCGGCCTTCCCTGCGCCCTTCTCTCTGAAGGGTGCCCCGATGAGCAAAGCTCGGACGCGACAGCGCGCCGCGAGGCTGCGGAGCCGCGCTTACAGGTCAGACATGAAGGGTTGAGCGCCGGAAATGGCGCTCCCTAGGGAAGAGAAAAAAGATTAACGAATCAAGGCGTTTGCCAGTTTTCTACCCCTGAAATCTGGCACTGAGCCATAACGACTATTTTAACGATTGGCAAACAGGCGCGGTCCGCGCAAATCAACGATTTCGCACCGAACCGCTGTCGTAGCTCCGGCCAGGTGCCGACTGTCTCCGAGCAATGCCCCGACTATTGCGCCTTGGCGTACCCTCGGTTCAAAAGCTCTCCAGCCTTCCGGATGGCCTTGGAGTGTTTCAAAGGAGATCGGCGCGACGAGGGACCGATCCTAGTCGCTTCAGCCTCCTGGGCCCGCTCTGGGCCCCGCAGCGTATGTTCAGCGGGAGCGGGAGATAAGGACGATACACGGCATAGCTTCCGGTTCGGCCGCCTTGACCGCCGCGCGGGCTCCCCTAGCGTTCTAGAGCTTCGTCACGTCACTGCACCGAGCATAATATAGGCGTTCCTCCCAACATCCCGATCGCTTACCTGCCTTTCTGGCGACCGCCACCTAGCAAATGTCGGTATGGGGTCCGGAGCTCTACGATCGCAAACCGGTCGAGCCCACCCCGCCTGTAGCGTTGGCGCAACTCGTCCCGTGCTTGGTCCGGGAGCGCGGCTATCAATTCCCAACCTTCAGCGACGTCGTCGAAGAGCGTAACGATCTTGGGATCAAGGCGCGCGTCATCCCGGAGCTCGGCCATCTGATCGCGCGTCACGCCGATTGTGTCCGACCAACCTTTAAAGAACGCAGGCTCCCGGCAGACTGGATCCGTTTTTATATAGTCCTTTATAGGCAGGTCTCTGAGGGCCCTGCGGTGAGTCTTTATACGCAGGTCCCTTTTGGCCCCGCGGACGCACCGACTTATCCACAGAGACCGGCATGTCGCGGGCGACGTAATCGATCTCACCGAACCGATGTCTGTCGACAATTCGTTGCGCTTCGCGTGTGACGTAGTCAGTGGCGATCAACTCTCGGAAAATTCGCTGGAGCTTCTTGCGGCCGACGAGGGCTCGCCCGATATGATCCAGGCGGACGTGCCATTTGCGGGGACTCGACAAAAGATGGCCGAGGACGCCCTTGGCCTCGACAGAAAGACTGGGGGTCCGCAAAGACCGCGTTCGGGACGTTGGTGAACTGCGCCCTGTGCTCGCGACGGACGATGGTCAGTGGCGGCTGACCGTCTAGGCGCGCCTGTCCAGATCTTTACGAACTTCGGTCAGCCAAAGGCCCACCTGCCCTACCAGATGGCGTACGAGGCTCACACGGGAATTCGCCTCGTTCAGGCGCTTGCCGAACCTGGCATTCCCGAGTTGGCGCGATTACGACGGCCTGATCTCGATCGACCTGAGCCGGAAGCTCAACAATGGGATGCCGAGCTTTTGGGCCCGCAACTTGGAGCACCTCAATATCGCCCTCGGTGAGCGGGTTCTTCAGATCGGAGCGGGCGGCGGCTACTGTTCAGCCGTGCCCGCCGAAATCGTCGGCTCCCCCGGGCGGGTGACCGCGATCGAAGTCACCCAGCTCTGCCGCACGAGCGGACGCAAACCTCGAGGACTAGCCACAGGTCTAGGTGATCTCGCGCGATGGCCGCAACGACCCACTTCACGCAGACCGCCCCGCCGCCGAATGGACCGAGATGCTGCCAGCAGACCATCATGGCACCTTGGCAGGACGTCTCAAGCCGTTGAAGCCCACCAAGTCGCTCTTGCGCTCATTGCTGATCTATGCCAACTTTTGGTTGTCTTGTTTTGAAACATCGTTTTCGATCCGCGGGCTTCGCATGCCTTCGCCGATTAGTTTTTTAAGGCCTGTATTGTTTAGCGTCGTCATGAGCGGCGCAGTAGTGGTTGACCACTCGAAGGCGCGAGCTCAAGCCGCGCTCCCAGCCGGTGTCAGCAAGGAAGAAGCTTTCGGAACTGTCTTGAGAGACTCCAAGTGGGAGCGCTCTAACATTCAGGTTTGTTGGGAAAATTCGGCTAAGGACGACGCGCCTTATCGTCTGATCGTGCGACAAGCCGCAGAACAGACTTGGCAGCATTACTCGAACATAAAATTTGAAGGTTGGGGAAAATGCGCAAAGGATACGCCCGGGATCCATATCCGCATTGCAGATGAAGGCGCTCACACGAAGGCTCTTGGTAAATATCTCGACCAGCGTCCCGATGGCATGGTCCTCAATTTCGCTTTCAAAAACTGGAGTAAGAGTTGCCAGACGAGCCGCGAGTTTTGCGTCTATGCCGTCGCCGCCCATGAGTTCGGGCACGCCTTGGGCTTTACACATGAGCAAAACCGGGATGACGCTCCTCCGGAGTGCCATAAAGACGCCCAAGGCACGGACGGCGACTACAAGGTTACGAAGTACGATCCTCAATCCATCATGAATTATTGTAACCCGATATGGAACGGCGACGGAAAGCTGAGCGACCTCGACAGGGAGGCGCTGCAAACCTTTTATGGCAAGCCCGGCTAGCGCTCCTGGCCGCGCTAAGTTTTCCCGCCAGCGCCCTTGCTGATGCGGCTGCGGTAAAGGTTGCCGGAAAATACGACGCCCGCGTCGCCCATGTGGAGACGATCGGAACCTTGTTCAACGATAAACAAGAAGTCGGGGCCGGCTCCGGTCTCTTGATCGGTGAGACGCTGATTCTTACAAATAGCCATGTCGTCCCGGACGCGAACAACTACAAGCGGCTGGACCTGTACGTTCGGCTCAAGTCGCGCTTGACCAATCCATTAGCCGCAACCGTTCTGGAACGCGATAAGCAGCGGGACTTGGCGCTGCTTCAATTGGGTGCGCCGGTTTCCGACGCGGGCGGACAACGTTGTCCGATGCCCATCGTCTTGAAGCCATCACAAGCGCCGATGGGTACGACAGTGCTCGTGCTTGGCTTTCCGGTCGACCGGGACCTTAGCATTGCGAGCGGCTTGGTCAGCAATCAAGGCTCGCCTCCAAAAGAGATACGTTGGCAGACCGACACCGTAATGAATCCCGGCAATAGCGGCGGGCCAGTCTTTGAAGATCATGGTTATCTCTTGGGCGTCGCATCGGGAGGGATCGTAGATTGGACGATCGGGGGCGAGACGCGCAAGGTAAACGGCGTGAACTTCTTCATTCCCGCATCGGAGCTGGTCGCAAGTACCCTGTATCAGCACATCGACAAGATCCCGTCCGACAAGCGCTGCTGGGTGGTCTCTCAGGAAGAGCTAATTGTGGATGCGAAGAAATCGATTGAGATCGACAATGAGTCTGCGAAATTGCCGGCGGGACCAGCAAAGCTCGAACGCAGCTATACTATCTCGGAAACCAAAGACGATCACCCGGTCGCGCTGGCATCGCATTCCAAAACCTATCAATCACGCTTCCAGGCAGAGCCCGGCTACAAGATCGTATCTTGTACGCCAAAAGCCGAGAGTGCAAACCACGCTCACGATATCACCTGCAACATCGATAGCGGTGGCGGCTCGGCAGTCTTCGCATATCGACTCGAGAGTGGACCAGCGTTCGATCGCTGGCGGGGATGGTGGGCGGGATACGTCTCCTTGCAGCAAGAGCGTACCGCAGCGGACGGCTTGCAGTAGGCGATGGGAGGTGCTGCGCAGCACCGAAACTATAAGCAGGCTTGAGGGGTTGCATCGGTAACGGATAGGCGGGTGGGGGGAACGTGATAGGATTGCGACGATTAGCGCTTGTGCTTGGGGGCAGCCTCGGCGGTTGCGCCATAATGCCGGACATTGCCCCGGACTGGGCGCTCCCGATGCGGGAGATAATGCTTCATTCGGCCTGCGAGCTTCAGGATGCGCTCGGCGCGCTCGACCGTGAAGTGCCGCATGAATTGTTCAACGCGCGAAACTGGAAGATCGCGGTTACCCTAAATCCGAAATCGGAAGCGGATATCGTCCCCGGTGCCGGCCTGACCCGGAAGGTGCCAGCGACCGCGACGACGCGTTTCTCGAACTGGGTGTTGGGAACGGGAAACGGCGTCACCCTCGATATGCGAGGAAATCGCACCGGCAGTGTTGACTTCAACTTCGATTCGGAAAAGCTCATCCTCGACAACGCCCTACCCTGCGAAAAAGAGACGATCTCCTATCATTCACTGACCAAAAACCTGGCGATCAAAGATTGGCTTTACCGTTCCGTGCAGGCGACTGCCACCGCAGGCTCAACAATCGACAACCCCAAGTTTACGGCACAGGTAATCGTGAAGTTCAACGGCACGGCCAGCTACACGTATACATTCCCGCCGGGCGCGGATTTCGCTACACTCGGTGGGTACTACCAGCTCGATGAGACGCTCAATATCGTCTTCACGAAAAAGCCAGCGGTTGTGGCCAAGTACGACTTGGTAACATTGCCGGAGGGCGGCGCTGGTTTCAAACGAAACCGCGCGCGTCAGGTCACGTCGACGATCTCCATTCTCGAAGACCAGCAAATTTCACTGCAACAGATCCGGCAACAATTGCAAAATTTACGGCCGGTCGGCCAATAAGGGGCTCATGATGGCGGATCTTCCGACGACTCTTCTTATCCTATACTTCGTTGGGCAACCTCCGCTCGATCCTAAGGGACTATCCAAGGCGGACCTCGAGACCAAGGTCAACTGGACGCTCCAGAGCACGAGCCAGATCGAAACGAAAAGCCCTGAAGCGTGTCGCGCGATCGGCAATCAGCTCATCGCCAGGATGGACAAAGTCAACACTATGACGGTGCGGGCCTACTGCTTGTGTGCCGATGCTTCTGGTGCCGTTTGTGAGGAGACGAAGGATATGTCTAAGGGCCGGGATGCGGAGGACAAGAGCAGGCAGCAAACAGTGGGCTCGACGGTAGAGGTTCTCGGCCGCACCGCGGTGACGCCGCAGCGCGCCGGGCCCAGACCCAGATAAAGGTCTGGCGCCACCTATTCGGGGTTGCTGAACTGCAAGTTCTTCTGAGAAGGAACGAAGGCGGGCAGCGACATTACCTTGGGTGGCAATCCATTACTCGCGGGGGCTCTGTCAAACGTCGAAGCAGCAGCGGAAGACCACGCTAGTGGTGACACCGTGCCAACGGCAAATCTGCTATTTGGTGACGACTAGCTTCTCCGTCGCTCCTGCGGTGGTCATGCGATACTTGCACCGTACCTACCCAGTTGCGCTGCCTCAGCCTCGGCCGGAATGATGGCAGCTCGACTGAGAACTGATCGCCGCGTCTTTGCGTCGACAGGCGTGCAAGTGCATCTGGCGCTAGGCCACAGCGACATTCGAAGTTAGCGTGTGCTCGCTTCCTGCAGAGGCCATTCAATTTCGCATTCGTCATCGGCGCGACTCACTCCTGCAATAATTACGCGGCTACATGGGTCGATTGCGCTACAACCACCAAACGCTCGCACAGCACCGAGTCTCCGCTGTGCTAAGCCGCTATGCGATCGGGGCGGTCTCCGCGTCCAATCGGCGCGAACAGCATCAACCGTGTTGAAGGTTGCCGGTACGAGGCCCATGCGCAGAAGGTGAGCGGCCAGACTAGCAGCCCGGTTCGTAGCCGGACGAGCCCCAGCGCCGGCGCGCGTAATGCTCGGACGGAAGAGTGATCGACTTACTTCCCCGCCGGTTCATCAACGGCATTTCAAAATGTTCTCGTCTAGCAAGGCCTTTTCAGCAGATCGGATGGCTCAACGCCCAGCGCTACAGCCAGCGCTTGGACGTTATCGAGAGTGAGGTTAATTAGCCCGGCCTCGATCTCGCTGATATGCGGCTGGTCGAGCCCGGTCAGCTCGGCCAAGCGTTCTTGGCTTAACCGTTTTGCTTTCCGAAGCCGCCTAACGTTCTCCCCGAGAACGCCGCGCGCCGCTTTTGGGTCCGACCAGTTCATCTGGACGGTAGGACCAAAGGGGGGCTGGAAATTCCATAGGTTATAACCTATAATACAAAAATACCGTCTCTCTTTCAGAGTTGTGGGGCGGTTTCTGAATGCGCATGCCCTTGGAGGCCAGCGATGAAGTCGAGGCGAGAGGTTCAAGCAAGTGAGCCTCGAGAAGACCGAGCGCCGGCACAACCACCTGCAATATGGGTCAACCCGAGGTGAACGAAGACCATCATCGAATACCCGGAGACGAAGCGGGTAGAGGAAAAGAGCGGCTGCAAAGCCGTGCGGCGCAAATGGCTCTGTCGGAGCTCAAATGGACACGCGAATTTCGTTCAACAGTCTTGATTCTGTGATGTCGTCAGACCCAGACGCTACGCTCTCGGCGCTTGAGGAACAATTCATTGCGCTGGCGGCAGAGCTCGATCGCGGCGTTTCCGACCAATCGAAGCAAGCTGACGAGTACGCTACGGCACATGACGAGGCGTTACTGGCCTGCCTTGATCCGATCGAACGAGCGATCATGGAAACGCCTGCCAATACTGTGAAGGGCCTGAGCATTAAGGCGCGCCATTTGGCCTACGTCCTATCGGAGTATTGGGAATCTCCGATCGATGAAATCGAGTGGCAAGGGCGAGCGGTACGTCTCCTCGTTGAGGAGATCTGTAAGATTGCGCATGTGCCTGTCGACATTCGCCATCCGAACTCCGGTGAATAGCGACGCGCTACTCCTTGGCCTTGGGGAGCGGAGGTACGGCAAATCTCCGCAAAGGCGACTAGTTGTACATGAGGAGAGACGAGCCGCTATCAGCGGCTCGCCTGACGTTGCTCGCCACCGCTCCGGGCTGCCCTGAAATAATCTCTAGACCTCTACTGGCCTTGAAGACGACCAACCCCGCCGATTTCGAGTAGCGTCACCTTTCTTGCCAACTCCTCAAACCGGCAGAATCCGCTCGCCCAGCCCATCTGTTCGGGCGTGCGGCAATCGGGTTCGAAGAGACGTGGATTCGCCACAACGATCACCGTGCCGCGCGCCCGGCTGGTCGCCACATTGAACCTATGGGGATCATACAGGAATGCCATGCCGCGGGGCGCCTCTTCGGGTGATGAACTAGCGCACGAATAAATCACTACCGGCGCTTGCTGGCCCTGAAATTTGTCAACAGTCCCGACGCGGACTACATCAAAGCTGGCGAGTGCACGCCTCAGCGCACTTACTTGAGAATTGTAGGGAGCGACGACTAGGATGTCCTCCAGCTCCAAAAAGCGGCCTTCCCCATCGGCGTTTGTCCACGTGTTGCCGGGTTGCAGCAACGAACGAGCGATCGCAACGACGGCCTCAACCTCTTCGAGGGATTGGGCTTGGTTGCCTTGATGGGCCACCTCCACCAGGAACAGCCCTGCACCGGCGAACAGCGTGGCGCCATCGATACGTTGGCGCTCTAAACCGCGATTAGACTGCAGCCGCCTTTCGTAATAGGCCTCCGACGTGAACGCGCAAATGGCGGGGTGCAGCCGGTAAGTGCGGTCGAGGAACAGACCTTGGTCGGGGCGCAGGGTCGCCTGCCCGGGACCTAGCAGGTGCACAAGTGCAGCAACGTCCGCGCCGTCTTCGTGGGCGCCCCGCGTGGGCTGTTCAAGCTGCTGCGGGTCACCGAGTAACAGCAAATTGCGGGCCGCACGCGCGGCCGCGAGCGCCTGTGCCAGAGCCATCTGTCCTGCCTCGTCGATGACCAGCACGTCTAGGCGGCCAATAGCATCAGGATGCGCCCACAGCCAAGCGGTGCCACCGACGATGGTGCCCGGGGCAATGCGATCGAGCGCCTCGCCTGACGACTTGGCAAATTCAATGCCATCCACACCGTCGTGCTCATCATCCTTGTGCACCAAGTGCAGATTTTGGAGGCTGTGCGAATCGTTGTTAGCTTCGCCCACGGCAACCAACAGGTGGTCAATGACTTTGTGGCTGACCGCTGTAATACCGATCTTCTTGCCCGCCGCGGCGAGCGCCAGGATGGCATTGGCGCCCTGCGTCGTCTTGCCGGCTCCGGGCGGCCCCTGGACGGGCAGCACGCCGCCATCGATTTCGTTAGACAGGCGCACCAGCGCCCGGCCAGCCTCTTCATCGGCACGGCGGAGCTCGTAGCCGACGCCAGCGATCCGGCGCGGCGGACGTGCTCGCAAGAGTTCACCCGCAGTGGCGTAGGGGCTGTCGTGATCGAACCCGCTGTTGCAGACATGCTCGGCGAAAGCCAGCACGGCCTCTTCGAGCGGCTTGGCACCGACCACCGGATCTTTGAAAACCGAGGCAGGGAGGGACTGCATGGCCTTCTCGCTGATGCTCAACACGATGGTTCGGTCGTCGAGATCGAGCGCTTCGACCGTGGTTTTCATCGTGTGAGGTTCCTGGCCCGACTCTGCGGGCAGCGGCCATACGACGGTGTCACCGACATCGACAGCGGTTTCCTGGATGGGGAAACGGAAACGGCATCGCGCATTCCGCTCGCGCCCGTTTTTTGGAAGACGTTCGACGAACTCAAGCCCGGCGAGCATATGTCGCTCGTCGAGGTGTTCATCGTCGGGCAGATCGCGAAGCCGAAAGAACTCCCACCAGGCGTTCTTTTCTTCCTGACGGTAGTACCCGAGCATCGCAGCGAGGAGCGCCCGCGCCCTTTCGTCCGCCGTCCAGGTTTCGAGGTCCGCAGGCAAGCCCTGCCGCAAGACGTCCCGGAGCGACGCAATGCGCTGATCGCGAGCGCTGACGTCCTCACTTGGCGCCAGCGTACCGGGCACCGGCCGATCAATGTACTGGCCGCGCGCGAAACATTCGTCGCGCTGGCGCTCGAGCCAACCACGTAGGCTCTCGGTGGAGAGGCAGTCGTCCGCGTTGTACGCCGCGACGCGGTCACGAAGTTCGTCTGGGACGACTTCGATATTCCCCAGTTCAAGCACTAGTTCGAGGTTGCGCCGCGCGACTCCGGCGTCTCGAAGGTCTAGCCGGCGCTGAAAGCCATGCAAGGCTTCCAGTTCCTTGAGACCGTAGCGCTCCACGCCTATGCGAAAGCTCTCGCGCACAACGGCGTGCAGGTCCACAAATCGCCGGCCGCGTAGCAATTGGTCCAGCTCAGATCCCCGGGTCGCATGGCGGGCTGAGAGCCTTTTCAGGGCCGCGGGCTCGTAAGCGCCGAAGTGATAGACATGGGTCCCGGGGTGCTCCTGCACGCGAGCCAGCGCAAAGTCGATAAAGGCCTCAAGGGCAACCTTCTCCTCACCCGTCTGTAGGGCCCACTGTTGGTTGAACTCGACGTTTCCGGCCTTATTGGTGAAACACACCCCGGTGAGGTATTCCAGGCCATGCGGGGCAACGAATGGATCGCCCTCGAAGTCGAGGAAAATATCGCCGGCCGAAGGCTCTGGTAATCTTGCCAGGCCGCGGCCTGGCTCAAGCGCAAGCGCCTCGATCTGCGGCATCTCGGCACCTCGGCTTGCCACTTGCAACCGGGCTTGTTGTCCGAGCCGTCGGTAGGTTTCTTCAGCGCCTCGCTTGGGCTTGTCAGGAAGCCGACCCTCTCCTTGGGCAATGGCAGTAACCGTGGGAAGTCCCTGCTGTTGGAACTCACGCACTTGAGCGCCGCTGATGCCTGCGATCAAGGAAGGGTGGTCGTCGGCGCGCCTCTGCTGGTCGCAATAGCGCCAATAGGTGCAGACGTCGCAGTGAGCCACAGGTTGCGGATACGTCCTCGGCGCCGGAACTGCGCTTACTGCGGTCAACAGGCGGGTACGTACCAGACGGTAGTACGCCGCAAACTGCGCAGTGCGGTAGGTTTCCTGCTGAAGGGGCGTGATGACGTGGATGGATTCGGGTTCCAGCCCCTGCATCGGCTTCAGCAATTCGGCGTAAGTGCACAGTTGCAGGATCATGCCTGGCTTGGTCTGAAGTGAAAGCTTAGTGTCGGCCGGCTCGTAGGCGTAGCCCGGCAATGACGAAATCGTGCTGCCGACGCGCAGTAACACGTCCGCAATACCGCTGAAGACATCATTGGCTAACGTAGCCTGCACGATAGCGTCGAAGCCCGCCTCCATCGCTCGCTGGGTTGCCCTAGGATCGCGCTCGTCGCGCAGGTCGCAGATCGAGCGGCCGGCACTTCGCAGCCTCTCGACATAGGCCGATTCGTGCTGGCGGCCTCGCTCACGGAGCGCCTCGAGGCGTGGGTCGGGGCTGTACTCGATAGGCAGGAGCCCCTCACGCCTCTGGCGCTCGAGTTGAGTGAGGTGGGGACAAGCCAGATGGGCCGCGAGTTGAGTCGGAGTGAGGTGGCTGGGGCGTCCCTGTGCCGACCGATCAAGGGTGACGAGCTGGTCCTCCAGCGGGTTCTGTGCCGGTGCTGTTCCTTGAGCGTCCCGCGTCTTTTCCATGGGCTCTCCCGGCCACAGTTACGGCGCCATTCAAACTACGAAGGCGCTGACCGACTTTACTTCAAGCTCAGAGCTCTTGACACTTTCCAGTCGTCAACAGCACCGCAAATTCTGCGCGGCCTCAACCCGACGTCGGACCAATCGAAATTGAGCCGCCGCCGGGATTGCTGGCGTCGGCCGGGCGCAGAAGGACGCCTGCCATGCCGAAGAATCGTCCTGACCAGCTGACGGATTAGGCAACCAACTCTGCACTACGGATCGAGGTTTTGAACCAGTCCCTTGGACATGGCAACGATGGCGTCTGCAGTTTCGGCCGGACTGAGAGTCGGGTGAAGATGCGTCCCGTCCAGCCGTACGACCGGCCAATCGCGATGTCGGGCTTCAGCAGCCGAATGATCATGGATTGCTGACGTTTGAATGAACCCAGCCGGGATGTGGTCCCACTCAGAAAGCTCGATGATATCGTCGAACCATTTGATCGAAAACTCAGGCAGGTCGCTTTCGAAGGCAGCTAGCGCGGAGGGGGCACGCCCTAAGATATCGAGCCCAAGGAGAGCCTCGCGTCGTTGATCCCCTTGCCACCTGGACCAGATCGGAAGCGTCCCATCTGGTCTTGCAAACCTCTCGATGAGCTCTCGCAATGCCGGTCTAATCGGGGCGACTGGTCCCTTCGACGGCGGCACTTCGCCGTCGACCATGATCAAGCAGCGGCACGGCAGTCTCGCTGCCAGATCAGCGATCAATGCGGTAGCGGAGCTGTGCCCAACGAGGACGGCCCTCGGACTCAGGTCCACGAGGGCCGCCAAATGGGAGGTCCACTCCCTCCAGGCGGGTGGCGTATGCCGATGCGCCAGAACGTCGGGCAGTTGAATACGATATCCCAGTCCCTCTAAATGGCGCGCGGTTGGCTCAAGGCTAGACGCACGAACCATGGGTCCTGGCACAAGAACAAATTCCATTGGCATAGACCTCGGCGGATTGCATTCAGCGCGCAGGAAGCTCCGATCATACCATAGAAAGTGAGCGTGACGCACTGGCCGCTCGGCATCGGCTGCGGCCCCGTTGCGCCGGTAACCTCAGTAGGCAAATGGGCCAGCCGACTCCTTCTGTTTCATTTCTGGTAATCCCTTGAGGCGGCTCGGTCGCCACAGACGTCAATGAGCCGCGGCCGTTGAACGTCCGCCGCTTGCGCTGAAGATCCAAACCATGAACGATCTATGTGAAACGTGAGCGGCCGTTTCGCGCGCCAATGAGCAGTCTGCACCAATGTACGCCCGACTTCGCCAATCTACTACGAGTGCCGTTAGAGAGCTTGAATTCTCGTCGCTTTCTTCTGTTAGCAACACCGCCACTCTCGGAATGGTGCCACGCTGTAAGATGGGGACACAAGAACTTACGACCGCCGATTCTACGCCGCGGAGAGGCGCTTTTATCTTGCCGCTTTAATCGGCCGGATGTTCTGCCTCTCCGCCACGATCGTCTTCGTCGTTTTCGCCATCGGTGCTCTCCATCGTCATCGTCAAAAACACACCTGCAGCGCGCTCTGATCTGCAGCTCTTTGACAGCGAGGAGTCCCAGTGCGCCGTGCAGCTTTCCGCGCTCAGCGACGGCGTCGCGCCGCTGCACGATGGCAGCAGCATAGCCGTCGCGGCGCAATTTTCCATCGGTCTGACGGAGCCACGTCACAGGCAATTTCGCGCGATCGCGCTGCCGCTTCGGGCACCGCCTCGCAGGCAAGATAGCGTGCGTTCCGTCGTCTTGGATCTGCACCGGTCCTCATCCGCTGACAGCGGAGCTCCATCACTTCGCGCGTCGTCCGCGACGCCTATTCGTTGCTGCCGGGCTGTTGCTTTGGTTCATGCCAGCGCTCCCAGCAGCCTGCGATCCTTGCGCTTGGCATGCGCGGCCGCGTCGGCGGTGCTGACCGCCTGATCGCCGCAATACGCCGTGCCGTCGCACCACATCGCGTGCATGATCACCGCCAGTTTGCGCGCCACCGCGACCACCGCCTTGCGGTGTCCAGACCGCTTGGCAACCGCCAGTCCCCAGGTCTTGACCTTGTCACGACGCTTGAAGCGCGTCAGCAGCGCGCTCGCCGCCTCGTAGAGCGCGCGCCGCACATCGGCGTCGCCCGCCTTGCTGATCGGCCCCTGCACATCGATCGAGGTGCCCGACTGCCAGCGCCGCGACGTCAGGCCAAAATACGCCGCGACATCGCGTGACCGCCGAAAGCGCGACGGATCGTCAATCGCCGTCATGAAGCTCAGCGCGGCGATCGGCCCGACGCCTGGAATCTGCATGAAGCGCCGGCACAACTCGTGGCCGGCGACCAGCTTGACGACCAGGCCGTGCAGCCGGCAGTACTCCTTCCACAGCGCCGCGCGGGCATTGAGCATGGCATCGATCAGCTCGCTGATCAGTGCATCGCCGGCCACCGCGTCACGCACGGCCTGCGCAAAGGCGCCGCGGCCGACGCGGTTGAGCCGGATGCCGAACGCCTTCAGCGAGTGCCGGATCGCGTTCTCGAGATCGAGGAATTTGCGTTTGAGATTGCGGCGATGCGTCAGCAGCAGTCGCAGCCGATAGCACGGCGCGGTCTTGATGTGCGCGCGCCGGAACCAGCCAGTGCGCATGATGTGCGCGATACCGAGCGCGTCCGCCCGGTCGGTCTTGTTGCGCTGCGCCTGCAGCGCGGCGCGCACGTGCTGAGTCTCCAGACAGATCGCCGGCAGGCCGCGACGGAGCAATTCGGGATGCAGCCACGGCGACAGTGCGCCCGCCTCGTGGCCGACCCGCCTCAGGCGGCCGAGATACGGCGACAGTGCTCCCCTGATCGCGTCCGGGTCGGTCGTCACCGCGACCTCCAGCAGCACGACGCCCTTGTCATCGACCACGCAAAACGCGGTCTGATCCATGCCGACGTCCAATCCGCAGAAGAACTCCATGGCGCGCCTCCTGTGTTGGTGAGAGCGCGCATTCTGCATGGCCGCCGCTGCCGCGTCAGCAGACGGACGGTCAGGCCGATTACGGACGGCAGGGAGTAATCGGGCGCTTCTCCGCCTTCTGCTCCGACATGATCGTCTCCTCTGCATGATATTATACGGTTGCACACGAGCGGTCGACAACATGGCATTGGTCCGGCTTTCGTCGTGATTTCGGGGTGATGACATCTGGTGGTCCATCCAGGAGTTCGTGCTCAGCCCCGCCTGCCAAGCGGGCGCACATGTCGTCGTCAGGATCGCAGGGCAACAAAGACACAGTAGCGCGCTCGACGTCTCAATCGAGCTGTCGTCCCAGGCAAGATAGCGTGCTCTCCGCATCCGCTTCGATCCACCAAACGCCTCTCCGCCGATCGGCGGAAGCTCAGCCAATCCTCTGTCGTCGCACCGTCTGTCAGACGGCACTCGCTAGAGCTCTCACATTGCGGCGGCGAGCGCCGTCGGGTTCCTAAAACTCGGTTTAGCGGCGCTTTCATCTTCGGCTGTGAACCGGAACGCAGATCCGTCAATCCACATGCGATGCATGACCACCGCCAGCTTGCGTGCAACGGCGACCAACGCGCGTTTGTGGCCTCGCTTAGCTGCGATCCGGACACCCCAGGCCTTGATGCCTCACCATTGCTTGGAACGCACCAGCATCGCGCTCGCCGCCTCGTAGAGCACGGTGCGAACCTCCCCATCGCCGCACTTCGAAATGTGCCCTTCGATGTCGATCGATGTGCCCGTCTGTATGCGCGGGGAAGTCAGTCCGAAATGCGCGCCGACGGTCTTCGACTTGCTGAACCTGTGCGGATCATCGATGGCCGCCTTGAGGGTCAGTGCCGCCACCGGACCGACGCCGGGAATGGCGTAAAAGCGTGGGCAGCGCTCGTCCCGGCCGACCATCTGCACCGCCAAATCGTGCAGCCTTCTGTACTCGGCCCACAGCGCTTCCCACGCTCTCAACATACAGTCCGTCACGCCAGCGATGAGCCGGTCGCACGCCGCCAACTGCGTGCACCCGCGTTACAAATGTCGCGCGCGCAATCCGCGGTTCGACCATCAATCCGAAGACCTTCAGGGGCTGTCTGATCTCGTTCTCTATGTCGAGCAATTTGCGCTTGAGCGTCCGCCGGCGTCCCGGCAGAAGCCGTATTTTGTGACGTTCCTGACTCTTGACATGAACCGGTCGGTACCAGCCCGCCCGCACCAGATGCGCCAAACCGCGCGCGTCATTCTTGTCGGCCTTGTTGAGCTGCGCCTGCAAGGCAGCCGCCGCCTGCCGTGCTTCCAACAGGACCAAGGGAAGGCCCAGGGACACGAGCTCGCCGTGCAGCCACGGTGCCATACTGCCGGCTTCACGGCTGACCATACCGACTGGCTAGCGGCGAGGTCACGATCGACTGGCGCGCCCATCTTCATCCCTCCGGCTGTCCGGCCGTGAACACCAGTGCCAGGAATCACAGCCCGAATGCCGCTTGACAGTCGACGACGTCGGCGATCCGACAGCGCCCCCGGGCACCGGCTCGGCGCATGTTTAGCGACGAGGAGGAGCTCGCGATCGCGAAGAAACCGAGCTGCCAGGCGCCAAGATCTCTGCCGTCGCGCGCAAGCACGGGATCGTCACCGGGCTGCTGTTCCGCTGGTGCGCGCAGTTCGGAATCGCCCAAAGGAAGCGCGCCAAGTTCGCTCGTGCCTTGCTGCCTGATGACAGGCCCATCGCGCACACCCTGCGCGATCTCGTGCGTCCACCGGAGGGTATGATGGCCATCGAACTCGCCGATGGACGGCGCGTGTTTTGCCTTCCACGGCAAGAATGCATCGATAGTAAAGGTCCTGTTCTGAGACGGTATCGGGCTTTGTCTGTTCAGCTCGCTCGCCCAAGCCCGCGTCGCGCTCGGAGGCCGGCAGGCCGATTGCCACGATGCAAGACCAAACTCGCAGTTCTGATGAAAGACGTCGTCCAGTTCGCTTTTACCTGCCATCCGCGCCGGACGATGCTGCCTATTTGTTCCGTTCAAATGTGAGCGTGAGTGTCGCGCTGCCCCCAACCTCTACCCCCGTTCCGAGGAATCCTACTTGCCCTTTGCCGTTGATGCCGAGCGCGACGGATATGGTCTTGAGACCAAGACCAGCTGGGGGTTTGTCTGCTGCGGGCAATATTTCGCTGAACGAGGCCATGAACTCGTCGAGGCTTCTTCGCAAATCCTCGACCGGAAGCTCGACCTTGTTCTTCTCACTCAGCAATTTGAAGTCGCCTGCGCTGTTGGTAAACACTGCGATCGTTTTTCGGTCCTTGGTCATTGTGCTTTCTCCAGTTGCTTCAAGCCATCGACCCGCAGATCGGGATTGGAAAATAGACAGTAGCTTCGAGCAGCCACTTGCCGAGCCAATCGCCGCAGCGCCAGTTGCTCGTCTTCGTCCGAGACGTCTTCATCAGCTTCTGTGATGAGAGCAGCTTTCGCGGTAAGGAGTGCGCGGCTGATCGGTTCGGATGCCAGCGCTTCGTAGAACTTCCTGCTGAACTCGTTCGCAACGTCTCCAGCGACCGGCCAAAGCGTTCCGATGACGGCACAAGCCTGGTTCACCACGAAACGATGGCCAAAGCTGTCACGTTGGGTGAGCCCCAGATATGGCTTAGCGCTGGCACAGGCATTCAAGAACACCAGAGGATTCGCCCCCGCAAACCTCCGCTCGATTTCGAGCTGCCCCACATCACTCAATCGCAGGTATGAGCCATCGGCCATTTCTAGCCCGCCGATCGCTTCGTCGTTCTGCCGACAGTGCCCGGTAAAGTGGATCAGGTCGAAGTTCTTTGTCTTGAAGATCTTCTCGATCACTTCCTGCCGTGACTCGAACGTTTCCGCGCGATTGCCGAGAGCACCGCTGATGAATCTTTCATCAGCGGCAAAAGCGTCATCTGTCCCCTTGATAAGGGCAGCTCGCGCGATCTTTTTTAAGATCCTGTCAGGCGGATTTGTCACGCCGAGATACCAGCGACAAACCGCTATGCGATCGCCTACAAAATACGGATCATGCTCGTCATCGAGATACGCGAGCTCAAGCGGAAAATCGAAATCCTCTTCGTGCCGCAACATGACAGATCTCACATCCTTGCGGCGCAGCAATTTAATCAGATCCGGCGGTAGGCATTTGGCAAGATCGACCCCCACGATCATCATCTCCCGCGCCGCACCCTGAGGGGTGGAGTTGAGATCGTACAAGTTCTTGAGCCGGCCTTCCAATATCTCGCGAAACGGCTTTTCCGGATACTGGAAGCCAGTCATCGTGACATGATCGAGACAAGCTCGGTCGCGAGGACTCGACACCTCAACTCGCCCTTCAGCGGCGCGAATGATCAATGTCAGATCTGCTTCGGCTGCCATACGGTAACCAGCACTCGCCGTCTGCTGTGAAGGACTTGAACCAATACCGGGGAACTCATTTATGCTGATTTCACCGACAGGACGTCCGTTCTGCACGAGCAAGACATGTATCCAACGCGAGCTTCGGTCATCGATACGAAGCTCAAAGGCAACGGGTGCACTATCTCGATCGTCTGAAATCAGTACCGGCGGCGGCCGCTCAGACAAGATGGTGAAGCCCTCAGTCTCAAGAATGACATCGACGGGCCCATCAACAAGACTCAAAAGTGCCGCTCCCCGCCATTTTCCAGTTGCTCGACTGCTGGGAAGCCGGATTGTAACCGTGAAAAAAGCGATCGCCCCTGGCTCGAACCTTTCTGCCACCAGATTTGCGTCGATCGTTCGACACCGACTTTCTTCATCTCTGCTGGGAGCAGGTAGCGGATCTAGCCAAATCGACTCAGAAGGAGGCGACGGGGCTGGCTCGTAGTTCGCCTGCTGCCGCTCGTGATAAGCCGCACTAGCAGGGAGCGCGCTCCTAACGATTTTAGCCAAAGCGCTTTCAAGCTCTCGATCTGGAATCGGTGACGGATTCCCAATCCCTATGTTCAATTCCCGCAACTTATCTATTTTAAACGCCTTGATCGACGACTTTTCGTTCTTCTTTTTATGAGCTTTGATTGTTTCAAAAACACGCGTGCCAACGATTCCCGAAATACCCACGGCAATATGCGTAATCCATAACAGCCATTCGGAAATAAATTCATGGAATGACATTGACACTCCAACTTCTATTAGAACGCACCATCCATCAAACAACAACCAAACGGCCCGGCTCGCACTGAGCTATCAACATCTTCCATCTCAATCTTAGATGGATTTAGCCCTGATCGCTACAAGATTGAGTCTTTCAAAGATACAATCCTCTGCCGATGTTTGTCACCAGCACTTGGCTTCTTCTCGAGCTGGGACATAAGCGCGAGGCAGCAGAGGTAACATTGTCCTTAGGCGCTCAAATGCACGAACGCACCGACGCTCGCCGCCATGGCAGTCATTGCAAGCGCAGCCACGCTCTCCAAAGCCCGAGCCCGGTCTGCATCTGCGCTGTTGGCCCGGGCGATGGCCGGCGTGCACGCGCTTGCCTGCCCGCTCCGGTTGAGAAAGAATAATCTCGCCGGCTGCCATTCCGACGAACCTCGCCCTAGAGAGACAGATGCCGCTTGCCCGCTCCTTGGCTATCATCGCCGTCGCTGCAGGCTGCGTGCTGCTGCCGTTGAAGGCCGACGCCGCCGCCGACCCGGCCACGCTGCTGCGCGCCTATGTCCAGGCCGTGGTGAATCTCAACACCGCCGGGCTGCGGGAGGTTGCGACGATCGAGCAGTATCGATCGGTGGTGAATGACAGCGGCGGCCTCGATGACAGCCTGGGCTTCATTGCCGCCTACGGCAATCCGAAGGCGGTCCGCATCACCGACAGCAGGACCTACTCGGCCTTCACCGTCCATGTCGCCGAGGTGGAGCACACCGCCGGCCGCACCGACTGGGTGTTTCGGCTGGACGCTAGTGGGGAGAAGATCGGCAGCGCCGTCTGCCTCACGTCGCCGCGTCCCGAGGCGATCGACTACGACAAGTCCGGCTTCGGGCTCAAGCCCCTGCGAAACAAGGGGGGCACGATCGCCGGCGTCAGGGTCCCCGACGTCTGGCAAGATGGCGGCTCCAAGCAGATCGGACATCTCAAGTCGATGCCCTACGATCTGAACGGCGAGGACGTCGCCAAGCGATATACGCGGCGCGAGGTCGATTTCCTGTTCGTCACGGATCGAAAGCCCGCCCCCAGCTCCAATTCGGTCGCATTCTCCGGCGTGCGGCATCCGCAGCTGTCGTTCGGCGCGGTGACGGTCCGGATTCCCGAGAACCACAAGACCGGCAATGTCGAGCTTCCGCGCAGCTGGAAAGTGTTCTCGTTCGAGCTCTATCGCGAGAAGCAGAACGACACGAAGCATTTCTCGCTGAAGCGGGCGGCGTTCCTGAGCGAGCAGGATTTCGACGCGCTGGTCAGGGAGCATGACCACAAGACGGCGCTGATCTTCGTTCACGGCTTCAACAACAGCTTCGAGGACGCCGTCTTCCGCAACGCCCAGATGCTGTGGGATCTCGATTATCGCGGCCTTCCGGTGCTGTTCGCCTGGAGCACCCGCGGCGACGGCATCACCGACTATGGCTTCGATCGCGACAGCGCCCTGTTCGCGCGCGACGGCTTCATCAGGCTGGTGCAGAAGCTCCAGAACGATCTGGGTGTCGAACGGATCGACGTCCTGGCGCACAGCATGGGCAATCTGGTCGTCGTTGATGCGCTCAGCACGAATGCGCTGGTTGCCAAGCCCGTGCAGATCGATCGGCTGGTGATGGCGGCCCCCGATCTCGAAACCGAGGGCTTCAAGAAGGCCATTCCCGTGCTGAAGAAGATCACGCAGGACATGACGCTGTATGCCTCCTCCGCCGACCTGGCGCTGCGGGCATCGTCCCTCATCCAGAAGTTCTCGCGCGCCGGCGACGTTCCCGCCGAGGGTCCGGTCACCCTGCGCGAGCTCGACACCATCGACGTCACCCGCCTGGGCGACGAGTTTCTCGGCCTCAACCATTCCACCTTCGCCCAGAACCGCGCCGTGATGGACGACCTCAAGCTGCTGCTCGACCGCCGCCTGCCCTCGCCCCGCCTGAGCCAGATCCACCCGGTGCCGCTGCCCCCCCAGGACCGCCGCTACTGGCGCTTCGAATGACCCGGACGCCAGCCCCGCGCCGCCTAAAAAAACCGACCTTGCCCGCCCGCCCGCGCGCGACATCACCCACAGCGTAGCCCGGATGAGCGCCAGGCCTGCGCCCACAAGGGCGCAGGCCGAAAGCGACATCCGGGTTCTCCGACGCCGCGCGTGAGACCCCAGCTGTCGCCATCGCTCACCCGCGCTGCACCGCGACGCGCCGACAGCTCATGCGTCGATGACCGGGCGGAGCGACCGACGGTGACGCCGCATTATTGAGATGGAACTGTGCGCTTCGAGAAGAGCAGTCGCCGCACCATGCCCATCGACGCAGGGATTTATTTTATGCGGCGTCACCATAACCCCCCTTCGAATGAGCCGGACGCGGCTCAGGACGGCAAAAATGATCGTTCGGCGGCCTGACCGGGCGCGCCATCACCACGGTGGTGGAAAGTCCGCCAGGCGATGCCATCACTCCGAAAGCGTCCGCCCTGACTTCGGTGGTGAAAGGTCTATCCAGAGTTCACGGATCAATCTCCGGCGCTGTTCAGGATCGGATTCTCTGAACAAGGTCTGCTGGCTCAGCGCTCGAATCAGATCATCTTGACGCGCTTGGCCGAGCGCCAGGCGATAAAGCAGAACCGAGTCACGCATCCGACGATAGGCCACCGCCTCGCGCGAGAATGGATGAGAGAAGATCCAGCGACGTATCTGAGCGAACTCACCATCACGCTCATAGATCCATTGCGGTGAAAGACCTCGTCGATCGGTTTTGCCTTCCCTTTCGCTGCTCTCGAGCACCTCCTGGATGCGCGCCCACGGGTTGCTCAGTTTTGCGGTGGCCCCCCGCGAATGCAGCCCGGCCGGCAGAAACTCGTCCCAGCTTCTACGTTTCACCCACGCTTCACGAATCGCCTTGCTGAGATAGCGCTGAATTCTTCCTTCCCTCTGCTCGAAAGCGACCGGACTCTCGGGAAGATTCCAATGGATCACATCCGAACAATAGCGGTGAAAGTCGAGCCCCTCCTGGCCGATGGACGTCGTTGCCAGAACGAAAGGCCAAAATGGAGAATTGAAGGCACGCCGAATTTGATCCCTCAGGAGGTCCTTGCCCGCGTCATCCTTCGCCCCGCGTTCGTCGACAAAGGCCTGCGCGATGTGACGGCTCACATTCCGGTTCTTTACAGACAGCCGCTCCTTGCCATGAACCTCCCGAAACACGGGCGTCCCAACGGCAATTCGAAAGCTCGAGCCCAGCCCTTCGATCAGTTCGACCGCACGATCGCCGGGCCGCTTCTCGAAGGGTGGAAGATCCTCCTCCATCAGGAACGCGAGTTCGTCCATGACAGCAGACAGATGCTTTCGAGCGCAGAACGCCGCTGTTCTTTCCAGATGCGTCGATCTTCCATTCAGCCTCAGCTTCCGGATCACGAGACCGGCGTGACTGTGATTGAAGAAGCGCCGGATCGGCCCGTGGGTCGCGCGCAGAACGGCCGAAAGGATCTTTTCCGGCACCTCGGCGCCGTGCCCTCGGCCCGAAGACGTCTCGGCAGAATGCAGCAAGCCGAACTGCAGACAGACCCTCAGGAGAGAGGTCGCGGGCCCGGCAATCGCAAGCTGCGCAAGAAGGTTGAGCGACGAGCGGGAGATTCTCTTTGCCAGACGTTTCGCCTGCTCTTGAGATGTGTCGTGAAACGCTTCGATCGCCTTCCTTGTACTGGTCTCCGTTTCCGCCTCTTCGCCATCTTCCCCGGCACGTTTCGCTTTGGGCCAATGCTGAAATTTCGATCCGATGGTTCTGCCGTAGAGCGCGGCATAGCTCTTCTGCTCCATGCGATGAAACACGGCAGCGATCGTCTCCAGGGAGTCCAGCCGGCCATCAACCACCTTGATGTTGCGAGCCGCGAGGTCCCTCTCCAGCCGTTTCGCCACCATCTGTTCCAACGCATCCAGCGAAACGCGTCCACACGTCCTGCGGTCGTAGATCACCCGTCCAACCTCGGCCAGCCAAAGCGATGGATGAAACAGCACAGGCGCCAGTTCGACTGAACCGTACGACAACTCCAGTGACCGTCCGTGCGATTCATCGGCTGCACCGAGCATCTTTTCGGCATACAGACTCGTCAGAATACTGACGGCCTGCGGGACGGCCTGCCATCTGCTGAAGATCAGCCTCTTGCGAGGTCCCTTCAGGTCCTGCTCGTCCGCGACGGAATAGTAGGTCTTGGTGGGACACACCCAAAGGTGATGATGGAGCCCTTCCTCCTTGATCTGTCGGATCAACTCCCGCATCTTCGGATTGGGCGCAACGCTGTCCAGCGTGGTGATCGGCATCTCGTCAAGTGACGGGCAAAACGTTTGCGCTTCAGTCGCCCGCATGGCCGGCTTCAGACAATCGGCGAGACGTGTGTCGGTCTCATAGAGCGAGTTGATCATCTTGTAGCTCTTCGGCATCAGATTGAGAGCGTACGGAATGCTGGCCCAGATCTCCGGCAGGAACATCTGCTGTTCCGGACGGATGGCTGTCTTGAGCCAGGCAAGGTAGCGACCATCTTGAACGCGAAATTCGACGCCGGGAAGCGGTGCACTCATTTCGTCCGATTCGCTCGAAGCCCAATCCACCCAAGGCTGGATTTGCCGTTCATCGACGCCGTTCGCGGGGTCATCGAGGTATCGAAACCGCTCGGTTCGAACCATCACCTCCCTGAGCTGAGCCTGAATGTGCAGTTTGGATTTCTTTGCCTGCAGGAAGTGCGAATCGCCGACTTCACTCAGGCCCTGAATGCTTTGCCTGTAGAGAGTGAAGTGCTCGGCTATGGACTTCACCAGGTCTTCACCATTGCGATGAGTTCGGAACAGAAACTTGATCGTGTCCCAGAACTTCTGATAGTGGCTTTGCTGGGCCATTTCGAAGTCCGCGGTCGCCGCCTTGTAGGGCGTCGCGGACAGGAGCAGGAGTCGCGACTCTGTTCCAAAAAGCGTCCGAACGATATCGTTGGTGCCGCGTCCATCGGCTGAGTTTTCGACGAGCAGTTCGCTGAAGTTCTGGAATTCGTCAAGAATCACGAGATGGGGCTGGAGTGTCGACACGACAACGAGAGCGAGCTGTTCGCGAACTTTCCTGATGACGCTACGCCGCAAAGCCCTGAGCTGATCGGCCCTCTCGCTCTTCTTGTCCAGAAATCCCACGCACTCGTCCACCGCGAGGTTGAACACGTCGATCGTGGAGACCCGCCTGTCGATACGCAGGCTCCTGTAGAATTCGCGAGCCACGCTCCTTTCCAGATCGAACGACTCGTCCAGAAAGGGCAACGCGAGCCTTTTCCGCAACGATCCGACCACGACCGGCTTGTTGTCCAAGATCCAAGCCACCTCGTTGACGCGCTTCTGCTTCACCGCATTCAGCCAGGCCGAAGGGGCCGCCTCGGCCGGAGGTATGAAGAACTTCGCCGCCGCCGTCGTCAGGAGGTTGCCCTTGAACCCGCACCCTTCGAATGCTGCGGACAGAAGCGCATGAAGAAACTGACGCTCTTCCTTCTTTCCCTCGGGAAAGCCGAAATCGAACGATGTCGCCGGGGTCAGGCAAACGACCTCCAGTGCCGATCCGTGCGGCAGTCCTTCGTCATCGGAAGAGCGCCGGCGTCCGGAATCCTGAACGGCTTTCAAGGCCGCGCGGGCCTCGTCGCACAGGAGCATGGTCAGCCTGGAGGCGCGACCATTCCCGAGAGCTTCTCCCCCTTCCGACATCAGCTTCTTGACGTTCTGCTTGCCAATGTCCGAGCTGGAACAGACGTACAGCACCAGTTGCCGGTTGCCGCTTGCGTTGCGTCCCGCATTCTCGTCCGCATGCTTTTGAAACCTGCGGATCACGCCGCGAGCGATGATCGTCTTGCCAAGGCCGACCTCGTCAGCCACCAGAAAGCGGCTCGGCGCACGGGCCATTCTCCGATAGACGTGTTCGATCGTATCGAGTTGGAACTGCTTTGGATTCAGGCGCCCCATGGGTCACGAGCCTTTACGGGAAATTGACGATCCAATTCCGCCCAAATCTTCTTGACAGCTTCGAACAGCCGTCGATGACGGTCGATTTTTTCAGCATCGGTTCCGGGGGGACTCTCGGCAAACTCCGCCTTCATCACGTCGGAGATCATGGATCGCTTGGCCAGGGACTCGGGATCATCATTGAGACAGAGAAAAACCAGTGCTTCCAGGCTGGCGACCGAAACACCTGCGCCCCCCTTCACCGTCCATGACGATCCAGCATCGCCGCCAAAGTCCGGCGAGAACCCGAGATCCGTGCCTTCCAGAATGGCAGCAAGTATCTCGTGAACTCCGCGGCCCTGCACCAACTCCGAGAGAAGCCCGTGATTCCTTCGCGCTAGCAGGGCCGGATCGACGTCCAGGCGGCGATTCACCCGAATTTCATCTTCGCCGCTTCCGGTCATGAACGTCGCGGCGATCGACAAAAATGCGGAGAACCGCGCGACAGGAACGCTCCATGACAATCTCCAGGCATCCATCTCCGGACACGCCTGATGATCCACCATCTCGCCGAACAGGCGGAAGGAAACCCTCTTGAGCTCGAACTCGGAGTCTCCAGGGATCATCGAGAGATCGACGGTAACGCTCGCTGCGTCATGGCAGCTGATGGTGCAATCCAGCGCCGCTCGTGCAATCAGATTCGCAACCGCTTCCTTTGCCGACTCCGGAGCTGGACCTTCAGGGACCGGAACGATTCGAACACAGAGCGCCACGCCGTTTTTCGCGCGGTCATCCACGAACAGATCGTCGAAGACCTGGTTGTAGTAGCCCTGCCTCGCCTGGAAACGAATGACAGCCTCCCAGTTCTTGCCCCTCCATGCCCGCAGGGTCGCGTTCGCGCTCCCCACGGTGACCACGGTGGCCGAGGCGGTCCTGTCCAGGACCAGCTTTGCATGAAGCGAGTGGAACGACTGATCGAGGTCGCGACGGAGTTCATAGCATTCGAAATTCTCCCTGAGAAAGGCGTCCCCCGCATCGAGCGCGCAGATCCTCGCAATCTCGCGTGGCTCGCTGAGCAGGCACGTCCTGCGCTGCCCTCCCAGGGCGAACTCACGAAGGGTGGTCTTGTCGATGAACGGACTGACCACAATTCTCTCTTCGACGCCGTCGGCCGACCGAGATATCAGGCTGGAAAGCGCCTCCTTTCCGGGAATCTGCCCATGGAATTCGATCCCCTGCAGCGACGGCGCACCGTGGAGCGGCTCCAAATCCACATGATCGAGACGCTTCAGCAGCCTGCTCAACTCGGCGGGGACGTCTTCCCCGACCTCGTCCAGCGCCGCCTGAAGAAAGCCGCGAAGCCGCTTTCCGTTTTCGGTGACTTCATTCCGTTCGATGAGCCGAAGGGACACGATCGCATCGACGCTATCGTCGGTCGTCACGTTCCTGGTGCAGACGAACATCCGAATGTCAGATGCAACGGTCCTTTGTTGCCTGTCGTCAGTATCGTACTCGAAGATCAGCAGCTTCGGATGGAACGAGCATTGTCGATCCGGCGGAACGATCTCCCGCACGATCGCATCCAATGGCGCAGCCATTCTGAAGCTCGACGCGCGAAACCCGCCGACATTCAGCAGGACGCGCACGCGACTGGAGAGCGTCTCGATATCGCGCATGATGCGGAAACCATCTTCGATGCCAGGCAGCGCCGCGTCTTCTCCGCTCAGAGAATGTCCTGCGAGGGTGGAAAGGATCGCCACGAGAGCAGTTGCTTCAGCCGAATACGTCAAGATGAGGCCGGCCCTGAGCCGCCGATCTCCAGGATCGATTTGTTCAAGGAGACTTCGGCGGTGGTCTCTCGTCAGCCCCATACGCCCAAGCCGAGGTTGATGTTCCACATGAACTCACTCGCCATGCCCCACCTGAAGTCAGGGGCTCGCGTCAGCCGAATTGGCTGGCTCAACACTCTTTCCCGGAATTTTTTCGTGTCGGCACTGCCGGCGCCTCTCGTCCGGCCAAGCCGATAGCTGCCCCGCTTGATGGCCTGCTCTCTGCGAACAATCAGAGCGGTGCACGACTCCAGCAGGTCGGACGGCGACTTCGCGTCCTTCAGTCTGGCCTGGATCTCCTTGAGGAAATGAAGATCGACGGAACGATCGTTGCAAACAGCGGCGACCGTCGACCATTCGGTCCGCTTAGCGGTTTTGGCGCCAAGCGCCCGTTCCGGACTGACAAACCACTCCTCGAGTGCCGGCCACCACCCATCAAAATCCTGGTGACGTTCGAGCCCATACTCTTTCGTCACCATAGCGCCATATAGAAGATTGGCGCCTTGAATGAGCGCGGACAGCCGGCGGGCGGATTCGACGGTCGGATCACCAATCGCCGAGGGATAGTCCCAGACATATCCGAACTCCTCAAGATCGGCCTTCGTCTTGATTCCCTTTTCGGGCGCGAGAAGTAACCGCGACATCAGGCTATTCAGCCCGATATACCGTCCGCAAAGGAAGTCTGCCTGCTTCTTGTTGAGCTCGAGACAGGCCGACGCATCCCTCGCCAGCTCCACTGCGTCCTTGTTCCAGATGACTCGCTCGAGCCCGGTGGACTCCTCCTCAGGAACTCCAGAGCGGGCATACCTGACGTTCCCCCGGGCCATCATCTCGCCGATGTATTGTACGCGCGAGCCCTTGGGAATCCGGATCTGAAGCTTTCGTAGTGAGGCCCAATAGCTGTTGGAGGGTGTCTGGCTCACGAACTCGGCGTTCTTTGTCTCGCGGATCTTGTCCCAACCGATGATGCCGGACCCTTCGAGATCCCGCCGATCCGGCTCACGTTTGTTCACTTTCTTTCCGAGCTCGGCGATCAGCCTGTGTGCCTGAGACGCTTCGATTTCGTCGAGCCGCTTGACGGCCTGCTGAAGTGAACGACGGCTCCTCCGGATCTCCGCCTCGAGTTGCAGGAACGCGCGCGGCACCAGAATGAGATAGCGCGCATGAGGCATGATCGTCGAAGTGGCGGGGAAAAAATGCTCGGCGAAATCGTCCCTCACGCCGCCCAGCCGAAGATGATCGAGCGTTCTGGAATCACGAAACTGTTGGAGCAATTCGTGCGCTCGCCGCATTGCATCGGAGTCGAAATCGAGCCAAGCCAGCATGCCTCGTAGTCCTCCAATCAGGGACACCGATCAGAAACAGGAATTTGCCGGGGATCGTTTCGGCGCAATGGCGTCAGCCCTCGAGCGACAGACCGAAAAGAAATGACGGTGAACACCGCGCCAGCGAATGACCTGCACATCGATCAATGAAAGATTGCTCAAAGGCGAAGCAAGACTCGCTAAGCCGCTCCGCAGGACCTTCTCTCAACAGCCAGATATCCAACACGAACCAGAATCGATCTAGGGTGCATCCAACCTGATTCTCTCCAACAACGGCAGTCCCCCGCCCAGCACCGTCCGTGTCAGCAGCCCCCGGTCCAGCCGCGTGTTCCTGGCCTCGCAGCTCGTCTCGGGCACCAGCAAACAGGCGTGGCACGCTGCGCCCTGCAGTGGGTATTCCTCGCTGCCGTCGCTGTGTTCGGCGCAGATTGGGTCGTTGGAGCACAGGGCGAGGCGCCTTGTAGCCCTGGTCAGCAATTCGCCGGCGCGTTCGGCCATGTGGCTGAGGCCGCCGAGGGTGCCCTGGCCGCCGGCGGTGGAGGTGTAGATCAGGATGCCGAAGCGGTCGGCTTGGGCGGGGCCGGTGGAATAAATGCGTTCCTTCAGGGACGATAGAGGGTAGCCGCATTCCAACGCCAGCTCGGCCATGAAGGCGTGCGAGAGCGAGTGCAGCGCCCAATAGGCGATGCCTCGGTGCTTGGGCTCGCGGTTGAAGCGGGCGGCGTCGCGGCGTTCGCGGTCGCGCAGGTTCGCCGCTTTGGCGACGGTCGGGTCGGCGTCGAGCCACTGATTGATGAAGTCGGGCGCGACGTGCAGGAAGATGCCCTCGCCGAGCTGCTCGATCGCCGGCAGCCATTCGACGTTGCGGGCGAGGTCGGCGCCGCCGACGGCGAGCTGGATCTCGTCGAGCTCGCTTTCGGCCGGGGTCGGCGGCGGCTCCAGGCGGGTGAAGCCGTACAAACATGTCACCTCGCGCAAGCGGTGAACCCGCACGACGGCCTGCAGGAACGTGTCCCAGGGGGCCTGGAGCTTGAGCGCGTCGCGCGGCAGCGTCTCGCCATAGAAGAACGATCCGGCGCCGTCGCTGCCGATCACCGGCGCGCCGGTCGCCATCATGTCGAACTCGGCGATGTGCGGATGCGCGCTCGGATTGGCGCCGGAGCCGTCGTCGCTGTTGAGCGCCTGCAGGATCTCCTCATCGGAGAACTCCTTGAAGGCGTCCTTGAGCTGCGGGATCGCTCGCAACACGACGATGAAGTTCGGAAGCGCGCGGATGCCGTCGATGACAGTCTTGTTCTCCGCGATCGTCTGCCGCAGCCTGTCGTTCGACTTGGTCAGCGAGATCACCGTCACCGTCTGCGCAAAGTAGGTGTTGGTCGCCGAGCGTGGCAGCAGCCGCAGATCCTCGTTGCATTGCTCGTTTGCATCGCGCCGCGGCGTCAGCCACGGGCTGTGGCAATCGCATTTGCCGAGAAACTGCGGCTTGTAGAGATCGGCCATGCTGATCGAGGCGCCGCAGGTGCATTGCACCGAGATATCCGAGGGATCGGAGCTGACGCCGCGCTCGACCCAGTACAGCGGCTTGCGGCAGGACTGATCCTTGCCGCGGTGGGTCAGATAGCGCCAGGCGATGTCCTGCAGATGGCCCTTGGTGCAGGCGCCGACGAAACGGATCGGGTTGACGCCGATCTTGGCTCCGGAGCCGGTGTAGGACAGCCTGCCGCCGGCGTTGACGTCGAGCTCGGTAAACTGGACCATGCGGCGGCGTTTCTCATTGCCCGTCCCCGCCGGCATCACGTCCGCTCCCTTGGCGGTCGCCTCGTTGACCAGGAACCATTCGGGAAACAGCCGCACGCCGACGCCGGGCGCGTTGCTGTCGCGGCGCTCCTCGTCGAACATCGGCGGATGCCGCAACCCCGAAAAATTCGGGCTCAGCTTGGTGCCGAGCTGCTGCTTCAACAGCGCCACCAGGCGCTCCTCCTCGACCGGCTTCCAGTTCGAGCCCTTGTAGTCCCAGTCCTGGAGACCGCCGATGACCACGGCATTGTCCGGCAGGTCCATCATGGCGCCGGGGCCATAGGTCAGCAGCAGCTGGCTGAAGTTCTGAGTGATGTCGGCCATGAGAATTCCACTATCCGAGAAGGCTGCCGTCCGGCTTCCTGAGCTTCAGCAGCGAGACGGGCTCCGTGTCGCGCATCGAGCGTCCCGCGACGAACCATTCCCGCTCCTTGTCCATGTTGGGCTGCTGATCGAACGGGTCCTGCAACAGCCGGCGCACCGCCTGCTGGCCGGCATAGGCGAACTCGTCGCCATTGCGGGTCTGCTTGTCCGCGATTCTGATCCACGCCGCCTCCAGCTCGTCGAGCCGCGCGAGGCAGCGCGCGATCGAGGCGCTGTCCTCCCCCGCCACCCGCATCTTGGCCTCGATCACATCGCGCACGCGTTTGTAGGCGGAGGGCTCGTCCGCCACCTTGTCGACCGCCTTGTTCGGCGTCAGGCTCGGCGTCACGTGGCGCAGCCCCGCCACCAGGGTCGCGGCCAGCGCCCGATCGAGCGCGCGCGGCGCGAACGGCGTCACGCTGGTGGCCTCGACCGCGCGATAGAAGCTCTGATGGAAGGCGCGGAACTGCTCGTAGTGGGTGCGGTCGCGCGGCTTGTGGATGTTGAGCAGGGTGACGACCAGGCCCGGCTTGTCGCTCTCGCGTCCGACGCGCGATGTCGCCTGGATGTATTCGGCCGCCGTCTTCGGCTGGCCCTGCACCACCATCATCCCGAGCCGGCCGATGTCGAGACCGACCGAGATCATGTTGGTGGCCAGCGCGACATCGACGGCATTCTTGTCGGACACTGCAAGCCCGAGCCGCGCCCGCGCGTCGGAGACCTGATCGGTCGTGTAGCGCGAGGTCAGCTCCTGAATCTCGCGCAGCACCCGATCGGCAAATGGCTGGCCCGCAGGCTCGCGACGGACACGGCTGCGGCCGTAGGTCGTCAGATGCGCGCGCACCTCGTCATCGACGATGCGGCGGGCGCCGCCGAGCTCGCGCAGCGCATTGAAATAGCACAGTGCCGTCAGATAGGGATCGGCCGGATCATCCTTGCCGCGGCGCGACAGCGCCTCGGCCCCCGACAGCAAGGTCTGCAGCGCGCGCAGGAACACCAGCTTCGGGCCGCGGCCCGGCGAGGCGATGCCGAGATAGAGCCGCGATGGCGTGGCGCGATCGGCCCTGGCAAAGAACGAATCGTCGCGACCAATACCCGGCGGCGGGAAGATCGCGGTGCGGTCGCGGCCGAACAGATTGCGGATCTGGGTCTCGGCGCGGCGCACGGTCGCTGTCGAGGCGACGATCTTCGGCCCGCGCCATTCGCCATTGATCTTGCGTGACGCCAGGAGATCGAATGCGGTCTCATAGAGCCCGGCCACGGTGCCGAGCGGCCCGGAGATGAGATGCAGCTCGTCCTGGATGATGAGGTCGATCGGCCGCAGCTCGGCCGGCAGCTTCGTGCCCTTCCCCGGCGGCTCGGCTGCTCCGTAGAAACCGTTCGCATCGCTGCGCTCGACATGGCCGAAGAAGGCCCCGGCCCGGCCTTCCCAAGGCACGTTGGCGAATTTGTCGACGGTGGCGATCATGAAGGCCGGCAGGCGCTCATAGATCTCCTCGTCGACGACCACGATCGGCAGCCGGCTGTCGCTGGAGAAGGCGCAGTCGATCTCGTAGCAGCGCAGGTCGAGCCGCCGCGGGCTCGCGGCCAACGGCTGCAGCGCGAACGCTTCCTTCTTCAGCTCGCCGCCGCACCAGGGGCAGCTCTTTAGTGGCGCCGGCGCTGGGCCCTTCCCTTTCTTGTACTGGTCCAGCCAATAGACGGCCGTGTTCTCTTTCCTGTTCTGGGAGCTGCCGAGATTGTTCGGCGTGGCACCGCCGCCGACCCACAGGCCGATCTCGATCGGCCAGTCGCCGAGGCGCTTCTTCTCCTTGCGCTCCAGCTCCAGCGCGCAGACCAGCCCCGCCGCGCGCTGCAGCTGGTCCAGCGTCAGCAGGCGCAGGGTGTAGCGCATCACCACCGACAGCCCCGCCCCGGCCAGGCCTGGATTGTTCAGCCGGCGGCGCGCGATCGCAAACGCGGCGAGGCCGAGATAGGCCTCGGTCTTGCCGCCGCCGGTCGGGAAGAACAGCAGATCCACGATCGGCCGGTCGGCATGAACGGGGTCGACGAGGCCGTCGAGGTTGAGCAGGATGAAGGCGAGCTGGAACAGGCGCCATGTCGGCGCCTTCTGCTGATCCAACGGCTTCTTGTTGTTGGCGGCGCTGCGCTGCCGGTTGGCGCGCTCCATCACCCGATTCATGATGCCAAAGGCCTCGCGGCTGAGCGGATCGCTCTGCAGCCGCGCCAGTCCGGAGGCGATGCGCCCGCGCGCGATCGCAATGTCCTCAAGGCATTTGGTCGCGACCTCGCGGCGGCGCTTGCCGTCGATGCCGGCGACGCGCTTTGCCTCCTCCTTGGCCCAGGCGTCGTAGGCAATGGGGAGGCCTGACAGCGCCGCCTGCAGCGTGCCGGCATCGTCTGCCGCCTTGGCCAGCGCGGCCATCGAGCGCTCGACACCGGCAAGATCGATATCGGCGCCGAGCTTCTCGACCTCCTGCATCGGCAGCGGATTGGTGAACACGGTGGTCACGCGCCCCTCGCCGTCCGGCGCGCTCCAATCGCCCGAGGTGTTGTGGCCGACCGCATAGGAGCAGACGTCGTGGTAATGCAGGTCGGCCAGCCGCTCGTCGGCCTCGTCGGAATCATAGGAGGCGCGGTCGTCGCGGCGCTCGAAACCTGCGGCGAAATCGAGCTGCAGCCGGGCCTGGAAGCAGAACGCGATGTCGCGGAAGCGGATGGTGTGCGGCCTTGCATTGACCAGGAACACCGACACCGCGAGCAGCTCGCGCTTGACGCCGTCGATATCGGCCGTCTCGATCTCACGCGCCGACACCACGAGCTCGAGCCCGCCGCCGATCGCCATCGGCGCGGCGCTGTTGGGGATAACGATCCGCTGCGGCACGTCCCCGCGCCGGATGGTGATGGGTACAGTCTCCTCGCGGGGAATCCGGCGCCAGTCCAGCGTCTCCCGGCCCGGCGTCTTCGGCGTCTCGCCCCGCGCCTCGGCGATCTCGCGCGCGGCTTCGAGAAACACGGCGTCATCCAGCCGCGGCTCGGTGACATAGTCGCCCCAGCTCACGCGCGCCTGCAGCCCGCTGGCGTCGCGCGGCAGCAGCACGGTGAGCCCGATCGAGGACGGCTGGAACGAGCGCACCGGCGGCGCTTCCGTCTGCCCCTCGTCCGGGGCGCCGCCCTTGCCTTGCGTCACCTCCGACAGGGGCTCGCTGCCGCGCTGGGTTTCGAGCAGATCTTCGGCCGCCTGCTCGGCCGCGATGTCGGCATCGCCGCTCGCCTCCGTCTTCGCCGCGCCGGTGTCGCGCTTCGGCCCGAGGAAGCCGGTCAGATACCAGGTCGCGGGCGCGACCCCTGCGATCACCTCGCGCGCGAGGTCTGGGTCGAGGTCAGGATGCGGCCCGACCAGGTCGCGGCGCAGGAGATCGACCAGCCGCTCACGCACCGCCACCGGGGTCGTGGGCTTCGGCAGGCCGACAAGGCGATCGGTCGGCCTCTGCTGTGGCGGCGTCGGCTCCGCTGTGGTCATGCGTCCCCCAAAGTCTCAAGCAACGGCTTGGATCTGCAAGCCTTATCAAACCGGCCGCCGATGGCAATCAGCGGTTTAGCCAGCCTGCGGGCTCAATCGCGATCGAACAACGGGCCGGCGCCTGCATCCTCCAGCCCGTCGGCTTCTTCACCAGACTCCTGCGCGGCTGGGGCCCGTCCGGCTGCCATCTCCTCCGCGTGCCGCTCGGCGTTCAGCGCAAGCAGGCGGGCCAACACGCGGTCACGCTGATCGGCGGGCCAGAAATAGCGGCCCTGATAGGTGTGGTCGTCTTCCGTATCCTCGGTCAGGAATTCGGGGCACAATTCGTCAGCGAGGTCATGCCAACCGTAGGCGCGGAGCACGGCGCGATCCATGGCGTCGTGCAGATCGCGCAAAGTCTGAATGGCGTCGCCGCGGTCGTCCGCATCGTGGAAATGATTGTAGGTCTTGGTCATGCCTTCGTTCGCCGCCACCATCAGCGCGGCCCGGTGATCGTGATAGTTCTGACCTACAGTTTCGAGAGCTGCCCCCGTCTCATAGCTGGACGGAAAAGGGAATGTCGAAAAGCAATCGGAAGGAGCGTACCGGAGCCTATCCTCAAGCGTAGAAGCGAAGAACCTTGTCCAGGTTTCATGGATTCTTGATTGAAGAACGCTAAAGCCCGAAGACGTCTCGTTGGGGAGAATGATCACCATGTTTGCGAAGACAAATGAGTTACCGACGAAACAGAAAGACATGTGGGGAGACGTAAAGATCGTACAAAGAAGGCGAGTCTTGCCTTTGATAGCGTTGTAAAGGCCGGACGACCTCTCGCCGTAGCGCCACCAGTTTTTGCGCCTGGAAGCGCGATTGTCTTGACGCCGTTGGGGCAAGACTCGTCGGGCGAGAATATCAAACAACATCGGATAGTTGGACTCGGCGTCCTGAGCGGAAAGATCGTTCAAATCGATTGCATATCGGTGAGTCGCCTGTATCGGACTCGTGACAACATCTTGCCCTGTCAAAAATGGACGAATCCGGTCCGCGTTTTTCGGATCGGATGCAAGAACAGCTCTCATCTTATCCAGCGACTCACATTCGCCCTTTTCGGCTCCTTCGTCATCGAATAAGAAGCCAGCGCCGTGGAGCTCGGAGCCTTTGAAGACTCTACGGTCGTTAGAGGTCAATTTTGCAGGCGAATGATCTAGTTCGCCCTCGACTAAATAAGCTGAAATCCGTCGGACGGGACGGTCGTCCAGAACGGGCAGAATCGACAAATCGCATCTTTGAATATGAACTATCGAAATGACAACCGCTGCTCCTTCATTTGGCCATTGGCGACGTTTTGTAGCCCGAAAGATATGTCCTCCATGCCGCAAAATCGTTGCGAGTCCCGTCTCTCGTGTATCACCTTGTCCAATCGTGTTTGTCGCTATTAGACCAAATGCTCCTCCAATACGAAGCAAGTCGTATGCGCGCCGGAAGAAATGTGCCACGAGATCAGCGTTTCCGTGAGCGCCAACGTTCAGTGTCTGCAGCCAAGGCAAATAATACGGGCCTGACGCTGCCGTGATCGTATTCTTCCCTGCAAATGGCGGATTGCCTACGATACAATCAAAACCTGCATTTTCGCGAAAAAAGACTTCTGGAAATTCAATATCCCAGTGGAAAGGATTCCACCCTACTTCCGTTTGGAAAGCCTTTCGCTTGACGCTCAACTCATCCCATTTCGGTGGGGTGCCGGCGATCCGGTCTTCCACTTTAAGCCGTTCAATCTCCCGGTCGCGCTGTTTGTCAGCCGAAAAATGGGCAGCTATCACAGAGTCACCCACAATCCGCGCCGGGTCGCTCGCCTCAACAACTCGCGAATAGCGCGCGGCCTGCGCCGTGATGAGCACATCATCATCCGCATTGCGAATCGCCTCGCGGCCTTCGAGCGCGCGGCTCACCGCCTTCTCGATCGTCTCTCGAAACAGCGGCAGGCCCGGCTTGGACGGGTCCCAATGCACGGCCTGGATCTGGGCCCGCGTCAGCCCCACAAGACTGTCGCCGGCCTTCAGCGCGTGATCAAGAAACGTGAACTCATGATCGCGGGCGAGCGTCGCCAGCCACAGCGACAGCCGGGCGAGATCGACCGCCATCGGATTGCGGTCGACGCCGTACAGGCATTTCTGCGCCACCAGGCGCCGCGCATGCAGCGCCTCGTCCTCATCCGGCGGAATCCTCGGCTTCTCCGCGCCGTACATGTTCCAGGCCTGCTCCAGCCGGGCACCGATCTGGCGGCAGGCTTCGACCAGGAAGGCGCCGGAGCCGCAGGCGGGATCGCAGACCTTCAGCGACAGCACGGCCTCAGGCGAGGCGTCAGTGCCGAGCCGGGCGAAGGCCGGCTCCAGGGCGTGGCGGACGATCGGCTCGGTGAGGGAGCGTGGCGTGTAGTGCGAGCCGGAGCGGCGGCGCTCCTCGGTCGGCTGCAGATAGGGCGCGCCCTGCCCGATCGGGGTTGCCTTGGGCGAGGCGCGCTCGTCGACCAGCGAGCCGAACGCCTCGATCAGCGCGGCGAGATCCTTCGCGTTCTTCACACCCTGGGCCTGCCTGGCCGAGAGCTTGATGCCGCGCTCCTTCAGCCATTTCTGCCGGTCGCCCGGCTTCTGGGCCAGCAGGGTGTCGAGGCCGATGAAGTTCGGCAGCTTCTTCTCGTCGCGCAGCGCGATCATGCGCTCGGTGGCGCGCGAGGCCGTAAAGCCCATCACGGTCTCGTAGACCGAGCCGATGGATTCGACGTCGAGCGAGCGATAGGACAGCCGTTCGCGGATCTTCTCGCCCGACAAACCCCTGCCCTCGATGGTCATCAAGCCATGGAGGATGCGCAGGATAGTGCCGTCGGAGACCGGCAGGATCGCCGCTTCGCTGCGGGCGCTGCCGCGGGAGCGGCCTTCGAGAAACGGAAAGGCGTCGGGATTGAACAGCTTGCCACCGCGGCCGGTCACCCAATGCGGGTGGCCGCCATGGATCAACCGGAACACGGCCAACAGCTGGCCCCAGCCACCGCGCCGCTCGTCCATCGTGTCTGGGTTGAGCGCCTCGTCGACCAGCAGCCGCGCATACAACGTCTTGATCGAATAGCCGGTGTCCCAGAGCTGCTTCAGCTGCGGATCGGTCGACGATGGCAGGAGGTCGCGGTCCTCGGCATAGAGCAGAAAGACGAGCCGCATGAGCAGCGTGAGCAGGCCCTCATAGAGATGGTGCGGATCACTGGTCGCGAGCGCCTCGATCTGCTCTGGCGCGGCGCGGTGCAGGCCGCGCAAGAGCTCATAGAGCGCGCCGAGCACCTGGCCGGAGAGCTTTTCGGAGACGGCGTTCTGCGCCTCGCGCGAGGCCTCCAGCAGCTTGCGCAGCCGCTGCTCCGGCGCGCCGGTGAAGAAGGCGTTGCGGCCGAGGCACAATTTGAGGCCCGCCAGCATCGGCCGGCCCTCGACGCGGCCGAGCGCGGCCAGCGGCCAGGTCAGCCAGCCCGCGGTTTCGCCGCGCGGCGCATAGATCAGCCGCAGCGCGTTGCGCGTGATGAGAATGCCGACGCCGACATTGCTCTCGCGCAACAGCCGCTCCAGCCGCTGATGCGGCGTCGCCTCCCATTCACCCTGCTCGAACTGATTGCGGCCGTCGGCGTCGAGGGTCGGATACAGCATGACCAGCGCCTGGGCCGGAATGCCGGCGGGCGCCGCACCGTTCCACAACAGCGCGTAGTCCGGCGACAGCAGGGTCTCGTGCTCCGGGACCGTCACGGTCAGCGCCGGATCGACGGCGGGGCCGCCCGGGCTGCCGGCGACCAGCTTCGCCGGCCAGTCGAGCACCTGCTCGAAGAAGCCCCACGCATCGTGCAGCTCGAACAGCCGGTCCTGCTCGCGCGGCACCTCGGGATCGAGATGCAGTGCGCGCGCCGCCGTCTCGGTGTCGAGCGGGGTCTGGCGGATCGGGGTGACGCCGGTCTCGCGCAGCACATTGGCGCCGACGACGAGGCCCTCGGGCTGCAGATAGTTCAGCCACTCCGAGGTTTCGTCCTGTTGGGAATGAAAGGTCATTGTCATGATCAGTTCGTCGCCGGCCAGAGATAGACGAGGCCGACCGGCTCCAGCCGGCGCGCCTGCACCTCATAGCCCCGGCGGACTTTCTCAGGTTCGCTGTCCAGCTCCTGCTGCAGCCGCAGCAGCTTGCCGTCCCAGGAGCGGCGGTCGGCCTCGAACTGGCGCAGCTCGCGCTCATGCTGCTTGCGGATGTCGTCGTCGCTCGGGCCGAACAGATCCATCTGCGCCGGCGCTTCTGGCATTGTCTTCGTGTGCATGGCCTCGCGCACGCGGTCGATCTGGCGTTGCAGCAGCGCCGCCAGCGCCTCGGCCTCGCGCCGGCCGTTCTCGACCAGATCGGCGACAGCCGATTGTTCGGAGGCGTCGGCGCGCGCCTCGATATGCGGACGGAGGTCGGCGATGTCGCGCTCGACCATCTGGCCCAGACGGTCGAGCACGCCGTTCGCGGGCGAGACGCCGCGGCGCAGGGCCTCGTCGAGCTGCTGGATGGTGGTGACCTCGCCGGTCTCGGCAAAGGGCACCAGCGGGCTGGCGTCGCGGCGTGTGTCGCGCCAGGCGGCCGTGACGGGAATGATCTCCTCATGCAGGCGGCGGGCGCCCGGGCCGAACAGGCAGAGCCGGCCGAGCAGCACGACGCGCGGCTGCCCGCCGGAGGAGACGATCGCGGTGACGCGCCCGAGGCGGGTCTGAAAGCCCTGGCTGACGAAGCGCGACAGCAGCCGCTTGACGAGACGATGTTCGAGATGGAGCTGGACCACGTCATGCGGCTCCGGCTGCCCCTCCCTCACGAGCGGAGGAGCGAACACGAGACCGCGCACCGGGGTGTCGCGCCGCCAGCGCGCACGCTCCTTTGGCGTCGCCGGGCGGCCGGGCCGCAGCTCGTCGAACAGCGACGCCCAGCTCGGGTCCTTGGCAAAGCTCGGGGTGTCCGGATCGAGCAGCACCGCTTCGGGCACGCTGAAACTGCCCGGCTGCAGCGCTGCGCCGTCGTCCTTGAGGGCGACCTCGATGACGTGGCGGATGTCGGCGCCGTCGACGCCGACGCGCTTCCGGGCGTTTTCGAGCGCGCGCTGCAGGCGCTCCTCCTCCTGCTTCAGGCGGGCCACGCGGCGATCGGCGTCCTCATCGAGCTCGCGCGCGGCGATGCCTGTGCGCTCCGACGTGGCGCCGCTGATGCTGTCGGCCAGCTTCGCCGCATCGCCGCGGCGGATGCCCTGGCGGGCGAGCGTGGTCTCGATGGTCTGGCGCAGCACCTCGCCGGAGGCGCCGAGCTGCTGGCGGATCACCTCGGTCTTGCGCACCAGCGCATCCAGCACCCGGTCCTCCTCACGCTGGGTGTAGACGAAATAGCGGCAGGTGACGGTCTTCGATGGCTGCAGCTTGCGGTCGATGCGGCCGTTGCGCTGTTCGAGGCGCGACGGATTCCAGGGCAGATCGACATGGATGAGATCGTGACAGCGGGCCTGCAGATTGAGGCCCTCGCGCGCGGCATCGGTGCAGACGAGAATGCGCACCGGCTCCTTGTCGAACGGGGCATTGAAGGCGATCTTGATGCGGTCGCGCTCGGCGAGGCTGGTCTGGCCGGTGAAGTTGAGGATGCGGCCGTCGAGATCGACGCGGCCGAGGCTACGCTGCAGCAGCCCTTCCTTGAGCCGCTCGACCAGCCAGCGGCGGGTGTCCTCCCATTCGGTGAACAGGATCAGCCGGCGGTCCTGCCAGGCGTAGCTCTCGTCGAGCATGTGCTCTTCGATCCAGTCGAGCATCACCGCGATGCGGGCATCGGGCTCGTCGCGCGCAGCGGCGCTGATGGCCAGCATGCGGTCGACATGGGCGATGGCGGCGTTGAGATCGCCGAGCTCGCCGCGGGCGTGATGGGTCGCGGTTTCGATGTCCTCGTTGTCCTCGATCAGCTCGGGCGTGGTCTCGCTTGTGGTCTCGGGCGTGTCGGACGCAAGCTCCTCGCTCTTCCGGGCGAGGCTGCGCCGATGCGTCGTCAGCGTGCGGTGGAATGCTGCGATCGAGGAGAACAGACGCTGCTGCAGATTGGCGAACAGGAAGCGCGCCTTGCTGCCACCGGTCGACGACTGGCTGTACTCGTCGAGCATGAGGGCGAGCCGCAGCTCGGGCGCATCCGGCCGCAGGCCGGAGATGGGAATCGCATCGACGATGCGCTCTGGGAAGGCATGACCGAGCCGGCGAAGATCCTCCTTGAGCCGGCGCACCATGACCGGCTCCAGATCCTTGGCCTCGACCGCAATACCGCGGGTAAAACGCTGCGGATCGAGGATCTCCAGCAAGGTCGCGAACGAGTTCGAATGGCCGTTGTGCGGAGTCGCCGACAGGAACAGGCGATGCTCGAACAGCGCGGCGATGTCGCGCACGGCCTTGGTCATCTGGCTCTCGACCGCCCAGGCGGCCCCAGATGATGGCGCGGCGTGGTGCGCCTCGTCGAGGATGAACATCGATCCAGCGCGGAACGGCGCCAGCAGCTCGCGCAGGCCGCCGGTATAGGTCTCGTCGGAGAGCACGCTGTGCGAGACGATGAAGCGCGAACCGACGCTCCAGGGGTTGGCCGAAAAACCCCGGGTGCGCCGCGTCTCCAGGAGATGCTCGCGGTCCACGATCGTGAAATCGAGGCCGAACTTCTGCGCCAGCTCATCCTGCCATTGCAGCAGCATCGACGCTGGGGCTGCGACCAGGATGGAGTCGACGCGGCGCCGCAGCAGGAGCTCGCGCACGATCAACCCGGCCTCGACCGTCTTGCCGAGGCCGACATCGTCGCCGATCAGGAGATTGACGCGCGGCAACTCCAGCGCCTTGGCGAGCGGCAGCAGCTGGTAGGATTCCAGCCGGATGCCGGCCCGGAACGGCGCCTGGAACAGCTTGCGGTCGGCGGCGGTGGCCGTGCGCCATTCCGTGGAACGCAGATAGGCGCCGAGGCGCTGCGGCCCCTCGAAGCCGCTGGTGAGCAGCGGCGACCAGTCGTTGGGATCGAGGATCTCCGGCTTCAGCTCCGCCCCATAGGCCAGCTCAATCGCCTCGCCCTGCGAATCGTCTTCGCAGGAGATGAGGGTGACAACGTCGACCGGCCCACGCCGCTCGGCGCGCTCGACGATCCAGCTCTTGCCGCGGACTTTTAGGAAGCTGCCGACTTGTGGAATGGAAGACGCGGCTGCTACGATCGCGCTTGCCCTCACCATTGCCCCCTAAATTATTGACGTTCAAATAGCTCTATCAAAATCCGATCCAGACTCTATTGGCCAAAATGACAGGAAAGAAAAGCCGCCTTCTCGATATTCCCCCGAGCTTTGGCATGGACCTCGAGGATACCAAGCCTTCCGTATTGGAGGCGGGCAGGATCGCGAGCTGCAAGACACTCGGCTGCCTTGTCTCTTGGTCACCGTTGGGCACGCGTGACCTTGCCCCTCGGGCTTAATCCAGCTTGAAGTTCGTTCTGGCCCCAACGAGGACCAGAGCATGAAGCGCA